>NZ_JBAOJR010000004.1:0-689758 GCF_037083525.1 Chryseobacterium sp. CCNWLW53 | reverse complement strand
CATGAGGAATTAAAAAAACAGAAAAACCAATACAAAAAAGAGAACCTTCCGATTATCAGCAGACCAGATAGTTTGGCATATGTGATTTATACCTCAGGAACTACAGGAGAGCCTAAAGGAGTGATGATGCAACAGGAAAACATTCTGAATTTGATTAAATATCACATAAAGACTATTGCCCCATATAATAAAGTTACCTTCTTGTCTAATCCAAGTTTTGATGTATCTTTTCAAGAGATCTTCAGTACTTTATTAACAGGAGCTACGCTATTCCCTGTATCAGATACAATTAAGAAGGATATTCAGGCACTTACTTATTTTATTTCAAAAAATAAATTAGACGTCTTATTCTTCCCGACCGCATACTTTAAAGTTCTAATAGAAGATGATTCATTTTTAGAATGCGTAGGAGAAAACGTTAAGCATATTATAGTAGCCGGAGAGAAACTAATTCTTAATAATGCCATTTTTGAAAGTATTAAAGAGAAACCTATAAAGATTCATAATCATTATGGACCTGCGGAAACCCATGTCGTTACTACTTATGTGATTGATGAAAAAACAGTTAAAAACTATATTCCACCTATTGGTAAACCAATAGCTAATATATACGTTTATATATTAAACACAAATAAGGTGTTATGCTCAATAGGTGAATATGGCAGATTATATCTTTCAGGAGCCGGACTGGCGAAAGGATATATTAATAAAAAAGAGCTAACGGAAGAGAAGTTCATTGCTAATCCTTTCATTCCTGGTAGTAAAATGTATGATACAGGAGATATTGCCAGATGGCTTCCGGATGGGAACATAGAGTTTCTTGGGAGGAAAGATTTCCAGGTGAAAGTAAGGGGATATCGTATCGAAACAAATGAGGTGGAGACCGTTCTTACTAAGCATAACTCTATAAGTCAGACTATCGTTGATACTAAAGAAATTAACGGGGATAATATATTAATAGCATTCTATGTAAAGAAAGACCCCACTGAGAAACTGGATAAATCAGAATTAAGGGACTATATGCAATCTAAAGTTCCTGAATATATGGTTCCTGGTTTTTTTATTGAAATAGATTCAGTACCTCTTACTCCAAACGGAAAGATAAATCGTAGAGCTCTACCGGATGTAAAAGAAGACGATATGGTAAGAAAGGAATATGTAGCTCCGAAAAATGAAACAGAGAAAAAGCTAGTAAAGATATGGCAGGAAGTTTTAGGTATTGAAAAAGTAGGAATTACAGATAGTTTCTTTGAATTAGGAGGGAATAGTATAAAAGCAATGCAGTTTATTTCAATCCTAAATTCCCGTCACAAAATGAGCGTGGAACTTTCTGTTCTGTTTAAAAATCCTCATATACAGCATATTGCCTATTCTCTGATTATGGAGAAAAAAGAAATAGAGAGATTTGAGGAGATTTCGGAGCCTTACAAATTATCACCGCAGCAAATGAACATGTGGATATCAGAAGTGAAAAATAATACTTCCAATATAATTGTCACGCAGTTGACTGTAGACGAATTATTGGATATTAATTTATTAAAGAAATCTATAGATAAGATAGTACAGAGACATCTGTCTTTAAGAACTGTTTTCATTACACATGATAATTTACCTTTACAGAAAATCATAACAAATGACTATGATAAATATGATATTAACATTATTTCAGAAGAAGATCTTGTTGCTCAAAATTTAGAAAATGATTTTAGTTTAGATGAATATCCACTTTTTAAAATTTATGTAATTCCTAAACAAGATAGGTTCAAAGTTGTTTTGAAAATACATCATCTAATTTTTGACGGTTGGTCTGTTAATCTATTTAGAAATGAACTTCTAACTATTTATAAAAATAAAAACAATACACTTCCCGGAACTAATTATGAATATATTGACTATGTTAATTATCTGAAACACCAAAACAAAGACATTCTATTAGAGTACTGGAAAAACAAGCTTAAAGACGTACCTGATTATTTACATATTTCTAATCCTGAAAAATCCATAGACCATGAAGTAGCCTATACGTCAAATTATACTGATTTTCAAATTGATAATAGATCCTATAATGAGATAAAAAAAATTATAAAACAACGTGGAGTTACATTGTCAACATTCTTTATCTCATGTTTCAAAATTTTATTAGGTAGAATTTCTAATACTAATAACATTACGGTAGCGATACCTGTTGCCAATAGGAATGATCCTGCTTTTTCGAATATAATAGGACTTTTTACAAATATTATATTTCACAATGATTTGCTGAATCAGCATGCTTCTTTTGAAAAACTTTTGGATCAGGTTCATAGTACTTCTATTGAGGCTTTAAATCATGCTGATATCTCAGTTCACGAGATATGTGATTTATTAAAAATTAATAATACAGTCCATACTCTTCCTTTAACTCCAGTCGTTATTAATATCTTAGATTTTATCAAAGATAATTTTGAATATGAGCCTGGCTGTGATGATGAAAAAGACCATTTAACAGCTTCAAAATTTGATTTAGAATTTTTTGTAGAAACTACCTCCGGAGGAGTTCTCGTGAGTAGCGTTTTTAATAAAGATCTATTCAACAGTAAAGAAGTCTTTTTTTGGTTAAAGGGGCTTGGGCATATCATTGATGAAGTAATTCATCACTCTGAAAAAACAATTGAGGAAATAGAAATCTTTGATCAGTTCCTACTTTCGGATCCGATTACCCCTAAAAATGATTACGTAGATTGGGAGCTAGAATACGATTCAATAATTGATCGATTTGATTATATATGTGAAACTTATCCTGATAAATATGCTGTTGTAGATGATAATCAAAAAATGACTTACAGAGAACTTAATGAAACATCTACTATTATTTCAAACGAAATAATAAAACACAGTAGAAATAACAAAGTATTAATTCTGTTATCTCACGGATATCAATCAGTTCTGGGAATTCTTTCTACCTTAAAAGCAGGTAAAGCTTATATACCATTAGATATAAGTCTTCATACGCTCAGGACAAGAGAAATTATAGCGGAAATCAATACGGATCTTATATTGTGTGATAATCAAACAGAAGAATTTGCAAACAAATTTTTGATTGATCCTTCTCTTGTTTCAGTCAATATTGAAAGAATAATTAATCAGGATTCTCAAGGTACAATGCAATCTTTAGAAGAAATTCCATCCGCTGATTCTTTGGCTTATATTTTATATACTTCTGGTTCTACCGGAAAGCCTAAAGGGGTGATGCAATCTCATAAAAATGTATTACATTTTATCAATATATATACAAGGCAGTTACATATAGCTCCGGAGGATCATCTAAGCCTGATACCATTTTATAATTTTGATTCTGCCGTAATGGATATTTTTGGAGGATTGTTGAATGGCGCAACATTGTACCCTTTTAATGTTAATATTAAAGGAATAAATGATTTGGCCCGATGGATTGATCATCACGAAATTACGATCTATCATTCTGTTCCGACATTATTCAGGTCTTTAATAAAGACAATCCAATATAGGCTCTCATCAATTAGATTAATAGTGCTCGGTGGAGAAGCGGTATTTAAAAGAGACTTCTTAGGATTTAAAAACAAGTTCGGAAAGGACGCTATTTTTATCAATGGGTATGGACCTACGGAATCTACTATTGTCTGTCAAAAATTTTTAGATGATCAAAGTATAGTAGGTTATCATGTGCCTATTGGAAAATCTGTTGATCGGACAAAGGTATACCTTGTTAAATCCAGTAACAAACCGGCACGTATATATGAAGAAGGAGAAATTGTTTATGGGAGTGATTATTTGGCTTTAGGGTACTATCAGGATGAAACATTAACAAATCAGAAATTTAAGACCAAGGCAGATTTTCAAAATTCAGATCCGAATCTTAGATACTACTATTCCGGAGATTGGGGAAAATTACTTCCAAGCGGCGATATAGAATTTATTGGGCGATTGGATAATCAAATCAAGCTTAATGGCATAAGAATAGAATTGAACGAAATTAATTTTGTCATAGAACAAATCGAAGAAGTAGCAGTAAGTGTTACTGTATTTAAAACCTTTAGAGACAGTGATTTAATTGCTAGTTATATTTGTTTTAAGGCTGGCAATAGTATAAGCAGAGAAGCGATACTTGAAATATTAAAATCGTCTTTACCTGCTTATATGGTTCCTAAATCTATTGTAATTCTTGATCATATTCCATTAACCAATACTGGAAAAATAAGTTTTAAGGACTTACCTGATATACAAGAAAATGATTTATTCAAAAAAGAGTTTACACCTGCAGGAAATGTACTGGAAAAAGAACTTGAGAATATATGGAAAGACATTTTAAAAATAGATCAGATAGGAATTCACGATAATTTCTTTGATATTGGAGGAACTTCGGTAAGGGCAATTGAATTATCAAACAAATTAAAAATCAACTATCCGGATAAAAATATTTCACCGGTAATAGTATTTGAATATCCAAATATTTCCACACTTGCAGAGTTCCTCTCTACCACGGTTACTACTACTGATCAGGAACAGGAAGAGAACTTAAGTATTTTAGAAACTACATTAAATATTTACAATTTAGATCACAATGATTATGACGAGTAACCATTATCTTTCCTTATTAGAGGAAGAAGCCAGAGAGCTATCGGATATTCTGCATTTGACAGCAAATGAAAATATTCTTTCAGATTTTGCTGCTAAGGCTTTAAACAGTAATTTCTCTTTTAGATATCATTTAGGAAGAATAGAAAACTTCAATACTGATAATATTACTTTCTCAAAAGGTAATATATATAGGGGAATAGGTTTGGTAAATAAGCTGGAGGAAATCTCATCAAAAATTCTTAACAAAAGATTAGGAGGTGTGGCTACAGAATTCAGACCCCTTTCAGGAGTACATGCTATGATGTGTACCATATTGTCAGCTACTGATGTTGGAGATTATATACTAACAATTGATCCTGAAAAAGGGGGACATTTTGCCACTCAGAATATTATTGAAAAGACAGGACGAAAATCTATAAAGGTTCCGTTAAAAAGAGAGACGCTTGCAATTGATTATGATTTTATACGAGAGATAAAGGATAAGTATACCATCAAAATGTTTTATATTGATGACAGTCTTGCGTGCCAACCTGTAGATTTTTCATTATTAAGACAATTATTGGGGGAAGAAACAATTCTGGTGTACGATGCATCACACCCGTTTGGACTTATATTCGCACAGGAATTTATGAAGCCCATATACGAAGGCTGCGATATCATTCAGGCCAATACCCACAAAACATTTCCGGGTCCTCAAAAAGGGATTATACATTTTTCAAATAGCCAATTGGGAAATCTTGTTAAAGATGAAGTAGGAAAAAGCTTGGTTTCCAGCCAACATACCCATCATACCATTGCATTGCATTTGGCGATTATAGAAATGGATGAATTTTCCGAAAGTTATGTGAAGAAGATTATCGATAATACACAATACCTTTACCACTCACTTATTAAGAAAGGATTTTATATATTAGAACCTGAAAACAAAAGAGAGCTGGTTACGAATCAATTGTATATCAGAATACCCGATAGGTTTGATGTTGAGAAGATTGCAAAAGTTTTCTATCAAAATAGTATTAGCATTAATATGAGACGCATTTTTAATGAAAATTACTTAAGAATCGGACTTCAGGAGGTAACAAGATTAGGGTTTTGTATGGATGAAATGGATATTATATCAGATATTATATACAATATTATTCATCATACAAACGTAGACAGGATTTTAGACAGTGTAAGAAAATTAAATCTTCAATCACGAAAAATATTATATAGTTATGAAAAATAAATTTCTTTATTTAATTTTTGGTATTCAGGTAGTTGTATTATTACAAAGTTGTTCCACAACAAAAAAAGAAGTTACACAAAGGGTCAGTGCTGCTACTTTAAAAGAGCAGGATGTTGCACTATTTGATAATAGCAGAAATCGTTCTGTTCCCATCACTATTTATGATAACAACCAAACGGATCAGGGTAAGAAGATTGTAATATTTAATCATGGATATGGTTTTAATAAAGGAGGCGACTATAAAATATATTCTAAGATTTGTAAGTTTATGGCAAACAATGGATACTTCGTTATCTCTATTCAGCATGAACTTCCTACGGATGACCTTCTTTCTATGGAAGGTGATTTATATAAAACACGAATGCCTAATTGGCAAAAAGGAGAAGCGAATATAGGCTATGTTATAGAAGAATGTAAAAATAAATATCCAAATCTTAATTGGAACGACATCACCTTAATGGGGCATTCCAATGGTGGGGATATGGCCATATTATTTGTTAGAGATCATGCCGATCTAATTAAAAATGTGATATCTCTGGACCATAGAAGAGTTCCTATTCCAAGAATTGCCAAACCTAGAATCTTATCGCTTAGAGGATATGATTATCCTGCCGATCCAGGAGTAATTCCTACACCTGAGGAACAAGCTAAATACGGTATCAAAATTATCTATTTCAAAAATATCCGACATACTGATATGGATGATAAAGGGACACAAGACCAAAGTAATGAAATCAATAATCAAGTAATAGATTTTTTGAATGGAAAATAGAACGTATACAGGGTTAGAAATAGCCATTATAGGGATGGCATGTAAAACACCTCTGGGAAATAATTATAATGAACTGTGGGAAGGCCTCTCTAATGGAGAGGAATCTGTAAGTTTTTTAAATGATAAGGAGAAAAAAAGATATCATATAAAGGATCATTATATTGCTATTAAAAATGATATAAAGGATAAAGAGCTTTTTGATTATAATTTCTTTGGTTATACAGAAAAGGAAGCTTTACTTCTTTCACCTCAGAGCAGACATATACATGAAGTAATTTGGAATGCGATTGAAGATTCGGGAATATCTTTAGTAGAATTAAGAAGATCTACAGGTCTTTTTCTGGGGATGTCTGAAGATTATAATTGGAAGATTTTTACCCTTCAGAATAAGGATAAATTTCCAATAGAAGATTTTGTGTTTCAGAATTTTTCAAGTTATTATCATATTCCGGCTTTAATTTCTTATAAATTAGGTCTATCAGGACCTTCTGTTGCAATTAATACAGCATGTTCCAGTTCCCTTATAGCTGTAGATTCAGCTTGTAAAAGCCTCTTGCTTGGAGAAACAAAAGTATGTCTTGCCGGTGGAGTATATGTAAGCAGTGAACCTCATAAAGCTTATCAGTATACAGATGGTCATATTAATTCCGACGATGGGCATTGCAGACCTTTTGATAATTCTTCAACAGGAACAATTTGGGGAGAAGGCATTGGGATTGTAGTGTTAAAAAGGTTAAAAGATGCCATTGAAGATGGAGATCATATCCATGGTATTATTAAAGGAATAGGAATAGGAAATGATGGAGATAAAAGAGTTGCTTTCACAGCACCAAGTATACAGGGACAAGTCCAAACCATTAAAAGAGCATTTCTATTAAGTAAGGTAAAACCTGAAAGCGTTAACTATATAGAATGTCATGGGACCGGGACTCAGCTTGGAGATCCGATTGAGATAGAAGCTCTTAAGCAAACATATAAAACTCCTGCAGATGTTAAAATTCCTATAGGATCTATTAAAAGCAATATAGGACATCTTAATACAGCGGCTGGAATCATAGGACTAATAAAAGGGGTGATGATTTTAAAAAATAAAAAAATCCCCGCCAGTATTAATTACGACTCACCTAATACAAGTATTGATTTTCAAAGTACTCCTTTCTATGTTAATACCTATTTGACACCTATTAAAGCCTACGAAAGCCCGATCAGAGTAGCTGTTAGTTCATTTGGTATAGGAGGTAATAATGCTCACTGTATACTAGAAGAGCTTCCCGAAACAAAAGCAAAAAATAATGAAACAGGAAACATTATTTTACTAAGTGCAAAAAACGAAGAGGCACTAAAAGAAAATATTAAAAAGTTTTATTCTAAAAAAGATCATTATGACTTCAATGAATTGGCACTTTCTTCACAGATAAGAAAAATTCATCATAAAGTAAGATTCTCATTGGATTCTAATACAGAATTTCCTTTGAATTTTTCACCTAAACCAACCTTAAAAAATGTAATATTTGCTTTTCCGGGAAATGGAGTTCTTTATGGTAATGCAACTCAACAATTATATCAAAAATCTAAACTTTATAAGAGAATTCTTGATGTAAATTTAGGTCTGATTCAAGAAAAATTGAATATTGATCTTAAAAATTTTTTATTTGGTGAAGGATCAAATGCTATTAAAACGGATGTTGTTAAATTGCATCTAGCACTGTTCATTGTTCAATATTCATTAGCTACTTATTTGATGGAGTTGGGAGTAAAACCCAATGCCCTTATTGGACATAGTCTGGGAGAATATACGGCAAGCTGTATTTCCGGAGCTATGGATTTGGAGCAAACCATCCAAATCATTGCACAAAGAGCAAATTGTCTCTCCAGTGGACCGGAAGGAAAAATGGTTTATGTTTCCTTTCCTGTGGATGTGTTAAAAGAAGTAGAATCTCAAGGGGTATTTCTGTCCGTTGTCAATAGTCCGAATGGTAAAGTATATTCAGGTACGTCAGAGAATATTGATGAGTTCATACAATTGCTTGTCGAAAAAGACATTGATTATAAAGTTCTTACTTCGACACAACCGAATCATTCTCCATTATTAGAAGTCATCAGGAGAGATTTTGAGAAATACAGTGATGATATTGTGTATAAGGATATTAACATTCCGTTTATCTCCAATACATCAGGACAATTGATAAGCCACAAAAGCCAGATCACTAAGCAACACTGGTCAGATCATTTAATTCATCCTGTATTGTTTGATAAAGGGATAGAAACAATAGTAAATACTTTTCAAGATTGTCTATTTATAGATTGCGGGCCCGGAAATTTTATAAAAAATTTACTGGAAGAAGAGTATTCTTTAAAAAATACTGTAAATATTGTAAGACATAAAAAAATAGATATTGGAGATGAACTGTTTTTTTATCAGAATTTAGGTAAGATTTGGGAATATGGAATAGATATTCTATGGGAGAAACTCTATTTAGAAAAAATAAAATATATTGAAATACCACCGCACTATAATTTTGCAAAAACAAAACTCCTTTCCGAAGTTATAATTGATAATTTCGGTCTTACTTCTCAAAAAGGGATGATGAAAAGTGATATTTTTTATCACCCAATATGGGAACTCTATGAAACCAAGCAGAGTCGTTCAATGACTTATCCTAATGTTTTGTTATTGTTACCAAGTGATTATGACGAGTCTCTGTTTAAGGATAAATTTAAAAAATATAATGTCATAAAAATTAAGCAAAGTGAGGAATTTAAAGTAGTAAGTGAGAATGAACTTGAAACAAATTTTAGCATAGAGACGGATGTTATAGAGGCATTAAGGTATGTTAAAGATTCTAATTTTATTTTTAAGAAAATAATTTCGTTTTTAGATTATGACTTTATAGGAGAAAAAGAAAATATTGATCAGGCATATTCTAGGAGATTTTTTACAACAACCTATGTTGTAAGAAATATTAATTCTATTTTTTCAAAAGCTAATATAACATGGGTTTGTAATCATTTGTTCTCTTGGGAAAATAATATTGCTAATACTATTTTAGATATATCAAAATCTCAAATTGTAGGCCCTCTAATGTGCTCTATGCTTGAATATGAATCTTTTGAAACGAAAATGGTTGATATAAAAACTTTAGATGCTCAGTCGATTGATTGTTTATTTGATATCTTCAATAATAATGAAAATTCGAATGATTTTGCATTGATCATCAATAAAGGTCAGGTATTATGCAGAACATACAAAGAGATTGAAATAGAAGAAAGTATATCTCCTTTCAACCAAGAAGATGTTATTCTCATAACTGGAGGAACCGGAGGAATGGCTCAGATTATGATTCATGATATCCAGAAAAAATATGGAGCAAAATTTATATCAATAGGAAGAAGCCATGAGAAAAGTGGAAAAATCAATGATCATATTTATAATATTAAAGCTGATATACGTAACCAGGGATCTTTTGAAAATAACTTAGATATTGCAGAAAAAGACTTTGGGAAAATTACAGCTGTTCTTCATACTGCAGCACAAGTTAAATTTGAGTTTATTGATGGGTTGAACAATAAAGAAAATTTACTGGAAAATTCACCTAAGATTAAAGGAACACAAAATTTATTATCCTATTTTAAGGATAGAAAGCTGAATTTGTTTGCCAATTTTTCTTCACGGGCAACAACAATACCGGTAATAGGGCAATCCTTGTATATAGCCGATAACAATTTTTTGAATAGTATGGCAGATATTAATGTTCAAAGCCAATTTAAATTTCCAATATATACATTACAATGGCCGAGGATTAAAAATGTAGGATTAGCAGATACATTAGATAAGAATGATGATCTCAATATCAATATATTGGCTGGGGACGATATTCTACCTGTTTTAGAATGTGTCTTGGCTCAAAAAAAATACTTACATGTTATTATTTCTCCGGATAATATTAACAATAAAATCAATAGTTTATTTAAACTTAAAGATACTGGAAAAGTTAACAAGAGCCGTGAATCCCTAATTTCCAACCCCTATGTCATTCCAAGCTCTGATGTTGAAGTTGAACTGTGTGAAATGGTAAGAGAAATTTTGGGTATGGATAAGATTGGTATAGATGACAATTTTTTTGAGTTGGGAGGGGATTCTCTGAGAGCAATGGTTTTGAGGAAAAAAATTAATGAAAAATTTAATCTGACGATTTCTCAGAGTATCATACTGGAGAATTTAGTAATCAAAGATTTGGCCCATGCACTATCCCGACAGGACAAAAAAAATTATCAAAAGGTGGTTATATAAAATGACTGATGCGAAAGCACTTTCATTAATTTTTATACTTCTGATAGACTAAAGACCTAATCCTTACAAGTAAAAAATAAATAAATATTCTGTTTTTACAAACAGACAGGGCATTCTAATGCTTTGTATAGAGTAATACCAAATAAAAAATCCGATATGTATTTAAAGCCTAATGTTGTAATAGAACCATTAGTAATGAGGTGGTATGCCTGGTCGCACTTAATATCTCCGGCAACCTTAAGTAGAAATATTGTTGGCAGACATATAAGAATTATGAACTCTTATATTAAGTCGGCCAAGCTTCATCAGGAAGCCGTAAAAAATCCTAAAATGTTAGGAGGCCCTTTTATAGATTATAATAATGACAGAACCACTGAAATTAAAAACTTAATTGAAGAAACACTGATAAAACAAAATAAGCTGATTGAGCTATATCATGCTTTCACGGATCTTAACGATTTATTGAAAAATAATGCAAAGGGCCAAAAATTGGAATCCTTATATGAATTTATTCCTAAGTCCTTAAAAGGATTTGTAGAATTAGTGTATGATGTAAATAATAATCCAAGCTTTAAAATTTATGAGCGATTACTTTATCAGGAATATTTTGATGAGTCTACTCAAAGTATTGCATTATGGGAAACTAATAATGATTCCAGACCGTTTGTCTTAAGCACCCCCAGAATTAATAGTGAAAATGTACTTTTTCTTGATATTCCATTCAGCTCTTCCATCATAGATACAATATCTTATTCAAAAAGAAATTCTATAGATATTGAACCGATCATTCATGAACTTGGTTTAACAGGGGAGCGGAAAGCATTATTTGAAAGTTTGTTCTCAAACGAAAATCCTAATAAATATCAAAATTATTCGGGAGACAGGATAAGAATGAGATATTTTGGACATGCGTGCATTTTAATAGAGACTGATGACATCAGCATCTTGGTAGATCCTCTGATTAGTTATTTTGGGTATATGTCTGAAGTAGATCATTTCTCTGATTATGATCTTCCCGATACTATTGATTACGTTCTTATCACACACAATCATCAGGATCATATTCTTTTAGAAACCTTGCTTCCGTTAAGGCATAAAATTAAAAATATTATAGTTCCTAAATCCAATCGTAATTCATATTTAGACCCAAATTTAAAACTGATGTTTAATCATATTGGATTTAATAATGTATATGAGCTTGATGAGCTTGAGGAAATCAATCAAAATGACTGTAAGATCATTGGCTTGCCGTTTATGGGGGAACATTCTGATCTGGATATAGCATCGAAACTGTGTCACTTCGTACAGATCGGAAGCTTCAAACTATTATTTGTGGCTGATTCAAGAATAATAGATAGTAGTGTTTATGAACATTTACATAAAGCAGTAGGAGATGTTGATGTTATATTCTTGGGAATGGAGTGTGATGGGGCTCCCTCTTCCTGGTTATACGGCCCCTTGATGTTTAAGAAATTAGAAAGGGAGTATGATCAACAACGCAGGCTCTCCGGTTCAGATTGCGAAAAAGGAATGTCATTGATTAATATTTTTAATCCAAAAGAAGTATATGTATATGCTATGGGAATGGAACCGTGGTGTGAATTTATCAGCAGTATAAAATATACGGAAGTCTCTAATCCGATTGTTGAGTCTAACAGATTGATTGGAATATGCAGCCAAAAAGGAATGATATCAGAACGTCTGTATGGAGAAAAAGAAATATTATATTCTAAATAAGTATGCAAAATATTAGGGATCTTTATAATGAACTAACAACCTTAAATATTGGAGTACAGGTTGTTGAGGATAATCTTGAAGTTTTTTTCGAGGAAAATACAGAAAATATCAAAGAATACTTGGCATTGATCAAAGAAAATAAAATAGGACTTTTAGATTTCCTCTCCAGAAGAAAAAAAAATCTAAATGACATACCGCTATCTCCGGCACAAAGAAATATTCTTTTTAAATGTTTGCAGGGAGAATCTTCAAGCTATAATATGAGTCGTATTTTCAAAGTTGATGAATCCCTTTGTGATCTTGAAAAAATAAAGGATATTTTCAACTGTATAGTAAGCAGGCATGAAGCCTTAAGGATGAAGCTCTTAAACAAGAATGGAAAATATTTTTTTATAGTAGATAACGATTTTAGATCAATTGATGTCTTTAACGATATCGATTACTCTTTGGTAACGGATTACGTTTATACCCCTTTTGAGTTAGAAGAAAATTTAGTGAAATTAGGCGTCTTTAAGAATAAAAATGAAACCTTTCTTTGTTTAGTGCTTCATCATATAGTAGGGGATGATAAAAGTATGGCCATCATCCAAAAAAACTTTCTGAATTTTATGAATGGAGTCCCGGAAGATGAGGCCCTTACTGAGCATTTTACAGATTATCTAACTTATCTTCAGAATGAAAAAGACGGAATTAATAAGTCTAAAGATTTTTGGATAGCAAAAATGTTGGATATCAAAAAGAATGCACGTCATTCATTTAATATACGATCCAAAAATGGAACTCCAATTTCTGAAAGCAGATATTTTTCGTTTAAATTAAACACTTCAATACAACGGAATTTATTTCCCAGAATCATAGCTTCTCTATCTTATTCCATTAAAGATGTTTTCAACAACTCTTATTCCATCTTTACCGTTCCTTTTTCTACAAGAGAAATTTTATCTCATCATGATCAGGTAGGATACTATATAAACCAACTACCTTTAGGGATCGATTGTAGTAAACATCAAATAGAAGACCTGATAATAGATATTAGAAATGAAATATTTGAATATAATGACCACAAATTATATCCATTTTCGTCTATTATGTCCGGGATCAGTATCCCTCCCGGATTGTTCAATATGTCAATTATTTTGTTAAATGAAATAGCTGAAAATACCATTGATCATAGATTTGAGGCAGTCAAAAGTGAAGTAATTCAGAATGTTCAGCTTAAAAATGATTTAGTTTTTGAGTTTTTATATGATGAACATGCAATAAGTCTCACACTCCATGTGGAATACAATTCAAATTTCATGAGTACCATAAATCTGGAAAATCTTATCAATAAGTTTTATGAATATGTATTACAAACGGAATCAAGATCTAATACTTAGAAAAATAAAAATAATATCATGCTAACTAATAATACGATAATTGACCTGTTCAAAGAACAAGCGCATAAAGCTTCTGAAAGAATAGCGATAATATATGATAATAAAAAGATTTCCTATCAGGAATTAGAGCAGGTGAGCTCTTTATTTGCAACCTTTCTTTTTACTAAATATAGGATAGGGGCAAAAAAAAATATTATATTGAACCTTCCTAAAAATGATCATCTGATCATAGCCATTTTGGGAGTCTTAAAATTAAATGCAGTCTATATTCCTGTGGATTCTGAATCCCCAGAAGGAAGACTTGATTTATTAAATAGTATATGTAATTCAGAATTGATGATTACTGAATCATTGATGGAGGAATTTTTCAATGAGAAAAATAACTATACCGGCAATGCATCTGTTTTTACATCAAATGATAAAAAGATGGATGAAGATACGGCATGTATTTTATTTACTTCTGGAACCACAGGAATACCTAAAGGAGTAAAAATAAAACAATCCAGTATTATCAATCTGGTTTATCAATGTGAGTACTTTCCATTATCACAGGAAACAATCATGCTCAGTACGGGAAATGTAAGTTTTGATGCAACTTTATTTGAATTTTTTGGAACCCTGTTAAATGGAGGAACTTTAGTAGTCTGTGACAAAGGTACCCTTCTTGATACCCCAAAATTGAAAAAAACAATAAGTAATCATGCCGTTAATAGTGCATGGATTACTTCTTCATTGTTTAGCAGGTTGATTGATAATGATTTATCATTATTTGATGATGTTAAACATATTATTACGGGAGGCTCAGTTGTTTCACCGACTCATATAGATAAACTCTATAAATATAATGCCCAAATAACCATTTATAATGGGTATGGTCCTACGGAATCAACAACTTTTGCTTGCGTATATAAGATCGAACGAAGGTATTATAAAAATATCCCTATAGGAAAACCTATAAAGGGAATACATATTTTCATATTGGACAATGATGGAGCTCCTGTTACAGATAAACCGGGGATAATTTATATTTCCGGAGCAGGGATTTCAGAGGGATATATTAACAAAGTTGATGATACAGATCGCTTTGTCAAAAATCCTTACAGCTTAGCATCGAAAATGTATGACACCGGAGATATAGCCCAATGGATGCCGGATGGGAATATAGAATATATGGGTAGGAAAGATGACCAGGTAAAAATCAATGGGAATAGAGTAGAACTTAATGAAATTACCCATTATTTAAAAACACTGGCTACTATAGAAAATGCAGAAACAATCTTTATTAATGATAAAATCGTTTCATATTTTACAGGTGCAAAGGAGGTAAATGACACCATTATAAGAAATTTTCTTATAAGCAAATTACCGGGCTATATGATTCCACATTTTTTCTATTTCATTAAAGAAATTCCTTTGACCCAAAATGGAAAATCTGATTATAATTTTCTTAAGAGCTATCACCTTAATATCATAGATAAACCAGCCAAAGAAGAAATCTATTCGAATGAATTTCATGTAAATGATGAAATTTTGAATATTTGGAGTGAGGTTTTAGAGGTATCTCCTGAATCTATTGATGTCTCTAAGAATTTTTTTGAAAATGGAGGAGATTCATTAGCCTTGTTAAACCTTATTGGAAGGTTGAATAATATTGGTCATTCTGTTACCTATGATCAATTTATGGATCATCCATATATCCAAATTATTGGCGAAAAAGAGCTTCCGGAGACTCCGGATTTACATAATGAAATTTTGAATATTTGGGGCGAGGTTTTAGAGGTGTCTCCTGAATCTATCGATGTCTCTAAGAATTTTTTTGAAAATGGAGGAGATTCATTAGCCTTGTTAAACCTTATTGGGAGATTGAATAATATTGGTCATTCTGTTACCTATGATCAGTTTATGGATCATCCTTTTGTAGATAATTACAAAGGAAGTTCTGAAGAGATGAATCAAGAAGTTTCTGGAATATATGATAAAAGCTTTTTACTTGCGCCTATTCAAAAATGGTTTTTTAATAATGCTCCTGAAAATGTAAACTTTTTAATGTACAGCTCATTTATATTAGAGGAAAATTATCAGGTTGATAAAGTATTAAATGCTTTAAGAAAAATCGTGACTAAACATTCTTCTTTTAGACTTAGATTTTCTAAGAAAATATATTGGACTCAACATTATGAAAAAAGCTCAGCTGCTGATGATTTATATATATTCAAACAATATCTTGATGATAATGTAAATTATTCCGAACAATTTTGTCTGAAAGAAGCAGATCGTATGATTGATGTTTCTGATGGTCCCATTTTATACTGTTCTATATTTGCTTCAGAAGGAAAAAGTATTATATTTTTTGCATGTCCACACTTGGTTATAGATGCTGTGTCATGGAATGTGTTTATCAATGATTTTACCCACTATTATCATTTTTCTGATGCTCCGCTGAGAAATTTCCAATCATATAAAGACTGGCTTGATAATGTAAATTCATATGTTCTTAATCATATCGACAACAATGAAATAGAATATTGGATAGAGCAGGTGAATGATCAAAATGAATATGCTTTTGAGCCGACTGAAAATAGAAAGGCTACTATTACCATCCCTTTAGTACAAAAGAGTAAAAATCTTGAAGATATTATTGTAGCAGGTATTATTTCTTCTATTGGAAAACTATTGAATTTTTCAAGTATTGTTATCGAAAAAGAAGGACATGGTAGAAAAACATTGAATGATTTTAATTGTGATACGATTATTGGATGGTTTACTACCAAATTTCCTGTAAAATATCAAATTTCCAATAGCCTCCATCAAACCCTGAAGAATGTTTTTAGTACAAATGATAATGTTCCTTATAGTGGATTCTTTTTTGATAAATACAAAAATGTACTATCTGATGAGGTAAAACAATTATTAAATTTTGATCCTAAAATTACATTTAATTTTTTAGGATCAATTTCCAAATCAGGAAAAAATAGTTTTCCATTGCTTGATGACCGGGTTTCTTTAGGATCCTATATCAATCAGAAACATATTGATGAAGTTTGGGAGAAATTGGGAGTCCTTTTGGATATCACGTGTGGCTATACTAAAAATGAAGCTTTCATCAATATCAACTCAATGAAAAAACTAGGCTTGAGTTATGAAAATTGGATTCTATTTAAAGACGAAGTTCAAACAAATATCCAAACGTTACTGACTGAAGAAAATCAAAATGATAATGAACAGAATATTTTAATCTCTCCCTTTCAGGAAGGCTTAATTGCGCATGCCATGTTTAGTTCTGATCATTCCAATGATTATATTGTACAATATGAATTTAAAATTGATGATATCGATACAAAAAGGGTGAGTGAAAGCTGTAGGAAACTTATTGATAAGTTTGACATCTTAAAAACAGCATACTATTATGATATTGAACAAGGGAAATTTGCTTGTAAACTATTATCTGGTGAAGATGCTTTTGTATTCAATACTTATAATAATGTTGAGGACATAAGAAGTACCCTGAATGAAATTAAGAAACTAAAACTTTCTGATAATACATCCTTGATTAAGTTTTCTATTATTGAATTAGAAGGGAAATCAAAAATTTTCGCAATTACAGCTCATCATCTTATTATGGATGGGCAATCAATGATGAACTTAATAAAAGAACTGTTCGATTATTATGTAAATAATAATGGTATTCCTAATACACATACTTCTTACAATGAGTACGTTAAACATGTTTTAAAACAAGATAAAACAAAAGCTACCAAGTATTGGAAGGAATTATTGTCAGGTTTAACAGTACATAATGAGGTTCAGCCTGCACCATATGAAAATACATCATATAAAGAAGAAGTTTCTCTTTTCGAGATAAGTGGAGAGATTCAGAATATAATTAAACAGAATAAAACTACCCTTTCTTCAACCACGAATTTTATTACAGGATTTGTACTGTCTGAGCTATTAAATCAATCGAAATTTACATGGGGAAATATCGTGAACTATCGCAGTCCCGAGATTGAAAATGTAGATGGTATTATAGGACCGTGTATCAATACAATTCCTGTATTTTTTGACTTTAAGAAACAGTATGAAAATATTTTTGAAAGCATAAGGGCTTTACAAAAACAGATCTTAGAATCAAGGAATTTCTCTTATGTTTCATTAAATGAAATAACATCGTTACATAATCAAACAAAACTATTTGATGTATTATTTACTTTCCAAAATTACAAGAAAGGGGAAATAGGAGAAGCAAATTTAAAGATTGAGATGATAAATGAAGATGTTATAACCTCTCATTTTCCGATTACCGTCACAGTCAGCCAACTTGAAGAAGAAAAGTTTATTATAAGAATGAAGTATAATAATTCTTTTTATAATAAATTTTTTATCAATAATTGTATTGATAATATTATTCAATGTTTGAGTACTCTAGAACTCAATATTACCACACAAAACTCGATCATTACAGGAAAAACGTATAATGCGGATTATCAGCATGATTCATTGGTGCATCGTTTTGTTGAGGAGTCAAAAAAATCCTCTGATAAAATTGCGATCAGATATGATGATGAATCTTTTACCTATAAGGATCTGAATGAAGAAAGTAATGCTATTTTCTGTAAAATCCAGGAACAATCTGTTACGGGTGCTGTTTTTATTTTTATAAAAAATCCGAGAATTATTCCATCAGTAATTTTAGGAATATTAAAATCCAGGATGTACTTTGTAAATATCGATGAATCATTCTCTGCAAATAATATAGATAGAATATATAATCAGTTAGTGCCAGAATTGCTGATAACAGATGATATAAATAATGAAAGGCTTATTTCCATACGAGACAAAGTAAAGATAATGCAGGTGAATAATGATATTCTACGTGTTTCTTGTGATATTAATGAAAGCGGGTATTCGCAAAATGACTTAGTAACGATAAATTATACTTCTGGATCTACAGGAGAACCCAAGCTTGTTAAAATTAACAATAGAAATCATTTAAACAGATTAGACTGGCTTATAAAAAATTATCCTGCTACACAGGAAGATCATCACTATATTTTAAAATCTTCTTTTTCTTTTGCACCTTCTTTAAGAGAATTTTTTGAACCCTTAACCCAAGGAGCCGTTCTACATATCTTAAAACCACAGATTTTGAATAACGTAGACGAGTTCTGTGAATTCATTCAGTTAAACAAAATCTCCAGATTATTTCTTACTCCTTCATATGTATCCCTTCTTATAGAAAATAATAAATTGAAATTTCTTACATGCGTGCAGGTGTTGGAATTAAGTGGTGAGCCATATTCTATTGATTTGGTAAATATTTTGAAAAAAGAGATTCCTCATATTAAAATTTTAAATAGGTACGGATGTACAGAAGCAGCTTCTGTAGTATATTATGATTTTGACGAAGTGCTGCAGGAAAAGAAGAATGAAGTTCCTGCAGGGCATCCAATATACAATACAGAGGTCATGATCTATGATAATGATAAGATACTTCCAATAGGGACACCAGGATTTATTTATATTAAATCAGAGAGTTTGTCATCCGGATATGTGGAAGAAAAATTTAATGAAAATAAATTTATATCAATTGACGGTAAATTATTTCTTAATACTGAAGATATAGGGTACATAGGTGACGACAAGAATTTATACTATATCAGTAGAAATTCAAGGATGGTAAAAATAAGAGGATATAGAGTCGAATTGGATGAGATTGAAAGATCTGTAGCAATGCATGCCAATATTGCTCAATCTTATGCTATGGTAGAAAAAAATGATTTTGGAAATTCTGTAAGTCTTTTTTACTCCACACTAAATAAGCAGCCTATTGAAGCGAATGAATTGTATAATTTTTTATTGCAAAAGTTACCACAATATAGCGTTCCTTCAAAATATACTTACTTAGATAAGATTCCATTAACAAGAAATAATAAGGTAGATGCAATGCAAATCAGTCTGATTTCAAAAAACAAAAATAAAAATTTGAAGGCTGACGATATAATCTTTAATACTGAATTTGAAGAACAATTATCACAACTGATAAAAGAAACATTAAAGAGCAAGGAGGAGATAGACCCAAATCAGGATTTTATGTCTTTAGGAATGGATTCTATATTGGCCATGCATTTTCTCCATAAGCTATATTCTGTTCTGAATATAAAAGCAGATCCAATATTACTTTATAAAAATAATACGATCAGAAGTTTTACAAATGCTTTAGATAGAAAAGACTTAATAACAGAATATACCGTTTTAAATCCAGGGATGGAGACCTTATTTGTCGTAGTTACTCCCGCAGGAGATGGAAGGATTGATTTTGATTATTTAGAAAACTTGGCAAAAGATTTTAGTATTATGATTTTTCATCCCATTAGACTGGAAAAAGAAGGAAATACAATTGAATATATAGCAGAATCGTATAAAAGAAATATTCATTTGTTTCTGAATGAAAATCCGGATTATAAAAGATGTATCATTGCAGGATGGTCGTTAGGAGCGACAGTTGCTTATGAAATGTCCCGATTGATGAACTTTGATGATATATTATTAATTGATCCAGGGTTCTACAATAAAGAATATGATGCAGGTATTTCAAGAAATGTTCTTTTGGAACACGCGGAAAAACTTGATAAATCTAGTGTTTTTACGAATAAATATGTGAACACGATGTATTTGGCAAATCAGTTAATAGTCAACTATAAACCCGTCAAAGTCAATCAAAAAATTGTACTGATAAAACCAGAAATAGTCAATGATTTCGAAAGAAATTATAATTATGAATATAATCAGTTAGATCTTATTGGAAATAAGGACGTAGAAGTGGTTAAAATTGCAGGAAATCATATGACAATGTTATCCGATTTAAGTCATTTATTAGAAATTTTTAACCAATATATTACAATGAATGAAAAAGCCTAAGATTCTTTTATTAGATAAAATTGCGGAAAAGGGACTTGACCAGTTTAAAGAATTTTCAATAGTTGATGATGGATGCATACTGCAACATGATGAAATTAAACTGAAAATAGCTCAATATGATGGTATTATATTCAAAAGCGGAAATCGAATTAATAATGAAATTTTAAATAACGGAACAAACTTAAAATTTCTTGCCAGAGCTGGATCAGGTGTAGATAATATAGATTTAAATACTTTAGATAAATTAGGGATAAGATTATTTACTTCAGCTGAAGGAAATGCCCGTTGTGTTGCAGAATATGTTTTAGGAACCATGATTCTTATGTCTCACAGGCTTTTTGAATCTCATTTAGGTGCTAAAATGAATAATTTTCAGAGGCATATTTGGCAAGGAAGAAATATTAATGATTTGAATGTAGGAATTATTGGATATGGAGTTATTGGCCAGGAAGTTACCAGATTGATTGCTCCTTTATGTAAAAGTGTTCTGGTTTTTACAAACAAGCCTGTCTCCTCAACAGAGGCTAATCATAATGTCCGATTTTATCATGATATTAAACAGGTCGTGTCCCACTCTAATGTCATTACTATTCACACCTCTTTAAATCCTACAACAGAATATTTATTTAATGAATCTCTATTTAATTTGATACCTAAGGGGAGTATTTTAATTAATACAGCAAGAGGTAAGATTATTGACGATAGAGCATTACTTCAGGCATTTAATAACGGAACAATAGTGGGAGCCGTATTAGACAGTCTTTATCCGGATCCACATTATAATATTGATCCGGTTCTAAATACCTACAATCATTTTTTAATTCATCATCCTAATGTATTCTATACGCCACATATTGCAGCTGGTACACGTGATGCACTAGAAAAAGTATCTATTGACTTAGCTCATAAAATAAAATATTTTTTAAATGAAACATAAAATTTTAACTGAAAAAGCTCCACAGCCTTCAGGAAACTATTCACAGGCAATCCAAGTTGAGAATCTTGTATTTATAAGTGGTCAGCTACCCATAAAAGATAATATACTTCTTTTAGATGACCATCATAATGCATGTAGACAATGTTTGGAAAATATTTCAAACATTTGTATTGCAGCTGGCGGAACAATAAATGATATTGTTAAACTGAATGTATACTATACCGATGTGAATTATTCAATTGCATTAGATGAGGTTATAACAGAGTTTTTTGAGGCTCCTTTTCCTGCAAGAATTAGGTTGGGAGTCGCTGTAATTTCAAAAGGAGCCAAAATTGAAATAGATGCAATAATGTGTAAGAAAAAATGATAATAAAAGAAATTCATAATTTATCAATACTTGATTCTCCCTCGATTATACTGATCAGGGAGATTATGGAAGAAAATATAAATTTGGCGTTGAACATGGTACCTTTAGAAAGGTTTAGACCCCATGTAAAAACAAATAAAATACTTGAAATTTGCGAAATACTTAAAAGCAAAGGGGTTAATAAATTTAAGGCATCTACCATTTCTGAATTGGAAATGTTAGGAATTGCGGGGGCACCTGATGTCTTATTGGCCCATCAACCGACATTTGTTAAGATGGAGAGGTTTCTAAAAATGATTCATAGCTATCCCGGTACAAAGTTTTCCTGCATTTTTGATAATTATGAGAATCTGAATTATTTTAATGAATTGCTGAAATCTTTTAAGATAACACAGGATATTTATATAGATATAAACGTTGGAATGAATAGGACAGGGGTAAGCCCTAGCCATCTCATTACCTTGTTTGAAGAAGCACTGAAATTAGACAATATAAATATTATAGGATTTCATATTTATGATGGGCATATCAGGGAAACGGATATCGATGAGCGAAATAGAATAGTAAATGAAGCCTTCCAACAGGCATATTCAAAAATTGAAACGTTAGAAAAAAAATATAATAAAAAATTCATTATTATAGCTGGAGGATCCCCTTCTTTTTCAGTACATGCCCAAAACCCGAGAGTTGAATGTTCTCCAGGAACATTTATTTTTTGGGATTGGAAATATTCAAAAATACTCCCTGATTTGAATTTTAAATGTGCAGTTTACGTAATTTCACGAGTAATTTCTATCATAAACTCAAAAAAAATATGCTTAGATGTTGGGCATAAGGCAATAGCATCAGAAAATCCATTTCCAAGAATAATATTCTTGGACTTTCCAGAGGCCAAAAGTATATCGCAAAGTGAAGAACATCTTGTGCTGGAAATTGAAGATACCTCAAATGTAAAGGTAGGTGATATATTCATTGGAATTCCTGATCATATTTGTCCTACTATTGCATTACATGAATATTTACATGTTGTAGAAAAGGGGGAGTATTTGTATGACTGGAAAGTAATAGCAAAAAATAGAAAGATTAATATATGAAACTCATAACATTTCATTTTGCAGGTGGTAATCAATATTCTTTCAGTAAAATTTTTAAAGGACATACCAACAACCATATTCCTTTTGCCTTACAAAGGGATACAGACGATTTGGATTTGAATGAAGCAATACATAATTTTCTACTAGATATCAATGAAAAAATTTTTAAAAATAGCCCTTATGTCATATATGGACACAGCATGGGAGCTTTAATAGGATATTTAATTTGTCAAAAACTCCAAGAAGATGACTTACCAATGCCTGAAAAATTAATTGTCAGTGGTAAAAAGGCTCCTAATATTCCAAGAGAAAAAAAAATAGCTCACTTACCTGATAATGAATTTTGGAATGAAATTCTAACACTAGGAGGAATTCCGGATGAAATGCAAAATTATCCTGAACTCATAGAGTATTATTTACCCATATTAAGACACGATTTCAGATTGGTTGAAAATTACCAATACGAAAAGAAGCCGAAACTCAATATTCCAATAGATGTTTTTTATGGTTCCGAAGAAGCTACGGAAGAGGAAATGTTGGATTGGGAGGACGAAACGACTGAAAAAGTAACCATTACACAATTGCCAGGTGATCATTTTTTTATTTTCGATCACGTGGAGTATTTTAGGAACTATTTCAATAATCTAAATCACAAAAGTAAATGCTAAAGATTACTTTAAAAAATACACTGTTTTTATTATTATTTGCGCTTCCCAATACGATATTAAGTTTTGGGATTTTGTTTATCATAAATAATGTAATATCAGGTAATAAGAGCTATGGAGAATCCTATTTGGCCTGGAGCTTTCTGATTATTATCATTTTCACTTACTTGTTGAATATCATTTTTCAAAAGAGACTTAATCAGTACTCATATAATATTTTGTATGAAAATGAAAAAAGTATTTTCAAAAGAATATTGAAAACAAAATTAATTACCTTAGAAAAGTATGGAACCCAGAGATTTTATACAGCGATAGAAGATTTAAGAATATTTTCTTCTTTACCGGAAGTAATTACCCACACCATCAATTCATTATTAATGCTGTTACTTTGTCTAGTGTATATGTTCAGCCTGTCCATATATGCAGGATTAACGGTTTTAGGATTAATCATCATGATTGCTGTCATTTATTTTGTTGTCATCAATACCATGAATGGGAGAATCACCGTATTAAGAAAATTCAATGAACATTACTATAAATATGTTAATGATGTGATAAAAGGTTTCAAAAATCTTAAAGTTAATTCAACATTATCCCAAAATCTGTTGTCTCAAAATCTGTTTCCCAACCGTGATAAGGCAAAAGAGTTAGATTATAATGTTAATTATATTTTTTTGTCCATTAATCTTATTAGTCAGTACGGGTTATATCTGATAATAGGAGCCATATTATTTGTATTGCCAAAGTTTAATTTACTGCCAAAAGAGGATATAGTTTCTTATGTAGTCATTCTTTTGTTTATTACCGGACCGATAAGTAACTTAATCAATATGCAGAATATCTATACAAGATTTTCCGTTGCTAATAAAAGAATTAATAATTTTTTGAAAGATTTTAGTGAAGAAAAAGAGGAAGACAATAATCAAAATCTAACAAACATCAATTTTCAATCTTTACATTTTAAAAATATATCCTTCCAATATGAGAATACTTCCGGAGAACAATCTTTTGCATTAGATAAAGTAAACTTTAATGCCCAGAAAGGAGAAGTTATATTTATTGTAGGAGGAAATGGAAGTGGTAAAAGTACCTTCATTAATATATTAACAGGCTTATATGATCATAAAGAAGGAGAAATTAGCCTAAACAATGAAAAACTAAATTCGAAGAAGATTTTACAAAATCTAATATCTCCAGTATTTACAGACAATTATGTTTTTTCTCATAATTATGACAATTACCAGTTAGAAAATAATTCTCAATATCAATCTTTACTGAAGATGATGGAAATGGAAACGGTGGTTGGAGATAGTAAAGAAGAATCTGCAAGACGTAATTTTTCAAAAGGACAAAGCAAGAGAATGTCTTTAATATTTGCGCTATTAGAAGAAAAACCGATCTTGGTTTTAGATGAATGGGCGGCGGATCAGGATCCACATTTTAGAAAATATTTCTATGAAATTCTTATTCCTAAATTTAAGAAAGAAGGTAAAACCATTATAGCGGTAACGCATGACGATGCCTATTTCAAACAGGCGAACAGAATTATCAAATTTGATTACGGTCAAATTGTTAGCGATGTAAAAATAAACTCTGACTTTCAACTGTCTATGCTATAATTTCTTTAAACTGAACAATGAAACTCACACTTCCACAACAAGATATTTATTTTGAACAACTTTTATTTGCTGATGAGCCTATTTACAATATAGGTGCTAAAATTTCTATAGAAGGTTCTTTAAATAAAGATATGTTTGAACGAGCGTATGTTGCTTTAATTCAACAACATGATGCTTATCGATGCTTTTTGAAAGGAGATTTGAACAATACAGAAATGCTACTCACTACTGAAATCAGACCCCTTGAATATATTGACTTTTCCAATAAAGAAAGTAAAGAAGTTTTGGTATTGGAATTCATACAAAAAGAATTTAAAAAGTCTTTTGATGTTGAAAAAGACAAATTCTTATACCGATTTGTTCTCATTAAAGTAGATGAAAAATTTCATTACCTGTTTTCTGTTTACCACCATATTATTACTGATGGATGGGGTACTTCTTTAATGTTTACGCGCTTAGTAAAAAACTATAATGAGACTTTAGAAAACGGGATAGTTGTTACTGAATATCCATATTCTTATGAAAATTTTATCTCCGAAGATGAAAATTATTTCAATTCTGAGGATTTTAATGGTGACAAACAATATTGGACAGAAAAATTTAAAACACTACCTGAAAATTTATTCCAAAAACTGGATTCGTCAAAAACAAGGAATACTAGTTCTAGAAAAGAATTTATCATTAAAAGAGCCAAATATAATGAGTTGACAAAACTGGCTTTAGAAACAAAATCAAGTACATTCCATATTGTATTGGCTATATTATATGCTTATTTAGGGAAAAAATCACAAAATGAATTGGTTTCAATCGGATTACCTGTTCTAAACCGATCCGGAGCTAAATTTAAAAAGACAGTAGGTTTATTCATGGGAGTTAATCCATTATTGATTTCTATTGATGAAGAAAATACATTTTTTGAATTAGTTGAAAAGATTAAAAACCAGCTTAAACAAGACTATCGTCACCAACGATTTCCTTTAGGGCAATTGGTAAACTCTTTGGGTGTTTTTAATCAGAAAGAAAGAATATTCAATATTACATTATCTTACGAAAAACAAGATTATTCATCTCATTTTAAAGATACCATTACTAAAGTAGTACCGCTTAGTCATGAGTCGGAAAGGGTAGCATTGGCATTGTACATAAGAGAATTCGACGAGACTGAGGATGTAAAAATAGATTTTGATTATAACCTGAATTACTTTATAAAAGAAAGTATCAATAAGGTTACAAAACACTTCCAAACACTTATGGAAGAAGTTTTGAAAAGTCCTAACCGAAAAGTCAAAGATTTAAATTATCTCACGTCATCGGAGCGTGACCAGCTACTTCATGAGTTCAATGATACTAAGGTAGATTATCTGAGTGATGAGACGATAGTTGAGTTATTTGAGCAGCAGGTAGAGAAGACCCCAGAGAATATTGCTTTAATAGATTCTGAAGTAAAACTAAGCTACAAGGAATTAGAAGAAAAATCAGACAGAGTAGCAAGCTATTTAGTTTCCAATTTAGGAAAGAATAAAGAGCCTGTTGGTGTATTGGTTGACCGTTCGGCAGAGCTTATCGTGTTACTCTTAGGTATTCTAAAATCAGGAAAATGCTATATTCCGATTGACCCGATGCTTCCAAAAGAAAGGATTGAGTATATTATCGATCATAGCCAAGCTTCTGTTATCATTACTGAAGAAATGTTTTTACAGGAATTTAATTCAATAAAAATAGCGGATAATAAAAACAAAAGCACAGCAAATTTTATTACCAAGGACAAACTACTTCAGTTCGAAAACATTCAAGAAGTAGATATCCACAATATACCAAAACCAAGCGATACCGCTTACATTATCTATACTTCTGGTTCTACCGGAAATCCCAAAGGAGTAGAAATAGGACATCAGGCACTAACCAACTTCTTAACCAGTATCCGAAGCAAACCAAAAGTCGAACCACAAGATATCCTGTATTCCGTAACCACCTATTCTTTTGATATTTCCATTTTAGAATTTTTCACTCCTTTAATATCAGGAGCAAGCGTATTTATTGCAAGTAAAGAAACACTAAACAATACGGAACAATTAAAAGCAGAGTTAGAAAACATCAACCCAACAATTATTCAAGCGACACCAAGCTTCTATCAAATGCTCTTCAATGCAGGATGGAATGGGAATAAAGATTTGAAAATATTATGTGGAGGAGATAGTCTGAATAGATTGTTAGCAGAGAAACTCTTAAACCACTCCAAAGAAGTATGGAATATGTACGGACCAACCGAAACCACCATTTGGTCGAGTACAAAGAAAATAGAAAAACCATCGGATGCCTCCAAAATTGGAAAACCTATTAACAATACCCAAATCTATATTATTGATAAACACCATAATCTTTTACCACAAAATATAGTAGGAAGAATCTTCATTGCGGGAGACGGATTGGCAAAAGGGTATTACAAAAACGAAACGCTTACTGAAGAGAAATTCATTGACAGCCCATTTTCAACAACAGATAAAAATAATCTGAAAATGTATGAAACAGGCGACTTAGGAAAGTGGAATGAAGAAGGAGAGATAGAGTTTTTAGGCAGGAATGATTTTCAGGTCAAGGTGAGAGGCTTTAGGATTGAGTTGGGAGAAATAGAAACCAAACTACAGGAATACCCAAACATAAAACAAGCAGTAGCTGATGCTAAGGAAGTCAATGGAGAAAAAGTACTATTAGTCTACTATACCAAAGACAACGAAAGTAATATAGATAAGACCGGGTTAAGAGAATATCTACAGAGCAAATTACCTGAATATATGGTTCCTGGGTTCTTTGTAGAGTTAGAAACCATACCGCTTACACCGAATGGAAAGATAGACCGCAATGCATTACCAAGTGTAACTGGTGAGGATTTAATCAGGAGAGAATATGTAGCACCGAGGAATGAAACTGAACAGAAACTAGTAGAAATTTGGCAACAAACTCTCGGGATAGAGAAAATAGGTATCACAGATAACTTCTTTGAGCTCGGAGGGCATAGTTTGGCGGCTGGAAAAATTATGAATACTATTTCCAAAGAATTGAACAAAGAAGTATCATTAAAGCAGATCTTTCAGAATCAAACCATTGAAAGTTTAGTAAAAGTTTTTAATGATGATTCTAAAGAAAAAACGATTATTACTAAAGCAAGAGAAAAAGAATTTTATGCATTGACTCCTGATCAAATGAATATCTGGTTGGCTGGGCAAAAAGAAGAATTATCTAATGCATACAATATGTATTCTGTTTTTGAAGTTGAAGGAAGTTTTGATAACCTTTTACTCGAAAAATACATTAAAAAAATCATTCAAGAACATGAAATAGTAAGAACCAATTTTATAGAAAAAGAAGGAGAAATATTTCAATTAATCAAAAAAGAATTCGGTTTTGAAATAGATTCTATAGATACATCAGAAGCCAATTTTGTCTCTGTAATTGAAAATTATGTTTTCCAAAGTTTTAATTTAGAAAGAGATTTACTTCTTAAAACAGCGATCATAAACTGTAATGAAAAAAAATATTTGGTTTTCCTTACCCATCATATTATTGTTGATGGAATGTCTTTAGAAATCATCTTGAATAGACTTATTGAACTTTATAATGGAAAAGCTATAAATGTAACGAATGGTATTCAGTTTAAGGATTATTCAGAATGGCTGTTTACTCAAAATAATCAATCAAAGGAGAATATTTGGGATATCAATGTAAAAACAAAAGTTTTAGGAAATGTCCAAGCGAACGGAACAATTAAAAATATAAATTTTCAACTATCACCAGAAGAGTATGATAAGCTTAAACAAATTTCAGAACTCAATAAAGTAACTACTTTTTCTATTGTTCTTACCCTATTAAGTACCGCACTTAATAAAATATACCAACAAAATTCCATTTGTTTAGGAACTGTTTTTAGTGGAAGAAATAATGTGCAACTGGAAGATGCAATAGGAATGTTTATTAAAACCCTGCCACTAAATTTACACATAAATGAAAATGCTAATTTTGCATCTTTGGCTAAAATAAATCAAGATTCAATAATTGCATTAGAAGAGCAAATGAATTTGCCGTTTACAGGAAATCTAAACAAAATAACCGATTTTTTAGTTATCTATCAACATTCTGACACACTATCAAAAAGTGAGGTTGACTTTGGGACATTTAAACTTAAAAAGCAAAAAGAATACTCTACCCAATATAGATTTCCGATGGTTTTCAATTTCTTTGAATCAGAAGGATTAAAATGTGAAGTTGAATATAGTGAAAGTATTGACCTTAAAATAATAGAACTCATTTGGGATAAGATATTGGTGTTGATTAATTGGGTTTTTGAAAATCCAAATCAGGCTATTATAGAAACCGAATTATTAACCGCTCAAGAACAGCAACTCAAGAGCTCCGTAGATGTTGATTTTGATTTTTAATGATAGTTTTGTATACATTTATAGACGAGCAAAAACACCAATATTTATTGCATAAGTATTCCAAAATTTGTACTGAAGAATTCAATGCAAAAATTTTAAAGTACAGAAGGTGGCAGGATGCTCAATTGTCTTTACTGGGAAGAGTACTTCTACAATATGGATTAGAAAATCATTTTGACATAAAAGATTATGAGATAGATCGAACAACAAATTATAAACCTTTTTTAAAAAATCAAGATCTACATTTTAATATATCTCACGCAGGAAATATTGTAGTTTGTGGAATCAGTAAGTTTTCTATTGGAATTGATATAGAATACATAGACCCTAAAATAAGTTACAATGATTTTAAATCTCAAATAACTATAAATGAATTTAACAAAATGCATTTTTCGGGAGATAAAGCTAGAAGTTTTTTCACTTACTGGACAGAAAAAGAAGCCGTTATAAAAGCTCATGGCAAAGGATTATTAATTCCATTACAATCATTTGAAGTTTTTCAAGGTCAAACTTTAATTGACAAAGAAAAATTTTATTTAAAAGAAATTTTTATACATCAAGAATATCAATGTTGTATAGCTTCTAACAATGATATTCGAAAGCAAAATATACAATTAGAACAAATTAATTTGAACCTATTATAAAATTAAACACATTGTAGAGGTTTTCAATCATAATAAAATGATTTCTGGTGTTCCATCTGATCATAAAAATAAATATAACCAACAGATGAAAATATTTCGTTTTTTTACACTTATATTACTGTTTTTTTGCATTGTTTTAAATGCTCAAACTAAATTGGAAAAAGTAAAGTCTTACTTTCCAGACTCAAAAGAATTAAGAAAAGATAATATAGATTGGTATCGTTTTTCAGTACCTGAAAATTGGGGAAAAGTAAATGAAAGGAAAATTTCCCTTGCAGTTGCTGTATTGAAGTCAAAAAATACTTCCAAACAAGAACCTGTTATTTTTATTCAGGGAGGACCAGGTGGAAATACCATTACTGAAACGATGTTTTGGGTGGATCATCCTTTGAGAAAAAATCATAACATTATATTGTTAGATTTAAGAGGGACAGGATTTTCAGAACCTAAACTATGCCCTGATTTGGGCAAAAAATTCTTCGAAATTCTATCTAAAAATCAATCTGAAGAACAGGATGTTAAAGATAAAGTTAAGGTTTCGCTAGAATGCAGACAAGATATGATAAATCAGGGAATCGATTTAAATTCATACAACAGTACATCGGTCGCAAATGATTTGCATGCTTTGAAAAATGTACTGAAAATTCAGAAATGGAATGTGTATGGCGTTTCCTATGGAACATATATCAGTCAGAATTATGCTAAAATTTTCCCAAATGATGTACAATCCTTAACATTAGATTCTTCTATCCCCAATATTTCAGAATATTACACCAATAACACTCAAAACTATATGTTGAGTTTAAGCAAACTCTTTAAAAGTTGTAAAGAAGATACAAAGTGTAATAAAGAATATCCTAACTTGGAAGAAGTTTATTACAATACTATTTCAGAATTAGAAAAGAAACCCATTACTGTAGAAGTAGACCAATCAATCGTTCAATCCGGAAAGTTTACTTACAATGCAGAAGATTATAAAATTGCCATACAACAGTCATTGTATGACAAGAAACTAGTTGAAGTATTACCTCTCTTGATTTATCAATTTAAAGAAAGAAATACTGCTACTTTGGCAGGATTAGTTCAGGCTTTTTCGGGAGCACTATCACTAAATTATGGGAATTACTTTTGTTTTACCTGTAATGAAGTTATTCCGTATAATAATTTACAGAAATATGATTCAATCTCATCAAAATACAAAAAACTGAATGGAGGTTTATCTTTTTATAGATCAGATTTTAGTGTTTGTAGTCAATGGAATAATACTCAAGATATACTAAAATTAAGAAATATATCATTAAAAAATGACAATCCGTTCAAAGTATTAATCCTTTCTGGAGGATTTGATCCGATTACACCAACTTATTTTGCAAACGAAACGGCTCTGAATTTCAATAATAAGGGTCTAATTGTAAACGGATATACTTATGGGCATGGTTTAGGGTATACAAAATCGGGAGCTAGCATTATTAGAAATTTTGTTGAAAGTAAACCCATAACAGATTCTTTGAAACAATACTTTAATCAGAAATATGTAGTTTTTAAAACAGGGATTACTTTAAACAAAGGGGTTGTTAAAATGACAGGAGATATAAGTTCAAAGCAATGGTATTATTTTATTCCTTTGATTATCACTTTAATGGTTGTTTTTGTAGTGTTTATAAGTACTTTATTTACAATCATTTCTAAAAAGGGAAAAATAAATGTGAATGTTTTTCTATTATTTTTAACATCTTTACTCCTAATAGCGTTTACAATTTCTTTAGGATTAGGAATTAATAGTACACTTAAGGATAATTTTTACTTATTATCCTTTGGATTACCTTCAAAATGGAATTTTGCTTTTCAGTTATATAGAGTATCATTATTCCTTTCTATAATTACTTTTGTTATTTCATTAATCAAAGTGTTCAAAAGCAATATTCCCTTATATATTATGATATTTTTGGCGATTGGAATTATGCATTTTTATTACCTTGATTGGTTTGGGCTATAGCTATATATAAAATATGAGCTTGTTTCTAATGAAATAAGATTATTAATTTTTCAAAAATTGATATAGTGTTTGTGCTTTTATAGAAATCGTTCACCCTTATGTCATAATAATATATAATACTGAGCCTGTTGTGCATTTTGAATTTTGGAGAACGTAAATTAATCTGGTATGTTTATGCCTTTCACTGTTTCAAATTCTTTAAAGAATTTTTCTAACGAATAGCGCTCGTATCTAAGTATATTATAAATTGTTGACATTGGAACATTATAACCTTCTTCTAATTTCAACTTTGAAATGGTAGAGGAAGTTATTTCACAAAGTTCAGCATATTCATTTTGTGATATAGCTTTACCTTCCTGATTACGATATACACGTAGAGATCTATTCGGCAGGATACAGATTTTGGAAAAAATCTCTGTGATGTAAACCAATTCATCCATGAGGATAGTTAGGGGTATCATCATAATAAAATTACTATTTCTTTAATGAGTTATATTTTTCGTATTTTAACATGGTAATATTCTCTTGAATTTTGCTATGTTTTCTTTTCAGCTTAAATAAAAATTTTGAAAAAATTCGGCAATCATGTGATATATTACAGAGTTTAAATACATAACAAATGATACAAAATAGCAAACTATTATTCTTCATATCCCTGTTATTATTTATTAGTGCCACTGCACAGAAAAGTAAAGCAGTTATTCCCAGTACATTTCCGGACTGGAGAAGGGACACTTTTGATTATGCAAAGCAGATTGTGCCTTCAAAAATAAAAAATGATAATACTGGAGAGCTGATTCCTGTCACGCTTAAAAATGTTTATATCACAAAAGCAGACAATGAACCGGTTGTATTGGCAATCTGCACAGTAGAGAGGGATGATAAAGAGACATCATCATTAACCTACTTTTTTATCAGCCCGGAAACAAATCAGATGGTTTCAAAGTTTAAATCTGTTCTGACTGTCAAAGGTTGTGATCTTACTATTCCTGCGTTCGTTATCAAGGACATCAATGGAGATAAAAAGGACGATTTTATATTTTTAGAATTATATAATGACAAATGTAAAGGCGAGTATTGGATAGGCTCAAATTTTCATCAGATCAAACCTGCAACGACAAAAAATGAATTGGATTATTATCTGAAACTTAGAAATGATATGAGAATCAACCGAAAAGTGACAACGGCTGAAACAGGTCAGTTACAGAAAAAATTGGAAGAAGTAGTTGCTGAGTTATTTAATCATTAATTAGTCAGAGAATTAGTTCAGGCTACGAAGAGAATATGGAGAAACCATAAGTAGTATGCGGTACCAAAAACATCATTAAAAAAAATAATATGAAAACTAAAACATTATTGGTAACGGCAGCAGTTGCAGGAGCATTACTAACAGCCACATCGTGCTCCTATTTTGAAAGTGGTAAAAACCGTGAGAAAGGAACACCAGTAGAATCATCCAAAACAGCGGTCCAAAAAATAATCGCAGCCAAAGAGGTGAATGAAGGCAAACGTTTTTCTATTACAGGCTATTTGAATTATTCCGCGGGAATGACGGTGTACGTTGACAGGCCTCAAACCGTATATGTGAATACAGCACCTGGCGATGACGGAGAAACAATTACGCCAGTAGAGATGGATTGGAAACAAGATGGGCACAACAGTGTTTTTGTTCCTGAAGATGCAGGACGTGGCTCCGATAAAACAATATTCTACGACAACGATGGCCAACCCCTAACAACGAATGATAAAGTAGAAGTTTCATTTGAAGTTGGAAAATCATCAATTTATCCTGTTGAAGTACGAATCGACAAAGTAAAATAATATGGTATGCAGGTCAATTATTTTATACTCTTATTTACGGGGCTTTTTTTAATCGGTACATACATCAATTACAGATATACTCAAAAGAGAGGGCTGGTATTCAGATATAAACCCGTTTTTTTAATTATTATAGCTGTTTTATTTGTGGTTTCTTTATATGGAATTATCTTCGGAAAACCATTTAATGAAATTCTGTCTTTTATACGGTAAAATAATGTTGTTAATTGTTGTTGAGATTTTCAGAAAATAGCTTAGGTGATATAGCCATTAAAAACCAAAAATAAATGAATAGAATTATGAACAACATTTACCTATACTTTATATTCATTTTAATTTCAGTCCCAATGAATTTATCTGCCCAAAGTATTAAGACTAAAGACAATTATACGTATCAGGTCAGGGAAGAAAACGGTGACTTAAATAATGACGGCAAAATGGATAAAATAACCGTAAAAATGGATACAGTAGACGAGACAAGACCGTTAAGATTACAAATTTTTCTGTCTCAACCCAATGGAAAATTAACTTTAGCTGTATCTTCAACTCAAATCATCGAACCGCAATATCCCGTCGAAAACCAAGGTAAATTTAATGGATATCAAATTCCCGATTTCTTTATTGAAAACGGGATTTTAAAAATGTGGAGTGAAATTAAAAGCGGGAATATTACATATGATTTCAAATATCAAAATGGTAATTTTGAATTAATTTATGTCAATAAGCTCACGAATAATGCAACCAAAGGTTATACTGATGAAAATACCATATTTACAGAAACCAAATTTGATTTGGTTACAGGGATCAGAACCGAAACTGATGAAATATCAGGTTCAGCCAAAGCATTGAAAGCAAGAAAAAAAAGAGTTTTAATAAGACCCCTGCCTAAAATACAGGATTTCAAATTTTCTGATAAAGAATTCTATTAATTAATAGTTTCCAAGCTGAATTACTGAATCATGAATCGCGTAGAGCCACCTGTGGTCGGCCAAGGTGCTATTGGTCTGGATGTTTCTCCCCGGGTCACTCCGGTCTGTGTTAATGCTTCATTGGTAGTTGGCAATCGATCATTTTACCTGCAGGTAAATATTTTTCCACAGTAAGTCAGGTATTAATTTTTAACCGTTACCTGGCAGAGTTACGTATCGCATTCATTCCGAAGCTTTTAAATCCAATAAAAATCACTCAATTAGATCATTGAAGTTTTCATCATAATTATAATGGTAATTGCCGGAAACAGAAGGTGCAACTAAATTATTATATTACCCTATATTGGCTTATTAATTGATATTAAATTTTAATTTTTAATTATTGATGAACAAATCGGTCGTAATTCTTATTTTCTTTTTAAATTGTTTTTTCTTTTTAAGTGCACAGGAAAGAAAGGATTCGCTTTATTATAAAATTGAAAACTTTTCGGATAAAAGAAAAGTTACCAAATTTATTCACCGTTTTATATTTCGTAGGGAGGCAGATTCTGCCTCTGTTAAAACAAGAACTGAGAAACTTTTACAAAAGACTCACAATGGGAAATATATCAGAAATATCAGGATAGAAACAATTGACCCTTTTGGATATGGTTCAAAAGAAAAAAAAGAAAAATCCAGATGGTATGATTGGTTCACCAATCACCTTCATGCGAATACAAGAACTTCTACTGTTAATAATTATTTACTTTTTCAGGAAGGTGAAGAATATAATGCCCAGAAACTCTACGAATCTGAACGTTTGCTAAGAGCAATGCCTTTTATAAACAGAGTGAATATTAGTGTTTCAGACAGTACTTCCAGCAAAGATTCTATTGATGTTGTGGTAAAAGTTCTCGATTCCTGGAGTCTAAAGCCGAGAGTCAGTTATTCAGGAAGTAAAATTGGCTTAGGGGTTTCCGAAGAAAATCTATTGGGATTAGGACATGAATTGAATTTGCTTTATAGAAATGATTCCAAAGAAAAGCAGGACTATCTTTTAGGAAGCTATACTGCATTTAATCTTTGGGGTTCTTATATTAATGCTCAGATATTGGGAGAACGTGATTTTTTGAAAAATGAAAGAATCAATTTCAATGTCAGAAGAGATTTTTTCTCACCCCTTACAAAATGGGCAGGTGGTTTTACTTTCGAATATTTTATGCGGAATGTTTCACTTCCAGTAGAGACAGGCACCACATTTCCGGAAGTGCAGATCAAGGTGTACAGCCAGGATTTATGGGGTGGTTATCAAATCCCTGTTTCATCTGATTCAAATGAAAAAGTCGACAGTAATATTGCATTGATAGGAAGATTCCAGAATTATCAATATAAAGACAGTCCGGGAATTGACCAATATCAATATTTTAGCTCTTACAGCAGTTTTCTGATGTCTGCCGGATTTATTCACAGAAACTTTTCAGTTCAGAAGAATATTTTTCAATATAATTTGCCGGAAGATATTGCCTATGGCAATTCAATGAATCTTACTGCCGGAGTTTTATCAAGAAGTAATGAGGTGAAGCCTTACGTGGGAGTTTCTGCATCGTATGGTAATTTTATAAAGATCGGTTATTTCAATGTGAAAGCTCAGTTTGGAAGGTTTTTTAATGAAGACAGTCAAAACCGTGAGTCTTTTCGTTTAGATGGAACTTATTTTACTAATCTTATGGATTGGAAATTTGCCAAAGCAAGACATTTCTTTTCTCCAACTTTAGCATTAGGAAATCCGCAGCACAATTATTCTTATAAAGACAGAATTAATCTTTCCTCTGCAGATGAATTTCCTGTTTATAATTCAGATTATATAGGAACAAAAAAATTAGTTTTGAGATATCAGCTTCAGCTTTTTATTAATAAAACCTGGAAGAATTTTCATTTCAGTCCTTATCTGACTGCTGCAGTCGGGTGGTTGGGTATGCCTGATGATAAATTATTAAAAACAAAAAGTAACACTAAAATAGGAATTGGTGTTTTGATAAATAATCCATATTTGGTTTTCAATAGAATTCAAATATCTTTTACGTACTATCCCCGTGTTCCTTTCGATAATAATTCTATTTTTGATTTTAACAGCAACCGGAACAATGTGTTGCCAGTGAATGACTTAGGGACAGAAATCCCACACTTTGTGAATTTCGGAAATTAATGGTGTTATTTTATATAGGAGCTTCAATACCACATACAGCTATACAAAACTTGGAGATGTTGACAATCCGACCGAATTTGCTGCTACATTGGGTAACAGAAATGTTGTCGTGAAGTTTGAGAATAATTAAAATCAAATATTGAAAAGGGTCGTGAACAAACGAACGAAAATGTTTGAAACTACCCATAGAAGCATTAAGGTAAATAAATCCTAATTTGGGAACTAATATCGGCAATTTGTAAATTTTCTTTCTATCTTGCGACACACAACCAATTTTTTAACCAGGTTGAGTATGGACCTGATTAAGAATTTTTTTTAACCACTTCTATCATGTGATCAATATCAAATGGTTTTTCAATATAGTCATCTGCTTTGCATTCTTTTGCTTTCTCGGGTAAATCATGAGCCGTAGAAGTCAGGACAGCTGATATATCTTCTGTTTCCGGCACAGATTTTAATTCTTCGATGACCTCTGATCCCTTTTTATTTCCTTTGATATAATCATCTACAATAACGACGTCAGGTTCAATCTCGTCGATTTTTTCAATCGGTTCAGTTGTTAATGATGAAGTAACATCAAAACCTTCTTCTTTCAACACTTGATCCATTATATCCAAGATGGCTTCATTATCTTGAACAAGGACAACTTTTTTTGTCATAATAACTAGTATATTCTGTAAATATAAGGAAAAGAATAATTGAATATCTATTGGTGAAATATAAAGAGAATTTATAATTTTAGTAAGGCCATTTACAGCTGCAATAACCCAAGTATGATGACCTACCTTAAAAAGTGATTTATTGCGAATAGTGGTTGGATTCCAAATGTTTACGAAAATATTCAATGCGTTGAAAACCGTCACATTGGATGTGAAATCCGGGCATTCTCATGTTTTTATTTTAGGCTCAAAAACTGAATTGGATGGGTGAGATTATTCTCTGAAGTAAAACGAAGGATTCCCTGTGTTGAGAACAAATAAAAAAGGATGCCAAGTAGCATCCTTTTATTGGTTGTTTCCTGATATTTAATTCAGGGGCTTTCGTCCTGTAAATAAATTGATCAAAATAACAATAACAGCAATAACCAGAAGAGTATGAATTAAACTTCCGGTGTCCATACCAGGGATAATCCCCAGCATTCCTAATAGCCATACAACGATGCAGATTACTGCAACAAGCCATAATAAATTTCTCATAATACTATTTTTTGTGGTTGGTAATAGGGGTGAAGCTTTAATGATGCCTTACCCCTTTATGATGGTAAGTAACATTCTTGTTTGCCGTTTGTTGTTTTAAATGAGTGTTCCCATTCATTGTACCGTAAAAGGTGTTTGATTTAGGAAAGTGGTCATCTAATTCAGGAGTCTCAAAATGAAACTCTTTACCATTCTTAAACAATTTGTTGTCATAAGTGCGGTAAATTTCATTTTCTTTATAAGTATTTCCGTCGGGGGCAAGAAATACCTCTTTCTTTTTGTTTTTTTTTCGCAGACCCATATAAAGTAAAGAACTTCCTGCCGCCAGGGCTAACGCTATTTTTACTGTATTGTTCATAGGATATTTTTATTGATATGATTACAAATTTTCTGCCATCGGAAGAAATGTGGTATCTTTTATAGAAGATCCTTTTTTCTTGTCCTCTGGAGCCATCCATTTCGGACCCTGGTCACTACGTTGCCGGCTACAGAGATTGTATATCTAATGCTGTCTATTGGTAACGGTTACTTTTAAAATTAAAATTTTCTGTTTTAATGTGTTGAAAATGTTTCTTTAATTATCTATTCTGAATATTAGGCGTGTACTTCGTAGAATACAATAATATAACAGTCATATTTTTAAATTATCGTTATTTATATGGAATAATGGTTAAATTTTATTAATTTTAGTAAGTACTGATTGTGACTGTTAAATCTTGCTCAGAATAACTTGCTTATCAGATGTGTTATCTAAAAATATATGTACCGTTTTATATTGCCCTTTTTTTTGCTCCTGTCCTGTGTATTTTATACTCAGCAGTTGTCCCCGTCCGAAATAGATCAGTTACAGAAAGATAAGTACTATCAATATTTTCAGGAAGAAAAGTTCTATGAAGGTATAGAGTTCAGTAAAAAAACAATTAAGCTGTCAGAGAAAATTAATTATGCTAAAGGAAAAGCACGGGGATATATTTATATTGCGGGTTTTCTGCATTCTCTAGGAAAATATGATGAAGTGCTACAATATCTGCAAAAAGCAGAAGATCTGACTTCCGAATACGGAGATGACCCAGCTTTATTATCATCATTATTTACATGGTACGGAAAAAACTATTATGCATTAGGCTTCACTGAAAAGTCAAATGAAAATTATAATAAGGCATTAAAAGAGGCATTTAAATTAAAGGACAAAAAGCAGAAACAAAAACAGCTCCATTTTATTTACGGAAATAAGGCTGTTAATTTTGAATTGCTGCAGGATAAAGATTCAACGTACTATTATATCCATAAAGCATATACAATTTCTCCTAGAGTAGTGGAAGCCACTAATCTTACCGATTATTTTATCACTCAAAGAAAAAATGAAGATTCCGCAAAATTTTACTTGGATAAAGCTGAAAGTCTTTTAAAAAAATCTACGGAAACTTTTGATTATTTGGTGTTTAATTATATGTCGGGTCGATATTATAAGTATAAAGGTGAGTACAGTAAAGCCTTGGCGTTTTATGAGAATTCCCTCGAAGCATCCATGAGAATGAAGAGACCTAAAAATGTGATGAAGAATTATAAAGACATAGCTGAAATATATAGTTCCCAAAATAACGTTTATAAAGCCAATGAGTATTTACTGAAATACACAAAACTAAGAGATAGTTTAGCTGAAAATAATATAATAGCCATACAGGCTACTGAAAAAAAGTTTATTAATGATGAAAAGAAACAGAATCAAAATTCAAACATGAAGCTGTATTATCTTTTAGGGGGACTATTTTTAGGCGTTATTATTATAATCAGTGTGCTAAGTTTTTCACACTACATGAAAAATAAGAAAAAAGACTTTTTACTTACAAAAAATACAGCAGCTATTTTACAGCAAGATCAACAGGTAAGAGCGCTTAAGAAGAAAGTAAATGAAAGTTTTGAAGAAGTTATACAGCTGGCAAAGGAAAACAGCCCGGAATTCTGGGGCCGCTTTCAGGAGGTATATCCCGAATTTCGCGAAAGAATATTGATCATTAATCCTAATTTAAAAACGTCGGAGCTCATCCTATGTGCCTATATTTACCTGGGATTTAATACGAAAGATATTGCCCAATATACTTTTAAGGCTGTACAGACGATAAAAAATAATAAATATAATCTTAGAAAAAGGCTGAATGTTCCTCAGCAGGAAGATATTACACTATGGATGAGAATCATTTAGGTAAGGCCTAATTTCAGCACAAATTTACCAATCAATCTTTTAATGGAAAAGGATAGATTTTCTATTATAAAAAAATTAAAGATATTCACTGCATAAAACCAATTTGAGTGATTAAGTAGCTGTTATTGTTGTATTTAGCATAAAAGGTACCTCGTTGGTACCTTATTTTTTTTGTTTTCAACTCTGACTTCTCTTGCTTTGTGGTTTGAATTTTAAAATTCTTTATTAACACAAAAACTTAAAACACGATGAAAAAGGATGCATATTTCTACTTTAAAATGATATTGTACAACGAGCAGCTAGACATTGGGCCTAAGCAATCGACTACAATTCATCTTTAATAATTGCGGTTTAAACACGCCATTATTACTCATGTCTTTAAGAATTATTAATCAATGGTACTTAATTTAGCATGTTAGCAAAACAACACAAAAAAAGAAAAAAGAAAAATCTTATTATATATTATTTATTGATCGGGAGTGCTGTCACAATGATTCCATTAGTTTACAGGATGCTATTGGCTTCAAGTAAAAAGAAAAAAAATACACAAGCTTTATTATCGGAGCAGAAAACCAGTGAAGCATTTGATGGAATAATGTATCTGGCTAAGAACAACAGCCCTGAATTTTGGGGACACTTTCAGGAAAAATATCCGGATTTTCAGAAAAAGTTATTAGAAATCAATTCTAACCTTAAAGTTTCTGAGCTTATTTTAAGCGCTTATATCTATTTGGGATTTAATACAAAAGATATTGCGGAGTATACCTTTAAAGCTGTCCAGACCGTAAAAAATAACAAATACAATTTAAGAAAAAGACTTTCCGTACCTGCAAAAGATGATATGGTTGTATGGTTCCGGAATAATTTAGGTAATTAATTAACGTTTTGATTTACAGGTTGTTAAAAATTGAAGTACTCTGTTGGTACCTCGGGTTTTTGTTTCTGATAGAATATTTTTATTGATTTGTAAGCGAAAACAAATGATAAAATATTCGGAAGCTTATTTAGAAATTACGTTATAAAATTTTATACTTATTTCTATACAATTTTGGCAGCCTTATAAAAACACAACACAAATGATGAAAAATACTGTAACCCTTCCTATACCTTTTCTATACAGGTATAATAATCTAAATTACCAATAAGTTGAGATCGGAAGTGAATTATCACTTTTCCTTCTTCTCGCTTTTTGATTAAACAGACATTCTAAAAACAAAACAACACAATGAAAAAAAATGTAATTTCTGCAGGAATTTTCCTGATTTCAACTTTCTCATTTGCTCAGGTTGGCATAAATACTTCTACTCCTAATCCTGATGCAGCATTAGATATCGTTTCAGCTAACAAAGGACTTCTGCCTCCAAGGCTAGCATTAGTTTCCACAGTTTCTCCGGCTCCTCTATCAGTTCACGTAGCGGGAATGGTAGCCTATAACACAGCAACAGTAAATGATGTGATTCCGGCATTATATTATGATGACGGGACAAGATGGGTATTGGCAAAAAACTCAGGAAACACAACCAATGTATTGAGCTCAACGGGCAATACGATTACTTCCACCGTGAACGGAGTTGCAGCGAGTACTACGGCTGTAAATACTGTAAGCAACACCTCTTCAGGGAACGTCTTATCTACAACGGTCAATGGAGTGACGGGGGCTACTGTTCCTATAATTAACACTAATGCATTGGCATTATCCGGGAGCAGCTTAACAAGCACGGTAAATGGAATTGCAAGCAATACGGTTAATCTGGGTCCTGCTATTACGGCAGCTACTACAAACCTGTTAAGCAGCTCAGGTAACACGATGACCTCAACGGTCAACGGGATTGCACGTACAGCACCTATCATCAACAGTGTGACCAACACCATTTCAGGAAATACACTGACTACTACGGTAAACGGGATTTCTTCAAGCTCCGTTACCTTTCCGCAGGGAGTTAATATTTATAATTCTGATGGGACTCTTACGGGTGACAGAATGGTTTCAACCAATAACAAAATGCTGTGGTTTCAAAATGGAACTACCAATACAAACAATCATATAGCGTTTGATATTAATGTAGCTGTCCCGGGCAGCACAAGGCTGATTACAAGAGGAAGCAGTAGCTCCTTGATCAGAGCTTTGATTGGCTCCAGCCGAATGTTGGATATGGAGCTTTTAACGGATGGGACTTCGAGGTTATTATCTACCGGAAGCACGGAATTATTCGTAGGGACCAACACTTCTTCCGGGCCCTTGGTTTTTGGAGTGGGAACCAACAGAGCTATCCTGGCAACCAACGGGAATTTCGGGATAGGAACAATGAGCCCTTCGCAAAAGCTGCATGTTATTGGTAACATTTTAGCCTCGGGAACAATAACCCCTGATTATGTGTTTGAAAAGCATTTTGACGGATTATCAAAGCTAAAGCCATCTTATACAATGATGGACCTGGATCAGGTGGAAGAATATACACGCCTTAATAAGCATTTACCTGGAGTTCCTTCTGCCTCTGAAATAGAAGCTCAGGGTGGAATTGTACTCAACAGAGCTGCGGAAATAAACCTGGAAAAAATAGAAGAACTGTATTTGTATGTTTTTGAATTAAAGAAAGAAATAAAAACTTTAAAAGAAAAAAATATGCAGTTGGAAAAATTTATTAATAAAAATTAATGAGTTTAATTGTTCAGTTGTTGGAGACATAAAATACAAATGATGAAAAATTTTAATTTTTTAGTTGGCTTCTTTACTATATTCTTGTTTTTTTGGGCAGGAACAAATATAGTAAAAGCCCAGGATTCAGACAGTGATGGCATTACAGATGTCATTGATCTGGATGACGATAACGATGGTATTCCGGATGCGGAAGAATCGCCGGACTGCTTCTATACGGTATACGAAGCCAACAGGATTACTTCTGTCATTTCCACATTAAATGGGGGAGTCGGGGATCCTGCGGCCGGAAATACGATTCCGTTGCTTTATAATGATAACCTTAATGACGGAACTACCGTTACTGCTTATAATTTTGCAGCATTACAAACCATCACTTCAGGATCAGGAATCTTTACGGTACAGTATCCAACTCCGGTAATCCTAAAATCGATGTCGGTTACCCAGGCTGCCAGTGGAATGGCGGCTAGTGGTTTTGCCAAATTATACGGTTCTAATGATGGTACCACCTTTACGCTTCTTACCACAGGTGCCGGAATTAGTATAGCTGGTACCAATCCTACTTTTACAAATACTTCTACAACAGCATATTTATATTACCAGATCAGGTATATAGGAACCGTTTCTGCAGGCAATGCAACCTCTGTAACTGCGGGTACGGCTGCAATACACGAAATCTCATCCCTGCTTTCAACAGCTACGGTTTATATCCCTTCAGCACATCCGAAACCCGGAATTTGCAGTGTAGATACGGATGGAGACGGAAAGCCCAATCATTTGGATACCGACAGTGATGGAGATGGCTGTCCGGATGCATACGAAGGAGGAGCGACTTCCAATAAAACGATCAGCATCTTACCTGCGCCTTACGGAGCCAATGGTTTGGCGAATGCAGTAGAAACCAGTGTAGACAGCGGACAGGTCTCTTATGTTTCCACCTATGCAAAATATGCCAGCAATTCTAATCAGAACCTGTGTACCGACACAGATAACGACGGGGTTCCAAACCCTATTGATATAGATGATGATAATGACGGAGTACCAGATACTACCGAAGGAGAATTCTGCGGAAGAATAGACAGGAACATCAGGGTAGGATATTTAAACAGTGGCGTAGGAGACGATGGTTTGGCTTCCAATATGCTGTTAAACCTAAATAACTTTGGTCCCTACGGTACTTATAATAAAACCACAGGGATCACATTGGTGCCTTTTGCTACCGAAGCCAGTATCACTGAAGCCAGCTTACTGGCCAATAATGTAGATGTATTTTTTGTAGGTTCCTCGGCGGCCGATGCTACCACCAGTGCAGACAAGGTATCTACAGCCCTTAATACCAGACTGATCACCTGGGCCCAGAATAACAGCAAATCCATATTTGCCCTTCAGAATAATGCTATAGATTATGGGTATACCATTACCCCTAATAATGTCAATCCCAACACACCTTCGGGAACTATAGGAACGAATACCTACACCAACGGATATTGGCCAACTTCTTCCCTGAATCAGTCAGGGACAGTTCAGATGACGATCCAGTCTACTACAAGGCAGTTTGACATTCTGATGACAGATGCGAATCTCAGACCTGTAGTGATTACAGATAGAGGATATAATTTGCTGATTTTCCCGGATGCTACCATATATAATGCTGAATCCGGCATGGTCACTCCGACGACCAATGACCAAAAGGCCATTGCAGATACCTGGACCTATTTTTTTGACAGATTTGTTACGCCTCAGTGCAGCACATTAGATACGGATGGGGATGGTACTCCCAATCATCTGGATTTAAACTCAGATGGGGATACCTGTAGTGATGCTTTAGAAGCCGGAGCAACAACTTCTTTAACTCCTAACTATACCTTTACTTCACTGGCAGGTACGGCAACAGATACCAACAGTGATGGTTTAGCAGATATTGTAGATACCAATACTAACGGGATTCCGGATTATCTGAGTACCTATGATCCTCAAGCATTGGATGCTACGATCAGGAAATGTCTGGACAGCGATGGAGATATTCTACCAGATGCTGCAGATTTGGATGATGATAATGACGGTATATTGGATACCAATGAAGGGAACGTTTGTAGTGGATTGACCAGAAATCTGAGAATAGGGTATCTAAATACAGCTCTTGGAAGAACTGGGTTAATGATCAACATGCTCAGCAATACAGCTAATTTTAGCCCTACAGGCACTTATGACAAAATTCCAGGGATTACATTTGTACCTTATGCTACTGAAGCAGCCATTACTGAAGCACAATTATTGACTGATAATATAGATATTTTCTATGTAGGGTCCTCAGCAGCTGATGCCCAAACCTCCGTGGATAAGCTTTCAACAGCCGTAAATACCAGAATACTTTCCTGGTCCGAAAATAATAGCAAGGGAGTGATTGTTTCCCAGAATAATGCAACAGATTACGGATATCAGGTTACTAATAATAACTTAAATACAGATGTTCCCTACGGACTTATTGGTGATGCTGTTTTTACCAATGGATATTGGCCGGAAAGTACATTCAACCAGTCCGGAGCAATACAGATGACCATTGCTTCCTTAACCAGAACCTATGAAGCAGCAATGGTGGATGCCAATGGGAAAGCTGTTTTTATCCGGGATGCAGACAGGAAGATCGTGTTTCTGCCGGATGCAACTGTTTTTACAACCTACCAAGCTACGGCAACAATCACCAATGCTGAATTAAGAGTAGCTGCAGATGTTTGGGCGTATGGTTTTGATGTGTTTTTAGACGGGCAGGAGACTTGTACTTCCATAGATACTGATTTGGATGGCATTCCCAATCAGCTTGACCTGGACTCAGATAATGACGGATGTGTGGATGCACTGGAAGGAGCTGCAAATATTGCAAGCTTACAATTAGTAACTGCGGCAAGCAGCCTCTCTGTAGGAACAGGGTCTACGGCTTCTAATCAGAATTTATGTGCAGGCTCTTCATGTGTTGATGCTAATGGTGTTCCCACTATTGCAGGAGCTGCAGGACAGGCAATAGGTGATTCTCAAAATGCGTCCATCAGTTCAGGATGTTTCTGTTACAAGCCGGCAGTACTGGCCGGAACCGTATTGGATACTAAATCTGGTATAACAGCACTGGGAAGAGCCGGAATAAACAACGGTAACTGGCCCATGATTCGTAAAGGAGCATGGACAGCACTGGAGGCTAAAACCAAAGGATTTGTCGTGAACAGGATTCCTACCACAGCCCAGGTGAATGCCATTGCCACTCCTGTGGAAGGCATGATGGTGTATGATGAAGAAGCTGACTGCTTAAAGATCTATACCACCACAAATAATGGAACTTCATTCAGCTGGCAGTGTTTCAACACACAAACCTGTCCGGATTATTAATAACCCTATCAACTCATAATATTCTCAAAATGAAAAAAATATTCATCTCAATATTGGCTGTTATTTCTACCTGTGTTTCTTCACAGGTGGCAATAGGCAAGAGCTCAGTGACCAACTCATCTGTTTCACTGGAGTTTGGAACAGAAAACAGGGGACTGTTATTACCCTGGGTGACTTCCGCAGCAGGAGTAACAGGAGCTGTAGATGGTACCATGATCTATGATATCACAGATAAAAAGATCAAATACCGCAAAAACGGAAATTGGTTTGACTTAAGCATAGATACTACAGGAACTGTGAATACCACATTACAGGATCCGCTTGTTGAAAAATCTTCCGCTAAAACGGGAATAGGAACCAATGCAGCTACTGATACCACTCCGGGTGTTTTAGTGTTGACAGATATTAATAAAGCAATGATCCTTCCCAAAGTGGACAGCCCGCATGCAAACATCATCAGCCCTTCGGCGGGAATGATTGTATATGACAATATTAAACATCAATTGGCTGTATTCAACGGAACAGTATGGTCTTTCTGGAAACCCTAATGAAATTATTCTCTATTATCAATTTATAAAATATTATGATGAAAAAAATAGTATTTGCGGCTTTAATCATGCTACCATTCACTGTTTATTCACAGGCGGGAAATGTTGGAATTAATACTTCCTTGCCGGGAAGTACCCTGACAGTCAATGGTTCTATAGCCGGACAATATAAAAATGTATCAACATCCACCACGCTTGGGGCAAATGATTTCTATTTGGCATTTAACGGCAGTACTCCTGCTACATTTACTCTGCCGGTAGCTGTAGCAGCTAGTCCTGCTGCTGGAAATATCCTGGGAAGGGTATATTATATTAAAAATACCGGAACAGGCCAGCTCACCATTGCAGCAGGTGGAACGGAATTAATAGACAACCAATCGGGAGCAGGAGTGGCAAGCTTTAAGTTGAATCCTGGCGGCTATGCTATGATGATCAGCAAAGGAACAGCTTCCGGTACCACATGGGAGCTGGCTACATTCATCGACAAAACAACGGCAACTATAGCCGCGCTGGGAGCCACGGATACAGTAACTTATACAGGAACTGCATTTACCGCTTTTAATAACAGTACTCCGCAAATTATCCCATTTTCTGTAGGAGATGTTATTGTTAATCAGGGGGGATCTGTATCATGGAATGATGCAGGAGATTACTGGCAGATTTTGGAATCAGGAGTGTACAAAATAGAAGGATATTCCTATTTTGGGAGTGGCGGTGCGCCTTCGGGTGCTTTTCAATGGACGGGGATTAACCTGAATATTACTAAAAATGGGACATCTGTTGCGAATATTATTGGTGGTAATCGGGGAAATTTTATGGATATCATTGCCCAGTCAGCCAATACGCCTATTAATGTAAATTGTATAGTGCATTTGAATGCAGGAGACCGGATTTATCTGACGATGAATTGGGGAGCCGGAGATAAACCTACTACAAATGTACAAATTACGGCTCCTAATTCCCTTGTAGAAAGCCGGAATTTCTCAATGCAACAACTATCTGTACCTTAATATAATGAATCCAATGCATCACAATGAAAAAGAAATAAGAGACTTTATTTTAGAACTGATTGATACTAAGCAAAAAAGCATTTCACAAGTTTCCAAAGAAAATAATATTTCTAAGAAAAATCTTTATAAATGGATGATTTATAGATGGGTAGAAAAGCATATAAAAAAAACTAATCTTCAATAATATGGATATAGATTTTAAAGAAATACATATAGGAAATTATATTAAAGAGCAGATGGAACAGAAAGAAATTTCTATTGAAAGGGCATGCAATTTCTTCAAAACCGGAGAGAAAGAGGTAGTAAGGATGTATGGCAATAAAAGTATAGACACCGATTCTCTTCTAAAATGGTGCAAGCTGCTAGAATATGATTTTTTTAGAATATATGTAACCCATCTTTTATTGTATGACGGAATCTCTCATACTAAAAACAATAAGAAAATAAGAGAGAGCGGAGAAAAGATTATTTTCAGAAAAAATATTTATACCAAGGAAATCAAAGAATTTTTGGTTGGTCTGGTCGCTTCTGATCAAAAGACTGTATCGCAGATCACTGAAGAGTATAATATTCCAAGAACTACACTGTATAAGTGGCTAAGAAAACATTAAAATCTATGAGAACACCTAATTACCAAAAAATTTATTCTGATCTTCTAAAATGTAAAGGCTTGGAAAAAGAGATTTCCATTCCACCATTGGATAAAAGCATTGACATTATTAAATTCAATAATTTGATATCAAAAACGGTAGGGGAGAAAAAGTCTTATATCACTCAACAGTCAAAATCTTATGATGAAGAATCCATCATTGTATTGCTCCGCTATCAAAAAGAATATGATCTTAATAATACACAATTAGCTAATGAGTATAGACTCAGCAGGAATACTGTGGCAAAATGGAAAAAGATTTATCAGGAAAAAATATAATAAAGTTTCAGTAATCTTGACTAGATTTTAAATTAAGGTGTAGAATAATTCAAGATTTTCAGGAAAAAAATAAGCAGCCTCAATGAGGCTGCTTATTTTTTTGATTTGTAAGTTTATATATTACTGTTTCCAGAAAGTCCAGACGTTACCGTTAAAAACAGCTAACTGTTTATTAAAAGTATCATACACCATCATTCCCGGAGCCGGGTTGATGATATTAAGATGTGGACTGTTCACTTTGGGAAGAATCATTGCTTTATTGGTGTCTTCCAAAACCAAAATACCCGGAGTAGAGGTTGGAGTACCTATGGATGTTTTGGCAGCTGTATTTTCTGTAGCTGTATTTTGGATAGTTACCCCATCTACACTAGTCAGCGGATCAACGGTAGTTCCTGAAGTGTCCACTGAGAGATCTTTCCAGCCTGAAACATATTTTACCTTCACTTTTTTATCAGTAAGGTCATAGGCCATTGTCCCGTTCACAACACCTGCTACAGCTCCTGTTGAAGTTACCCAGGGGAGTACTATTCCCCGGTTGGCAGTTCCAAAATCCAGTGAAGCAGATGGAGACGAAACGAGTGTCTTTCCTATTGCAACCTGCGAAAAAGCAAGCTCACAGAATAAGGTCAATATGATTACGAAAATATTTTTCATCTTGAATATATTAAAAGTAAGTTAATTAATTAGTAGGACAAGTTTGGGTATTAAAGCAAGCCCATCCGGCAGCAGTCCCATTGGTATTAACCTGTAAACAATCCAGGGTAATATTATACACCATCATTCCTTCTACCAGATTAGCAGCCGGGATAGCAGTAATCTGTGCTGAAGTCAGCCTATTGAGCACAAACCCTTTCGTTTTGGCTTCAAGAACAGTCCAGGCGCCTTTTCTTACCATTGGCCAATTATTACCTCCTGTAGAAGCTCCTGCTCTTGCCAGGGAAGTAATTCCCATAGGAGAGTCTAATGCTGTTCCTGCTGTCACCGCCGGCTTATAACACACTGCCTGGGTATCCGTATCTGTTGCCGTATTATTGGTATTATTGACTTCAGTTATATTAGACGGAGGAGTAATGGTTACTGTATTAACAAGATTTCCCGAATAGGCAAAAGGTATATTTACCACCACTGTATAGGTTACAGTACCTCCAACGGGAAGGCTCACCAGGTCATTAATTGCTCCTGATTGCGTTCCGGATACGGATGTAGTGGCTCCGCCTGCCGCAACTGCGGTATAACTCACATTTGCAGGTGGAATTCCTGCAGGAACAGGATCTGAAACAGTGGCCCCTAGAACTCCAAACGGCCCACTGTTATTCACTGTTACAGTATAAGTGGTAGAGGTACCTGGAGCATAGGTTGTAACTCCGTCTGTTTTAGTTACAGCAAGATCAGCACTGAAAACTATAGGGGTATTAACACAATGTGCACCGTCATTTCCGGAACTTGGAGGCGCATTGGAAATAAGAACTCTCTGTCCGGTGGTAAGATTAAACTGATAAAAACCTCCTGTATTATCAACGCCAAACATTTCACTTGTGCTGGAAGCAAACATAGCACCAAAATTAACAGCTCCAGGTGTAATTCCTATTGGGACCACAGCTCCTGTAATCGGATTAACGGACACGAGCTGCCCATTAGTTGAGTTAACACCATACAACAGTCCCGTAGTTATGCTATATGCCATATCAGGTAAATTAACACTAGCTGAAAGCGTAATCAATGTAGCAGTTAACGTTGTCAGGTTTATTCTGTAAATCTGGTTGTTATTGGTATTTAATTTTACATAATAGTTTCCCAGATTATCTATTTCTCCTGAGTTATATATAACTGCACCAGGTAAACCTGTTACCGCTCCGAGTGTATTATAGGTACCGTTGGCATTGATACGGATAATCGTATTAGAGTTGGTAAGCATTCCATACATGAAACCATCAAGCGGATTAATGCCTATTGCATTATAATTTGTAGCAGCGGCAGGTCCGATCTGTGTATAAGTAAAAGGATTGGTAGCAGTGTCTACATTATATAATGTATTTAATTGAGAAAGGTACATATTGTTAGTACATCCGAACCCTGTTAAACACTGAGTATCCTGAATCGCCGAATTAGCTGAAGTCCCGACTCCTTGTCCCTGATCTGCACCTGAATCTGCAGCTCCACCAGAATTAACGATCACGGGTACCCCTTGGGCGTCAACAGCTCCTGCAATACTTCCATTTGGATTCAACTGTGCAACAAGTACATTTTCATCTCCTTCAAGAGAATCATAACAGCCATCTCCGTCGGAATCCAAATCCAGATAATCCGGTGTTCCATCTCCGTCTGTATCTCTGTGATTACAGAAAGTAACCGTATTCTGTGAAATAGTGATCAGTCCTCTGTCACCAGCATTTCCGGCGCCTGTACCTGCTGTACTGGTAAATGCTGTGTAGTTCCATGTATAGGTATTACCGTAATTTACCCCAAAAGGCAATGTTGCAGCTCCAGCCCCTGTATTGGTAGTGTTCTGGAATTGCATTCTTGAATAATATCCGCTTCCCAGAACTGCTCCGGCATTGGAGGCATTAAAAGTCGAAAATAAATTGAGTGCAGTATTGCTACTATAAGAAGAAGTTCCCGTTACTGTAGGTAAACTTCCTATGGTAGTGGTGTAATTTCCTAATTGAGAAATTCTATTGGTGCTTAGCAGATATCTGAACCATGAGTCTGGTGTATTCGGTGAGGCACCACTCTGATCTTCAGTGGTTGTATTATTAGTAGGTAAGCCGGTATACAAAGAAGTTGTATTGGGAAGTATTCTGAATTCAGTTGCTGAAGTATTGAATATACTCCAGGTATGGTTTTGTGCATTCACCGTATTGTTAAGATCTGAATAGGAGAAGGGAACATTAAAACTGCTTCCTAATGATGCTACTGCAGGACCGGAAGTTAGGGTATATACCAGATTAAAGCTTCCGCCGTTAACTCCTATGGTAGCTCCTGCCAAGGTGCTGGCCATATTCAAAGTATAGACACTTTGAGAGGTACAAAAGCCTTCATCTGTATCTAAAATGCCGTCATTATCATCATCAAGATCCACGGTATTGTCAATCCCATCACCGTCTGTATCAGTAATAACCGGTGTTGGTGTTACGCTCGCGGTATTATTCGTATTATCAGGATCCAGAAGATCTCCGGAAATAGTAGCTGTGTTCATATAGCTACCTGTGCTTTTTACGATTGCATTAACTTGTAAAGTAGCGCTTGCACCAGCATTTAAACTCCCTACGGTCCAGACTCCGGTTCCACTATTATAGGTCCCAGTAGAGGTTGTAGAACTAACATAAGTGTATCCCGAGGGAAGAAGGTCATTTACGATCACATTGGTATTATTGGAAGCGCCCGTATTATTTGCCGTCACAGTGAAGCTAATAGTGCTTCCTGCAGCTGGTGTTGAGTTATTAACTGTTTTTGTAACTGCTAAGTTCGATTCTGAGGCAGTTACTCCCAGCATATATCCATCTCCTGCTGTGTTTGTCGTTCCATGCCAGTTAGTACCTGTATTGGCAGCTGCTCCACGTGTAAATATTCTCAAGGTTATAGTTGTTATACCCGTGCCAGATACCAATACAGTTCCCCTGGAAGCATTGGCGGCTGCACCATCAGGAGTTGTGGCTGAATTTAGTATCTGAGTGGAAGTAACATTCAAAAGCGCCGTACCCGATATCTTTGAAAAAGTTACCGGCACATTAGAAGACACATAATCAAATTCTGCTGTATAAGATTGTCCGTTTGACGTTCCTCCGAGTGCATTAATCTGTAAATATGGATTATTAACCGGTCTGCTGAAAGTAAGAGTTAAGTCCGCCATTTGCCAACGTTGATTTGTGGCTCTTCCAGCAGCTGTCAGTGGCTGAACATTGGTGGAAAAATTGATAGCCCTGTTTGTTGTAATGTCAATACCAGTCCCTACCGGTGCATCGCTGCTCGTAAAAGGAGTATTAGCAGTTGTATTTCCGAAAGCATTCATTAATGTCAGAATAGGTTCTCCCGGATATCCCATGAAAATAGCTCCGTTATAGCCGGTAAAATTGGTTTGTGTATACTGCTGATTGCTCATAGTATACGTAACATTCAAAGCACTGGGATTTGCATAAGTAGCATAAGTACTACCAGTAGGGTTGTCTGTATTGTTTCGTAGTCTGATTACAGTACTGCCTACAACATTGGTTACATTGGTAGTGGGGTTACTGTCACCTGCGGCCATCTCTAGGGAGGGGGATTGTGCTTTTGAGCAAACCGTGGATAATACCACTATCAATAAGAAAAGTTTGCCCCTAATAGCTTCCTGGCCATAACTGGGTTTAGAAAATAGGTTTTTTATCATGATTTACATTTTATGCCACTTAAAAATAGAAATTATTATTTGTATTTTTAATAAATTTTTAACATTTTTTTATTTATTGAATATAAATTTTAATAAAATTGGAAATAAACGCCTGAAATGGCAAGAAAAGAGGTATTGTCTCATTAAGAACAAAAAAGACCTTTGTAAATTTATTAACAGAAAAAATCGGTCAAAGGTCAGGAAATGAAGGAAATTTCGAACCCAAATTAGTTGCTAAAAGACAAAAATTAGTAAATGTTGGGAAATATTATCTCATTTTACATTGTAGATAAGCTATTGAAAGATACTCTTTTGTATCAATAAAATCACACTTGTTTTTGTAACGGATCTCTTGGTATAGTACATTAAATTCTTAATTTCTTTTTATATTTGTAATCCCAAACTAGAATTCTTGGTTTTAATTGTTTGATTTGCATATTTAAAGTGCTCGCTTTGAATTGATTAATCTCCATTTATAAATCAAATTATATTGTTGCTCCTTATATATTCTAAAAGTGAACCGCAGTGAAATTGAGAGCTTCAAAAAGCATTAGATTAAGTATTCGCTTAGTTGAATCACCAAAGATTGCTCCGTCTTAACAGCCTTAGTGCATGCAAAGTATACTAAGCATCGTTGAAAACAGACACCAACAAAATATTAATATGATTATTAAAAATCAATAGTAAAATAATCATAAGAATTGAATATTAATTTTAAACACATAATATCTCAGAAATCTATTTATATAGCGGTTCTGTCGACCTGTTTAATTGCCGCAACCGCTTTTGCCATTCTGAGTGTTCTTATTACTCATGACAGCCGGAAAAATAATGAAGAATTTGCCCGGAAAACATTTTTCAGGAAATACGAAACCATAGAAAAAGAATTCAGGAATATCGAAGACTATCAGTATCTTCTTCGGGCCTTGATCCAGAAAGACGGTCTGAAAAATTATAAAGAATACTCTTCCGTTCTGAACGAGCTGAACCGAAAACGTAATCTGCTGCCTTACAGTTGGTATGCTTACTATAGCCATGCTTCCGGGAAATTTGAAAGCAGCAGCCCTTTATCTTACCTGTTCAGAAAAAAAGGAAAAGAAGGAAAGTACATAAAGATAGACAATAACGGCTCCGGAAATTTCCGTGATTTTTTAAATATCCGTAAAGACAGTATGTACTGGGTAAGTTATGACTCTCTTACACTGTCCAATAAAGACCTGTTGTATTATGGCTCTGCAGTAAGCCTGGATGATCTTCACGAATACTTCATCAATATAGATAAAACCCCGAACAATTATGCCTACGTTTTTACCAAAGAAGGTGTCTGTATTACCCATCCTGAAAAGAAATATTTAGGCAAAAATATTTTTGAGTTTACCAACATTGAACCAAAAGACACATTAACAGGTAATACACAATCGGGATATACAGAAGGAAGCACGGTCTCCGAGTATCTGAACGTAGACGTGACCCGCTTTATAAAACCACTGAAGACCGATAATTTCGAAGGATACGCCGTCGTAAATCACGTGAACTTCCTGATAGATGAGAGTGTCAATAAAACAAAGACCTACACCGTGTATATCTTTCTTGCAGCTCTTTTTCTTATTGTTACCGTTTTTATCTTATTCCAAAGATCCACAGCGTTGGCATACAGAGAAAAAGAAAAGATCCAGTCTGAAAAAAATCTCCTGCTGGTGGATAACGAGAAAATGCACAAAGCAGAAGCCCTGCACCAGCTTCAGCAGCTTAAAAATAACATCAATCCCCACTTCCTGTTCAACTCCCTGAATTCTCTTTATATGCTCATCGGGATCAACAAAGAGAATGCACAGAAATTCACCATGAATCTTTCCAGGATTTACCGGTATCTTATTGTGCCTCCCAAAGAAAATATCGTTCCTGTTGCCCAGGAAATCAGTTTTATTCAGCAGTATATGGATCTTTTAAAAAGCAGGTTTGATGAGGAACTTACTTTTGATCTCGTCATCAATGACCAAAAAAGTCTCGAAAAGCGGATTCCATATCTTTCTCTTCAGATGGTCGTGGAAAATGCCATCAAACATAATATTGCTACCATAGATCATCCATTGGACATTATCATTACTGTAGAACATGATGGTATTAGTATTAAAAATACATGGCAGCCAAAGACAGAAGAAAAGGTTCAGGGCGAGAAATTCGGAATTGATTATTTGAATCAGGTTTATGATTATTTTAAAAATAATTCTGTTAATATTTCAGTAGATGGTGAATATTTCGTATGTTTTTTACCCTTATTGGAATAAAAAATGAAATCCACTCACTCCCAAAAATACACCTCTCACTCCCTATTAATGTTGATATTATTTCTTTACCTATAGTTTTGCGGCAGAAACATGGGATATCTAATAATTTGGAATGAATAGGACTATTTTAATGAAGAACTACAGGCTGGCACTGTACTTAGGACTCGCTTTAGCCTCACCGGCAGCACTTGCACAGAAAAAAGACACTTTAAAAACAGATAAAGAAAAATCAGAAAAAACAGACTCTTCATCAAAGAAAGCAAAGAAAATTGATGATCTGATCAAAAAAGGAACTTACAAAAAAGGGCTTCTTAATACCATTCAGGTAAAAACAGATGTATATTTTGAAATTCCTGACAGCCTGATGGGACGTCAGTTTCTGGTAGTCAATAAACTGTCACAGGTCCCGATGCAGGTAAACGAAGCCGGTCTCAATAAAGGAATGAACTATGAAAACAAAGTCATTTCCTTTCATCGGGACACTGTAGCCAAAAAAGTTTGGGTGAAAACTGTGGTTCCACAGGTATCATCACCTAAAAATGACGCCATTACAAGATCTGTTAAAGATAACTTTTCAGAATCTGTGATTGAGGTTTTTGATATTGAAGCCCAAAACAACGATTCTACCTCTGTAGCCATTAAAGTAAATAAAATCTTTGACGGAAATCAGAAAAGTTTCAATGATGTTCTGGCCAATGTAGGTCTTGGGGGATCCGTAAAATCAAACCTTTCCTATATAGAAAAAGTAAAAACCTTTCCTCAGAACCTTGTGGTGAAGTCCCAACTGACGACATCTGTAAACGAAGGAGGCGTAGATCTGCCGGTAACCCTTGGAGTTACTACCAACCTCGTTTTGCTTTCCAAAATACCGATGCAGCCGAGAACAGCTGATTCAAGAGTCGGATTTTTCAGTGAAAAGCACTGGACATTCAACGACCGTCAGCAGAAAATGGATGAAAAGCAGCTCATTACCAGATGGAGGCTTGAACCCAAAGATGAAGATAAAGAACGATATTTAAGAGGGGAGCTGGTAGAACCTAAAAAACCGATTATTTACTACATAGACCCATCAACACCAAAACAATGGCGTGAAAAGATCATTGCAGGCGTTTATGACTGGCAGGTCGCTTTTGAAAAAGCAGGCTTTAAAAATGCCGTTATCGCCAAAATGCCCGATGAAAAAGATGAAGATTTTGATATTGACGATGTAAGATATTCTGTGATCACATATGCTGCCTCACCTAAGGCCAATGCGATGGGGCCGTCGGTAGTGGATCCGAGAAGTGGTGAAATCATTGAATCGGATATCATATGGTGGCATAATGTGATGACATCCCTTCAGGAATGGATGAGAATCCAGACAGGACCGATAGATCCAAAAGCCAGGGGAAATACATTCAGTGATGAGCATATGGGGGAAGCAATCCGTTTCGTATCCTCCCATGAAGTGGGGCATACCTTTGGATTGAAGCACAATATGGGAGCGTCCTTCGCATTCCCTGTAGAGTCACTTCGTTCAAAAGAATTCACTGATAAAATGGGTGGAACAGCGCCTTCCATTATGGATTATGCACGGTACAATTACGTTGCCCAGCCGGAAGATGGGGTTACGGCCATTACTCCAAAAATCGGTGTCTATGATAAATATGCTATTGAATGGGGGTACCGTTGGTATCCGGACGAAATATCCGAGAAAAAAGCACTCAGGAATTTAATAGAAAAACACCAGGATGATCCCATGTATTTCTATGGAGAACAGCAGAATTACCTGGAAACCATCGATCCGCGTTCACAGTCTGAAGACCTGGGCGATGATGCCATGAAAGCCGGTGAATACGGGATCAAAAACTTGAAGACTGTTGTAAAGAACCTTTTAACATGGACCTATGAAGACGGAAAAAGCTATACAGATGCCGGAAAGCTGTATCTGGGAGTAATAGGGCAGTGGGATCTCTACACAGGTCATGTTATGGCCAATGTAGGAGGCATTTATCTGAATCAGACGGTTTTTGGCAGCAATAAAAAAGCCTATGAGGCAGTACCTGCTGAAACTCAGAAAAGAGCCGTCGATTATCTCATTAAAAATGCAATAGAACTTCCGGAGTGGCTGTTTTTCAATCCGATTACAGAGAAAACCTATCCGGTTAAAAACTCACCGATGGGACCGTTCGAGCAGACTCCTTATACTTTAGCGAGAGGAATGCAATATGGGAATATTTACTCCCTGTTTATGGATGACCGACTGCTCAGAATGATCGAAAATGAATTAAAACATGAAGTTTCAGGTTCAAAAGAAGAAATCTACACCGTAGAAAATTTATTCAACCAGGTTCGTGCGGCCATTTTCAGCAAAAAAGGAAGTTTAACCATCCTTGAAAAGATGACCCAGAAAAATTATGTGGATGCTTTAATCGTTTCCGTCAATAAGCTATTTGAAAAAACAGCTGTAAAAGCTCTAAAGGTTGAAAATACGCTGAACGTTCCGATGATCTGCAACTTCCATGGAGAAGATCAGAGCCTTAGGAATATCAATTATTCATCCATGAAAAGAGTATCTGAAGTAACCACTTATAAAAGAGCAGAACTCCAGAAAGTACTGAACTTACTATATAAAACTAACAATAAAGGAGATGAAGCTTCCAGGGCTCATTACGCAGACTTGATCATCCGGATAAAAGAGGCTTTAAACAAATAATCAGCTATGAAAAAAACTCTAATACTTTTACCTCTTTTGGCGGCTCAGATTGCGTTGGCCCAGGAAAAGAAAACTATTACAGGAAAAATTGAAGACGAAAATACCTCTGGTGTTATTGTAGGAGCATCTGTAAAAATAGAAACACAGTCCGTTTCCACCAAAACCGACCTTGAAGGAATTATTGAAAGCGTATCAGTAGGTACGGTAACTGATAAAAGCGGAAAATTCATCCTTGAAATTCCTGCAGATACCAAGTCTGTACTGATCAGCTATCCCGGCTATGAATCCAGGATCATCATGATCAGTGAAGACAAGACTAATTATACAGTAAGACTGATTCCTGAAGTTACAGACAAAAACAAAATTCAGGAAGTTATCATTACCGGATACCAGAAAATTGAAAAACGCAAGCAGACTTCTGCCGTTTCAACGGTGAAGATGGATAATATCAGCCAGGCCGGTGTTGCCAGTGTGGATCAGATGATGGCAGGACAGATTGCCGGAGTTGTAGTAACACCGGAAACAGGAGCTCCGGGAAGCCCTGCAAAAATCAGAATCAGAGGAACGGCTTCCCTTTCCGGTCCACAGGATCCGTTATGGGTAGTTGACGGTCTTCCGTTAGAAGGAAATGATGTGCCGAATTTCAGTGATAAAGACAATATTGACCAGCTTCAGAATTTTTCTATTGCCGGACTTAATCCTAACGATATTGAAGATATTACCATCCTGAAAGATGCAGCAGCTACAGCCATTTATGGCGCCAGAGCTGCAAACGGTGTGATTTCCATTACAACAAAAAAAGGAAAGAAAGGAACGATGAAGCTGAATTTCTCAGCAGATACTTTCGTGACGGCACGCCCTGATTTCGACAGACTCAACCTGTTGAATGCCTCTGAAAAAGTTGATCTCGAATTGATGCTTGCCAGCCGCGCAGACCTGACTTATCGTGCGGATAAAGGTGAAGTCATGAGAATTTTAATGAAAAACAGTCAGCTTGATGCCTTCAGAAACGGAGGTTTGGGTGCACTGAATTCTTTTACCCGTCAGCAGATCGATGGTTTAAGAAATAACAATACGGATTGGGGGAAACTGTTGTATAGAAATGCCATCAACAAGCAATACGGATTAAGCCTTTCAGGAGGCAGTGACCGTTCGGATTATTATTTCTCACTGGGATACTATGATGAAGAGGGAACCACCATAGGAACGGGTTTTGAACGATATAACCTTACTTTAAAGAACAATTACAAAATAAGTGATAAGCTGAATGCAGGAATCTCTGTTTTTGGAACACGCAGCGAGAAAGAGTCGTTTATGACAGATGCAGACGCATCAGCAAGCCCGGTTAATTATTCAAGAAATGCCAATCCGTATATGAATCCTTTCAATCCGGATGGAAGTTATAACTATGACAAAGATATCGACGGTTTTGCGGATACTTATATTCCTTTCAATTTTCTTGAAGAAAGAGAAAATACAGAGTATACCCTGAAGAATCAGTCATTAAAGGCGATATTGGATTTAGAGTATAAAGCATCCAAAAGCCTCAGGTTTACTTCACAGCTGGGCATTCAGTATGATACCAATAAGACAGAAAAATACGCCGGACAGGAAACCTACTTTACCAGAAAGATGAAAGAGGGAACCCGTTACTATAAAGATGGTGCCTACCGTTATTTCCTGCCTGCCGGAGATATTAAGCAAAACTGGAACAATGATTTCTTTCAATACGACTGGAAATTACAGGGGTTATACAGCACAAGAATTAATTCGGTGCATGAGATTGATTTGATGGCCGGAACTGAAATCCGTAAAACAGAGGATAATACTACGGTTACCAGAGCTTTTGGTTTTAACAGTCTTACCAAAACAGGAACCCCGATCATATTTCCCAACTCTGATTATGCAGGAGATAAAAAATACGAAACCTATCGTGAAATGCCTACGGTAGAGAACGCTTATGCTTCTATGTTTGCTACGGCTTCTTATACTTATGATCAGAAATATACATTTTTCGGAAGTGTGAGATATGATGGGACCAATCTTTTTGGAGTCAATAAAAAGTACAAGTACCTGCCAATATGGGCAGTTTCTGGTTCCTGGCTGGTGACAAAGGAAAACTTTATGAAGAATGTACCTCTTATTTCCAATCTGAGATTAAGGGCTTCCTATGGTTTACAGGGAAATATTGACCGTAATACATCTCCGTTTTTTATCGGTGAATACGGAGAAGCCAACATTCTTCCCGGAACAAAAGAAGAAATTATTAATGTAATCACGGCTCCGAATGATAAGCTCCGCTGGGAAAAAACCACCAATGTGAATCTAGGACTTGATCTGGGATTGTTTAAAAACCGTATCAACCTTACTGCCGATGTATACAGCAGAAAAGGAACAGATATGATCAGTATGAGAGAAACACCTCTTGAAACAGGATTCAATTATACGATGATGAACTGGGGAAGTTTAACGAACAAAGGTTTTGAATTGGCAGTTTCTACGAGAAATATCGATAATGAAAACTTCAAATGGTCAACCACGATTAATTTTGCTCATAATAAAAGTAACGTCATTACTGAGCAGCCCCGTCAGAATTCAATGCTTCCTTCGAGGGAAGGACTTCCTGTAAATGCTGTATTTGCTTTGAAAACGGCAGGGATGGATGAGAACGGGAACCCTATGTTCTGGAAAGGAAACGAAAAGGTGAAAATTGAGGATTTCTTTAAACTCTATGATGTGTATGAAGAATTCCTTCCGGGGCAGCTGGTCGGAACAAAGCTTACCGCTGAAGAAATGAGAGGCCTTTTTACCTACGTTGGAGACAGGGATCCTAAATTTACCGGGGGTATTATAAACACCTTTAAAGTACATAATTTCGATCTGACTGTTTCAGCAGCTTTCAACTTTAAACAGACGGTGATGAGGTCCCCTTCTTACAGAGGAATGAATTTGGACAGAGGAAGAAATTATACAAGGGAGATCTACGAAGCAGGAATTTCACTTCCGGCCATAACAAGTCCTGATATGGAAAGCAACCCGGGATGGATGGGGAACAAATGGCTTACCGATAGCCCGAACAACACCTATGGTCTGCTTGATATATGGGCAAAAGAGATCAGTTACCTGAGAATCAGCAGTATCCGTTTAGGATATACACTTCCTAAAGAATTCACGAATCCTATGGGAATCAGCAGTCTGAGACTGAGTGTGGAAGGGCGTAACCTGTTTGTATTCAGTAACGGGTATAAAGGATATTTTGATCCCGAAACCTATGGTAATATTTATGCGCAGCCTATTGCCAAATCAGTGACAATTGGCTTTAATGTTTCTTTTTAAAACTTGAAAAAATGAGAAAAATAACTACATTCATTGCTCTGGCAGTCATCAGCTTTACAAGTATCGGCTGTGACCGCTTTCTGGATATACAGCCTGAAGGGAAAGTGATTCCGGTTAGCGTTGAAGATTACAGAAAAATACTGACATCCGCCTATTCCAAATATCCTATTCATAAATCCCTTTCTGCCCTTCGTACAGATGAGATGGTAATAGATGAAAATACCAGTGATTTCCCTTACTATCGTGAACTGGCTATGTGGAAGGACAGCAATTATGATGCTGAAACAAAAGAATTTCAGTGGGCAGATTTTTACACGGTAATCTTCTACCTGAACCAGGCGATCAACGAAGGCAGCAAGACCATGAAAGATTCTCCTGAAAAAAATCAGATTCTGGCAGAAGCTTATGCATTGCGTGCGTATTCCTATTTTGATTTGGTTAATTTGTATGCAAAACCTTATAATACTGCTACGGCTTCCGCGGACAGGGGAGTTCCTATCAGTTTAAAAGCTGACATGGAAGCAGTATTAAAACCTTCTACCGTACAGGAAGTCTACAATCAGATTCATGAAGATATGGAAAAAGCGGAGGGTCTTATGGTAGAACAGCAGCAGGCTGCCGGTGCTAACTATAAATTTTCTAAAAATGCTCTGATTGCTTTTAATGCAAGACTTGCTCTTTATCAGGGAGACTGGAATAAAGCACTGTATAATGCACAGACGGTATTGGCTGTAAAAGGAGAATTAAGTAATTTAAATACCAGCAATACGGCACCTAATCATTATGCGTCCGTGGAATCTATCCTGGCGCTAGATAATCCATTGAATACTAATGTTCAAAATGTAATTTTTGCCTCTCCGGAATTGATTTCAAAATATAATTCCGTTACAGACAAAAGATTTGGAATCTATTTTGAAAAAAATAACAATAGGTATAAAGTGATTAAAGGAGGCAGTAATAATTTCAGGGTCTCTTTCAGAACAGCTGAATTATACTTTATAAAATCTGAAGCATTATTAAAGCTCAACAGGCTTGATGAAGCCAAAGAAGCATTGCTGAAAGTTTTAGCCAACAGATATACTCCTGCAGGATATACCGCAGTTCAGAACGAGATCAGTCCAATGAATGCCTCACAGTTCATGAGCTATCTTCTGGACGAAAGATTCAGGGAGTTTGCTCTCGAAGGCCACAGATGGTTTGATCTGAGAAGAGCAGACCAGAAAAAAATTATTCATATCGTCAACGGTGTAGAATATATTCTTCAGCAGAATGACCCGAGATATACCATAGAATATCCTATGAGTGCCAAGAAGAATAATCCGAATTTATAAAACATTTATATTAACATCCTCTGAAACCGCTTGAACGTAATAGTTTAAGCGGTTTTTTCGTACTTTTGTGAGGTTATGAAAATCGCCATTATAGAAGACGAACTGCTGGCTGTTAATTATCTCAGGGATCTGCTGGATAAGCAGACCATAGTCCCTGTCACAGAAACCGTGATTCTCCGTTCAAAAAGACAGGCCATAGACTTCTTCGAAAACCATTCTGCTGACCTTATCTTTATGGATATTCACCTGGGGGACGGCATGAGTCTGGAGATTTTCGAACAGGTGGAACTCTTTACACCCATTATTTTTATCACTGCTTTTGATGAATATGCAATACGTGTTTTCAGGCATTTTACCATAGATTATCTTCTGAAACCTTTTGAAGAGGAGGATTTGCATAAAGCATTACAGAAATTCATTTCCATACGGTCCAATTTTGATCCCGAACCCGTCCTCAAATCTATTTCCACCTTACGTCAGCCGGAAAATCCCGGGAAAATGAATCATTTCATGGTACGCGAGGGAAATAAACTGAAATCAATAGACGAACATCAGACCGCTTATTTCTTTGCTTCCGGAAAATACCTGTTTCTGACCACCAACGATGGCAAAACCTATATTTATGATGATACCATTAAAGATATCATCCATAAGCTGAATCCGGATCTGTTTTTTAAGATCAACCGCAAATTTATCATCAATAAAAATGCTATTGTTGAGATTATCAAGCATTCCAGTCAAAAAGTAGAATTAAAACTTTCTCCGGCTCCTGAAATCAATTCAGATGTATTTATCAGTAAAAGACAGATTACGGAATGCTTAAACTGGCTGAAAAGCTGATTAAGACATAATTGTGCTTAAAACGGACTTCCAGAGTGATCATTTAAAATGTATTTTAATCTTTTAATGATTTAATTCCCACTCGGTATGCTTTAAGACTCAATCCCTTATGTCGCTTGAAAAACTTATTGATATGGCTTTCATCAGCAAACCCAAATTCATCGGCTATTTCATGAACTCTTTTATCACTGAAACGTAATCTGTGCTCTATCAGCCGGATGCGGTAAGAAGAGATATACTGCTGTATAGATTCATTGCATTGCTTACGAAAATAGCTGCCAAGATAGGTAGGGGATAACCCGAATTTTTCAGAAATTACGCTAATCTTTAAAAATTGAGGACGGCTTATATGTTTCTGAATGTAATCCAGAATTTGCAAAATACGGCTGCCAGCATTGAGTGTGATCAACCTTGGCTGAATCATAGCCATATTCCTTGCAGCGATTACGATAACAGCATTCACAAAATGTCGGATGAGGTCTTCATTGTAAATAGATTGATTTTTAATAGCTTGCTGTAGGTTTTGTATCCCTAAATCAACCATTTTTCTGTCATCATTATTAACAAGTACCGAGCCTGGTATATGGGATGCATAGTATAAAAGACATTCTATATGGTCTATACTTTTCCATTGATATTCCCGGATATAGCTTTCTCCAAAACGGATCACTATAAATTCGCAGGTATGTTCAAGATCAAATGCATGACAGTCATTGGGTGTTATGAGAAATAGATCTCCTGCAGAATACCAAAACTTATTTCCATTCACAGTGTGATTTCCCGTGCCCGAAATGACGTATACAAATTCGAAAAAATTGAACTGCCTGTCACGTAGAGGACAATCATTCACTTTTTCGTAGAATACTTCAAGTGGCTGATGGATGTTTTCTTTTGCCATATCGTAAAGATACCCAAATAAGCTTTAAATGTACCTTTTTTTACTCTGTTTTCCAGTCTATTTTTGTAAAATTAATACAGTAAAGAAGTACTATGAAAGCAATCGTGTTGGAAAAATTTGGAGGAACTGAATGCCTTATTTATAAAAACATAGAAAAACCTGAAATAAAAACAAATGAAGTACTGATTAAGGTGAAAGCTGTAAGCATTAATCCGGTAGACATCAAAGTACGAAGCCGACATGCTCCGCTGGCAAAAGAACTCGCACAATATAATCCATTGATTTTAGGTTGGGACATTTCTGGAGAAGTGGTGGAAGTCGGAAGTGAGGTCACGCAATTTCACATTGATGATGAAGTGTTTGGGATGGTCAATTTCGTGGGACACGGTAAAGGGTATGCAGAATATGTTGCAGCTCCGGCCGAACATTTCACTTTAAAACCGAAGAATATCACTCACATAGAAGCTGCCGCAAGTACCATGGCGGCTTTAACGGCATGGCAGGCATTTAACAGCTACGGTAAGTTGAGATCAACAGATAAAGTGCTTATCCATGCTGCTTCGGGTGGCGTGGGACATTTTGCTGTACAAATAGCAAAATACAGGGGCGCCTATGTCATTGGTACATCTTCATTGTCCAATCGTGATTTCGTATTAAAACAAGGGGCTGATGAGCATATCGACTACCATGCAACTTCTTTTGAAAAAGTACTCAGGGATTTAGACTTTGTTCTTGAATCCATTGGAGGCAAAAACTTTCAAAAATCAGTACAGGTATTAAAACCATTTGGAACCATTGTCACATTACCGTCAGGACATACGGAAGATGACGAATTAAGAGCCCGTGAAAAAAAACTACATGCCTGTTATTTTATGTCTGTCTATTCCGATGGGATCGATATGAAGCAGATTGCGTCCTTACTGGAAGCAGGTATATTGAAACCTTATGTCTCCCATGTATTTGAATTTGAAGAAATGGCTAAGGCACATCAGCAAATTGAAACCGGGCGGACGGTTGGGAAAGTAGTGGTGAGGTTTTAAAAATCTGTGAAGGAAATGAGAGCGGTTTTGGGAGATCATTTATTTTAATTATTCCTAAAGTAACCGAACAAACAGATGATAACAATTTTAGGTCGTATTTCATTTGTTGTATGATCATTTGTGAAAAGGATTATTTTTGCCGTATTTCAATTGATTCTATACAATGAAACGATTTTACTTTCTGATCACAGGCCTTCTTATCCTTATTTCATATCAATGCCAATGCACAGACCGATAGTTTAAAAAATTATATAGTCAGTGCTCTTGGCCTTATGAAGGTCAAATCTGTTAATAAACATCGGATCACCTGGAATTCGCCGTATATGTTCACTTGTCCGGTATCATTTAAGTATTAGATTTAAAGCTTTTTTTTGAATATAATAAAATTTTCATATTATTTTTTTTAAAAATTGATTTATAAGTATATACGTGTGGTATGTAGACGTAAAATGAATAAAAAAATCAATGTTTTTCGAAATTTTGTGAGTATTTTTGGCGGGACTTAAATATAAAATAAACCCCAAGTACTGATTCATTTTATGATCTTAATTGTTGATGATAACCAAAGCAATCTTTATTCATTGAAAAAACTGCTGGAATCTAAAGATTTTCAGGTAGATACAGCCAGTTCCGGAGAAGAAGCATTAGGAAAGGCCATAAAAAATAATTATGCATTGATTATTTTGGATGTGCAGATGCCGGGCATGGATGGATTTGAAGTCGCAGAAACATTAGCTGATTATAGCAAAACAAAAGAAGTTCCCATTATATTTTTATCCGCAGTCAATACCGAAAAGAAGTTTATAACCCGCGGATATGCCTCAGGAGGAAAAGACTACGTCACAAAACCGGTAGACCCTGAAATTCTGTTGCTTAAAGTGAAAACCTTTTACAGTCTTCAGGAGCAGAATCTTGCCATGAAAAAGACACAGCAGAGTCTGGAACTGGAAGTTAAAGGAAGACGCGAATCACAGGTAACCATGAAATCCCAGATCGATCACTTTCAGCTCATGCTTGAGTCACTTCCGCAGATTGCATTTACACTCAATGAAGATGGGAATATAGAATTTGTCAACTGCAAGTGGTATCAATACTCGGATACAGATGTGGATTTTCCCGAAGTGCATCCCGATGACCTTAATATCAGAGAAGAATTTAACCGCTGCCGCAAAAAGAGCCAGGCACTCGAGCTCGAGGCCAGGATAAAGAAAGTGGATTCCGGAGAATACAGATATCATCTCCTGCGAATAACCCCGGTGAATGACGGAAATGTAATAAAAAACTGGGTAGGAACCTTTACCGATATTGATGATCAGAAAAAAGTAGAAAAAGAAAAAGATGAATTCCTGAGTATTGCCAGTCATGAGCTGAAAACACCTTTGACCAGTATAAAAGCTTATGTCCAGCTTTTGGACCGTAAATTAAAACTAGATAAGCAAAGTGCTGAAGCAGGCTTTATGAACAAGGTCCAGGACCAGATTGAAAAACTGAATAACCTGATTACTGATCTGCTGGACGTTTCCAAAATAGAAAACGGAAAGCTTAAAATCAACAAAAAGCCAACCAGCCTTGAAAACATTATAAGCAATGCGGTTGAAACCATTATCCAGACCCATGACGAAAATAAAGTCAAGATAAAACGGCATGGTATAAATCCGGATATACTGATTCCTTTAGATGAGGTACGCATAGAACAGGTTCTCATTAACTTCCTTACCAACGCCATCAAATATTCTCCTCAGAATAATCAGATTATAGTCACTACGTTTGTAGACCAAGAAAAGCAGGAAGTAAAAGTAAGTGTCACAGATTTCGGAATAGGAATTCCGGACTTTAAACAGGACGCCGTATTCCGCAAATTTTACCGTGTAGAAGAATCCTCACTGCAGTTTCAGGGAATGGGTATCGGATTGTTCATCTGTTCAGAAATCATCAAACAGCACCACGGAACCATAGGAGTATCCAGTAAAGTAGAAGAAGGTTCTACTTTCTATTTCACTTTACCTTTAAACTAAATTTCTCATGCCTAAAAAAATAATCAGAAATCTTCAGTTTGGGGTCGGGTTATCTTTGCTGATCCTGATTGCGAGTTCAGTTGCATCTTATCTGAGCATTCAGAAACAGATGGATCATCGTGAAAGCCTTTCCCAAAGCAGAAGATCCATAACGGCCGTAAAAGACGTTCTTGTTGCCCTGCTGGATGCCGAAACCGGAAACAGAGGTTATCAGCTTACAGGAAGAGAAAATTTCCTGGAACCTTACAACCGCAGTTTAAGCGAATTTTCTAAAGCGATAGAACGGGCAAAATCTTTAGATATCTCAGATCCAAAACAGCAGCAGCGTTTAAATGACCTGGAAAAAAATGTTAACAATAATATTGACAATTTAAAGCAGTTTGTCCACAACAGACGGAATGGTATTATAATGACCCAGCAGCAGATCCTGTTGAGCAAAAGCTATATGGACAAATGCCGCCAGATCGTCCGCGATTTTGTACAATACGAAGAAAGCCAGCTTGAAATTAAAAATAAAGATCTCAACCGCTCATCCGGTACAACTGTTATGTTTATTATTGTTTCGGCAATATCAGCAGTAATTGTTACCCTGTTTTTTTATATTAAGCTGAGAGCAGATCTGATCCGGAGAGACAAATTAGAAAAAGAATTGAGATCAAAAGATCTGGAAATAAGCAGACGTGTAAGTGCTGTTCAGCAGATCGCGAACAGGGTGGCCAATGGAGATTACAGCCAGAAAGCAGTAGATCATTCGCAGGATGATCTTGGAGATCTGGTAGATTCCCTGAACCATATGACCGATTCCCTGAAAAAGTCATTTGATCAGATCAATAAAAGTGACTGGCGTCAGAAAGGATTAGCCTTGCTCAATGAATCTCTGGTAGGCAATAAATCCGTGAAGGAAGTCTCTGATGTATCCTTAAACCAGCTTGTAGAATATAGTAAATGCATCAACGGTGCTTTATATCTGTTTGATGAGGGAATACTTAAGCTTAGTACAGCTTTCGGTCTGGAAAGTACAATGAAAAAAACTTTCGAACCGGGGGAAGGAATGGTTGGCCAGGCTTTTGCCAATGAAAAAATGCAGGTTTATAATAACCTTCGGGAAGATGATTTTGCCGTAAGCTTTGCCAGCAGCAGAATAAAAATTAACAGCATATTATTATTTCCGGTTCATGCAGACGGCCACTGTATCGGGATACTGGAATTAGGATCAACATCAGATTTTGATGAAGACAAAATTAATTATTTTGCTGAAAGCAGCCGCAATATCGGAATTGCTTTAAATGCTGCCAAAGGCCGCGAAAAAGAACAGCAGCTCCTGGAAGAAACCCAGGCTCAATCAGAAGAATTGCAGGTGCAACATGCCGAACTGGAAAATCTGAATACCGAACTGGAAGCCCAGACACAAAAGCTTCAGGCGTCTGAAGAAGAGTTGAAAGTACAGCAGGAAGAACTGATGCAGGCCAATGCCGAACTGGAAGAACGTTCAAGAATGCTTGAAGAAAAAAATCACCTGATTGCAGAAAGAAACAGCGAAATCCAGAAAAAAGTTGAAGAACTTGCCTTAAGCACCAAATATAAATCCGAATTTTTAGCCAATATGTCTCATGAACTGAGGACTCCGCTAAATTCAATTCTTCTCCTCTCAAGATTAATGGCCGAAAATCCTGATGAAAACCTGAATGAAGATCAAGTAGAATCTGCAAAAGTTATTCAGAGCTCCGGAAGCAGCCTTCTGACCCTTATTGACGAGATTCTTGACCTGGCTAAAATAGAATCAGGCAAAATGTCACTGGAATATCAGGATGTAGCGATTGATGATGTGGTGAAAGATCTGAAAAACTTATTCAATCCCGTTGTTCAGGAAAAGAAACTCAGATTTGATATTCAGATAACGAATGATGTCGAAAATACAATCGAGACCGACAGGCTTAGAGTAGACCAGGTATTGCGTAACCTTTTGTCAAATGCTTTGAAGTTTACATCAGAAGGAAGCATTACGCTGAACATCGCAAAAGATCCTAAAAATAAAAACTTTATTGTTTTCACTGTAAAAGATACCGGAATAGGAATCCCGGAAGAAAAGCAGGCTATTATTTTTGAAGCATTTCAGCAGGCGGACGGCTCTACACGCCGAAGATTTGGCGGGACAGGATTGGGATTATCCATAAGCCGTGAAATTGCCAGACTGCTTGGAGGAGAATTAACCCTGAAAAGTAAAGTAAATGAAGGCAGCGAATTCAGTCTGATTATTCCTGTAAAAGCTGTGGCTGAAACAGTTCAGCCTGAAACCGACGTGCATTTGGTGGATATCATCCGTGAAGATGTTGAAGTGATTCAGAATATTTTAGAAGATACAGAATCCCAGCCAGCCTTACCGGTAGAAGTATTGCCGATTCCGGAAGCTATAGACGATGACCGGGATGCAATAACTGCACAGGATAAGGTAATTTTAATTGTTGAAGACGATATTCATTTTGCAAAAGCTTTACTCAAATATGCCCGTATGAACCAATACAAGGGGGTAGTAGTGGTAAGAGGAGATTACGCATTATCGGCAGCCGTTCAGTACCACCCACAGGCTATTTTGCTCGATGTTCAGCTACCGGTAAAAGATGGATGGCAGGTGATGGATGAGCTTAAATCCAATGCTTCAACTAGGCATATTCCGGTACATATGATGTCCGTATTGCAGCTTGAGAAAGAAAGTCTGATGAAAGGGGCCATTGATTTCATTAATAAGCCGATGGCACTCGATAAAATGACCGATGTTTTCAGGAAAATTGAAGAAGCTCTTCTGAAATCTCCTCAAAAGGTCCTAATTGTTGAAAACAATGCTAAACATGCCAGTGCACTGGCTTACTTCCTGAGTAATTTCAATATTTCCTTATCCGTAGAAAATAATGTAGAAGACAGCGTGAAAGCCCTGACGTCATCTCATGTGGATTGCGTCATCCTGGAAGCTTCAAAAGGGAATGAATACCAGATCATTGAATCTATCAAAAGTTATGAAGGACTGGAAAACCTGCCCATCATTATTTTTACAGAGCACAGTCTGTCCAAATCCGAAGAGCTTAAGATCAAGCAGTATGCAGATTCCATTGTCGTAAAAACCGCCCATTCTTACGAACGGATTTTAGATGAAGTAGGTTTGTTCCTGCATTTGGTGGAAGAAAAAAATAACTCTGTTGAAACAGCAAGAAACAAAGTTCTAGGATCATTGACTGAAGTGTTGAGCGGTAAAAAAATACTGATTACCGATGATGATGTCCGTAATATATTCTCTCTGACCAAGGCTTTAGAAAAATATAAAGTTGAGGTAGTTGTGGCTATGGATGGAAAACATGCCCTGCAGCAGATTAAAGAACATAAAGATATAGACGTTATTTTAATGGATATGATGATGCCTGAAATGGATGGCTATGAAACCATAAAAGAAATCAGGAAAATGCCGGCCCTTACAAGACTTCCTATTATTGCCATTACAGCAAAATCTATGATTGGAGACCGTGAAAAATGTATCGAGGCCGGAGCCTCAGATTATATATCGAAACCTGTGGATATTGATCAGTTATTGTCCTTACTGCGTGTCTGGTTATATGAAAGTTAAATGATGAATAAGAAAATTTTAATTGTGGACGATGATCCACGTAATATATTTGCACTCAAACTCACCCTGAAATCCCGTGGATATCAGATTGAAAGCTGTATCAGCGCTCAGATAGCTATTCAGATTTTAAAAGAAAATGAAATAGATATTGTCCTTATGGATATGATGATGCCTGAAATGGACGGTTATGAAGCCATAAAGATGATCAGAAATACGCCGTCTATCAGTCAGATTCCTGTAATCGCTGTTACAGCACAGGCAATGCCGGAAGACCGTCAGAAATGTCTTGATGCCGGAGCTCAGGATTACGTATCAAAACCTATTGATGTAGACCAGCTGATCGCAGCCATAGAAAAGCTTCCATAAAATGTTAGAGCCCAGTATTGTAAAAGATGAAGAAGTAGAATACCTCATAAAAGATGTTTATGAGATGTACGGCTATGACTTCTCAGAGTATAGCAGAGCTTCTTTTAAGCGTCGGGTAAACCGCATCTGCCTGATTGACAGATTTACCAGCTTTGCAGAGCTCAGGTATACCATTCTTAACGATCCGGAATACCTGAAGCGCTTTGTAGAAGAAATAACGGTGAATGTTACAGAAATGTTCCGCGATCCCCATTTCTTTAAAGCTCTCAGAGAAAAGATCTTACCACAGCTCGGGACCTATCCGCTGATCAGGATCTGGGTAGCCGGCTGCTCGACCGGTGAAGAAGCCTATTCCATGGCTATACTGCTTAAAGAAGCCAATCTTTACCATAAGTCACTGATATATGGTACAGATCTTAATCCGTCCGTTTTGGAAACTGCGCGTTCAGGCGTTTTCCCTTTGCAGCAGATGAAAACCTATTCGGAGAATTACATTTTATCCGGGGGCAAAAAAGATTTTTCAGATTATTATACCGCGAACTATGACAGTGTGAGATTTGATAAAAGCTTACAGGAAAAATTAATTCTATCTACTCATAACCTGGTTTCGGACAGCTCTTTTAACAGTTTTCAGCTCATCATCTGCAGAAATGTACTGATCTATTTTGACAGAGGACTGCAGGAGCGTGTCTTTAAACTTTTTGATAACAGTCTTGAAAATTTAGGCTATCTCGCACTGGGAGCAAAAGAAACCCTTAGATTTTCCAAACTTGACAGGAATTACCATCAGGTAGATGACCAGCGCATCTGGAAGAAAACAGAGCATATGTAAAACATGATCATGGAAACAGAAAATACAAAAACAGAATTAGTGGTCATAGGAGGGTCCGCAGGAAGTCTGCAGGTCATTCTTGAAATGCTTAAAAAATTGAAAGATAAGCTCAGTTTCCCTATTGTTCTGATACTGCACCGTAAGGCTTATTCAACCAATATCCTGCAGACACTGCTGCAGCAGTTCATTTCCATTGAAGTGGTGGAAGTGGATGATAAAACAGAAATTCAGAATAATAAAGTATATGTGGTTCCTGCAGATTATCACCTTCTGTTCGAGAACAAAAATATGATGTCACTGGATTTTTCAGAGAAAATGAACTATTCGCGGCCATCCATCGATGTAACCTTCAAATCTGCTGCGGAAGTGTATGGAAAAAACCTGGTGGGCGTTCTGCTGTCAGGAGCCAATGCTGATGGAGTGGAAGGTTTGGGATTTATCAAAAAAAATGAAGGAAAAGTCTGGATTCAGGAACCGGAGACGGCCGAGGTAGAGTATATGCCTAAGCATGCGCTGCAGGAAGTTGCCTATGATTTAATCATTACACCGGATAATCTGGCAGACTATATCAATCAATTATAAAAAATACAGTATAACAACCCTAAGATTTAAATAGAAAGAATATGAGCGCAAAGAAGATTTTGATTTTTGATGATGATACCACTATTTTAGAGATCATTACCATCATTTTTGAAGAGAATGGATATCAGGTCGAAATTTCAGAAACATCTCATGATATTTTGGAAAAAGTTTCGCAGTTTCAGCCAGATGTTATTCTCATGGATAACTGGATTCCGAAAATTGGAGGAGTTCAGGCAACCCAGCTTCTGAAAAGTCATGAAGAGTTCAGGTCAATCCCGGTTATTTATGTAACAGCCAACAATGACATTGTGAGGCTGGCACAGGAAGCTCAGGCTGATGATTATGTGGCTAAGCCATTCAACCTTGATGATCTGGAAGAAAAAGTAGCTAAATATTTACAGCAATAAATAAACTAAACTAAACTAGTAGGAATCGTATAAAATGCGATAATATTAGAATTATAGAATAATCCTTACTTCATCTGTAAGGATTTTTTTTGTTTAAATAATTCTTTTGACTGGCAGATACTTTATTTCCTCAAAATGTTTGATTTTTTCACGGATAAAGTCAACGGTGCAATTTCCGTTATTGATTTCAGTAATCAGTGCGGTTAAAAATAATTTCAGTTTAGGATAAAGTAGTATTTTGTTTGTAAATGTAGAGGCAATGATGGTCTTTTTAGATACGATATTCTGTGTAAAGGTATATTCACCTTCCAAATCAACGGTTGAGTAAAACTGGTGTGTTATACTAATAGATAAATACCGGTGTATCAGTTCTATATTTTGTAACATGTTTTCCATCTGGTGTATTTATATGATATACAATAATATTTATGCCACAATTGTTTTTTAATGATTTTTTTATTGATAATCAGCTGCAACGAAGATGATCATTGGATATTTTAAAATAAATATTATCTTGCTGTTCATAGAGAATTGTAGACCAATAAATTATACCTGCTTTTAACATGTTGAAAGATATCATTGCCAAAAATCTCACCGTTATTTTTTGTGGAATCAATCCCGGTTTAAAATCTGCTGAAAAAGGATACCATTTTTCCGGAAAGAGCAACCGGTTCTGGAAAGTGATGCACCAGGCAGGATTTACTCCGTACCAGATCGAAGCTGAAAATGATCGAAGTATTTTAGATTTCGGATATGGGCTTACTACTGCTGTAGCAAGAGCAACATCCCGTGCCGATGAGCTTTCAAAAGAGGAGTTCGACGGCTCCCTGGAATTTTTTAAAACAAAAATGACGGAATTTCAGCCAAAATATATTGTATTTCTCGGTAAGGCAGCGTATAAATATTTTTCAGGGAAAAAAGAAATTCCATGGGGTTCACAACCCGAAGATTTTTGTGGATGCCGGGTTTGGGTCTTACCGAATACAAGTGGTTTGAACCGCGGATTTAGTTTAGAGGAGCTTGTCCAGGCATATGGAGAGTTGTACAGAGAGATTCATAAGAACTTTTTGTAAAACTTGCTGTATGTAAAATGAAAAACAGAATCTTCCTATCAATTTTTGAAATGTATTTAAGAGATTCCCTATTTTTGCCAAAATCCAATATTCATGAAGAATGTCCTGAGCTGGATATTAATTACATTTCTTACGGTGTCTCTTTTGAATAACTGTTTCAGCAATAATGTTCAAAAGGAAATCAGGAAAAAATCCTCATTCCTTGTGGAACTGAGGAAATTATATTCTTCCGGAGACCCTTCAAAATGGCCGAAACCAATTCTGGATCCGCAAGCTGGACCTTATTTTTCTGAAATAGGACATCTGCCTGAAATTCAGTTCCCTGGGGATAATCCCTATTCTGAAGATAAAGCTTTGCTGGGAAAAACACTTTTCTACGACCCGCGGCTTTCCCAATCCAATCAGATCGCATGCGCTTCCTGCCATGATCCTGAACTGGGATGGTGTGATAACCGAACCTTCTCTTTTGGGCACGACAGGCAGCTTGGTACCAGAAATGCAATGAGCATCCTGAATGTAGCTTATGCGCGGTCATTATTTTGGGACGGCCGCGTTGCATCCCTTGAAGAACAGTCCGAAATGCCGATTCGTGATGAAAGAGAAATGAACGGGCACATTGATCTTGCAGCCGGAAAAATTGCAAAGATTAAAGGCTATGAAATATTATTTGAAAAAGCATTTGGAGATAAAATGGTCTCAAAAGACAGGATTTCCAAGGCAATAGCGGCTTTTGAAAGAACCATAAAGAGCGGAACTTCTAAATTTGATCAGTTCATTGATGGGAAAGCAGATGTCTATTCTGATGATGAACTGATGGGACTGCATCTTTTCCGGACCAAAGCCCAGTGCATGAACTGCCACAGCTCCGGTTATTTTTCCAACAATCAGTTTGAAAATGTAGGAACTTCTTCATTGGGATCGAAAGAAGAAGATCTGGGCCGGTATCTGGTGACCAAAAAACCGGAAGATGCCGGGAAATTCCGCGTACCCGGACTGCGTGAAGTCGCGAGAACAGGACCATGGATGCATAACGGCTCTATGGCCACCCTAACGGAGGTGATCCAGTTTTATAGCAGAGGAAACCCTGAACATTCCCAAAAACGGTCAACAGTTCATCAGGGAATAGCACTTACTTCTGAAAAATCAGGTTTTGTAAGGCTGCTGGATCTTACGGATGAAGAAATTACTCAACTGGAAGCATTTCTAAGGACTTTATCCACAAAGCCGGAAAGAGTGCTGCCTCCTGCATTACCCAGGTAAAATACTTTCTCGTATAATCAGTAATTAGCGTTTTATTGGCTCAGGATGTCAAGCTTTTTTGCTACATTTATATACCCATAATCCTCAATAATGATCCACTTATGAATATTGAACTTTTTTCAAAAAATGCTTTAGTAGGAGCTGCTACCCAGGGAATCGGTGCAGGAATAGCATTGGAGCTGGCCAAATGCGGAGCTAACGTAACTGTAATGGCCCGCAATGAAGCAAAACTTAAAAAGATGGCATCTTCATTGCCTGTAATCAATTCCGGTCAGAAGCATCAGTATCTGGTGGCCGATTTTTCTAATTTTGAAGAATACAGAAGGATTATTTCCGAATATTTCAGCAATAACTCTATAGATATCCTGGTTAACAATACCAATGGCCCGGAACCGGGGCTGGCACAGGATAAAAATGTAGACGACTATCAAAAAGCATTTGATCTGCTTTTTAAAACGGTTTGTGAGACAACTCTACTGGCTTTGCCACATATGATCAAACAGAAAAATGGGCGTATCATCAATGTTTCTTCATTATCTGTCAAAGAGCCGATCAATAATTTATCCCTTTCCAACTCCATCCGTTCAGCCGTGATTGCCTGGGCAAAAACATTATCCAATGAAGTGGCACAGCATCAGATTACGATCAACAATATTTTGACAGGATATTTTGATACGGAGCGTATTCAGAATCTGATCAGTCACGAGTCGCAGCAGACAGGCAAATCTCAGGAAGAAATAAAAAAAGCCAGAGAAAATAAAATTCCGATGAAAAGACTGGGTAAAACCGAAGAATATGGTCATTTGGCTGCTTTTCTGGCATCGGAATATTCATCTTATCTTACCGGAGCCAGTATTCCTTTAGATGGAGGACTGAATAACACCTATTAATTCTCAGGAAGATATTCAGCTAAAAAACGTACTAAAATTCACTGAAAACGTTTATCATTAAGGGATTATTCTTTTTTGATTCCACAATTTTTTGTAGTTTCACTACTTTAAGAAAATACCATCACAATTTTTTATGAAAAGGAACTTTATCAACCAAAAAGAGCTATCCGACAAATTTTGGAATATTGAGTATTCCGGAAAAGTACAGAAAATATCTTTTGGAAAAACCGGAACTAAAGGCCGGGAAACAGCTAAAGAATATGCCGATGAAAGCGAATGCATTCAGGAATCTGAAAAACTGATTGCTCAAAAAATAAAAAAAGGCTATACAGAAATTCAGGAAAATGATGAAATCCCACAAAAAGCGGAGCTTTCGGATAACGAAAAAGCCGATATTTATTTTTGGGAAGCCATTGACAAATCCAACAAATATAAAAAAGCCCACTGGAGTGAATATGATATTGATGAGCATATTGAGAATCTGACCGATTATTTGTCCAAATTTGGGAAAGACAGAATGATACTTTTTGAAAAAACGCTTCAGGAAAAACTAAGTGAGCTTTATACCGCTGAAATTGCAGAACTCTCAATCATTCTGGAGGGTGATTTTAAGAATGAAAATGGAATATATGTCTTTGATGATTATCTTTCTGATGATGGATTTATCTATTTCAGATGTTGGCTGCTGCTGAAGGGAAAAGACTTCTTTGAAGATATAAAAGCTGATATTCAGTCGTTCGTAAGTGGAAAATACAGTTTTAATATCGGAGACTGCTGGGCAGAAGGTCTGCTGTATGTTGCTGATGAGGCGTATGCCCAAAATCACGACGATGAAGAATCCATTATAAAAGACACCGTATACGAATTATATCCTGAAAACGATTACGACGGCATGGAACGCAGCATGAACCGGGAACCGAAAAGAGGAACGGATTTACAGAAAATGTATCCAAAGCTGGTAAAAGAAATTGGTGAGCTAAGAAGTAATTAACGTTAAAGTCTGACAAAAGCTATTAAAATTAATAACCCAATGAAAAACAAGGTTAAGATTTTGAGAGAAGGGAAGAATATGACCCAGGCCGAACTTGCCGAAAAGTCAGGCCTTTCATTACGGACGGTTCAGCGCATTGAAGCAGGAACTGTTCCTAAAGGATTTACCCTGAAAGCTATTGCCGGTATTCTGGAAACAGATCCTGAAAATCTGATCTCTGCAGATGAAGAAAAATCCTCTGTTGATAGAGCAAAATTAATTAATCTTTCTGCCCTGCTGGGGCTTATTATTCCGTTTGGGGGAGTTATATTCCCTTTGATTTTAACTTACAAAACCGAAGATCCGGTTAGTAAAGAGCTTGGTAAAAATATAGTAAGCGTTCAAATCATTCTGGCAGTTGCTGTCTCTGTTTTAATGATCATAAGTCCGTTCATCCAGAAACTATTGGCAGTGAAGATTCCACTTTTTCTGGTCTTTTTAATTGCTTTTCTCTGTGCCAAACTGTTTGTAATTATTAAAAATGGTATCTGTTTGAATACAAAAAACGATTTATGTATCAAATTGAAAACCAGTTTTTTATAGCTGTTGTCGTACAAATGACGTAAACTTGTCATATTGTTTTTGCAGGAAAATCAAACAATAATGCTGAATCTTGCAGAAAATTGAAGTATGAAAATCTTTAAGAAAATTGCATTATCGGTTGCCGTATGTACTGTCCTGATATTATTGGGTGGTTACTTATATTTTGATAAAAAATTTACACCACCGGAAAACAATCTGGCTGTTTCAGGTATTGCACAAAATATAGGTATGCGATGGGACTCTGCCGAAGGAAATGCTCATGTGGCAGTTCTTCTTCCTGTACAATTCAAAGGTATTGACAGAACATTTTATATGCAGCTGGATTCCGGATCTCCAACGACGCTGTTTTACAAAAAATCCATAGAATCTCTCCGGGAAAAATTTCAGAATCAGATTCCGTCTCAAAAACAGGAAAACCAGATTTCACTGCAGTTCAGCATAGGAAATATGAGTATAACGTCTGACCGTTTTGAACTGTTAAATTATGGGAGGGCAATACATCCTGATAATACCGAAACGGTTCATATCATTGGAACTATCGGAACAGACCTTTTGGAAAAGCGGATTATGATTCTGGATTTTAAAAACACGGTATGTTCATTTGTTGAGAATATAAATGAAAAAGGTTTTGAAGCCTTTGAATTTAAAAAGCGTAAAATATTGTTTCCTTCAGAACTGGGAAATCAAAATCTGAAACTGCTTTACGATTCAGGGACCAGCGGATACGAGCTTATTACCAACAGGGAAGAATGGGACAAATACAGAATCTCAAACGGGAATGTCAAAAAAGAAAAAGGAAATTCCTGGGGAAATATTTTAACGGTTATTTCTGCACCTGCCGACCAAATAATCAAGATTGGAAACCGCAACCTTAAGCTTTCGGAAGTGACCTATATAGAAGGAACCTCAAAGATGCAGAACCTTTTAATGAAAACCTCCGGAATGCAGGGAATGATAGGGAATAAGCTTTTCCTGAATCATAAACTGACGGTAGACTGTAAAAACAGAAAATTCAGAGTTGAGTAATTTTTTTTGGAGTACAATCTTAAATCTATTTAATGATATTAAGTTTTTTAATGACTATGTAATAATTCCCCAATCTGGGTTGTCTTACTATGTATTGAAACTACATAGTTTATGAAGAACTGGTCTTTTAAAAAATGGAACACTGTTTTAGGATGGGTGATTTTCGTTATCGCACTGATTACCTATTTCTCCACCATGGAACATTATCTTAGCTTCTGGGACTGCGGCGAGTACATTTCCTCAGCTGTAAAACTTGAAGTAACGCACGCTCCCGGAGCTGCTTTATTCCAGATTGTGGGTGCCGTGGCAGCCATTTTTGCTTTAGGGAAAGGTGAAAATTATTCTATCGTAATTAATGCGATGTCTGCATTGTTCAGTGCGCTGACGATTTTATTTCTGTTCTGGACGATTACCCATTTTGTAAGACGGCTGCTGAACAAGGATTTTGATGAAATTACAAAACACCAGGAAATCTCCATTCTTTTTGCAGGAGCAGTAGGAGCATTATGCTTTACATTCTCAGATACATTCTGGTTTTCTGCTGTAGAAGGAGAGGTATATTCCATGGCTTCTATGTTTATTGCTTTACTCGTTTGGCTCATTACCAAATGGGAAAATGAATACCTGGCGAAAGACAGCGAAAGATGGATCATCCTTATTTTCTTTGTATTGGGGCTTTCTGTAGGGGTTCATATGATGGGGATGCTTGCAGTTCCGGCGGTATGTCTGGTATACTATGCAAGAAATTATAAATTTACCTGGAAAAACTTTATCTGGGCCAACGCAATCACACTGGGAATCCTGATCATTGTTTTCAAAATTATCTTCCCATTGATCATGACGATGTTCGGAAGACTGGAAATATTCTTTGTGAACGGGCTTGGACTTCCTTTCCATTCAGGAACGATAGTAGCATTTATTCTGATGGTTGTAATATCTTATCTCCTGATTAAATATGCCAGAAGAGCAAAGAAAAATATATATCAGACGGCTGCACTGTCAGTGGTTTATATGATCATTGGATTCTCATGCTGGATGGTTATTCCTATCAGAGCGAATGCTAATCCACCAATGAACCTTAATGATCCTGATACTGCCATTGGTATGCTGGATTATTACAACAGGGAGCAGTACGGTGACTGGCCAACTATTTACGGTCAAAACTATACTGCTTTCCTTGATGCCAACGGAATTGAGAAAAATGAAGACGGAAGCTTCAAAACGAAGAAAACCGGAGAAATCTATGAAAAAGATGAAAAAACCGGAACTTACAGAAAAACCGGGGACCGATTCAATTATACATTCAGCCAGTCTCAGATCAGCTTAATGCCGAGAATGTTTAATGAAGATAAAGACGTAATGGCAAACTACATTTCTATGTACGGAGCTCCTGACTTTACCTTCAATTATGCCAATGAAGATGTGGCAGACAATCCTGAGGCAAAACAGATTTTTGATGAACTGAGAGCTAAATATGAAGACAAATCCATTACGGCAGCTGATTACCTGAAAGTGAAACCTTACAACCTGATCAATGTTCAGAAGCCTTCACTGGCTCAGAATATGGATTATTTCATTACATTCCAGAATGGGTATTATTTTGTAAGATACCTGATGTGGAACTTCGTGGGACGGCAGAACGACCTTGAAGGTAAAATGGAGAATACAAGAGGAAACTGGATTTCCGGAATTCCTTTCATCGATAATGCACTGCTTGGGAACCAGGATAAAATGCCTGCAAAATTCAAGAATGAAAGTAAGGTTAAATTCTTCTTTTTACCCTTAATCTTAGGGTTGATCGGTTTCTTTTTCCAGCTTAACAGGGACTTTGGAAGATTCTATGCACTGCTTTCATTATTTATTTTAACAAGTGTCGGAATTGTTTTCTACACAGGCGTGAAGCCTTTTGAAGTAAGGGAAAGAGATTATGCGATGGTGGGATCCTTTTATGCATTTGCAATATGGATTGGCCTTGGAGCAGGAGCCATTTTATGGTTTATCCAGTCTAAGATAAAATCAAACGGAGCAAACATCGCTTTAGGAGTAGTTTTATTGGGTGTCCCTTTTATGATGGGATTCCAGAACTATACGCCGCATGACCGCAGCAAAAAATCAGCAGCGCGCGACTATGCCTATTCATTCCTGAAATCACTGTCTAAAGATGATATCATTTTTATCTATGGGGACAACGATACCTTCCCTGTGTGGGCTATTCAGGAAACAGAGCGGTTCCGCGATGATGTAAAAACCGTAAATTTCACCTTGTTGGCGACTCCATGGTATATTGATCAGGTAAAGAGAAAAACATACAATGCGGCAGGAATTCCAAGTGAACTGACTCACGAGGACTACAGAGACGGTGTAAACGACCAGATCTACATGATGAAGAAAGAAGACTGGGAAGGAATTTTTTCTATGCTGAAAGAACAGGGGGTCCCTGATACGCAATTCGGAGCCTTCAGAAAATACCTTACACAGGATTCACTGACATTGAAGGAAGCAATCAACTTTCTAAAGTTTAAATCTCCTGAAAAAGATGAGCTTCTGAAAATGTACTTCGGTGAAGAAAAATATGCGGAATATAATATTCTTCCGGTAAACAAGTTCATTCTTCCGGTTAATAAAGAAAATGCTTTAAAAGCAGGAATTATCACCCAGGCAGATCTTCCGGATGTAGTGAACCAGATCATGATTACCTATAAAGGAAACACGCTTTATAAAAACAACCTCATGATGCTGGATATGTTGGCCAATTTCGACTGGAAACGTCCCATCAACTTCTCATCAGGAGGAATCTACGACAGCGAGAATATCTTTTATCTTGACGAATATCTTCAGTTTGAAGGTTTCAGCTACAAATTAGTGCCTATTCATACAGCTCCAAACCTGGATGGTGATATGGGCAGGGTAGAGGTCAACTCACTTTATAATGTTGTGAAAAACTTCAGATGGGGAAATTTTAAAGACCTGAATATTCATTATGATGAAGCAGCCACCTCAAACATTATGGGCTACAGAATGACGGCCGGAAGGGCCGCTTCAGCATTGGCATTAAAAGGACAGAAAGCTAAAGCTATAGAATTATTAGACCTTGCCTCAAAAGAAATTCCTGCTGAAAAATACAATGATCCCCGCTCATTGAGCTCTATGGTCACCGGATATATCATTGCAGGACAGGAGAAGAAAGGTCTGCAGCTGGCAGAAATCCTGAAAAAAGGTATTTTTGAAGAGTACGATTACTATCTGAGTCTTTCACCGGCTGATCAAAATTTTGCAAGAAGACAGATGAGATCCAAACCAATGGAATATTCTCTTGTGGTAGCTGCTGTTACAGATGCTTATAAGAAATTGGGACAGGATGAAAAGGCATATGCTTATCTGGTAAAATCTATAGAACCAATTGATAAGAAGTTCAACACTTTCCTCAAAGATCTTCAGCAGATGGGTAAAGAAAAGGCGATAAAGGAATCTGAAAATGTACAAAAGATCACTCCTTTCTATCAATATTTGTTCGATGTGATGCAACCTTTCGATTCTGCCTATTCAAAAGAAAAAGAAGATCAGATTACCTGGGCAATGATCAAAGTGACCCAATAGATGCCTTAAAAAACTTAACAAAGAAAAAGTCCGGACTATACCGGACTTTTAATTTTATATATGATTGTTTGTTCTTAAATAAATTTAAACAACAACTAATCAATCGGCTCCCACAATTGAATCTTGTTTCCTTCCAGATCCAGAATATGCAGGAATTTTCCGTAATCATAAGTTTCGATAGTGTCCAGAATCGTAACGTTTTCCTTTTTTAATTCCTCTGCCAATGCCTCCAGATTTTCCACTCTGTAATTGATCATGAAATCTTTCGTAGAAGGTTCAAAATATTTGGTAGTTTCTGTAAAAGGAGCCCATTGTGTAAGTCCTTTTTTAGAAGTATCTTCACTTTCACGCCATTCAAAACTGGTTCCGTAGGGAGTTGTTTCAAGGCCGAGATGGGTTTTATACCATTCATTTATTGCATTTGGATCCTTCGATTTGAAAAGGATACCTCCGATTCCTGTTACTTTTTTCATGTCTGTTTTTTAGTTGTTAGAATATATTTATTATGGAAAACGATTGATGCTTTCCCTGATTTCAAATATATGTAAAACTTTTTACCGGAATATTCTTCTGAATTAAAATTCATAAAGCGCATGCTCACTGACTGAAATAGCTAAAAAAAATATGGCTCTTTCAGAGGTCAAAAACTTTGATGAGCTGGAAGTCTCCGATCTGTAAAAGCCCGGAAAAATTAACTTATTTTAATGACTGCTGAAAAATTCCAGCATATCATCTAATGCCGTTTTGGAATGCATTCTGTCACCATTTTCCAGGGATTCTTTTGTGGCTTCAGCAGCTCTTTTGCGCATCTGAATTTCATAATGACTGATGGCTTCCTCCAGAGTAGTGAAGCGATCAGATGTCAGACATTCACTCAGTTCCAATGCATCCAGCATTGCCATATTGGCTCCTTCTCCTGCAAACGGAGGCATTACATGAGCTGCATCTCCAAGCAGGGTGAGATTGGGTTTTGTTTCCCATGACTGATCCAGAGGCATAGAATAAATAGGACGCGGAATAAAAGGGACAGAGGCATTTTCGAAAAGCTCGTACCAGATGCTGCTCCATTCAGCATATTCTTTTTTAAACCATTCCAGTATTTGCATTTGATCAGAGAAATCCAGACCGCTTTCCTTAGCCCAGTTTTCATTGGTTCTGAAACTTGCATAAAATCCAAGATCGCCACTTCCTTTCTGGCCCATAAGCAGATTTTTATGAGTTCCAAAAGCCATTATCTTTCCGTCCCTGATCAGTTCTTTGATATGCGGAGCCGTTTTTTCTGCATTATATACATTGCCTTCAAGCATTAAAATTCCTGAATAGATCGGCTTCAGGTCTGTAAGATAAGGGCGGATCTTAGAATTGGCACCGTCGGCAGCAATGACAATATCCGCATAGGCCGAAAAACCGTTCTTGAATTGCAGCTGCCAGCCTCCATTTTTAGGTTCCATCGCAATAAAATGACTGTCCCAGATCACTGTTTCAGGTTCCAGAGATTCCAGAAGCATGTTTCTCAATGGTCCGCGGTCTATTTCCGGACGGAAATGCTTGTTACCAAAATCTTCATCAGGTTTTGTTTCGTGGTCGGTGAATATGATTTCTGCGTGTTCATTTACGATCAGCATTTTGTCTGCTCCGGGACGGTAATTCTTTTTAAATTCATCCAGGAGACCAGCACTTCGGATGGCATCCATTCCCGATCCTTCATGCATATCAAGCGGAGAACCCTGAACCCGGGCGTTTTTATTAAGATCCCTTTCATATACCTTTACATTGGCATTTTTAAGCTGTAAAAGTCTTGCCAGCGTCAATCCTCCCGGCCCGGCACCTACTATGGCTATTGATTTATTTTCTACTAACATTGTATTATAATTTTAATTTTACTGATGCAAAATTATTTTTGTTTCAATACGGATAATAGTATAAATCGGTCATTTTTGTTCCTGGACAATTCCTTTGGGACAACCCCTGAAAATTTCTTGATTTCTTTGATGAAATGCGTCTGATCTGTAAAATTAAGTTCAGGAAATAGCTTGCCTTCCGCAATATGGCCTAAAGAGGCTCTGAAACGCAGAATACCGCAGTAGGCTTTTAAAGAAAGTCCGAACTGCTGATTGAAGTAACGGTTGATTTGTCTGCTGCTCCAGCCTGTTTTCTCTGAAAGTTCTTTCACGCTCATTTCGCCGTTTGATGCATAGATGAGGTCAAAAAGCCTGTGCTTTCTTTCATCAACGGTTTGCGGCAGTAGTTCTGTTATTTTTTCTGTTATTTTTAGAGTAAATGTTTCAAGATTTTTAAGATCATCATCATTCAGATTCCAAAAATCATCAGGAAGATTCTTGCCACTGTTGATCAGGTCTGCAATGGAAGTATGGAGGATATATTCCACGGCAAGAGGACGGAAACTGACGGCAAAAGCAAACGTGCCGGAAGGAATACTTCTCTGCTCAGGTGCAGTTTCTAATCCGATGAGAAAAACATTGAACGGTTCATTCGGGCCGGATCGCATAAAAAATAAATCGACCCTTCCGTCAGGGAGTATAACCACTTCTTTTGCTTCAACTGCAGGATTATGAAACATCCCTATATTTTCTACAAAGCTGTCCAGTGATGGGTCCGGTTGAATAAATTTACAGTAGAATTCGTTGTCCATAGAAGTATACTTCTGTTATAATTTTTCAAAAAACTAAATTACAAGAAATTGGACTTAAGTGATCAATTTTAACTCAATCCTGTATAAATCTTTATTTTGTGAATAATTTTAGTTTAAAATTTGGAAAATATCCAAATAACTGATAATTTAGTTATAAATCACAATAATGAAATTCCCAATCTTTATATGCTTCTTTATTTTTACCATTTCAGGGATCAATGCTCAGATGATTGATAAGGAAAAACTTCTTGAATATTATGAATCACAGCGTTATGCTGAAGCTGCCCAATATCTGCAGAGTGTATATCCTGAAGATACAAAAGATGTAAAAGCTCTGACGCAGATGGCATATTGCAATATGATGTCCGGAAAACTTCCGGAAGCAGAGAAAAACTATCTAAAGGTCAATGCTGTAGAACCGGGAAGTCTTCCGGTTTTATTCAGCCTGGCCAGTATCAATTCCAAGAGAGGGAATGCAGCGAATGCTAAAGCGTATCTTTTGGAAATTATTCAGCTGGACAGCCTTAATTTCAGTGCGTACAAACAGTTAGCTGGTTTTGGAGATACTCCTGAGTCCAAATTACAATACCTCAAAAAAGCAAATGCCTTAAACCGTACAGAGCCGGATATTGCTTACGATCTTGCTGTGGCTTACCGGGAAATCAAACAATATCAGCAGGCTTATGATGTCCTTGAAACAGCTATTGGTGCAGATAAGGATAATTTTACGTTGCAGCAGGCTCAACTTCCGATAGCTAACCTGTTGGGCAAATACAAAGAGGTTGTTGAAACCGGAGAAAATCTTTTAAATAAAAATACAGATGTCAACGTGATCAATGAAATGGGACAGGCTTATTTTTATTTAAAAGATTATCAAAGGTGTATATCACTTTTTAAAACCTTGGAAGATCTTGGGGTTCAGAATGAAGGGACTCTGTATTTTATGGCTTTAAGTTACCGTGAGCTTAAGGAATATGATCAGGCTGCCATATATGCTGAAAAGACCATTGATGAGGGTATTTCCGATCATACAGCACTTTATTATACCGCTCTGGGAGGAATTTATGAATCCAAAAATCGTTTTTCAGATGCTCTGGAAGCCTACAAAAGAGGCCTGATGTTTAAAAACAGTAACAATATCTACTATCGTCTGGGCCTTTTGTATGACCTCAACCTGAAACAGGCTAAAAATGCAGTAACTTACTATAATCTGTATCTGAAAAATAAACCGGATTCTGAGAAAGAAAAAGAACAGATTAGTTATGCGAAGGCAAGGATCACATCGTTAACACATCCAAAAGAAGTGGCAATAAAGTAGAACCTATCTTGGTTGATAAATAAAAAGCATCCTCAAATATAATTTTGAAGATGCTTCATTAGGTTTAGTGACAATCCGCATTGATAGGATTCAGGATATAATCTTTGTCCTGGGGAGGTTTTACAAAATAGGATGTTCCATAAACATTTCCGGGCCGGAAAAAATCTGTAGAAACAACCTGTGCACCGCTGCTGAAGGCTGCTTTTGATCGGGTAAGGTCATTGACTTTGGCTTCATAGGTTTCAATATCAGCCCTTGTTCGTACCATAAATCCCTGCTTCACCAGAGCCTGAATGTCCTGCTGCCGTACAATTGCATTATCTTTTAAAATAAAGGCTGCAAAACTGTCCTCCGGCTCACTTTCCATGAACATTAGTCTTTTTTCCAGAGAACCGTCAATAAGATAAGGACTGTTTTTAGTAGACTGAGTTCCTGCACTTCCCGGTAACAGCATGAATATGAATTTTCCTCTGCTGTCTTCTGCTTTTGGCCAGTTATTATGAACGACAGCCTCCCGCAGTGTAGGAAACTTGCCCTGTACTTCTTTAGGAGTAATGATCTTATCTTTCCCCAGATACTGTAAAATTTCCTGATCCAGATCATCATAAGCTTTTTGGGTAAAAGGTAAAACCTGGGTAGAATTGGGGAAAATAGGAAATCCGGAGTCCTTGGCTTCCACCATAATAAATAGGGTCGTGTGCTGAGGATGCTGATCCGACCATTTCCGAAGTTCCTTAAGAGCATCTTTTAACGTCGGATAATGCGATCTGAAATCAATATCTGCCATATGCAGAAGCTTAAATCCGGGTTGGTCCAGGTCTTTGGTATTGTGCGGTGCCAGATCTTTTACGCCTTTCTCCTTTAAGACGCGGTAGGATGCCGGATGATTAAAGCGGTTGCCGTCCGGATCATAGTAAACATCCAGCTCAAGGCCACGGAGATTGGCATTAAGCTGCTCTGTAAAACCGGGATGATTATAATTGAGGGCCTCTGTAAAATCCATTCCGTTAGGATGGTATTCCTGGAATTTAGCTTTCTGCTCAGAGGACATTCCTGAACTGTATTTTGCCATCAGATTTTTGATAATAGGCGCTGCCAGATCCAATACTTTGGGATCTACCGGTTCTGCATAGGAATTATGAGTTCCCAGTACCTGTATCTGGTTAATTCTGATGTCTTTACATTTTTCCTGGGCATGGAATAGTGAGGCTGCAGCTACTGCAGCAGTATACATATACTTTTTCATAAAGTGGATAATTATTTTGTATTATTAAAAATTGAAATTAACACCAAGCTGGCCTCTTATTCCGGAATAGGAGAGGTTCTCAACTCTGGATTTTTCTCCCATATAATACCGGTTGGGCTCGTTGAAAATATTATTCAGCTCTACAAACAGTCTGATATTTTTATTGATGCTGTACGATGTAGAAGCATCTACCGTAAAGTTTTTATCAAAATGCTGATAATGATCGGGACCGGCAGCTGTTCTTATTTCGCTGACGTAATCTCCCTTATAATTTCCAGCCAAACGGAGCATGAGCTTACTGGTTTCGAAAAATAATATGGTATTAAAAATATGCTTGGCCTGATTGGGAATGGTCGTTTTCATGGTTCCGGTCTGTTTTCCGTTTTCATAAACTGGCATTTTCATTTCGGAATTGATATAGGTGTAATTTCCTTCAAAACCAAGATGTTTCAGAAATCCGGGAAGCCTTTCAAATCGTTTGGAGATTCCGATTTCAAAGCCGTAGAGTTTTGCCCCTTCTAAATTTTTAGGAGTGGTAAAGGTGTATGGAAGTCCATTGATGTTAAGGATAGACTGGTCTTTGTAGATCAGATCGGTAATGTCCTTATAAAAAGCTCCGGCGGTGACAAGGTCAAGTTTTCCGAAATAGTTTTCAAACATCAGATCGAAATTATTGGAAAAAGTGGGGTTCAGCTGAGTATTTCCCTGGACAACAGTATTGGACAGATCATTGACAATAGTTCCCGGGTTGAGGTCATTAAAATCAGGTCTGGCAAAAGATCTGGTGTATGCAGCTCTCAGTATCCGGTCTTTGGTCAATTTCCATTTCATATTGATCATAGGCAGAAATAGGTTGTATTTTTTCCCGTCTTTAATATCTTCTGCCACAGTTCCGGACTTATCGGAAACTACTTTCTTGCCGTAGAAGGAAATATCATTATATTCATTTCTTACACCGCCCACCAGCTGAAAGTTCTCATTGACCCGCCATGTGCCCATTACATAGGTGGCCCACACATTTTCTGTTCCTCTGTAGGAGCTGGTCATGTTGGAATTGCTGTTCTTTCCGCTTACCTGCTGCAGTCCCAGAATATTTTGGGTGTCGGCATTATAAAATTGGTCGATCTGTCCGTTAGTGATCTGGTTGATCATGACTGACTGATAAGGATTACCGATAGGATTCATAAAACCTCCTTTAAATGGAAAAGGTGTCTGTTCAAACTGGCTCATATAGCTTAACGGAGATCCCGGAATACCCAGTGCTGATTTCGGCATCCAAACCAATACCGCAGCATCAACTACTTTTTCTTTATTATTGAATTTTGTTCCGAATTGAAGTTTAAAATGCTCCGAAACGGTATATTTCAGATCCACCTGACCCCGAAGATCGGTTTCGCTGTTACGATTCTGGCTGAGGATCACCTGATTCAGTTTTAGCTGGTTGGCAGAAACCGGGCTCTGATTATGAGGTAAGGTAAAGTCTGCCGGATCACCCGTTCCGCCTGGAGCATCCATGGCAAAGTATTTTCTGCCGTCAGAAGCCAGGTTTCCATAGGTCATAGGCTGCACAAAATTGATGATCGGGTAGCCTCTGTCATGGTCGTCTAAATTTTCCGGAGAATTAAATTTAAAACTTGATCTGGCTTTAGACAAAGACCAGTCTATTTCTAAACGCTGGCCAACCTGATGGTTCCCACCCACCTGCATGGAATATAAATCGGTAAGATAATCGGCATGTCTTGCCTGAAGAGTTACATTCTTAGAGTCAAAATTAAAATAGGTTTCCCGGACAGACTGTCCATCTTTGTATTGACTGTAGAGTCCTTTGAAGTACAATTTATTTTTACTGTTGATGTCATAGTCCATTGCGTAATTGAACCCTAAAGTTCTTCTGTCTGCCAGATAATCACGAAGCTGTAACTGATTGATGGAATAGGATGCTGTCTGATCTGCTAAACCATAATTGAAAATATTCCGCATTTGGTCTATGGCACTTGACCGTTGCCATATCACCGCAGAGGAAATGAATTTCAGCTTTTCCGTAATTTTATTTCCATAAACGATGGAAGAGTTAAACGTTGGAGATTTGGACATATTTACATATCCGGTAGCAGTACTTATGGCCAGTGTTTCTTTGTTGGGGGATGTTTTTGTAATGAAATCCACATTTCCGCCGATAGCGTCGCCATCAAGATCAGGAGTCAGTGCTTTGGATAAACGTACACTTTGTATAAGCTCAGAAGGGAAGATATCCATCTGGACTCCTCTGTTGGCATTATCACCACTTGCGCTCGGCATTCTGCTGCCATTCAATGTGGAAGAAGTCCATTGAACCGGAGTACCCCTCACGGCAACAAAACGCCCTTCCCCCATATCCCTTTCGATGGAGACTCCCTGCATACGCTGTACCGCATCTGCAGCATTACGGTCCGGTAATTTCCCGATAGCATCTGCACTCAGAACTTCCGTAATGGTGTTAGAGTTTTTCTTCATGGTAATAGCCCGGGCCTGTGACGCTTTATAAGCGCTGGTGACCACTACTTCCTGAATGGCATTCTCTTTCGCTTTTTTTTCGCCTAGGCTGATCAAGCCAAGATCAACCGCCTTCTTATCAGCGACTATAAAAGGTAAATATATACTTTCATAGCCTGTATATTCAATAATCAGTCTGTAATTTCCGTCAGGAATATTGCTTAATACAAAAGACCCGTCCGTATTCGACGTGATTTTTTCTGCTTTATTTTCTATATAGATTAAAGCATTAGGCAGGTTTCCCTGCTGATCGGTCACAATGCCATGGACTGTGGTTTGGGCTATCGCAAGGCCCCCGAGAAAAAAACCAGCTGCAGTGGTTAAAAAAAATCTTCTTCGTAACATTTTATAAATTTTGCACAAAGATGTTTTCCCTGAGAAAGAATTCAGTTCATTTAAATTTTAACAGACTTGTTTAGATTTGCACGTTATTTAACGTGTTTATTTTCAATTATTTACGTTTGTTAAATAATTGTAATATAGTATTTGAACGTTATAAAACATGATCTGTTGGCAGGCAGTTGAATTCTTTTTTGAAATATTTGTAAAAGGTAGATTTGGACTTAAATCCGCATTGGTAGGCTAGGTCTGTAACATTGGAATCAGGCTCTTCTTCCTGCATGCGTTTGAACTGTAAAACACGGTTACGGTTGGTATATTCATGAAAGTTGGAAGAAAGATATTGGCTGAACGTAATGGTAAGATCAGTTCTGGAAATAGATAAATACTGTGAAAGCTGCTCCAGGGTAAAGTCTTCATCCAGATAAATAATGCTTTTGTCATAAAATTCCTCTATGGAAGATTTTACCTTCTCAAAATCTATTTTAGAAAGATCTTTGTACTGGTATTTTTCCTTAAAAAGGGGCTCTTCAGGGACTATAAGGGTGTCTTTCTTTTGCTGTTCGTGGTACGTTAAAACATAAACGTACAATATCCAGGCGAACTGGATCAAAAAAGAAAGGTTATACATTTTTTGAAACAGAAGAATATCCAGCCCTAATTTGTAGCTTGACCAGAAAACCAAAACACTCCCTAACACAAAAGATAAAAATAGCCGGAATTTTTTTATAAAAGGGTTTTCGATCTTTTTTTGATACAGGGACAATAGAACAATACAGATGAAAAGACTTCCTGTCCAATAATGAATATAATAATTGGCAAAATATTTTGAGTACAAACCAATAATCAGATCTCCTTCTTTGTAACCGAATAGCTTTGCTGACAATCCAAAGGTATGGATGAGAACGATCAGGGAGAAAGGGTAGAGCAGGTATTTCAGTTTGTCCCGGTGTTTGAAATTAATCAGATAAAAAGTAATGTACAGAAATATCAAACCCTTAAAAACTCTGAGACTGCCCGGTATTTCATAAAGAATAGATTCATAGCCGAATCTTTGGATGATGAAATATTCATAGCCCATATCCACTACTACGGTCACAATGTAGAGCAATAGCATATTGTGGAAAGACTTTCTGTTCTTGGCAAGACAGAGTAAGACAGCCAGCGTAATTACAGCCTGCAGGATAACAACCATTAAAATGTACAACATAGCCAGTTTAAATCTGCCCAAAATTATCAATAAACAGGAAGGATGCTTTTAACAGATCATTAAATTTTTGGTATTTTTATAAAAAGTTTTCAGGAACTCATGTTCATCTTCAAAAGTATAAGTGTTCAATCGGTAAATATTTAGTTTTAAATTAAAAGTAAAACAGCAGGCATGAAATTGAAATTAGGGATCCTGGACCAATCTCCGACCATTGAAGGGGGCAGTTCACTACAGGCATTGAAGAACAGCATTGATCTGGCGCTGTTTGCTGATAAAGCAGGATTTCATAGTGTCATCTATTCCGAACATCATGGAGTGGAAGCATACGGAAGTTCAAGTCCTGAAATTCTGTCTGCCATCATATTAAGCAAAACTGAACGAATCAAAGTAGGAACCGGAGGGATCATGATGAAAAATTATTCGGCCTACAAGATCGCAGAATGGGCCAAAATGCTGGAAAGTCTTTATCCGGAACGGTTTGTTCTGGGTTTGGGGAAAGCTCCGGGAGGATTAAAAGATGCCGTATCCGCATTGAATAACCACCGCCCCGTTGTTTTATCCAGTCAGGAAACTAAACTTGAAGAGATCATACAATACATTAAAGAAGAAAAGGGAGTCTATGAAGGGCTTATTGCCCAGCCAAAAGGCCTTACCCACCTGCCTGAAATCCTATGGCTTGGCTCCGGAATTCAATCTGCCAGGGAAGCAGCTCAACATGGCGTGGGGTATTCATATGCTGATTTTATGAGAAATGATCAGGGGACGAAAAGTACCGAAACTTATTTAAGCGAATTCGATAGAAACCAGTACAGTCCGGTTCCTTCGCTCCAGGTGGCTGTTGCGGTATCTGTAGCAGAAGATCTGAAATCAGCTCAATACAATGCCTACGGAATGGCTTATCAGTTTCTGCAGGCAAGGCATATACAGGCGCCGGAAGCACTTCTTCCCTCAGAAACAGTTGAACAGAGAATATTGGGAAGTGAAGATGAAGAAGAATTTTTTAAAATCCTGGATCATATCATTACAGATACACCGGGAAATATTTCAGCGAGGCTCCGGGAAAAAGCGGACGAGTATGGTACAGATGAATTAATCATTCTCTGTAATATGTTTAAAGAAACAGACCGTATAGATACCTATAAAAGTATTATATTGGCAAACGTATAATCACATATCCCTCATGAGCTATAATATCCAGTTATTCAGCATTGAAACAAAAGAAAAAGAGAAGGCCGCCGATGACGACAGCTTTTTTGACCGTGAAGAAAATCTTGTTCCATTCACGGGAGAACAGATAGCGGGATTGAAAGAACGCCTTTTAAAGTATAAATATGCATTGGTAAGAGAAGATGAAACGGGAATTCATTTCAGCCATCCTAATGAAGATTTTGGAAATGCCTTACTTACCGATAAAGGCCTTTATTTCAATGCAAATTTGAGTGAAAGTTCCATTTTTGAAGTAGGAATGACTGCATCTGAGTTTACAGATACGGGTGAATTTGCAAAATATGACCCGCAGAATGAAGGCTGGGAAGAATTCTAAATCTCAATTATAGTTTTTTAAAATTCTGCAGCGTTTCTATGACTCCTTCAGGTTTTTCATTTTCAAAAATACCAGATTCTAAAACCCTTTCAAAGGTTTGCGCAGTTCCGGAAGCAATGATGTTAGGGAGATTTTCACTTTCCAGCATTTCGGCCAGACCTTTCATTTCATCAATCCTTCTCACAATGTGCTGAGGATAGGTAGGCGTTGTTTTCATGAGGTCCTGATAGGTTCCCGGAAGGAATTCCTGAAGACTTTCGTTCAGTTCATCCAGGATTCCGAAATGGGCTGCTGCAGTCATGGTTTCAAAAAACAAGGCGTTCATTCCTTTATTCACCATAGAAAATAAGAGTTTGTATGCTGATGCTGCCTCTGTTTTTTCACTGGCATCTTTTATTTTAAAAACAGGAGCAAACAGATTGATAAACAAATTTCTGTACATACCGCTCACCACCAATACAGCATGGTCAGGAATATCTTTGGAAGCTCCCATTACTGCTCCATTCACGAATGGAATATCTATTGACAAAAATAGTTGCTCAATAGTGGCGGCAAGAGCTGGAGTATTAGAGTTTAAATCGACATAGAGAGGGCAGTTTGAAGCTTTTTCCAGACAGGAAATAATGCTTTCCGCTACTTTCAGGCTTCCTTCCGGGCTGGTAAGCGAAAGGATAACATCAGCCTGCTCAACAGTATCCTGAAGAGAATGAGTATCAATAATTCCTAATTCTTTTATATTCTGTAATGTTCTTTCCGACCTTCCTTCTCCTGCAGTGATAACTTTAAAGTTGTGGTTTATAAATGCTTTTGCTATTTGGGTTCCCATATCTCCTGGAAACAGAACTGCAATAACGGGCTGAGTTTTCAATATTAATAATTTTTGAATGTTGAATATTCGAAGATACAAATCTCTTTATTTTTTTTCAGTTGTCACACACATTGTATCGATACGGTTTATTGATAAAACTGATTCATAAAGGAACTGTTCCGGATTTTGCTTAATTTTGATCCTTACTGCAGTACTTTATTATAATGAATAAGTCCCCGATTAATAATTATTTCCATTCCTTATTTGACATTAAAGAAGAAGTGGTTGGAAAAATCACAGAGACATTCAGTCACTTTGAACTCAAAGCGAATGAAGTTTTGTTGAATAAAGATGAGATCAGTACCAAAACCTATTTCCTGGAAAAAGGCTATGTCCGTTCCTTTATCCTTAATGAGGATAATGAAGAAATCACGACTAATATTTATGCAGCGCCCTGTTTTGTCAACGACTTTCTGTCGTTTTTCAGACAGCAGCCTGCGAAAGAAACATACCAAACCATTACTGCATGTTCTTTTTGGGAAACAGGTTTGGAAAATGTACAGCACAACTTTCATAACATCCCGGAATTCAGAGAATTCAGCAGGCTTCTTTTTGTTCTTAATTATTACAGCATTCATGACCGCTTGATCGAAATGGCCAGCCAGAAAGCTTCCACCAGATATTTTAATCTGATGAAAAAGCATCCCGATATTTTCCAGTTTGTTCCTCTGAAGATCATCGCTTCTTACCTGGGAATTAAAGACAGCTCATTAAGCCGCATCAGAAGAGATATTCATAAAATGTAACCGTACAGGTTTTAGAGTTGGAGGGTTTTTGGGTTTGAGAGTATAGGAGTGTATTGAGTTGCTGGTTAAAATAACGTTGCTGGTTCCTTGACTTTATCATTTACTATTCACTTGCAAAGCAAAATTAACGATTGACATTTTCTAATATTAATAAAAGTCTCAGGTCTCATGTCTGAAATCTGAAATCTAATTTCTTTTCATTTGTCAAGTGATATATTAGAATTTGGATCTCATCTTTGTTAAAAATAAATTTATGAGCAAAAAACATATTGCAGTGCTTGGATTGGGTGGAGTAGGCGGATATTTCGGTTTTAAAATCAACCAGGAAAATGAGTCTTCCAAAAAATATAAAGTCAGTTTTGTAGCCAGAGGAGAAACCTATCAGAAGGTAAAAGAAAACGGACTGGTTCTTCTCTCGCCTGAGCACCCTGTAGATCATACTTATCCTGATGCCATAGAGCAGAATATCAGTGATGTGAAAAATGCAGACTTACTATTGATCTGTGTAAAAGAATATGACCTGGAAAATATTTGCCAGCAGCTTAAAGAGGTGATCAGCAGCGAAACAGTACTGCTTCCCATGATGAATGGTGCGGATATTTACGAAAGAATTAGAAAAATAATTCCTGATAACGTTATTCTGCCGACCTGTCTCTATGTAGCTTCCCATATCAAAGAAAAAGGAATTGTAGAGCATAAAGGAAAAGCAGGAAAAATGATTGTAGGAAGAGATCCTGAACATTTTTCTGCGGATGTGGATTGGATTGTTGATATATTGAAAGAAAGTAAAATTGATTTTGATTTTAAAGATAATTCACTGGCAGATATTTGGACGAAATATATTTTCATTGCCAGTTTCGGACTGGTGACAGCTAAACATAATTCTTCCATTGGAATGGTATGCACAGATGAAAATCAGAGAATTGAAGCTTCTGAAATCATGAGAGAAATTAAAAGGATCGCTGACAAAAAAAGGATTGCTCTGGATGAAGATATTATTCAGAAAACATTTGAAAAAGCAGCTACATTTCCTTTTGAAACTCCGACATCTCTACAACTTGACGTCAACTCCGGAAAAGAAAATAATGAACTTGAATTATTAGGGGGTGCCGTTTTGAATTTCGGAAAAGAATTGAGTATTGAGACGCCTGTCACACAGAAAATTTATAATGAAATAAAAGCCTTATAAGCTGAGATATTTTGTTTTCTAAAAACAAGTCATAAAATGAAAGCGGGTTTATTCCCGCTTTTATATTGGTTTCTAATTAATGTGTTCACTTATCTTAAGAGTGAAGGAATTTTTGGCGGCTGAATAAAATGTCATCGGTTTCACGGTGCTCAGGATCATCTACACAGCAATCTACCGGGCATACCGTTTTACACTGCGGCTCCTCATGAAATCCTTTACATTCTGTGCATTTTCCCGGAACAATATAGTAAACGTCGTCCGAATAAGCCTGTTGATAAGCTCCTGCATCTGTTTCCGCTCCATCCGGAAAGATCACTTTTCCGGAAAGTTTTGTTTTATCTTGCCACCTCCAGTCAACAGCGCCTTCATAGATTGCTGAATTAGGACATTCGGGTTCACAGGCTCCGCAGTTAATGCAGTCATCGGTTATTGTAATAGCCATATTATATTTTTTTAAAAAGATTTTAAAAGAGATTTCTCCTGACTTGTTATAGCCCGAGAAATCTCCGTCTAAACATAACTTAAATGAAAAAACAATGGGTTATAATTTTTACTATATCTTTCCTATTCTCTTCGTAGTTGCAATGCCGATCATCTGATCAAATTTAGCAGAATATAAAGAAGATATTTTTGCCGGATCTTCCGGATCAAATAATGCTGATCTGATAATAGGTATACTGAAAGGAAGAGGCCATGCCCGCAGAGATTTTGCAACCGCATCCATAGTATTAATGCCCTGCATAGCCTGCAGGCCATCTGCCCAGCAAACCAGGCCAACCGTTTTATCCGTGAGATAAGGCTGATAATGATTGGCTGTAACTTCAAGCCAGTCCAGACAGTTTTTCATTACTCCCGGAATACTGCCGTGATAAAGCGGAGCTAACCAGAAGTGAATATCTGCCTCCAAAAATAGCTGGCACATGCGTTCTACAGCCAAAGGAGTTTTAGTAAGGGCAGTGTCAAAAAGTGGAATTCCCGAATCTGCCAATGTAAAGATCTCTGTCTGGAAGCCTGATTGCTCCAGCCTTTCTGCAAAGTATCGGGAAATTCGTCCGGAAGTAGATTCAGGTCTTTTTTCTAAAGAACCGTTTAATATAAGTGCTTTCATTGCTTTTAACTTTTAAAGATTACTTTCGGAAGACCTATTTCACCATACATCAAAGTTTTGACCAAGGGTTTCAAAAGTCCGGCTGCCAATAAGTACAGAGAAGGATCATGATCAGCTTTTGCCCGGACAACAACTTTCTGATTTTTATATGATCTCAGATCTGCATACATAAGGCGGCGTTTCCAAAGATCCAGCAGAACCGTTTCTGTATTATTTAAATCTGCATAAATGGCATAAGGAGATAATTTTTCCATTAACATCATCAATGCCCAGGGCGGAATAATAGCATCCGTAGAACAAATAATTGCTACAGCTTTTTCGTTGTATACAGAAAAGTCTACGGCAGCAATGGATTCCTTAAATTCCTTTTCCTTTACAATCATTCCCATGAAAAGATGATCTTTGATATCCAGTTCCATAATTTCTGTAGTTGGTCTGTAGTCTGAGAGATCAAGGGCAATGATTCCGGAGGCTTCCGCTTTATTGATGAATATTTTCTGATCCATAATTGATTTTGTAATCAATATTAAAGTTAGTTATTTAATTTTTGAAAGAGCTTCTTCGTATTTTTTCTCTACGGCTGACCAATTTAAAACAGACCAGAATGAATCCAGATAATCCGCTCTCTTATTCTGGTAAGCTAAATAATAAGCATGTTCCCATACGTCAATTCCAAGAATCGGAAAACCTCTGTTGACCTGTTGGATATCCATCATCGGGTTATCCTGGTTGGGAGTAGAGGCCACAGCCAGAGAACCGTTAAATTTTACAAACAGCCATACCCATCCGGATCCAAACTGTCCAAGACCTGCTTTTTTCATTTCAGCCTTAAGGTTTTCAAGGCTTCCAAAAGTGGAGATGATAACCTCTGCCAGTTTTCCTTCAGGGTTTAACTGAGGTTGTGGAGAGAGAATTTCCCAAAATAATGAGTGGTTGAAATGTCCGCCACCGTTATTTCTTACGGCAGGGCTGTATTCACTGATTCTTTGAAGGATGGAATCCAGATCGTCTGAAGTTTCATCCGACGCCTTCAAAGCTGCATTCAGATTATCTACATAAGCCTGATGGTGACGCTGATGATGAATGGTCATTGTTTCTTTATCTATAAATGGTTCCAGTGCATCGTAAGCATAAGGAAGCTGAGGTAGTGTAAATGTGCTCATTGCTTTTATTTTTTAATTAATGTATTCCAAAGGTAATCATATATTTTAATAAAACAACTTTATTGTTGTTTTATTGGATTGGCGTATTTTACTTTAAACACTTGAATAGCTGTAATTTAATATATAAAACTAAAGATTATAGAAAATGACTATATTTGTTGTATAAAATAAAACAACTAAATTATTGTAAAATGAAGAAGCCGGCAGCAGACCGAATCCTGATGTTCTTAAAAATGAGAGGGGAGGCGACATCGCTTCTGATCTCTAAAGAGCTTTCCATAACAAAAGAAGGTGCAAGAAAGCATTTACTGAATCTTGCTGTGGAAGGACTCATCCGGCCTGTCGCAAAAAGTGAAGGGGTCGGACGACCTTCAACCTACTATACTCTTACGGAAAAAGGTTTGTCGCAGTTTCCGGATTCCCATGCCGACGTAACTGTACAGATCCTGAGGTCTGTAAAAAATTTGTTGGGAGAAAACGCATTGGATCTGCTGATCAATGACAGAGAAAAAAATACGTACGAACGCTATGAAAAAGCTTTGGTAAAAGCAGAATCCTTAGAACAACGGTTAGAAGTGCTGGTACAGGCCCGAAATGAAGAAGGCTATATGGCAGAATGGACGAAAGAAGGCAATGAGTATTTTCTCATAGAAAACCACTGCCCGATATGTGCCGCGGCCACCGAATGTCAGGGATTCTGCCGGGCAGAGCTTTCCAACTTCCGGAACCTGATCGGCAAAGAGTATCAGGTGGAAAGAGTAAGTCATATTCTTTCCGGTGGACAGCGGTGTGTGTATAAAATTAGTGAGTGATTTTTAGATAAAAGATAAAAGATAAAAGATAAAAGATAAAAGATCTTGTTATTAAAATTCAATAGGAGCGGGCTTTAGCCCGCTTACAAAAAAATGCCTTGATCATCTGGCTTTAGCCAAAATCTAAAATCAAGAATCCCGTCCTAAAAAATCAGATCCAATTCTCAATAAGATGAAGCCAGAATACTTTTTCCTCCCGTATCACAAAGACAGCTGATGACTTCCGCCGTGTCACTACAGATCCGGTTGTCTGGATCTCAATGTACGAAGACAGTCCATGGCTTTCTGTAATTTGAACATCAATATTTTCAATGACAATGCTGCGTTCCGGAAATTTACCGTATGCTCCCGGAAGCCATTCTGAAAATGTAGCCAAAGTCACAGTATCGCCGTTTCCTGTAACCATTCTGAAATCTGCATCAAATCCCGACAGAAGCTTTTTGTAAAGCTTGTTTTGATCTTGTTCTCCACGAAACCAAGCTTCAATATCTCTGTGAAATCCATTGATTTCTGTAATGATTTTTTCTGTGTTATTCATAAGTTTAAGTATATAATTATTGTTATTAAAAAAATGACATATAATCTACTCAACATAATATTTTATGCTTTAATAGCTTCTTATTGATGAAAATTCCTGCGACCTGAAAGATTGCAATCATTAAAATAGCCAGGGCAAAGGCTTTCGGGAATCCTAGAACTTCAATTGTGCTGAAAAACACAGTTCCGATAATGGTACCACCGGTTACACTCCCGATCTGTATGCTGATACTGATCAGTCCTGAAGCCTGACCTGCCTTTTTTCTATCTATTAATGCAATAGCTTCCCGCATCATCACAGGCATGATAATACCATGACCCAGCCCGGCCAAAAATAAGCTGATATCCATTCCTATCGAAGGTTTTTCCTGAAGATAAATGAATATTGAGGCTAAAGAGAACCCTGAAATCAATAATCCCAAACCAATGTAAACCATGATATGTGAAGAATATTTTATTTTGGAAATAAGCAATGGTCCGATAAAAAAAGCCATTCCGTAGGGAATAATAGCAAGACCTGTATCTACCGGGTTCCAATTCAGGAACTGCTGCAAATAATACGGATAGCAGATAAACAGTCCTGATGTGAAATTGTAAAAGAAAATAATCAGGAGACAAAGAACAAACGGGTGGTACTGCAAAAGAGTAGGGTCTATCAATACAGGCCTGTTCTTACGCAATGATTTAACTTCATATCTGTAAAACGCCATCAACAGTAAAAGTCCTGATAGTAGAATCGCAAAAATCCACCATGCCCACTGGTATTTCCGTCCGAAAATAATAGGACATATAAACATTAATAATGAGGTGATTAGCAATAGCGCGCCGGCATAATCAATTTTCTGTCTTTTTTCTTCCCGGTTATTCTCCATGGTATAATGGATACCTACGATACAAAGCAGCGTAACGGGAACATTGACTAAAAATACCGTTTCCCATGAAAATATTATCCAGTGGAGATTAAGCAGAAATCCACCTAGCAATTGTCCTGCAACAGAAGCCAAACCGAATACGGAACTGAATATACTGACTGCCTTAGGCTGCTCGCTGCTGTTGAATAAAACCCTTATAGATGCCAGAACCTGAGGGGCCAGAAAAGAAGCGCCAACTCCCTGAAACATCCGTGAAATAATAAGAAGTGTAATATTTGGAGAGAAAGCACAGGCAAGAGAAGAAAGTAAAAAGAGATATAATCCCAAAGTAAATATTTTTTTGCGGCCATATAAGTCGCCCAGACGTCCCCCACAAACCACAAGCGCAGCGTAAGTAAGCCCGTAAATGGCAACTACCATTTGTAGCTGATGATCACTGGCACTAAAAGTTTTTTTAATGGAGGGAAGTGCCATATTGACTATAAAATAATCGAGTGGCGAAAGAAAGGCTCCTGCTGTGAGGTAGCCAAGTGCCTGCCATCGTTTGGGATAGATATTCATATTTTTTCTACAAAATTAGCCGCTTATTATACCTGTAAAATTGTACTTTTGGAGGAAAAATAAGTATTCAAGCATGAAAATGTTACAGGTTGAACACATTGATGTAAAGGAAATCAGGTTTTGCAGCGAAGGAATAGCTCTCAAAACAAAAGCTTTTCTTTCACTGGTGTATGTTCTGAAGGGTTGCGGAACACTCACGTATGACGAACGAACTATTACATTCGGGGAATCGAAGCTTTTTATTATTCCCCAGCATCAGCTGTACCATTTTGAAAGTAATGATGCCCAATTGATCGTTATAGAATGTCCGATTGAGTTTATTGATAAAATAAGACTGGAAGCTGACCGTATAGAAAGCTGCGAAAACCTTTATAAACTCCAATATATAAGCAATAATTATCATGCAAGGGCAGGATGTGTATTCCGGAATAAGGATGATGAACGTTTTGCTGAAACCCTCATTATACAAATTACCAGAGAGCATAAGCGTAAAACTGATGACTATCTGATTATCCGTAACTGTATTTCTATCCTGTTGAATATTATAGCACGGAATATCATTGACAGCGAAACCTCAGATCTGCAGCAGAACGTAAAAGCTTTCTCCATCATGAAAATTATTACCTATATTCAGGAGCATGTAAAAGATAAAGAGAAGACCAGGATACATTCCATAGCAGATCATTTCGGGATTTCAAAGAATTATTTCGGGGAATACTTCAAGCAGCATACAGGAATTTCCTATCAGGATTATCTGCTGGATTACCGCCTGAAACTGGTAGAAACCTATTTGAAATACAGCAGTGTCCGATTGAGCGAAATCGCGTATGAACTCCAGTTCAGTGATGAAAGCCATCTGTCAAGGCTTTTCAAGAAGCACAGGAATATGACGCCTAAAGAATACAGAAAAAATCTTTTGGTTAAACCCGATCAGGAGGGAATTTAGTCTGAAAGAGGAAAAAATAAGAAAAAGAAGTGCTAATACCATTGATTGCTATGGCTTAACTTTCTTCTTCAGGCATCCGGCTTCCATTCCCCAATTCAATACTTCGTTAATATTTCCATCAGCATCAGGATAGATACCAGTTTTTTAGAAGACTGGTATTCCGGGTTCAGCTGCTCTCTTATTTCCCCCAAAGCTTTGCTTAATTTATTACTTACCGTCTTATTGCTGATGCCGAGAGCTTCTGCCGTTTCATCAACAGACATATTTCTTCTGATTCTCATATCATACACGCTCTGTTCCGTCGTGGGAAGCTGTGAAACCACCTCATCAATCATAGATAATAAAGCAGAGATCTCGTTTTCTTCAAGAATTTCAAAATATTCCGTATCAGATATATTCATCTCGCCTGTAGGGTCAAATTCATCAATACTAATGGTAGACGGAACCTTTTTAGAGCTGTTATAATGATCAATAATTCTGTAATGAAGATAACGCAGGAGGTAGCCTTTTGCACTTTCTGTGTCGTCGGTCTGTATGGAAGTGGTGTCTTCAAGTATTTTTATCCAGAGGTTCTGCAGCAGTTCTTCAGACATCTCTTTATCTCTCGTCCTCGTGAAAACAAAACGGTAAAGACTGTCCCAATACCGCTCATAGAACAGCATGAATGCAGGACGGTCACCTGATTTTATCTTCTTTAATATCGTATAGTCTGTAAGCATCATATCGTTGGTACAAAATTACCTAAAGGAAAATTAACTTTTTATGAACTTTGGGGATTCTAAGATTAATTATTTCTGAAAGATATCCCCTAAATGTGAATCAAATGTTGAGAAAGCAGTAGAATGGGTTAAAAATGTTAACAAGTTGGTTTTAATGTGAATACAATATTAAGAACCGCCTGGGGAAGTTTTTCATTTTCACAGTCTTATAGATAGAAGTATCTGTGAATACATGAAATATTTTATGAAAAGCCAAAAAAATAAGAATACTGCAGCTTTTGTTTTTAAGCTCTGGCAAAGGGAAGTTTCCGAAGGGGAAATCTCTGAAAAAGAAAAAGAAATTTTGAGTCAGTGGGAAATCCGGACAGAAAAAGACCTGGACAGAATCCATATGAAGGAATCCAAAGAAAGGGTTTTATCTGCACTCGAAATGTATTTTATTAAGCCGGTCCAGACAGCTCCTCTCTATTCATTAAAAAAATATGTATACACAGCTGCGGCTGCAATTATACTTCTGTTGTCTTTAGGAGGAATCCTATATACGGCATTCTTTAGACCTGATACCTATACTTCGGGCTCGGAAAACCGTAAAGTTTACCTGGCAGACGGTTCTGTGGTTACATTGTTGAACGGTGCAGAACTCACAGTAGATAAATCGTTTCCTGCTTCCACTAGAATAGTGTATCTGAAAGGGGATGCCATATTTTCTGTAGCAAAATCAAAGAGCCATCCCTTCATTGTACATGCAGATGGTTTCAGTACCAAAGTCCTGGGAACTGTTTTTAAAATTTCACAGTCCGGGAATGACAAATCTGTACAGCTTTATGAAGGTAAAGTTGCTGTTTCCTATGCCGGAGTCCCGGTTTCTTACCTGAAGCCTAACCAGAAATGGACCAATTTCGGGATAGCCCATACCGCAGCCGTGATTTCACTTATAACAGAAAAAAAATTAGGAAAACAGAAAGCAGAACTCTTATCATTAAGCTTCAACGATGTTTCCTTTAAAGAGGTGGCAGATGTGATGCAGAATAATTACAAGATCAGGATCGTATATCCTAAAGAAACTGCAGAAAAGAGGATAACGGCAGATTTCACAGGAGGTACAGCCGATGAAAATATGGAAGCGCTGGCCTTTATATTGGGCCTTGAAGTACACAAAGAAGATCATATATACACCCTGAAGAAATAACCTACATAGAATTAACACTAAAAGAAAATAAATTATTAAAAGAGAAATTGAACATATGAAAAGATTGAAATGCGGTCTTACCGTTGCGGCAGTATTCTTTACGGTAGCAACTGAAGCTCAGGAACTGGTTCAGAAAGTATCATTTTCAGTACCTGCAAGCAGGCCTCTTATTGAGGTTCTGGAAGATTTTGCCGGAAAAACAGGAATGAGGCTGGCCTATTCTAAAATAGATATTAAAGAGCTGAAGGTAAAAGGCGTAAAATGTGAAAATACTTCTGTCAATAACTGTCTTAAAGATATTACAAACGGGCTTCCGGTAGCATTCCGCCTTCGTGGAGATCTTATTTCAATAAAATATGAAGGAACTGGTATTTCGGTAACGGGAGACGGAAGGATTACCGGAAAGATTGTGGATGAAGTAGGAAATCCTGTGGCCGGAGCTGAAGTAACAGTTGCTAAAAAGACTGTACTTACAGATAATAACGGAGATTTCGTGGTAGATCTGCCTTCAGGAATATATACTTTAACCGTAAAAGCATCAAAATACAGTCCGCTTCGGGTAGAAAAACTTTCAGTCAATACTAATGAAACCAATACGGTCTCATTTGCCATGAAACAGGCTCCGGACAAAATAACGGACATCCGGGAAGTGGTGATTACCGGCACCCGGAAAGCAGATACGCAGGCCGGGCTTCTCGCCCAACAGAAAAAAGCTGCCCAGATGAGTGACGGGATCTCCGCCGAGCAGATCGCCAAAACACCGGATAATGATGTAGGTGGAACCCTTAAAAGAGTAACAGGAATAACGACCATAGACAACAAATATGTAGTGGTTCGGTCTATGGGAGAACGCTGGAATACAGCAGCTATGGACGGAATCAACCTTCCGAGTACAGAAGCCTACAACCAGAATTTCTCATTTGATATTATTCCTACCGCCATGGTGGAAAGCATTGTAGTAAGTAAAACGGCAACACCGGATATGAATGCCAGCTTTGCCGGAGGTTATGTTGAGGTAAGAACCAAAGATATTCCCAACGAAAACTTTACCACAGTAAGTGTAGGGACTTCCTATAATGACCAGTCGGCGTTTAAAGAATTCCTGACCCGTAAACGTGGGAAATATGATTATTTCGGGTATGATGATGGTACAAGAGATTTTCCCAAAGGACTTGAAGCTACAGACTGGAATAATCCTTTGTTTTTTGAGCAGTCTAAAAGATTCACAAACGATAATTTTTCTACCTTCAGTACCACAGGAGATATGGGATCCAATGTACAGGTAGCATTGGGAAGATCATTTGCCCTTAAAAATAATAATAAATGGGGCTTTGCCGGAGCATTTACGGTAAGAAATGAACAAAATAAGTTAGACATCGATCATACAGGAAGGGGAAACTGGCTGGACACCACAGCACCATACGATCCCAACTGGCAGGCGAATGGAACAGATCCTATTGTTTTTTACAATTTCAAAAATAAAGGAGCATCATACAATTACAACTCGACGTTAGCAGGAATGCTGAATTTTGGATTACAGCTGGGAAAAAACAGAATCTCCTTCCGTAATTCCTACACCCATATTTATGATAATACGCTGACCAGAATAACCGGCTGGAATGAATATACAGGAGGGAGCGGAATGGCTGCCAATGCCGAAGCATCCTATAATTATTTCTATAACGGGATTATTCCCAATAATAATCCTTCACAGATCAAGGATCTGGACAAGCCTTATACCGATAATACCAATTATCCTATCTATCAGACGCTTTTACAGAACAAGCTTGAGGGAAACCACAAAGTTGGAAATGCCGAAATCAACTGGTTTGCTGCAAGAACAGGAGTGAAATCTGATACCAAAGACTACACCCAGTATCTGAGTCTTTACGATTTCATTGGCAGCGAGATTCTTAACTATCACAGGATTTATAATTCGGGATCTAATTTCTACAGAGGATATATCGCCAACAAAGAAACGGATTATAACTATGGAGCTTCGCTTAAATGGAATATAGACAAAGGAAATTTTAAAAATGATATTAAGTTAGGATATGCAGGGGTTATAAAAAATAATACCAATCAGCAGGAGAAATTCTTTTTAAGGGTGGATGAAAACAGGGATGTTCCAAACAGTGAAAAAAACTTTATCACCATGCATGGTTCTTTGGCCCAGTGGTTTGACGGTTCTAAATATGTTCCGGGAGGAATAGGCTGGCAAACCAGACCCCTGTACAAAAATGACAGGTATGAAGGAAAAGTAACCCAGAATGCATTTTATGTCATGCTTGATAACCGTTGGAAAAATATGTTCAGATTGGTTTGGGGAGTCCGTGCAGAATATTTTAAGTATGACCTTATTTCTCAGCAATTAGATCTTTCAGATAATCAAACGGTTAAAAAAGAGCCGATAGATGATAAACCGTGGCAGTGGATGCCTTCCGTAAATTTTACATACAGTCCTACCAATAAAATCAATGTAAGGCTTGCCTACAATAAAACGGTAATCCGTCCACAATTCAATGAGAGAACGGGGCTTCCTTACTTTGATCCGGTAGCCAACGGCTTGATTTATAATACGGAAATGACCTCATCGGTAGTGAAAAACTATGATTTTAAATTTGAATGGTTTCCCGGTCTTGGAGAAATATTCTCTGCCGGACTATATTACAAAGATATCGACAGGCCTATTGAGCGTGAAGGACGTCTTTCGAACGAAGGAAACCTCTTCCTTTACAACGGAAACTCTAAAAATGCAAAGCTGAAAGGAGTAGAAGTGGAAGTACGGAAAAATCTGGGGTTTATTGCTGAAGAATCCCTGCTGGAAAAACTTTTTATAAGCGGAAACTTTACTTATAACACGACAAAAGTAATTGCTTTTAAAGACCAGTATAAGACAGGAGACAATGGAGAAACTTATGAAGTGGAAAGACCACTGTACGGACAGACTCCTTATGCCTACAATTTAGGCATGACCTATGATGGAGGCCGTTTAGGTGCCAGCTTTTTATACAATGCCAAAGGAGATCAGTACATCACGGTAGGATATGATTATAACGGAGAAGAAATACAGCGTCCATATGCCGTAGCAGACGCCCAGCTTTCCTATAAATTTCTGAGAGACAAAAATCTGGAAGTAAAGTTTAATGTCAGAAACCTTTTCAACAGGGTAAAAGAGTTTTATAACAATTTCAATTCTTATTCAGTGCCGAATGGATCCGGAGGTAGCAACATATCTACAGACAGGGAGGCGTGGAAACTTCTGCCGGGAGCCACTGACAAATATGATAAAGATATCGACAAGATTACGTTCAGGGCTTATAGCGGAAGGATATTCGGCCTAAGCGTGAATTATACATTTTAAAAGACATTATAAAAAACAGAATAAAAGAGCTCATTGATGCAATGTACAGGTTTCGGAATCCTGAACACGAGCCGGATCAATACTGATGATGCGCACAGCAGTACCGGGTCAGATAAAAACCGGACGCCGTTGTTTTTTTCCGGACAGCAGCGGATAAGCAGGGAAACCCCGGCAGGACAGCTCCTCCTGGAATGCAGGGTGAAAATAAAACCAAATCGCAGGAATATAGAGGCGGATATTCCTAAATATTAAAATTTCCGGTTATAAAAATAACATTACTGGATCTACTAAAAATTATAACAATGAAAAAACTAACTTTAATTGCTGCTGCAGCATTATCTCTTACTGCTTGTCAAAATGATCACTTGGCGGATTCTTCTACACCATTCGAAATGCAGTCTGCTTCTGCTGAATATATTACAGCTTCTTCACTTCCGGTAACCTCTGTAAGTGGTGACATCACTACAAACACTACCTGGAGCGGAGTAGTAGAAATCAACGGTATCGTTACCGTAAAAAATGGTGCTAAATTAACTATCCAGCCGGGAACTTTCATTAAAGCAAAACCAAACACTACGAATACCCCTACAGGAGTTCTTGTGATTTCTAAAACTGGTAAAATAGATGCTACCGGTACAGCAACACAGCCGATTATTTTTACAAGTTATAAACTGTTAGATGGAGACGAAAATACAACGGCTGCTCCTGGTGACTTTGGTGGTGTGATTGTTTTAGGAGATGCACCTGCAAATACACCTGATACGAAAACTATCGAAGGATTAACCGGCTCTGATTATTATTACGGAGGTACCAATGCTGCTCACAACGCAGGAATCTTGAAGTATGTTCGTATTGAATTTGCAGGATTCGATCTTTTAGCTCCAAACTCAGGAAATGAGATCAACGGTCTTACTTTGGGAGCTGTAGGAAACGGGACTACTTTAGATCACATCCAGGTATCTTACGGGAAAGATGACTCTTTCGAGTTCTTCGGAGGTACTGTGAATGCATCTAATCTTGTTTCTTTTGCTCCGGATGATGATAACTTTGATTTTGACAACGGATACACAGGAACTATCACTTGTGCACTTGCTTTGGCAGACAACAATTCTACACACAGTCTTAGTGGTGGTGTTTCCGATACCAACGGTATTGAGCTGGATAACAACTCAACGGGTACAGCTACACCGCTTATTACAAATCCTGTGATCAACAATCTTACTATCGTAGGATCTCGTACTAATGTGTTATATTCTTCATCTACGCCTTCCGGACCACTATATGAAAATGGTATCCACATCAGAAGAGCAGGAAAATTAACGTTGAATAATGCTGTAGTAACAGGATATCCTACAGGAATCAAAGTAGAAGGAACAGGTTCTGAACTGTCTTCAGCTTCTACTTTAAACACAATCAAAGTACACGGATTTACAACTTCTGTTACAGGTACAGGAACTGCAGGAATCCCTGCTGCCAACCTACTGGTAGGAAGTACAGCTTCAGCTTGGGGAATGACTCAGCCATTCTTCAACGTAGGACCATGGAACGTGGCACCTAGAAACTGTGGAGACTTCCAGGGAACTTGGACGAAATATAACTTCTCTATTGTAGAATAATTTTAAATGCAGGGGAAGCATCCTAAGTCTTTCCCTGCTTTTATTTTTTTTAATCTCTAATAATCTGTATTATGAAAAAATTATTTTTATTATCTGTTGTATTGCTTTCACAGGCGGCGGCTGCGCAGTCTCTGGTATGGAGCAATTCTTTTGATACCCCCGCTGATCTTCAGGGATGGACTGCTCATGATCTGAACAATAATGGAAACGGATGGGTTCAGGGACAGAATATTTATTTTAACGGGACCAATGCCCTTACTTATGGAACCGCAGGAGTTCTCCGATATTCAGTAAGCCTGGTTCCAACTGGAAATGTTGCAGGTTTTGCTACTGAAAACGACTGGATTATTTCGCCGCCGATTGATCTGCAGGGCGCATCAGGAACAATCAGCCTGGCCGCTTATATCGGAAGACAGAGAACAACCCATTTCAATGTAGGGCGTGATCTTTTTATCTATGTAAGTACCCCTCAGAAACCGGTTCCGGAATTGGCCGATTTCCAGGCTATGACAGTAGATGCAGGAGGAAATGATATTCCAAGTCCTTACAGCGTCATTGCAGGAACTGTGGCGAATCCTTTTCCTAATGATCTGACTCAGTTTAACGAAAGTATTGTTGATCTTTCAGCCTTTGCAGGCAAAAAGATTTATATAGGAATATGGTCTAACAGAAAGCCAAGCGGTAATAATCTCCAGAATATCAATATCGATGAAATGGCGATTTATGCTTCCACATTTTTAGGCACAAAAGATATAAAGAAGAAAGAAAATGTAACGAAAATCGAAGAAAATCCGGTAAAGGAATTCCTTCAGCTCCAATTAAATCCAGGTTTTAAAGAAAATATGACGGCGGTTTCTATTTATAATGTAGCCGGGCAGAAAGTACTTTCAGCGTCATACAGCAGATCTCTCAATGTATCATCATTGCAGGCCGGAATGTACTTTGCTGAAGTTTCTGACGGAAAAACAACGGAAAAACTGAAGTTTATCAAAAAATAACCATAACGTTTATCCACCCAGCCTTCAGAATATTCTGCAGGAATTAACCATGAAAACTTAATAGATCAAACAGGTTTAATGCTTCCCCGCAAAACCGTTTGATCATAAACATATCCAACTTAGTTTTTTTATAATTATCATGTTGTCCCGTGCTTTCACCGGGCGGGACAATTTTTCTCAGTTAGATTTTTAATTTAAAATAATATAAATGAATAAGTTCATTGCATTCATACTTTTTACATTACTTATTTCCTGTTCAGACAGCAGCGTGATGCAGCCATTTGATAAATCACAGAAGCCCGCTGAGGTGAATATCAAAGGATATTCCAAGCCGGATGTTATTCAGCTGAGACTGAACGGAACACCTATATCTATTGATGGAAATACCTCTTATACCAATAAAATAGAGACCAGACTTGATTTTGTTCTGGATGAAGGAGAAACGGACAGGCTTGGGATCTACAACAATGAAACGGGTACCGAAATTGCCCATTACAATATTACTTACGACAATATCAGTGATTATAAAACACTGAATTTTTTCAATCTTCCAGGGATTTTTCTTCAGGCATCCGCTGTTAAACCGCAGATCAATCTGGGGAAAGTAGGCTTTGAATTCATTTTTCCCAATCTTGGTGAATACTCTGGGAGTTCACTTTCCAATGTGAAAGGGGTTCTGAAAAGAGAAAATGGGGCAGTGCTTGCCGAATTTGACAATATTGGAAAGAAAAATTTTACTGAGGTAAAGATCTATAATTTTTTCAGTAATACAGCACCTGTCTACCTTGAACTGTATAAACCGGATAGCTCTGTGCCGTATACGGGAACTGAAATCATTAAAGTGAAAATAAAACAGGATATGGGAGCCAATCTTATCGTTCTTCAGGAAAAAATGGAAAATGGTGCTCTCACTGTTAAAGGAGAGATTGACGTGGCAGATTATCTTTAATGATGGGCAATTCTATGAAGAAATATTTTAGTTTTCTGCTGCTGCTCGCGGCAATGTCTATCTTTATTTTATCATGCAATCGTAATGATGATGAGGGCGTTCCGCGTTTCCCGGAAGGGAGCAGGGAATCTGTAAACCAATGGGTGCAGGACAGCATGAGAAGGTATTATTACTGGGCAGATCAGATGCCTGCCAAACCGGATTACCACCTACCGGTGAAGGACTTTTTTAAGAGCCTTTTATCTTCACAAGACCGTTTTTCATTTGCTGTAGATACTCAGGACCCTTCTTCTTATCCGCGTTCTGTCCGGAATATGTATGGCTTCGATTATGCCGTCATACAGTTGGCTAATGGAAGCGTTGTAACCACCGTAAAACTTGTTATGAAGAACTCCCCGGCATTCAATTCCGGTTTGGAAAGAGGGATGATGATCACGAAGATCAACGGTAAAGCGATTACTGCAGCCAATGCCGAAGAATTGACGTCATCAATTAAAGAGCAGACGGTCATAGAATTAACGGTTGGGAAGTGGGAAAATGGCACTGTTGCAAATGAAAAAAACATTACGGTCTATTACGGGTATTCTTTTGAACAGCCTCTGGAATCTAAAATATTTGAAAAAAACGGTAAAAAGACAGGCTATCTTTATATCTATGATTTCCCGGACGGAATGACTTCTGCTTTGAATCAGAAGTTTGCCGCATTCAAAGCAGCCGGAATACAGGAGCTCATCATAGATATCCGCTACAATTATGGAGGATCAGTCGCTTCAGCAGCGGCACTGTGCTCATTGATCCCTTCCGGAATTTCCTCGTCCTCCCCATTTATTATTTACAAAGGAAACAAAAACGGAGGTGAAGTCAAACGGACATTTGCCCAGCAGATAAGTTATGATTCCAATGCGCTTGATTTCAATACCCTGCGTGCGAATGCCCTCGGATTGGGCAAAGTTTATATTCTTACCTCGACCAGTACGGCATCTGCTTCGGAGATTGCCATCAATAACCTTAAACCTTATATGCAGGTTATTCAGGTGGGAGGTGTGACATTGGGTAAAGATATGGCCGGATTTATGGTGGAAGACAAGAGGAAACCAAAAAAAATATCGTGGCAGCTTCATCCGGTTATTTATAAGGTTTTCAATGCGAATGGGGAAGGAGCTTACAGCAACGGAATTCCTCCGCAGATTGCAGCCGGTGAATATGCTTCGCTGCCACTGCTTCCGTTGGGAGACCCGGAAGAAACCTTGATTTCATCCGCGCTGAACAATATTTATGCAAAATCAGCAGGCAAGAATACTTTGGACAAAAGTGTTAAGATTTTATTTCAGAGTGATACGCCTTCTGCAGCCATCGGAAAGTGAACATTTTTTAATTTTTTAATACATAAAACCAACAGCCATGCAGGGAATAGAACCAAAATTTCACAGCAGCCTTACAGACCGTATGGAATATTATCGTGGCTTGCTGAAAAAAGCAGCCGGGGACCCGGATATCCAGCCTTCCGACATGATTTCTAAGGTCTCTGAACTAAGTGAGTTATATGAAGATTATCTGGCTCAAAAGAGGCAGCTGGAAAGAAGCATAAAAAATTACAGACAGTATCACAATGATCTGAGAAAACAGCTGACTTTGAGGGTCAAAGAATTGAAAAGAAAAGTAAAACAAAGGTGATTATGTGAATCATTGAAAGCTGTATGTATGGTTGAGCTTAAAACTTCAAATAAATAAAACCAGAGCAAAAACATTTTTACTCTGGTTCCATTATTATTTATGTCCTTATAATTATATGATCATTATTTCAGGACTGGTCTAAGGAGAAATTAAAGTAAATCTGCATTCCATCCCGCCGGGAAGCAATAGCTTTCTTCTGAATAAAAGCACGTTTTTCCTGTAGCAGTTTCACATTGTTCTTGTGTAGCATAAGGATGGTATAATGGTGATCCAGGTCCCGGACATCCTTCTTTAGTACCTCCCTTTACTGATTTTAAACCTTCTCTTGAAATTTTTTTAAGATTTTTCATGAATTAAAATTTTTAGTTTTTCTTACTCTTTTATAAGCTTTTCAGATTCCGCTTTTAGTTATCCCAAATTAGTGATTTTTTTAATACGGAAACTAAATTGATATGAAAATACTTCATCATCAATGCATCTGTTTTATAAAGGAGTGAATTCTTTAAGATAGTAATTGTCAGGAATATACAGGAGATGGAATTTCTTTACTGTTACTATTAACAAAGCACTACAAATGCAGTGCTTTATCATGTAGCTATGTGAAATATCCTATTTCAATTCAGAATTTTCATTTGCCGGCTGCCGTAATTTTTTCTTCAATCGCCCTCCAGTCGTAAAAGTGAAAAACCCGGCCATTGCTCATGGCGACAAAGACTCCCTTTGGGAAATTGGGCCCCAGATTAGCATTCGTTACCTCTGAACCGTCACTTTCACTGGTGGAAACAGGAATTTCGGCAATTCTTCCCTTGGCGGGATCTTCTCTCAGATACACGTTAAAAGTATCTTTCTGCTGGTTGGAAACCAGAATATATCCTGTTTTTTCTGAAGTAGGATAGATGGAAATTCCTTCCACATCAGATGCAAAATCACCTTTTCCGAAAACAAGAAGCTCCTCATTTCCTTTGGCCGGATCTGCATAATACTGATGCACCCCGAACTGCTCGTCAGAATAATAAATATAGCCCATTTCATCATCTACGGCGATACTTTCAATCTCCTTCAGACCACTATATTTTCCAAACTTGCGGATGACTTCACCCGTCATTTTTCCCTCTTTTTCAGAAAGTTTATACTGCCAAAGATAACCGTCAGCCGGGCCGGATTTTCTTCCCACAACAGCATGTATTTCTCCTGATACAGGGTTTTGGTACATAGAAATTCCCATCGGATCGCGTTCCGTTTCACCATCAAATACTGTAAATTCTCCTACTGCCTTCAGGTCAGGAAGGCTGTAAAGCTTTACCGTATTGGTTTCCCTTTCTGTAACAGCGGCAATATCGGTTTTCTTTCCGTTCAGCATAAAGCCGTATTCAATATCTACATTGTTCGGGCGTTTCAATCCTGAAACTTTATTGATGATTTTTCCGTTCAGGTCAAAGGCATACAGTCCGCCGTCAGTGTCCTTATCTGTTCCGATAATAATACTTTTTGAAGAATCCGCAGGATTGATCCAGATGGCAGGATCGTCGGTATCATGAACTACCGTTTCTGTAATAACAGAAGGTTTTATATTTTTTCCTAAATTTTGCGTGCTGCAGCTCACCACAAAAGGTAAGACTGATATCGCTATACTAAATGGTAACTTTTTCATACGTTTAAAAATCAAATTTCAATCCTAAAGTGAATCTCGGTTTGTAATATTCCACCTGTGCAGTTCTGCTCTGGATTCCCTGATAATACCGTAACGGCTGGTTCGTCAGATTATTGGCTTCGGCAAAAACTCTGAGCTGGCTTGTAATTTTATAAGATGCATTGGCATCAAGGAAAATCTGCTTGTCATAATAACGGTCTTCAAATGATTTTCCACCCAGTTCATCAATATAATCAGATGCGTAATTCATAGAAACCCTTGCTGAGAAACGTTTATTTTCCCACGAAAGAGATCCGTTGAACATATGCGGGGCAGCTCCCGGAAGTCCTACATCTGTTCTTTCCACACCATCTTCATTTGTGATTCCTTTCGCTTTTGATTTGGTATACGTATAATTAACATACACTCCCAGACCTTTCCAGAATGCTCCCGGAATAAAGTCAAGCTGACGTTGAAGGGCCACTTCAAAACCGTAAATGTCTACATTGTCACCATTACGCTGCTGTGTAAAGCTCCAGTTATTTTCTCCGGCAGGAATAGGATTGGATTGTCCTGCAAAATCATTCGAAAAATCACCAGATGTATAGTTTCTTCTCGAATAAGTATAAATAAAATCCTTAAGGTTCTTATAAAAAACACCTCCCGAAAGTATTCCGACCGATTTAAAGTATTTCTCTGCCATAAAATCGAAATTATAAGCATACGTTGCCTTCAAATCCGGATTTCCTGCCGAAATGGTTTCATCCCCGGAAATAACGTTAAGGTAAGGAACCAATGAATAATAATTCGGACGGGCCAAGGCTGTTGTAAATGCCGCACGTAATATAAGATCCTGAACAGGAACATATTTGAAAGACAAATTGGGAAGCAGATTGGTATAAGTGTTCGTACGGTTGATCTTTCCTGCCAGACTTTCCTCATCCAGCACGTAATTTCCGGTATAGTCAATTTTTGTAGTTTCAATACGGGCTCCTGCGATCATTGAGAATGTATCACTGAAATCCTGGTCCCATCTGATGTATCCGGCATAGATATTTTCTTTGGCCGTATAATTACTTGAAAGAAATTCTTCAGGCTTCAGCTCACCTTTAAATAAATTGGGATTGAACAGATCCAGATTACCCATGTATGACGGATCCACGAAAGTTCCCGGGACATAATTTCCCGGCTGAAAGTTTTGACCGTCAAAATGAACAGTAGGAACAGATAACAGGCTTCCCATATCATTCAAAGGTTCAAAAGCATAATAGTCATTATTTCGTTCCTTTTCCTTTAAACGGAGACGTAAACCTGCACGAAGTCTGCCTTTCTGGTTTTCCATCACAGAAAACGGAAAACGGACATTGACCTTTGCCCCAAATTCCTTTTCCTGTGTAAAACTGTTGGAATCTGAAAGATCACTTAACTTATAAACACCTAAATTGTCGGCAGAAAGGGGAGTAATTATCGGCCTTTCAGGATCGCTGAGATCTGAAGAGAAATTCATTTTTCCGTTTTCAAACTCTATATGGCGCTCATGAGGTTTCTTTTCACTTGCTGTTGCATAGTTCATGGACCAGTCAAGATCGACCTTTGATCCGAGAAGATGTTCCCCTCTTAAAGCATAGTTCTGCACTTTCTGTCTTTCCAGACGCGTATTGTCATTATCTGCATCTCCACCTTTATTCTGCCTTGTGATGCTGCCTTTCCAGCCTGTAATTTCGGTTTCATCATCATTATAGACCGGTTTTACTTTATAGCCTAAAGCAAATCTGTTCTCTTTGTCCGTTCTGAAATTATACATAGCAGAAGCATAGATCTTGTTTTTGGAATTGAATTCATAATCCATATTCAGATCAAAACTATGTCTTATACGGTGTTCATTATAATAACGGACCCCCATTTTGCTGATATAGGCAGTTTGTGCGGCATCATCTGCCAGGCTCCATGTCGGTTCGATATTATCTGAGCCAAAATTATTATTGTTATAGGAAAAACTGAAAACGGCACCCAGCTTTTTATTTATAAAACGGTTTCCGTATACAAATCCGGCTGTATAATTGCCTTTTTCACGAATAGGATTGTAACCTCCGGCCAGCGTTGCAGTAATTCTCTGTCCATTAGGTGAAGCCCTTGTGATAAGGTTGACCGAACCACCGATAGCATCAGCATCCATATCGGGAGTAAGGGTTTTATTAACTTCGATGGTAGAGATCATATCCGAAGGAATCAGGTCCATCTGAACATTTCTGTTGTCACCCTCGGCAGACGGAATTCTGTCACCGTTTAAGGTAACGGAATTAAGGTTAGGTGCCAGACCTCTGATGATAAGGTTTCGGGCTTCTCCCTGATCGTTCTGTATTGTGATTCCGGGAACACGTTTCAAAGCATCACCAATATTGGCATCAGGAAAACGTCCGATCTGGTCGGATGAGATTACATTGGTGATATTGGCATTGTTTTTCTGCTTATTTAATGCTCTCGCCTGGTTTTTCAGGGTGGATCCGCTCACAACCACTTCTGTAATCGCTGTTTCTTTTCTTGCAAAAATGATATTCTGCTTTGTATTTTTGTCAGACTCAACTGTTACTGTGTATTCGCTGGTTCCATAGCCCAGATAATCTACTGTCATGGTATAGTTTCCTGCAGGAACATTCAGGAAAACAAAGTTACCATGATCGTCCGAAGTTGTATAGATATTTCCCGGAGCCAGGGAGATTTTGGCACCCGGCAGAGATAATTTGGAATCATCATTGATATTTCCGGAAACAGTACCGGTTTGTGCATAGAAAAAAATGGATGCACAAAATAAAACGGAGGTAAAAATTTTCTTCACTTTTAACTGTATATTAGGTCTGAACAAAATTAAACGTCTGTTTGGGAAATACCCTGAACTATAGATTACGATTGTTTTAAGGATTTATGAACAGTTGATGCATAAGGTTGGAAATGTTTTACGGTGAAACGATAAAACAAATACTATTAATTTTTTTTAATCAAAAAACTGCATCAAAAACATTGCAATGAGCTTTTTGATACAGCTTTTTATTTATTTCTGCTCTATTGTTGGAATGTTGCCTATTACCTGCCATTTTTTCTGCTCAAGAACGCACGTAATAAGTGAGGAAAACCGGAGAATTGGACTTTCCAGGGAAACCTGGGCGTATGCAATATTGTTTTTCTGTTCCAGGGAACGGTAAATAACCGTTCTGGGCTTTCCTCCAAAAACCTTATCACGGACCAGCTGGATATATTCTTCTTTAGAAAAGACGAAAATTCCAGGTTGGTCAAAAAATCCATCCTGTATGTTTTGGTAGTTTTGATGAAGAACCTGTTCTAAAAGGTCAGGATCATAAGTATCACCACCTTTGATAAACTTTTCTATAGCTTGTCTGATCTCTTCCATAATTAATTTAAATAATTAAAAATTGCGGTTTCCAATAATTCTGCCTTCTCTGAAATCCGATCCGGAGCTGCTGTGCTTTCCAAAGGAAAATAAATGATATCAGTGATGCCAAGATGATTTAAGATGCTGGTTAAATGAGTCTCAAGAGGATTCATACCTCCGGGTAATGAGTGAATGCCACCCATGACCGAAATGAGATGTGCTTTCTTACCTGAAAGCAGTCCTTTGATACCATTGTCATAGGTAAACGTTTTCTTAGTCCTGATTACAAGGTCAAAATAAGCTTTCAAAGAAGAAGGGATCCCGTAATTATACATAGGACAGGTGATCAGGATCTCACTGCTTTTGTAAAGTTCATCAATCAATCTGTCGGATAGAAGAAGATCTTCGGTGTAAAGATTTTCATTCAGAAATGCATCAAAAGTCTGCTGGGTGAGATGAGGTGTCATTTTTTTTGCCGTATCTCTTTCGATAACCAATCCATCCGGATGTTTCAGGATCCACTGTTTTACAAAATAATCACCCATACGGCGTGAATAGGAATCTTTAAGCCTAAGGCTGCTGTCGATTCGGAGAAGTGTGTTCATACTTTTTTCTTTAAAGACACACCTGATTTTCAAAACGTGACAAAGATGGTTAGAAAGCTGAAAAATTTAACCTTAAACTAATTACTTCTTTTCAATTTTTCAGGATCTACAATAGAATAGATTTCCCTGATCAGCCCATGTTCATCGATATCCAGAATATGGCAGTTATACATACGCTCTCCCTGCCAGAAGCACAAAGCGGGCTGATGATTGAAAACATTAAAAGTGAAAGATTTCCTCGAAAGAAACTGCTGTTGTACATAAGCAAGAAGAGATGCTGTTGCCGGTTTGCCGGTTTCCACAGCTTTGATGACGCGGATACGTTTTCCGCCGTCTGCAGAAAGCCTGATGTCATCTCTCAGAAGTTCTTCGATCATGGGAATATTTCCTTCGCTCAGTGCCTTCTGATATCTGTGGAGTATATCGGGAGCATTGGAATTTGCAGTGTCGGGAGCATATTTTATATCCTGCAGCTGTTTTCCTGCACGGCTCAGCAGCTGGCGTGAATTATCAATGGAAATATCCAGAGTTTCAGCAATTTCCTGGTGAGAATAATCGAAAGCTTCTTTTAAAATATATACAGCTCTTTCCTTGGGATTGAGCTTTTCTAGAAGGACAAGGAGTGTGTAACGTGCCGTTTGCTCCTTGATCAGTTTATTCTCTGCATTGTCAAACGACAGTGGTTCCGGAAGCCATTCACCGTAAATCATTTTTTTACTGTGCCTGTTTTTAAAATTGATAGCGTGGTTAACTGTACTTTTAATCAGGTAGTTAATCTCATTTCTTACCCCGGATTTATCTAAAGAAATATATTTTTCTATCACATCCTGTACAAGATCCTGCGAATCTTCATAAGAACCTGTGATATTGTAAGCATAAGTAAGCAGTTTGCTGTAATTTTCCTGCATGATATTTCTTTTGAAGACAAACTTAATGAATAAAACGTGACAGTTCTTTTCAGAAATGTTAGATTTTTTAATGAAATGAACTCTTAGGGTTAACATATTTGGAATTTTTTTGGCAATTTGCAATCCTGAATGAAAACAGACCTGAAATAGATTCATTAAAATTAAAGATATGAATGAAGTATGTTCTAAAGAATTAATCGAGCTGGCTGAAAAAGATCTGTCGGTTAGGGAGAAACTGGCTTCTGAGGGAAAGCTTTCCGGCGGCTATCATCCTGAAATGGAACAGATTCACAGGAAAAATGCGGAAAAGCTTCGGGAAATCATTAGGAAGATAGGCTTTCCTACGATCTCAAAAGTGGGGGATAAGGCTAGTGAGGCTGCATGGCTTATTATTCAGCATTCTATTGGCGAGCCTGCATTTATGAAAGAATGTTATAAAATGATGATTGAAAACAAAAGTGGTGTGAATCCTTTAAACATTGCTTATCTGCATGACAGAATTCAGGTTTTTCAGAGCAAGCCTCAAAAATACGGGACACAGCTTACCGAAGAAAGACTGCCATATCCGGTAGAAAATAAAAATAAACTGAATGAAGAACGCCTGAAAGTCAATTTGGAACCTTTTTCCCAGGAAGAAATCAATAGGATTCCGGGTATAGAAAAGATTGCTGAGATAGATGCAAAACAAGTTGGTTATACGGAATGGAGAATAAAAATGGGATGGATGTTAGCACCTTAATGATTAAAAAATTGCTTCATAGAGTGCAATATTTTATTAAGAGCCAAAAAATATTTTGTCAGTTTCAAAAAACTTTATATATTTGCACCACTGAAAACGGTAGTACTACTGTTATTAGGAGAGATGGCAGAGTGGTCGATTGCGATAGTCTTGAAAACTATTGACTGTAACAGGTCCGGGGGTTCGAATCCCTCTCTCTCCGCCAGTTGGGGAACCAAAATAAGCTAAAACGCTGTAAACATCAATGTTTACAGCGTTTTTTTGCGCAGGTATCAAAAAATTCAAAAAAGGTAAACATTTTGGTGACCTTCGAGTGACCTCTCCGAAAAATGAGAAAAAGATGTCACCGGATTTCTGGGGAAACCCGACCAACAGGGAATTTAAATAATATACATCTTGTGAAAAACGGTCAGAAAAACTAAATTTTTAAACCCTTTAAATCAATCAGACGATGAACAAGATATTTAACCTGTTATTCTTTGTAAAAAAGAGTAAAGTACGCCCTACCGGAACCACCAATTTACATGCCGAATCACGATAGATGGCAAAAAAGCGGAGATTTCCTCCAAAAAGTATGATTGAGCCACAGAAATGGGATAATAAAGGACAGAAAGCAACCGGAAACTCTCAGGAAATCAAAATACTGAACATTTATCTTAAAACTTTGGAACAAAAAGTTTACGATTACTACTACCATACCACAAATGCCTGAAGAATCTGCATTCTTCAGGCTATATTGATTATCAGCTGTCGTATAATCCATTTACAGGAAGTCAGGTTTTTATGTTGGATTTTGCTGCAGAGCTAAGGCTTGTTGGTAAACAGGCAAGAACAAAAAAAAATTCAATATTAACCTAATATTTACAGCTATTTTTAGGGTTTTTACATTTAACATTTTTTATCTTTGGGAATTAACCTTAAGGATTATTAAATGTCAGAAGAACAGAAACGCCAGTTGCAACAGCAACTTTGGAATATAGCGAATACTTTACGTGGTAAAATGGATGCGGATGAATTCCGGGATTACATTTTAGGATTTATCTTTTATAAATATCTTTCAGAGAAAATACATTTTACGGCTAATAAAATCTTGTTAGATTCTGGCGAAGATGTTGATTACAATGACGTTGACGAAAATTCTAAAGAAGGAAAAGAAATTGTAGAGGCCATTTATGAAGAAGTAGTCGAATATTTGGGATATTTCCTGAAACCTTCGGAACTTTTCAGTAATATTGCTAAAAAAGGACATCAAAAACAAGAAGGTAAATCTAACTTTATTTTGGCTGAACTTTCTAAAATTCTTAATAATATTGAGCAGTCAACATTAGGGACAAATAGTGAAGATGATTTTGAAGGACTTTTCGATGATTTAGATTTAACTTCTGCAAAATTAGGACGAACTGAAGACGAAAAAAATACATTAATCTCCAAAGTTCTGTATCATTTGGATGATATTGATTTCAATCTATCAGATACCAATGCCGATGTTTTAGGAGATGCTTATGAGTATCTGATTGCACAATTTGCAAGTGGAGCTGGTAAAAAAGCAGGTGAATTCTATACTCCTCAACAGGTTTCCACAATTTTAGCAAGAATTGTGACCAGCAGAAAATCACAATTAAAATCTGTATATGACCCGACTTGCGGAAGTGGTTCTTTACTTTTGAGAGTTGCCCGTGAAGCGAAAGTAAGCGATTTCTACGGTCAGGAAATGAACCGCACGACTTACAACTTAGCAAGGATGAATATGATTCTTCACGGTGTCAATTACAGCAATTTTGATATCCGTCAGGAAGATACACTTGAAAAACCCCAACATCTTGACAAAACTTTTGACGCCATTGTAGCCAATCCGCCTTTTTCTGCAAAATGGAGCGCCAATGAGCTTCATCTTTTGGACGAAAGATTTTCACAATATGGAAAATTAGCACCTTCATCAAAAGCAGATTTTGCTTTTATCCAGCATATGATTCATCATTTGGACGAAAACGGAATTATGGCAGTAGTTATGCCCCACGGTGTTCTATTCCGTGGTGCAGCCGAATTGGTTATTAGAAAATATCTGATTAAAGAGAAGAACTATTTAGATGCTGTGATTGGTTTACCTGCCAATATTTTCTTTGGAACAAGTATTCCGACTTGTATTTTAATCTTTAAAAAATGCCGTGAAGCAGATGAAGATATTTTGTTTGTAGATGCAAGCAAAGAGTTTGAAAAGCAGAAAAATCAAAATGTGTTGCTTAATACTCACATCAATAAAATTGTTGATACTTACCAAAACCGTACGGTAATTGAAAAGTTCAGTCATAAAGCGACTTTACAGGAAGTAGCAGATAATGATTACAATCTAAATATTCCTCGCTATGTTGACACATTTGAGGAAGAAAAGGAAATTGACATTCAGGTGGTAATGGCAGAAATTAAGGAGCTTGAAGCGAAGCGTTCTCAGTTGGATTCTGAAATTGAAGTTTATTTGAAAGAATTGGGATTAGTAAGCTAATTTTTTTTGCTTAACAAAATCCTCAAGGCTTAGAATTTTAACAAATAAATAATCAAGATGACAGAAGAAAATAAAAGTGTAAAGAATTTTCCTAATTTACGATTTCCAGGGTTTGAAGGACAATGGAGCAAAACTACTTTAGAAAGTTTGGGGAATATAATAACAGGCTCAACTCCTGCAACGCATGAAACTACTTTTTATAATGGAAATCGCCTATTTGTTTCTCCAGCTGATTTACAATCAAATAGGTATGTTTTTAAAACTAAAACGACATTAACAGAAAAAGGATTCAATAAAGGCAGAAAAATTAGAAGAGGAAGTACGTATTTTGTCTGTATTGGTTCGACAATTGGTAAAGTAGGTCAGGCAACTGAAGATTCAATTACAAATCAGCAGATTAATTCTGTTATTCCATTTGATAACGATGATGATTTTGTGTTTTCATTGTTAGAATATTCTTCATTTAGAATTAAATCTCTCTCAGCAGAACAAGCTGTACCAATCATTAATAAAACAACTTTTTCGAATATCATAGTTGCTATACCAAATATAGAAGAGCAAAAAAAAATTTCTTCACTTTTCAAGCTTTTAGATGAAAGAATCCAAACCCAAAAGAAAATAATTGAGGATTTGCAAGTAACAAAAAAAGAAATATCATTCAAGCTTTTTAAGGAAGGATTTAACTCATCAGAATCAAAAAAAGAAAATCTTCAAAAATTAGGAGACTTAACCTATATTGTCAATAAAAAAAATAAGGAAAACCTAAAACTACCAGTTTATTCAATCAACAATAAAAAGGGATTTATAAGTCAGTCTGAACAGTTTGAAGGAATTGATAGTGACGAGAGAGGTTATGATATTTCGTTATACAAAATAATAGAGAAAGAAACCTTTGCTTATAATCCTGCAAGAATCAATGTTGGTTCAATCGGCTATAGTAGAAATTTGGAAAATATTATTATTAGTTCCTTGTACGTCTGTTTTAAAACAATAGATGAAGTTGATGATGAGTTTTTATTTCAGTATCTACGAACTGATATTTTCAGAAAAGAAGTTTTAAGAAATGTAGAGGGAGGTGTTAGAGATTATTTATTTTATGAAAATTTTTCAAGAATAAAAATTAATCTTCCAGATTTGAAAGAACAAATTAAAATAAATAAGCTTTTATTCAAATTTGATGAGAAAATAACCCTAGAAAACGAATTATTAACTCAATACGAAAATCAGAAAAAGTATTTATTACAAAATCTGTTTGTTTAATAGATTTTGATTTCTAAGAAAGCCTCTTCAAGGTTTTGAACCTTGAAGAGGCTTTTTTTATTAAACAAACAAATTAGCTAAAAGAAACTTCTTCTGAAGCTCTAATTTTTCTAAAATTTGTTTTTCCGTTTCTATTTTTTCTTGAAGAGAAGAAAGAAAATTAGCAATTTTAGTTTGCTCATTTACGGAAGGTAAAGGTAAATTTATATCAGAGAAATATGTATAACTAATCATTTTCCCGTCTCTTATACCTTCTAATTTTTTATTGAGTTGTTTTATATAATATTCAGATTTAAAATAATACTTATAAAAATAACTATTTACTTCAATCTTATTTCTTAAAATTATATATGCAGGACTACATATACCTTTATATTCAGAATATTCAATACCTCCTTGAAATGACCTTAAACTAATTATAAAATCTCCTTTCTCAACAATTTTATAACTTTCCACACTTTTATCAGTCACTGAAATTTTAAAATCAATTAAATCTCTAGGAATAGCTCCATATTCTTGAGTTATAGCTAAAATTGGTAATTCTGAATTATGATTTTTATTTGAAATATTTGAAAAAACTTCATTTCCTTTTTTGCTTTCCCAAGAAGGAAATTCTGATAAGTCAGTATTTTTAAATCTAATCTTTTTATTAAACAATTTATAACCAACTCCTTTAATTAAGGTTTCTAATTGTTCAATTATTTTCTTTTGGGTTTGGATTCTAGAGTCAATTAATAATAATAAAGATGCAATTTTTTCTTGCTCTTCAATTGAATCTGTGATTATTGATTCAACCTCTAATAAATTTTGGACAGATAATCCGGGTTGAGCCATACCGGTAGCATACTGATTTAAATTTAGATAGTTTAACAGATAAAATAACCAAGTGGAATGTACTTCTTCTTTAGGAGTTACAACAACTGCGTGCTCAGTTGCATAAAATTTATCATATACCCTTGTTATATTTCCACAAAGTGCTCCTTGTCTACCAATTAAAGAGTATTCTCCCTCATAATTATATGAATAAGTAAATCCTCTTAATCCATTTGCTCCATAACAAGGATATAATTTATTATTTGTTTCCTTTAAAACCTCTGAAGCACTGACAAATTTTCCAGCTTGCATTTTACATATATCTCCCAACTTTGTTACTTTCCAATTCTCCTCAAACTCGGGAAATCTAAGCTTTGGTAATAAATTAGGAAAGGCAAGGATTGATTAAAACTCAGGTTAAGGCTCAATAACTGAAAATCCCCAATGTTAATTCATAACTTTTGAAATTAGTTAGAAAATCATTAAAAAAATCAAAAAATTATGACAAGAAAGAAGACATTGACAGAAATCGCGGAACTATGGAAGAATGACAAAAAGCTGTATGTGAAAAAATCAACCTTTTCGGCTTATGTACTGTTGCTGGAAAATCATTTATTGCCTGTATTCAAAGACTATTCTGAGATTGAGGATGATGAGGTACAGAAGTTTGTATTTCAAAAATTAGAGCAGGGATTAAGTCAGAAAAGTATCAAAGATATTCTCATTGTTTTGAAAATGGTACTGAAGTTTGGTGCAAAGAATAAATGGATTGAGTTTATCAATTTTGATGTGCAATATCCTACGGTTAGGGAAACTCATACGATTGAAGTCTTGAGCAGAACTCATCAGAAAAAAGTGATGAGCTATATTCAGGAGCATTTTACCTTTAGAAATTTGGGTGTTTATATCTGTCTTTGTTCTGGAATGAGGATTGGGGAAATTTGTGCGTTGACTTGGGAAGATATTGATACCGATAATGGAATTATCAATATTCGAAAAACGATTCAGAGAATCTACGTCATTGAAGATGGAGAACGAAAAACAGAATTGTTGATTGATACACCAAAAACAAAAAATTCCATCCGGGAAATACCGATGAGCAGGGATTTATTGAGAATGCTTAAACCGTTTAAGAAAATTGTGAATCCTGCGTTTTATGTGTTAACCAATGATTCTAAACCTACAGAACCGAGAACTTACCGAAGTTACTATAAAAATCTGATGCGTTTTCTTGAAATTCCCGATATCAAGTTTCACGGTTTGAGACACAGTTTTGCGACACGATGTATCGAAAGCAAATGCGATTATAAAACCGTGAGTGTTTTGCTCGGTCATTCCAATATCAGTACAACTTTGAACTTATATGTTCATCCCAATCTGGAACAAAAGAAAAAAGCCATTGACCAGATGTTTAAAGCGCTAAAATAGTTGTAGTTATCATTGATTATTTCTTACATTTGGGAAAACTGAAACAACTTTGTCAGAATTCATACTTCTGACAAAGTTTTTAACCAAAACTCAAAACCGAATGTCAAGTCAGCCGGAATATATTTTAGAGCAGAAATTAGTAGAACAATTACAACAGTTAGGTCACAAAAAAGTTACGATATGTAATGAGACAGACCTTATTAAAAATCTAAAAACTCAGCTCGAAATTCACAATAAAAAAACATTCTCAGATACTGAGTTTGAAAAAATCCTCAATCATCTTTCCAAAGGAAATGTTTTTGAAAAAGCTAAAACATTACGTGACCGATTTCATTTTTTTAAAGATGACGGTACTTCGGAATGGATTGAATTCATCAGTCAAGACCATTGGTGTCAGAATCAGTTTCAGGTAACGAATCAAATTGCTCAGGATGGAAATTTTAAAAACCGATATGATGTAACCATCCTAATCAACGGCTTACCTTTGGTACAGATTGAGCTGAAACGCCGAGGTCTGGAAATGAAAGAGGCTTTTAATCAAATCAACCGTTATCATCATCAGTCTTTCAATTCGGGAAGTGGATTGTTTAACTATGTCCAGTTGTTTATCATTAGTAACGGAGTTAATACAAAATATTATTCGAACAACGCAAAGCAGACATTTAAGCAAACGTTCTTTTGGTCTGATGAACATAATAATAACATAACTCAACTCGACCATTTTGCTCCTGCATTTTTAGAGCCTTGTCATATTGCCAAAATGATTACCAAGTATATCGTTTTGAATGAAACGAATAAGATACTGATGGTTTTAAGACCTTATCAATATTATGCCGTTGAGAAAATTGTTGACAGAGTAAGAAATACCGATAAGAATGGATTTATCTGGCATACAACAGGTTCGGGAAAAACATTGACTTCATTTAAAGCGAGTCAAATCCTGAAAGAAATTCCGAAAGTAGAGAAAGTTGTTTTTGTGGTTGACAGAAAAGATTTGGACTATCAGACTCAAAAAGAATTTGACGCTTTTGAAAAAGGAAGTGTGGATGCCACTGAAAATACAGCACACTTGGTTAAACAACTTTCCAATAATACAAAACTTATTGTTACCACTTTACAGAAATTAAATACCGCTATTACCAAAGAAAAGCACGGTAATAAAATCGATAAACTTAAAGATAAAAAAGTAGTTTTTATTTTTGATGAATGCCACAGAAGTCAGTTTGGAGATACGCATCAGAATATCAAAAAGTATTTTAAAAATGCCCAGATGATTGGCTTTACGGGAACTCCGATTTCTGAAGTGAATTCAATTGGGAAAATAGACGGAGCTCCGGCAACAACTAACAGGCTTTTTGAAGACTGTCTGCATAAATATGTCATTACAGATGCAATTCGAGATGACAATGTTTTGAAGTTTTCTGTGGAATACGTTGGAAGATACAAGGAAAAAGAAGGAAGCAATACTTACATTGATACAGATGTTGAAGCAATCGATACACAGGAACTTCTTGAAAGCCCGAAACGTCTTGAAAAAATTGCAGATTATCTCATCGCAGAATACGGAAGAAAAACGCACAATAGTACTTTCAATGCAATGTTTTGTGTAAGCAGTATCGATGTTTTGCAGAAGTATTATGACCTTTTCCAAAAGAAAAAAGAAGAAGGTAAGCATCAATTAAAAATTGCGACTATTTTCAGTTATGGAACTAATGAAGAGTCTAAAGATGCCAATGGAATCTATGATGAACCCGAATTTGGAATGGTTGCGGAACCGCAGGCGCAATACGGAGATTCTCATAGCAGAAATGTATTAGAAAGATATATTGGTCATTACAATGAAATGTTTGGAACGAACTTTACCACCAAAGACAGCCAGAGTTTCTACAATTACTACAATGATATTGCTAAACGAGTCCGCAATAAAGAGATTGATTTAATTATTGTAGTCAATATGTTTTTGACTGGATTTGACAGTCCACAACTGAACACTTTATTTGTTGATAAAAATCTGAAGTATCACGGATTAATACAGGCATTTTCACGTACCAACAGATTGTTAGGCGAAAAGAAATCGCAAGGAAATATTGTTTGTTTTAGAAATCTAAAATCTGCGACCGATGATGCGGTGACTTTATTTTCTAACAAAGAAGCCATTCAGGAGATTATTATTCATCCTATTGAAGATTATATTGAGCTTTTCAACTCTGCTTTGGATACATTAAAGATTGTTGCCCCAGAAATTGACAGTGTCAACAGTTATCAAACCGAACAGGAAAAGTTTGAATTTATCACTGCTTTCCGTGAAGTAATGCGTGTTCTGAATGTATTAAAATCATTTGCGGATTTTGATTTCAATAAGTTGGAAATGACCGAATTTGAATTTGATGGTTACAAAAGCAAGTATTTGGATATTTGGACTGAAATTAAAGGTGGAGACAAAGGAGGCGAAGGAAAAGCCAGTATTTTGGATGATGTGGATTTTGAGCTTGAGCTAATTCATCGTGATGAGATTAACGTTAGCTATATTCTATCTCTTTTAGCCAATCTTACTGACTCAAATCTAAAAGGCGATAAATTAGAGAAAAAGAAAAAAGAAATCAGAGATATTCTTTCCGGCGATGCCAAGCTTCGAAGCAAAAAAGAACTGATTGAAAAATTCATTGAAGAAAACCTACCTCATATTTCTGACGGAGACAATGTCAATGAGGAGTTTGAAAAATACTGGAATAAAGAAAAAAACTCTGCTTTTGAAAAAATTGCTACAGAAGAATCTTTGAATAAAGACAGATTCAGAGATGCTATTGATGATTTTCTTTTCACTTCCAAAACTCCTAAAATAAGTGATACGCTAAAGCTGCTTGAAATAAAACCAAAGCTTACTGAACGTAATAATATTGGAAGAAGAATTATTCAGAAAGTGCAGGATTTTGTGGATGTGTTTATTGATGGGGTGGCATCATGAAAATTTTATTATTTACGGGGTTTCCGTATTATTTATTCATTAATTTGTTCTAAACTTTTTATATTAAGAAGAAATTAATATTAAAAACATATGGATCAATCAGAATTTATTGAGCAACAAAAAGCAATTAATAAGCTAACTGCCTTGGTTAGAAAAGGAGCAACCATTAAAGATTGCTCACATCCTAGCAAAGAAGAATGTCAACTACCTATCAAAAGCGCACATAGTTTACAACGTCAAGGCTCTTTAAAACATTTGGAGAAAACGATAAATAATAATGCATTTATTTATTCACATACGGATAGACAAATTAATAAAAAATACGGTTTCTTAGATTTGAAGCCTATTGGTAGAAAAGACGCATCAACGTTTTTTGGTTTTTGTGAATTTCACGATACTGAATTATTTAAGGAAGTTGAAAACGACCCTGAAGCGACGGATATTGAAAATGATATGCATTGTTTTCTCCATACCTATAGATCTTTTTCTCATTCGTATCATAGAAAATATGAGGAATATAAACTATTCACTTCAGAGGAAAAGGAAGTTGTAGAACATTTTAACAAAGCGTATGGGAAAGATAAAGAGGATATTGTCAAAGGAGTAAAGCTAGCTTTAGAAGACTTGGAAATTCCGAAAAAACGTATTGATGATTTATTACTTAATAAAAAATACGATGGTCTTAGATATTATTGTTATGAATATTCCTATCGTTGTCCTGTCGCTTGCTCCGGAGTAACAACACCTGGTCATTTTAAAAATGGAGAACCACTTAATTTAAGTGAAAATTCAAATAATAAATATTCTGACATTTTTACAACGGTACTGCCATTAAAAGACAGAACAGTAATTATATTAGCTGCTTTTCCTGATGACGAATTGGCAATAAAATATTTAGACGAATTAGATACAGTTTCAGATGATTTAGAATTTGAAAAGTATTTATCATTCCATATTATCAATAATTTAGAAAATGTTTATATCTCTCCATATTTTTATGATAGAAAAGATTATAAATGGAGGCAAAGTTATTGTGAATTAATTAATATTATTTCGAATAAATATACTCCTTATATTAGATTCAATAAAAGATTTCCTATAAACTATTTTGCAAAAACGGAAAGTATTCGTTCTGAGTTAACTTAATAAATATAGAATCCACATTGTTATTTATAGTTGGAAATTTGAACTTAAAAAATTTTAACCTCGAAAAAAAATATTCATTGCCAATTTATAACAATTGTTTTTAAAAAAATGAACAAAATAAAAAACTTATAGCCAAAAAAAACTAATGGAAACCATAAAAGAAATACAGAATAAATCAGGAGAAAGCATTAAATCTCTTTTTATTAACACGGATCATATCAGAATACCAGCCTATCAGAGAGCATACAGTTGGGAAAATAAACAATGCTCACAATTTCTTGAAGACCTTTTAGAGCAGAAAGGAAAGCGATATTACTTAGGGCAGTTTTTGTTTGAAAAAGAGGGCGGGACATTGTTTATAATTGACGGACAACAGCGTTTGACAACAACAATTTTATTCCTTTCCGCAATTGCAAAAATCCTAGAAAAACAAGGACAAAATGTTGAGCAAATCAGAAGTACATATTTAAATGATGTTTTTAGAACTATTGAGGATGATCAGATTATTTTTAAAAAAGTAAGTCAAAAACATTTGATTTCTACTATTGATGATACTGAAACAATTTCTCAAAAAAGAATTATAGCAGCATTTAGTTTTTTTGAAACAGAATTGGACAAGATTGATAGTGATAGTTTATATCTTTTACAACATACATTAGAAAATGCTATAATTAGTACCTTCTATATAGCCAATAAAGTGGAAGCTGCCCAAGTGTTTGAATATCAAAATAATAGAGGGAAGGAGTTGTCGAGATTTGAAATTATTAAAGCATATTTAATGCATCAAATCTACATACACAGTGAAAACGACATTCAAGCTAACAATGATATAGCGGACATTCAAAGAGAAATTTCTCAAACATATAGATACATTGAAGCTGTTGAAGGTTATTTTACAGAAAATGAGCTATTAGATAATTACTGCAATTTGTATTTTAATACGAGCGGCTACATTGAAGAAATTAAAGAAAAATTAAATAAAGAACTAAATAAAACCAAATGGATAAAACTATTTTTTGAAAATTTTGTTGAATTGACTCACAGTGCTAAAAGCATTGTTATTAATAAACATCTTCCTGAAATAACAAATCTATTTTTTGTTGGTAATGAGGCTAATTGGAAATTAGTTTTATTGACAATATTCAATAAAGGTGAAGTATCAGGGGATATTTTTAAGCATATATTAAAACTTCTTGAAATTCTCTGCTTCAAATTAAAATTAGGTGATTTCAGAAGCGATAGTTTGCCATCTTATGCGAAAAAATATTTCAAAGCTACAGATGGTTATGATATTGAAAGTTTATATATTGATATAAAGTATGCAACTGAATATGGATTCCAATGGTATTGGAATAACAATGATTATTTTCAAAATATAATCTCAAACTATTTTGATAGAGAAAAGAATCATTATTATAAATCACATCGAATCAAGTTTGTTCTTTGGCAGTATGAAAATAGCATAAGAATTAAAAATAAATCGGGTGCGCTCTTGGATAAAGATCTTTACAATAGTTATACAATAGAACATATTAAACCACAAACTCCAGCAGAAGGAGAATATACTGACGAATTTAGAAATGATTTTTTACAAATTCTAGGGAATTTAGCTTTATTAACCCAAAGTCAAAATAGTAAGTTTAGTAATAAATCATTTGAAGATAAAAATGTACTTTTTCAAGATACTGCTCTCTCAAGCTACACAGAAATTCGTGATCAGCCTATCTGGACAGAGAATGAAATTTCAGATCGACATATTAGAATTTCGGATTTTGCAAAAAAATATTTTGATACAAACAATTTATACTTTACTAAGTAATATTAACTTTTTGAATTTATGTACCAAGAATTACAAGCGCAAGTATTTAATTGGCTTAAAAATAAATATAATCAAGATAATAGCTTTACTTTTTCGTTGCGACAAAAAGCCAATAAAGGGGCAGAACTTAATTACTTTATAGGAACGGAAAAATCAAAGTACTTTTCTACAACATTTTGGTATGTGCCAGTTGCTTACCCAGGCTCATCAAGTGATCTAATTAACTTAGTTATTACTATAAGAAGAAATAAGAAAATTGAATTTCATCTACAATTTAACCAGACAAAAGATCCGCACGATGATCAGAATACTTATGCTTTAGAATTTATCCAAAGTATAAAACCTCTATTTAGAGAAGTTTTTCCAGATGGTTTGTTTGCACCAGATGCCAACAAGATGGAGTTTTTTGCGGCTTATTCAAAATCACAATATGGTAGTTTTGAAGAGTTACAAAATGATTTAGAAGTATTTTTGGGTAAGATAATTCCTATTGTAGATCAACAAATCTTTGCTCTAAAAGAAAAATACCCCGCATTTACTGCTCATCGGTTTTCTTCAGATGATCAAGAGAAAATGTTCAAAAAAATGGAAGAGCGATTTGAAAAATATAAAGTTATTGAAAATCTTACGGAAGAATTGGAAGAAGAAGAAGAATTGATAATGGTTGATTCTGAAATTGATTTTGATTTTCCTCTCAATCAAATCCTCTACGGTCCTCCCGGAACAGGAAAAACTTACAATACTATCAATAAAGCTATTAGTATAGCCAATTCAGAATTCAATTTGGAGCAGGATAGAGATATTATAAAGAAAGAATATGATCGTTTAGTGAAAAATGGACAGATTGTATTTTCTACCTTTCATCAAAGTATGAGTTATGAAGATTTTATTGAAGGGATAAAACCTCAGATTGAAGAAGATTCTGATGGTAACAAAACGGTTATTTATGAAATAAAAAATGGCGTTTTTAAGCTAATCTCAGAAAAAGCACAAGAAAAGAGACTAAAAGAAGAAACAATTAATCATCAATTTGATTTTGATGATGCTTGGGATTCTATCATTAATGAAGCGAATGTAGGTTTAGAAAATAATAATCTTTTAAAGCTCTCCATCCAAACGCCTAATCTGGGACTTAAAATTGTTGATGTCACAGAAAAAGGAAATCTAAAGCTTAAACCGATATATTCTGAGGAAGCAAAGGAATATATTGTTTCATACTCCCGAACAAAAAGACTTCAGAATGCTTTTCCTGATTTATCTGTTATCAAAAATATAGATAAAGAGTTCAGAGCAGTAATTGGTGGTTCAAATTCGACTGCCTATTGGGCTGTGATTAATTATATAAATCAGAAAATTAATTCAGAAAAAAAAACAACTAGACAAGAAGTTGTTCTACCTACATTACCACACGTTTTAATCATTGACGAAATCAATAGAGGAAATGTTTCTCAAATTTTTGGAGAGCTTATTACTCTGATAGAGGAAGGTAAACGTCTTGGAAATGAGGAAGAATTAAAAGTGACTTTGCCTTACAGTAAAAAAGAATTTGGTGTTCCATCTAATCTTTACATCATCGGAACGATGAACACTGCAGATAGAAGCGTGGAAGCTCTTGATACAGCGTTAAGAAGACGCTTTAGTTTTGTAGAAATGATGCCGGATGCGGAAGTGGTTGAAACAGTAGGTTTTTCAGATTTTCCAAGAGTTCAAATTATGCAGAAGATTAATGAAAGGATAGAACTACTGTTGGATAAAAATTATACTTTGGGGCATTCTTATTTTATCAAAGATAATTTTCGAGCTTCTTTTAAAAACGAGATTATTCCACTCTTGCAAGAGTATTTTTATAATGATTTTGGTAAGATAGGATTAATTTTAGGAAGAGGTTTTGTAAGAGAAAAAGAGATTTCTAAGTTGGCTCAAAAAAATATATTTGCAGAATTTGATACCAGAAATGATATTGAAATTATAAAATCTTATGAACTTATTCCGTTTGAGGAAGTCGATTTTAATATGGCTTTAGATTTATTATTAGCTTGACAATGTTGAGGCGAGATTATATTCAGGTTTTTGAACACAGTTTTCTGGCTATCGGAGAAAGTGGTTTTGAGAAGCGGCATTTTGAAGCATTATCAAAACTCAATGCTCTACACAATTATCAGTATTTTGATTTGAAACATAATGGTATAGTCTTCAGACAATTTGTTGGTGTGATTCAGGTTGATGGATTGACGATAGAAATCCTGCCTAAAATAGACCGTTACGAATCTGAAAATGAAGATAATAGAACCAAGTGGCAAAAGGTTCTGATAGAAATGTTGAAGGTGACCCACAAGCTGAAGATTCAGCAAGTAGGTGGGGCGAATGTTTCCAGACAGTCTATACATCTTTTGGATATTTATTTTGAATGGTTTTTGAGCGAGGTGCAATTGTTGATTCATCAGGGCTTAATCAAACAATATTATAAGGAGACAGGAAATGTAAAGGCATTAAAGGGAAAGCTGGAGTTTGCCGGCCATATCAATAAAAACTTAGTTCATAAAGAACGATTTTATACTACACATCAGGTGTATGAAAAAGACCATCTGATTCATCAGATTTTGGGTCAGGCTTTGGATATTATTTCCCATCTTTCAAAAGGAACTTATCTGTTCAGCCAATGTAAAACTGTACAGCTAAATTTTCCTGAAGTGAAAACCATCAAAGCTAGCGAACAAACGTTTACTAAAATTCTCAAATCCAGAAAAACAAATCCTTATGATAGTGCTTTAGCCATTGCCAGAATCATTATTCTGAATTATGCGCCTAACGTTTCAAGCGGATTGGAAAATATGCTGGCTTTGCTTTTTGATATGAATAGCCTTTGGGAGGAATATGTGTTGGTCAGATTAAAACAGGCATCACAATTAACTGATATTGAAGTCTATGGACAAAATTCAAAAGCGTTTTGGAATGGGATTACTATTCGCCCAGATATTGTTTTGAAAAAAAATGATGAGGTAATTCTAATTATTGATACAAAGTGGAAGAATATCGATCAATCTCAACCTTCAACACACGATTTGAGACAAATGTATGTTTATAACGAGTATTGGACAGGTAAAAAGTCTCTTTTGTTATACCCTTCGAATGAGAATAATTTAGAGAATTTTTTCGGTTTTGAAAAAATTACAGAAAATGAACATCATCAATGTGGTTTGGGAAAAATTTCTGTAATAAATTATTTGGGACAATTAGATGATTTTATTGGAAGGAAAATATTAAATATAGTTAAGGATTAGAGGTTGTTGTACCACCATTAAAAAAAAACAAGTCAAACTTAATAATACAAAAATAAAAACAGAAACCAAAGATAATGAGCTTCTAAATCCACCACCTAAATTCTGTCAAGGTCAGGCCCTGCGGTTTTCAGAAAAAGTTTTTGTGCATAAAATATACACAAAAACTTTTTCCAAAAAACCTTGACAGAATGCCACGCTCATTTTCAAAAGGCTTTCTTTTTTTCTTTTTTTTAATTTTTTTTCTTCGTTTTGTTTTAGAAATATTTCAATTGAGAAATTTAAGGGGCAAAGAAAAGGGTCAAATTCTTGGATTGAACTCTAAAAAACCTGTTCAAATTTTGGACTTTTTACTTGCAGATTTGAGCAGAAATTTTTAGTTTTACTAAGTAAAATTTAAATTAGGATTTTACCGCTTTTTTGCAGATGACCTATTTAGGGCCATTCATAAGATGCTACAGCTAAATGCTTATCAATAAAGGGATGAAGGGAGGTTACAAAATCCCTCTCTCTCCGCCAGTTGGGGAACCAAATAAAATCAAAAACCTTTAAATCTTAGTATTTAAAGGTTTTTTTGTTGTTTTGAGTGATTAAAATATATCAAAGAAACACCAATCGAAAGTGAGTAATTTTTACACATAATTCGAAATATATATTGTTTCTCAGGCTCCACTTCATGATATCAGAACTTATGGTTGTATTGAAGCTCTCCCGTGAATCCTAACAGTAAAACAAGGTTCCTTTATTGCAGTTTCCAGAAAAAAACATTTTATTGTGCTATAAGGTTTCACCTTCAAATAATTTTAGCAGGTCTGTCTTATTGCAATAGTATACATCAGTTATTTTTTTAACCGGATTTTTTTGTAATTATTTGATATAGAGATCGACAGGACGGAGCAGGATACTTGATATTAGTTTTGTGAATAGATTAGTTAACACAAAATTGATATTTATGAAAAATAAACCTTTACTATTTAAACGAACTCTTGAATCTTTATTGTTTTGTGGATTAGCATTATCTGCTATAGATTTGAGTGCCCAAACATTAGCATTTCCGGAAGCTACTGGTTTTGGCAGATATACTGTGGGAGCAAGAGGTGCCACAAATCCTCAGATTTATCTGGTTACCAATTTAAATGACAGCGGCCCGGGCTCATTCCGTGATGCGGTGAGTCAGCCGGGACGGTTTGTTATATTTAAAGTGGGAGGTATTGTTAATTTGCAATCGGTTGTTGCTGTGGCAGCTAATACCACGATTGCCGGGCAAACTGCTCCTGGAGAAGGGATCTTATTTTTGGGACCCAGGGTATCATTCACGGGAGCCAATAACACGATTGCCCGATATCTTCGTATCCGTTATGGCGGAACATCTCAAAATCAGGACGCATCAGGAATAGCCAACGGAGCAAATATCATCTTAGATCATATGACTTTTACCTGGGGTACAGACGAGGTATTTTCAGTTAACTGGGATAATAACGGCACAAGTCCCGATAATATAACGATTCAGAATTCTATTATAGGACAAGGAATGCACCGCCATAATCATTCGGCGGGAGGATTAATGCAACCCCCGCCGGGAGGGAAGATCAGTTTAATCGGAAATTTATATATCTGTAATAAAACCCGCAATAATAAAATAAAAGGAATCAACGAGTTTGTTAATAATGTGGTTTACAACTGGGGTAATTATGGAAATATTTACGGGCACACCCAATCCGGGGAGGCATACATCATGGGAGGTGATTCGGCGGGAAGCTCTTTTGCCAATATCATCAACAATTATTTTATCGGAGGCCCAAATACAAGCAATACGGTTACTACACCTTTCAGCGTAGGAAATGCGAATTTCAATTTATACGGATCCGGAAATTATTTCGACAACAATAAAAACGGAGTATTGGATGGGACTGCAGTTCCTCAAAACTTAACGGGATATCCTGTCGGTGATCCGGCAGCAATAATGGCTAACCCATATGATTATCCGATGAAAACCCCTGCATTAACCGCTCAGGAGGCATATGATAAAATTGTTACAGGTGTAGGAGCATCCTATCCAAGACGTGATCAGGTAGATGGTTTAATGATTTCAGATTTAATGTCGAAAGGAACAACAGCTACTTATGTTTATGTACAAACTGATTTAGCGACTCAATTTGGTTTCACTAATGGCGGTGCAGGACACGTTTATGGAGCGCCGGCGCCTTTGGATACGGATAATGACGGTATGCCGGACGCATGGGAAACGGCTAATGGGCTGAATCCAAATGTATTCGATGCTTTGGCTGTAAGCACAACACATGCTCCGTATCTGAATATTGAGGTTTATATTAACAGTTTACCCAATACAACTCCTCCGGATTTCATTATTCCGCCAACAAATGTGAATTTCACCAATTCAGTCACAACTACAGGAGCTTCATCTTCAAGTTCTTTAACAGTTAATTGGAATGATAATGCTACGAATGAAACTAATTATGTTGTAGAGCGTTCTACCAATGGTACTAATTTTACAGTCGTTGCAACATTGGGAGCGAATGCAACAAGTTATAATGAAGTCGGTTTAACGCCTGATACTCAATACTATTATAGAGTTAAAGCAACGAATGCGTCAGAATCTTCAGTTTACACATCAAATACGTCAGTAACCACGCCGCCAGTCCCATCGGCTCCCACAAAAGCAATTAACCCGATTCCCGCAACTGGTAATAATAACGTTGAGTTGAACAGTGGAAATCTGCTTTTAAAATGGAGTGGTAGTTCAAATACAACAACATATTCAGTTTATTTTGGAACAGATCCTTTAAATTTAAGCAATATTGCTACTGTACCTTATTCTGCTACACCATCATATCAGCTTACTAATTTAAATCCGGCAACAAATTACTATTGGAGAATTGATGCTGCTAATGCCCTTGGTATTACTGCAGGAGATGTATGGACTTTCCGTGCATTGACACCCGGTCTTGTCGGGAACTGGCCATTCGCTGAGGCTCCTTCCGCAGGTGCTCAAATTGCAGACGTAACATCTTTTGCCAATCATGGGATATTAGATACAGCCTATGATAATGCCAATGTAAGAGTACCAGGAAAAGAAAACAACGCCCTTGATCTGGCAACTTCATCTGGTAATATCTACATAGCCAGTATTCCTCATCAGAATCATATTTTATTTGATAATCATTCTTTTACTGTTTCTTTTTGGATGAAAGCTCCAACAAGCATGGTCCCAACGTCTTCGTCTACAAGCCTTTATGTATTGTGCAAAGGTTCTTTCACTAAAAATACAGCAACAGGAGCTACAGGGAAACGTTTTAATGTAGAAATCAAAGGAGGTCTGCTGCGATATGCTATTGATGATGACGTTACAAAAAAGGAAATCACATCACCTATTGCCAATTATTTTACTGATAACTGGGTGCATGTTGTGATTCAGAGAGATATTGCTGCACATAAAATGAGAATTTACACTAATGGTACTTTAAGCACTGAAGGAGATGAAAGTACGGTGACAGGTATCGGTGAAGCAAGTGATTTGATCATCGGGAATATTGGTGAGCTTGAGTTTTTATCAACCGCCAACGCTCCGGCTCCTTATAAAGGCGCATTTGATGAGCTTAAGATGTTCAATTATGCATTATCTTCAGCGGAGGTATATGCTTTGTACAATCAGGCAGTATTGGGGAATGATGAATTCAGTATCAGCAAAAATGTTGGAACAGTATATCCAAATCCTGCAAAAGACCAGATTTCCATTAAGCTTCCCGAATATAAAAAAAACAGTTTAACAATGACAGTTATTGATCTGACAGGAAAGATTGTTATCAAAGAAAAAATTAATGCTGATGGAAACGGAATATTTAAATTAAATATTGTAAACAAAACAGTCTCAGGGAATTATATACTCAATGTTTCAGGCGAAAATCTGAATAGTAATTTTAAAATTATTATTAAATAAAAATTACCAAAGTTTAATTTCATACATTTTAAAAAGAAGTCCTTTCAATCCATTTGAAAGGACTTTTATATTGTAAATATTTTTTTTAACCATACAATTATCGTTAAAGAAATTATTTCGGATATTTTCTAAATCAACCTTTTATGTTTAAAAATTAGATTTTTTTACATTCATAAGAAAGTTATCATTATTTTTGATTTTTACAATTCAATTGACTAATTATGTTTAGACCAAAATTTTTAATTTCCGGATATATTTGTGCAATCGTTTGCATTGATCCTTTTCTGAAGGCACAAAATTCTATTCATGTAAAAAATACATTGAATTTTTCAAGAAATGAAGTGGTTTCGGTACCCATTTCTCAATTAACTTCTTTTTTAAGCACAAACAGCGAATCTGATCTCAGAATAAAGGATAGCAGTAAAAAGATTTTACCCATTCAATGGATAGATTATAACGGGGACGGAAAAAGCGACGAACTCCTTTTTCAGGCAAATATTGAAGCAAAAAAAACAAATATTTATACCCTTATTGCAGATACTAAAATTCCAATTCCTGAAAGCGAAATTTCAGCATATTCAAGATTGGTTCCCGAAAGAGTAGACGATTATGCCTGGGAAAATGATAAAATAGCATTCCGTGTCTATGGCCCGAAAGGTCAGAAAGAAGCCCTGGCAGGGATAAAAGGAAGTACACTTTCCAGCGGTGTTGATATCTGGTTAAAAAGAACCGATAAACCGGTGATCAACAAATGGTATAAAGGCTACCTGACTGATCCTTTGTATTATCACAAAGACACAAGAGGCGAGGGTTATGATCCTTACCATGTTGGAGATAGCCGCGGAACGGGTGGAATCGGAATTTGGCTGAATGAAAAGCTTCAGGTATCACAAAATTTCGTGAGTTCCAAAACCATTGCGGAAGGCCCTTTAAGAACGGTTTTTGAATTAACTTACAATTCGTGGAGTGACTTCGGAGTAAAAGAAACAAAACGGATTTCTCTTGATCTGGGCTCAAATTTTTCAAAGTTTGAATCCAATTTTCAGGCTGAAAAGCCGGTTCCAAATTACACAATCGGAATTACCCTGCATAAAAACGAAGGCGAAACAAAACTGAACGACGAAAACGGATATTATCTCCACTGGGAAAAAATTGACGATGCTTTTGTAGGGGAAGGAGTGGTTGTAGATCCTAAAATTGTTGAAAGATCTGTTGCTTTTAAATCCGAAACTGCGGATCAGAGTAACCTGTTAGTTGTGACAAAACCTCAAAATAATCTGACTTATTATGCCGGATTTGCGTGGCAGAAAAGCGGACAGATTCAGACACAAAAAGACTGGGAAATTTTATTGCAAAAACAGTCTCAGATTATTGCGAACCCATTAATTGTTAAAGTTAAATAATGATGAAATTAAAACTTTCAATAGCTGTCTTTTCCTTAACAACAGCCATTTTTTCTGCCCAGGTCAAAGATACTTTAGCCGAAAAAATGTTAGTATACCAACTTCCAATTGGCGGTTGGGGCAAACAGCTCAGCGATAAATCTGTAGTGAGCTATAGCGCACCCATTGACAAAAATTTATTAAAAAAAATAAAATCAACTGGGGATGATCACGCTACCATTGATAATAATGCCACTTCAAAGGAAATTAACACCTTAATAAAAGCCTACAAAACCACAAAAAATCCTGAATATTTGAAATCTGCCGAAAAAGGAATTCAATATCTTCTTTTAATGCAGTACAAAAACGGTGGTTTTCCTCAATATTACCCGAATTCGGCGATTTACAGAAAGCAAGTCACTTACAATGACGATGCGATGATCAATGCTTTAACGGTCTTATATAATGTGGCGGAAGGGAAAAATGATTTTGAGGTTGTGGATTCTAAACTAAAAGAAAAATCAAAAATAGCCGTCCAAAAAGGAATCGGATGCATCTTAAAAACTCAGGTTTTGCAAAAAGGAATTCCCACAATCTGGGCAGATCAATACAACGAAATTACTCTTCAACCAGATAAAGCACGGGCTTTTGAGCCTATTTCTCTGGCAACCGGCGAATCAGTAGGAATTGTGAGATTTTTGATGCTGCAGCCTGTCACCCCCGAAATTGAAAAGTCAATAAAATCTGCTGTAAACTGGTTTAGACAAAATAAAATTGAAGGATACAGCTACAACGTTTCAAAGGTAAACGGAAAAGCAATCAGAACGTTGGCTGAAGATAAAAATTCGGTGATCTGGGCAAGATTTTATGACATCAATAATAACAAGCCTCTTTTTGGCGATCGGGACGGAAGCGTAAAATACAACTACAACGAAGTTTCTGAAGAAAGAAGAAACGGCTACAGCTGGTTTGGAGATTCTGCAGATAAACTGATCAATAAAGAGTTTCCGAAGTGGGCTGAGAAGAATAAGGTGGCACTGTAGGCAGCACTCCGGAAACCTGAAAACTAGCGAGTTCAGAGAGTAGGAAAAAACGCTCGATAAAAGAAAGGAAATTAGAAGATAGATGCTTGATTTTTACAGAATTGAGAAGGAGAAATTGTTGCGTCATTACGTTCCTCACAATAGCAAAAAAGACTGAGAAATTCTCAGTCTTTTTTGTTTTCGCAATTAGTATTTAATCCTATAAAGAGTTGCAGATATTTCCGCTTAAAGTTGCTCCGGCATTTGCTGTCACATCAGATTTTACTGAAGATAGAGATAAAGTTGGAATTGTATAAGGAGGAGTAAAAGCTGTTCCGCTTCCTGCCGTATTTCCGGTAACATTCGTAAATGTGTTGTTGGAAGTAACGGTAACGGCCGTATATCCGCTCATTAAATTAATAGGCTCTTTTACATTTTCAAACACGTTTCCGTCTACACGAATATTCGCCTGAACGCCTGCAGCAATACATTTATTGCTCACAGAGCTGTTGAAATAGCTGTTAACGATATGGATTTTTCCAAATCTCACTCTCGGCATGCGCTCTCTGCAGCCCGGAGCCCACCAGCAGCGAACGAATGTTACATTCAGTTTTCCGGCGTCTGCTGTTGAAGTGTCACTTGAACCAATAAGATTTGAAAATCTGTGATCATCAGTTCCTCCAGAACCGCCGGCTTTTGGCGGCTTTAAATAGTGAAATTTTGTGTAGGAAACCGTGATAAAATCAGACTTGTTTTTAATGTCAAAATTTCCGTCAACGCCGTCTCTAAACTCACAGTGATCGATCCATACATTCCGGCAATCGTCTAAAATAGCATTATCCCAACCGTCTGTATCGTAAGCTCCCGGACCTTCGAAAATCAGATTTCGGATGACGATATTGTTACATCTTTTAATATTGATAATTCCCGAACCGTCTTTTGTCTGATCTGTTGAAACCAATTTAGCACCGCTCGTTCCGTAGATTGTTTTTCCGGTTTGATCCTGAAATGATAAACGGGCAGTAACCGTGATTGTTCCGGTTACTTTGATAACTTTTACAGCTGTGTTTTCGATAGCTGCTTTTAATTGGGCGTAGGTTGTAACCGTAGTTTCGGCTGCGGTTCCGCCACCGGTTGTTCCGCCGTTTTGGGAAGCCCATCCCGGAGCAAGACAATCAGCCAAAGGGACAATCGCGTTTGCCACAAGAATGCTTTTCGAGGCAAGCTCGTTTGGATTTTCCGTTAAATCTGTTTTGATGTCTTCCTGTCCGCAGCCTGTCAGGATAAAAGCCGAACTTAGGGCTGCTGTCAGGAAGATAACCTTAAATGTTGTTTTCATAGTAATTTGTTGTTATTTGATTGAAGTATAAAATTATATATTTAATGTTAATATGTTTTATATTTTAAAATATTAATATTTATATAATTATAATATTATTTATTTAGTTTGTTAAATCGATTGCATTTTATTAATTATTTAATTTTATTTTACATCAAAATTATAGATTTTACCTTTTTCAGTATTTAAATCAAAAACCTGCGTTTCTGGAACTGTAAAACCTTTCAATTCTGCTTTATCAGAAATCAAAGGAGCTTTAATTGAGTTGATCTGATAATATTCGTTCGGATTATTTCCTTTTGAAGGTTTCAGTTGAGTTTGGGTAGCCGAGGCTTCAGAAGCTACCAACACCACATCTTTAGCCGTTCTGATTCTGCAATTTCCTCCTAAAGCTGATTTAATGATTAATTTCGTCAGCTTTGAATTTTTCCATTCTATATCAACCTCAAATCCGCCACGTGCTTTCAGGCCTTTCACTGAACCATTTGGAAGAGCATCAGGAAGTGCCGGTAAAATGTATAGATAGCCGTCATAACTTTGTAGTAACATTTCTGCAATTCCCGATGTACAGCCAAAATTCCCATCAATCTGAAACGGTGGATGTGCGTCCAGAAGATTGGGATAAGTTCCACCTGACTGACCTTTTGTTTCCAACGGAGCAGGTGTTAATTGGTCTGAAATGAGTTTAAAAGCACGATTTCCATCCAATAACCTTGCCCACCAGTTTACTTTCCAGCCCATTGACCAGCCTGTTGATTTATCGCCTCTGTACATCATAGAATTTTTTGCAGCTTCCGTTAAATCAGGATTTCTGAAAGGTGAAATCTGCCCCGAAGGGAACAATCCGTACAAATGCGAAATATGTCTGTGTTTATCATCGGTTCGGTCCATATCCTTCAGCCATTCCTGCAACTGGGCGTGCTGCCCGATCTGCATAGGCGGAAGTTTATTTAACGCTGATTTTACTTCATCCGAAAGATTTTTATCTTCATTTAAAACTTTTGAAGCATTAATAAAATTATTAAAAACATCAAAAACCAACTGATTATCCATAGTCGTTCCCGCCGTAATTCCGACATCGTTTAAATATTTATTTTCGGGTGACATTGAAGGGGAAACCACCAGGTATTTTTTAGAAGAATCCTGTTGAAGAGCATCCAGATAAAATAGGGCACAACCTCTCAATACAGGATAATATTTCTTTAAAAATTCTTTGTCCCCCGTGTATAAATAATGATTCCAGAGATGCTGTGTGAGCCACGCACCGCCCATCGGCCATATTCCATAAAAACCACCGTCCACAATTCCGGTAATTCTCCACAAATCTGTGTTGTGATGCATATTCCAACCTCTTGCATGGTACATTTCTTTGGCAGATTCCTGTCCTGTCACCGATAAATCCTGAATCATATCAAACAAAGGTTCGTGCATTTCGCTCAAATTTGTGTTTTCGGCAGGCCAGTAATTCATTTCTGTATTGATGTTGACGGTGTATTTGCTGTCCCAGGCCGGATTCAACTGGTAATTCCAGATCCCCTGTAAGTTGGCGGGCTGAGTTCCCGGTTGTGAAGATGAAATCAAAAGATAACGACCAAACTGAAAATACAAAGCGATCAGATCAGGATCTTTAGAATGGGCGAATTCTTTAATTCTGATATCCGTTGTTTTTTTCGCCTGATCTGTTGTTCCTAAATTTAAATGTACACGGTTAAAATATTTCTGATATTTTTCGGTATGAGCTTTTAATTCCTCATTATATTTTTTGCTTAAAGCTTTGTTTAAATATTCAGAAACTCTCGCATCCGGATTTCCGGAAATATCATTGTATTTTTTGAAATTGGTAGCGATTGAAACATAGATAATCACTTCATCTGCTCCTGAAATGGTTAATTTATTTTGAGTTGAGGTCAATTTTCCACCTTTTAAAACAGGAACAGCTATCGTTTTGAAATTAACTTTTCCGGTTTTATTATCGGCCGAGCCGCTTGTCCCGGTGATCATCAGTTGATTTTTCTCCGTAAAAATTGATTTTTTTAAGTGTGGAGTAGTAGCATTAATTGAAAAATTTAAATTCCCTTTCTTACTGGAAGATAATTTAATCACAACCACATTATCAGCAAACGAAGTGAAAATTTCACGCTTAAAAGTCACAGCATTTACTTTGTAAGAAACAGTGCTTACTGCTTTTTCAATATCTAAAGCTCTTTCGTAGTTTTTAAAATTTTCATGACCTTTGAAATCTAAAAATAAATCACCCATCGTCTGATAAGGCATCCCGTAGTTCAGGTCTTTTGGCGCTGCTCGGGGATAAGTTGTATTAGAAAGTTTTTGAGCTTGTTCAAACTGACCTTCATTCAACAGTTTCCTGATTTTTTGAATACTTTCGAATGTGTTTTTCGGAACATTATTTCCCGGTTCACCCGCCCAGATTGTTTCTTCATTAAGTTGAAGATGTTCCTGTGAAACACCGCCAAAAACCATTGCACCGAGCTTTCCGTTTCCGATGGGAAGCGCTTCGTTCCAGTTTTCTGCAGGTTTGCTGTAGGTTAGTTTTAAATTCTGCTGTGCATGAATAGAAATGGAAATTACCGCTCCAAAAGCCAGTGAAAATATTTTATATTGAATGGTTTTCAGCATACTTTGAATTGTTAAATTTTTTATGATTACCACGAAATAAGGTATTAATTACTTATTACCTATCGTTTTCAGCCAGTCCGAGCATAATTTTTTCCAGTTATCAGTTAGCTCTGATCTATTTGTAATTCCAATTTTGTGTTCACCTTCAGGAAAGATAAACAATGCTCCTTTTACTTTATTTTTTGTCATTTCTTGATAATAAAGAATACTGTTCATCACAGGAACTGTTTTATCGTTTTGAGCATGAAATAAAACAGTAGGCGGAGTTTTTTCCGTTACCCGGTTCTGCATAGAGTATTCTTTGATCTTTTCCGGAGAAGCATTTTCACCAAGCAAACTATTGCGACTTCCAATATGGGCAAATTCTCCCAAATCAATAACGGGAGAAACAAGAATCGCAAAATCAGGAAGGGTAGGAATATTCTCCCAGTCGCCTTTTAATTCTGTATAATCTGTAGAGATATTACTTACCGTTGCAGCCAGGTGTCCGCCTGCAGAAGTTCCGATTACTCCAATCTGATCTGATGAAATGCCATATTGCACCGCATTTTTTCTGAGGTATTTTATAGCCGCCTGAACATCCTGTAATGGAGCAATTTCTTTTTGCTTTAAATCAGGAGAGGTTGGTAACCTGTAATTTAAAACAAATGCAGATATTCCCTGCGTGTTGAACCATTTGGCAATTTGATAGCCACCCAGATCATAGGTAAGTTTATAATATCCACCACCGGGAATGACAATGACAGCCATCTGTTTTCTTTCTTCTTTCGGAGGTAAAAAAGCAAAAAGTTCGGTTTCCTTTATTTGTACAATTCTTCCTTCTTTTTCTTCAGTTTTTAATTGCAATCCTTTGGAATTCGGCATTTGACCTTTTGGCCACAAAATGATTTTTTCCTGTGCAGATAATTGATTTATAAGGAAAAATGCTGTAATAAAAATTGCTTTTTTCATTGGTTTTTGATTAAAAAAAGTCTGTATTCTTCTGGTTAATTGCAATGGTGTAAAGTTTCATTAAATGATTCTTTTTTAAGGCGCAAGAAAATCATTTGCGATTAACTAACATTTTCATATTTAAGAATTAAGAAAATCTTCTCTGAACGGTGTAAAAGCATCAATCAGTTGTCCTTCTTCCAGACATTTTACCCCATGAAAAATATTGGGCTGAGCGAAAAAACCGTCACCTTGCTGTAAAATTTTCACTTCATCGTTAACAGTTACTTCAAATTTTCCCGATGCAACATAAGTGATCTGCGAATGAAAATGCTGGTGTAAGGCTCCAACCGCATCTTTTTCAAATTTTACAATCACCATCATTATCTGAGAATTGTACCCGACAAACTGACGGGAAACTCCGCCTCCTAAATCTTCCCATCCGGAATTACCGTTGAAAAATGGTTCTTTTTTGAAATTCATTTTTTATGTTTTGAATTATTTAATATATTTCTCCAACCCGATATTCAAGCTTTTCAAATCCTTCAAAGCCAGTTTTGCAACAGTTTCTGCGCCTAATTTTGACAAATGGGTGTCATCAGCTTTTCCTTTTGGATAATATGGATTTTCACCCTCTACAAAATGAAGATGCAGTTTTTTTGAATTTTCCGGACCGTACGCAATTTCCATTTGCTCGGTTAATAACTGCATATCAATGAACGGAACCTTCATATCATTGGCAACCATTCTTACCACTAACGGATATTCTTTGTGTGTATCAATCAAAACACCATTTTCTGTGAAATTTCTTCTGACAATGGAAGTCATCAGAATGGGGGTTGCGCCCTTGGCTCTGGTTTCATTAACGTATCTTTCTAAATTGGCCCTGTATTGAGTGTATGGATTGGTAAATTTAGTTGAATCCTTCAATTTCTGATCATTATGGCCAAACTGGATGATCACAAAATCTCCTTTTTTAAGCTGTTTCATCACTTTATCCCATCTTCCTTCTGTTCTGAAACTTTTTGAGCTTCTTCCGTTCATTGCATGATTCTGGACTTCAATTCCTGTCGTTAAAAATTGTGGCAAAACTTGTCCCCAACCGTGTTCAGGATTTTTATCAGGATTTTCCTTATTCGCCATCGTGGAATCGCCAATTAAAAATAGGGTTGGTTTTTGTTGAGCAAATGTTATTATTGATAGGAATAATAATAGTATGCTAAGTTTTTTATTCATCTTACAATTTATTTTTAATTAAACCTGAAAGATGCTTCGGCTCAGCTCGGCATCGCTACAAATGTGCTGTTAAATGAAGCAATTAGTATTAGAGTTGTCATGCTGAGCCTGTCGAAGCATCTTAGTGATTTATTTCATTATTTATTTGGATTCCAGTCACCCAGAATCTTTTCTAGTGTATAATTTTTCAAATCTTTTTTTGTCAATTGCTGCGACCAACTTACCCGTTTTGAAATATTTCCTCCTTCACCTTTACTCCCAAACTCTGCATAATAAGCTGTTTTTTCTTTATCAGGGAACATTTTATCGTCTTTCCAGGGATTCCAGCCTTCCGGAAGGATGTGTTTTCCCATTTCCGTATTGATAAAAACTGTTTTTGCATAAGGTCTCCAAGGTCTTCCCAGATATACTTTTTTGATACCTTCTTTGGCAATTAATTTACAGTCTAAAAAGACAAAGCCGTACTGTCTGTCGGCTTCCGTTGCGGCTGCGGTGATGTAAGAGTCGGCTAAACTTTTAATGGTACAGTTCTTAAAAACAACCGTTGCCTGTCCGAAGATAAGGTCAGTTGTTCCTTCGATATAACAGTTTTCAAAATATTGTCTGCTATGATTGGTAGCGGAATAAACCGTGTCCTGACAACCCAGAATTTTAGAGTTTTTAATCACAAAACGGTCACCTTCCACATGAAGAGAAACTGCCTGTCCTTCGTTGCAAGAACTGTTTTGAATCGTTAAATTACTGATTTTAATATCATCACCCATAACCAATAAAGTGTAGGAATTGAAGGTTGTTTTTTTTTCATTAAATGAATCCAATTTTCCTGAAAAATCACTGTTGGTGATTATAGTATTGTCTTTATCTTCGCCTTCTAAAGTGATTTTATGTTTTGAAGAAGGGATAGTAATTTTTTCATTATAAGTTCCGGATTTAATGAAAATCAATGCTTCCGCAGGTCCTAAATCTCTTACTGAATTTATTGCTTTCTGAATCGATGTAAAATCACCGCTACCGTCTTTAGCTACAGTGATTTTAATGTACGGATCATTTTCTGCTAAGAGAAATTGAGTCATTGAAATGAACAGAATTAAAAATAATTTTTTCATAAAACTTTACTTAAGTTGGTCTTAGCCTTAATCTCAAACTTAACCTTTATCCTATTTCAAAACTTTATTTAAAAAGGCAACAGTATAATTCAATGTTTCCGTAAACCAGGGTTCTGCACTCCAAAATGAATGCGGAGAATTTTTAATTTCGTGAAACCCAGTCGGAATATTATAGCTTTTCAATTTCTTCATCATATCGTCTCTTCCGGCATGAAAACGAGGTTGAGAACTATTAATGAAAAGAGTAGGAGGTGTATTTTTGTTAATATATTCTAAGGGTGAAGCTTCGGTCCAGTTTTTTAAATTGGCACTCCTGTCACCGCCCAACCAATACGAAGCATATGTACTTTCTTCAGCTTCGGGATGAATAAATGAAACAATTCCATCAATATTGATGATTGCCTTAATTTTATTCTTTGATCGTACACCAACCAAAGTTGCAATTTGTGCCCCGGCTGATTCTCCCAACACTGCTATTTTATTTTGATCTAAAGAATATTTTTTTCTGTTTTTCTTTAACCAATGAATGGCCTCCTCAATATCTTCAACTCCGCCGGGATATTTTGCAACATCGGCCAACCGATAACCGACCGCAATTGCAACATAACCTTTTACAGCCAGTTCCATTGCCATGAATTTTTCATTTTCCTTACTTCCCGAAATCCATCCACCACCATGAACCATTGCGATTCCGGGGTGTTTTTTAGATTTATCGACAGGATAATAAATGTCTGCTTTTAATGAAAGTCCATTAATATTGGCATATTCTACATCTTTATCAATCCCTATATTTTTCGGAACCGGCCGATCTATCGGAGTGATAAAAGTGTATTTTTTCTTTAGTTTTTCATAGGTAGTTTCATTGGTGTAAGGAGTTGCATTCGGCCGTTGAATCTGGCCGAATGCTAATGTTCCTCCCATTAAAAAAATAGAAATATAAGTATGTTTTTTGTTAAAAATCATGTTGTCAAATTTTAAATTTTTGAACCACTGAGATTATTAGAGAAGTTGCATTTAATAAGAGAAGCATTCTGATTTTTTAGATGTATTCTCAAGGCATTGCTCAACTGATATCTTAAAAACTTCATTGAACTTAATGGTTTAAATTACTATTGATACATTATTTAACCGCATTTTTAGCTACTCCCGTTGCAATAGAAATTGCAGCTTTATCATTTGCAACTTCTTTGGGTAAGAAGATTGCCCCTGATTTATTTCCTAAAACCTTAACCAACGGTTTATTTTGAGACTCAAATTTTACCGTCGAAAGGTTGATGTTTTTGCTGTTGTAGACTGTTGCTCCTGTTCCTTCAGAATATTTCAGCTTCACATTTTTTAATTGAATTCCGTCTGCATCTACGATGGTAAGAGCCTTTTTCGTGTCAAACTGAGAATCTTCGATCACAATATTTTTAAGATTCATTTCAGCTAAACCGAATAATGTAATCGCTTCGTAAGAATTAACTGCATTGATGTTTTTAAAGAAAATATTTCTAAAAATCGGAGTTTCCTCTGTTACGGGATAAACTTTTTCCGGTGCTTTGTTTTCTTCTTTTTTTTGCCCGTCTTCCAAAACCGGTGAAGCTCCTTCATAGAACATATTGAAGCCAATTACCTGAGTTGGAATATTAATCATATCGATATTTTTGATGTAAATATTTTCAACGATTCCACCTCTTCCCCGTGTTGTTTTGAAACGAAGACCAATATCTGTTCCGATGAAAGTACAGTCGGAAACGTGAATATTTCTAGCTCCTCCGGACATCTCACTTCCAACGACGAAACCTCCGTGACCGTGATAAACGACATTGTTTTTAATGATAACATTTTCAGTTGGCATTGCTCTTTTTCTTCCGTCTTCATTTTTCCCTGATTTGATGCAAATTGCGTCGTCACCAACGTCAAAGGTATTATCATAGATTAAAACATTTTTACAGGATTCCAAATCTACACCATCGCCGTTTTGTGAAAACCAAGGATTTCTAACGGTAAGATTTCTTAAAATGACATTCGAACACATCAACGGATGAAGGTTCCATGCGGGCGAATTCTGGAAGGTCGGTCCGTCCAGCAAAACCTTATCACAACCCACCAAACTTACCATTACGGGACGAAGAAAATCTTTAACCGATTTTAGCTCTTCCTTAGAAATTTTATCAGGAACGTTGAAGCTCGAACTGCTTTCAAATCCTTTTTTATAACTTTCCGATGGATACCAGGTTTTACCGTCTGAAGATAGAATTCCTCCGGATTTTACAATTTCTTTCCATTCAGATTCTGATACTTTTCCTTTTTTAATGGCTCTCCAGGCATCACCGCTTCCGTCAATTACGCCTTTTCCCGTGATGGCAATGTTGGCTGCATTTCTTGCTGAAATGGGGGACTGGCAGCGGATTGTATTTAATCCTTCAAAACTTACATCAACTAAAGGATAATCGTTTTTGTCTTTGCTAAATATGATGAATGCTCCTTCTTCTACGTGAAGATTGATGTTGCTTTTCAATTCAATTGGTCCTGTTAACCACATTCCGCGGGGAACAACCAATTTTCCGCCGCCTTTTTTAGAAAGATCATCGATTGCTTTTTTGAAAGCTTCTGTATTTTTTATATTTCCGCCTGCAACTCCGCCAAATTGTGTAATGGAAACTGTGTTTGCAGGAAAAGAGGTTTCCACAACCTGAGGCATCTTAAACTCAAGATTCTTGTAAATATCCAGATTCTGAGCATAGATTTGTCCTGAAAACATCATTGCTGCTGCTAAACCGATAACTTTGAGAGACTGCTTCATTTTATTTTTTTTGAGTTTTATTTTTTTGTTATTGTTTTTTCAAAATCTATGTTTATTTTTTCTCCCACAGATGATACAGGTTTTTACGGATCATTGCGCAAATTTTTTAAACTTATAAGTAAAAATATTACATCAACATCTGTGAAAATCTATGGAGAAGACTATTAATTTTTAGTAATTCTAAACCAATCAAAATCCGCATATCCCCCGCGAGGAGCTTTTGCTGTACTTATGCTATACAAACCGACTTTAGCACCAATCCATTTTCCGGGTTTTGCCTGAAAAACGTCACCTACTTTGGTAAAATTTTTTCCATTTTCGCTGTAACTGAACTGGCACAAACCGTTAGGTTCGTTGACATTTACTTTTAAATAGGCCTCGTTTCCTTTTAATTTTGTTTCAAATAAAACCTTTTCTTCGCCGCCTTTATCTGCCTTTTCGGCTCTTCTTAACTGTAAATAAAACCCGTCCTGTTTATTGGTAATTACGATTGATTCGTGATCTAATCCCATCACTAAGAGTCCTGCAGTTTTTCCTTCTTTAGCATCTTCCGGAGTTAATTTAACTTTCGTGGAAGCAGCAAAATTAGGTGCCGGGAATTTTTGGGTTAATAAATTCGGGATGTTCCACAAGTTTTTTTCGCCCTCAGGAAGCTTCATTGAAAATAATCTTAAAAATTTCTGTCCGGGAAGTTTGGATGACCAAACAATATTTTCATTCGCGCTCCATTGCCATTGTAATCCTAATTTATCTCCATCAAACTCATCTGTTTCAGGAGGCGTAACGACAGGGTAGGATTGACCGACGTTTGGTTTTTTATAGGTTAAAACCGGTTCCCCGATTCCGTTTTTATTATGGTCAGTTCCAATAACCGGCCAGTCTTTTTCCCATTTCATGGGTTGAAGATGAACGATTCTTCCACCTGCATCAACGTCCTGAAAGTGGTAAAACCAATCTTCACCCGAGGACGTATCAACCCAGGCTCCCTGGTGAGGCCCGTTGATTTTTGTGGAACCTTGTTCCAGAACAACTTTTTCTTCGTAAGGACCGTAAATATTTTTTGATCTTAAGACCAATTGCCAGCCTGTAGCCACTCCGCCTGCGGGAGCAAAAATGTAGTAATAGCCATTTCTTTTATACATTTTCGGGCCTTCAACTGTCGGATGTGCATCGTGACCATCAAAAACATGAACACCTTTATCCAAAACTTTTGTTCCTTCAGGATTCATTTTATTAATTGAAAGTAAACTTTTCACACCTGCGCGGCTCCCTGCCCAACCGTGAACTAAATATGCATTTCCGTCTTCATCCCAAAACGGACAGGAATCAATCAAGCCTTTTCCTTCCATCACCAAAACGGGGTTTTCCCAGGCTCCCAACGGATCTTTGGTTTTCACCATATAAATTCCGAAATCAGGATCACCCCAATAAATGTAAAATTCTCCTTTGTGAAATCTGATGCTTGGCGCCCAAACTCCGTCCCCTCTTTTTGGCGTGGAAAAATGTCCGGCTGGTAAAATATCCTGAATGGCATAATTCACTAATTTCCAGTTGACCATATCTTTTGAATGCAGAATAGGCAATCCCGGAGCTTCATTAAAGCTTGAAGCCGTCATGTAATAATCTTCACCAACACGAATCGCATCGGGATCGGAATAATCTGCATACAAAATTGGGTTTTTGTAATTTTTGCCCTGATCAGCTGTCCAGACCTCGGAAACATAGTTTTTTTCCTGTGCGTTGAGATAGGTTGACGCAACTGAAAGTATTGTGATTGTTGCTATATTTAAAATGCTTTTTGTCCTCATAAAATCAGATTCATTGTTTAGGCAATAGGAATTGGGTTGCAGGTTTTAGTTTTATTTTTCAAATTCTAAACTAGCCAGGATAAACGGTCCTGTTCCTTTTGCATCGTTTGAACGAACTTCTTCATTGATATAGTATTCATACGACCCGTCTCTGTAAGGTTTTCCACCTAAACCGGCTACTGCGCAACATTTATTTAAATTTACCACTCCATTTTCATCAACTGTAATTAAATTTTTGATGATTCCATCGTACCCCTTTTTAGCATAAGTTTTATGGGATTTTGGAAGATAACCGTTATTGACCGATTTAATAATTGTGTAAACAAACATTGCTGAAGCCGTAGCCTCTGTATAATTCCCTTTTTCTCCTGCTTTATCCAAAACCTGATACCAAAGTCCGCTGTCTTTATCCTGAACTTTGATGATGGCATCGGTGTAGGATTTTATATAAGAAATTAATCTTGCTCTTCCGGGATGGTCTTCAGGTAAATAATCCAGGACATCTACCATTGCCATTCCGTACCAGCCCATCGCTCTTCCCCAGAAATTGGGTGAAAGTCCTGTTTCTTTGTTTGCCCAGGCTTGTTCTTTGCTTTCATCCCATGCGTGATAAAGCAATCCTGTTTTTTTGTCTAAAAGATTCTTTTGAACTGAATCAAACTGAAAAACAATATCATCATATGCTTTGGTTGCTTCTGCACCTTTTACAAAATTTTTCGTATAGTGTGTGTAGAAGGGCATTCCCATGTACAGACCATCCAGCCACACCTGGTACGGATATATTTTTTTATGCCAGAAAGATCCTTCTTTGGTTCTTGGCTGCCCGTCAATTTGGGAACGAAGGGTTTGAAGGGCTTTCAGGTATTTTTCTTTTTTCTCTTTCTCGTAAAGATATAGAAGCACATTTCCGCTGTTCAGCATGTCGATATTGTACTTTTCAAGATCGTAGGTAAGAATTGTACCGTCTTCTTTGATCAGTTTTTCTCCGAATTCGCTGATGTAATTGTAATATTCTTTTTTACCGGTTTTCGCGTAGAGCTGTTCAGCGGCATCCAGAACAATCGCTGATGGATAGGTCCATTTCGGGCTTTTACTGAAATCGAGCATCCAGGATTCCGGAAAACGCTGCATTTCGGAAAGCAACATTCTTTCAGACCATTTCAGGTTTGTAGGAACTATTTTCCCTGCTTTTGAAGCTTCTGTTGAAGATTTTGAAGCGGTTACGGATTTTGTTTGGGCGCAAGCCAAAAATATTCCTGAACCTAAAGCAACAAATGCCAATAATCTTATATTATGGTTAATGAAATTCATTATTTTAAACTTTAAAGTTGATTGGTTTTATCTAAAATATCCAGTTTCTTATCTAAATCCTGATAAAATGCTTCTTCTGTTGCTAAGCCGTTTGGTTCCAGAGACCAGGCTCCCAAAAAGTAATAAGAAACATTCTTCACTTTCTTGAAAATAACGGTATGAGTGGATTTTGTCTTAACATATTTATCAAAACTCTCGAGAGGGTAGAAGACAGCCATTCCCAGATTATCGTCTTTTTTTGTCTCCGTTTGATTGCCGTAAGTGGCAATATAAGCCCATTTTTTATTTTTACTGATTCCTTGTTTTAACGGAATATTTTTAATGGCAACAATTCCGGTACATAACCCTGAAATAGTGTTGCTTAAGTTTAAATCTACTTTTACAAAACGATCTTTATTAAAAATCGTCAGTTTTGACTGTAAATCTATGGCATCACCCCAGGTTTTCCAGCCCTTATAATCGATGGCTGCATAAGATTGATCTTTTTCATTAATTACTTTTACGGCTGTATTTTTTACAACTTTAAAGGTTTCAATAAAGTCATTCTGCTCGTCATATCTTCCGTAAGAACCGATGCCAATGGTACGGCCGGATTTCAAAATATCCTGTCCCCAGGGTGCATCGTGATGATAGGATTCAAAACCGTCTTGTCCGACTTCAGGCAAGGCCAAGGTGTTTACTTTTTTACCGAAAATATCAGTTGCATTCCTCCAGTCTAAATATAGTCTGTAGCCAATCTGGTTGTTTTCCAGACCGATACCTTCATATCTGATATAATAAGAATGGTCGGTATGTTCGGCAGGAAGCACAAGCTGGTTGATGTTTTTAAAAGTTCCTCCAATGTACTGATTGCCTTCCCATTTCCCGCCTTCTTTTACGGAAAGCTCTGCATATGAAAAGGGAGCTTTTGGATTTTCCTTAATTTTTTCAATCACAGAAGTTTGAGCCACAGAAAATGTTGAACTCAAAAATGCTCCTGCAATGACTATTCTAAACAAACTGAATTTCATAATATTTTTTTATTAGATAACTGGTTTTTAACTAAAAGTCTTCATGGTTATTAGTGTTGTCTTTCGGTTATTTTTCTAACCAGATCGTTAAAATATACTTCGATATTATCGTAATTTTTATCTAAATCCCGTCCGTTGGAATTGGCAACTTTAGGATTTAATTTATTTTTAATTTCCCACTCATCAGGCATTCCGTCGCTGTCTGAATCGGGGAGAGGTTTTCCTGGATTTAAATTGGGGAATCCACCTACATCATTTTGAGAATCAATGATTCCGTTGGCACTTCCTTTTGAACCTTTGTAGGTGAAGCTTCCATTTTTCACATCTTTTAAAACGTGCAGATCAATTGCATCTCTCACCAGGCTTGCCCCTCCGATCTGTAAAATTTTCTCATACGCTTCTTTCGCAGAATGAGTTTTCACATTGTCCTGAATCTCATGCGGCTGATTGATTTTAATGGAATTTTTATCTTTATCCGTCAAATTATATGCTTTCATCTGATCAAAAACGCCTGTCGTCCAGTTATCCGTTGTGATTTCCGGACTTCCCTCCACAACATTTCCGGTGATGCAATATTTCCCCCAGATGTTATACACTTCAGCTTCTGGTTTTCCGTTTTTATCAATGGCTGCAATCCGTTGTTTTGTCGTGGTTGCAGGGCCGGGTTTGTAATAATTATTAACGAGATTCACATTCATTCCTTCACCTCCGTACACATTATTGTGTCCCCAATTGTAGATCACATTATTCCTGAAATCGGTAAGATCGGTTAATGCAAACTTACTTCCCGCGTATTCCCCTAATCTGGGATTTCTGCTATCGTGATGGGCATATAGATTATGATGAAAGGTTGCAAATTTTCCGCCTGCGATTCCTCCATATCCGTGAGCACCCTTTTCGTGGACAGAATTTCTCAAACTTTCAGAAATCACGCACCATTGAAGTGTAGTGTTTTCGTTGACATAAATGGAAACCGTCTCGTCCGTAGACCAGCTCATCGAGCAATGATCGACCATCAGATTTTTGATGAATCTTGCGCCAAAAGCGTCACCCTGATATTTTTTCTGATCGCCCATCCTGAATCTCATGTAGCGGATAATTACGTTATTTGCTGCAACAAAAGTTTCGTAGTTGGCAATGGTAATTCCGTCTCCGGGAGCTGTCTGTCCGGCAATGGTGACATCACCTTCTTTTATCTTCAACGGTGATTCCAAGTAAATTGTTCCGCCTGTTTTAAAAATAATATACCTCGGACCTTTTTGGTCTAAAGCGTGCCTTAAAGTACCTTCCGAACCATCATCGTTTAATTTGGTCACGAAATAAATTTTTCCGCCGCGTCCGCCGGTTGTATATCTTCCGAAACCTTCTGCACCGGGGAAGCTTAGGACGTTTTGAGCTTCAACAAAAGTCAAACTTCCGCATACAATTCCTATCGTCATTATTTTGGTGAAGTGTTTTTTCATGATTGAAAATTCTTTGGTGTTTTTGATGTTCGGGTTGAAATTATTTTAAACTTGTTTTAACGTTCCAAAGGTCTTTTCCTTTGAGAATATTGTCAGTTGTATATTTTTTTCTTTCATGTTTTGTTAATTGATGTGACCACGAAACTCTTTTTCCAGCATTGGCGCCGGTTCCTTTTGAATTAAATTCTGCATAGAACGTTGTCTTTTCCGCATTGGGTTTGTTCCAATTATGCCATCCTTCCTGTTTTATGGTGGAATTCATTTCACAATCGATGTAAACTGTTTTGGCAAAAGGTCTCCAGGGTCTTCCTAGATAGACTGAATGTTCTTTCGCGTTTCCGATGATTTTAGATTGAATAAAAACAAATCCGAACTCACTTTCCTGTGGAGTGGAGGCGGCTGTGACGTAGCTTGCTGTTTCTTTAGAATAGATCGTGCAGTTTTCAAAAACGGCGGTTCCTGCTCCGAAAATATAGTCGGTTGTCCCTTCGATGTAGCAGTTCTTAAAGTAATTTCTTGAAGGTTTTGTCTTATCTGTTAAATCCTGAACTCCTTTTAAATATAAAGTATCCTGATTTCCTAAAAACCTGCAGTTTTCAAAGGCAATTCTGTCCCCTGAAGTTAAAACAGCAACGGCTTGCCCAACTTTTCCTGAGCTGTTTTCAAACGAAATATTTTTTGCTGTAAAGTTATTTGAATAAATAAAAATTGTTGAAGAACCTGTTGTTCCGATATCTTTTCCTTCCGGATTCTTTTTCGAAGCAAAATCATCGTAAGTGATGATGGTATTTTCGGGATTTTCACCTTCCAGTAATATCGTCCCTTTCGATTCGGGAACGGTAATTTTTTCTTTGTAAATTCCGGCTTTAATTAAAATTTTTGTTCTTGTCTCAGAACTATTTTCGACGGCATCGATGGCTTGTTGTACTGTAGTAAAATTGCCTTTTCCGTCTTTTGAAACTACGATAATTTTATCATTGGTTTTAAAAGAAAGAAGACATACCAATATGATTGAAAATATTGAAAATGTTTTAAAATTTTTAATTAAAGAAGAAGTTTTCATTAAATAAATTTTGAGTTAAATACAGACTTCTCTTTATGGGAAGAAGCCTGTATTCTTTGATATGAATATGAAACTTTTTATCTAATAACCGTAATCTTGTGTAAGATTGTAATTCGATTGAATAATGTCACTATAAATAGGTAACAATTCTTTTTTATTGGGTTGGAAATATTGTGCAAAACCTTTTACCGGATCAATGATGTATGTTGGCAAAACAGCTGCTCTCCACGCAATTTTGGTATAACCTGCCGGCGTTGCATCCTGAGAAGGCATGTAAAATACCTGAGATTTGTCGCCGCCGGTGAAGAAAATGTCGATATCATTAACATTTTGCTGTGCAGATTTTGTAGGATCGTAAACCGATTTTTTATAATAAAGATTTAGCGGTACGTTTGCGTATGGTCCGGTTCCGTTTGCAAAAGCTGTCAGCTTCTGTCTTGTTTCCGTAATTTTAGCATCTAGTAGATTCCAACGGATAAGATCATATTTCCTGATTCCTTCTGAACCCAGCTCCAATAATCTTTCTTGAACAATATAATTGAAGAATCCCACTTTGTCTGTAGGAATTGTTCCAACCTGGCCCAGATTTCCGGCGTAAGCCCTGTTTCTCACAAGTTTTACCGCATTAATGGCTTCCTGGGAAGGAGCACTATGAAGTTCGTTATCTGCTTCTGCGAACATTAGCAAAACATCTGAAAAACGTAATAAAGGCCAGTCAACCGCAAGGTTTTGAGAAGGTCCCGTAATGTTCGTCCATGATTTTCTGTATTTTGAATCTGTGAAAGAAATAGCAGTCACTATTTCCGCCTGATTGGAATTATTAACTTTAAAAATTCCTACATTCATATCTCTTCTTAAATCATATTTAGTAAACTCGTAGAAATAAACGGGAAGTGCGTTGATACCGCCTCCTCCTTTCCAGTTGGAATTATCGTCATGCTTTAAGCCGTTGTAATAACCGATCTTACTGTCTGTCCTTGCATTACCACCGAAAGCTCCCACACAGAAAATAATTTCGTTGGTAGCATCCTGTGTATTGGTATGCAAAGCTCTGAAAACTGCTTCGTAGCTTGGATTTAAGCTGTGTTCTCCCGCATGATTCATGATGTCTTTACATTCATCATAAGCAATCTGATAATAGGCTTGAGGATTTGAACCCTGTGCCATCTGTTGTGGACTTCTTCTCAATGAATATCCCGCTCTTGCCAATGCTATTCTTGCTCTTAAACCTTTAATAAAACCTTTGGAAATTCTGGCATTTGTAGTGCTTCCTTCTGATCTCCAAGGAACTAAAGCAGAAGCCTGGGCCAGATCTGCAATGATTTTTTCATAAATAACATCTCTATCTGTCTTTGGAAGATAAAGATTGTCATAATCCACGGATGGCTTGTCCTGAAAAGGAACATCACCCCAGTTTCTTATTAATTCATAGTAAAACTGAGCTCTTAATGTTAAAGCTTCACCAAGGTAGCGATCCATCATTTTTTTGTCAGCATCGGAACCCGTCTGGTAAACAGGGGAGATCGGAATGTTTTTAATGCAAAGATTCGCTCTTTCGATTCCTGAGTATAGTTTCAAGAAAGGTTTGTTTAATTCTGTATTGGTAGGGCAGGCCCCGAAAGTTGAGATTCCTCTTCTGTCATTACAGTTGTAGTCCCCTGAAGTCCTGAAATCGTCACTGGAATGAGGATAAATTAAGGCTAATCTCTGTCCATACCCATCATCACCTGCCAACTGGTTATAAACACCCACCAAAGCGGTGAAAGTGTCTGAAGTACTATCGAATTGCTGTGCTTCCGCAACACTTGAAAAATTTTCAGGATCCAGATAATCGCTGCATGAATTTATTGTGGTAAGCGAAAGGATACAGCTTAATATAATTATTGTCTTTTTCACGTTTAAGTTTAATTAAAAGGTTATATCAATACCTGTTAAAATAAATCTGCTTCTAGGGTATGCAGCATAATCAACACCCGGAGTCAAAGGGTTTCTTCTCGTACTTGCTTCCGGATCGTAACCGTCGTAACCGGTGATGGTAAATAAGTTATTTACGGTTGCATATAACCTGAAATTCTTAATACCAAGCACTTCTAATGAATCTTTTGGAAGGCTGTAACCTATTGTAACATTATTTAATCTTAAGAAAGAACCATCTTCAATTGCATATGAATGCAGAATGTAGTTTCCTTGCGGAGGCGTCCACATGGTTGTATTGGCGTTCAATGCAGCAAGGGCGGCAGGATCTGTTACTTTTACGCCTTGGTCATTAAACCATCTCCATCTGTCTGCAACTTCTGCAGCCATGTTGTTGTCTCTGTATAAATATTGAGTGGTAAACTCGATTTTATTGGCATTATAAACCTTATTGCCTATAGAGAAATTGAAAAATAAGCTCATATCCCAGTTTCTGTATCTGAAAGTCTGGTTAAACCCTCCGTAGAACTTCGGCTGAGCACTCCCTAGTTCGGTTTGATCGGCTGTGGTGATCTGACCGTCGCCATTTAAATCTCTTAATTTAAGATCCCCCGGTTGGATTGGCTTTGAACCATTCGCGACAGCGCTTGCGTTGGGAACACCAGCCTTTAAAGTATAAGCCTGAGTTGTGGGGTTAAAATCAAAATCGCCGATTTCATATCTTCCCTCCGTTTCGTATCCGTAGTAAGTTCCTACCGGATTGCCGACTTTGGCGATGAAATCATATAGATTATTTACCCACCCCGAAGCTACAAGGTAATAATCGTTGCCTCCGGAAACACCTGCTCCTAAGCTTTTGATGATATTTTTGTTAGCTGATATGTTGAAATCTGTTTTCCATGTGAAGTTTTCTTTGTTGACGATAATACCTCCCAACGAAACTTCGATTCCTTTGTTCTGTGTTTTCCCTGAGTTTTGATACTGATATTCATATCCTGATGTCTGAGGAATTTTTGCCAGTATCAAAAGATCTTTTGTGTCAGTGATGTACGTATCCAAACTTCCGTATAATCTTCCGTTGAAGAATCCGAAATCCAATCCTAAGTTTTTAGAAACTGTAGCTTCCCAGGTTACATTTTTGTTGGCCAAAGTGTTTCCCGTAGTGGCTCCCGGCGTTACACCGCTTCCGAAGGTATATCCGTAATCTGTAGAAGTTGTAAAAAACGTATCATAGAGAAAAGCCGGAATTCTGTTGTTTCCTGCAAGGCCATATCCGAAACGTAATTTCAATTCATCCAGCCATTCTTTATTTTTAAGAAAATTTTCTTCTTTTATTTTCCATGCTACCGAAACTGCCGGGAAAGTTCCCCATTGGTTACTACCAGGTCTGAAAATACTTGAAGCATCCGCTCTTATGGAAGCTGTTAAAATGTATTTGTTGGCATAAATATAATTGGCTCTGCCAAATAATGAAAACAGCCTTTCTGGTGGTAATGCCGCCGTTCTGGGCGCATCCTGAATCATCCCTGATGGCGGAATTGCAGACTGAATATTGGCAAAAGCTTCATTTGGACTGATAGAAACGGGCAGCCATTTTGTGTAGATGTTTGAAGTTTCTCCGTCTGTCTGTACAGTTTCTTCACCAATCAATAAATCAAGTTTATGGTTCCCGAATTTCTTTGTATAGTTTAAAGTATTGGTATTGGTAATTCTTCTGGTCTGAGACCTTGTAAGCTGTACAATCGGCTGATTGTTGTTGGCCCTCGCGTCACTCGTCACGGTTCCCCAAAACTGATTTACAGCATTATCCCTTTGAACATAACCGACTACACTTCTGAAAGTTAAGTCTTTCGTAATATTATAATTCAAATATCCGTTTAATAATAAATCGTTGGTTCTGTTTTCTTTTACCTCGTTATCATTTAAAATAAGTGGGTTAACAAGATTGGTTAACGTTGAATAATTAGGGTCAAAGTCATCAATCGGTACATTGCTTCCCCCTTCAAAGGGCTGATATCTTACCGCATTTCTCAGTCGGTTTGTCCCCTGAGAACCTGACGCGGAAGTTCCCGCTCCGGAAATCAATTGGCGGCTGTATCTTGCATTGAATCCGGCTTTTAATTTTTTAGAAATGTCAAAATCATATTTAAAGTTGGCCATACTTCTTCTGAAACCTGAATTGAGCATAATTCCATCTTCTTCCACATGGTTTAAAGTCAATGAGAATGCAGACTTGTCTGAACCTCCCATTAAGCTTAAGTTATGTGTAAAGTTGAATGCTTCTTTTCCAAAAAGCTCATCCTGCCAATCTCTTTTCTTAATATTTCCATATTTTGTAGCCAATTCATCAAACGTACCATATCTCGTGCTGAATGTTGTCTGGTCAGCCAAATCTCCTCCTTTATTGTAAAGCTCATATTGATACATTACAAATTGGTAAGGATCAAGCACCGGAATAGTATTCATAATTTTACGAACACCTGTATAACCGTTGTAATTGATGGTCATTGCAGCTTTTTTACGGCCTCCTTTTGTTGTGATCAAAACAACTCCGTTGGCACCTCTCGATCCGTAGATGGAAGTAGAAGCGGCGTCTTTCAGAACTTCAATTGATTCAATTTCTTTGGGAGAAATGACAGTAAGTGCATTATCCATCTGGATTCCGTCCACGATATAGAGTGGGGCATTGCTCTGTGTAATCGATGTACCCCCTCTTACCTTAATTTCCACGTCAGCGCCGGGAGACCCTTCGCTTGCCATAATCTGTACCCCAGCAACTCTGCCTTGGATGGCCTCTGCAGCGCTGTTTACGGGCATATCTTTTACTTCGTCAGCCTTTACTGAGCCAACGGCATTGGTGACATCTTTTTTGGAAACCTTGGAATAGCCTACCAAAACCACTTCATCGATATTGGTTTCTTTATCCTTTTTCGTCTCCTTTTCTTGAGCCATTGTCAGGACAGGAAATAAAAAGAAAGTTAGATATAACCATTTTATTGATTGTACTTTTTTATCCATTTTGTATCCTTATAGTTTTAATTTTTGGTTGAAAGTTTTTTCAATCGTTTTTGTTTTGTGTGGATTTGTAAGTATTCTACTGATTTTAGTGGCAAATATTTTTCTGAAAGATTTACACATTTTAAAGTGCAATCGATTGCGTAAATTTTCATAATAAATATCTTGGCTTCTAAACTAATATTATTTTTCAATACGCAAAGAAAAAAATATTATTTTTTCATTAATTCGATTGTTGAATGAGGATCAAACTTACAGAGTAATTAATATTTTTAATTATGTAAAGTGTTGATAATTAATAATTTGTTGACTTAAAATTAGCTTAAATATGAAGTAAAAAAAATCAATTTTTCTTTATTCTTTATTAATTTAAAACTTAAAATTTGCTTAAAATCTGGCTGTTTTTATCCTTAAAAATTTCCCAAAAATGACAGTCAATATTAATTTTTTTATGTTTTTCCTGACTTTTGTCATCTTTTCAGATTAATATTTTAATTAGTTTTTATACTTGATACTAATTGCTCTTATTGTGTGAAATATGTATATTAGTTTTAATATATTGTTATCAAATCAACATCTCTGTTTTATTGTTTTATTTTGGTATGATTTAATATTTAAACAGGATTTGAATATTAATTTGGGTTAATATTATCTATATAATTTCTTTAAAATCTTCTTGCTTTCCCACATTATTTTAAAAATATTAGTCTGTAATTCAGTTATTTATAAATTTAAATTAATTTTTTATTAACTAATTAAAGAATAATTATATATTTAGCAACAAGTATTTCTACAAAATTTTAGTGTAATTTTATGCAATCGATTACGCAATATTTAACAGGTTTGATAAAACCGCAAAAAGAAAAGAATAAAAATCAAGCAGTATGACACAATCAGAATTTCGTTACGCCCATCATCCTGAAGATGCCAAAAAGTATACTACGGAAGATCTTAGAAGGGAGTTTCTAATCAATGATTTATTTAATGAAGATAAGATAAAATTAGTCTATACAATGTATGACAGGCTGATTGTAGGAGGTATTATGCCTTCAGCAAAAGCCCTAAAACTGGAACCTACAGACGATTTGAAAGCCGAAAACTTCCTTGACAGGAGAGAATTGGGAATCATCAACGTAGGTGGTGCCGGCAAAGTAACGGTAGACGGAGAAGTATATGAGCTTGCGAATAAAGAAGCTTTATATATTGGTAAAGGGGCAAAAGAAATAATTTTTGAAAAATCGGGTAATGCACAACCTTATTTTTATATCAATTCAGCTCCGGCACATCATACTTATCCGACAAAAAAGATCACGAAAAACGAAGCCGAAATTGTAGAATTAGGAGAAGAAAAATATGCCAACAAGCGTACAATCAACAAACTGATTGTCAATTCTGTACTTGAAACTTGCCAGCTTCAAATGGGAATGACAGAGCTTCATCCCGGAAGTGTTTGGAATACAATGCCTTCACATACCCATACCAGAAGAATGGAAGCCTATTTCTATTTTGATTTGGAAGAAGGACAGGCAATCAGTCATTTCTTAGGGCAGCCTCAGGAAACACGTCATATTTTTATGAAAAACCGTGAAGCTGTACTATCTCCGGAATGGTCTATCCACTCAGGAGTAGGAACTTCCAATTATACTTTTATCTGGGGTATGGCCGGGGAAAATATGGATTACGGCGATATGGACGGGATCAAAACTAACGAACTAAAGTAATTTTTCCAATGAATTTATTTGATTTATCCGGCAAAGTAGCGGTCGTTACGGGCGGTACTCACGGATTAGGAATGGCAATGGCAGAAGGTCTTGCCGCTGCAGGTGCTGAACTGGCGATCACAAGTACGACACCATCAAAATTAGAGGAAGCTTTAAACTATTATCACGATAAAGGTTATAAAGCGACCGGTTATCTTTTTGACGTGACGGACGAATTGGAAGCCGCTCAGAAAGTAGCTTTAATGGAGGCTACTCATGGAAAAATAGACATCCTTGTCAACAACGCAGGAATCATCAAACGTATTCCGGCGATTGAAATGGAGGTTGAAGACTTTAGAAAAGTAATTGATGTGGATCTTACGGGACCTTTCATTATGTCGAAATTAGTTGGAAAACATATGATCAAAAGAAAATCCGGGAAGATCATCAACATCTGCTCAATGATGAGTGAGCTTGGTCGTGACAATGTAGTCGCTTATGCTTCTGCAAAAGGCGGCCTGAAAATGCTTACCAAAAATCTGGCGACAGAATGGGCAAAATACAATATTCAGGTGAACGGAATCGGGCCCGGATATTTTGCGACTTCTCAAACCGAACCGATCCGAGTGGATGGGCATCCTTTCAACGATTTTATCATCAGCAGAACTCCGGAAGGAAGATGGGGGAATCCTGAAGACCTTGCCGGAACAGCTATTTTCCTTGCTTCGGACGCAAGCCGATTCATCAACGGACAAATTATTTACGTTGATGGTGGAATTTTAGCGACCATTGGAAAACCTGCTAATGAATAACAACAGAATTAGATTAGAATGAAACCTTTTATTACAGATCAATTTTTACTACAAAATAAATACGCTGAAGAATTATATTTCAAGTATGCAGAAAAACAACCCATTATTGATTATCATAATCATTTGATTCCTAAAGATATTGCAGAAGACACTGTCTTCGAAAATATCTCAAAGGTTTGGATTGCAGGCGACCATTACAAATGGAGAGCGATGCGTACCATGGGCGTGAACGAAAAATTCATCACGGGAGATGCCTCAGACAAGGAAAAATTTGAAGCTTGGGCAAAAACGGTTCCTTATACATTGAGAAATCCTTTGTATCACTGGACGCATTTAGAATTAAAAAGATATTTCGGAATTGATGAATTATTAGATGCAGACAATGCATCTGAAATTTATGAAAACATCACCGCTCAGCTTCAGACTCCTGAAAAATCGACACGAGGCTTATTAAAAATGATGAATGTGGAATCTCTGTGCACAACAGAAGATCCTACAGATCTATTGAATTATCACCAGGATTTGGCGAAAAGCGATTTTAGTATTAAAGTAAGTACAGCCTTCCGCCCTGATAAAGCGATTTTAATTGAAAACCACAACTTCGCGGATTATGTTTCAAAATTAGGCGAATCGGCCGGAATTGAAATTAATTCTTACCAGACATTGTGCGATGCTTTACTAAAAAGAATTGAATATTTCCATGAAAACGGATGCAGACTGTGCGACCATGGATTGAATAATATTTCTTTCGAAGAATTTACAGAAGCAGAAGTAAGCACGATTTTCAATGATAAATTATCAGGGAAAGTAATCGCAGAAAAGCAGGTAAATCAGTTCAAAACAGCCATTTTATTATTCTTAGGTGAAGCTTATCACAAATTTGGATGGGTTCAGCAGTTCCATTTGGGAGCTTTGAGAAATAATAACGAGAGAATGCACAGAATTCTAGGCCCGGATACAGGTTGGGATTCTATCGGTGACTTCGTTCAGGCTGAAACTTTGTCTAAATTATTAAACACTTTAGACGGAAAAGATAAATTAACAAAAACAATTTTATATAATTTAAATCCTGCTGACAACGAAATTTTCGCGACTATGATCGGGAATTTCAACGACGGCAGCATCAAAGGAAAAGTACAGTTCGGTTCAGGGTGGTGGTTCCTAGATCAGAAAGACGGAATGATCAAGCAGATGAATGCTCTTTCCAATATGGGATTGATTAGCTGTTTTGTCGGAATGCTGACGGATTCCAGAAGCTTCCTTTCGTATCCTAGACACGAATATTTCAGAAGAGTATTGTGTAACCTTTTCGGAGAAGAAATGAAAAACGGGGAATTACCTGATGATATCGAGCTCATTGGTAAAACAATTTCAGATATTTGTTATCATAATGCTAAAAATTATTTTGATTTTTAAATTTCAAATTGAAAAGTTAAAATAAATATAATTGACACAATTTTAAACCATTAAGTAGAATTAAGAAGTTAAGTTTTAATTAAGTAAAATCAAATTGATTTTAAATAATCTTAAGGCAAAGCCAAACTTAACTTTTCTAAACTCCTTAAATAAAATCTTAATGGTTAAATAAAAATAATTGAATATCTAAAACTCTTTGTGGGCTTATTTAAGTGAAACGCCTTTGCGAACTTAAAAATGTACATCAAGTTGTAAAAGAAAATCTTTGTGCCCTTTGCGTTTAAACAAAAGCAGATATTCAACAAACTAAGAACATTTGTAAAAAAATGAGCAACAAAATAGTCACATTCGGGGAAGTCATCATGCGACTGTCACCACCCGGAAACAGAACCATGAAGCAAAGCCATGAAATGGAATTCTTTTTCGGTGGAACGGAGCTTAATGTAGCGGCTTCATTGGCGACAATGGGTTGTGATGTGAGACATATCAGTAGTGTTTCCGATGATTTTGTGGGTGAATCGGCGGTTTCTTTCATCAAAAGTTTTGGAATCGACACGACTTTCATCAACAAAAATGAATATCCTTTAGGTTTATATTTTTTGGAAGTAGGCTCTTCAGTTCGTGCAAGCAGAATTGCTTACAACAGATTAAACGGTTCTTTTGCAAACATAAAATCTGAACAAATTGACTGGAAAAAAGCCCTTGAAGGCTGCAAATATTTCCACTGGACAGGCATCAGCCCCGGAATTTCCGAATCAGCTTATGAAAGTTTGAAACAAGGTTTACAAATAGCCCGTGAACTGGGAATTGAAGTTACATCTGATCCGGCTTACCGCTCAAATCTTTGGAAATATGGGAAAAACGGGAACGAAGTTTTGAAAGAATTGGTTTCATATTCAACGATTTTCATCGGTGGAGTGAATGAAATTAATGAAATTCTCGGAACCCAGTTTTCATCAGATAAACAAGGTTTCATCAAAGCCTGTAAAGAATTAAAACAGCAAATTCCTTCTATTCATAAGATTTTCGACAAAATAAGAATCGGCGTTACAGCAAGTTCTCAGCAGACGCAGGGAAGAGCTTTGGTTGAAGATAATTATTTTGAAACAGAACTTCTGGAAGTGAATCCTGTGGTTGACAGAATTGGGACAGGAGATGCTTTTGCAGCAGGTTTGATTTATGGCTTAATCAATTTTGATAACGAAAAAGCATTGAAATTTGCCAACGCAGCCTGTGCAATCAAGCATACGATTCCTGGAGACATCAATTACTGCAGTGCAGAAGATATTTTGGAGGTAATGAACGGAGATTCAGGAGGAAGAATAAAAAGGTAAATGGCTTTTGGCCATTAACTAAACTATAAAACATTGTCAGGCTGAGCTTGTCGAAGTCTTAATACAAAAGTCAAAAAACATGACAAAAATTCAATTAGTTACAAATACCATCATCAACCAGGGAGTTTTGCCTCTATACTATAATGCTGATGAAATGGTAACTCTGGAAATATTGAGATCGCTTTACAAAGCAGGAATCCGTGCGGTGGAATATACAAGCCGTGGTGAATCTGCCTTGAGTAATTTCACGAAGATGCTAGAAATCCGTAATGCGGAAATGCCGGAAATGCTTTTGGGAATCGGAACAATCAAGAATGTACAACAAGCCGAAGAATATTATAAAGTGGGTGCAGATTTCTTTATCAGCCCGGGTTTTGTGCCTGAAGTTGCCGAATTTTTAATTCCAAAAGACCTGTTGTACAGTCCGGGTTGTATGACTCCGACAGAAATTATAGAAGCTGAAAATTCGGGAGTGACTTTCATTAAATTATTTCCCGGAAACGTTTTAGGGCCTGGATTTATGAGCGCTATTAAAGATGTTTTCCCGAATCTGAAATTTATGCCGACAGGTGGTGTTGATACGACAAAGGAAAGCATTGAAAGCTGGTTCAAAGCCGGTGTTTCTGCAGTGGGAATGGGAAGCAAATTGGTAAGCAAAGAATTAATGCTTGCTAAAGACTATGCAACTATAGAAAATGAAACAAAAAAAGTGCTGGAAATTATTCAGGCTTTAAATAATAACTAAATTCTTACTATTAATATGAGCTCAGTTAAGTCTCTTAAACCGAGTACATTCAGATGGACGATATGCTTTTTGCTGTTCATTGCCACGACCATTAATTATTTGGATCGTCAGGTTTTATCGTTGACATGGAAAGACTTTATCGCACCCGAATTTCACTGGAACAATAATGATTATGGAAATATCACGGCATTATTTTCAATTTTCTATGCGGTAAGTATGCTTTTCGCAGGAAAATTTGTGGACTGGATGGATACCAAAAAAGGTTTCCTTTGGGCGATTGCTATTTGGTCTGTTGGTGCAGTTTTACATGCTTTCTGCGGAATTGCAACTTCAGGAGTTTTAACGGGAAATTGGCTGGTAGGTTTTGTAGAATCTAAAGAAATCATCAGCCGGGTAGACAACGTCGGCTCAATCATCAGTACGAGTGTTACTTTGTTCATTTTTGCACGTTTTGTATTGGCGGTTGGTGAAGCTGGAAATTTCCCGGCAGCGATCAAAACTACGGCGGAATATTTCCCTAAAAAAGACAGGGCTTTAGCTACCAGTATTTTTAATGCAGGAGCGACAGTTGGGGCTTTGGCAGCGCCGGTTACCATTCCTTTTATCGCGAAAGCTATGGGCTGGGAATGGGCATTTATTATCATCGGGGCGTTGGGATTTGTGTGGATGGGACTTTGGGTTTTCTACTATAAAAAACCTCACGAACATCATAAAGTTAACGAACATGAATTAATGTATATTCAGCAAGATCAGGACGATATGCCCAATGAAGATACAAGCATCCCGGAAAAGAAATTTACTTTCAGAGAATGTTTCAGCTATAGACAGACTTGGGCTTTTGCGTTCGGAAAATTCATGACAGACGGGATTTGGTGGTTCTTTTTATTCTGGACACCGGCTTATTTAAGTTCAGTCTACAAAATGGATTCCACGCAAAGTGCATTACCATTATTCGTCCTTTATATGATCACTTTATTGTCAATCATCGGAGGTTGGCTTCCAAAATATTTTGTTGAAAAAAGAGGAATGAACGCGTACACAGGAAGAATGAAAGCAATGTTAATTTTTGCATTTTTCCCTCTGTTAGCACTTTTAGCACAACCTTTAGGTACGATTACCTATTGGATTCCGGTATTGATTATCGGAATTGCTGGAGCAGCGCACCAGGCTTGGTCTGCAAATATTTTCTCGACAGTTGGCGATATGTTTCCTAAAAAAGCCATTGCAACTATTACGGGAATTGGCGGAATGGCAGGCGGAATCGGTTCATTTTTAATCAATAAATCTTCAGGATTATTGTTTGATTACGCTCATAAAGCTTGGACAACCGTTGATGGAATTCCTTTATTGGAAAAATATCCTCAATACATCAACGATCGTTTGCCGGAAGGTTTTTTTGAACAATTAGAAAAGTCAGGAGCGGTTATTTCAGACGGAATTGACAAAGGATACATGATCATTTTTTCAATCTGTGCAGTTGCATATCTAATTGCATGGACGGTGATGAAATCATTGGTTCCAAAATATAAAGTTATAAGTAAATAATGATGGAAAATCAGATAAAACAGAAATTAAATCGTGAATTACACGGTTCTCAGGAAAAGCTTCCAATCAAAATTGTACAGTTTGGCGGTGGGAATTTCATGAGAGGATTCACAGATTATGTGATTGATAAATTAAATAAAGAAGCAGGATTTAATGCAGGAATCGTAAACGTTCAGCCTACGGCAGGCGGTTCGGTTCATAAACTGGAAGAGCAGGATAATTTATACACACTTTTCTCAAGAGGAATTAAAAAAGGTGAGATCATTGATACAAAACAGGTGATTTCTGCGATTCAAAAATCAATTAATCCATATACCAATTACGATAAATTCTTAGCGTTGGCGGAAGAGGAAGAATTAGAATTTATCTTTTCCAATACGACAGAAACGGGAATTGCTTACGATGAATCAGAAAATAATTACATCGGTCCGCACAAGAATTTTCCTGCGAAACTAACGGTTTTATTGCATGAAAGATTCAAACACTTCAATGGAGCAGAAGACAAAGGGTTGAGAATTATTCCTTGCGAATTGATCGAAGACAATGCTTTGGCTTTAAAAGAAATTATCCTAAAATATGCCCAACTTTGGAATTTAGATGATAACTTTGTGCAATGGATTGAACAAAGCAATTATTTTCACAATACATTGGTAGACAGAATTGTTCCGGGTTATCCGAAAGATGATGCAGGATCCTACGAGGACCAATTGAATTACGAAGATCAAATGATGGTGGTTTCAGAAGTGTTTTTGCTTTTTGTGATTCAGGACGCGGCAAATTTAAAAGAAAGAATTCCTTTCGATACAATTGACGAGCAAATTTTGGTTGTTGATGATATTCAGCCATACCGTTTGAGAAAAGTGAGAATTTTGAACGGTGGCCACACATTAATGTTGGCTCCGGCAATTTTATTAGGAAAAGAAACGGTAAAAGAATCTATTGATGATCAATTTTTAGGTAAATTCTTAAGTGAAACGATTTTCAATGAGATTAATCCTACATTAGGTTTAGATGAAAGTGAATTGAAATATTTTGCTGAAGAAGTTTTCGACAGATTCAGAAACCCTTTTATCAAACATTATCAGGCAAGTATTGCATTGTATTTTGTTTCTAAATTTAAAGTGAGGATTCTTCCGAGTTTATTGAAATATGTTGAAATTAACCATAAATTACCGCTTAACTTAACCTTTTCATTGGCAAGTTTAATCAGATTCTATCAAGGGAATTTGGGTGAAAAAGCTCTGCCTTTAAATGACGAGGAAGCAATAGTAAACAGATTTAAAGAAATCTGGGCCAACGAAGATTATGAAAAAGTCGCAGAATTGGCGTTAAGCGAAACCATTTTCTGGGACACAGACCTTACAAAGGTTAATGGTTTGAAATCTGCAGTAGCAAAAGCATTGTGGGAAATAGACCATAATGATATCGAAACTGCATACCACAACTTTATACAATTTTATTCTTAAAAAATTATGCAAAAGAAAGTACTGAAAGTAAATCCCAAAGATAATGTAGCAGTGGCATTGGTTGACCTGACGCAGGGAGAAACTGTTACTTTGGGTGATCTTACGTATGATATTATAAAAGACACGAAGGCGAAACACAAATTCGTGACCGAAGATCTTGCGGTTGGAGATGAGATTATTATGTACGGTGTTTTGGTGGGGAAAGCGAGTCAGCCGATCCGGAAAGGAGAGGTTATCACGACTGAAAACGTTAAGCACCAAAGTGCAAAAGTAGAAGGCAAAACAGAAACAACTGCTTGGACTGCTCCAAATGTTGACAAATGGAAAGATAAAACTTTCATGGGGTATCATAGAGAAGACGGACAGGTCGGAACAGAAAATGTTTGGTTATTTTTTCCTTTAGTCTTTTGTGAAAACAGAAATGTTGAGATTTTAAAAGATATTTTTGAAAAAGAATTGTTATTTGAAAAAGTAACAAAACATCAGTTATTATTAAGATCATTAATCAATAATTCTGAAACGGAAACCGCTGTTGAAGAAGATCAGGATTCAAGAGTTTTTAAAAATATTGAAGTTAAATTCATCACTCACCAAGGCGGTTGTGGCGGTATTCGTCAGGATGCGGAAGCGTTGGGAAGGTTATTGGCAGGTTATGTGAATAATCCGAATGTTGCCGGAGCAACGGTTTTGAGCTTGGGATGTCAGAATTTACAGGTTCAGATTTTTACAGATGCATTGCAAAAAATCAGTCCGAACAATAAAAAACCGATCATCGTTTACGAACAGCAAAAATCCGGAACGGTTGACGAAATGCTCAACGGAATTATCAAAGATTCTTATGAAGCCATCAAAAAAGCCAATGAAATTGAAAGAAAACCGGCCCCGATTTCAAAGTTAGTTTTAGGATTGGAATGTGGCGGTTCAGACGGTTTCTCAGGAATTTCTGCCAATCCGGTTTTAGGACAATTATCAGATTTAATGGCAGGAATCGGAGGTTCAACCATCCTTTCAGAATTCCCGGAATTATGTGGAGTAGAGCAGGAATTGGTGAACCGTTGTGTCAACGAAGAAGATGCCGAAAGATTTTTACAGTTAATGAAAGATTTTGAAAAATCTGTTGTTGCAGCAGGCTCAGGTTTTGATATGAATCCGTCACCGGGGAATATCAAAGATGGACTCATAACCGATGCCATGAAATCTGCAGGAGCAGCTAAAAAAGGGGGTTCATCGCCGATAAATGATGTGTTAGATTTCACGGAATATATTAAAGAACCGGGTTTAAATTTATTATGTACCCCCGGAAATGACGTGGAATGTACAACTGCCTTAGTCGGTTCGGGCTCAAACGTAGTTTTATTCACAACAGGCTTAGGAACTCCGACAGGAAATCCGGTTGTTCCCGTTGTGAAAATTTCATCAAATACTTCTTTGTCACAAAGAATGCCCGACATTATTGATTTCAACACAGGAGACGTAATTACAGGTGAAAAAACAATCGACGAAAAAGCAGAAGAACTTTTAGAATTTATCATCGAAGTCGCAAGCGGAGAGGTAAAAACAAAAGCTGCAATTTTGAATCAAAACGATTTTATTCCCTGGAGACGGGGAGTAAGTTTATAATTGTTTTATTTATATAAATATTAGGGTTGAAAATGCTTTCTACGTTGTGGGAAGCATTTTCTTTTGGAGTAAATTTAAACATAAATAGTACAAAATCTTCACAAATAAATGCAAAGCCTATATCAATAGGAACGGGCTTTAGCCCGTTTTCAAAAATAATTAGAATCAATGGCTTTAGCCAAAATTTAAATGCAAAAAGATGAGTTTAGATTCTTTTCAGAAATCAAGACAAAAGAAAAATCATCTCCTTTTTGAAGACTTCCTAATATAAAGCTGCGGCGCCAATACCACTTTTTTCTCAATAGAAACTCCGGAACCATTTTCTTTTACGCTTTCAATAAACACCTGTCCCGCCATTTTCCCCATCGTCACAGGAGTTTGGTCAACGGAACTCATTGGAAGCTCCATAAACTGAGTGAAAGGTTCGTTAGAAAAGCCAATAATGGCAACTTCCTGAGGTATTTTGATCTTACGTTTTTTCAATTCCTGACAAGCACCCAACGCTGCAAAATCACTTGATGAAAAGATGGCATCCGGAACGGATTTTTTATCCCAAAGTTTTTTTACCGCATCAATTCCTTCATCGATCGAACTTCCGGTTGTGATGATGTTTTCCTCTTTTACACTTAAATTATGATCAATTAAAGCCTGTTTGTACCCAATCAGACGTTTTTCATAAATTTCGAGATTAAGATCTCCGGAAAAATGGCAAATATTTCTGTAGCCTTCATTAATCAGGTGTTCCGTTGCCATGTAGCCGCCGCGGTAGTCGTCTATAGTTACCGTACTGATGCCTGAAATGTCTTTTTTACGGTCAAAAAATATAATAGGAGTGTTGGTTGTATCCAAAATATTCTGAATATGTGTTGTATCAACAGTTGTCTTAGAAACCGACATGAAAATTCCGTCAACCTGGGCATTAAGCAAGGTGTTTAAGTGCCTTTTCTCAATATTTACATCCTCATGGCTCTGGCAGATAATCACATGATAACCATGCGGAGACAGCTCTTCCTCAATTCCCCGGATTACAGATGAAAAGAAATTGGTATTAATGTAAGGCACGATAATTCCTACGTTTTTTGTTTCCCCGCTTTTCAGAGCTTTGGCAAGGTTATTTTGCTTGTAGTTCATTTCTTTGGCGGTTTTTTTTACCAAATCTTTCGTTGCCTGGCTTATTCTCGGATGGTCGTTCAATGCTCTGGAAACAGTTGCCACACTTACGTTAAGCTTTTTCGAGATGTCATATATTGTGGCATTTTTCTTATTCATACATGCTTTTTCTGAAGTTTTCAGTATGTTCAAAATGACATACATTATAATCGTAAATTTAATCAAATTATGTCTATCAAAAAGGAAATATTATGATTTTATACAAGATTATGAGTGATTAAAATCAGATTAAATCTAAAATATATTGAATTGATTAACTTTTTTGGAAAACAGGTTGATGTTACCCAATGTAATTTTACTCCGGAAGCCTTGAGTTTATAAATTTCATTGATTATTTAAATCTCTAAGTGTAATAAAAATCCATCAACATGAAAGAGCAGGATAGTGTACGCTTCCAAAATGTATATTTTTATGAAAATGAAATAAAAAGATAATTTTCGTTAAACCGTCGAAAATTATTGTCTGATTTTTTATGAAAAGAAACGGAATAATTTTATTTAAAATGATATTCCTTTATTTTGTCATTCTTTTGAGTACTAAATTTTATTAATAAAAAATCAGGTTCTACAATTAAAAATTAATTATGAAATCTCAAAATACCTTAAACTTCTTATTAACTCTGTTTGTGCTCTTATTGTTTTCATCAGGGGTAAAAAGCCAGGATAAATTCCCCGACGGTACCAAAATTCCCATATGGTTTAAAGAAAATACACCTACAGATATCAATAAATTAGGGAAAAAATATATTCTTACTGATAATGGAGTGAAAAATGACAGTACGGTTCTTCAGACCAAACAGGTTCAGGCAGTTATTGATCTGGCGGCTAAAAATGGTGGCGGGGTAATCATTGTGCCCAAAGGAACATTTCTGATTAGTTCCGTTTTTTTTAAACAGGGAACGCATTTATATCTGGAGAACGGCGCGAAATTAAAAGGAAGCGATGATATTAGCGATTTTCCGGTTGTAGAAACAAGAATGGAGGGACAGACTGTAAAATATTTTCCGGCATTAATCAACGCAGACGGGCTGGATGGCTTTACCATCTCAGGAAAAGGAACGCTGGATGGAAATGGATTGCGCTTTTGGAAAGCATTCTGGAAAAGACGCGAGTGGAATCCTAAATGCACGAATATGGACGAAATGAGGCCAAGAATCATTTATATATCCAATTCTAAAAACATTCAGGTTGAAGGGATTACCGTGAAAAATTCCCCTTTCTGGAGCACTCACTATTATAAGAGTGAATTTGTAAAATTATTAAATCTGACAATTTTAGCACCGAAAGAACCGGTGAAAGCACCAAGTACAGATGCCGTTGACATTGATGGCTGCACAAATTTCCTGATTAAAAATTGCTATATGTCGGTCAACGACGATGCGATTGCATTGAAAGGCGGAAAAGGTCCGAAAGCCGATAAAGCTCCTGAAAATGGCGAAAATAGAAACATCATCATCGAAGACAACAGCTTTGGATTTTGCCATAGTGTTCTGACTTGTGGCAGCGAATCTATCCACAATTACAACGTAATTCTGCGTAACTCAAAAGTGAAAGATGCTTCAAGACTGTTACATCTTAAAATGAGACCGGATACGCCTCAACATTACGAATACATTACGGTTGAGAATATAACCGGAAACGTAAAAACTTTCCTGTATGTAAAAGGCTGGAATCAGTTTTTCGATTTGAAAGGAGAAGAAAAACCTAAAAAATCTTTAGCAAACAACATTCTGATAAAAAATATTGACATCAGTTGTGAAACGGCATTCGATGTTGAAAAATCTGATTTGTATGATTTGACAGACTTCACGTTGGAAAACCTAAATATAAAAGCGTTAAAACCCAAAGAGGAAAATTTGGATACGATTAAAAATTTGAAAAAAATTAAAGTAAACGTTACCCAAGTAGCTTCTTTAAATAAGTCATACGACAAAAAAGACGATTCCGACATTGCCGCAAAATGAGTTGTTTTTCCAAAATATTTGTTCTGATATGTTTATGCTCTCAATTATTGCATTCTCAATCTAAGGAAATTCAGTTTCTGAGCGGGACAGATTCTGAGCATACAAAAGAATGGGATTTTTGGATCAATGGTGGGAGGAAATCCGGAAACTGGAACAAAATTCAAGTTCCTTCACAATGGGAACAGCAGGGATTTGGCTCCTACAATTATGGAAGAGATTATGTGACGTATGGTAAACATTTTAAATTTAACGACGAAATAGGCTTATACAAACATAAATTTCTGGTTCCAGATTCTTGGAAAGGAAAATCGGTTAATATCGTTTTCGAAGGTTCAATGACCGATACCGAAGTGAAGATTAACGGGCAGCTCGCCGGTGAAATTCATCAGGGCGCTTTTTATGAATTTAAATATGATATTTCAGACAAATTAAAATTCGGAAAAGAAAATATTCTTGAAGTCAAAGTTTCCAAAATGTCTGCTGATAAATCCGTTAACAACGCAGAACGTCTTGCAGATTATTGGATTTTGGGAGGGATTTTCAGGCCTGTTTATCTGGAAGCAAGTTCTAAGGAAAATATTTCCTGGACAGCTATAGAAGCCAAAGCAGACGGAACTTTTCGCTCAAATATTTACTTAAAAGGAATTGAGTCAGTCAATCAATTAAAAGTTGAAATATTTGATGCTAAAAACATTCTCGTTGGCGAATCTCAGGTTAAAATCGAAAAAGGAGATACTTTAGAACAGGTTCAATTCTCCGTTAAAAATCCAAAACTCTGGACAGCAGAAACGCCCAACTTATATAAAGCGAAATTCAGTTTAAAGAAAAATAAAAAAAGCATCTACGAAACTGAAGAAAAATTCGGATTCAGAACCATTGAAATCAAAAAAGGCGACGGAATTTACATCAACGGAACAAAAATTAAAATGAAAGGCATCAATCGACACGTTTGGTGGCCTGAAACCGGACGTTCTGTAAATAAAAATATTGATTTGATGGATGTTCAGCTCATTAAAGAAATGAATATGAACGCCGTTCGCTGCTCCCATTATCCACCGAATAAATCATTCCTTCAGATTTGCGATTCGTTAGGTTTGTATGTTTTGGATGAATTGGCTGGCTGGCAAAAAAAATACAGTACGGAAGTTGGAAAAAAGCTAGTCAGAGAAATGGCTACAAGAGATATTAATCACCCCTCAATTATTTTTTGGAGCAATGGAAATGAAGGTGGACATAATTTCGATTTGGATACAGAATTTGCAAAATATGATTTGTCAAATCGTCCGGTCATTCACGCCCATCATAAACCCGGAAATGCTTTTAACGGGATAGATTGCAATCATTACGAAGATTATTACAGCACAAAAAAAATCCTTGAAGGAGAAAATATTTATATGCCGACTGAGTTTTTGCATGCACAGGATGATGGCGGTGGCGGAACTTCCTTAGCCGATTATTGGGAACTTCACTGGAATTCCAAAAGAGGAGCGGGAGGTTTTCTCTGGGCTTTTGCAGATGAAGGTTTGGTGCGGACGGATTTCAATAATCAAATTGATGTAAATGCCATCAATGCTCCGGATGGAGTTGTTGGTCCACATCGGGAAAAAGAAGGAAGTTTTTATGCCATTCGGGAAATTTACAGTCCTGTAAAAATTGATTTGAAAGCGCTTCCGGATGATTTTAATGGAAGCATTTCAATTGAAAACCGATATCATTTTACGAATTTAAGTGAATGTAATTTTGAGTGGAAATTGGTGAAATTTAAGACACCTTTTTCTTCCGAATCAGGATTTGAAGTAATTCAAAAAGGAAAAGCAGCATCACCAGATATAAAACCAACTGAAAAAGGAAATATCAATCTCAATCTTCCTTCAAACTGGAAAGAAAATGAAGGTTTATTATTAATAGCAACCGATCCTTTTGGAAAAGAAATTTATACCTGGACGTGGAAAATTGCTTCTAATGATGAAATTTCAAAACAGTTTTCGAAATCTTTAATCAAAGAATTTCCGGTTTCTGTGGCAGAAAATGATTCTTTATTTATTTTAAAATTAGAAGAAAAAGAATTCTCAATTGGTAAAAAAGACGGATTACTGAAATCAGTTATCATCGATAAAAAAGGAAAGAAAACAACCTTTAGGAACGGGCCCATTTTTGTGGATGGAAAAATGGAATTATCTTCAATAAAATCATTTGCAGAAAGGAAAAATCAAGTTGTTGAAGCTTCCGGCAAAGACGGGAAGAAAATTTACTGGAAATTGAATTCCAACGGAATTTTAGAACTGAATTATGAATATTCCCTTTCAGGAGATTATCCGTTTGCAGGCGTAAGTTTTGATTATCCTGAAAATTATGTAATGAGTGCAAAATGGCTCGGAAAAGGACCTTATCATGTTTGGAAAAATAGAACTCAGGGACAGACCTATAATGTTTGGCAGAATTTGAAAAACTCGACACGAACCGGTTCTTCACCTTGGATTTATCCTGAATTTAAAGGATATTACGATGATATTTCGTGGCTGCAATTAGATACCGCGGAAGGGAAAATCACCATCGGGACAAAAGAAGAAAAGATGTTTGTAAGACTCTTTGATTTTTACGGAATTTATGGGGCAGAAGGTTATCCGAAATTGCCAACGGGAAATATTTCATTTTTAGATGCAATTCCGCCGTTGGGAACTGTTCTGGCTTTTAATATTAATGATAAAACTGAATCTTTAGGACCGGAAAGTGAACTGAATCATCTGACCGGAAAGTTTAAAAGAACACTGTATTTCTATTTCGGTTTACCTGATTTAGGAGATGAAAAGAAGCAGTTTACAATGCCGGAAGTCAATATTTTAACCGATTGATTATGAAAAATTGGATAGGAATTATAACCATTTTTATTTGTTCATCGATGTTTGCGCAACAAACCAATTTTAAATTTGATTTTGGAGGAGGCAGAACTCAGGATGGTTATATTCCCATTACGGAACATTCTAAATTCGACAGAAAAATAGGTTATGGATTTATGGATATTTCCGGCTTGAAGTCCGTTGACAATGGAGGAAATGCATTGACGGGAGATTATATCACCAGCGACAAACCTTTCTATTTTTCGGTGGTAATTCCGGAAGGGAATTATGATATTAATTTAAGTTTAGGCGATTCTAAAAAAACTTCTGAATCAACAGTTCGTGTAGAAAACCGCCGTCTGATGCTGGACGATGTGAAGACAAAAGAAGGTGAAGTTGTCGAAAAATTGATAACCGTTCACATTAAAGACAGTATTATTCGTAACCAAAATGGAATTGAAATTGGGACTGTAAAATTAAAACCGAGAGAAAGAAAATATTTACATTGGGATAATTTACTGACGATTGAATTTAATGATAAAGCTCCAAAAGTTTGTGCAATGACCATCCAACCCAACAAAACAGTGAAAACGATTTATCTCACCGGTGATTCTACTGTCGTAGATGCGCTTTACGAACCGTGGGCATCGTGGGGACAAATGCTGCCGTATTTTTTTGTTCCGAAAGAGGTGGTGATTGCCAATTATGCTGAAAGCGGAGAAACCCTAAAAGCATTTGTAGACCGCCACAGAATCGATAAAATCTGGAATAAAATAAAACCAGGAGATTATTTGTTTATCCAGTTTGGACATAACGACCAGAAATCCGGAAACAGCACGAAATCCGGATATAGGAAAAGATTAAAAGAATGGATTCAGAAAGCTAAGCAATTGGGTGCGGTTCCAGTTTTAGTTACTTCTATGAACCGCCGGGTTTTTGATGAAAACAATAAAATAGTGAATACTTTGGACGATTATCCAATGGCAATGCGTGAAATAGCAAAAGAAGAAAATGTATTCTTGATTGATTTGAATCTGATGAGCCAAACGTTGTTTGAAGCGATGGGAGCGGAAAACTCTAAAAAAGCATTTGTATATTATCCTGCAAATTCTTATCCCAATCAACCGGATGCTTTAGCGGATGACACGCATTTTAATACATATGGTGCTTATGAATTGGCGAAATGTGTTGTTAAAAGTATTGTCGAGCAAAAATTGCCTTTGAGTAAATTTGTTTCAAAAAATTATATAAAATTTGATCCCCAAAAACCTGATGCTGTCGAAACATTTCATTGGCCGGAAAGTGTCTTTATGGAAGCATTAAAACCCGATGGAAACTAAAAAGTAAGAAAATGAATATTCAGTCTATCATAAAAATAAGTGTATTTTGTTTTGCGTTTGGAAATCTTTCCGCACAAAACCCCTGGCCAACCACCACCGAAACGGCAAAACCGTGGACACGATGGTGGTGGATGGGAAATGCAGTCGATGAAGAAGGATTGAATCAACAGCTGACCACTTTAAATAAAGCAGGTTTTGGAGGCGTAGAAATTGTTCCCATTTATGGAGCAAAAGGCTTTGAAAATCAATACATCAATTATCTTTCTCCGGAGTGGATGAAAATGCTTGAATTCACTACAAACAAAGCAAAAAGCTTGAATATGGGAGTTGATATGGCCGTCGGAACAGGCTGGCCGATAGGTGGCCCTCAGGTTGATGAAGAAGATGCAGCCACAAAAATGATGGTTCAGACGTACATGATTTCATCAGGCGAAAAATTTTCAGGAAAAATTGCCTTGAAAGATGAGAAACAGAAGAATTTAAAAACAATAAAATTAGATATTGTAACTGCTTACAGCGAAAAAAATGAAGCGGTTGTCTTAACCGATAAAATTTCAAACGACGGCTCTCTCAATTGGAAACCGGATTCCGGAAAGTGGACCATCTATGCAGTTTTTACGGGGAAAACACTTCAAAAAGTGAAACGCGCAGCTCCAGGCGGTGAAGGCTTTACCCTAGATCATTTTTCACCTGATGCAACGAAAGATTATCTTAAAACTTTCGATCAGGCTTTTGGAAACTCAAACTACGGAATCCGTTCTTTTTTCAATGACAGTTACGAAGTTTATAATGCCGACTGGACTCCGGATTTTAAAGATGAATTTAAAAAAAGGAGAGGATACGATTTAAGTCCATACATCAAATATCTTGTCAGTAACGAAGAAAATGAGATAACGAGTAGAATCAAATCAGATTACAGGGAAACCCTGAGTGAATTGATTTTGAACAATTTTACCAAGAATTTTACAAGCTGGGCTCATTCCAAAAACTCAAAAAATACCAATCAGGCACATGGCTCGCCCGGAAATTTACTGGATTTGTACGCAGCAGTTGATATTCCTGAATCTGAAACTTTCGGAAGCTCTATTTTTGAAATTCCTGGATTGAGAAGAGACAGTGCAGATGTTCAAAAATCAGATATTCCTGATTTCAATATGCTGAAATTTGCTTCATCGGCTGCAAATATTACCGGAAAGCAATTAATTTCAAACGAAACTTTTACCTGGCTTACTGAACATTTTAAAACATCCTGGTCACAGGCTAAACCGGAGGTTGAGCAGGTTTTTTTATCCGGGATTAATCACGTTTTTTATCACGGTACAACCTATACGCCGGCGGATGTTCCTTTTCCGGGATGGCTGTTTTATGCTTCAGTTAATTTTGTCCCGGAAAATAGTTTGTGGCCCCATTTGACGGGATTAAATTCTTATGTTGCACGTACACAAAGTGTTTTGCAGAGTGGGAAATCTGATAATGAGCTGTTGATGTACTGGCCAATTTATGACCAATGGGCCAGTCCGAAAGGGAAGGATGTAACCTTTAAAGTTCATAACGTGGAAAAATGGCTGCAGCCAGCTCCGATGTATGAGAATTTGACGAAGCTGAACAAAATAGGCTATTCTCTTGATATGATTTCTGATAAAATGATAGGAGAATCAGAATCGGAAAACCGGAAAATCCAGATTGCAGAGGGAGGATCTTCCTATCAGGTTTTAATCATTCCTGAATTAACTTATTTGCCGGAAACTACGTTAATTAATATTCTTAAATTAGCTCAAAGCGGTGCTTCAGTTATTTTTCAAAACGAACCAAAAGATATTCCCGGATATTTTGAAATCGAAAAAAGGAGAGCAACATTAAAATCTTTGTGGGCCCAGATTCCGTTTCAGAATCAGGGAGAAAATATGAAAATTGGCCCATTTGGAAAAGGCAAAATTGTGTTAAGCTCCGATGTTGAGAAAGGGTTGGAATATTTAAAAATAAAGGGAGAAAAATTAACGGAAACCGGATTGAAATTTGTGAGAAGACAGTTTGATGGCGGAAAATACTATTTCATTGTTAACCATACTGCAAAGGAAATCAGTCAATTTATTCCTATAAATGATATAGGAAATCAAACGGTGATCATGAATCCGGAAAACGGAGATTTCGGAGTGGCGGAAACACAAAATAATTCCGTGAGAATTCAGCTGAAATCCGGGCAGTCTTTAATTCTAAAAAATAATGAAACCACAGATCGCTCAATTCCAAAATGGAAATATATTGAAAAGACAGATTCTCCCATCAATTTAAATCAAAATTGGCAACTGACTTTCAAAGAAGGCGGCCCCGAACTTCCAAAATCAAGAAACTTTAAAAAACTGGAACCCTGGACGAATTTTTCACAAGATCCCTTAACACAGAGTTTTTCGGGAACTGGTGTTTATACAACGGCATTAAATTTAAAAAATAAAAAGGCAGACGATTATCTTTTGAAATTTGATAAATTGTATGAAAGTGCCAAAGTAATCGTAAACGGTCAGGAAGCAGGAATTGTCTGGAGTATTCCTTTTGAAATTAACATTGGGAAATATCTGAAAAAAGGAAAAAATACCATTGGTATTGAAGTTTGCAATTTAATGGCCAATAGAATCCGATACATGGATCAAAATAAAATTCAGTGGCGTAATTACCACGAAATCAATTTTGTAAATATTGATTATAAAGCTTTTGATGCTTCCAACTGGAAAGTTCAGCCTTCCGGCTTGGATGGACAAGTTCAGTTATTTCCATTATACTATTCGAAATAGAATAAAACATGAAACAGAGTATATTAAAATAATTTGCGCAATCGATTGAATTATGTTAATTTAAATCATTGAGAATTATGAATATAAAATATAACTTTATTTTACTGATAATTCTTTTTTCACAGCTCCTTTCAGCACAAAGGCAAATGGAGTTTTTAAAAAGAGGAATTGTTGCAATACCTTCCGGATCAGGGGTTTTTGTGAGCTGGCGTTTGCTGGGCACAGAACCTCAAAATATCCCGTTTGATTTATACCGTACCGAAAATAACAAAAGCAAAAAACTGAATGAAAAACCATTGGTTAACGAAACCAGCTTTTTAGATAAAACGGCAGATAAAACAAAGAATTACACTTATTTCGTGAAATCCAGCACCAAGAATCAGGAGATTGATCAGGATTCTGCGAACTATGCAGCTAGTCAGAAACCCTATTTTTCAATTCCGTTGAAAACTCCGGTTGGATATACGCCAAACGATGTTTCTGTTGCGGATCTGGACGGTGACGGTGAATATGAAATCATCCTTCATCAAACCGGGCAATCCAAAGACAACAGTCAGAAAGGTTTTACAGATGAACCGATTATTCAGGCTTATAAATTGAATGGGAAATTTTTATGGGAAATTAATTTAGGGAAAAATATTAGGGAAGGCGCACATTACACACAGTTTTTAGTGTACGATTTAGACCAGGACGGTAAAGCAGAAGTGGTCATGAAAACTGCAGACGGAAGCAAAGACGGTAAGGGGAAATGGATCGGAGACTCCACAAAAGATTATAGAAATGAAAACGGATTTATCCTTTCAGGCCCTGAATTTCTGACTGTTTTTAATGGAGAAACAGGTGAGGAAATTAATACCGTTAATTATATTGTTCCCAGATTTCAAGGCAGCTTAAATCCTACTCCCGAACAGCTTACAGAAACCTGGGGCGATGCGAAAGGGAACCGTGTAGACCGGTTTTTGGGCGCAGTTGCTTATCTGGATGGCAAAACGCCGAGCATTATTATGTCGAGAGGGTATTATACACGAACAGCAATCGCAGCCTGGGATTATAAAGATAAAAAACTTAGTTTGAGATGGCTGTTTGATACGGAAAGCTCGGAAGAAAATAAAAAATTCCGTGGTCAGGGAAACCATAATTTGAGCATTGCCGATGTTGATAACGATGGGAAAGATGAAATTGTCTTTGGAGCAATGACGGTTGATGATAACGGGAAAATACTGAACAGCACGAGCTTTGGTCACGGTGATGCTTTGCATGTTGGTGATCTGGATCCTTCTCATCCCGGACTGGAAATTTTTGATATTCAGGAGAGATTTGATGATGCAGGTGCACACTTCAGAGCGGGTGCAACGGGAAAGGTTTTATGGAAACTACCATCTTTAGTGTACAGCAAGCAAGGCAAATTCCAAGGTCCCGGAAGAGGATTATCTTTAAACATAGATCCCCGTTATCAAGGTTCAGAATCCTGGGCTGCCGGAGCCGGGCTGAAAGGCGTTTATGATACTAAAGGAAATAAGATCAGCGATAAAAATCCTGCCTGCAATATGGGGATTTATTGGGACGGAGATTTTTTAAGCGAAATTTTGGACGGAACTTCCGTGTCAAAATGGGATTGGAATAAAGAAAAAACAAATATAATTTTTGACGCTAAAGATTTTCAGTGTGAATCAAACAACGGGACCAAGAAAAACCCTTCTTTGGTTGCCGATTTATTTGGAGACTGGCGGGAAGAAGTGATTTACAGAACCTCAGATAATCAGGAACTTCGGATTTTCAGTTCGACAATTCCGACGAATCACCGTTTGTACACACTGATGCATAATCCGCAATACAGATTGAGCATTGTTTGGCAAAATGTAGGCTACAACCAGCCTCCTCATACTGATTATTATCTGGATGAATCCGTTTCAAAGGTTCCTGCACCGGATATTTATACCATTAAGCCTTAAATAGGTCTTGATGGTTTATAATTGAACAAATATTTAAACAAATACATTGTAAAAAAAATAGATATAATTATGAAGAAAGTACTAATGAGAGGCGCTTTTTTTGCGTTGATTTTCGGAGTTTTATCCTCTTGCTCAGTTCAAAAACAAGCGAATGCAAAGAACGTTAGCCTTCCGGATAAAAAAGAAGTTTTGGAAGTTTCACGGAGGGCAAATCAATATTTCATGAACAAATGGGCAGATCCGGGAAAGGAAGTTGTCGGCAAAAAAGTATGGCCAAGCAATCTGTGGACGAGAGCTGTTTACTACGAAGGATTAATGGCTTTGTATAAAATAGATCCTAAAAAAGAATATTATGATTACGCCATCGGCTGGTCTCAAAAACACAACTGGGACATGATGCGTGATACATATACCCGTAATGCCGACAATCAGGCTTGCGGACAAACATATCTGGACCTTTATGAAATAGACGGAAGAAAAAATCCGGAGAGAATAAAATTCGTGAAAGCTTCGATGGACAGTATGATTGCCTCCAAAAAATCACATGACTGGTGGTGGATCGACGCTCTCCAAATGGGGATGCCAATTTTTACGAAACTGGGCAGGATTACAGGTGAACAAAAATATTTCGATAAAAATTACGAAATGTATGCCTTTACGAAATATAAGCACGGTGGAAATGGTTTATATAATCCAAAAGATAAACTTTGGTGGAGAGACAAAAGCTTTGTTCCGCCTTACACAGAACCCAACGGCGAAGATTGCTACTGGAGCCGCGGAAATGGATGGGTAGTTGCTGCTTTGGCTCGTACACTGGAAGATACACCAAAATCCGACCCGCATTATCAGGAATATTTACAAGATTATAAAGATCTGTTATCAGCTTTGCTTCCAATCCAAAGAGAAGATGGTTTTTGGAATGCAAGTTTACATGACCCTAACAATTTCGGAGGCAAAGAAATGACGGGAACCGCTCTGTTTATATACGGAATGGCATATGGTATTAATAAAGGTCTGATTGATAAAAAAACGTATTTACCCGTTGTTATAAAAGCCTGGAACGCTATTGTAAAAGATTCCGTTCAGCCTAATGGATTTTTGGGTTGGGTACAGGGAACAGGAAAAGAGCCTAAAGACGGTCAGCCACTTGCCATTGACAAACAGCCTGATTTTGAAGATTATGGATTAGGCTGTCTGTTGCTTGCAGGAAGCGAAGTTTATAAGCTAAAGTAAACCAACATTTGTTTGATTACATAATCTTTGATTTCAAGACAAACAATTATTATTACAGCATGACACTACAAGATGCGCAATCGATTTCATAGTATTAATTTTCAAATTCAATCCATAAGATAAAATTATGAATGCATTATTAGGAGTTTTTTTTCACTTCTTAGGAGGTTTTTCTTCGGGGAGTTTTTACTTGCCCTATAAGAAAGTAAAAGGCTGGTCCTGGGAAACCTATTGGTTGATAGGAGGAGTTTTTTCCTGGATCATCGTTCCGCCGCTTGCGGCATTTCTTACCATCCCTAATTTTTGGGAAATTATCCTGAATGAAAGTTCTTCCATATTGGGGCTGACATTTTTGTTTGGTGCTTTGTGGGGAATTGGAGGGTTTACTTATGGTTTGGGGGTTCGGTATTTGGGAGTAGCACTCGGAAGCAGCATTATTTTGGGGCTTTGCATGGTGTTTGGCTCGCTGGTTCCTTCTATTTATTATGAATTTTCTCCGCAAACAGGAAAAGATAATATCGGTTTATTGTTTTCCAGCAAATGGGGCCAGTTTGTTCTATTAGGGCTTCTGGTTTGTGTAGTTGGAATCATTATCAGCGGAAAAGCAGGGATGATGAAGGAAAGAGAACTGCAAACCGATTCAACAGATCCTCATGGTGTAGAAGTAAAAACGGAGTATAAATTCGGATTGGGATTAATTGTTTCTATCATTTCCGGAGTTTTAAGTGCGTGCTTCAACTTCGGACTGGAGGCCGGAAAGCCAATGGCAATCGTAGCTAATGAATTATGGAAAAATTCTAACCCGGGACAGGGAGAATTCCTTTTTCAAAATAATGTAACGTATGTTGTTGTGCTTTGGGGCGGAATGGCAGTCAACCTTGTAGGCTGTTTGTATTTAGCCATTAAAAATAAATCATATACCGATTATACCAAAAGAAACGTACCGGTTTTACGAAACCTGATTTTCTGCGCGCTTGCCGGAACTATGTGGTTTTTACAGTTTTTCTTTTACGGTATGGGCGAAAGTAAAATGGGCAATGGCGCCAGTTCGTGGATTTTACACATGGCATTTATCATTTTTATAGCTAATTTATGGGGAATTATCATCAAAGAGTGGAAAGGAGTTTCTAAAAGAACCATTACTACCATTGCTGTTGGAATGATCGTCATGTTTATTTCTATTTTGATGGTAGGATACGGAAACTCTTTGAGATAAGCTTCATTTACGATTTTACATTATCATTTGTATAGTTTCAGAGTTAGAATTCTAACTCCTTTAGAGGCACTGATTTTTTCAGTGTCTTTTTATTAAAAGTAATTTAACTCTAAAAAAGGAGTGTCTATTTAAAATAGGAACTTTTAATTCACGGTTTAGTTAAGTATTGTACTGAATAATTGATAATTTATGGTTTTTTTATTATTTATTTGAAATATAATTTAAATATTTCTGGTTAATCATGATAAATTATGAATGTTTTAATACAGGATATTGCAGGATGCCCGAATTTTTGTAACGGTGTATTTTGGTAACATAAAAATTAACATATGTCTTTGATAGTTAAACACAAAAATATAAAACGAATAGTGTTTCCGGCATTTATGCTTTCAACAAGTTTTGTCTGGGGGCAAAAGGCAGTAAATGATACTGTGAAGAATGGTATAAAAGATATTGAGGAAGTGGTCGTTATTGGTTATGGTAAAGTTAAGAAGTCGGACTTAACGGGATCTGTTTCTTCAGTTTCTGCAAAAGACTTAGCAGCTACACCGGCAATGAATGCTTTACAGGCACTCCAGGGAAGAGCTGCAGGTCTGAATATTGTGACAGCGGGTGGTGCTCCGGGAGCCAGCGCAAATGTTACGATCAGGGGAGGTTCTTCCATTACTCAGAGTTCTGATCCGCTTTATATTGTAGACGGTTTCCAATTGGACAACGCTTTGAATGTGATTAATCCTAATGATATTGAAAGTATCGATGTACTAAAAGGGGCTTCTGCCATTGCCATTTATGGTGCACGTGGTTCCAACGGTATTATTGTTATTAAAACTAAAAGCGGGAAAAAAGGAAGAACGGTTGTCAACTACAATACTTTCATGTCATTTGATATGCTTTCAAAAAAACTGGATATGCTTTCAAATCCAGAACAATATGTAAAATATCAATACGAATTGGGAGTGCTTCAGTCCAAACCATCAGCGTGGAGTAATGTTTTTGACAATAATTTGGGTACAGATTCACCAGGATTTTATTCAGGAGCCTATCAGAGAATTGCCAATCGCTACGGATCTGCTTCTGCATTAGACTGGCAGGAAAAAATGTTGGGAGGAACAGGTTTAACTCAGAACCACAACGTAAACGTTTCTGCCGGAAACGATAAAACACAGGCATTCATTAGTTATAATTACAATAAGCAGGAGGGTTTGCTTCAAAATTATAGCGAAACAAGAAATTCATTACGTGCCAATATCACTTCAGAGTTGTATAAAGGGGTAAGAGTAGATTTCAACACCATGTTTACGAACAATTCTGTAAACGGGGGAGGTGCTTATTCAGGAATGAAAAAAATTCTTCTTCAGCCTATCACCGGGGGAACATTATTTACTCAGGATCAGTTGTTCAACACTCAGACTTTCCCGGATTTTTCAGCTTTAGATTCTGGCTTCGATACAGAAAACCCATTCATAGAAACCCAGGCATCTACTTCGAACAAACGTACAAGAACATTCGTAGCCAATGCAGGTATCGAATTTGACTTTCTGAAAAACTTCACATGGAGAACCGCCGGACAATACAGCTGGACAAACAGTAAATCAACATCATTTTCAGATCAGAATTCCCGTGCCTTTCTTACAGATCCTATCAACACAGGGATTAACGGAAATATTGCCAATGCGGAAACATTCCGTTATCAGATCACCAATACTTTGAATTATAATAAAACTTTTGGTGAAAAACATAAAGTAAATGCTTTAATCGGGAACGAAATCTGGTATGAAGAATCCGAAGGAAGCAGCATGAGGCTTACAAAATTCCCATATCCTAATTTCGGATTGGATGATATTGCCAACGCAACGGTTGCCGATAAAAATACAGATAGATCAAGCAACAGCTTACTTTCCTATTTTGCCCGTGTGAATTACAACTATGATAATCGTTATTTAATTACAGGAACAATACGTGCAGATGGTTCTTCAAAATTTGCAGAAGGTTCTCGCTGGGGATATTTTCCATCTGTAGCAGGTGCATGGCGTGTTTCTCAGGAAAATTTCTGGCAGGGTCATAAGATCGATAAAATAGTTAATGATTTTAAATTAAGAATTGAATATGGGGTTACGGGTAACAATGGAGTTGCTAATAACTTATGGAGAACCAATGTTTTACTTACAGATTATCCAATGAACAATACTCAGGGATATCCGGCATACGTTACAAGTACAAACTGGGGAAATCGTGATCTTCAATGGGAAGAGCTGAGAACAACCAATATTGGTGTAGATTTAGCTTTTTTTAAAAACAGAATTAAATTAACCTCCGAATGGTATAATAATAACGTAAGCAAAATGCTTTTCGAAAGTGTACTTCCCGTTTCTTCAGGATATTCAAGACAATACCAGAATATCGGTTCTATGAGAAACAGGGGGATGGAATTCACACTAAATACGGTGAATTTAAGATCAGAAAATTTCAGATGGACAACAGATCTTAATATCTCTTTCAATAAATCTAAAGTTCTTTCTCTTGAAAACGGACAACTGAATAAAACATTCAGTGTAGGAGGCAGCAGAACGGGAATGGTGACTTACTACGCAACTGTAGGAGAGGAATTAGGAGATATGTACGGATATATTTATCAGGGAGTATATACTACGGATGATTTTACTCAAAATCCGGACGGATCATTAACCTTAAAACCGGGAGTTGTAAAACCTTCAACCGGAACTCCTAAACCGGGAGATATGAAATTTGCTGCTGATAATGAGGCAGGAGACCAGTTTACAAGAAAAATGCAGAAGATCGGAAACGGTACTCCGGACTTTATCGGGGGAATCAGTAATAATTTCTCTTACAAAGGCTTTGACCTGGCCGTATTTATGAAATTCAGCGTTGGTAATGATATTTACAATGCTACTAAACAAAGTTTAAGTCCATATGCAATGTTCCAGAATGTTCCTTCAGAATTCGGAAACAATTATTATCATTTGATTGATCCTAATACGGGACAGGCAACAACTAATCTCATCAGGCTTAAAGAGCTCAACCCGGATGAAAATTCAAGACTTTGGAGCCTGAGCAATGCAAATACTGCAAATATTGCTTATCCATCATCATATTATGTAGAAGACGGTTCTTATCTGAGAATTTCCCAGGTAACATTAGGATATTCTTTTCCCAAAGAGTTTTTAAATAAAGTGATGCTGTCTAATGCCCGTATTTATTTTACAGTTAATAATTTGGCTACAATTACAGGGTATTCAGGGTATGATCCTGAAGTTACGGCGGCAAGCGGGGTGACTGTTACACCTGGATATGACAGTTCTACATATCCTCGTTCAAGAAGCTATGTTCTTGGTCTTAATTTAACTTTCTAATATGTAATATTTAAATCATGAAAAATATATATAATACTCCCATATTTCTAAGAAAACTAGTCATTCTTCCCTCAATTTTCGTCGCCGTTTTAGCAATGAATTCATGCAGCGAAGATTTTCTGGATCAGCCCGCTTACAATTCATTGGATACAGAATCTGTATTTAAAAATATAGATACTGCAGAGATGTTTGTCCTGGGGTGTTACAGAGGTATAGTTCCAACTGAAATGTATTACCAGCTGGGGGCAGGAGACACCGTAACCCACTCTTCAGAAGATGGTTCTACAAATAATTCCAAATATAATATTGCCAACTATCAATATGATGCCTATACCCCGAATACAGTTACAGGGATTTACTCTGCGATGTATGCAGTTATTGAAAGAACAAATATTGCAGTGAGCGGATTAAGCAAAATGGAAGCAAGCACAAAACGTGATGCTTTATTGGCTGAAGTGAAGGCTATTCGTGCATTTTGTTATTATAATTTAATTCGCGTTTACGGAGACGTTCCTTCGGTTTTTAAACCTCTGGACGAGATGGATCCGAATGACCCGAATACATTATATCCAAAACGTACTTCAAGGGACGAGATTTACGATCGCATCATTGCTGATCTTCAGGAATCTGTAGTAAACATTCCAAATTTTGGACAAAGTGGATATGCAACAACAGAACGTTTAACGAAACAGGGAGCTAATGCCTTATTGGCGAGAATTGCCCTTTATGCAGCAGGGTATTCCCTTCGTTGGGACCTGAATACCGGAAGCGGGGCCATGATGTCGCGTCGTAGTGATAACAGCAGGGTTCAGCAGTTGTACCAGATTGCAGACAATGCCTGTGCTGCTATTATCAACGGGGGGACAAATACTTTGGTTCAGGCCCAGGGAGGCAAAAGTGGTTTTGAAGCGTTGTGGTTCAATTTCTGCCAGAGAAAATTTTCAGTGACAAACTCAGAAATTCTTTGGCAAGTTGCTGAATATGGAGCAAATACAAACTCAGCTTTTGGAGTGTACGCCAATGAGGGTTCCCGTGGAGGAACGTATGGATCAAGAAAGGCACTACAATTCATTCTTCCTAGTTATTATCTGTCTTTTAACCAGGGAGATACACGTAGAGATGTTTCTTGTACTTCTTACAGTGTATACTTCTTAAATAATGGTTCAGCAGGGGATACCTGGGTGAATGCCGGAACTACATTTTCCTGCATTCTGTCAGGTAAATTCAGGATGGGATGGTGTGTTGCGCCTCAGGCGGCAGATGCACGTAATTTAAATATTCCTATTTTAAGATATGCAGATGTTTTATTAATGTATGCAGAAACCCAGAACTATTTAAACGGAGGGCCTACTGCTGTGGGAACTTCTGCTTTAATGCAGGTAAGAAACCGTGCAGGAATCGGGGCTATACCGGTTCCGTCTGGTCAGCAGGCATTTGAAGCTGCTATTGTTCAGGAGCGTAAATGGGAATTTGCAGGAGAGTTTAATCTTCGTACAGATTTGATCAGAATGAATCGTTTGGCAAGCGAAATTGATGCGACAAGGCAGGCGATGAAAAACTTATCAAACAAAACGGGAGCCTATGCAAATACACCTGTTTACCGACTTTATAAACTTGAAAAGAATGCACAGGTTTATGGCGATCCGTTTTTGGCATTAAAATATATTGATATTACGAGTCCTGCAGAAATTGCAGTAATTACTAATGTTCCGACGAGTTCTACAGGCTTCGCGAATTATCAGACCGCATTAAGAGCTATTGCAGTAGCACACGGACAAGCCACAACAACGGATGACAAATGGTATCCTGCAAATATGTTCCAGGCTTATAACAGTACATTTAACAGCAATGCAAAAAGGACAGCCGGATTTATAGGAGCTGCTGCAGGCCAGCTTCAGATCGGGAGTATCATCTACACCAAGCCAACAGGCTCAGCAGAAAACGGAGGAACATATCCCAATTGGATAGAAGGCGGGGGAGACGGTCTTTTCTACGGATTCGTACCGAATAAAACAGAATTGCTTCCTTTTGCTGCGCAGTCGGCAGGTCATCCGTTGGTTGATAATCCAAATCTGAGTCAATTGCCCGGATATTAATTCAAATAAAATTTAACATTAAGAAATGTAGAATGTATGATTTAAGGGTTTAAGCTAAAATGTTATGCTTCAAAAACATTTTGGACGTTCCTTAATAGATCTTAACCTTCTACATTTCTTAATGGTTACAATAAAAACAACCAATAACCACAAAATTATTAATCAAAATAACCGGAATCAGATTGATATAGAATTCATTTATTTAAACGTTAATTTATCTTTAAATAAAGCATTTAGCAGTATAGTACGGGATGCTATAAAAAATATTACGATCTAATTTTGGTTAAAATTTAGAAATATAAGATAACAAATGGAAAAAGTAAAAGCATTTAAATACGTAGACTATTTATGGGATGAAAACAAAGCGGCATCTTTAGGAAATGATCAGGTGGCTTTATTTTTATACCGCTCAAACATATTAGGGGCAGATTTAAGAATTACCAATTATGGAGGAGGGAACACAAGTTGCAAAACCATTGAAAAAGACCCGTTAACCAACGAAGAAGTTGAGATAATGTGGGTAAAAGGTTCAGGTGGCGACATCGGAACTTTGACTAGAAAAGGAATTGCCGGATTATACACAGAAAGACTGAGAAATCTGAAAAATGTGTACCAGGGCTTGGCAGATGAAGACAGAATGGTAGGCTTATTCAATCACTGTATTTTTGATCTGGACAGCAAAGCGCCCTCTATTGATACGCCTTTACATGGTTTACTTCCATTCAGACATATCGATCACCTTCATCCGGATGCTTTAATTGCAGTAGCTGCTGCAAAAGACAGCGAAAGAATTACAAAAGAAATCTGGGGCGATACAATGGGCTGGGTTCCATGGCAGCGTCCGGGTTTCGACTTAGGATTGCAATTGGAAAAATGTTTAAACGATAATCCTGGAATCCGAGGAATTGTTTTGGGCAGCCACGGATTATTTACCTGGGGGGATACTTCTTACGAATGTTACATCAACAGTTTGGAAGTTATCGAAATGGCTTCTGAATATATTGCTAAAAAAATAGAAGAAAAAGGACAGGTTTTTGGCGGACAAAAAGTGGAATCTCTTCCAGCTAAAGAGCGTAAGAATAAAGCAGCTCAATTGATGCCGTTGTTACGCGGTTTAGCTTCATCTGAAAGCAGAATGGTTGGCCATTTTACAGACAGCGATGTTGTGTTAGAGTACATTAACAGTAATGATTTGGAGCGTTTAGCACCACTGGGAACTTCTTGTCCGGATCATTTTTTACGTACGAAAATTCAGCCTTTAGTTTTAACTTTAGACAAAAATGAAGATTTAACTGATTCTAAAGCTGTTTTAGAAAAATTAAATCCTCTTTTCGAACAATACAGACAAGAATACAAAGAATATTACGAAACCTGCAAGCACTCAAACAGCCCTGCAATGCGTGATCCGAACCCTGTGATCATCATTTACCCGGGAGTGGGGATGTTCAGTTTTTCAAAAGATAAGCAGACAACGCGTGTTGCAAACGAATTTTACGTAAATGCAATCAACGTAATGCGTGGTGCAGAGGCCATTTCTGAATACACTTCTTTACCGAGACAGGAAGCATTTGACATTGAATACTGGTTGCTTGAAGAAGCGAAACTTCAGAGAATGCCCAAAGAAAAGCCATTGTCAAGAAAAATTGCGATCGTAACCGGAGCCGGAGGTGGAATCGGACAGGCTATTGCAGACAAAATGGTTCAGGAGGGCGCAGTAGTTGTTTTCACAGACCTGAATCAGGAAGCTTTAGATTCTGTTACAGAAAAATACAGCAAAGATCAAGCTGTAGCCGTAACTTGTGACGTGACCAATGAAGAAGCGATTGTCAATGCTTTTAAAGATACAATTTTAGCATTTGGTGGAGTAGATATCATCGTTCATTCTGCTGGTTTAGCGATTTCTAAATCTTTGGAAGATACTACAACAAAAGATTGGGATTTATTAGAAAATGTTTTGGTAAAAGGTCAGTTTTTGATAGTGAAAAATGGTGTGGAAATTATGAAAAAGCAAGGTTTAGGAGGAGATATCGTTAATATTGCAAGTAAAAACGGATTGGTTGCCGGACCGAATAATGTAGCTTACGGAACTGCAAAAGCAGCCCAACAACACATGACAAGATTATTGGCAGCAGAATTGGCAACGGATAAAATTCGCGTCAATGTGGTAAATCCTGACGGTGTAATCGTAGGCAGCAAAATCTGGGAAGGAGCCTGGGCAGAAGGCCGCGCAAAAGCAAACGGAGTTACTATTGAAGAACTGCCTGCATTTTACGCAAAAAGAAATTTATTAAATGAAATTATTCTTCCTGAAGACATTGCCAACGGAGTTTTCGCCTGTATCGCAATATTAGATAAAACGACAGGAAACATCATCAATGTAGATGGAGGAATGGCAAATGCATTTCCAAGATAATAGATTAAAAAAATTAATACAAAAGCCTTTTTTGACACTTAAGTTGATTAAGTTAACTGTAAAATGTAAAAAAGAGCACCTAAGTTTTTTTTGAAAATCTTTGATTTTCTTCTTATGTGGACTTTTTATTTTTATTGATTTAAACTTTTTTAAAGCTTAAGTGTTCCAAAGTGTTTAAAAATAAGAAGCTTTTGTGTCTATAAATCAATTCAAAAAATCAAATTATGATTATAGGAAAAGATATCATTGAACAATACAATACAACAGAAATTGAAAACTTTACTGCAGATTTCGATTTTCTACACAATAAATTAACAAAATCAGGAGCAGATGTTGCTGAGATTGTCAATAAAATTGCTGATTTTCAAGTAGCCATTCCGAGTTGGGCTTTAGGAGCCGGAGGAACAAGGTTTGGGAGATTTTCTTACGGTGGCGAACCTTCCTCTTTAGAACAGAAATTAGATGATGTAGGATTGATTCATGCTTTAACGCATTCTGCAGGAGCTGTTTCGTTGCATATTCCTTGGGATATCCCGAGTGATGTGAAAGCCATTAAAGAAAAAGCTGCATCTCACGGACTTGTTTTTGATGCCATGAATTCCAACACTTTTCAAGATCAGGCAGGAGCTAAACAATCTTATAAATTTGGTTCTCTGAACTCTGTGAATGAAGATTCTCGGGCTTATGCCGTAGAGCACAACAAAGAAGTGATCAGAATCGGAAAAGAATTAGGTTCCAAAAGCTTAACCGTTTGGTTGGCGGACGGAGCAAGTTTTCCTGGACAATTGAATTTCCAGACGGCTTTGTCGAATACTGAAAAAAGCTTAAAAGAAATCTATGCAGGAATGCCTGAAGACTGGAAGCTTTTCATAGAATATAAACCTTACGAGCCGAATTTTTATTCAACAACCATTCAGGATTGGGGAACTTCGTTTATGCTGGCCAATGCTTGTGGAGAAAGAGCTTACACGTTGGTAGATTTAGGACATCATTTACCGAATACCAATATTGAGCAGATCGTTGCAACCTTAATGTACAAAGGGAAATTAGGAGGTTTTCACTTCAACGACAGCAAGTATGGAGATGATGATTTGACGGTAGGTTCTATTAAACCTTACGCTTTATTCTTAATTTTCAATGAACTGGTATATGGAATAGAAAATAATCCTCAAAATCCTTATCCGGCTTGGATGATCGATGCAAGTCACAACATCAAAGACCCGTTGGAAGATTTGTTACAGTCTTTGGAGGCTATTTTAATTGCTTATGCACAGGCACTTTTGGTTGATCAGAAAGCATTAAAAACAGCCCAATTAAACAATGATGTCGTTGGTGCTCAGGATATTCTGCAGAATGCCTACAGAACAGATGTTCGTCCGTTATTAAGAGCTGCAAGGTTGCAGACAGGGGCGGCTTTAGATCCGATCGCAGCTTACAGAAATTTAAAGGTAAGAGAAAATTTAATTACCGAAAGAGGCTTAGAAACCAAAGCAACGGGATTATAAAATCCTGTTTTAAAATTGATAATTTCAACTTTTGAGTGCAATCGAAAGTTTTTATTATATGTATCCTTATTTTTTTATCATTAAGGTTGAAAGTGTTTGGATGTAGGATTTAGCTTTGCTGCTTAAGAAATAAGTGGATTTTTTCTTAATACATCTTACCATCTGAACACTCCTTAATGGTGTTTAAAACAAAATTAGTATGCTTTGCTGAGTGAAACGCCCTTGCGAACTTAAAAACGTACAGTAGTCAAATGAAACTTTGTGGACTCTGCGTTTAAAAAATAGATTGCTTTGTCGCTTCGCTCCTAGCAATGACAAAAAATAAAAATTCATCCCAAGAATGTCTAAAAAAAAGGTAACCATAGTATTTGATATTGGAAAAACCAATAAAAAGTTCTTTTTATTCGATAAAAATTATAAAGAAGTTGTTCGGGAATATACAGAATTACCGCTCACCACTGATGAAGATGGTTATCCCACGGAAGATCTTGCGGCCCTGCAAAACTGGATAAAAGATAATTTTAATGCCATTCTTGATAATGAAAAATATGAAGTAAAAGCAATCAATTTTTCCACATATGGAGCAAGTTTCGTGCACCTGGATCAGAAAGGAAATGTTCTGACTCCATTGTACAATTACACCAAACCGATGGATCAGGAAATTCTTGATTTATTTTATGAAAAACATGGAGACAAACTGAAAATTGCCCGCGAAACAGCATCACCTCAGGCAGGAATGTTGAACTCAGGTCTGCAATTGTTTTGGTTGAAATATAAGCATCCTGAAATATTCAAAAAAATCCGTTACAGTCTACATTTACCCCAGTACCTATCATATTTGTTTACCGGAATTGGTGTATCAGAATTTACGTCAATAGGCTGTCACACCAACCTATGGGATTATGACAAATCTGATTACCACGAATGGGTGTATGAAGAAGAAATAGATGCTTTATTGCCACCCATTGTACCGACTTCGGCAAGCATCAATACATCTTACAGAAATAAAAAAATTAAAATTGGTGTTGGAATCCACGACAGTTCTTCCGCGTTGCTGCCTTATATTTTAAGCAAAAAAGATCCTTTTTTATTGCTTTCTACAGGAACCTGGAGTATTTCTCTGAATCCGTTTAATGATGAAAGCCTTACTGATGAAGATATAGAAAATAATTGCCTGAATTATATGCGGATAGATGGGAAACGTGTAAAAGCATCCCGTTTTTTCATGGGAAACGAATACAAAATTCAGGTTGAAAAATTATGTGCTTATTACGGAAAAGAATATGGTTTCCACAGAGAAGTACAGTTTGATCAGGATTTGTATTTGCGTTTAATGAAAAATAAAAATATTTATTTTCGCTTTGAAGGAATTATTTTAAAACGGAAAATGATCAGTGAGACAGATTTAAAATCATTTGCAACTTTCGAAGAAGCGTATCACCAATTGATGATCGAACTGATGGATTTACAGATTCATACGATTACAAATGCAATCGGAAATTCAGATATTGAAAACATTTACATCGATGGCGGATTCACCGGTAATGATGTATTTATGAAACTAATGTCTCATCATTTTCAACATTATAATGTGATGTCTACACATTCTCCGTTGGGTTCTGCTTTGGGAGCCTCCATGGTGATTTCCAACAAGAAAATAGACGAAACTTTTTTACAGCAGCATTATCAGATGAAAGTGCTTCAACCGTTAATTCTTAATTTATAAATCATGTCATTTCCATTTGATACCCGTTACGCTTCACTTGAACTTTTAATTGAAAAGGCAAAAAAAAGAATGCCTCGCTTCGCTTTCGAATATCTGGACGGAGGTTGTAATGAAAACATCAACCGAGACAGAAATACGAGTGAATTAAGAGAAGTTTTGCTTCGTCCACGTTATCTGAATAATTACAGCGAAACTAGCATGGAAACTGAATTATTTGGAGTAAAATATTCTGCGCCATTCGGGATTTCTCCTGTAGGTTTACAAGGATTAATGTGGCCAAATGCACCGGAAATTTTAGCCAAAGCAGCTTTTAAACATAATATTCCTTTCATATTAAGTACTGTAACGACAAGCAGCCTTGAAAGAATTTCCGAATTAACAGAAGGAAAAGCCTGGTATCAATTATATCATCCAAGAGAAGAGTGGTTGCGCGACGATATTCTTGACCGCTGTGAAGCTTCAGGTTATGATGTACTTGTCGTTTTGGCAGATGTTCCCACTTTCGGATACAGGGCAAAAGAAATCCGGAATGGGTTGGCCATGCCTCCTCAATTGAATTTCCGAAACGTTTCCCAGGCTTTGGTAAAGCCACAATGGTGTTTAGAGATGTTGAAACATGGCGTTCCGAGCTTTAAAACAATGGAAAAGTATATGGATAAAAACATGAATGTGAAACAGCTGGGACAGTTCATGAATTCTACGTTTTCCGGAAGATTGAATCCGGACAGAATCAAGGCTATCCGCGATAAATGGAAAGGAAAGCTGGTCATCAAAGGGGTCGCTTCAGACGAAGATGCTGCAGAAGCTGTACGATTAGGATTTGATGGAATGATCATCTCCAATCACGGCGGAAGACAGCTCGATGCCGGAGAATCTACGATTGCCGTAGTGAAAGAAATCAGCGAAAAATATAAAGGTCGGATCAAAATAATGATGGATAGCGGCGTAAGAACCGGTCCTGATGTTGCCCGTGCTTTAAGTTGTGGTGCAGAATTTACCTTTATGGGAAGGACTTTTATGTATGCAGTGGGAGCTTTAGGTGAAAAAGGCGGTGATCATATCATTGAAATGCTTAAAATGCAGTTCAGACAGGTTCTGGAGCAGGTTTGCTGTGAAAAACCGGAAGATTTGCAAAACTTTAGAGTGAAATAAAATTTTTCAGGTTTTGTTACTATTCAATAGAAATAGGCTTTAGTCCGTTTTCAATAGGAAATTCTACATTTGGCTTTAGTCAAAAACCTACACTAAAATAAAAAAATTCGCAAAGCTAGCTTGCGAATTTTTGTTTATCACAATCTTGATAATTTATTTTTTCTTTTCAGATTTTACGGCTTGTCTGGCTAGTAATTTCCAGTCGTTTTTCACTTTTGCCCAAACCAATAATATATCCAAAGTTACATCGCCCGGAGTTTTTCCAAGATCAGCAGTCGTTGCATAAAAATGGTGGCGGACAATCGCTGTGTTTCCAATGATATTGATGTTTTGGTTCGTAATATCAATCGTTACAAAATCAGACTTTTTGCTGGTCAATTTTTCTACAAACTCATTCGCGTCATCAATATGGCCTCCTGAATGTCCATAAGTTAGTTCAGGTAAAATCAAAGCTTCTAGACTTGTTTTTTCTCCGCTTATCATTGCTAATCTGAATTTTTCTGCAACAGCATTTACAGCCTCCTTATCACTTATTTTCTGCGCTGAAATACTTACTGCCATCATAAAACCAATGGCAAAAATTAATTTTTTAATCATAATTGAATAATATATTTCTTGATATTATTTAAAAGTGTTTTGTTCTAAATTTGAAAAGCACTATATGTGTAATCGATTGCATTATAGATCTAAAAACTAAAATAATAATCATTATAAAGAATCTCTCTGAATAAATTTAAAGACGTTATTCACAGATTCTTTTTTATTTTTCAGAATCATATAAGCAGCAGATTCTCCCATAGCTTTAAAATCTGTAGTAATTACGGTAATTCCAAGTAGTTCTTTAAGAGGCGTTTCGTTATAGGAAATAATTCCGATGTCTTTGCCCAGCTCAAGATTTTTCTGTCGGATTTGCTTAACCAGATTCACCAGATCCCGTTCCCGAATCGTGATGAAAATATCTTTATCCTGCAATTCCATGTCGGGATAAATCTCGTCAAGAATTTCATAATCGAGTTTAAAATCCTTACAGAACTTTTCAAAACCGCGGACAATGCGGAAAGGATAGGGGTGAATGGATTTATCGGGATAAACTAAAATGATCTTTTCGTATTTTTTTATTTTGTCTAAACCTTCTTTTAAAGCATTATAAATATCATGTTCAAAATCCTGAAAAATAGAACCGTATTCTCCGGAAATATTGGGCTTGGTATTGTCTAACAGCAACAATTTGTTTTTCGGAATTTGTTCAATCATATCTAAAACCTGCTGTGTTGAACTGGTATGTTTAGACTGTTCATCCCGAAAATGAGGCATGATCACATAATAATCAAATCCACCCAGATTCTTTTTTAAGGAATTAATGAAAAGAGTTTCGTCACAGTGATAAATATACATCTCAACATTGCCTTTGGTACCGATTGCATTGACAAAATAATTGTAGATCATCATTTTATAAGTACTCGGTTTGTTGATCAGGAAGAAAATGTTGATCACATCGTTTTTATTAACACGTGAGATGTAATAGCCTTTTCCCTTTACAGATTCGATGATTTGCCTTTTCCGAAGCTCTTTATAAGCTTTTTCTACAGTATCTCTTGAAAGAAAGCAGGACTCGCTGAGTTCGTTTATGGAAGGAATTTTTTCTCCAATCTTAATTTCTCCACTATCAATTCCGTTAAGAATAGAATCTACAATCTGTTTGTATTTAGGAACTCTGGAATGCTCATTGATTATTATTTCAAATGTTTCGGCCATGATGTTGAGATAGGAGATATTTATTTCAGTTTATAAAATAACTCAAGGTTAACGAACGGTGCAAAGCAAGTTACAAAAATTTATGATAACTTTTTTGATATGCTTTTAATGATAGTAAATGTTTAAATATTAATTATAATTGTGATTGTTCCGATATAAACTATAACGGAAAAATACGATTTTAGTATACAAAGTTAAGCACAATGTATAAAAACTTAATAAAGCTGTTTGATTTTGTGTAATCTGAAGTTGATGTCTGGTAAAGCAAAAAAAGAAAAATGGATTTGAGAATTAAATTTTGGTGTTTATAATTTCAAACACAAAAGATGTAGAAGTTTCGAACTTTCCTCCCTGTGTTGCCCCGAACAGGAATTGAGGGGTCTTACCGTCTTTGTCCATTAAAATCATGGGACGTTCTAATCTCCCGAACCGTTTTAAATGATTGGGTGCTGCAGGCTCCTTAATATAACTCTTCATATTAAGATAAGCGATTTTCGGTTTGGACCAGCTAAGTCCGTCTCTGGAAGTTAAATGTAGGCCGTATTCATGGTTAAAAAATCCCATATCCCGGGCTACTATATGGAATTTTCTGTTTTGTTTCCAGATAAAAGCATCTTCCAGCTGGGCATTTCCAGGCAACAATGAAAAATCAATGACAGGATTTTCCTTTACTTTCTCATAAGGACCTGAAGGGTGGTTCGCCTTTGCCAGTCCATATTTTCTGTTTCCTCTTACCTGGCCTTTCTGATTTTCATATTCTTCAGTGTTCCAGGATTTATAAAAAAGCCAGAATTTGCCATCATTTCCTTTTACAAAAGCTGGGTTTGTAGTGCAATGGTCGTCCCATGAGCCTTTTTCTCCGGGAAGCAGCAGAGGTGTTTCTGGCCTTATCCAATTTCCATCAAGACTTTTTGAAGTGGCAAGCCCTATTCTTTTGGTATTTGTTTTTCCGTTGTGGTTGCCCATATAGAAAAGATAATACTCATCTTTCACTTTGGTAATTAAAGGATTATGACAAGTTGTGGCATCCCAGAATTCGCCACCTCTGGGGGAAAGAATAACTTGTTTATGCTTGAATTCTCCATAGGGAGACTCGGCTTCTGCACGGCAAATTTCAGAACCGTTGAGCCAGCCGCCCATTCCTTTTTCTTTTTTCCATCTGGAATAAAAAAGATGAACCTTACCGTCCTCGCCCCAAATCGGAGAATTACACCAAATGTAATAGTTTTCCAATGAAAAGGTCCGCCCGATTGGTTTTAAATTGAAATAAGGTGTGTCTGTGGATGATGAATCTGTAAATGACAGCCCCAGAACCACAGCTGTGATCCCAAGGGCTGAAGTCTGTAAAAAATCTCTGCGTGTAAAGTGTCCGGGCTTGTCCATCTCATCTGATTTACTGCTAATTTAGTATAAACATATAAGTAGACTGTCCTGTACTTTCGGTGAACTGTTTAATCTGAGCTTATCTGTCTTTAGTTATTTGGTTTTGGTTTTGAAAAATTAAAATCAGGGCATAAAAAAGCCTGCCTAAAGGCAGACTCTAACTACTACTATATGAATCTGAAATTTAAGGCATCTTTTTAAAACCTTCCGCTTTTATTTTCCATGAACCGTCTTTTGGAAAACCCGGAAATTCTCCTTTGGAGCTGTCCCAACCTTCAAGCATCATGGCAACAGCCGTTAATACCCCTCCGTTTCCGGGAAGATAAATACGGAGACGTTTATCCTGGAAATTATGACCGTTTTTAAGATAGGTATTAGTCTGAATGTTCATGAAAAGCGCATCCAGAGCTTTATTTGGAAGCCCCAGTCTTGCGGCATTCATGGCTGTCATTGGGAAATCCCAACCCCACGTATGTTCCCAGTTCCATCTTTCCCAAACGATGTCCAGTGTGTTTTTCATGATTTTTTTATCCAATTTCGGAGATTCGGGAACCATTCCTAATGCTCCCAAAACAGCAGGGTGATCAGTCATCCATTTGGGAAAAGTGAAAGAATCTTTTGCGGATTCGGTTGACAAATAAACACCATCCTGAACAGGAAGCGGGGCCAATTTTGTAATAACCTCATCCCATTTTTTATCTCTCGGCTGTCCCAATCTTTCTTTCCATTGCTGAGCAATCTTCAGCGCCCAATCCCAATAAGCCACTTCATAAGTCGGGTTGTACGTATCTTTTGCAGGGAAAACTTCCTGTGCCGGAATGACGCCTTTTCCGAGATTATAGCGGTTCTTCTCTTTATCATAATGAGCATAATCTGCCATAAATTCAGCGGTTGCAAAAATCAGGTCCTTATATTTTTCCAAAACTTTCTTGTCCTGTTTGTCGCGGTACAGAAGTTCGGTCATATAGATGATATGCGGCTGTTCCCAGATCAGGAATGCTGCTACAGAAGACGGACTTTCATTTCCTTCATTATCAGACATTTTAATCCATCTTACGCCTTTGTAGCCTTGTCTTTCTGCTAATTTTTTTGCTTTTTCAAAAGTCCTGAAATAATAATCCAATTGTTTTTCCAAGATCTCAGGTCTTCCCCATAAAGCGTAGTGAACACCATGCCACCAATGCATTTCTGTGTGTGGTTTTCCGTACCAGCTGTTGAAAGTTAACCCTGTTTCCTGTGGCGGATTGCTTCCTCCGCATTGTACTTTGGTTAAATACTCTGATAGAACAACCCGGCGTTCCAATTCGTTCGCTCTTGGGTCTGTACTTCCTTCAAAATCAACTGCTGCACCGCTTTTCCAGAAAGATTCCCATCCTGAAGTGCTTTCTTTTTCTGCATCAGCAAATAATGTTTTACTGCTTTTCGGATTTTTAGCTGAAAACTCAACGCTTAATTCTATTTTTTTGTTTTTTGAAGACGGTTCGAATACAAAATAATGTTTTCCCGCTTCACGTAATTTTCCTTCTGTAAAATAAAACTGAGTATAATAATCTGCACTCTGCAACTGGTGATGAATTAAGCCTTGCGTTGATTGTGAAGAGACAATTTTTGTTGTATGATCATTTTCATTGCCATAAAAAGCGGCATCATCTAAAAACTGTCCGGTAGGAGAAGGGTAGCGTGCGAAAACTTTCAACCTGTTTTGAGCAATTAAATCAGACTCAATTTTAATTCCGATTTTATCAGAATTCTGAAAAGAAGCCGTCCATACTTTTACAGGTATTCCGTCCAGAGAGAATTCACTTGTTATAATTCCTGTCCAAAGATCAATTTTTTGATTAATGTTTGTCAGATCTGAAATTTTTGCTTTCTGACCATCTTTTTTAAGCAGTTCAATACCGATATTTCCTAATTGCAGACGATGTTTGTTAACTCTGAAATACTCAACGGCTCCTTTATTTCGCTCAGGCTCTTTCAGTTGCACACTGTACAGTGCTTTACGTCCTTCATTGTTGAAATCGTATGCCTTTAATGTTTCTTCAAATTTATAATCTTTAGTATTTGGGAAGCTGTTCCAGCCCCACTCAGACTGCGTTCCCAAAGAAACACCGTTTTTGTAATATTCGGGGAACGACTGCATTCCGGTGATGTCGACCGTGTAAGCAAATTTTCCGTTTCCGACAGTTAAAGTAGATAAGGTATCCGCTTTTGTATTAACCACATTGTGACGCTGGACTACCTTTTTTCGGTCTATTTTCTGGGCAGTTAATGAAGAAAAGCCTATCAGAAAAATGCCAAGATATACTGCTAATTTTTTACTCATATTTTTTTATTTAAGAATAGTGGCACTCATCAATCCGATAACGACATCGTTGCTCACTGCTGTTAATTTTATTGATTTTAATTCTCTGTTTGGGTCAATCGGCAGATCCAGAATGGTTGCGGCACCTCCTTCAACAGACCGACTGCTCACTCCTTTAATTTCCGAATATTTCGTTAAACTTCCTCCTTTGTACAATTCCCCGGTTTTCAGCTGAACCCGGTACGGAATTTTATCATCCGGAATTTCAAAAGCAAAATTATCGTCAAACAAATCCTGTTCGATAGGCCACCAGTTCACGGGGTTTTTTAGTTCTAATTCTGTACTCGAACCATCTGAATATTGAACCGTAACCGTTCCGTTGGTAATTTGTGACTGCATAGGGTTGGTTGAACCAGCCATCAGAAAATAGACTTTTCGTCCTTTTCCTGTAACAGGGATTTCAACCGATTCCGGAAAATTATCCCATTGACTTGTAAAGACAATATTTTTCTCTTCGTTATTAATTAAAAAAGGAATTCCTAAGAACTCAAGCTTTCCGTCTTTTCGTTTTTTCATCAGTCCGCTGTCATCAATTTGAGTGGTGGTCAGCGGATAGCACCAGTTTCCGATTCCTTGCCATGGAAGCTGCAGGGTAGGGACATTGGGCCGTGGTGAAAGATATTTTTGATTAAAAATTCCAGTTACTCTTTCATTATATTTTAAGGCTAATGAAACAGGACTGAACTCTCCTTTATTTTCGATTTCCCAATCTGTTATTTCTACATTTTGTTTAATTCCATCGTACTCAAGCTGAATGAAGTTGGTTCCCTTGCTGAGATTATTTGTTGGAATTTCAATTGATGTATTTTGATTTTTTTGAATTGAAAAAGTTTTATTTAAATTATCAATACTCAATTTTCCATTGATTGTATTGGATGATTTAGACTGAATTTGCAGTTTTTTATTCACCCATTTTATTTCTAAAGGATATTGAATATCGACATTCACAGGTTGCCACCATTGCGTTCCATTTTGTTCCAATTGAACGAAAAAAGTTCCTTTTCTTTCTTCTTTCACCAAATTAAATTGATTGCCGTTTCGTTTTTTAATTAATTCCTGCGGATCGTAGATTTGCTGAATCTTCTTTTTTGAATCTAAATGGAGCTGGAGATTTTCAGAGATATAATTGATGTAATCTGTCTTTTCGGTTTTTAATTCTTCTCCCGAATATGTAATTTCAATGTTGAATTCTTTTCCTTTTTCTGTTTCCAACTTTACAAAAGGCTGTAAAATAGAATTGGGTTGTATTCTCCAATCTGCTTTTTTACCATTTACTGTCACCGATTTTATTTTGGTATGATTCACAGGAATCAGTACATCAAGCGAAACCGGGTTTACATAATTTGACTTAAGCCAATAATTTGTTTTTTTAGAGTTTCTGTTAAACTTAAATTCCCAATCCGGAAGTTTCAGTTCTGCAAAATTCCAGCCTTTGGGAAATCCTGGTTTTATGTTGATCTTATTTTCTAGTAATTTTGGATAAATTCCGAAAAGTCCTTCTGTTAAAGTTCTCGCAGCTACACCAATCGGATCGGCAAAATCACGGTACAATTCTCCACGAAAGGCATCATAGTGGGATAATTGCTCAAAATTCCCAGGACTGATGCCGTAATACATACTTTCGACCAGGTTGCCTTTCCAAAGTCGATAGGCATCATCATTTCTCCCTGCCTGCCAATACGCTAAAGCGGTTTGTAAATTCTCGGCCAACGCCACATTGTTGATCGACCAATCATAAGGCTGCCAGTTGGTGGTGGAAAGTGTGTAATAATTTTTATTAATTTCACCTTTTACTGTTACGGGAATCTTCGGAATGTGATTGTTGATGTATTGCGTGTTTTGATAATCTTCAAATTCATTTAAAATATAAGCATCCGAAACATGATAAATTGACCATATTCCAGGCTTGTCGTGAAGAATTTTATTACCCAGGGCATCTTCATATTCAGCAAAATAACCTTTACTTTTAATCCAAAGCTGGTTTTTCATGGCTTTAAAAATGGTTTCAGCTTCTTTTTCGTAAGGGGTGGAATCTTCGCCAATGATTTTTGCCAGTTTTGCCATTTCACGGTTGGCTCTGTAATTATAGGCAGAAGTGTGGGTCACTTTTCCACCTGAATACTGCAAAGCATCACTTGCCCAAATTGCAGCATATGCATCATAAAGGCCGTCCCGTTTGAAATTCCGTTTTTCCCAATCCATATGACGGACCATTGTTGGCCACATTTTTTTCAAAAAATCCACATCTCCTGTGTAGTTGAAATGAGAAAACATCTGATCAAAGAAAACCAGATTCATATCATAATGATGCGGTTTTGAATTGTCATTGGGATTTCTGGAAATATATCCGCTTGAGAACACCGAAGTTCCCATTTTTTCTTTGTGCCTTGCCAGATGCAAAAGCGTATCCATCTCAACGGGTGCGGAATCGGGTTTTAAAACCTGAGAATTGGAATAGCTTTCAAAGTGTTCTTTTGCACGGTCGTGCCAACTGAGAACATCGGCTGCATAAGCTCCTCGCCAGGCATTTAGCCTCATCCTCCAGGCAACGGCGCCATGAAGAAACGTAGGGCTTTCCCAAACGCCGTCTGCGGCGATGGCAAGAGTTGCTCCGAAATTATTTAAATCCGGATCCGGCGTTTTTAACTGAACACGGTTGATTAATGATAACCGGGATTTTTCGGCTTCGTCAAAAATACTTGTTAGCTGTTCATCTGAAAGATTTTTCTCTGCTTTTCCTTTTTTTATTTGAATATAAATAGGATTTTTTTGTGTTGAATACGTTGCGTAAATTATTGGAGATTTTTCTGCTTTATATTGTGTAAAATCAGATAGTTTTTCCAATGTTTTTGCATCGGCCAATTGTAATGAATTGGTGCTTGAAAAACTTCCATTAATATACTGATTTTCTTTTTTCTTGTTTAAATAAGTAAGCTCAAATTGGTTTTTATTGATTTGAAACTGATTGCCTTCACAATATTCCGGAAGCAAATAAAAACCTGATTCCGGGTCTGCGCCGATGTCGCCATTTCTGCTGAATGTTTTTCCGCTTGCTCCACCATAAACAGCGTAGATCTTTGATGCAGGATCAACATTCTCCATTTCCATTTTTAAAATCAAGCCTTCTTCTTTAGATTGTGCTAAAACCACCAGTTTTAAATTTCCATTTCCAAGAATCTGATCTTTAATGGTATAAAGCATCAGGCCAGGACGATAACGGGTTTCAATGCTATCGGCCAGAATTAATTTTTTAAATGAATTTCCTTTCTGAATGACAAACTGAAGATTACCGCCCATTCCGGGAAGATACAATGCAAACTCCGGCAAATCTCCGGCCTCCACTCTTGAAGCACGATTGTTGCCATACAAAGCACGGTTAAAACGGTATTTCCCGTTAACCAACAAAAAATCCCCTTTGTCTTCTTTGTAATGCAGCTCCCTCTCATTTTTCTGCCAATGTCTGGATTGGGCGAAAGAATGTGAGAATGCAGACAAAATGATAAAGCCTGCTAAAATGGATGTTTTTTGCATTTTATTTTTTTAAATCAGTTAATGGCTTTCCGTTAACAGTGACATTTTTCAGGGTGACATTCTTTAAAAAATCAACATTATAAGGAATTTCAACACCGTTAATTTTAGCATTAACCATGGTAAAATCTGTTATCGGAGAAGATTCGTAGGCATCAGAAAGAATGGCATATTTTCCGCCTTTTTTTACGGTCAGGTTTTCTACCCAGATGTTTCTGATAGTAGGGATGAAGTCGCCCGGTTTTTCATAATGCATATTGAAACGCACTGCAGCTTCTTTATAAGCGCCTACTTTTGTATTGTAGAAGAATACATTTTCAATAATTCCGCCACGGCTTGAACTGGTTTTAATGCGAAGTGCCCTGTCAAGATTTTTACTGTCCATGACATTTCCTATGGCATAAATATTTTTTGCTCCGCCTGCAATTTCGCTTCCGATCACTACACCGCCGTGTCCATCTTTCATTTCACAGTTTTCGATGATATGGTTTTCCGCTGGTTTCCCGATGCCTCTTCCGTCTTCATCTCTTCCGGATTTTATGGCAATACAATCATCTCCCGTATCAAAATATGAATCTTTGATCCACACATTTTTACACGCTTCAGGATCGAAACCATCGTTATTAGGACCATGACTGATTACTTTTACTCTTTCTATCAAAACATTTTCACACAATACGGGATTAAGGTTCCACATTGGAGAATTTTTCACCAAAACATCCGCCATATAGAAATTTTTACTCTTATAAGGCTGAACGAAATTAGGTCTCAGATAATATCCGTCACCGAATATTCTTTCTCTCGGATTTTTCTTTTGAGCCATGTATTCATGTAGTTTTGCACGGGCAGGATTTTGTCTTCCCGGACGGGATTCGTTCCAGCCATATTTTTTTGCACCACACCAAAACCACCAATGGTCGTTGTCAGAGTTTCCGTCCAGTGTTCCTTTTCCGGTTATAGCAATATTTTCTTCTTCGTAAGCATAGATCAACGATGAATAATTCATGCATTCCATTCCTTCCCATCTTGTGAAAACAATAGGATAATCATTACTGTCCTGACTGAATAAGATCGTTGCATGTTCACTAACATGTAAATCCACATTGCTTTTTAAATAAATAGCCCCTGTCAAAAAGATTCCTTTTGGAACCACAACTCTTCCTCCGCCTTCTGCATTGCATTTTTCGATGGCTTTTTTAAAGGCTTCCGTATTTTTTGTCTTTCCATCGCCAATGGCCCCAAAATCGGTAATTATATAGTCTTGTTTTCTGAAGCTGGGCTTTACAATTTGTTTTTTTAATGTCTTGATTTCCTTTAAAGGTTGTTCTGAGGAAGTCCAGGGTTTGTATTGCGCCGAAACGGGAATTGACATGATTAATGCGAAAAGTATTAAAGCATATTTTTTCATAATGTTAGAGAAATATTAGTTGAAGAAGGAGCATTAATATTAAAATCTCTTTCTTTATCGCAATCTAAAATAATTATGATTAAAAATTATCCTGCACTGTCGGTATACAATTCATTAATTGTTTCCGGGGATATTTTGTGATGGGAAGAAGACTTTTCATGGGTTGAAGGACACAAGTGGAAAAACTGCAGGAGAATGGATTGATGAAATCGTGTTATTGGCAGTTAAAGGAATGTTGAAAAGCTCAAACCTAACTGTTGCATAAGTTGCTGATGAGTTTCATTTTTCCAATGCCTCTTTTTTCGGGAGATACTTTAAAGCAGAACAGGACAAACGCCATTGGAATATCGAAGTCTTAAATTGAAAAAAAAAGGATTAAAATAATTAATCCTTTTTTAATGATTATAAATATTTATTCTATTGGATACTCATTCCGCCATCAATAATCTGTTCTGTACCAGTAAGAAAAGAAGATTCGTCGGAAGCGAGGAATATAACAAGGTCGCTTACCTCTTTTGCATCCGCCATCCTTCCCAATGGAATAGCATCGGCAGCGCCACTGCCATCTTCGTCTGTAGCTTCTACCATCATTGGTGTCTTTATGTAGCCAGGATGTACTGAGTTGGCGCGGATATTTTCCTTCCCATACTCAACTGCAGCAGCTTTGGTCATTCCACGTACAGCAAACTTACTTCCCATATATGCTAAGCTGGGATAGCCTGGAATTGCAATGATCCCTGCTATTGATGAAATGTTGATAATGGAACCTATACCAGCTTTCTGCATTGATGGGATTGTATATTTCATTCCGTAAAAGACACCATTTTGATTGATGTCAACAACTTTCTGATATTCTTCCTCAGAAATTTCGGTTATCGTTTTTATGGGTCCAAGTATTCCTGCATTGTTTACCAGGACATTGACCGGTCCAAATCTACTTTCCGCCTCTGATATTACTTTTTTCCAGTCCTCTACACTGGTAACATCTTGTTTTACAAAAACAGCATTCTCTCCTAATTCATTTGCGATCTTTTGGCCTTTCTCTTCATTAAGGTCAGTAAAGATCACTTTTGCACCTTCAGCTACGAAGGTTCTTACATGGGATTCTCCCATGCCCTGTGAGCCACCTGTAATGATGGCCACTTTGCCATTTAATCTTTTCATATTGATTTCATTTGATTAATAAAAATATTGATATGCATAACACCATGGTCCGTTCTAAAATTCGATCATGCTTTCATATCAACATAAAAATCAATATTACCAAAAATCAACAGGATTTGAAATGTCCAAATCTTTACATTATTTACCTAATTCTCTACTATTGTAATTCTGCTGCCAGTTGATTTCGATACTTTTTTGGAGAAACATTCATATTTTTTTTAAAGAACTTACTGAATGAGTAAATATCTTTGAATGATAATTTTTCTGCAATTTCGCCAATGTTATTATCAGAATTCTTAAGTAATAGGATAGACTGGTCTAATATTGCATTTTGTATTATTTTGCTGGGAGTAATGTTCAGAGAGTTTTGCACGATCTTATGCAGATAATTTACAGTGATATTAAGCTGAAATGCATAATAGTCAAGATTTTGTTCATGCAGATAGTTTTCACTGACCAAACGCATAAAGCTTTCTACAAGATGATGACTTCTATTAAAAGTGAATTGTTTGGATGAAGGTCTATATTTACTTATGACCAGATCGGTCTCACTGATAAGAACTAACATCAAGTTCTTAGCCGTTTGCTCCCACAGTTCCGAATTTATAAAGGAAAGGAGATCAAAGATCTTTGAAAAGAGATCTTGTAAGCGATTGAAATCTTTAGACTTTAAACTATAATATGTCCCGAAACGGCGTTCAAGAAAAGTTTTTTCTGTTATGGATAAAAAATGATTATCAAGGGTTTGGATAAATTTTTTATTAAACAGGACAAAAGCACCTTGTGTACCAGGAGAAATTTCAACGATCTTGAGATTCTGATGAGGGCGATATATGAAAAAAGAACGCTTCTTATTATCTATATGAAGTAATTCTCCATCAAGTTCCACAACAAGTTGCCCTTTATTAATGATTCCATATGAGAAATAATCAGGTGTCAGGATAAATGGTTCAAAAGACTCAGGTATATCGGTCAGAAATAAAAAGTCCTCGGTATAATTCCATTTTAGTTCACGAAATGTGATGATATTTTTAATCGAGTATGAGTCCATTGGAAAAATAATTGTATAAATAGTTATTAAATTAATTGGTCAATGAAGATGATCATTTTGAATGCAATTTTTGCACATATCTTTAAACTTTTGTCAAATTATTTATTGAAGAAAGATATGTTTTTAAGAGTCTTAAAAGCAAAATTATAAGATGGCCCGATCCTCTAACGGTGGAATGCGATCCAAATAACCTGAAAGAGGCCAGGTATTTAGCTAAATGACTGCCTGAAATTCAGGGGCGAAACTTTTGTCTTGGCCTTAAATAATTTACTGAATGACTGTAAATGTTCAAAACCCAGTTCATATGCAATTTCACTTACCGTCAAATTTGTAGTTGATAGTTTTTCTTTAGCTTTTTCAATCAATTTGTCATGGATATGCTGCTGAGTATTTCGTCCTGTCAGCACGCGCAGCAAACTGCTTAAATATTTCGGCGAAATATTAAGTTCCCCAGCAACGTACTGTACAGTTGGAATACCCTCTATCACTAAGTTATCACTGTTAAAATAGCTCGAAAGCAGATCTTCCAGACGGCTTAAAATTTGATGATTGCTCTTCTGACGTGTGATAAACTGACGCTGATAAAACCTATCCGTATAGGTTAGAAGCAACTCTAATTGAGCAATAATGACTGTCTGGCTGAACTTATCGATTTTGTGCTGATATTCGATTGCAATATCCTGAAATATCCTAACAATAGACTCCTCTTCTTTGTCTGAAAGAAATAATGCTTCATTAATAGAATAATCAAAAAATTCATATTCCCTTATCCTTTTTGATAAAGATGTGTTCCACAATAGATCAGGATGGATAAGCAATAATAGCCCTGAACGGTTTGTTATTTCTTCTACATCAATTTCAAACACTTGGTTTGGAGACATCATAAACAGGACACCCTGCTCAAAATCACTTTGCTGCTGTCCGTATTTCATCCTGCCTCTGAAATCCCGGTCAAGTAACACAGTATAAAAATCAAAGATCAGACTGACATTCGCCATACAAGGCATTATAATGGTACTATAATCTATAACACTGATCAGAGGATGCTCAGGATTGGGAAGTCCCATCACCTTATGATATTTACTGACCGTTTCGATCCTGAGGGGCAGATTGTTTTCCATAATTTAACGATTTTGATCCTGTAGAACCTCTTCAAGTTTTTTCACGAGGTTTTCGGGCTGTTCACGCATAGCGTAATGACCACCTTCCAGGTTATAAATTTTCCAGTTCCTTGCTTTTGCTCTGCTGTACCCCATTTTTTCATTCGCAGGTTTGCCATTTTTTGTCATTGAGATATAAACAGCCGGGATATTTTTCACCAATGGATTCCTTATCTTCAAAGGTTCAGTAAAAGTTTTTAATGGCTGGGGGACATCGGTGGGATAAATATTTTTTGTTGGACCGAATGGATAAAGCATAACAGAATCCTTTATAAACGGAACCATCACTTTATCCCATAGATCCCCACAGACGTCTTTGGCGCTTTCGCCATCGTTAGGAACCATAGCATCCAGATAAATCAGGTTGCTGATACGGTCGGGGACCTGTTCTGCTACCCCGGAGATAACCATTCCTCCATAACTGTGGCCAACAAGGATAACATTATGCAGGTTCTCGAACCTGATCACATTTACGATATCTGTAACGTAAGTTGTAAGATTTATGTTTGCATTCGATAGATGAACTCTCTCTCCCAGACCTGTTAAAGTGGGACGATAGACAATATCTCCTTTTTCGCCTAAGATAGAATCTACCTTAGCATAATCCCAACCGCCATCCCAGGCACCCGGAACAAATAAAAAAGTCCGGGGCTGATGTTGCTGGCCAAATACCATCATGGAAAACATCATGCTTGTCAGTATAAAAATTGCTGTTCTCATCTTTTTATTGTTTAATTCTTAAAGCAAATTTATGCAGTAATGTAGGAAGCAATTTAGCCTGATTGCACTTTGTTTTAGTCAAAATGCCTGTTGATCATAAGTGTCAACAGATTTGGCTGAGTACAAATTTTGTGTTCACATTATGGCTCCTTTATCTATATTTTGATACGCTACTTGGAAAATAACAAGTAACGAACATTATTTTCCGATAATTTTATTCCGATGTACAATTCCCCAATCTGAAAGTTCGCTGATAATCCTTTGCAGCGTATTGCCGTGTTCTGTCAATTCATATTCAACTGTTATAGGTTGTGTAGGTAAAACTGTTCTTTTGACCAGCTGGTTGAGTTCCAGTTCTTTCAATTCTTTGCTCAGCATTCTGTTGGAAACACCTTCAACATCATTCAGAATGTCTGAAAATCTTCTTTTACCGTAACAGCAGATCGACGAGATAATAGCGATCTTCCATTTTCCGCTCAACGCATCCATGGCATCCTGAACGGATCTCATTCTTTTCTTTTGTTCCTGCTGGAATTCTGTTATTGCACACTTCATTTATTAATTAGTTATACTGTATGTTAATGTTATTTATTATTTATCTGTACAAAGCTGAAATTTACTTTTGTTTAAATGAAAAGTCGAAATCACTATTGTTTAATGCAATACAGATTTTTTTATCCCCTTTCATTGAGGTATTAATACTGTCCGGATGTCTTTTTCAATATTCTGTTCTCAGTTTTTTCAGGTGCGGAGAAAACTATACCTTCCTTCGTATCCCATTAAACTTTGACCGAACCTTTTTTCTTGTTTTCCTGTTGAAAATCTTTAATCTGATACATTACAATGTTACTGTGTTACCTCTATGTTACTGTTATTTATCAGTACAAAGTTACTAAAAATAACTTGGTTGATCTACCTTTGTTGCTCAAACATTAAATAAAAGAAATAATGGATAAATTAAAAAATAAGGTTGCCGTGATTACAGGTGGCAATAGCGGTATCGGGTTTGGTATTGCAGAAGCATTTAAAAATGAAGGAGCTGTTGGTGCTATTGTAGGCAGAAATCATGACACTTTAAATAATGCTGTGGCTAAGCTTGGCGATAATTTTATAGGTATCAATGCCGACGTAACTAATATTGCCGACCTGGAAAGAGTGTTTGCAGCAACTGCAGAAAAATTTGGAAAAATAGATGTGGTTGTAGTCAATGCGGGTGCTGGAACTGTAGGAACTGTGGCAAATTTAAGTGAAACCGACTTTGACAAAACAATTGATCTGAACCTGAAAAGTGTTTACTTCACTGTTCAAAAAGCATTGCCTTATATGAATGATGGTAGTTCTATTATTTTGATCGGGTCAAATGCTGCACATCGGGCATATGCGAATTTTACGCTTTATGGTGCTGCAAAAGCAGCCGTAATCTTTTTTGCAAAAGGATTTTCAAACGATCTTTTAGAAAGAAAGATCAGGGCAAATGTAATAACACCGGGTACAACAGATACACCTGCATTTGAAAAGTTTGTTCCTGCAGAACAAATCGAAGGTGTAAAAGCGCACTTTGCAAGTGTAATGCCAACAGGCAGAATAGGCCAGCCATCTGACATTGGTAAAACCGCAGTATTCCTGGCCTCTGATGATTCTTCATTCATGCTTGGGGCTGAACTTCTTGTTGATGGAGGGATGACCTATCTGGCTAAATAATTCAAAAAAGATAGCTTTAAGCGCGATAGCCAAGGAAATCATTACGGAACTAAATTTTTAAATTTAGTTCCGTAATGATTTTTATTTCCAGTGAAAAATATCTATGCACATTGGCTTTATGGGTATTCAATTACGTATTTACTGATCCTGATTTTTTCTGATATTTAAATAACAGTCTCATAAAACTACGATATATCGTAGTTTTATTTTATTTGGCATGTGATTAAATATTTGAATTACAGAGTTTTATATTTCTAGTGCGCTTCTTGTAATTAATTTTTATGAATTTAATTATCAATCAAAAATAATCTACAAACAATGAGTACACTAAAATTAAAAGACGGAACAGAAATTTTTTACAAAGATTTTGGAACAGGACAGCCTGTTGTGTTTCACCATGGATGGCCTTTATCATCTGATGACTGGGATGCCCAGATCATGTTTTTCCTGCAAAAAGGATATCGGGTAATCGCCTTCGACAGAAGAGGGCACGGACGTTCAGGTCAGACTACTACCGGACACGAGATGGAAACTTATGCTGCCGATGTTGCTGAACTGACAGAATATCTGGATTTAAAAGATGCGATCCACGTAGGACACTCAACCGGAGGAGGTGAGGTGATCCGTTACGTCAATAAATTTGGCAAAGACAGAGTTGCCAAAGCAGTTTTAATCAGTGCTGTTCCGCCTGTGATGGTAAAAAGTGAAAATAATCCTGATGGGGTTCCTATGGAAGTTTTCGACGACATCAGAAACCAAACTCTTACCAACAGACAGCAGTTTTATATCGATTTGACGATTCCTTTTTACGGATACAACAGAGAAGGTGCTGTGATAAAAGAAGGGGTGCAGAGAAATTGGTGGAGACAGGGGATGATGGGAAGTATCCTTGCCCATTATGAATGTGTAAAAGCATTTTCAGAAACCGATTTTACGGAAGATTTAAAGTCTGTTGAAATTCCTGTTTTAGTGTTACACGGAGAAGATGACCAGATTGTACCTTATCAGAATGCGGGTGTAAAATCTGCCAAATTACTGAAAAACGGCACATTGATTACTTATCCGGGATTTCCCCACGGAATGCCAACTACGGAAGCAGAAACCATTAATAATGATATACTGGCATTTATAAAAAAGTAAGCTTTTTATTGGGTGTGAAATAGTAATTTATTCTAATTCAGAAAGTTTTTATGGAAAATTCAAATACAAAACAACCAGCATTTAATCCTGAAGATTTTTCAATTGTACCGGCTCGCAGTTTCGATGAACTGGCAGTAGGCGAGGTATTCAGAGCTCCAAGCAGAACATTGACAGATGCTCATGCTTCAGCTTTTCAAACCGTATCATGTGATAACCATCCCATACATTATGATGCAGAATATGCCAAAAGACAGGGGCATGAGGCACCAGTAGTTCATGGTTTACAGGTTTTGGCCTTTACTGCGCCGGGGGCAACCTTGCTGCCGCATTATTTCGGGAAGGTTTTCATCAGCTTTTTGGAACTTTCATGTAATTTCCTGAAGGAGGTTCATTCCGGAGATACCTTATATTCTTCGCTCACGATTACGGATTTGAGTCCGCAGGGAGATAAAGGGATTGTGACGACCAAAGTAACGGTATACAACCAGAAATCAGAACTTGTACTGGAAGGTCAGCATAAATACTTATTGAAGCGATAAATTACAACCTATTACAACAGTTAATAGCTGATGTTTTTTTCAAATCCTCTGCCTCATTTTTCACAAGGGTATCATCTTTTGAACGTGGAGTAGCGGATTTGAAGAAATCTCTATCAATCATCACAATACTTATTCGTCAGATGTGATTTTTTTAATACATCTCTAAATACTTTATATCATGAAAATTAAACCAATGATCAGTGCGGTTATTGTATTAACCACATTATTCGTTTCGTGCAACACGAAAGATAAATCGGAAAAAAGCACTGAAAAAACAGCTACAGCAAGAGCTGAATATATCGAAGTTGAGCCCAATGTAAAACTGCATGTTACCGATCTGGGCGAAGGAAAACCGGTTATTCTGATCCACGGCTATCCTTTGAGTGACGCTTCATGGGAGTATCAATATCATGCTCTGGTAAAAGAAGGTTATCGGGTAATCGGAATTACCCTGAGAGGTTTCGGGCAGTCCGATAAACCTTATGGAAAATACAATTATGATCAATTTGCGGCCGATATCAAAGCTGTTCTTGATCAATTAGACATTAAGGATGCTACCTTGGGCGGACATTCCATGGGAGGTGCGATTGCCCTGCATTATGTAGCAAAATATAACAGTGCCCATGTAAGCAAATTGGCCTTGTTTTCAGCGGCAGCTCCCTGCCATACTAAAAAAGCTGATTATCCTTATCCGTTTTTTACCAAAGAAGACATCTCGAAGTGGGTTGAATTAAATAATACGGACAGACCTGCATTATTGGCAGCCATCGGTGAAAAATTTGTGTATTCCCCGACTTCTGTTTCTCCCGGAATTGGAGCCTGGCTGGGCAGTATCGAAATGCAGTCGTCCCCATATGCAATGGAACAGGCACTAATTGCTTTAAGAGATGAAGATCTGCGCGGTGATCTTCCAAAAATTAAAATCCCCACTTTAATTCTCCACGCGAAAGAAGACAAAATCGTGTCTTTTGCATTGGCGGAACAAATGCATAAAGCTATTTCAGGATCTCAATTGGTTCCTTTTGACAAAAGCGGACATGCTTCATTCCTGGAAGAAAAAGATAAGTTTAATGCAGAATTCATCAAGTTTTTGAAACAATAAGTACGGTCAAAACTTATTCCGCTTAACCCGAATAAATACATAATAACAAACAAATAAATTTTATGAAACCATCAACCAAACTACTTTCTCCGGATAATCATGCGCTTGTATTGATCGATTTTGAAGGTCAAATGGCATTCGCTACGAAAAGCATCTCAATGAATGAACTGCGTAATAATGTCGCTGTAGTCTGCGGGGCGTCCAAAATATTTAATGTGCCGACAATTGTAACAACGGTAGCCGAAGAAAGCTTTTCAGGTCCGGTATTTCCTGAAATCGAAGAAGCATATCCTATGGCAACTTCAGGATACATTGACAGAACAACAATGAATACATGGGAAGATGAAGCAGCTTATAAAGCAATTGTGGCTACTCAGAAACAGAAGTTGGTTTTCGCAGGATTATGGACCGGTGTATGCATCGTAGGGCCTGCCTTGTCCGCTCTTGAAGAAAACTATGATGTGTATGTTATTACTGATGCCTGTGGTGATGTAAGTGATGAAGCCCACGAAAGAGCGATTCAGAGAATGATTCATGCAGGAGTAAAACCAATGACCTCCATCCAGTATATTTTAGAGCTTCAGAGAGATTGGGCACGTCAGGAAACCTATATTCCTGTGACTGATTTAATGAAAAAATATGGGGGTTCTTATGGATTGGGGATTCATTATGCTCATCATATGCTGAACCATTAATATTTATATAAAAATTTTCAATGTTGAGATCTGCACATTACATATGGTCTTTAAAAACGGTCATCTTTCTGCTCTTTTTATTTTCTGAAAACTTATCTGCCCAGAGTTTCAAGCTCCTGCGTTACGATGAGAATTATGAATATTTAAAAGATTCTTCAGATACTTTTTATAACAGGGTAAAATTTCTTCCTCTTAATGAAAAGAAAGATAGCTATCTGTCTCTTGGAGGCGAGGCACGCTATGAATATGTAGATTTCAACAATGAAGATTGGGGAAGACTGGATATAGGACACAACAACTTTTTTCTGCAGCGGTATGATCTTCACGCCGATGTGCATTTAGGGGAAAATATCAGGGTGTTTTCACAGATCAGAAGTGCTTTACAGAACGGAAGAAAAAACGGATCAAGAGGTATTGATGAAGATCAGTTAAGCATTCAAAACCTTTTTATTGATGCTAACCTGATCAATAAAACAGCTCAGAAACTGACTTTCAGGCTGGGCCGTCAGGAACTTGACTATGGTTCAGGAAGATTAATCTCTGTAAGAGAAGGTCCCAATGCAAGACTTTCTTTTACCGGAGCTAAAATAATGTATTCCCATAAGAATGTTTTTGTAGATGCTTTTGCCATGATGGCAGATAGTATCAATGCAGGAATTTTTGATAATAAGATTTCAAAACAGCTCAATCTGTGGGGCGCTTATTCTAAAATAATTTTTCCGCAAGCCGGAAACCTTGATCTGTATTATGTCGGGATACGAAGAGACGAATCCGTTTTTGAAGCTGGGGCGGCAAAAGAAAATCGCCACACGATCGGAGGAAGATTTTGGAAATATGGCGGCGGATTGATCTATAATCTTGAAGCGGCGTATCAGTTTGGAAGTTTTGGAGATCAGAATATCAGTGCCTGGACAGGTTCCGTGGATATTGGCTATCTGTTTGAAAATGTAAGATTCAGACCCAGCATCAACCTGAGGAACGATTACATTTCCGGAGATCACTCGAAAGACGATGGAAAGCTTCAGACATTTAATCCTCTCTATCCAAAAGGCGGGTATTTTGGCTTTAGCCCACAGATCGGACCGGTGAATCTTATAGATATTCATCCTTATGTAACACTGGACTTAACTTCTAAACTCAAAATGCAGATGGATGTTGTTTTCAACTGGCGGTATGCTCTTCAGGATGGGGTGTACAGACCAAGTGGGGTGCTCAATCGGCCAGGCAGCAGTTCTGATAAAAGATATATCGGAACAGCCTATTTAGCCAATTTTACCTACAGTTTTAATCGTTATTTCTCTTTAGTGAGCGGAATTCAGTACTTCAGAAAAGGAGCTTTTATTGAAGATATTATTCCTAATGCTAAAAGTGGCGTTTTCTACAATATCCGGTTAGGATTCAAATTTTAATCATTACTAAAATCATTTATTATGCAAAATTCAATATCAAAATATTTTAATTGGTCCAAAGCGGTTTTTGCCGCATTGATTCTTACAAGTTCAGGAATCCAGTTTGTTTCAGCGCAGACATTAACTGAAACAAAAGCAGCGGTAGGAACCACCACCACGTGGGGGAAAGTAGACGGGGTTTCTGTTGTTGGTCTTGTACAGGGACCATCTGCAGCTGTGGCAGACCTTCAGATTGCCTGCGTTTTCGAGTATACGGAAGGTGATATTTTCAATCCCCCCGCACTTCCTGCCGAACTGAACGGAATGGTTCACCTGGATGAAGCATTAAAAGGAATCATTACAGAAGTCAGAAAAAAAGGTCAGTTCAAAGGCTATGCTTTGGAAACATTACTCATAACGCCACCGAAAGGAAGTTTAGCCTCTAAGAAATTGTTACTGATAGGATTGGGCGACAGAAATTCTTTCGATGCCGGATTAATGAAAAAAGTAGGAAGCGTTGCAATGAGAGAAGCTTTGAGGCTGAATGTAAAAACGGTTTCTTTTGCTAGTGATATTAAAGATGCCGGAATAGATTCTCCCACAGCTTTGGTTGCAGGAAATGTGGTTTTAGGAGCATTTGATGCCTACCGTACACAGTCATATTTAAATACCCGGCATTTATCTGAAAAAATGGAGTTACAGAAACTGATATTGCTTGCAGGTCCGTCGTTTTTCAATATTGCAGGAGAAGGAATTAAAGAAGCTGTTTCAAAACTGAATGCCCAATAATTCCTATGAAAGCAGACCTTATTTTATATAACGGAAAGATTCACAGCTTCAGTAAAGAAATAACAGATATTTCGGCTGTTGCCATGAAGGAAGGTGAAATTATTGCTCTGGGAAATGACGGGTTGGTAGACCAGTTTGCAGATGCAGCCACAGAGATTATCGATCTTAAAAAGAAAAGAGTTGTTCCTGGAATTAATGATTCCCATATTCACCTGATCCGGGGAGGATTGAATTATAATCTTGAATTAAGATGGGATGGTGTTCCTTCGTTAGCCGACGCTCTCCGCATGCTTAAGGAGCAGGTTGACCGCACGCCTTCACCCCAATGGGTACGTGTTGTGGGCGGATGGTCAGAATTTCAGTTTGCGGAAAGAAGAATGCCTACGTTAGAAGAAATCAATGCGATTGCCCCGGAAACCCCTGTTTTTATCCTGCATTTATATGACAGGGCATTAATGAACAGAGCAGCACTAAAAGCAGTTGGGTATACCAAAAATACTCCGGCACCTCCGGGCGGTCATATTGAAAGAGATTCAAATGGCGAACCGACAGGGCTTATTATTGCAACACCCAATGCAATGATTTTATATTCAACATTGGCAAAAGGTCCAAAATTATCCTACGAACATCAGCTAAATTCTACCAGACATTTTATGAAAGAGCTGAACCGGTTTGGGATCACAAGTGTCATAGATGCAGGTGGTGGTTTTCAAAATTTCCCGGATGATTATCAGGTGGTCAATGAACTGAATGAAAATAAGCAGTTAACGGTAAGGATTGCCTATAATTTATTTACTCAAAAGCCAAAGAATGAGTTTGAAGATTTCAGCGAGTGGATTGACACCGTAAAGCTTTATCAGGGTGATGATATGTACCGTCATAACGGAGCTGGGGAAATGCTGGTTTTCTCTGCCGCAGATTTCGAGGATTTTTTACAGCCAAGACCGGACCTTCCCGAAAATATGGAAGCTGACCTCGAAAAAGTAGTCCGATTATTAGTGGAAAACCGGTGGCCTTTCAGACTTCATGCCACTTATAATGAAAGCATCACAAGATTCTTAAATGTTTTCGAAAAGGTAAACCAAGATATGCCATTCAACGGACTTCCGTGGATTTTTGATCACGCTGAAACCATTGATGAAAGAAATATTGAAAGGGTAAAAATGCTCGGCGGCGGAATTGCCATCCAAAGCAGAATGGCTTACCAGGGAGAATACTTTACAGACCGTTACGGTTCAGCGGCAGCAGAAAATACTCCTCCCATAAAGAAAATGCTTGAAATGGAAGTGCCTGTTGGTGGTGGTTCAGACGCAACAAGAGTCAGTAGTTACAATCCCTGGATGTCTATGTATTGGCTTACTGTGGGAAAAACGGTTGGCGGACTTCAGCTGTATCACGAAACAAGGCTGGACAGAGCAGTTGCCCTGGAATTGTATACCAGGGGAAGTGCATGGTTTTCTCAGGAACAGCAGAAAAAAGGAGATATCCGGGTAGGAATGTTTGCTGATCTGGCAGTGCTTGATAAGGATTACTTCACGATAGAAGATGAAGAAATCAAAAATATAGAATCGGAGATGACTATTGTGAACGGTAAAATTGTCTATGCAAAAGGAGACTTTTCTTCATTCGCACCACCGTCCATCCCTGTTCTTCCGGACTGGTCACCGGTCAATTTGTACAATGGTTATTATCCTGTGGGCGGACATGTACAGAAAGATATTGAAAAAAATGCAAAAGCAGACTTAAAAGCCCCTCTGACTTCACAGGTGCACAGCTGTGCCGGAAGTTGCGATATACATCATCACAGCCACGATGCAGCAAGAATGAGTTCTGTCCCTGTTAATAATTACCATTCATTCTGGGGTGCGTTGGGATGCTCCTGTTTTGCCTTTTAAACATTGAAAATTATGGAAATTTTGAAACAGATCCTTGTGTCCGATTTAGGATCATCCTATAATGATTTTGCTTTTATGATCTTCCGGGTACTCTTTGCCATCCAGTTATTCAGGGTTCACGGACTGAAAAAGTTCAGGCTGGAAAACGGGCAGAAGGAAATCATTCCGAATCCTCTCGGACTGCCGGAAAAAATGAATGCTTTGGTGGCTTCGTATGCCGATTTGGTTGTTCCTTTTTTAATCATTTTAGGTCTGGGAACCAGACTCGTCATATTACCCACAATTGGCGTAACGGCGATCGGCTATTTCATCGTTCACAGAAAAGATTCTCCCGAAGTGCGCGATATACCTTATATGTACACCTTGTCTTTACTGTTAATTCTTGCTCTGGGTGCAGGAAAATATTCACTCGATTATTATTTATTAAATCTACTTTAAAATGAAAACTTCAATAGGAATAAAAAATGAAAACTTAGCGAAAGTCGCTGAGGTATTGGTTCAGACATTAGCAGATGAATTTGTACTCTATACCAAAACAAAAAAAGCCCACTGGAATGTGGAAGGAGCAGATTTCTACAACAAACATCTGTTTTTTGAGGCTCAATACGGGCAGCTGGATGAGATTATCGATAATCTTGCCGAAAGAATCAGAACATTGGGACATTATGCACCGGCTACGTTAAGAGAATATCTTGCCCTGACTCATTTGTCTGAGCATCACTTGGAATCGAATGACAGCCTCACCTATATGAAAGAACTCCTTTCTGATCATGAAAGTATTTTGATTCATCTTCGTGAACATATAGAAAACTTTGCTGTTGAATTTCATGATGCAGGAACCAGCGATTATATCACCGGATTATTGGAAACCCACGAAAAAATGGCTTGGATGCTGCGTTCACATTTAAAATAAAAAAGGATGGAAGTAAAAAATAATATAGGCTTTGTCACCTTACTTTTAACCATGATCGCGGGATATTGTGATACCGTAACTTTTGTATCGGCGGATGCTGTTTTTTCAGCGCACGTTACGGGAAACTTTATTGTATTTGCCTATCAGTTGGTGAAAGGTTCCGATGTTCACGCATGGGTAAAGCTGCTTACTTTTCCCGTATTTATCCTGGCGGTCATCACAGGAGGGCGGATTGCGTACAGGGTGACGAATCACTATACCATTCTGTTTTGCGAAGGACTTTTGCTATTATTAAGTGGAATTACCGTAGCCATACTGAGCTATGCCGGTATTTTTACAGAATGGATGATGTATGCCGTTGCTATGGTCGCTGTTTTTGCGATGGGACTGCAGAATGCTTTCGGAAAATTATATGCTAAAGAAACGCACGGGCCCACTACGATGATGACCGGAAATGTCACCCAGGCATCTTTAGACGTTGGAAATTTAATGAAAAACGGTTTTAATGATGTGGATGCCCTGGCCAGTTTAAAAAAACAACTGGTTACTATTTTAGGTTTTTTGACCGGATGTTTTTTAGGGGCTTTTGCTGGGAAACAGTTCGGGCTAGTAACACTGGCTTTACCGGGGTTGGCAATGATCATCTGCTATCTTTATCACCGTAAAATTTAGTCTGTAAAGACTGGTAAATAATTGAAGAATGAATTATCTTTAAAAAATGAATTTTATCCTTTATTTTATTAATAGAAATCCACTAAAGATATTTTATTTTTCATTGGTTTTATTGTTTTTAAGTATCTCATTAAGAGCTCAAACCAGGGAAAATCCTGTGCTGCTGAGAAAGCAGATCTCTTCTTCAAAAAATGATACGCAGAAAACAGCTTTATTGCTGAGATTGAGCGATTTTTATATAACCAAACAGGGAGAAGTTAAAAAAGATCTTGACAGTGCGGCCATCCTTAACAAGGAAGCAAACCTGCTGAGTGTAAAAACCGGAGATAAGCTGAACAAAGGAAAATCAATGTTTCTGGAGGCAAAGATCGATAAAGAAAGAGGGAATAAAACAGTTGCCTTTTCAAAAATGAAACAGGCTGTCAATTATTTTGAAACCCATAAAATGACCGAACAGGCAGGAGAAGGATATGAGGAGCTTTCTTTTATGTATGATAATGATCCTAAAAATATCGATATCAAAATAAAGCTTAAAGAGAAAGCTCTTCTGCTTTATAAAAATTCAGGAGCAAAGCTGAAGCAGGGATCTGTTTTAAAAGATCTGGGTGAGCTGTATAACATAATGGAAAATCCGTATAAGTCGATACCATTGCTTAAAGAAGCTTTATCCGTTTATCAATCGGTTAAATTTAAAGAATTGCAGGGTGTTTATAATTTCCTTTCTCAGGCTGAAGTTCAGAAAGCAGATTACGAGGAGGCTTTACGTTACGGACTTTTAGCTGAAAAAACAGCCGAGAGCCTTGATGATAATTCTTTGCAGATGAGTTCCATATGTAACCATGTAGGAATGGTTTACTATTATCTGCGCCAAAATGACGATGCCCTAAAATATTGGAGAAAAGCATTAACCATTGCCAAAAAAAACAATGATAATTCATACGTACGCACAGTGGCTAACAATATTTCTACCATGTTGATTAGACAAAAGAAATTTGAGGAAGCAATTGCCATGATAAAAGAATATAAAGCCCGGTACCCGATTACAGACCAGGAATTTGAAATGACTGAAAATTATATTCTCTTCAGTACGTATACCATTCTTAAAAAATTCAGTAATGCTGAAATGTACTACAAGATACTGGTGGATTATTATGGTGAAAACGGAGAGAAGAATAACAAGCAGATTTCACTGTTGAGAAGCTTTGTTTTTTATCATTACCAGACCAGGAATTATAATGCAATGTATCGTGAGGCAAAGCTTTTTGATTCAATAGCCAAAAAAAACGGGAATGATATGCTGCGTTCTGAAAATCATTTGATTTGGTTTAAAGCAGATTCTGCCAGGGGAAAATATCTTGACGCAATTGAACATTACCAGCTGTATAAGAAGCTCTCAGATTCTGTTTTTAACGGCGAAAAAAGCAAACAGATCAACAGCCTGAAAATCCAGTTTGAAACAGATCAGAAAGATAAAAACATCCAATTGCTTACCCAGAAAGGAAAAGTTCAGGAAATTCAGATTACCAATGATACTTTTGTAAAGTACATTTTTATAGGAAGCATTCTGGTGCTGATTATTTTTGCAGCCTTGCTTTACAACCGGTCAAGACTGAAAAGTAATGCCAATAAAACGCTTGAGCTGAAACGTAAGCAGATCGATGAACAGAATGAGCAGCTGAAAAAACTGCTGTCCGAAAAAGAATGGCTGCTGAAGGAAATTCATCACAGGGTAAAGAACAACCTGCAGATCGTGATCAGCCTTTTAAATACACAGTCAGCGTACCTGGAGAATGAAGATGCTTTAATGGCCATTCAGAACAGCCAGCACAGGATGCACGCCATGTCTTTGATTCATCAGAAACTGTATCAGTCGGATAACCTGTCAATGATAGATATGTCGTGGTATATTTATGAATTGATCAGTTACATCAGAGAATGCTATTCATCAGAAAAGAAGGTTAGCTTTACGATGGATATTGACAAGGTTTTTCTGGACGTTTCGCAGGCTGTACCCATGGGACTCATTGTCAACGAAGCGATCAATAATACCGTTAAATATGCATTTCCTGAAAACCGGAAAGGAGAGGTTATCGTCACTTTTAAAAGTATCGGAAAAGACGATTTCGAATTGATTGTTTCCGATAATGGAGTAGGGCTTCCGGAAGACTTTAACATTGATGAAAGCGAATCTCTAGGCATGAATCTCATGAGAGGATTAACTGACCAGCTCGACGGAACTTTTCTCCTGGAAAATAAAAATGGTTTAAAGATCATCATCACATTTAGGAAAAAAACAGAAATTGATATTTCAAAATAAGACGTTGAAATTTAAATCAGAATGAAAGAAAAAATTTTAATTGTAGAAGACGAATTCATCGTGGCCAATGATCTAAAGATCATGCTCATAAAAGCAGGTTACCAGATCACCGGAATTGCCTCTTCGGTAGTTCAGGCCAGGAAATTAATTGCAGAAAATAAACCCAATTGGGTCCTTCTTGATATTATGCTCAAAGGCGATCTTACAGGAATAGATCTTGCCTGGGAATTGCGTGAAATCAACCTGCCATTTCTATACATTTCGGCCAACACCAACCAGTCAACGCTGGAAGCGGTAAAAGAAACCCAGCCTTATGGATTTATGGTTAAACCTTTCCGTGAGCGGGATCTGATCGTCATGCTTGATATTGCAAAATACCGTTTCGGGATTGAGGAAGGAGGCGGGTTTGTGAAAACCAGTGATCATGGTATCATTGAAGGAATTATCGGAAAAAGCAATTCCCTTCAGGATGTTATTGAAAAAATAAGAGTGGTTGCACCTACCCATACTTCCGTACTTGTGGTGGGAGAAAGCGGAACCGGAAAAGAAAAAGTAGCCCATTCTGTACACGAACTTTCAGAACGAAAGGATCAGCCTATTGTGGTGGTGAATTGTGCAGCATTGCCTCATTCTCTCATTGAATCTGAACTTTTCGGTCATGAGAAAGGAAGCTTTACAGGAGCCAATGCCATGAGAATCGGGAAGTTTGAACAGGCAGACGGAGGAACTATTTTTCTGGATGAAATCGGTGAATTACCCTTAGACTCACAGGTAAAACTCCTGCGTGTGCTTCAGGAAAAAGAAATCGAAAGATTGGGTGGAAATAAAACGATTAAAGTTAATGTCAGAATTGTTGCAGCAACCAACAGGTCTTTAGAAAAAGAAGTGGCGGAAGGAAGGTTCAGGTTGGATTTATATTACCGGTTAAATGTTTTCCCCATAGAACTGCCGCCATTAAGAGAACGAAAAGAAGATATTGAATTGTTAGCTCATTTTTTCCTGACCAAATATGCATCAGCTTCAAGGCGAAATATTACTTCGATAAGTGCAAAAGCTTTAGATCAGCTTCATAACTACAACTGGCCGGGAAATATAAGGGAATTGGAACATCTTATAGAAAGAAGTGTTCTCTTGGCAAAAATAGCAGAAATTGAAAATTTTGACCTTCCCAATATCATAGAAAAGCCTTCTGATCAACCTCAGGGCCAGTTAAAATCGATGGAGGAAATGGAAAGAGATCATATTCTGAATGCCCTGCAAAACTCCGGCGGGAAAGTTTCTGGAATAGGAGGAGCTGCTGAATTACTGAAAATGCAGCCTCAAACACTTTATTCTAAAATGAAGAAGCTGGGAATTGATAAAGGGTATAAATAAACCTGAATAAAGAAAAATAATTTACACATTTAATCTTGTTGAAGTCACTTATGGATAAGTGAAGCATTTTCATGCAATTTTCAACCTAATTAAGTTTAAAAAATGGCCAACAATATGGAAAAAGAAACCGTCAGAATAGAAGGATTCAGTGATGCTGTTTTTGCGATTGCCGTAACACTGCTGGTTTTGGATCTTCACTTACCGGAAGAACATGTAATAAAAAACGGAAATGATCTTTTCACCTTTATGAAGAGTCAATGGCCTGTATTTTTAGCCTTTATCCTTTCTTTTTTCAGCATTTTTATAATGTGGGTGAATCATCATAAGATTTTCAAACAGATCTACAGCCGTAATTCGGCTATTATGTTTGCCAACGGACTGATTCTCTTTTTAGTTTCTGCAGTTTCTTATCCTACCGCTTTGCTGGCCAGATATTTCAATGGGGAGGCATCTTCTATGGTTGTAGCTATATATACGGGAACTTTTGTTCTGATCAATTTTGCCTATAATTTGCTTTGGTTTGTAGCCAGCCGCAATAAGAAGCTTTTGCGTCCGGGAATTACGGATGCTGCGATTAAAAAAATCCGCAATAATTACCTTTATGGTTTTCCCATCTATCTCATTGCATTGATGTTCTCGTTTTGGATTCCTGCGGTTTCCTTAATAATGATTTTAGGCTTGTGGATCTTCTGGGCTTTATCTTCAGGGAAAATTGAAATGAGTATGAAGGAATCAGAATGATTAGCGGTTTCCACAGTAATTTTAAGTTTCATTGCTCTTATTAAAATAATGCCCTTTCTGTATTCCTAATTTTTGCATTTTTGAAATCAATGTGGTAGCCGGTAATCCTAATAATAAAGCCGCTCCCTGTGGCCCAAAAATTCGTCCCTTACATTTTTCAACGGTCTTTAGGATATGCTCTTTTTCCACCTGGTGTAATGTTTTAATCTGAAAATCATGATCAGCTGTTTTTTGTCCGAAAATCTCCGGTAAATCCATTTTTCTGATGGTACTGTCTTTTGCCGTAAGAATACTTCTTTCGATCATGTTTTCGAGCTCACGGATATTTCCCGGCCATGCATTTTCACTCATTGCATGGATTACTTTTTGAGAAAATCCATTGATTTTTTTGCCTGTTTTCAGATTGATTTTTTTTAGAAAATAATCGGCCAGTAGCGGGATGTCTTCTTTTCTGTCCCGCAATGCAGGTAAATGGATGGGGAAAACATTAAGACGGTAGAACAGATCACTCCTGAATCTCCCTTCAGCAACCTCTTTTTCCAGAATCCGGTTGGTGGCAGCAATAATCCTGACATTGACTTTAATGGTGTTATTCCCGCCGATTCTTTCAATTTCTTTCTCCTGTAAAACTCTCAGTAATCTTCCCTGAAGAGCTAAAGGGAGCTCCCCAATTTCATCCAGGAAAATAGTGCTGTTATTCGCTTGTTCAAATTTCCCCTTACGCTGCTCCGTAGCACCTGTAAAACTGCCTTTTTCGTGCCCGAAAAGTTCACTTTCTATAAGATTGGCAGGAATGGATGCGCAGTTAATCCTGATCATTGAGTGATGAGACGAAGAGGAGAGTTCATGGATAGCCTGTGCTATCAGCTCTTTTCCCGTTCCGGTCTCGCCATAGATGATCACACTGGATAATGAAGAAGCTACCTGGGAGATTTGCTCATAAATATGCTGCATGGCTTCGCTATTTCCAATGATTCCGTTAAACCCTTCTTGATTTCTTACCTCATCTTTTCTGACAGGCTTTATATCTTTTTGAGAATCAGGTGCTGAAGTATGAAAAGTATCCAGCATTTCCGAGAACAGAATGTTTCTGATGGTAATTGACAGCTGCGTAGAGATGCCTCCCAATAGCCTTTCTAACCGGCCATTGAATTCAGTGAAATTTTTATACAAAAGGAAAATCACGTTTTTATGATCTCCTATAGATGGTAAGCAAAATCCCACAGCCATATGCATTCCCAGTTTTTTTGCAAGGGTAAAATACGGTACTGATGTTTTCCTTTCAGAGAAATCTTTAAGGTAAAAAGTAACAGGTTCCGATGATTGCATGCATTGCTCAAAACAAATATCCAGTGAATCGGAAGAGCTATCATCATACGCTCCGGTAATTAAAGAACTGTAAAAAATCTGCTGCTTATGATCCTTTGCTGTAAGGACCATAATGCCATCACATAGAAATTCATTTTTAAAGGATTGATTTAATACAATGCTGAAATGTTTTTTATCTAAAACTTTGGCAAAGGCAGTATTAATAGATGAAATCACCAGATGATCCTTCTGCATTTCCTGAAGCCGGGCCCTCATGACATCAACATTTTGATCAGACTGTTTATTCATAAAGATCTATTGATTGAAAGGATAAAGATAGAGAAAACAGTACTATTTTGGAATAGTATAGATTAATTAATATAATTTTTTAAGCACAGGTTTTTTTATGAAAAGTTTATCTCTGTAAATCTTTTTAAAGTAAATCATCTGTACGTTTTTATAGATGTATAATGAAAACCCTTTTAAACCCTCCTGAAAAAGTTTAGAAATTCCCTAGCTGTGTATAGAAAAATCCTATGATATGATAACTTTTTACCTTTTAGGTTGAATAATTGTAAAAAATACACGTCTTAAATATATGGGTTTAAACATAAAATGGACGTTTTTCTTATAACTTTTTTAAAAAATATCAATAAAATTTAAAATTTTCTTATCATAAATTAGATAAAAATAAATATTAATTTTTTAAGTGTCAATTTAACATTTAAATAGCTATATATTAAGGTATTCTGAAATAATAATCATAAAATTAATGATAACCTTATCATATTTTTTACATCATTCTTATCATAAAAAAATGATATATAATCTATTGATATATAGCCTGTAATGTAGATTTTATTTTTTTTTCTCAATTGAATTTTTATATTTGTGATGTTACGCTAATGTTAATAAAAGATGAACCAGGATTTTATTCATACCTATGTTTCTGTTGATTGTGTGGTATTTGGATTTGACCATGACAACAGACTCAATATCTTACTTGTGCAACGTCATGTAGACGATGTACCAGTGGATAGGCAAAGAAAATTGCCGGGTAGCCTGATTTTCAGTAATGAAGATGTGGATGATGCAGCCCATAGGGTTCTTCATGAGTTAACAGGAATAAAAAAAATGGTTCTCAAGCAGTTCAAATGCTTTGCTGATCCATTTCGCGCAAGCAATCAGATTGATATCAAGTGGATGGGGACCGAGTATATGCATAATATTGACAGGATTATTACGGTGGCCTACCTTTCTCTATGTAAAATCGATCATAAAATTAACAGCACCAAATATGAAACAGTCGACTGGTATCCTGTAGACCAGGTCCCGGCATTACCCTTTGATCATAATAAGATCATTAATGAATCTTTAACAGAAATAAGAAGATGGATTGAGACCGATTTTTCTATTATTTTTGAATTGCTGCCGAAAAAATTTACAATAAGACAGCTGTACCAGCTGTACAGCGCGTTAAGTGAAAAACAGATCGATATCAAGAATTTTCATAAAAAAATTTCATCATTTAATTATATCATTCCTTTAGAAGAGATAGAGCAAAACGTATCGCACCGGGCAGCAAGATACTATCGGTTCGATGCCAAGATCTATAAGAAAAACAACACTAAACTAATTAAATAAATCCCCCTTTTCAAATTATGTATTTGCTAGGATATGACATAGGCAGTTCTTCTGTTAAAGTTTGTCTCATTGAGGCATCCAGTGGAAAAATTATTGCATCAGACTTCTCTCCAAAAAAGGAAATGAAAATCATGGCAGTCAACCCAGGCTGGGCAGAACAGAACCCTGCAGAATGGTGGCTGAACCTAAAGCTGGCACATGAATCTGTAATGCATGAATCCGGAATCAATCCTGAAGATATCAGAGGAATTGGTATTACCTGGCAGATGCATGGACTGATCCTGGTCGATAAAGACCAGAATTTGCTTCGTCCTTCGATTATCTGGTGTGACAGCCGTGCTGTGCCTTATGGTGAAAAAGCTTTTCAGGAAATTGGAACTGAGAAATGTTTATCCCATCTTCTTAATTCTCCCGGAAATTTCACAGCATCAAAACTAGCCTGGGTAAAGGAAAATGAACCTGAAATTTTTGAAAAGATTGATAAAATAATGCTGCCGGGAGATTATATTGCCATGAGGCTTTCCGGTGAAATAGGAATGACGATTGAAGGACTTTCTGAAGGTATATTCTGGGACTTTAAAAACAACTGTATTTCTGAGGACGTGATTAATTATTATGGAATCCCTAAAAGCTTTTTCCCTGAAATTATTCCTACTTTTGGTATCCAATCAACGGTTTCTGCACCGGCGGCTCAGGAATTAGGATTAAAAGAAGGAACCCCAATTTCATACAGGGCAGGAGATCAACCCAATAATGCGCTCTCTCTGAATGTTTTCAATCCCGGAGAAATTGCTTCAACAGCCGGCACTTCGGGAGTGGTATATGGGGTGCTGGATAAATTGGAATATGATACCCTGTCACGGGTAAATACATTTGCCCATGTCAACTACAGTCCTGAGCAAACCAGATTGGGAGTTTTGCTGTGTATTAACGGAACAGGAATTTTAAATTCCTGGCTAAAGCACAATTTTGCAACCTCACTGTCTTCCTATGGTGATATGAATGATCTGGCATCCCTTTCCCCGATTGGATCAAAAGGATTAAGTATCATCCCTTTTGGAAACGGGGCAGAAAGAGTCTTGGAAAACAAAGATACCAGCTGTTCTATGCACGGGATTAATTTCAACATCCATACAAAAGGAGATATTCTGCGTGCGGCACAGGAAGGAATTGTCTTTTCATATGAATATGGAATGGATATTATGAGAAATATGGGAATGGACATCCAGGTGATCCGGGCAGGCAATGCCAATATGTTTTTAAGTTCAATTTTCCGACAGTCGCTTGCCAGTGTAAGCAATGCAGTGATTGAGCTTTACGACACAGACGGAGCGGTAGGAGCTGCCAGAGCTGCCGGAATGGGAATAGGTTTTTATGCAGATTCAACAGAGGCATTTTCATCCCTCGAAAAAATAGCAGTTATAGAACCTGAAACAGAAAAAAGAGAACAATATTTAGAAGCATACTCAAGGTGGAAACAGCATCTTAACGAAATCATTTAATCATCCTGCAACGAAGCTATTCATTGTACCTGCGGACCTATTAAATCAGCAGGCAGGGGATTCCTGTATTAAATTATAAAGAACAAACTAAAAATAAAATCAAATAATATGAACATTTTAACAGAAACAAAAGCATTTTTTCCAGGTATTGAAAACATCAGATTTGAAGGTAAAGAAAGTAGAAACTCTATGGCATTCCGTTATTATGATGCAGATAGGATCGTGATGGGAAAACCAATGAAAGAATGGATGCGTTTTGCAATGGCATGGTGGCATACTCTGTGTGCAGACGGAAGCGATCCGTTCGGCGGAGCAACGATCCACCATCCTTGGGATATTGGCAATGATGCGGTTTCCAGAGCTAAACATAAAATGGATGCAGGTTTTGAATTCATGTCTAAAATTGGATTCCAATATTACTGTTTTCATGATGTAGACTTGGTTGCTCCGGCAGATAACTGGAAAGACTATGAAAAAAACCTTCAGGCTGTTGTGGAATATGCCAAAGAAAAGCAAAAAGAATCTGGGATTAAGCTTCTGTGGGGAACAGCTAATGTTTTCACGCATGAAAGATACATGAACGGAGCTTCTACCAATCCAAATTTTGATGTAGTAGCCTGTGCAGGAACTCAGGTGAAAAATTCTATTGATGCAACGATTGCTCTCGGTGGCGAAAACTATGTGTTCTGGGGTGGTAGAGAAGGTTATATGAGTCTGCTGAATACTGAAATGAAAAGAGAAAAAGACCATCTGGCCCGCTTCCTTTCAATGTCCCGTGACTATGCCCGTAGTCAGGGCTTCAAGGGAACATTCCTTATTGAGCCAAAACCAATGGAGCCAACTAAACATCAGTACGATTACGATTCTGAAACAGTGATTGGCTTCCTGAGACATTACGGTTTAGACAAAGATTTTAAACTTAATATTGAAGTTAATCACGCTACCCTGGCGGGGCATACCTTCGAGCATGAACTTCAGGTAGCAGTTGACGCAGGATTATTAGGAAGTATTGATGCCAATAGGGGAGATTACCAAAACGGATGGGATACAGACCAGTTCCCTGTGGATTATCGTGACCTGGCTCAGGCTTGGCTGGTACTTCTTCCTGCAGGAGGATTAGGAAATGGCGGAGTTAATTTTGATGCGAAAATCAGAAGAAATTCTACCGATCTGGAAGATTTATTTATCTCCCATATTTCTGGAATGGATGTTTTTGCCAAAGGATTATTAGTTGCTGCAGATATACTGGAAAACTCTGATTATAAAAAATTACGGACAGAGCGCTATGCTTCTTTTGATAGCGGTAACGGAAAAGCTTTTGAAGAAGGGAATCTTACACTGGAAGACCTTCAGCGAATTGCTCATGAGGTGGGAGAACCTCAGGCCAAAAGCGGAAAACAGGAATTGTTTGAAGCAATCGTGAACATGTATATCTAATAATTATAGAAGGCTTTCATTATAACACTAAGGATTTATTAATAGCCTTTCTATTAATGTAATATTAAAAATAATAATTATGAACAGATTTCATTTTGCTAAAACCAACAGGGCTGCGATATTTTTCGCCATGGCTCTGTTACCGTCAAGCTTAGCTTATTCTCAAAGTAAAAAAGATACTGTTGCCAAAGAAAACAAGATAGAAGAAGTTATTGTAATTGGATATGGGACACAGAAAAAAGAAGCGGTTACCGGGTCAGTATCGTCTCTGGGTGGTACTGCTCTCAAAGAAGTTCCTTCAGCCAATATAACCGATGCGATACAGGGACGTCTTCCGGGAGTTGATATTGGCAGAACCTCTACAAAACCCGGCGCTGTACAACAGATCCGTATCAGAGGAGAACGTTCATTAACAGGCTCTAATGACCCCTTGATTGTATTGGATGGAATTCCTTTTGTAGGTTCTTTAGGAGATATCAGCCCATCAGATATTAAAAGCTTGGATATTCTTAAAGATGCTTCTGCCACAGCGATTTATGGATCACGTGGTGCAAACGGAGTCATTTTAATAACAACAAACAGAGGATCAAAAGGTCAGAAAGCAAGATTTACCTATAACGGATATACTGGATTTCAGACTATTTTCTCTAAATATCCGGTGATGGATGGGCCTAAGTTTGCCAAATTACGTGCAGATGCCAAAATGTTCACCAACGCGCAAGATGAATTCAATGATATAAATACAGACTGGCAGGATAAATATTACGGTGTGGGACTGATGATGAACCATGATGTAGGGGTTACAGGAGGAAGCGAAAAAGGGAATTACAACTTTGGTGTCGCGTATTTTCAGCAAAATGGAGTTGTCCCTTTGCAAAGTTATAAAAGACTTTCTATTAGGGGTTCCTTAGATCAGGAAGTAAGTAAGTTCATAAAAATAGGCTTCTCTACCAACTCAAACTTTTCTATCAACGACTTTAACGGCGTTAGCGGTGCCCCTATGTTAGGGTATTCGCCATTGGTTAGTCCCTATAAGGCTGACGGGAGTCCTAAAACTGTCATGTATAGTGCCATCGATCAGACGGCTCTCCAGACCAGAGGTATTCTCGAAAATCTAGGCGATGCCTATGCTGACCGTACAAATGCTTTTAGTTCATATAATAACCTTTATGGAGAATTAAAAATACCAGGAGTTGAAGGTCTTAAATACAGGCTTAATGTTGGTCTTACCTATAGAAATTCAAATAGCGGAACCTATACAGGAACCGGTATACTCAATGTAAATCCTGCTACTGAGTCTTCAGCTGGAATCGGAAACTCGTTGACGACGCAGTGGGTTTTGGAAAATATTCTGTCTTATGACCGAACTTTTGGTAAACACAAAATTAGTGCAACGGCATTATATTCTGCGGAACAGACCAAGTATAACAGCTCTTACATATCAGCGAGAGATGTTCCTATCGATGCCTTTCAATACTTTAATTTAGGCCATGCACAAGGTGAGGTAACCATTGATCCAAATAATCAGGGATATTATAAAAGAGGCCTTATGTCTTTTATGGGAAGAGCCTTATATCAATATGATAACCGTTATATGCTTACGGCTACTGTCCGTTCAGACGGAGCCTCAGTTTTAGCGAAAGGGCACCAGTGGCATACCTATCCTGCAATTTCTGTGGGTTGGAATATTGCCAATGAAAACTTTCTTAAAGATTCAAAATATATCAATGTGCTTAAGCTGAGAGCCGGTTTTGGACAGACTTCCAACCAGTCTGTCGGGCCTTATACCACTTTTGGGAGTTTAAGTACGGTGCCTTACAATTTTGGAAATGAATTTGTCATCGGGAATTATGTAAATACAGCTTCAAATGCAAATTTGGGCTGGGAGTTTTCAAAAACCTGGAATTATGGATTAGATTTTACTTTATTCAACAGAATCATCAGCGGTACCGTAGAATATTATGTTACGAAGACAGAACAGTTATTGTTAAGTAAAGGGTTGCCATCATCCAGCGGTTTGGGATCTGTGACCGAGAACGTGGGAGCATCAGAGAATAAAGGTTTCGAAATATCTCTTAATGGTACTATTTTCAATAATCCTGATGGATTTAGCTGGGAAGTTGGAGGTAATTTATATGCCAACAGAAATAAAATTACAGCATTAGCTTCCGGAACTGACAGAAACGAGGGGAATTTATGGTTTGTAGGTCATAATATCAATGCATTATATGATTACCAGTATATAGGTTTGTGGCAGCATGGAGATCCTTATCTGAGCGTATTGGAACCTGGAGGAAATGTGGGAATGATCAAAGTTTTATATACAGGTGGATACAATGCAGACGGAACTCCGACCAGAGCTATCGGACCTGCTGACAGACAGATTATCGATACCAATCCGGATTTTATGGGAGGTTTCAATACAAGGTTAGCATATAAAAATATTGATCTTAGTGTGGTTGGAGCATTTCAGAAAGGGGGAGTGTTAATCAGTACACTATACGGCTCTTCAGGATATCTCAACAGATTATCGGGAAGAGGAAATAACGTGGATGTTGATTACTGGACTGAAGAAAATCCAGACGTGCGCTATCCGAAACCAGGTGGAATGATGAGCGGAGATAACCCGAAATACGGTTCAACTTTAGGTTTATTTGATGGCTCATACGTAAAAATAAGAACCATCACATTAGGGTACAATTTTAATAAAAATACCCTGGATGATTTAGGCGTAAGCAGTCTGAGACTGTATGTAACAGTACAGAATCCATTTGTTTTCGGTTCTCCTTATTACAGAGAATCAGGGATGGATCCTGAACCGAATTCGAGAGGGAATGAAAATCAGGCTGTAAACTCATACAAAAGCAATCAGCTGGTAATTGGTACGAATAATCCTTCTACAAGAAACTATATGATGGGGCTAAATCTAACCTTTTAAAAGAAAAAATCATGATCAATTTAAATAAAAAATTTATCGCTGCTCTGTTTTTAGCATCATTAACATTCAGTACAGGATGTAATGAGATATTGGATGAACAGCCAAGAGGTATTTATACACCGGAAGATTTTACTACAGAAAGAGGAATTACACAAGGGGTTACGTCTTTGTATAGACAACTGAGAATGCTGTATGGAAACGGCTACTTCTTAAATTCTACCATGACGGGTACTGATGAGGCAACCTGGGGGAAAGATGCCGATGGCAACTTTAAAGCTATGGATATGTCCAATAACGGGAATATTGACAGTTCAACTTTCCCAACAAGTATGGTGTGGGGATCTGTTTTTCCTGCCATCAATTCTGCAAATGGAGTTATACAAAATGGTCCGTTAATTAATGTATCCGAATCACTGATTTCAGAAGCAAGATTTTTCAGGTCATTTTATTATTTCTTACTGGTTCAGACGTACGGTGGCGCACCACTTGATTTAGGTTCAGGAGAACTGGCCTTCAATATTTCGCCAACCACCACTTCAGTTAGAAATACGGTTTCAGAGGTTTACACAAAGGCCATTTTCCCTGATTTGATCAAAGCCATTGAAAATCTTCCTGCAAGCCCAAGAGTAACCGGCGGTGTTACCAAAAATGTTGCGAGATTATATCTTTCAAAAGCCTATTTAACGTATGCATGGTGGCTGCAAAATCCAAACAACATTCCAACCTATCCGGAGGCAACAAGAATAGATCCTGATGGTCACAATGCACAATGGTACTTCCAAAAAGCTTATGATATTGCATTAGACGGGATCAACAGTCCCGGACCGTATGCTTTACAGCCTACCTATTATAATTTAAATGTAGGATCAAATGACCGTAACAAGGAATGTATGCTGTATGCGGACCATACAGAGACAAGTGCTTATTATAATGAAGGGGTTATTCAGGCAAGTTACGGCGATGGCTGGTCTCCAAATAATTTTGCTGCCTGGATGATGACCTGGAATTACCCTAATATCAGAAGCAGTACTTCCAGTACATCCTGGTCTGCTGTCAGTTCTGTACAAAGAGCAGCTACACAAGATCTAGGGCGTCCCTGGACACGTATGGCTCCTACCATTGAAGTTATTAAAAATACGTTTGCTGATAAAACCAATGATTCCAGATATGACGGTACATTCGTTACGACCTACCGTGGTAACTGGGACAAAGCAGGGATGACTCAGACTACCCTGTATAATGCCAATAGTCTTCCCGTACATCCTGGTGACCCTATTTTAACGTTTCTCAATGATGATTCTGCAGTGCCGGCTTATAGTTCCAATGCAGGGAATAGTAATATTGGAGCAGGAACGCTTCCGGGAAGGGCAGACTGGGTAGTGGCACCAAATGGAATCAGCAGAGTGGTATATCCTGGTATATGGAAAATAGGAACTTACCGTACAGATAACGGTAACGGTTTAGGCTATCCAAATCCAAGTTTAACCCGTCCGTTTGTAGCCGCTAAATTTTCAGAATTTTATTTCCTGGCAGCTGAGGCAGCAGTTAAAGGAGCTTCCGGATCTATGAGTCCTAGAGATCTTATTAATGTAATCAGAGCCAGAGCAGGAAAATGGGTTTGGAGTGTTAGCGGAAATGTTGCAAAAGTACAAGATAACAGTGCTGCAATGATTGCTGCTACACCTAATACCATTACCATAGATTACATTCTGGCAGAAAGATCCCGTGAGTATTATGGCGAAGGATACAGATGGTATGATCTGGTACGTACACAGAAGTGGGAAGAATATGCAGCTACTTATAAAATTGCAGGAACTGCTTACGGAGATCATACCCCGCAGACTGTAACGCGTAATATTCAAAAATTTCATTATCTGAGACCAATCCCTCGGGGGCAATTGGATGCTATGGAAGTCTCTGCAGATATCAAGGACAAATATCAGAATCCTGGTTACAATTAATATTATATGCATTCATGTTAACAGAAGCAAAGTAGGTGTTCTATTACACCTGCTTTGCTTTAATGAAAAAAATAAAATTTATGGAAAAAACCTGGCGTTGGTTCGGTAAAAAAGACAAAATAAAATTAGATATGCTCCGTCAAATTGGGGTAGAAGGTATTGTTTCTGCGCTTCACGATATTCCGAACGGAGAAATCTGGCCGTCGGACGCAATTAATGATTATAAAAATTATATAGAAAGTTTCGGACTTCGCTGGTCTGTTGTAGAAAGTCTGGCTGTAAGTGAGGCCATAAAATACGGAGGCGAAAACAGAGATCAATTAATAGAAAATTATATCCAGAGTCTTGAAAATCTGGGAAAATCTGGAGTAACAACGGTTTGCTACAACTTTATGCCGGTTCTAGACTGGGCCCGTACAGATTTGGTTTATCAGTGGGAAGACGGCTCGTCATCATTATATTTTGATAAAGCTAAATTTGCTTATTTTGAAATTCATATTCTGCAAAGAAAAGGTACAGAAAACGATTATAATTCAGAGATTCTTCAAAAAGTAGAACAATTAAAAAATACTTTAACGGAAGAAGATAACAATGATCTGATAGACTCGATCATTGTAAAAACACAGGGTTTTGTTAACGGAAACATCAAGGAAGGAGACCAGAATCCGGTAGCTATTTTCAAAAGTTTACTGGCATTATATGATGGTATTGATAAAAACCAACTCCGTCAGAATATGAAATATTTCCTTGAAAAAATAATGCCCGTTTGCGAAAAATGGAATATCCAGATGTGTGTACATCCCGATGATCCGCCATTTTCATTGTTAGGTCTACCAAGAATCGTAACCAATGAAGAAGATATCGACTGGCTCTTAAATGCTGTCGATAATCCTCACAACGGGCTCACATTCTGTACAGGTTCTTTAAGTGCAGGTCTTCAGAATGATGTTCCGAAACTTGCCCAAAAATATGCCCACCGCACAAAATTTGTCCATTTAAGAAGCACTAATGTTTTTGAAAACGGAGATTTCATCGAAGCCCATCACTTAGGTGGAAGAGGAAAATTGATAGAGGTCATCCGGATATTTGAAAAAGAAAATCCGGACTTGCCTATGCGTATAGATCATGGAAGATTACTGACAGACGATATTGATAAAGGTTACAATCCCGGATATTCATTTCTCGGAAGAATGCTTGCGTTAGGACAAATCGAAGGAGTAATGGCTACTGTACAGTCAGAATTGCAAAGAAATTAAATCTAAGGTTTGCAATAAATTATTATAAAAAGTAAAAATGAACGAAATATTCAGCATAAAAGATAAAGTAGCCGTAATTACAGGCGCCTCAGGGGTGTTGGGTGGAAGTCTGGCTAAAAGTTTCATAGAAGCAGGAGCCAAAGTTGTAGCATTGGGAAGAAACCAGGAAACTCTGGACGCTCGTGTTAAAGAACTGACAGATCTGGGAGGTGAAGCATTCGCTGTGGAAGCCAATGTAATGAATGTGGAAAGCCTTGAAGCTGCTTCAAAGAAAATCCTTGAAAAATACGGTAGAATTGATATTTTGCTCAATATTGCCGGAGGAAATATACCTACCGCAACATTGGCTCCCGACCAATCTTTTTTCGACCTGAAAATGGAAGCCTGGAACGAAGTAACCGATTTGAATATCAACGGAACCGTTTATCCAAGCTATGTTTTCGGAAAAGTGATGACAGAGCAGGGACGTGGAAGTATTGTGAATATCTCCTCAATGGCGGCTTATTCTGCAATCACAAGAGTTGCTGGTTATTCAGCAGCAAAATCTGCAATTACCAATTTTACCCAATGGCTCGCTTCAGATGTAGCGTTGAAATTTGGCGATAAAATTCGTGTCAACGCAATTGCTCCCGGATTTTTTATAGGAGATCAAAACCGGGCGATTTTATTGAATCCGGATGGTTCTTTAACTGATCGAAGCAAAAAAGTCATCGCCAAAACGCCAATGGGACGCTTTGGAAATGCAGATGAACTCAACGGAGCCGTCCAGTTCCTTTGTTCAGATGCCGCAAGTTTTATCACGGGTGCATTATTGCCTATTGACGGTGGTTTCAGTGCATTCAGTGGTGTTTAAGATTAATATTATTTTTCTTCATACAGTAGTTACAAGGCCTTAGATGATTTTATAGATTTCAATTAAGGTCTTGTTTTTAAAGATTTTCACAAAATCAAATCACTTTTAAATTGAATAATGACTCATTCCCTTAAAAATAAAGAAGTTTTCGGAGAATCGTTTTTGCTGGAATCAGCAAAGGCAGAAAATCTCTATTTCGGCTTTGCGAAAGAAATGCCGATTATTGATTATCATAATCATCTTGAGCCTGACGTGATTTCAAATAATCAGAATTTCCGTTCCCCGACAGCAATTTGGCTGGATGGTGATCATTACAAATGGCGGGCAATGAGAAATTTCGGGATTGATGAGGAATTCATTTCCGGCAAAGCTTCAGACTTGGAAAAGTTCAGAAAATGGTCGGAAGTGGTACCGTACACCCTTCGAAATCCTTTATTTCACTGGACCCATCTGGAACTTAAAAATCCATTCGGAATCAAAGAATATCTTTCCCCGAAAAATGCAGATTCTGTTTATCAACAGATGAATGAAAGTTTGCAGACTTCAGATTTTTTGCCACAATCCATCATTCAGAATTTCAAAGTGGAAGCACTTTGCACAACTGATGATCCTGCTGATGATTTGGCTTATCATCAAGCATTAAAGAATAGCCGTTTTAAAGCCCAGGTTTTACCTGCTTTCCGACCGGATTCTTACATCAATATCAACAATCCGGAACAATATCTTTCAGGAATAAAAAAACTTGAAAATGTTTGTGGAATTTCAATCGAATCAGTTTCCGATTTATTAAATGCGCTTCAATCCAGAATTAATTATTTTGCAGAAGTAGGAGCCAAGGTTGCCGATCACGGGTTTGAATATTTTCCCGATACCACAAAATGGGATATAGAATTAGAAAACGAATTTTCAGAATTTTTAAAAGGAAATAATCCAACATTCTCCAATCCGGAAGCGTTGTGTGGCTACTTACTAAAAGAGCTTTGCAAAATGTATGCTGAAAAAGGCTGGGTACAGCAGTTTCACGTGGGAGCAACCAGAAATAATAATTCTTTAATGCTTAGTAAGATTGGCATCAATGCTGGTTATGACGCAATCGGTGAACAATATTTTGCACAAAGATTGAGCATGCTTCTGGACGAACTGAATTCTGCCGGACAACTCACCAAAACCATTATTTATAACCTTAATCCCACCTTCAATGAAGTTTTAGCGACACTTGCAGGAAATTTTAATGAAGGTGGAATGAAGTCCAAAGTACAGTTTGGTGCAGCCTGGTGGTTTCTCGACCAATTAGACGGAATGAAAAAACAGATGAACACACTTTCCAACATTGGTCTCATCAGCACTTTTGTCGGAATGCTGACCGATTCCCGAAGTCTCCTGTCATTCTCAAGACACGATTATTTCAGAAGGCTTTTGTGCAATATGTTCGGCAGCGAGATCGAAAGAGGATTGCTTCCCGATGACGAAGAATGGGTTGGGAAAATCATTCAGGACATTTGTTATCACAACACGAAAAATTATTTTAAAATTTAAGAGAATGCAAGATTCATTTTCCAATAAAATAGTATGTTTCGGGGAATTGCTTTTGCATTTCGCTCCAGATTCCGAAGGAAACTGGCTCAATGACCAATCTCTGAAGATTTTCGTGGGCGGTGCAGAATATAATGTAGCTGCAGCTCTTGCACAATGGAACAATCCTGTAAAACTTCTTTCAGCTTTGCCTGAAAATTTTCTGGGAAATCAATTGGAATCACAGCTCAAAAATAAAGAAATTGAGGTGCTTGCTGAGAAAAGTAACGGCAGAATTGGAACGTTTTACCTCTCTTCGGATGGCGATATGCAGAACGCTTCGGTGGTTTACGACCGTTTTCCTTCGGTTTTCACACAGTCGGATTTTAAAACATTTAGTTTCGATGAAATATTTTCAGAGGTAAAGTGGCTTCACATTAGCACCATTACGCCGGCATTGAGCGAAAATGCCTATCAGAAATGTATGGATTTAATGAAAGAGGCAGCGACCAGAAACATCACGGTTTCTCTTGATTTGAATTACCGTTCCGCCCTTTGGCAGAACAGAAATCCGTCTGTGAAAATTACTGCATTGATGCCTTTTGTCAATGTTCTGATGGGAAATATCTGGTCCATTCAACAATTTTTGGAAATTCCGATTGAATATGAATTAAATGGGAATTTTGACGACAGAAATCTTCTGAAACAGGCTGGAAAATCAGCATTAGAAATTCAGAAAATATATCCAAATGTAAAGATGATTGCCAATACATTTCGGTTTACGAAGGGTGAAGAGGTTAATTATTTTGCGACTTTATTTGCTGATGAAAAACTTTTGATTTCTGAACATTATCATTCAACAACAATTGAGGAAAGAATAGGAAGCGGCGATTCCTTTATGGCTGCTTTGATTCACGGAACTTTAAAAGGAAATTCTTTACAGCAGATTTTAGAAGATGCTGCAAAAGTCGCTTTCAAAAAACTTTTTGTAAAGGGCGATACCATTAATGACAGTATTAATATTGAAAAATTATGAAAGGAATGCTACAAAAAATAAAAGATCAGAAAATAGTTCCGTTGTTTTACAATGAATCGTTTGAGGTTTCAAAAAATACCGTAAAAGCTTTGTACGAAGCAGGAATCCGTGTGATAGAATATACCAACCGAGGTATTCAGGCATTGGAGAATTTTACTAAATTAAAAGAAATCTCTGCCAACGAATTTCCAGAACTTTTACTGGGAATCGGAACCGTGAAAAATATAAAGGAAATGGATGATTATGCCGATGCAAAAGCAGATTTCATCATTACACCTGTTATTAGCGAAGAACTGGTAAAACATTCTGTTGCAAAAAATATCAATTTAATTCCAGGATGTTTTACTCCTTCCGATGTCAATGTAGCCTTTCAGAACGGACTTCGGTTAGTGAAGATTTTTCCGGCAGATGCTTTAGGCAAAAATTATATCAGATCCATTCAACCTGTTTTTCCGGGAATGAATTTTATGCCGACCGGAGGCATCAATGCTGACTTTGCTGACATTACAGAATGGATAAAAGGTGGTGCCATTGCTGTTGGTTTAGGAAGTTCACTCGTCAGAACAGATTTTACATCAGAACAGCTCACAGAAAAAGTTCAGAACTTATTGCAACAACTTAATCAAAACTAAATGCAGGCTCCTAAAAACCGTAACATAAGATGGTTGATGCTGTCTTTGGTCTTTCTCGCCACCACGATCAATTATCTTGACCGTCAGGTAATGGGTTTACTGAAACCTGTTCTTGAAAAAGAGTTCAGCTGGGACGAAAAAGATTACAGCTACATTGTAATGGCATTCACGACCACTTATGCCATCGGATATCTTGCGATGGGAAGATTTATAGACAGGGTAGGAACCAAAATAGGGTATGCCGTTTCGTTGATTGTCTGGAGTCTGGCTTCCATAGGACACGGTTTTGTGAAAAGCACCGTTGGATTTATCATTGCGAGAAGTACACTCGGAATCAGTGAGGCAGGAAATTTTCCGGCAGCGATAAAATCTGTTGCAGAATGGTTTCCGAAAAAAGAAAGAGCTTTAGCAACAGGGATTTTCAACTCCGGAGCAACGGTTGGAGCCATTTTAGCACCGCTTCTTGTGCCGTTCATTCTGGGACATTACGGATGGCGGGAAACCTTCGTCTGGATCGGGGCTTTAGGTTTGTTATGGATTGTCCTTTGGTGGAGATTCTACAGCATTCCGGAAAAAACAAAAAAGTTGAGCAAGGAAGAATTACAGTATATTAAAAGTGATCAGGACGGAAAAACACAGGAACAGTCTAAAGTTCCGCTGTCTGAAATATTAAAATACAAAGTCACCTGGTCATTTGCCATCGGAAAAATTCTGACCGATCCAATCTGGTATTTCTTTATGTTCTGGCTGCCGGCTTATTTTTCAGACGTATTCAAGATGGATATGACAAAACCTTCCATTCCGTTGATTATCATTTACAGCGGAACCACGATTGGAAGCATCGGGGGTGGCTATCTTTCCTCATTTTTGATTAAAAAAGGCTGGGCCATCGGAAGAGCCAGAAGTTTGACAATGCTCTTGTTTGCGTTGATGGTCGTTCCGGTGATGTTCTCAAAATATGTAGACAATATGTGGCTGATTACCATCATCATTGCTTTCGCCACTGCAGCGCACCAAGGTTGGGGAGCCAATCTGATGACCACAGTTGGAGATAAATTACCTAACAACTATGTAAGTTCGGTTATCGGTTTTGGTGGAATGCTCGGTTCAGCAGCAGGAATTATTTTTCCGCTTTTCATCGGAATTGTCTTGGATACCTTCAAAAAAGCAGGAAACATCAACGGCGGATACAACATCATATTTTTTATTGCCGGTGTTTCTTACGTTGCGGCTTGGGGAATTATCTGGTTGATCAACAGAAGAAAACCAATGTAAAGATCAAAATTCATTTTGAAAAAAAACGTAACACATTAAAAACTAAATAATAAACTAAAAAATATACTATGAGACAGAGAACAATGAATCCGATATTTTTGAAAAAGACAACAACGTTGATAGCTGCTGTTGCCTTATTATCTTTTGCCAACGTTTCAGCACAGACTTTCTCAGACTTTTCCTATCGTGGAAATGATAAAATTTACACAAACAACCCACTGAAAGAAAATGAATTTTATTCTCCGATTCTTCAGGGGTGCTATCCCGACCCGAGTATTACCAGAAAAGGAGACGATTATTATTTGGTCAATTCTTCATTTTCAATGTTTCCCGGAGTTCCTATTTTCACTTCAAAAGATTTGGTCAACTGGAAACAGTTAGGGCACGTTTTGGACAGACCTTCCCAATTAAAAGTGGAAAAATCAGGTGTTTCACAAGGAATTTATGCTCCGGATATCAAATATAATAAGCACAACGATACTTTTTATATGATCACCACTCAGATTGCCAGTGGAATCGGAAATATGGTTGTGAAAACCAAAGATCCTGCAAAAGGCTGGAGTGAGGTGCAAAAGTTGAATTTTGATGGTATCGATCCTTCGATTTTCTTTGATGACGATGGCAAAGCTTATATCGTCCACAATGATGCACCGCCGAAAGGAACTGAGCAGTACAACGGTCACCGTGTGATCAAAATGTGGGATTATGATCTGGAAAAAGACCAGGTTGTAGCAGGTTCAGATAAAATTATTGTGAATGGAGGCGTTGATCTTTCTCAAAAACCAATCTGGATAGAAGGGCCACATTTATATAAAAAGAATGGTAAATATTATCTGATGTGTGCAGAAGGTGGAACAGGCGGTAACCACAGCGAAGTTATTTTTATGTCAGATTCTCCGAAAGGTCCATACATTCCTGCGAATAACAATCCGATTCTGACACAGCGGTATTTTCCGAAAGACAGAAAAGATAAAGTGGATTGGGCGGGCCATGCCGATTTGGTGGAAACTCCGGATGGTAAATATTACGGTGTCTTTTTAGCTATTCGTCCGAATGTAAATAACAGGGTGAACAGTGGCCGCGAAACTTTCATTCTTCCTGTTGACTGGAGCGGAACATATCCTGTTTTCCAAAACGGATTGGTACCAATGAAACCAAAATTAAAATTGCCGGAAGGTGTAGAAAATCAGACCGGACAAAATGGATTTTTCCCGAACGGAAACTTCACGTATAATGATAAACTGACCGAAAAAAAACTGGATTACAGATGGATTGCGATGCGAGGACCCCGTGAGAATTTTATCAATATTTCTAAAAACGGAGTAAAAATAAATCCTTTTGAAACGAATATCAAAGCTCTCGCTCCGGTTTCGGCATTATTTCACAGATTGCAGCACGAAGATTTTGAAACTTCCGTAACACTGGATTTCAAACCGAAATCTGAAAAAGAATTAGCAGGAATTACCTGTTACCAAAGTGAACGATTTAACTATGTATTCGGAATCACAAAAAAAGACAAAGATTTTTACATTGTTTTGGAAAGAACAGAAAAAGGAGAATCAAAATTGGTGGCCAGCGAAAAGATTTCGCTTTCTAAAACGGTCAGATTACAAGTCGTTGGTGAAAAAGATGAACATCAATTTAATTATTCTTTGGATGGCAAAAACTTTAAAAACCTTGGAGGTTCTGTTTCCGGAGATATTCTTTCTACCGATGTTGCAGGCGGATTTACCGGAAGTTTGATTGGTTTGTACAGCACTTCGTCTAATGATATTGTACCTAATTAACATTAAAAATGATAAGCTCCGGATTAAGCCGATTTTAATAACACAATCATCTGCCAAATCTATAAAATCGGCGAGAGAAAAAATTTAAATAACCAAGCAAAATATTAAAGTTTTGAAAACTAAAAAATCGTTTTATATAGTTTCTTTTTTGGGGTTTATCGGGCTGAATTATTGTTCAGCCCAGGTAAATCCTGTTCAGAAGCCGCAGACGACAGCATTTACCAATCCCATTATCTGGGCAGATGCTCCGGATTTATCAGTGACCAGAAACGGTGATGATTTTTATCTTATCAGTACCACCATGCACCTGATGCCGGGAGCTCCGGTAATGCATTCCCAAGATCTTGTGCATTGGGAAATGGCAAGCTATGTTTTTAATACACTGAATGATAATTCTAAATATGATTTACTTAACGGAACGGTTTACGGCCGCGGACAATGGGCATCTTCCATCCGCCATCACAAAGGGAAATATTACGTTTTGTTTTCTCCGAATGATGAGCCTTTCAAATCCTATTTCTATGTAACAGATAATCCTGAAAAAGGCAATTGGAAACTCATTACCAGAACCCGACATTTTCACGATGCTTCTTTGTTTTTTGATGATGACAAGGTATATGTTTTTACTTCCAATAAAGTTTTTGAATTAAGTCCTGATTTTAAAGAAGTTATCGGAAATTCTGACGGAACTGTTGTTTTTCAGAAAGACTCTACGGAAACCGGACTTTTAGAAGGTAATCAGATTATTAAAAGAAACGGAAAATATTATATAATGATGATTTCCTGGCCTAAAGGTGAAAAACGCCGTCAGGAAGTTTACAGAGCAGATAAAGTGACCGGACCTTATGAGAAAAAAATCATTCTGGAAGATAATTTTTTAGGGTTTTCATATGCCGGACAAGGGGCTTTGATCGATGATAAGAACGGTAACTGGTATTCGCTTATTTTTCAGGACAGAGGTGGAGTGGGGCGTGTCCCGATTTTGATTCCTGTACGATGGGAAAACGACTGGCCGGTTTTGGGAAATAATGGAAAAATCCCTTTGAATGGTGAAGTTCCGCTTCCTCCGTTTAAGCCTAAAAATAACATTGTAGAAAGTGACGAATTTTCTGGTGAAAAATTGAAAATCCAGTGGCAGTGGAACCATAATCCTGTAAACGAAGCCTGGTCTTTATCCGAAAGGAAAGGATTTATAAGGCTGAAAACGAGTCGGGTAGTGGATAATGTTTACGCTGCTCCGAATACATTAACGCAAAGAATGACAGGCCCGAAATCCAGCGCTGTGGTTGCTTTAGATTTAAGAGGAATGAAGGATGGTGATGTTACAGGTTTCAGTGCATTTAACGGCGATTCCGGCTTGCTTTCAGTTATAAAAGAAGGCAATCAGAAATTTATCACATTTTCTACCAATGATGTCAGTCTTGATAACAAAACAAAAGCCATTTTAGGAGTGAGAAAAGAAGAAAAGAAGCGTTTTCCTCTCACTTCAGACACCGTTTATCTTCGTATTGAAGCTGATTTTAACCTTGGAAAAGATCTGGCAGATTTTTCTTACAGCACCGATCAAAAAAACTGGACGGTTATGGAAAAAGAATATAAAATGATTTTCGATTACAGAAGATTATTTATGGGTTCTAAATTCGCGGTTTTTAATTATGCTACAAAAAGTACAGGAGGTTTTGTAGATGTCAATTTTTTCAGAATAACGGATTCATTAAACATAAAATATATACGTTAGATAAGATCATATAAATGGTGAAATAATTACTAATCGTAATATTTTTTTATCCCAATTAATAAGTGTTAAAAATACAAATAAAAAATTCATGAATAAATCAGTTGTATTAGCCTTAGGTTTTATCTTGTCAGGAATATTTATTTCTGCACAAACTTTTGATAAACAGGCACCGCAAGGTTTTGATATTGAAAAGAAAGAAATTTCCCACGGGAAAATTGATACCGTAACCTATGAATCAAAAACGGTAGGAACCCAAAGAAAAGCTTTGGTATATACACCTCCGGGTTTTGAAAAAAAGGCTCAATATCCGGTTTTGTACCTGCTTCACGGCATTGGCGGAGATGAAAAAGAATGGTTCAGGAACGGAACCCCCCAGATTATTCTTGACAATCTGTATGCACAGGGAAAGTTGACTCCAATGATCGTTGTTTTACCCAATGGGCGGGCGATGAAAGACGACAGAGCCACGGGTGATATTATGGCAAAAGATAAAGTCGAAGCTTTTGCAACATTTGAAAAAGATTTGCTGAACGATCTTATTCCTTTCATTGAAAAAAAATATCCTGTAAAAAAGGACAGAGAAAACAGAGCAATAGCCGGACTGTCCATGGGGGGTGGACAATCCCTGAATTTTGGATTAGGAAATATAGATAAATTTGCTTGGGTAGGCGGTTTTTCTTCGGCTCCGAATACCAAAGAACCTCAACAGCTGCTTCCAGATCCTGCCAAAGCTAAAGAATTAAAACTCCTTTGGATTTCCTGCGGCGATCAGGACAGACTGATGTCTTTCAGTAAAAGGACAAGTGATTATCTGACGCAAAATAATATTCCTCACATTTTTTATGTAGAACCGGGTGGTCACGATTTCAAAGTCTGGAAAAATGATTTATATATTTTTTCGCAGTTGTTGTTTAAGCCTGTTGACAAAAGCAAATTCTCTGAGTTTACCATTGTGCCCCAATCAGTAAAGAACTAATCTAAAATCAAAGTCATGAAGGAAAAGGTTTTAAAGTCTGTTCTGAATATCGGATTAGTTTTAACAGGATTATCGCTCTCTGCCCAAAATCCCATCGTTCAGACCGCTTATACCGCGGACCCGGCTCCGATGGTGTTCAATGACCGTTTGTATGTTTACACCAGTCACGATGAAGATGATTCTACATGGTTTACCATGAACAACTGGAAGGTATTTTCTACCAATGACATGGTCAACTGGACAGACCACGGCGTTATCCTTTCTTACAATGATTTTGATTGGGCAAAACGTGATGCATGGGCAGCACAGTGCATCGAAAGAAACGGAAAGTTTTTTATGTACGTACCGATGATTTCCAAAACCAATAACAAAGGCGCAATTGGAGTTGCTGTTGCCGACAGTCCCTTTGGTCCGTTTCATGATCCGTTGGGAAAGCCATTGGTTCAGAGCGAATGGGGTGATATCGATCCTACGGTTTTTATTGATGACAATGGTCAGGCGCATATGTACTGGGGGAATCCAAAGCTTAAATATGTAAAATTAAATGAAAATATGATTTCCTATTCCGGCGATATTGTTGAGGTTCCAATGACCGAAGAATCTTTTGGTAAAAGAGAAGGAAATCCCGAAAGACCCACCAAATACGAAGAAGGTCCGTGGCTGTACAAACGCAAAAATTTATATTATCTTTTCTGGCCGGGCGGTCCGCTTCCCGAGTTTATCGGCTATTCGACGAGTAAAAGTCCACAAGGTCCTTGGAAATATGGAGGAATCATAATGCCTGCGGAAGGAAAATCCTTTACCAATCATCCCGGAGTTATTGATTTCAGAGGAAAAACGTATTTCTTCTACCATAACGGTGCATTGCCGGGCGGAAGTGGATTTACAAGATCGGTAAGCGTGCAGGAACTTAATTTTAATAAAGACGGCTCTATTTCGCCTTTTAAAATGACCAACGGTATTACGGATGCCATTGCAAACGTCAATCCTTACGCATTCAATCAGGCAGAAATGATTGCGTGGTCAGAGAACGTAAAATCTTATCAGAACAAAGCAGCGGGAGTTTTCATTAAAGCAAAGAAAAATGGCGCTTACACCAGTGTAAAGAATGTTGATTTTGGAAAAGATGGCGCATCATCTTTTTCTGCCCGTGTTGGAACTACGCATAACAGCGGTGTCACAATGGATGTTCATTTAGACAGTTTAAACGGACCGGTTGCCGCCACCATAAAAGTTCCTCTTACCGGTGGAGATGATCGATTTGAAACAGTTACGACTAATCTATCCAACAAAATTACAGGCATTCACAATCTTTATTTCGTGTGTAATGGTAAAGCGGAAAAAGATATTATGTTTTTCGATTATTGGATGTTTTCAAAATAATTTAAAATGAAAAAAGTAACACTTATATTTCTGTCATTAATAATTTTCTGTTTTTTATCAGAAGTTAAAGCCCAAATTGCTGAAATTTCCAGTCCGGATGGCAAATTGAAGCTGAATGTATTTTCAGAAGAAGGAAAAGCATTATACTCTGTAAGTTTTCAGGGAGAAACAATGCTCGACAAGTCTCCGTTGGGGTTGATCACCAATGAATCTGATTTTTCTAAAAATTTAAAATTCATCAACAGCAAAAAAGATGTTGTTTCTAAAAAATACAGCAACAAAAAAATAAAAAAATCTGAAGTTGAGTATAAAGCCAATACTTTGATGGTCAGCTTTATGAATGCAGATCAGTTCGATCTTGAAATTGAGTTTCAGGTTAGCGATAATAATATTGCTTTCCGTTATGAGATTCCGTCAATGAAGGATCGTTTCAGTGCGGTGGTAGAATCGGAAGTTACCGGATACCGGTTTCCAGCTCAAACGACAACTTTTCTCTCACCGATGATGAAGCCGATGAGCGGATTTGCCCGAACAGCGCCAAGCTACGAAAGCGGATACAAAGCGGATGCAGAATTAGGAACAAAAGCCGACTATGGTTATGTTTTCCCAGGACTTTTTCATATCGGAAATGATGGCTGGGTTTTACTTTCAGAGACTGGCGTGACCAGTTTATATTGCGCTTCACATCTCAGCACTACTTCAGAAAAGAACCTTTATCAGGTAGCCTATCCAAATATGGCGGAAAACAACGGTTTCGGAAGTTCCGGAGCAGCGATTTCACTTCCGGGAAAAACACCGTGGAGGACCATTAGCATTGGAGATTCATTGAAACCGATCGTAGAAACTACGATTCCTTTTGATGTGCTGGAACCGCTTTACGAGCCTTCGCAGGAATATCAGTTCGGACGTTCTACCTGGAGCTGGATATTATGGCAGGATGCAAGCATGAACTATGATGATCAGGTGAAGTTCATAGATCTTGCCTCTTCCTTACAATATGAATTTATTTTGATCGATGCACTTTGGGATAAAAATATAGGGAAAGAGCGGATGAAACAACTCGTTCAGTATGCGAAATCCAAAAATGTGGGTGTGATGCTTTGGTACAATTCCAACGGAGCTGCCAACGATGCACCGATGGGTCCAAGAAACAAAATGAGCAATGCCGTAGAAAGGAAAAAAGAAATGAGATGGCTAAAGGAAGTCGGAGTAAAAGGCCTGAAAGTCGATTTCTTCGGCGGAGACAAACAGGAAACCATGCGTCTGTACGAAGATATTTTGTCTGATGCTAATGATTTCGGATTAACGATTATTTTCCACGGCGCCACTTTACCACGAGGCTGGGAAGTGATGTACCCGAATTATGCGGGAAGTGAAGCCGTTTTAGCTTCGGAAATGCTGTATTTTTCAGAAGATGTCCGTAAGCAGGAAGCGTTCTTTGCAACCTTGCATCCGTTTATCAGGAATACGGTGGGAAGTATGGAGTTTGGCGGCACTTTTCTCAATAAATTTTTAACCCAATCAAACAAGGATAAAAATAAAAGACATACAACAGACGGATTTCAGTTGGCGACAGCGGTTTTGTTTCAAAATCCCGTTCAGATGTTTGCAGTAATGCCGAATAACCTGGCTGATGCTCCAAAATTCCAGATTGATTTTATGAAAGATGTTCCGACACTTTGGGATGAGACGATTTTTATCGACGGCTATCCCGGGAAATATTCTGTCATTGCAAGAAGGCATCAGAATACATGGTATGTTGCCGGGGTGAATGCAGAGAAAACGGTTAAAAAGCTTAAACTCAATCTCCCGATGTTGGCAGGCAAAAATGTCGACCTTATTAATGATGATAAATCCGGAACCACATTTACAAAACAGATTTCCATTAGTAAAAAAGGAGTATACGAAATTGAAATTCAGCCGAATGGCGGTTTTGTGTTGAAGAATTAATGCAGGAATAATTTGGGCAGCTTTATCCGCCCTCCGTTCCCGCTTTTTTGTTCCGCTTCGCTCCACAAAAAGAGCTCCACTCAGGGCGGGCTGCATGCGATTCGCAACTGATAAATGTTAAACTTAAACCTTGAAGGTTTCAATCAGATAAAGATAAGATTATGAGCAGATTACCTATACTATTTTTCTTTGTACTGTTGTTGGGTGCTTTTGGTAATATACAGGCAACCGAACGGTTTATCACGACAGAAAAAACCAATGATGCTATTCTTCTGAAAGACAAATCAGTCAGAATTTCCATCTATGCAGATGCTCAGATGGATGCAGGAATTATGAGAGCCGTAAAGAACCTCCAAACAGATTTTCAGAAAGTTACAGGCGAACAACCCAACATTCTGAATCAGATTTCCGGAACGACTTCTCCTTTAATTATTATCGGAACTGTCGGAACAAAATCTGTGATCGATGATTTAATCAGACAAAAAAAGATCGATGGGAAATCATTAACCGGGAAAACAGAAAAATACGTCATCCAGAATATCAGCAATCCATTTCCCGGAGTTTCGGAAGCTATTGTGATTGCCGGAAGTGACAAAAGAGGAACCATCTACGGAATTTATGAAGTTTCGCAGCAGATTGGTGTTTCACCCTGGTATTACTGGGCAGATGTTCCGGTTGAAACGAAAGAAAATTTATATTTCAAAAAAGGAATATATACCGATGGAGAACCTGCTGTAGAGTACCGCGGGATTTTCCTGAATGATGAAGAACCATCTCTTGGCGGTTGGGCTAGAGCCACTTTTGGAGGTGTTAATTCAAAATTTTACGAAAAGGTTTTTGAATTGATCCTTCGTCTGAAAGGCAACTACCTTTGGCCAGCCATGTGGGGAAAAGCATTTTATGACGATGATGCTTTGAGCGGGCCATTAGCCAACGAAATGGGAATCGTAATGGGAACTTCTCACCACGAGCCGATGGCGCAGGCGCAGACCGATTGGCACCGGTATATCAAAAGAAATAACCTCCCGAATGTCTGGGATTATTCCAAAAATTCTAAAGTTTTGCAGGAATTCTGGAAAGCCGGAATTGTGAGAAGCAAAAGCTGGGAAAAACTCATTACTGTTGGAATGCGTGGCGATGGTGATGAAGCAATGGGAGAGGGAACCAATATTTCTTTACTTGAAAAAATCGTAAAAGATCAACGCAAAATTATTGCTGAGGTAACCGGTAAAAAAGCGGATAAAACACCTCAGATTTGGGCTTTGTACAAAGAGGTTCAGGATTATTACGATAAAGGCATGAGGGTTCCGGATGATGTTATTTTGCTGTTTTGCGATGATAACTGGGGCAACGTGAGAAAGCTTCCGGATCTTTCAAAACCCTTGCATAAAGGCGGTTACGGAATATATTATCATTTTGATTACGTAGGTGGACCGAGAAATTCTAAATGGATCAATATCAGTCCCATACAGAGAGTTTGGGAGCAGATGAATCTTTCGTACGAACATAAAGTCGACAAAGTCTGGGTAGTGAATGTGGGCGATTTAAAGCCAATGGAATTCCCGATCAGTTTTTTCCTTGAAATGGCCTGGAATCCCAAACAGTTTAACGCTAAAAATCTTCTGGAATATACCGAAAAATGGGCAGTACAGCAGTTTGGCGAGAAACATGCAAAGGAAATTGCCCGAATGATTAATCTCTATGCCAAATATAATCGAAGAGTTACCCCTGAAACGCTTGACAGCAAAACATTCAGCCTCGAAAATTATAATGAATTTGAAACAGTACTGAATGACTACAGATCATTAGCAGTCGATGCTTTACGTTTAAAAGACCAGATTCCGGCAGAATATCAGGATGCCTATTATCAGTTGGTTCTATACCCAATCGATGCGTGCAGCAATTTATATGAAATGTATTATGCAGTGGCTAAAAATAAAGAACTGGCTGCCAAAAATGATATTCAGGCAAATTTCTACGCAGATAAAGTGAAAGAGTGTTTTGAAAGAAATGCTTATCTCGACAATAAATATAACAATGAAATTGCCGGAGGAAAATGGACGCATATGATGGATCAAATGAAGATAGGGTACAAAGCCTGGTTCGATGGAAAAGTAAATGTAATGCCTGACGTAATCTATATCTCCGAAGCAGCAGCCACTCCGAAAGAGAAAATATTTGCAGAAGAAAACGGCTATGTTTCCATAGAAGCGGAAAATTTTGCGAGAATGAATAATTCGGACAGGATTCATTGGGAAGTGATTCCTGATTTCGGGAAAACAAAATCCGGGCTAACGACTTTTCCCCAGAATGCCTACCCGAAATCCGATGAAAATATCTATCTGGAATATGATATTAATTTTAAATCTAAAGGTGAAGTTGAAGTTCAGCTGCTTTTAGCTCCGACTTTAAATTTCAACCATAACAAAGGATTGCGTTATGAGATTTCCTTCGATGGAGGAAAACTCGAGACTGTCAATTTCAATGGACATTACCGTGGAGAATTGGGAAAATGGCAGTCGGAACACATCATTAAATCAGTGACAAAACATCAGATTTTGCAGCCAGGCAAACATACGTTAAGATTCAGGATTCTGGAGCCGGGAATTGTTTTAGAGAAAATACTAATTGATACGGGAGGCCTTAAACCAAGTTATCTGGGAGCTCCTCAAAGTGATTATTCAGAAAAATAAATGAAGAGGGTAATTGTTGAAAATTGATGATGGTGAATTTTATGAAAGGATAATTTTCAGAAGAAGCTGAAATAACTACTTAGCGACCATCATAAATCTATTCATTAGACACATTTAACATCAGAATTAAAACTTATTACTATGAAAAAAATCTTCAAATTAATACTTGTAATGATTACGGGTATTGCAATTTCAGTACAGCTGAATGCACAAAATCTACAGGCAAAAGTAAAAATTGATAAGAATATTGCTTATCAGAAAATAACAGGCTTCGGCGGCTTTGTCTGCAGTCCACAGTTTGGATACAACCATATGACTACCACAGAGATCCAAAAACTTTGGGGTGCAGGCAGTGAAGGAGGGTATAATATCATGCGCCTTTATATTCCCGAGCAAAGCAGTAATTGGAGCACGGCTCTTGCAACGGCTCAGCTGGCTAAATCAATGGGTCTTACCCTATTTGCCAGTCCATGGACAATGCCGGCAGCATGGAAAACCAATAACCATGTCAATGCTGTGTATACTGATACGAACGGTGTTCAGCAAATCGGCTATCTGAAACCTGAAAATTATCAGGATTATGCTTTGTATCTAAACAGTTTTGTAACTTATATGCAAAATAATGGGGTAACATTAGATTACATATCTATACAAAATGAACCCGATGAAATGGCGCAGTATCAAGGCTGTATCTGGACGCCAACACAAATAGCCACCTTTGTTAAAAATTATGGCCACCTTATCAACTGTAAGGTAATAGCACCCGAAAGTGTTGGTTTTACAGATAATTTTGCCAATGCATTCTTAGATCCCGCGGTAATGGCGAATTTTGAGGTGTACGGAGGACATCAATACGGTTCGATGCAGTCTGTGTACAAGCAGTTTCAGAATTATAATAAAGAAATATGGCAGACAGAATATCTGATCAACTGGAATTCTTCAAGTAGTTCGGCTCCACGGGATTTCGTCTGGAATACGGATGGTTTCACTTTTGCAAGAAGTGTAAATAATGCATTGCTTGGAAATGTAAATGCGTGGATTCATTATGCCTCAAAAAGATTTTATGGGCTGATGGGGGATGGCTCATACGGAACTGTTGCCGGAGATATGACCAAAAGAGGATATATTTTATCCCAATATGCCAAAAATACTACGGGAAAAACCAGAATTGATGCCAAATGGGAAACCTCAAGCGGAACTTTGGAAGGCTCTTCTTATATTTCGCTGGACGGAAACCAGATCACCCTTGTTGTTATCAATTCTTCTTCCAGCACATATGATCTTAAAGTTGATCTGCCATTCTTTACAACTTCAGGAATACAGACAACCACTTCACAATCTGTGAATATAGCTTCATCACCTTTCTCTTTCAGTACGGCGAGTTTCCGCCCCACAGTTCAGGTGAGCCCTTCGAGTGTAATGACTTTTGTGTTTAATAAAAGTGGCGACAGACCGGTATCATTCATGACGGGCGGTGATGTTCATTATAATAAAATTGAAACTCAGGTTCCAACCAATTCATCGTTTGGTACTAATTATCAACTGAGCGGAAAAACGGTTACATTCTACAATTCCACGCCGCTAATAAGCTCAAATACAGATGCCAACAGCGGATATTTAAATTTGGATGACCGTTACAACAAGTTAATTTTTAATGTACTAAATTATACAACAAGCAACTTGCCGACTTCATCCAATACGACATTGTATTATGTTGATAGCAACGGAACGGTAAGATCTCATAATTATGGCAGTGTAGCATTTCCTGCTCCGGGTTCCGGAAGTTTCAATCTGGTATTTGATATTTCCAGAACGGTTCTTCCGTATGGCTGCAAAGGGATTATCGGGCTTCGAAGCGGAAATTACAGCTCAATTCTCACCCTGACTTTGGGTGATGTTTATTTCAATGTTGGTAATGAAAGAGCTTCAAAATTTGCAGCGGCTTACTCTCTTGCAGACAGCAGTCTTATGGATGCCCTCGAAAATGAATATTATACATCTATTGATTTCAGAGACGTTACAGGAAATACTTCTACAGACACCTGGAGCAATGCTTCTGCCAACCGGAACAGTATTTTTTATGTTAACGGAAGCGTCAGCAATAATAATATAAATGTAATTTCAGGCAATTCCTGTCAGAACCTGACTCTTTCGGATTTGGGTAAAGATTTTCAAGTGCCTTTTGGCTTTACAGCAAGTTCTGCTACGTACACAAGAACTTTTAATGGGTACGGGATCCTTCTTTTACCTTTCCAGTCAGCCATTCCTTCCGGAGTTACCGCATACATGATGCAGCCCGGTTCCGGAAATGTGGTTTGTTCACAGATTTCCAACGGGATAATTCCTGCAAATACTCCTGTATTGATCAATGCTACAGGAAGCAAGACATTCACAGGATCAGGTGCTGTATCTACACCAAAAGCAATTACGGTCAACCAGATAAACGGCGTTTATCAGTCTGTAAAAGTAGCTGCAGGAGGATATGTGCTGAAAACAGAAAGCGGAGTGACAGGTTTTTATAAGGTAACGGCGGGTAACGAGCCTTCAGTCAGTTCTTTCCAGGGATATCTTACTGAAAATAATACCTATACCAACAACTTTCTTCCGTTAAGTTTTGCTACACTTAAGACTGATGACGTAATCACAGCAAAAGAAGAGATTTTCCTCTATCCAAATCCTGCCAAAACAGAAATTTTCATTGACTGGAAATCGGATGATGCATTCTATTCTATCAATAATTCGAGAGGAAGCATAACTAATAAAGTAAAGCTAACCAAAGGAAGAAACAGAATTGATGTTTCAAAACTTCCGGCAGGGCTTTATTTTATTGAAATATCCGACTCAGGAAAAAGTATTAAAAGTAAATTTATAAAACAATAATCTCAAAGAGATTATATTAAAAATTCCTTTAAAAAGGTTACCGCCTTTTCAGGTAACCTTTTTACTTTAAATTAAGTGTATTATATACATTTATTAAAATAGAATCTTATCTTTGTCTTTATCACATTGGAATGCAATATTCAATGATAATAATCAAAATGTTTTAACAAAAGACTGCTTTAAAATTAACCATATGAACAAAATTTTATTAACCCTGTCAGTTGTAGTCTGTACCTTTAGTTACGCTCAGAATTTCAAATATTCGTTTCAAAACCCCGGTCTTCCGGTTGAGCAAAGGATTGAAAATCTTTTAGGGTTATTAACGGTTGACGAAAAGATTGGAATGATGATGGACAATTCCAGGGCTGTCCCAAGACTTGAAATTCCGGCTTACGGTTGGTGGAACGAGGCGCTTCACGGTGTTGCCAGAGCAGGAACGGCTACTGTTTTCCCGCAGGCAATCGGTATGGCGGCAACCTGGGATGTTTCAGAGCATTTCAAAACTTTTGAAATGATCTCTGACGAAGCTCGTGCGAAATACAATAAATCTTTTGATGAAGCCAATAAAACCGGACGTTACGAAGGTCTTACCTTTTGGACTCCAAACATCAATATTTTCAGAGATCCGAGATGGGGAAGAGGTCAGGAAACCTATGGAGAAGATCCTTATTTAACCTCTGTTTTGGGCGTTGCTGCTGTAAAAGGTTTGCAAGGAAATGATCCTAAATACTTTAAAACCCATGCCTGTGCCAAGCATTTTGCCGTTCACAGCGGTCCGGAATGGAACCGGCATTCCTATAATGCTGAAATTTCCAGGAGAGATCTTTATGAAACTTATCTTCCGGCTTTTAAAGCACTGGTTTTGGAAGGAAATGTGAGAGAAGTGATGTGTGCCTATAATGCTTTTGACGGCCAGCCTTGTTGTGCCAACAATACGTTGCTTAATGAAATTCTTCGTGGTAAATGGAAATACGATGGAATGGTGGTTTCAGATTGTTGGGCTTTGGCCGATTTCTATCAGGAAAAATACCACGGAACACATCCTGACGAAAAAACAACCGCTGCAGATGCATTAAAACATTCAACAGATTTGGAATGCGGAGATACTTACAATAATCTTAACAAATCCCTGGCAAGCGGATTAATTACCGAAAAAGACCTCGACATTTCGATGCGCAGAATCCTCAAAGGGTGGTTTGAATTAGGGATGCTTGATCCCAAATCGTCTGTTCACTGGAACAATATTCCTTATTCTACGGTAGATTCTAAAGAACATAAAGAACAGGCGTTGAAAATGGCTCAAAAGTCTATTGTACTGATGAAAAATGAGAAAAATGTTCTGCCTTTAAATAAGAATATTAAAAAAATTGCTGTTGTCGGTCCCAATGCCGATGATGGAATTATGCAGCTCGGAAATTATAACGGAACACCTTCTTCAACGGTGACCATTTTAAGTGGAATTAAAACAAAATTTCCAAATGCTGAAATCATTTACGAAAAAGGAACCGAGGTGGCAGATCCATCATCCAGAACAACTCTTTACCAGAATTTTGTAAGCCAGAAAAACGGTGAGAAGGGAATGAAGGTTGAGTTTTTTAATAATAATGAATTCAAAGAAAAACCGGTCAATATTTCGGTCAATACAACGAGGATTTCCTACAGCAGTTTTGGCGGAACTCAACTTGCGCCGGGAGTGGCCAGAGAAAATACGTCAGCAAAAATATCAGGTATTTTTAAAAGCAGTTATTCTGGTGAAGTGATATTTTCTGCTGCAACATCGGATATTTATACGCTTTTGATTGATGGAAAAGAAATTGCGACAAGAAAAGGGCCGGATGCAAGACATCCTTCTGAATTTCCGGTGAAAATGGAGAAAGGGAAGGAGTATCAGATAGAATTTCGACACAGCCAGAAAGGAAAATATGTAAGCATTGATTTCGAAGTGTACCGAAAAGATCCGGTGAATTTTAATTCAGTAAAAGAAAAAGTAAAAGACGCTGAGGTAATTGTTTTTGTCGGCGGATTGTCCCCGAGCCTTGAAGGGGAAGAAATGATGGTTAATGCAGAAGGTTTTAAAGGTGGTGATAAAACTTCAATAGAGCTTCCGAAAGTTCAGCGTGAACTGTTAGCAGAATTAAGAAAAACAGGAAAACCTGTTGTGTTCGTACTGTGCACGGGAAGTGCGCTCGGTTTGGAGCAGGATGAAAAAAATTATGACGCTCTGCTGAATGCCTGGTACGGCGGTCAATCCAGTGGAACCGCTGTTGCCGATGTTTTAACTGGAGATTACAACCCTTCCGGAAAATTACCAATTACTTTTTACAGGAATCTTGAGCAATTGGATAATGCACTTTCGACAACGAGTAAGCATCAGGGTTTTGAGAATTATGATATGAAAGGTAGAACCTATCGCTATATGTCCGAAGATCCTTTATATGCATTTGGTCATGGTTTAAGCTATTCAAAATTTGCCTATGGCAATGCTAAATTGAGCAAAAACAGCATCAATTCTAATGAGAAAATCACGATAACAATTCCGGTTAGCAATATTTCGGAAAGAGATGGCGAAGAAGTGGTGCAGGTGTATGTCAAAAGAAATAATGATCCTTTAGCACCCGTAAAAACGCTGAGAGCTTTTGAAAAAAAATTGATTAAATCTAAAGAAACAAAAAACATCCAGCTAAACATCTCTGAAGAATCTTTTAAATTTTATGATGAAAAAGCTGATGATCTAGTTTCAAAATCAGGAGATTATACAATTTTCTACGGAGGAACTTCAAAAAACTCAGATTTAAAAAGTATTCAGTTGAAAGTCAAGTAAACTATTCTCAATGTAGGAAACCTTATAGATTTTTAAAACCTAAGGTTTATCAATTAAATAGAAGAATAATACATTCAATTTAAAAGTTTACGATTATAGATGCCACACTGACTGTAATCTAAGTGTTTATCTGGACAATCAAAAATAGTATCAATGAAAACAAAAAATAAAATTTTTACCATTCTTCTTTCAAGTTGCGTTGCATTTTCATCAGCGCAAAACTCAAAATTTACTTTAGATCTTGATGGAGCTCCTACCAACATTAAAATCCAGCCGACAATGTATGGGATTTTCTTTGAAGATATCAATTTTGCAGCCGATGGCGGTATTTATGCCGAATTAATCAAAAACCGAAGCTTTGAATTCGATGAACCCTTGACGGGCTGGAAGCAAAAAAATACGCAAACCCTTTCTCATAATCTGGATTCCGGGTTTTTGACCATTTATTCTGATCATTCCAAAACCAATAAAAACTACGCTAGAATTACCGTTCACAACGATAAAAAGTATATACTGGAAAATGAAGGCTTCCGGGGAATTGGACTTCATAAAGATGCTAAATATGATTTCAGCTTTGATTTAGAAAATGTATCTGGAAATATTTCTGCGGTCAATGCAAGCTTGGTTGACGAAAAAGGAGTGGTAATTTCTACAGTTCCGATAATCATCAAAGGAAAAGGATGGCACAAATATTCGGCTGTTTTTTCTCCTTTAGGAACGGTAGAAAAAGCAAAACTTCAGATCACTTTTACAGGAAACGGCGTTGTAAATATGGATATGATTTCCCTCTTCCCGCAAGATACCTGGAAAGGAAGAAAAGATGGCTTAAGAAAAGATTTAGTTCAGAAATTATACGATTTACAGCCTGGATTTCTGCGTTTTCCGGGAGGTTGCATTGTGGAAGGCAGAACACTTGCCGAAAGGTATCAGTGGAAAAAAACATTGGGAAATGTAGCAGACAGAGAATATCTCATCAACAAATGGAGTTCGGGTTTCCCGCATCGCCTGACTCCCGATTATTACCAATCGTTCGGATTAGGTTTTTATGAATATTTCCAGCTTTCCGAAGATTTGGGAGCCGAGCCTTTACCGATTCTTAGCTGTGGAATGGCCTGCCAGTTTAATACAGGTGAGCTGGTAAACCTTGAAGAATTAAACCCTTTTGTTCAGGATGCTTTGGATTTAATTGAATTTGCCAACGGAGATGTCAATACGAAATGGGGAAAAATCCGTTCAGAAATGGGACATCCCAAGGCTTTTAATATGAAATATATTGGCGTCGGAAACGAACAGTGGGGTGAAGACTATATCGAACGGTACAAAATTTTTGAAAAAGCCATTCATTCAAAATACCCCGATATTACAATCATTTCCGGAAGCGGACCATTGCCTGACGGAGAATTTTTCGAATACGGCTGGAAAGAGCTTAAAAAGCTCAATGCACAGATTGTCGATGAGCATTATTACAATTCAGCAAAATGGTTTCAGGAAAATGCTGCGAGATACGATAAATATGATAGAAACGGGCCTAAAGTTTTTGCAGGTGAATACGCAGTTCAGTCGGTAAAAACAGTAAGTCCGGACAATAAAAATAACTGGGAATCGGCACTTTCGGAAGCCGCTTTTATGACAGGGCTGGAAAGAAATGCGGATGTGGTAACCATGACTTCTTATGCGCCGCTTTTTGCACACGCCGATGGCTGGCAATGGACTCCGGATTTGATTTGGTTCAATAATCTGCAGTCATACGCAACTCCCAATTATTATGTTCAGAAGTTATTTTCGAATAATAAAGGGACTGATTTACTGAAGATTTACCACAATAAGACCCCGGTCAGTGGACAGGATAAACTCTATGCAACCGCAGTAAAAGACAGTAAAAATAATGAGGTGATCATTAAAATTGTCAATACAGACAACAAGACGGTATTAATAGAAATTAATCCTAAAAATATAAAACTGGGACAAAAACTGACAAAAACGGTCTTAAAAGCTCCTACACTTTCTGCCGAGAATAATTTTAAAACAGAAAATATACAGCCTGTTGAAGATAATTCAGTCATAAAAAAAAGGATATTTTCAATGGAAATTCCTGCCTATTCGCTGGTTGTTTTAAAGATTAAATAAGCCTCAGATATAAACATAGAAATAAAAATAAAATTAAGTGTATTTTATACATTTATTTAAAATAGAATCTTATATTTGTTTTATCTCAAGAACAGAAATGTAATGGATTTATTAAGGCTTAATTAAAAATGATTCTTTTTAGTCATCAAATTAAACCTAAGCTTAAACATTTAGCATTAGAAATCTCACCCAGAGCTTGTCGAAGGGGTCTATCAAAATATTGTTAAAACTTAACTCATTATATAAATGAAGAAATATGTTATCGGACTGGATTATGGTACAGATTCCGTTCGTGCTGTACTGATTGATACAGAAAACGGTGCAGAACTGTCTACATCAGTCAGCTACTATCAACGATGGAAGCAGGGAAAATTCTGTTTGCCGGAAAAAAATCAGTTTCGCCAACATCCTTTAGACCATATTGAAGGTTTGGAACAAACCATTTCTAATGTAGTAAAAGAAAGCGGAGTGGCACCGGAAACTGTTGTAAGCATCTGCATTGATACTACAGGTTCATCACCACTTCCTGTAAACAAAGAAGGAATAGCACTGGCTTTAATACCCGGATTTGAAGAAAATCCCAATGCAATGATGGTTTTATGGAAAGATCATACCTCTATTCATGAGGCTGAAGAAATTAATCATTTGGCAAGAAACTGGGGCGGTGAAGATTACACCAGATTCGAGGGCGGAATTTATTCTTCCGAATGGTTTTGGGCAAAAATTCTGCATATCAACAGACAGGATGAAAAAGTGAAAAATTCCGCTTACAGCTGGATGGAACACTGTGATTATATTACTTTTCTGCTTTCCGATCATCAGGATCTGGCAACATTCAAAAGAAGCCGTTGCGCAGCGGGTCATAAAGCAATGTGGCACGAGTCATGGAACGGACTTCCGGCTAAGGATTTCCTTGGGCAGCTGGATCCGTCTTTAGCTGAGCTTCGGGACAGATTATATGATAAAACCTATACTTCCGATGAGATTGCAGGCAGTTTAAACGAAGAATGGGCGGCTAAGCTGGGACTGACGACCAATACTGTGATTGCCGTAGGAACTTTCGATGCCCATTCAGGAGCCGTCGGCGCAAAAGTTGAAGAGAACACCCTCATTAGGATTATGGGCACGTCCACCTGTGATATTATGGTTGCTCCCAACGAAATCATCCTGGATAAAACCGTAAAAGGTATTTGCGGACAGGTGAACGGTTCTGTTATTCCAGGACTGATTGGTCTGGAAGCCGGTCAGTCCGCATTCGGAGATCTTTTGGCATGGTATAAAGACATTCTCACTTGGCCAATTTATAATGTGCTTATGGATTCTGATAGTATCGATGAAGATCAAAAGCAACGCTTAAAAGAAGAAATAGAAAATAATCTCATCCGCAATCTTACTTTGGAAGCTGAAAAAATTCCACTTTCCGAAACAATTCCTGTTGCCTTGGATTGGATCAACGGAAGAAGAACACCAGATGCGGATCAGCAATTGAAATCAGCAATTTCCGGGCTCTCTTTGGGAACAAAAGCACCTCATATTTTCAAGGCTTTGGTTAATGCCATCTGTTTCGGATCCAAAAAAATTGTCGACCGTTTTGAAGAAGAAGGCGTTAAAATCAATAAAGTAATCGGAATTGGTGGCGTTGCCAGAAAATCCCCGTTTATTATGCAGACATTGGCAAATGTTCTGAATATGCCGATCGTCGTGGCGGCATCTGATCAGGCTCCGGCTTTGGGAGCCGCGATTTATGCGGCAGTTTCGGCAGGTATTTATCCGACTGTTCAGGAAGCAAGCCGTAAAATGGGCTCCGATTTCGAAGCTGAATATTTTCCTCAGGCAGATCAGGTTGAAAAGTATGCAGAATTAATGAACCAGTATCAGATTCTCGCCGACTTCACCGAAAACAATATCAAATCAAAGAAAAAGTTGATCGTTGATAGTTTATAGTTGATAGAAATTTTTAACCTAGGAGTGCACTGCGTGAAACGAGGAACTAGATTCATCGATTCAAATAAAAATAAATAAGGGATAATTCAACAGGACAGCCTTGTCAAGGTTCAAAACCTTGACAAGGCTGACGGAAATCAATAGGAATGGGCTTTAGCCCGAAACAAAGACCTGTAATTTTTAAATTATTTAATCATTTAATAAAAATAAAATGAGCATCTATAAAGAACTTAAGAGAGAGTGTTACGAAGCCAATATGCAGTTGGATGCTTTGAAGCTAGTCGTTTATACCTTCGGAAATGTAAGTGCCGTTGACCGTGAAAAAGGAATTTTTGCGATCAAACCAAGCGGTGTTCCTTATGAGATTCTAAAGCCTGAAGACATTGTGATTGTAGATTACGATGCCAATGTGGTGGAAGGAAAATTAAGGCCGTCATCCGATACCAAAACCCACGCTTATCTCTACCAAAACTGGGAAAGCATTGGCGGAATTTCTCATACTCACGCGATCTATTCGGTAGCCTGGGCTCAGGCACAGCTGGATATTCCGGTTTTCGGAACCACACATGCAGATCATTTAACGACAGATATTCCCTGTGCACCGCCAATGCACGATGATTTGATCGAGGGAAATTACGAATACAATACCGGAATCCAGATTCTCGATTGTTTCAGAGAAAAAAAATTGTCTTACGAAGAAGTGGAAATGGTACTCGTTGGAAATCACGGACCTTTTACCTGGGGCAAAAATGCTGATAAAGCGGTTTATAACAGTAAAGTTCTGGAAACAGTTGCGGAAATGGCTTATCTCACCCGGCAGATCAATCCCAATGCAGTTCGGCTGAAAGATTCCCTCATCAAAAAACATTACGAACGAAAACACGGAAAAAATGCCTACTACGGACAGTAAATGGCATTAGTCCTGAAAATTTGTGTATTAACGGAAAGCAAACCTATAAGGTTTATCAAACAAATTATTTAAACAGAACCCGAAGGGTTTAATATCAATAGCCGTAGGTAAAACCTATGGTAAAATATATAACAATTATCTATCAATTATCATTTTATAATATATGTTAACACCTCTCAATACCAAAGAAATCTGGTTCATCACAGGAAGCCAGCATTTATACGGACCTGAAACATTAGCTCAGGTTTCTGAACACTCAGGAAAAATTGTTGAAGCGCTCAATAGATCTTCATCAATTCCTGTAAAAGTGGTTCTGAAGCCAACCGTAAAAACTACAGAAGAAATTTTTGAAACGCTTACAGCTGCCAATTTTGCAAAAGATTGTATTGGAATAGTGACCTGGATGCACACATTTTCACCTGCAAAAATGTGGATTCGCGGGCTCACAGCTTTACAAAAGCCAATGCTGCATCTACATACACAATTCAATCAGGATATTCCCTGGTCTACAATGGATATGGATTTTATGAACCTGAACCAGGCTGCTCACGGTGACCGTGAATTTGGGTTTATGGTAAGCCGTCTTCGTAAAAACAGGAAAGTAGTTGTAGGACACTGGGCAGAGGAAAGAGTTCAGAAACAAATCGGAGACTGGAGCCGCGTTGCTGCAGGCTGGGACGATTGGCAGGGAGCGAAATTTGCCCGTTTTGGAGACAATATGAGGTATGTAGCCGTTACAGATGGTGACAAAGTAGAAGCGGAAACCAAATTCGGATTTTCAGTAAATACCTGGGGAATCGGAGATTTAGTGAGCGTTGTCAATGCTATTGGCGAAGGTGAAGTAAAAACTTTAATTGAAGAATATGAAGCTTCTTATACAATGGCAGATTCTCTGCTTTCGGGAGGAAGCAACAGAAAATCACTTGAAACTGCTGCGAGGATAGAATTAGGACTGGAAAAGTTCCTGAAAGACGGAAATTTCAAAGGTTTTTCAGATACTTTTGAAGACCTTCACGGATTGGAGCAGCTTCCTGGAATTGCTGTTCAAAGGTTAATGGAAAAAGGCTACGGTTTTGCCGGAGAAGGCGATTGGAAAACAGCAGCATTAGTCCGTGCAATGAAAACAATGGGGCAGGGCCTGGAAGGCGGAAACGCATTTATGGAAGACTATACTTATCATCTCAATCCTGCAAATCCCTCAGTTTTAGGTTCCCATATGCTGGAAGTTGACCCTGTTTTAGCAGTTGATAAACCATCCTGCGAAATTCATCCGTTGGGAATTGGAGGCAAATCAGATCCGGTCCGTCTGGTTTTCAATTCCAGAGGAAATATTGATTCTCTGAATGCTGCTCTTATGGATTTCGGAAATCATTTCAGACTGTTAATCAATAAAACAAAAGCATTGGAAATTACCGAAGAATTACCAAAACTTCCTGTAGCAAGAGTTCTTTGGAAACCACTTCCGGACTTGTATACAGCTGCAGAAGCATGGATTCTGGCTGGTGGAGCACATCATACGTGCTATAGTGAAAACATCAGTGCAGAGCAGTTGGAAGATTTTGCGGAGATTGCAGGAATTGAATCCCTGGTTATTGATAAAGATACAAAAATCCGTGATTTTAAGAACAGTCTTCGCTGGAATGAAATTTATTATCGTTAATCTTGCAATATTATTCAAACTATGAAAATAATAAACTATAATCTGATTATTGTTGCAGTTTTATGTATTCTCGGATGCAGCAAAAAAGAAAACATTAATCAGCCTCAAAAAGAAAATATGGAAAAGATACAGGTTTCAGATTATGGAGTGACTGCAAAAGGCGATTCCATTAAAAAATACACCTTAACCAATAAAAACGGGATGAAAGTGGAAGTCATCAATTTTGGAGGAATTATCACTTCATTGACAGCTCCTGATAAAGATGGTCACTATGAAGATGTCGTTTTGGGCTTTACAAAGCCTGAAGACTATTTCAACGGAAATCCGTATTATTTCGGAGCATTGATCGGACGTTTTGGAAATAGAATAGCCAACGCAAAATTCACTTTGGAAGGCAAAACCTATGATATTGATAAAAATGACGGACCCAACAGTCTTCACGGTGGAAAAGAAGGTTTTCACACCAAATTCTGGAACATTGAACCTGTTAAAGGTGCGAAATTTCCAACTATAAAGCTGACTTACACGAGTGCAGACGGCGAAGAAGGCTATCCGGGAAAATTATCTACCACGGTATTCTACACGTTGACAGACGACAATGCTTTGGAGATTTCTTACGAAGCAACGACGGATAAAGCAACATTTGTTAACCTTACTCAACATTCATATTTCAACCTTTCAGGGAATTTTACAAAAACGATTACTGATCACGAACTGCAAATTAATGCAAATAAATTTTTACCTGTCAGTGAAACGTTGATTCCAACCGGTGAACAGAAATCTGTAAAGGGAAGTCCGTTTGATTTCACGGTTTCAAAACCAATCGGAAAAGACATCAATGTTACAAATGATGATCAGCTGAAAAAAGGAAAAGGTTACGACCATAACTGGATTCTGAATGGAAACGGAATGAGGAGCATTGCAAAAGTCTATCATGCTGAGTCAGGAAGAGTAATGGAAGTTCTTACGGATGAACCGGGTGTTCAGTTCTATTCCGGAAATTTTCTTGATGGAAAGTTTGACACTAAAACAGGAGGGAAGAATGAATTCCGAACAGGCTTTTGTTTAGAAACCCAACATTTTCCGGATTCTCCAAATCAACCTTCTTTCCCTTCAACAGAACTTAAGCCGGGACAGAAATATCAGACTAAAACGATTTATAAATTCTCAGTTAAAAAATAAATTATGGGAAACTTAGCAACTATTGATATCATCATATTTCTGATTTATTTTGTGGTGGTAGCCGGTTACGGAATTTGGATCTACAACAGGAAAAAATCTGCAGCTACAGGCAGTAAAGACTATTTTCTGGCAGAAGGTTCACTTACCTGGTGGGCGATTGGTGCCAGCCTGATTGCGTCCAATATTTCGGCCGAACAGTTTATAGGAATGAGTGGTGAAGGATTCTTCGTAGGCATTGCTGTCGCAGCTTACGAGTGGATTGCAGCCATTGCATTGATTATTATTGCAGTCTGGTTCATTCCTATTTACCTTAAAAATAAGATTTATACGATGCCCCAATTCCTTGAAACCCGTTACAACAAATCGGTTTCACTGATTATGGCGGTTTTCTGGCTGTTTCTGTATGTGATTGTAAACCTGACCTCCATTCTTTATCTGGGAGCTTTGGCCATTGATACATTGCTGGGCGGAGATAATCTTCATATCATTATGATTGGGTTACTGCTCATGGCCTTGCTGATTGGTCTGGGAGGAATGAAAGTAATCGGGTACACCGACGTTATTCAGGTAGCGGTTTTAATTATCGGAGGTTTTGCCACGGTTTATATGGCTCTTCAGATTGTTGACCAGAGAATTAACGGAGCCGCTGTAGGAAATGCTTTCACAGGTTTCCAGACATTAATTAAAGAAGCACCACAGCATTTTAAGCTCATTCTTGATAAACCGGCTACAACCACCACAACTCTGGCAATGCCGGAGAACGTGAATGTTCAGAAATATGTGGTTTTACCTGGATTGGCAATGTACTTTGCCGGTCAGTGGATTGTTAACCTGAATTATTGGGGATGTAACCAGTACATTACGCAGCGTGCTTTGGGAGCAGACCTAAAAACGGCAAGAACCGGAATTTTGTTCGCGGGATTTTTAAAATTATTTATGCCGATTATTGTGATGCTTCCGGGAATTGCAGCCTATGTTTTATATACGAAAGGGCATCTGCCAGGTTTCAACGGTGTAAAAGATGGCGCCTATTCAGCCATTTTAGGCTTCTTGCCAACAGGGCTGAAAGGCCTTGCGGTTGCAGCGCTTACTGCAGCAATTGTAGCATCTTTGGCAGGAAAAGTAAACAGTATTTCGACCATTTTTACTTTGGATATCTATAAAAAATACCTGAAAGCAGATGCTACCGAAATCCAGATGGTAAGAACAGGACGCTGGGCAATCATTATCGCAATGTTCGTGGCTCTGGCATTTACATGGACAGATGTCCTGGGAATTGGAGGAGAAGGTGGTTTCACATTCATCCAAAAATATACCGGATTTATCAGTCCCGGAGTTTTTGCTATGTTCCTTTTGGGAATGTTCTGGAAAAGAACAACAGGAACGGCAGCTTTGGTAGGCGTTCTTCTTGGCTTTTTACTGGCTATTTTCTTCAACAGTTTTGCAGTAGATATTTTCGGGAAAGAAACCTGGCTATACACTGCTTTTACCTATGAAAAATTAGAAAACGGAGTCGTTCATACGATCACGGAAATTCCATTTTTGATTAATATGGGTTGGTCATTCTTTATTACAGTTGTTGTTATGGTTCTGATCAGTTTGGCAGGTCCGAAAGTAAATCCTAAAGCTTTCGCTATAGATGCAACCATGTTTAAAGTAGATTCCAGAACATTGGTTATGATTGTAGTAACAGTTCTTTTACTGACTGCACTTTATGTGAGATTCTGGTAATTAATAAATAATTTATAAATAGGATGTCATGATTGGCATCCTATTTTTGTTAAAGAGTCTGATGATTTTGTAATTTTAAATAAAGTTTTGAAAAAATATCTCCTTTTTATCGATACCGAAACAACAGGAATTCCGAAACGTTGGAATCTTCCTTATTCTGAAACAGACAACTGGCCATCAGCAGTTCAGGTTGCATGGATTTTGTACGATGAAACCGGGAACAAAATTAAATGGGAGAATTTTTATATTTATGATGAAAATTTAAAAATCAGTGCACAGTCGGTTAAAGTACACGGGATTACCAAAACGCTTTTGAGTAAAAACGGACAGAACCGGAAATTGGTTTTAGAAAAGCTTTCGCAAGATATACGGAAATATCAGCCGCTCATAACCGGACATTTCACAGAATTTGATATTCACACGCTAAGCTGTGATTATTACAGGGCAGGTTTGGAAAATCCTTTTCAAAAAAGTTATTTTTACTGTACAATGCTCAAAAGCAAAGGCTATGCTTTGAATCCTGAAGCAGATTACTTCCGGCTACCACAGCTTTACGAGTTTCTTTTTAATGAAAAGATGGAACGCTCTCACGATGCTGTGATTGATGCAGAAATGACAGCAAAATGCTTTTTTGAGATTCGTTCCCGTGGAGAAATTTCAAAAGATGAACTTCAGAATATCCATCACAAAATTGAAAGTAAATTGAATTTTTTAGATAAAATCAATAAGTAAATGAAATAATTTATTAATCTGAATATATGCCACCTATTTAATCATTATGGAAGAAAAAATTATTTCGCTATTAAAAGTAACAAAACCTTTTGATCTTCTGCCTGAAACGGTTCTTGCCGAAATCTCTGAATCGTTTACAAAAACCGAGTTTTCTAAAGATACATTGGTGTATCGTCAGGAAGTGACCGAGATGAGAGGGGTCGATATTATTTCATCAGGAGAATACGAAACTTTCTTTTTCGATGTTGCAGAAAACAAAAGATGTCTGACCAGACATTATCCGCCTTACTGTTTCGGCGGAATTTCAGTTGTTCTGAACCGGGTTCGTGCACTAAAATCTGCGATAGCCAAAAAAGGAACTGTGGTTTACACCTTACCCAGAAAGGAGTTTTATGAATTATGCAATGCCTACGACAGCTTTTTTCATTATTTCACTTCAGATTTTGGTATAAAAATGCTGGATGAGGAGTTTTCGCACTTTGTAAAAACCCCGGCTACTTTTGAAGAAAGTTATTTTGCTGCCGATCAGCTGTATTCCAGAAAAATAGAAGGCATCGCTTACAAAAGTATTGTGTCATGTGAAGAAAGCACACCCGTTTTTGAAGCCGCCAAAATGATGGCAGCCAATAAAGTGAGCTGTATTTTTATCAGGAAGTCACAGAGTGACGAGATTATCGGTTATGCGACAGATATTACTTTACGGGATAACGTCATCGCCCGCTGCCTGGATTCAAGAACAGCCATTTTGGAGGTAATGGATAATCCAATTGTCAGTATTTCCAGTGATGCTTACCTGTATGAAGCGGTTCTGATGATGTTTAAAACCAAAACAAGATATCTTCTGGTAAAAAATAAAGATGAATATGTAGGCTTCCTTAGCAGAAACCGTTTGCTGAGCGAGCAGGCGCAGAGCCCGTTGGTGTTTATCCAGTCTGTAAAGCAAGCAGAAAATACGGAAGAACTTCGCAAAAAATGGAACCAGGTACCTGATATCATCAATCAGCTTTTGGGTAGGGGAGTTCATGGTGAAATTGCCAGTCAGGTTATTACCACCATTGCAGATACAATTACAGGAAAAGTGATAGAAAAGGTCATCAGACAGATAGGAAAGCCGCCTGCCAAATTTGCCTTTATTGTCACAGGAAGCGAAGGAAGAAAAGAGCAGACGCTGAATACCGACCAGGACAACGGAATTATCTATGAAGACAAAGCCAACGAAGACCGGGAAATGGTAAGGGAATATTTCCTGGATTTTGCCAGAAGAGTTTCCGACGACCTCAATACCATTGGTTTTGAATACTGCAAAGGTGGCTTCATGGCGAGCAATCCTAAGTGGACGCATTCTCTTTCTCACTGGAAAAGAAATTATACCCAATGGATTGAAAAATCTCTGCCTGAAAGTGCGATGAATTTTTCCACATTTTTTGATTTCCGTTTTATTTACGGTGATGATGCTATTGTCCGTGAGCTGAAAACTTTTATCAAAGAAAAACTGGCTTCGCCCAATCAGCTGTTTTTTGCCCATATTGCTAAAAATGCACTGCAGTATGAACCACCATTGACCTTTTTTAAAAGAATAAAGACCCAGACTATCGGAAAATCAGAAGTCTTCGACATTAAAACAGCGATGTCTCCAATTGTAGATCTGGTTAGGGTCTACGCGCTGGAAAATCAGCTCGAAATTGAAAATACTGGGGAAAGAATGAAAAAATTAAAGGAAATCGGAATTTTCACACAGCAGCAGTATAATGAGATGCATCAGTCTTATTATTATCTGATGGCGCTCCGGCTTAAAAACCAGGCCAATCAAATCAATATAGATAAAAAGCACCCTGATAATTATGTAGAAATTAGTAAACTTACTAAAATAGAAAGAGTAACACTGATCGAAATTTTCAAGACCATTGCCAATTTTCAACTGGGAATCAAAGTGAAATTTACCGGAAATTTCTAAGACTAAATTTTAAACATAAAGCCTTCCGAGATCTTCTTATTGTATTTCTCTTCATCAAAAGTGTAGAGAAAAGATCCTTTTTTAGACGAGTTCATATCTTTTTCATTAGTTTTTACCAGAACATCCAAAGCATTGATTTTGCTGGTAAAATTCCGTTTGTCATATTTTTCATCAAAAATAGCTTCGTAAAGATTCTGAAGGTCTTTCATGGTGAATTTTTCAGGGAGAAGCTCAAAGCCAATCGGCCTTGTCGTTGCTCTTCTTCTCAGTCTCAAAACAGCATCTTTTACCATTGCGTTATGATCAAAAATAAGATCGGGACGGTCTTTCAGATCAAACCATTTCGCACTGTATTTTTCGTTGATCTGAATATTGTCCTGGATATTGATTAAAGCATAGTATGAAATCGACATAATTCTGGCAGTAGGCTCCCGGTCAATTTCTGTGTAAGCTTTCAGTTGTTCAAGGTAGATATTTTCAAGTCCGGTCAGAGCATTCAGAACACGATTGGCAGCCTGATCGGAATTTTCTTTATCATCAACAAATCCTCCCATCAGTGACCACTCTCCCTTTTTGGGCTCGAAGTTTCTTTTTACCAGAAGAATTTTAAGGTTTTCTCCACCAAAACCAAAGATAATACAGTCTACTGCGACAAGATGTTTGGGATAAGTAAGATAATTTTCTTCCATCAAAATGATTTTAAACAAAGTTAATTCTTTTAATGTAGATTTAATATGAAAAATTAATAAATGTATGTTAAACACTTTATATTTTTCTTAATACTCATTTTGATGATTTGTAAGTTTCAAATAGTATTTTGGGGAATTATTTTCATCATTTAAACGAATTATTTGTTGAAATAATGGTAAATCCTATATGAATGCAATGTTAAAAATATGTTAAAATTTTGATCCGGTATTTCACTCTGCTTTTTTTCAGGGTTATTATTAAAATACGATAAGCCCGGATGTAATTTTTTCCCGATTTTTATAAACACACGATATGTATTTTGATAATGACAGGATTAGATTTATTTAATTGATATTCTATAGTTTGTCTATTCTTGTTTTTTATGATAAGGTAAAGGTTTGTAAAAGTTTTTTTACTTATTTCAAAATGCATTTTCAAAAGGACATATTGCTAAACGGGGAAAACTGTTTGCTATCTGGATACTTTCTTTTATTTTAGAAATGTAGAAATAACATTTATTAATGAACAAAAAATCACTGATAGTACTTCTGGGCTTTACTACGGCTTTTGGACAAGTAAAGAAAAATGTTAGCTACTTTCCGCTCAACAAGGTTCATTTGTCCGAAAGTGTTTTCAGCCGGGCGATGCTCACGGATGAGAAATATATCCTGGCAATGGATGCAGACCGGCTTCTGGCACCCTATCAGAAAGAAGCTGGACTTAAACCCGGCAAAGAGAACTATCCCAATTGGGAAAATACAGGATTGGATGGTCATATTGGCGGTCATTATGTATCCGCTTTGGCATTAATGTATGCTTCTACAGGTGATTCAAAAATAAAGCAGCGTCTGGATTATATGATTGATGAGCTGGAGCGTTGTCAGAATCTTTCAGGAGACGGTTATCTTTCGGGAGTTCCGAACGGTAAAAAAATCTGGAAGGAAATTGCCGGGGGAAATATCCGGGCAGCAACTTTCGGTTTGAATGACCGTTGGGTTCCTTTATATAACATTCACAAGATATATTCGGGTTTACGTGATGCCTATTGGTATGCGGAGAGCGGGAAAGCAAAACAAATGCTCATCAGGCTCACGGATTGGATGGCTGAAGAAGTTTCCGGACTTTCCGATGCACAGATTCAGGACATGCTGCAAAGTGAACACGGTGGTCTGAATGAAGTTTTTGCTGATGTTTACGACATTACAAAAAATGAAAAATATCTAAAGCTTGCCCGCCGTTTTTCTCATCTTGCGATTCTGAATCCACTGCTGAATGGTGAAGATAAACTCACCGGCATCCACGCCAATACACAGATTCCGAAAGTGATTGGATTTAAACGCATTGCCGATTTGGAAAACAATAAAGAGTGGAGCAATGCCGCCGATTTTTTCTGGAACAATATTACGCAGAAAAGATCAGCTGTTATCGGAGGAAACAGTGTCAGCGAGCATTTCAATCCGACCAGTGATTTCAGCGGAATGATTAAAAGTATTGAAGGTCCCGAAACCTGCAATACCTATAATATGCTGAAACTCTCCAAGGAATTGTACGCAGCCAATCCAAAATCATCTTATGTGGATTATTACGAAAAGGCTTTGTACAATCATATTCTTTCCACACAAAATCCCGGAAAAGGCGGTTTTGTTTATTTTACACCAATGCGTCCCGGTCATTACAGGGTGTATTCCCAGCCGGAAACCAGCTTTTGGTGCTGCGTAGGTTCCGGAATGGAGAACCACGCCAAATATGGTGAAATGATCTATGCGTATTCTGATGAAGATCTGTATGTAAACCTGTTTATTCCTTCCGTTTTAAAATGGTCTGAAAAGAAAATAATTCTGAGACAGGAAAATAATTTCCCGGAATCACCATCTACGAAACTGATCTTTGATGTTGTATCAGCCTCAAATATCAATTTAAAATTAAGAGCGCCGGAATGGTCAGATGCCTCTCAAATCAACATTTCAGTAAATGGTAAACACATCAGTGTGCCTGTGAATGCTGAAGGGTATTTTAGTATCAAAAGAAAATGGAAAAAAGGAGACGTGGTCGAGATGAAAATGCCGATGCATCTTGCCGCAGAACAGCTTCCCGATCATTCAGATTATTTTGCGTTTAAATATGGTCCGGTTGTTTTAGCTGCTAGATACGGAAAAGAAAACCAGGATGGACTTTTCGCCGATGACAGCAGAGGTGGACATATCGCGCACGGCCCACAGATTCCTTTAAATGAAATTCCAACTATTTCAGGCCCTTCAGCTTCGGTTTTAAATCATTTGGAAACGGTTAGCGGAAGAGATTTGACCTTCAGATTGAGTGGTCTGTATCCCCAGAATAAATTCAGTAACGGACTGGAATTAGTTCCATTTTATAAGATTCATGAAGAGCGCTACATCATTTATTTTCCCCAGGCAGATCAGGATAAGATTGAAAAGATTCAGAAGCAGAAAGCTAAAGAAGAAGAGGAAATAAGAAAGCTTGACAGCATCACTTCAGATAAAGTTCAGCTGGGTGAGCAACAACCGGAATCAGATCATTTCATCGACAGCAAAGATTCCAATACCGGTTATATGGAGGACCGTCATTTCCGTGAGGCAAAAGGCTGGTTCAGCTATCAGATGAGAAACAAAGATAAAAAGGCAAAGTATCTTTATCTTCTTTATTTCGATGCCAATACCAACCGAACGTTGAATGCGGAAATTAACGGAATCAAGGTAATTTCTAAAAATTTCGACGGAAAACTAGGCAGCTCTTCACAATCATTATTAATTCCAATTCCCGAATCTGAAAGTCGTAAGGAAGTTCTGACAGTAAAATTTAATTCAGGTGAAAAATCCCTTACCCCGAAAATCATCGAAGTCAGATTGCTGAATCAAATGCCAAATAAAAACTAAACAAGTCTTGTCAAGTTTTTAAACCTTGAGAAAACTACAAAATATTCCAATCCATATGAACAATAGACTCAACAAAATTTTAAGCTTGCTGCTCTGCATATTCTGCATTTTCATTGAAGCTAAAATCAAGCTTCCCGCATTGGTTTCAGACGGAATGGTTCTGCAGAGAAACCAAAGGCTGAATGTTTGGGGAAAGGCTGATGCCGGAGAAAAAGTAGAAATTAAATTCATCAATAAAAAATACAGCACAACCGCCGACCAGGCCGGAAACTGGAAAATTCAGCTTCCGGAGCAGAAAGCAGGTGGTCCTTATACAATGACCATTAATGAAATTACATTGAAGGATATTCTTATCGGCGATGTCTGGCTGGCTTCAGGACAATCGAATATGGAACTTCCGATGCGCAGACTGACACCGCTTTATGCAGATGAGATTAAAAATGCAAATAATCAGAACATCAGATTCTTCACTGTTCCACAAAAATATAATTTTAAATTACCTCAGGCTGAGCTTGATGGTGGCAGGTGGGAAGCAACCAATCCACAAACGATTCTTAATTTTTCCGGAGTTGCCTATTTTTTTGCGAAAGAATTAAGTGAAAAAAACAAAGTTGCCATTGGAATTATCCACACCAGTTTGGGTGGTTCACCAATCCAGGCCTGGATGGATGAAAATTCCCTGAAAAAATACCCTGAATATCTTGACGAAGCCAAAAAATGGCAGAATGATGATTTAATAAAATCTACAGAATCTGGCGAACAAGCGTTAAGCAAAGCTTGGTACACAGAACTCGACGAAAGTGATATCGGATTTAATCAACATTGGGAAAATTTTGACCTAAACGATTCTGATTGGAAAACAATGAATATTCCCGGTTCCTGGGAAGATAAAGAAGGTTCTTTTGAAGGTTCGGTTTGGTTTAGAAAAGAGATTAATTTAACCAAAAATCAGGCAGGAAAAGCCGCATTTTTAAATTTAGGAAGAATAAAAGATGCCGATGTCACCTACATCAACGGAACAAAAGTCGGAAATGTAACCTATGAATATCCGCCTCGCTGGTACAATATTCCGGCAGGTATTTTAAAAGAAGGCAAAAATGTCATTGCCGTAAGAATTACAAACGGAAGCGGAAAAGGGCAGTTCATTGCTGACAAGCCTTACTATCTTGATATTGATGGAAATAAAATTGATTTAAAAACCGAATGGAAATATAAAATCGGGGCTAAAATGGAAAAAATGGCTCCCGGACAGACCTTCATCCGTTGGAAACCGACAGGGTTATACAATGCAATGATTCACCCTTTAATCAATTATAATATCAAAGGGGCGATTTGGTATCAGGGCGAAAGCAATACCGGAAAACCAAAAGAATACGGAGACTTGCTGACCACAATGATTCTGGACTGGCGAAACAAATGGAACCAAAAAGATTTGCCGTTTTTCACCGTACAGCTGGCCAATTTTATGGAACCGAAAAATCAGCCTGCCGAAAGTAATTGGGCAGAGCTCAGAGACCAGCAACGTCAAGTTTCGCTGAAAGTTCCAAACACAGGACTTGCCGTAATTATTGATTTAGGAGAGTGGAACGACATTCATCCGCTTGATAAGAAAACAGTGGGAGACAGACTGGCTTTACAGGCATTAAAAGTGGCATACAGAAAAAATATCACGGCAGACGGACCGGTGTATCAGTCAATGAAAGTGGAAGGAAATAAAATTATGCTCTCTTTCAGACCCGGAACAGATGATTTTGAGCCTGTTTCAGAGCTGAAAGGTTTTGCTGTCAAAAGTAAAAACGGTAAATATGAGTGGGCAAAAGCCAAAGTGGAAGGTAATAAAATAATGGTTTGGAACGATGATGTAAAAGAACCTTTCGCTGTTCGCTACGACTGGGCAGACAATCCCGACGGAAATTTGAAAAACAAAACAGGACTTCCTGCTTCACCATTTACTACTGAATAATTACTAAACCAAACATATAATAAAGGCGGATTTTATTCTATGATCTGTCAGTCTATAAATCTTTTTATCTAATATCTAATTCATATGAACAATCCATCCCAGAAAATATCCGTTGTTGAGAAAATCGGCTACAGTTTAGGAGACTTAGCGGCCAATCTGGTTTTCCAGACGCTTGTAACGTATTTAGCTTATTTTTACACAGATATTTACGGATTAAAAGCGGAAGATGCATCCATTATCACCCTTACTGTAGGCTTATTGGCAGGCTTTGTATTCAACCCGGTGATTGGTGCTTTGGCAGACAGAACCCGGACAAAATGGGGGAAATTCCGTCCTTGGATTGTACTGTCCGCAATTCCACTGGGTGCAGCGGCACTCTTTGCATTTAGCACACCCGATTTTTCTTACAAAGGAAAAATGATTTATGCAGCAGTTACATATTCGCTTTTGCTATTGCTTTATGCAGCCAATAATTTACCTTACGCAGCTCTAAGTGGTGTAATTACAGGCGATATGAGCGAAAGAAATAGTATTTCATCTTACCGTTTTGTTGCCGTTATGTTTGCGCAATTTTTCGTTCAGGTATTTATGCTGCCCATTATTTTATCTGCAGGACATGGTGATAAAGCAGCCGGAATCGAGGTTGTAATGACCTGGCTCGCCATTATAGGAACGATCATGTTGCTGATAACGTTTTTTACAACCAAAGAAAGGGTGATTCCAAAACCGGAACAGGAATCGACTTTGGGCGCTGATTTAAAAGATTTAAAGAAAAATAAGCCATGGATTATCATGTTGATAGTTACCGCATTGATTTTCATTACACTCGCGATGAAAGGTGGCTCATATGTCTATTATTTTAACAACTATGTAGATGAAGCATCACTTCAGCAATTTATATCACCGATTACGAATTTCTTCAATTCCATTGGGATGAATTTCTTTGGAGAAGATCCACGGTCAGCAGGTTTCGGGCTCTTCAATGCAGGCGGGATTATCATGATGATTGTAGGGATTGCTTTTTCCAAAAAATTTGCTGACAAATATGGTAAGAAAGATGCATTCATCGCCTCATTGTTCATTTCAACATTGTTCGTACTGGCATTCATATTTTATCCGCCAAAATCGGTGGGGTTGATGTTCCTGTCACAGATTTTACACGGTTTCTTTTACGGAATCGGAACCCCTTTACTTTGGGCGATGATTGCAGATGTGGCAGATTATTCCGAGTGGAAAAATAACAGACGCGCAACAGCCATTATTTTCTCTGCGATGATGGTCGGCTTAAAGGTCGGCTTGAGTATCGGAAGTTCTTTGGTTGCATTGATTATCGGAAAATACGGTTACATTTCGTCAGAAGGTGCGATAAGCGTGATACAGCCGGAAACTGTTTCCGCAGGAGCAAAAATGCTGGTCAGTGTATTTCCTTCCATTCCGTTCTTTTTAGCGTGCGGATTGCTGATGTTCTATGAAATCAACAAAAAAATGGAAATCAAAATCGAGCAGGATTTGAAAGAAAGAAGAAAATCAACAGATTAATCAATTATATTTTTTGGACAGCTGATCCGTCTTCCACTCCCGCTTTTTTGTTCCGCTTGTTCCACAAAAAGAGCTCCGTTCAAGCCGGGCTGCGAGTGATTCGTATTCAAAAATCTTGACAAGATTAATTGGAATCAATAGGAACGGGCTTTAGCCCGTTTAATACAAGACAAGGAAAAAGGCTTTAGCCAAAATTTATAATAAGTTTCGGCTAAAAGCCAAATGAAAATAAAAATTTTATGAAAAAAATAGTAGCATTATTAGGAATTTTAACTTTGACCGTCTCGTGCAAGACAGCAAATACGGCAACTTCAAATGATTCTCTGAAAAACGCATTCAAAAATAAATTCTACATCGGAACAGCAATGAGCCTTCCGCAGATTCACGAAACAGAAGTAAAATCTGTTGAGATCATTAAAAATCAGTTCAGTTCCATTGTAGCGGAAAACTGTATGAAATCTATGTTCCTGCAACCACAGGAAGGCAAATTCTTTTTTGATGATGCTGACCAGTTTGTGGCTTTTGGAGAGAAAAATAAAATGTTTATCATTGGCCATACGTTGATCTGGCATTCTCAGCTGCCAAAATGGTTTTTCGTTGATAAAGACGGGAAAGACGTTTCTCAGGAAGTCCTTAAGCAGAGGATGAAAAATCACATCACCACGGTTGTAAGCAGATATAAAGGCCGCGTGAAAGGCTGGGATGTGGTTAACGAAGCCATCATGGAAGACGGTTCTTACCGGAAAAGTAAATTTTACGAAATATTAGGTGAAGAATTCATTCCGCTGGCCTTTCAGTACGCGCAGGAAGCTGATCCGAATGCGGAATTGTATTACAATGATTACAACGAATGGTATCCCGGAAAAGTGCAGACCGTCAGCAAAATGGTACAGACTCTAAAATCCAGAGGGATCCGCATCGATGGTGTTGGGATGCAGACTCACGTGGGTCTCGATACACCAACACTTGACGAATATGAAAAAGCAATTGTAGCTTATGCAGCAAACGGAGTGAAGGTTAATGTTACCGAAATGGAGATCAGCGCACTTCCGTCACCTTGGGGAACTTCTGCCAACGTTTCAGATACCGTGGAATATCAGGCAAAAATGAATCCTTATAAGGTAGGGCTTCCCGAAAATATAAAAGCAGAATGGGAAAACCGTTATCTGGATTTTTTCAGATTATTCCTGAAGCATCAGGATAAAATCAGAAGAGTAACCTTGTGGGGCGTTACTGATGCCCAATCTTGGAAAAATGACTTCCCGGTAAAAGGAAGAACCGATTATCCATTACTTTTCGACCGGAACGATCAGACAAAACCTGTGGTGGAAAAAATCATTCAGTTAACAAAAGAAAAATAATGCAACTTCAAACCTTATAGGTTTTCAAAACCTATAAGGTTTAAAAAATAATCTGCAAATCACAAAAATGTTTCTCTCGCAGATTTAGCGAATTAAGTAGATTTTTATTTAAATAATCTGAAAATCTGCGAGAAAATAAAATCTATCAGTCTATTATCTTAACATATAAATTAAAATGAAAAAATCAAAATATCTATTCCCGAAAGATTATATGGCAGACCCTTCTGTGCACGTTTTTGAAGGCAAATTGTACATTTACCCGTCCCACGACTGGGAAAGCGGAATGGAAGAAAATGACAACGGAGATCATTTTGATATGAATGATTACCACGTTTTTTCTCTCGATGATGTAGAAAACGGCGAAATTACAGACCATGGTGTTGTCCTTTCTGTAAAAGATATTCCGTGGTCAGGAAGACAGTTGTGGGATTGCGATGTGGCGTTCAAAAACGGTAAATATTATATGTACTTTCCGTTAAAAGATAAAAATGACATCTTCAGAATTGGGGTTGCAGTAAGCGACAAACCTTACGGACCGTTTATTCCGGAGAAACACCCGATGATGGGAAGTTACAGCATCGACCCTTGTATTTTTGAAGAAGATGGAAAATATTATATGTATTTTGGTGGAATCTGGGGCGGGCAGCTGCAACGTTATAGAAACAACAAAGCCCTTGAATCCGCGGTTCTTCCCAATGAAAATGAACCGGCAATTCCTTCAAAAGTAGCTTTGTTGAGTGACAATATGCTGGAATTCGGGGAAGAACCAAAAGATGTTCTGATTCTTGATAAAGACGGTAATCCTTTGCTTCACGGTGATAGACACCGTTTCTTTGAAGCTTCATGGATGCACAAATACAATGGCACCTATTATTTTTCATATTCTACCGGCGATACGCATTTGATATGTTATGCAACGGGAGACAATCCTTATGGGCCATTTACTTTTCAGGGAGAAATTCTGACGCCTGTTGTTGGATGGACAACCCATCACAGTATAGTTGAATTTAAAGGAAAATGGTATCTCTTTTTCCACGATTCTGTTCCGAGTGAAGGAAAAACATGGCTCAGAAGTATGAAGGTAATCGAACTTGAATATGACAGCAATGGTAAAATTAAAACCATTGAAGGTTTAGAAGAATAATCTATAAAAAGTCCCAAAGAGACGATTTAATGAAGGTAGGATAAAATCCTATTATCAATAGGAACGGGCTTTAGCCCGTTTAAAGATGAAGAGATACAATTTGGCTTTAGCCAAAACTTATTTAAATAAAAATTAAAAGAAAATCTAATGCGCTATTTCCGACTATACATCCTATTATTTCTAATGATTCCATTAACGATTTTCGCGGAAGACGGAAGTCAGCTTTGGCTTCGATTTCCGGCAAAAAATGGAGTGTCCTCAGACAAAATTATTTCCAAAGGAAACAATCCGACTTTAAATATTGCCAAAAAAGAATTGATGAATCATTGGCAGGGACAGGCTGTGGAACTTCGTACAGATAAATCATTAAAAAATCTGAAAGGTGGTTATACAATAAAATCAGTTCAGAACAAATTGGTTATTTCTGCTGAAAAAGAAATCGGATTGTTGTATGGAGTGTATCATATTTTACGTTTGCAGCAAACAAAATCAATGGTAACTAATCTTAATATTACCGAAAAACCATCTTATGATGTCAGAATTCTCAACCATTGGGATAATCTGGACGGGACGATTGAGCGTGGTTATGCAGGACATTCACTTTGGAAATGGGAAGATTTACCGGATACAATTTCCCCGAAATATGAAGAATATGCAAGAGCCAATGCCTCAATAGGAATTAATGCAACTGTTCTCAATAATGTGAATGCATCACCCAATATGCTCCGTAAAGACTATCTTGAAAAAATAAAAATTCTCGCAGACATTTTCAGACCTTACGGCATCAAGGTATACCTCTCAGTTAATTTTTCGTCTCCAAAAGTTTTAGGCGGACTTCAGAACTCCGACCCTTTAAACAAAGATGTTCAGAAATGGTGGAAAGATAAAGCCTCAGAGATTTACAAATTAATTCCGGACTTTGGAGGTTTTTTGGTGAAAGCCAATTCCGAGGGGCAACCCGGACCTCAGGATTATGGAAGAACACATGCAGACGGAGCCAATATGATGGCAGACGTTCTGAAGCCTTACGGAGGAATCGTAATGTGGAGAGCTTTTGTGTATAGTCCCAGCAAAGAAGACCGCGCAAAACAAGCCTATCTGGAATTCGTTCCCCTTGATGGGAAATTCAGAGATAATGTTATTGTTCAGATTAAAAACGGACCTGTTGATTTTCAGCCCCGTGAAGCGTTTAACCCACTTTTTGGAGCGCTGAAGAAAACTTCTGAAATGGTTGAGTTTCAAATTACTCAGGAATATTTAGGGCAAGCCAATCATCTGGTTTATCTCGCTCCATTGTTTAAGGAAACACTGAACAGCGATACTTATTCTGACGGAAAAGGTTCTACGATTGCTAAAATTACAGACGGAACGCTAAGACCTGCGAAAATTACGGCTATTTCTGCGGTTTCCAATATCGGGGAAGATAAAAACTGGACGGGTCATCATTTTGCACAGGCCAATTGGTACGCTTTCGGGCGTCTGGCGTGGAACCACGATCTGACTTCTGAACAGATTGCTGAAGAATGGATTAAAATGACGTTTACCGATAATGACAAATTCCTCAGTCCTGTGAAAGAAATGATGCTGACATCAAGGGAAACGGCAGTGGATTATATGATGCCTCTTGGTTTGCACCATATCTTTGCAGGAATGCACCATTATGGACCTGAACCTTGGGGTGATTACAAAGGAACTAGAGCAGATTGGTCGCCAGTTTATTACCACAAAGCTGATGCAAATGGAGTAGGTTTTGACAGAACTAAAACCGGAAGTAATGCAGTTTCAGATTATTTTCCTCCTTTGAATGAAGTGTATGGAAATATCAAGACCTGCCCTGAAAACCTGATTCTCTGGTTTCATCATGTTCCGTGGAATTATCAGATGAAAGATGGCAAAACTTTGTGGGAAGAATTATCTTACAAATACGATACAGGCGTTAAAAATGTACGCGAATATCAAAAAGTCTGGGACAAAATGCAGCCTTATGTTGATGAAGAACGATTCCAGAACGTTCAATCAAAATTAAAAATTCAGGCAAAAGATGCTGTTTGGTGGAAAGATGCGTGTCTGCTATATTTTCAGACTTTTTCGAAAATGCCGATTCCTTATGACATCGAGCGACCGGTTCACGAACTGGAAGATTTAAAGGAAATTAAGCTCAATATGGGACATCATAATTAGAATGGCTAATTAAATTTCCAGTATTCAATTTATCATTAAACTAAATCTCATCTTGATTATAATGAGCAAAATTTGCTCATTTATTTAATTAAGTGTAATTTTAACACTTATAACCTTAACAATTTATTTTATGAAATTTTTTATAGACACGGCGAATCTTGCTATGATTGAAGAAGCCAATGCTTTGGGTATTCTGGATGGCGTTACGACCAATCCGTCTCTGATGGCAAAAGAAGGGATTTCCGGAAAAGAAAATATTCTTAACCATTACCTTAAAATCTGTGATATCGTTGATGGCGATATAAGTGCCGAAGTTATCGGAATTACTTATGACGAAATGATTCAGGAAGGAGAGGAGCTGGCAGCCCTGCACCCGCAGATCGTGGTAAAAGTTCCTGTTACTAAAGACGGAATCAAAGCGATCAAATATTTTTCACAAAAAGGAATCAGAACAAATTGTACTTTAATTTTTTCCGCCGGACAGGCACTTTTAGCTGCGAAAGCAGGAGCAACATATGTTTCACCATTTTTGGGCAGGCTGGATGATGTTTCTACGGACGGTTTGAATTTAATTGAAGAAATCAGAACCATTTATGATAATTTCGGATTCAAAACGCAGATTTTAGCGGCTTCCGTAAGACACAGTATGCACATCATCAATTGTGCAAAAATAGGTGCAGATGTTGTTACCTGTCCTTTGCCACCCATTTTGTCATTGCTAAAACATCCGTTAACAGACAGCGGTTTGGAACAGTTTATCAAAGATTCACAAAAAATGAAATAAATATATGCAGCACGATATTTCAAAACTCAAAAATATCGCTTCCCAGGTAAGAAGAGATATTGTAAGAATGGTTCACGCCTGCCAATCAGGTCATCCCGGAGGTTCGCTCGGGTGTGCCGACTTTTTGGTTGCTCTTTATTTTGATGCGATGAAAAGAAAGGAGGGATTTGATATGAATGGAAAAGGTGAAGACGTATTTTATCTTTCCAACGGCCATATTTCTCCGGTTTTTTATAGTGTTTTGGCACATGCGGGTTATTTTGATAAGTCAGAATTAGCCACTTTCAGAAAACTGAATTCAAGACTGCAGGGACATCCCACCACACACGAACATCTTCCCGGGGTCCGTGTTGCATCAGGCTCTCTTGGGCAGGGCATGTCAGTGGCCATTGGTCACGCAGTTGGTAAAAAGCTGGACAAAGATGAAAATTTAGTGTTCACGCTCCACGGTGACGGCGAACTGCAGGAGGGGCAGAACTGGGAAGCCATTATGTACGCTTCTCACAATAAAGTAGATAATCTCATTGCGACAATAGATTACAACGGTCAGCAGATCGACGGACCCACTTCAAAAGTCCTTTCTCTAGGCAACCTTAAAGCCAAATTTGAAGCCTTTGACTGGAAAGTTCTTGAAGTGGAAAATGGAAATGATATGGACGAAATTCTTAGAGTTTTAGATGAAGCGAAGTCGTTGACAGGACAAGGACAGCCTATTTGTATTCTGCTAAAAACCGGAATGGGCTATGGTGTAGATTATATGATGGGAAGCCACGCCTGGCACGGAAAAGCGCCTAATGATGAGCAATTGGCAAAAGCATTAGACCAGCTTGAAGAAACTTTGGGAGATTATTAAACAGATATCAAATGAAAAAATATACTTATACAGAAAAAAAAGATACCAGAAGCGGTTTTGGAGCCGGTCTTGCGGAATTGGCGGACAAGAATTCTGATGTCGTAGCTCTTTGTGCAGATCTTATCGGTTCCCTGAAAATGGAAAAATTTATTGAAAAGGCACCGGAGCGTTTTTTCCAGATCGGAATTGCAGAAGCCAATATGATTGGTATTGCAGCAGGTTTGGCCACAGAAGGCAAAATTCCATTTACGGGAACCTTTGCCAATTTTTCTACCGGAAGAGTGTACGACCAGATTCGTCAGTCGGTGGCTTATTCCGGCAAAAACGTGAAAATCTGTGCTTCGCATGCGGGCCTTACTTTAGGCGAAGACGGCGCAACACACCAGATTCTGGAAGATATTGGGCTGATGAAAATGCTTCCGGGAATGACTGTTATCAATACCTGCGACTACAACCAGACCAAAGCAGCAACCATTGCTATTGCAGATTATGAAGGTCCGGTTTATCTGCGTTTCGGAAGACCTGTAATTCCTGTTTTTACCGATGAAAATCAAACTTTTGAAATCGGGAAAGCCTGGATGATAAACGAAGGAAAAGATGTGACAGTCATTGCAACAGGGCATTTGGTTTGGGAAGCGATAAAAGCCGGAGAAATCCTGGAAGAGCAGGGAATTGATGCTGAAATTATCAATATCCACACCATCAAACCCTTAGATGCTGAGGCCATTCTTAATTCGGTTAAAAAAACAGGATGTGTGGTTACTGCTGAAGAACATAACAGATTAGGAGGTCTGGGCGACAGCGTTGCACAGCTTCTGATCACGGAACATCTTGCGCCACAGGAATATGTTGCCGTAAACGACAGTTTTGGCGAAAGCGGAACACCTGATCAACTGATGGAAAAATATGGGCTGACGGCCAATGATATTGTGGAGGCGGCAAAAAAAGTTATAAAAAGAAAGGAATTGAATGCTTTTTAAATTTATGCTCAATTCACCTAAAGTATACATTGCAGTTATTTATGAAGGAGAAATTAGTTAATGATACAACAGAAGCATTCCAGGCTTTCTTTCATTCAGATCCGGAAAATATTTTTCTGGCTCCGGGAAGAATTAATATTATTGGTGAACATGTTGATTACAGCGATGGTTTCGTACTTCCAGCAGCTATTGACAAATACATTTGCTTTGCTGTAAAAAAAATTGAGGACTCGGAAACCTGTACCTTTTTTGCTAAAGACTTTGACGATTCTTTTAGTTTTAATATCAACCAAAAGCAAAGTCCTGTTTCGCAGACCTGGGTCAATTATTTACTGGGCGTATTTAATGCTGTTCAGGAAAGTGGGAAAAAGACCGGTGGTTTACAAATTGCTTTTAGCAGTACCATTCCGATGGGTTCCGGCTTATCTTCATCAGCAGCGCTGGAATGTGGATTCGCCTTTATTCTGAACCAGATTTTTGATTTAAATTTAAGCAGGAAAGATCTGGCTCTTATAGGTCAGAAATCCGAACATACCTTTGTTGGAGTACAATGCGGAATTATGGACCAGTTTGCCTCTGTTTTCGGTAAAGAACATCAGGTGATCATGCTGGACTGCCATTCTCTGGAACACCAGTATTTCGAAGCTAATCTGGAAGGTTACAGCCTTGTACTTTTCGATAGCTGCGTAAAACATACCCATCTCACTTCCGGCTACAACAACAGGAGAAAAGATGTGGATCAAGGAAAAAGGATATTGTGGGAAACATTTCCTGAAATCGAGAAGTTCAGAGATTTCAGTTTTTCAATGCTGGATGCAGTCAGATCGGAAATAGGAGAGACCTCATACAAAAGATGTCGGTATCTTTTAAAGGAAATCAAAAGAGTCGAAAAGGCAGCCAAAGCTTTATCAGAAGGCGATGTAGAATATCTTGGTAAACTTCTTACCGAAACCCATTCCGGACTTTCTACTGAGTTTGAAGTGAGCTGCGGAGAGCTCGATTTTCTGGTAGAGAAAACGGTAAAAGAAAATGGCGTTTTAGGCGCAAGAATAATGGGCGGCGGCTTCGGTGGATGCAGCATCAATCTGATTAAAGATGAAAATGTAAATGAAGTAATCGAAAAAATCAGTGCAGCGTACAAAGCCGGTTTTGGCATCGAAATGAAAGTGTACCGTGTAAAAATATCGGATGGAATTAAAGAATATAAAAGAAATGAATTCGTCATTTAATCAGAAAAAGCATCCTCACCGAAGGTATAATCCGCTTTTGGATGAATGGATTCTGGTGTCTCCGCAACGGGCAAACCGGCCTTGGCAGGGACAAACCGAAAAAATAGCCGAAGAAAAACTCCCGGTTCACGACCCTGATTGCTATTTATGTTCCGGAAATCTCCGTGTAAATGGAGAAAGAAATCCCGATTACAAAGGTGTTTATGTTTTTGAAAATGATTTTGGTTCTTTGATGAGAGATAATGTTGAATTCTCTGATGAAAATTCAGATTTCTTTGCATTGAAACCGGAGCGGGGAATTAACAGGGTGATTTGTTTTTCAGAAAATCACAGCCTTACTTTACCGGAAATGGAAGTCGGTGACATCAAAAAAGTAGTTGATGTGTGGCAACAGCAATATGAGGAATTGGGAGCTGAAGATTACATCAATCATGTTCAGATTTTTGAAAATAAAGGAAGTGTGATGGGATGTAGTAATCCGCATCCTCACGGACAAATATGGGCACAATCTTCTATTCCTTCGACGGTTTTGAGAACGCAGGAAAATCTGAAACAATATTTTGAAAAAAATGAAAGTTCTCTGCTGGAAGATTATATCAAAAAAGAATTGGAAATCGAAGAAAGAGTCATTCTTGAAAATGAGGATTTTGTAGCTGTTGTTCCATTCTGGGCAGTATGGCCTTATGAAACAATGATTGTAAGCAAAAGAAAAGTTGAAAATATTCTGCAGTTTTCTGATTCAGAGAAGTATTCATTAGCGTCAATAATAAAGGATTTAACAATTTTATACGACAATCTTTTTGAAATTTCTTTTCCATATTCAGCGGGAATTCATCAAGCGCCAACGGATGGAAAACCGCATCCGGAATGGCATTTTCACATGCATTTTTACCCTCCTTTACTCCGAAATGCTGAAGTGAAAAAATTTATGGTAGGCTACGAAATGCTGGCAGAACCACAGCGCGATCTCACACCGGAACAAAGTGCGGAAATATTGCAACATCTTTCAAAGGTACATTACAAAAATGTATAAATAAAAGAGCCTACCTTTGCATTGTAAATTTTAATTGAATTACCATCAAAAAATCCAAATGGAATTTTTTTGTAAAGAATACTATTATGACAGATATTAAACTGATTGTCACAGATATGGACGGTACTTTTCTCAATTCAGATTATGAAGTAAGTCCCAACTTTCCTTCCGTATTTAAAGAACTGAAAAAAAGGAATATTCTGTTTGTTCCTGCAAGCGGCAGGCAAATGCCGGGTATTACCCAATATTTTGAGGACATTAAAAATGAGATCGGTTTTATTGCAGAAAATGGAGGATATGTTATTTACAAAAATAAAGAGCTTTTTGCAGATAAATTAGACCATCAGTTTATTGTTGATATTACAGCAGCTGTCCGGGAAATTCCCGGTGCCAGAGCAGTTCTGTCTGCAAAAAAGAAAGCGTATTATGAAAGTGATGATCAGCAATTTATTGATTATTTTACAAAATATTATACTGAAAATCAAAAAGTAAATGATTTGGGAGAAGAAGTGGATGATGATGCGTTCAAGATCGCCGTTTATCATCCAGAGGGTTCTGAAAAGAATCTTTACCCTTTCCTGAAAAAATTCCGGGAAAATAATCTGGAAGTCGTTGTATCTGGAAAATACTGGCTTGATATTATGAATAAAGATATTAACAAGGGTAATGCACTGGAAAAGTTACAGAATCTTCTGAATATTACGCCGTCCCAAACCATGTCTTTCGGAGATTATATGAATGATATTACGATGCTGGAAAGGTCAAAATATTCTTATGCAATGGAAAATGCTCATCCTTCTGTAAAGGTGGCTGCCAGCTTTTCTACACTTTCAAATGATGATTTTGGCGTCTTAGAAACCATCAGCGAATATTTAAAAATCTAATCCTAAGAATTTAGAAAGATTTTCTTTTAGTTCAATTACTTGGATCAGGTTTTATTTAATAGAATACTTGAATTTAGCTAAATTGAAATTGTGAACGAACTATTTGCTTTTTATGCTGTCATTTTAGAAAATGGTCATAATTTAATTAATAATCTCTCCTTTATTATTAGCTAATTTTTCCCGCCATTGCTGTAATTGCTCAGGTGTTAGTCTTTGCCAGTCTCTTATTTCACCAACTATCTTCAACGGTTCGCTGGTGCGGTAAGAACGTGTCGGATTGCCGGGAAATTTTTTATTGGTGACATTGGGATCATCCTCAAAACGACCACTGGGCTCAACAATATATACATGTTCAGCACCATCGCCTTTGGCCAAAGCTGCAGCAAGACCCGCCCCGTTAACCAGTGCAGTAAAATAAATATGATTCATGACTAGTTCCGACTGATAATTGGAAGTACGCCCGCCGGTCAATAGATCACCTGCTTTTAGGTCCGCTTTTGTACCATGGTAAAAGGGACCTTTATCCGAAGGCTGGCTTACGGATGCTAACGCTAGTTCATGATATCTTTTTGCATTATCCATGTCGCCAACATTTTCATAGCATTCAGCAATGTTTGAGTAAAGAGCAATAAAAGCTCCTTTTACCGCTTCATTATCAGCTTTTAAGGCAAATTCCAGAGCAGTTTCATACCAACTTAATTTGTCAGCAACCTTTGCCTGACTTCGGGCAACATACCAGGCGGCAAGGAACTTTTCAAAGTCGTTTGTTGCCTTGTTCCAGGCCTGAAGAAATAATTTACCGGCTTCTTCCAGATTTGCAGTTTCTTCCATATGCATACCTTGCATACAGAGCTGTATAACGGGATTGTTGGGATTGAATTCCATTTTCGATGATTATTTTTTTTAAGAATGTAAAAATAGTGTTTTATGCATATTACACTAGTATTCTTTGTAATGAACCGCTTTATCAATCTCAATAGGATTGTTATATTTTCTGATGATTTGCTGCATACTTTTTGTCTGAGTATTCAACTCGTCTACAGTATGGATCTCTTTTCCATTGATATTGATCTTCAGATTAGTATTTGCTTTGCTGAAATTATTTCTTTCAAAAGCAAAAGGATCATTGTAAAAATCTAGGGTCAGCTTCACTTTCTGCTTTTCATTGATGGGGATTGCCTTGTTTCCGAAGTTAGATTCTATAAAACTATCAGTTGGAAAAGTACCTGAAAGCTCCTGGCTTTTTATCAGATTATATATAAAATTCTTTTTTGAATCCGAAAGCTCAAAAATCAGTCCCGGAAGTCCACGGAATTTATAAGGACCTTCATTAAAAGGAATATCCTTACAGAACCAAGCCGTCCAATTCCTGCCTCCAAATCGGGTAAAAGCTTTCTGCAGGGTGTAATTTTCAACTTTTTTTGTCTCATCTGAAATAACCCAGCTTATTTTATCTGTTGTTTTAAATGAATAATATCCTTCTTTAATCGCAATGAAATTTGTATTGTCATACGTGTTGATCTTTCTTTTCACGATCTGTCCGGACATGTCGGTATGGCTGTTGTTGGTTCCGAACTTTTTATTTAAAGAATCGGTTACCAGTAAATTATGGCCATAAAATTTGACCTCCTTAGGGTTAATGTCAAGAAGCATATTCAGTTTTTCATATCCTGCTTCGGCCGAATCCATTTTGTACTGTAGTTCATAAACAAATCTATGCGTCTGTGAGTGAAGGAATATAATAAAGAACAATGCTGGCAGGGCAAAAATATTTTTCATAATTAATTATTTTAAGATAATAAAAAAATCTTACAGGTGATCTTGCCCTTCATATGGGTTAGTATTAAATGATTTCTTAATAAAAATACAAAATTATTAAGTGCTGGAAAAAAATAATGCTTAGAGAACTAATGCATTAGCTCATAAATTATTAAATGCTATCAGACGTTAATAAATCCGTACACAACATATAAAGAATATTTTGAAGCTCATTTCATGCGGCAATTTGAGGATAATCAATATAATTAGTCTACTTTAAAATGTCGGTCTGAGTTACTCACTTAAATTAATAACAGTTTTTTTGCTTTCTTGTTGCATGAAGTTCCAAAATATTCATGTTCCAAAACTATAATCATCATTTTTCATTTATTTTACCAAATGACAAATACTGTGAAACTGACTTTAATTAACTTGCACTTATGAAACAACTATTTGACTTTATTTTAAGGTTTGGAAATCTTAATCAGCAACAGATTGATTTTATTTCAAGTAAAGCCCAGGAAATACACCTTCCGAAAGATGAATATTTTTCAGAGGCAGGTAAAATTGCCCGTCAGGTTGGATTTATTGTAGACGGGATATTACGGGTTTGCTATTATAATAATGAAGGCGAAGAAATCACCAAATATTTTATTGAAGAAAATAATCTGGTGGTGGATCTGGAAAGTTTTGATAATGAAATTTGCTCAAGCACTTATGTACAGGCAATAACCGATACCAAAATAATCGTTTTTTCAAAAAAAGACTGGATGGAGCTTTTACAGACCATTGTTGGATGGGATGCAATTGTACATAAAATTATTTCAAGGGCGCTGATCCAGAAAGTAGAGAGAAGAAGTCCGTTGGTTTCCGAAGATGCAACAACCCGTTATCTTAAATTTTTGGAAATCTATCCTACTGTTGTCAACCGTGTCCCATTGTCATATATTGCCTCTTATCTGGGTGTTACACAGTCTTCACTGAGTAGAATAAGAAAAAATATCCGCTAAAGTTGCTTTTTGCCAAATGGCAAACGGTTTTATTTTTAATTGGCGGAATTTTACATCATCAAGTAAAACAAAAGGATAATGAATTCAGCATTAATTACAGGAGCCAACAGAAGTATTGGCCTGGAAACAGCAAAGCAACTTTCAGAGAGAGGGTATTTCGTTTATTTGGGAAGCCGTGATCTTGCAAAAGGTGAAGAGACCGTAAAAGAATTGGCCGAAAAAGGATTTCAAAATATCAAAGCGGTTGAAATAGATGTTACCAAACCTCATTCAATTTCTGAAGCAAGGAATATCATCGCGAAAGAACAGGGAAAGCTTGATGTTCTGATTAACAACGCAGGGATCTTGGGCGTAAACCCTCAAACGGCAGCGGATACTTCCATTGAACATATTCAGGAGGTGTTTGACACCAATTTCTTTGGGGTAATCAGCGTAACACAGGCATTTTTAGAACTGCTCAAAAAATCGGACACTCCCAGAATCAGCAATATAACTTCCGGACTTGGATCACTAACATTGCACAGCGATGCTACTTGGAAGTATTATGGTGTGAAAGGGGCGGCCTATGGTCCTTCAAAGTCAGCTTTAAATGCATACACCATTGTATTGGCTTATGAATTGAAAGATTCGCCTTTTAAAGTGAATGCCATTGATCCTGGCTATACTGCAACAGATTTTAACCACCACAGCGGGCCAGGATCTGTAGAAAGTGCAGCAGCGTTTATTATTAAACACACACTGACGGATGAAAATGCACCTACAGGACAGTATTTTAGTCATGATATAGAAGATGGGACAGAAATAAGTCCATGGTAGTATTTACATCAAAATTTACAGGATAAGATGTGATTAAAGAGAAACCGAAAGGTTTCTCTTTTTTGTTATGGTTATGAAATTAAGACAACAAAAACATGTAATTTTAGTGGAATTGCATACATTTTGGAGGCTGACCATTTGCATTTATAGGCTGACACCGCAATTATCGACTAAAAAAGGTAATATTTGACATTTTTCAGGTACATAATGTAATCATTGAGAATAATGATGATCGTACCTTTACACGGTCAGTTAATTAGAAAAAATATGAGCAATACAATTTTTGATGAGTTAAAAAACGGAACGACCGTAACCCCTCAGCATCCACAGATAAAAGATTTAAGAGATAACTCTTATGCTACGATCAGTTGGTTACAAAAGCTTAATGCTTCTTCCAATCCTGAAGAAATAAGAAAAATATTGAGCGAAATTACCAATACAGCCATTGATGAGACTGTAGCGATATTTCCGCCAATCTATATCAACTATGGCAAACATTTGGAGATTGGTAAAAATGTATTTATCAATTTTGATTGTACTTTTCTAACGTTAGGCGGTATTGTTATAGAAGACAATGTAATGATAGGACCTAAAGTAAGCATACTATCCGAAGGCCATCCTTTACCTTCAGCTGAAAGACATTCCTTGGTGCCGGGGAAAATTCATATTAAACAAAATGCCTGGATTGGTGCCGGTGCCATCATTCTTCCGGGAATAACCATAGGGGAGAATTCGGTCGTTGCTGCCGGTGCTGTCGTAACTAAAAATGTACCTGCAGACACAGTTGTGGCCGGCACTCCTGCGAAAATCATCAAATCAGTATAAAGCAGACATACCTGCATATCGATACTATATGTTTTTTAAGGTAAAAACATGACATCACTTGCCTTACACTTTTATTTTCTACAATATGGATTGCAGTACTTAAAAAAATTATACACAAACCTTTATTAAAAATATCTGTAGAAAGATAAATACAATAGGGCAGGAGCTTTAATTATAGAGGCCTTCTCCTATAAAAAAACCTTAGGATCAAAGATTCTAAGGCTTTTTTATTATTTCTGAAAAGTATAGTATTCAGAAAGTGGTTTACTTTTTAACTCAATATATCACACGGTGCTACACAAATAACCCACGGACATCTTTTTATCCCCGGAGGTGGGCAGCATGCTTGGGAGCAGCTTAATGCCCCGCCATTAATATTTTTCAGCTGCTCTCTTGAAATTTTCTTAAAATTTTTCATAATAAAGTAATTTGGGTTAAACTTAAGGCTGGTTTCCACCGCCACATCCATCGTATGGCATACATTGCCATTTTCCGCTGATTAAGCATAGCTGACCACCCGGGCAGTTAATACCCCCTGTAATTGACTTCATTTCCTGTCTTTCGATTTTCTTTAAATTTTTCATAAAAATAAGGTTTAGTTCTGTCCGAAATTAATAAATTTTCTTCAATTCGGTGTAATTATTTATAAAATGTTTATCTTCAATAAGTGTTTTGGTGTTAATATTTTTACTTTAAGCTCTTTTAAGCCAAGCAAAATATAAGGCTTATGAAGATGTTTAGAAGTAATTTTTTAATGTATCCACTCAAAATGACTTCATCAGATAAAATCTTGTCTTGTGGCAAGTTAGCTTTCGTGATGACTTATTAATTTTGGATAAAAGTTTTAGATTAACCTAAATCCAGATAATATTATGAAAAATTTATTCAGAATCCTAAAGCCATTACTAGCGTTGGTGATTATTATGCTTACAGCATCACCGTTATACGGCCAGAAAGTAAAACCGTCTGCTAGTGGCTATGTACCTGTTAACGACATCAAAGTATATTATGAAGTCTACGGGGAAGGTAAGCCTGTTGTATTGTTGCATGGTGCTTTTATGACCATTGATATGAATTGGGGCCAATTGATTCCGGAGCTGTCGAAGAACCGGAAGGTAATTGCCATAGAATTGCAGGGACACGGACACACGCCGTTTTCAGACCGCAAATTATCACACGCTACATTAGCCGCTGATGTAAAAGGAGTCATGGATAAGCTGAAAATTGATAAAGCAGATGTAATAGGATATAGCTTTGGTGGTGCTGTTGCTTACCAGTTTGCTATACAAAGCCCTGAAAGATTAAACAAGATGGTGATTATTTCTGCAACTTATAAAAATACCGGTTGGATACCCGAAGTAAATAACGCCTTTAAAGGGATGAAACCTGATCTTTTTATAAACAGCCCTATGCAGGCGGCCTATGACGCTGTGGCACCAGATAAAACAAAATGGACAAAATTTTTGGAGCAGATGATTGCTACTGCCAAACAGCCTTTTGACTTAGGCGATTCCAATATTTCTAAAATTTCGGCACCCGTTTTAATCATTTCCGGTGACAATGACGGACTGGATAAAGTTGAGCTGGCAAAAACCTATACATTATTGGGAGGTGGCATTTCTGCCGACCTTGGCTCTATGCCAAAATCTCAGCTGGCAATCGTTCCCGGGCAGGGACATGTCAGCCTGATGATGCAGAGTGCAACGATCCTGAGCTACCTGGACAGTTTTTTAAAGTAATACCATAACTGAAATAATAAATTTATCAAAATGAGAAAAATAACTGTTTTATCAATGATTACGCTGGATGGTGTTATGCAGGCACCTGGCGGTCCTGATGAAGATGTTTCCGGAGACTTTAAATATGGTGGCTGGACAGTATCTTATGGTGATGAGCTTTTTGGACGGATCATGCAGGAAGAGATGAAGCCCGCCGACTATCTTTTGGGGAGAAAGACATTTGATATTTTTTCATCTTACTGGCCGGACCATGCTGATTTTTGGCCGGCTGTTAATGAGGGGACAAAATATGTCCTGTCTCAAACCACGGAAAATTCAGATTGGAAAAATACAGCTTTCCTCAAAAGCCTGGCAGATATACAGACGCTAAAGCAATCGGAAGGGCCTGATCTTCAGGTTTGGGGCAGCAGTGAGCTTATTCACCTGTTGCTAAAGCATGATCTTGTAGATGAGCTTCGACTCAAAATTTACCCGTTGGTCCTGGGTAAAGGGAAAAGATTATTTGACAGTGATACGGTTCCGGCAGCCTTTGCCTTAACAGAAAGCCATGTGACATCAAAAGGAGTGATTATAGCCAATTACAAGCGTAATGGGGAGATTATAACAGGTGATATTGAACTGTAAAATTTTTGATCAAAGAATAACTTTACAACTCTTGGAAACTCTAAAATGAATACAAAATTTGAAGCAGGAATTAATATAGCCATAAAAATTCCGAAAAATAAATATGAAAAAACAGTTGCTTTTTACAGGGACATTCTAAAGCTGGATGTTGAAGAAAAGCCAATTAACAATCCTACCGTTTCCCGGACGCATGAAGTAAAATTTGGCAACAATATTATATGGCTGGATTGTGTGGACAACTATACCCATTCTGAAACTTGGTTACAGCTTACCGTTCCCAATATAGATGAAGCGACAAAATATTTGCAGTCAAATGGTGTGGAAACCTGTGACGAAATTGAGGAGCTTCCTGAAAATATGCACTGGATTACTGACCCGGCAGGCACAGTTTTTAATCTACAGGAAACTCCGGAGTAATAAAAAAGCTGTAATCTGACTGATTGCAGCTTTTTTGTATCTTATTGAAATGTAATTTTTTATACTCTTAATTATTTGCAGAATAATGACCGTTTTTATAGACTGAAATCCACCATAGAATTGATTTCAATTACTTGATTGTGATCGTCATATTCGGAACCACAATGTCGCCATTAGAGCCTGAATACCGCTGAGCAAATATTTCAACATAATCATTATTGAGAAGCTCAGTAGTTCCGTTTATTGGCAGTACAACAATATCATTGGTAGATGATCCTCGTCCGTACACTTTATATTGACTTAAAACAGTTCCGTTCTTGGCAATATATATGATATAAGTTCCTGCTGCGGGAACCTGAAAAGAAACTGATCCTGTTATTTGAAAAATTCTTTTCTTTTTGCCCAGATATCTTAATCTGTTGGGAACACCGTCTGTTGAAAACCTGAATAAATTGGATGAGGTGGAAACTGAAGATGCAGTACCGATCTTTACGATATTGCTGGGGTTTGCATTGTTGGTAAAACTGACACCAATGCCGGTTCCTACAGGATAGTCTACAGAAAAATCTCCAACAGCATTGGTGTCAGCTTCAGTAGGTATTCCGGCAGCTCTTACCGTCCAGCTATTGTTAAAATTATACCCGGGATAGGTTCCTGTAGCATATGGCCTGATATAACCTGCGGTATTGGTTCCCGTAAAAACGACAGATTCCATAACAGCATCACCGGTTATTGTAAGACCGGATGTTGATACATCAAATCCTGTGGCAGATCCATTTACCTGGCTGAATCCGCCTTGTTTTTCTATCAATGTAAAAGTACCCGTCAAACGCTCATAAGTTCCGGAATTATTGCCAAACCAACCTATATTACTGAGTAACAGCTGTGTTATATTGTTATAGGTGATGCCGTTGCTGTTTCCTGTAAATTGAATGATGCTCAAAAATACCAGCCCAAAGCCAGAAACAGTTCCAACAGTATTGGAATTAGCAACAACACAGTCCCGGAATATAAGGTTTTGAGCAGGAGATCCGTTTAAATTGAAAACATTTCCACCTGGTGCTGTAAGGGTTAAGCTTCTGATGCTCCCGCCCGTGGCTCCCTCAAAAATATTGCCCGAAGTTCTCCGGATAATGTCATTATTGCTGTCATGGCCGGTTATGTAAGAATTATTAATATCAATGGGCAAATCAAATGTTACCTGTCCATTGATCTCATACAGTGTATTAGCGTCCATAAGATATTTTCCACCGCCCCCGGCAGCAAGTTCTTCGGCTAAAACTGTATTCAGTACATCAGTAGATTTTATGCGTTTAAAGTTAATTCTCTCAGTCACACTGCTTGCTAACGGAGCCCATGATGATGTAGAATTTACGTAATAATAGAATAGCTTCAATGTAGAATCGTAAACCAGGAGTCCATCGGCGGGAGCTACTATCGCATTTCTTTCGGCTGTTGTCATTCTTGGAGCCAGCATTCCTCTGGTTGTGGAACTTACGTCCAGCATAGCACTTGCATTGGGAGTGGGAGTTCCAATTCCAATCTGACCTTTCCCTGCATAAAACAGAAATATGAAAAACAGCAGGAAAAAATTCTTGTAATAGCGGAGGGTAAATTTTTTTTTCATGGTGAATTAATTATGTTATTAATAATAGGATTGGTCCCGGTATGGGCCGAAAATGTTTCAGTAATGGATTCGAGCTGTATACTTAGCTGATCAGTTAAATTTTAATAAATAATAGCAGTAATAATTGATAAGTAAATTTAATAAATCCCAAATTATTGAATTATGATTATAATCATAAAAATATTAATTAAAATTCACCGAAATATGATGTTTTATGATCTTAATCATGATGCTGGTGAAGGATACAACTTAGATTTGTAAATGATTATGCATGTATACTATCTAAAACGCTACACTTTGCCTTTCATCCTTTGGGAGGTTTTTTAGTATTGCTGGAACAGACAGGATGCAAACTATGGTGCATCATATTCCTGATCTATTTTGAGCAATTATCAGTATAAATAAAGCTTTTAATGTTTAATAGAAAACCGAATTAAAATATGAATGGAGTTATTATACAATTCTTTCATTGGTATCATGAAGGAAATTTATGGAATGAATTTACGGAAAAGTGTGAGTATCTTAGGAATCTGGGATTTACAGCAGTATGGTTTCCACCCGCAACAAAATGTGTGTTAGGGCAGGAGGGCAGAGGATATGATATCTACGATTTGTATGACCTGGGAGAATTTGATCAGAAAGGAGGTATTCCCACAAGATACGGAACCAAAGATGAATACCTGTCCGCTATTAAAAAAGCCCACGAAGCTGGCATATCCGTTTATGCCGATATTGTACTGAATCACAGAATGGGGGGAGACGAAGGTGAGACTGTTACCGTACAGCAGGTCAATGAGGAAAACCGGAATGAAACCATTGGTGAACCTTTCAGTGCAAAGGTATTTACGAAATTCCTTTTCCCGGGACGGAACAGAAAGTATTCGGATTTTATCTGGGATTATACTTGTTTTAGCGGAATAGACATTATTCAGAAAGATCATGAAGAAATAAAAGGAATTTTCAAAATCCATAATGAATACGGAACAGAATGGAACCAGGCGGTAAGCCACCAGTTCGGAAATTATGATTATCTGATGGGAGCTGATGTAGAATACCGTAATCCTTACGTCGTCGAAGAAATGAAAACTGGATCAAATGGTATCTGGAAACCACCCATGTGGATGGATTGCGCCTGGATGCCCTGAAACATATTTCCGTTGATTTCTTACAGGAATGGATCACCTATATAAAAACCGAATTGAATCCGGGTTGTTATATTTTGGGCGAATTCTGGAAGTCGGAATCTGGAAAAATATCTGATTTTTCTGATAAGATTAATGATATGATCTCCTGTTTTGATGCACCTCTCCATTACAATTTTTTTGAAGCATCAAAGGAGGGGAAAAATTATGATCTCAGCCAGATTTTAAAAGGCAGTTTTCTGGAGAAAAAACCGGTCTTTTCCGTTTCATTTGTTGAAAATCATGATACGCAGAAGTTACAGGCTTTAGAATCAGCTGTACAGGATTGGTTCAAGCCTCTGGCTTACGCTGTTATTTTATTGTCAGAAGAGGCATATCCCTGTGTTTTTTATCCCGATCTTTTCGGAGCAGAATATACGGATTCGAAAGATGGTGAAGAAATAAAAATCATTATGCCAAAGGTGGAAGTTCTGCCTAAATTGCTTGAAGCGCGGCAGCAGTTTGCTTATGGCGAGCAGGTTAGCTATTTTGATCATCCCAACTGCATTGCGTGGGTCAGAAAAGGGAATACTGAATATCCCGGCTGTATTGTGATCCTATCTAACAGCGAAGACGGCTATAAAGATATTGAGCTTGGAAAAGAAAACGCAAATTCCGTATACCGGGATTTTACCGGACAAAGAAAAGACCCAGTTGAAACAGATGAAAATGGCAAAGCCAGATTTGTGGTCAATTCACAATCTGTAAGTGTGTGGGTGAAAGTTTAGATTCCAGCCTACTGACTTAATATTGGCTAAAGAGTCATTCTTAAATTGACGTCTTCCACATCGCCATCTTTTTTAATGGTAACGGATTTTCGGATGTTTGCCTCACTTAGAATCTTAAAGTAATGATGCCCCTCTATTTCTCTTGAGCTTTGAAGAGTATTATTGATATAGGTATTCTCATAACCCAAGGTATAAGTCTGCTGCTTATCCTGTATGTAGTTGAACCCTGTGATCAGTAAATATTGTCCGGGCATAAGATTATTGATCTCGAAGCTGCCTTTATCATCCTTTACCTGTATTACTTTAATGCAGGCTCTGGCCTCTTTGTGCAGTTCTACTATCTTACCTTCCTTTTCATACTTTTTGCTTACTTCCTGCCATTCTTTAAAATAGGCAGTTTGTGGCATTACAATAATAGACGTTCCTTTAGGTGCATATTGTCTTTTGTTGATGTTAAGAACTGCAATTCCTCTGATGCCCGATTGATTATCTTTAGCAAAAGCCTGGCCTTTAATTGTTGATTTGCCGCCTGTCATCAACTGTATGGTTTCACTTTTGTTAAATTGGGCTTTCTGCTCAACGGTGAATGACTGGGCACCAGCGATAGAAGAAAGCAGAAAAAAAGCTATGATATAGTAATTTTTTTTCATAACAATAATATTTTAGGTTTAAAACTGATAGGTTGTACATGACAAATATATCAAAAATACAAACACCGATATTAAATAGCTAAAAATCTGGATATTAATATTAAACAAAAAATTTATATCCTTTATTCAAAGCTTTTGGTCGGCTAATTTATCATTCAGGGTTGGAAGTTTTTCTACCGCAAGATTCAGTTTAAATTATAAACTGTATTTGTAGAAGAGCGTAAGTTCACCTTGATTATAAAAGACTTATTAAGTGCTGTTTACAAACGGATTGGCATCGCAGAAATATGAATTTTGGCAAATAAATTGTTGTATTTATTGATCATCACTTTAAAATTATTATTATGAAAAATTTTGTTTTAACACTTTTTGCAGCTGCTGCACTGATCGCCTGCAAAAAAACCGAAACCAAATCTGTAAATGAATCTACAGATGAGCAAATTGTATCTGCCCCTGCTGAATCTGGAATAACGGTTACTGATTCTACCAAAGTTTCTGATACTACGGCCACTACAAATTCTCTGAGTGATCAGGACAAGAAATTTGCAGATGCCGCAGCAAAAGGAGGCCTGATGGAAGTAATGATGGGTCAGCTTGCAGCCACTAATGCTACTAATGCAAAAGTAAAAGCATTAGGAGAAATGATGGTAAAAGATCACAGTAAAGCCAATGACGAGCTCAAAAAATGGGCTGGAACAGCAGGCTACACGCTGCCAACTGGCCTGGATGCTGACAAACAGAAGGAATATGATGATCTGAAAGCAAAAAAAGGTGCTGAATTTGATAAGAAATATACCGATCTGATGGTGAGTGATCATAAAAAAGACGTAGAAGAATTTAAAAAACAGGCCTCAGAAGGTAAGGAGGCATCATTAAAATCTTTTGCGAGCAAAACACTGCCCACTTTGGAGCATCATTTAATGGAATCTGAAAAAGCAAAGAATGCCGTAAAATAATATATAGTACGTATAGAATAAGCTCCTCTGTCATTAGAGGAGCTTTTATTTTTCAGAATGCTATCAAAATTCATTGGAATGGCTGAAGAATTATCTCTGGATAACAAAGCCTCTCAGCTCTGCCATTTTTCCGTCCTGGAATCTCCATACATCACAGTAATCATAGTCTGTCCATTGGTTGTCTTTGTTCAGCAGGCTTATTACACCTACTGCCGTTACATAATCTCCTTCACTTATCATATATTCTACATCAAACTTGGGAGGCTCTCTGTAGGCATCTGCCAGATACTTCCGTACCTCTTCCTTCCCGGAAAGAACCTGATCTCCTATAAATACCCACTTTGTATTTTCGCTGCAATACGAAAGAAAGGTTTCATGATCCCCCATTGATATGGCAGCATTGGCTTTCTCCAGAACAGTTTTATTATCCATAAGGCAGGTATTAAAAAGTATATAAATCAATAATGATTATCAGTATCCGGGATAATCATTTGGAAATAAAATATTTAATTAAGCTGATAATTAACGATGACTAAGCTCAAAATGAAATGGACATAATCCTCCTGAGCTTCTTTTACATTCATCAGTTTGTTTTTATAGGCATAAGAATTCAGGACCTTTGTCAGTTTCTGGTAAGTTTCAAAATGGTCTCCTTTAATTTTGACTCTTCCATTGCCGTCTCTTGTTTTAATAATTTCATTATCCAGGGTTCTGACTTTAAATAAAGCATATGATAGTTTTGGCTGGAAATTCATTCGCCCTGTATATCTTTCAACTATATTAACCTTGAACGAGTCAAATACGATTGTGTTAAAAACAATTGTAGAGTAAGCATCCTGAGTATTAAGCTCAAGTGTATAGTTCATTTATTTTTATTTTTTACAAATTTACTCAGAAGCTTAAAACAATCAAAGTAAAATAGAAATTTAACTTTTTAATAACTACTAATCAATAGCTTTTTCGCTTACAGTTAAACATTTATGAAAAATAACTATGTCCGGTATTGGGCAGGACAAAAAAATAATGAAGATAGTCTCTAAGCCTGATTCTAAAGTCTCCAGATAAGTAGGTTCTTAATTTCAATGCCTGAATAACAATTTATTGATAATATCCTTCAACCATAAATATAAACTAGAATCCCCCTTTTGTTTGGGAACAAATTGTTTTCTTTCTCATCATGTATGGCGTCATGTAATGATAGGAGGGGGATTAACTAATTTATATAATATTGTGAAGTTTAATTAGCAATTTTGTAACCGTAAAATGAACTTACCACTACCTGGTAAGTCGTCCCGCTGGTTACAGCTGCTGCTGAAGCCATACTCACGGTTTCTCCGGCATTCAGATAGGTGATGCATGAAACATTGGTTCCTACCAATATGCCGGGGTTTGACTGGTAAGACTGGACCAATATATTATTGGGAGTGGTACTGAAGTTTTTTACAAGATATAATATAGCCCATGCAAAATTGGGAGCACCTGCAAGCGCACCATTATCAAACTGGGTAGAGCCGTAGAACATATAATATCCGCTGGTAGCAGCTGTAAACCTTCCATTGGCTGTATTCATTACATTTCCTGTATTGATGACCGTTCCTTGAGGATAATTAATTTCAGCATTGATAAAGGGTCCGCTGGCTGTAGCAGGAAGTGACTGTCTTGTTGTAGTGCTTATGGTGGAAAAAGCATAAGTGGACGCTGCTGCGGGCAGACTGCTGGAGCTTGAGAGTAAAATAAGCTCCCATGTTGTATCGGTAACTGTTCCTTTACTTATAAAAAAGGCATAGTAACCCGGAGGTACGCTGACAGAAGCTACTCCTGCACCGCTTTGATTGTCAATGAGCTCTGTTCCGCTGGCGGCAATAGATAATGTTGCGGTACCGGTATTTTTGAAATGGTAGGTTCTTCCAATAAAATTGCCGGATCCGCTTACAGCAGCGGGTAGAGTTAAAGTACCATTGCTGTTGCCAGTGTAGGCTATATAGTAATCATTGGCGTCAACAGGACCGCTTGCTCCAGTAGTTTTATACGTTGCAGCAAATGAGCCATTAACGGTTAGCTTACTGCCCGGATCGCTGGTATTAATGCCTATATTTCCGGATTGAGAATACATCAGACTACTGTTTAAAAGGGCCATTAATGGCAGGAAAAACATTTTTTTCATATTAATAAGATTAAATGAATAAATAGCAGGTAAATAAATAATTATTAGTTTGATAAGGGAGAGTTGATTTTAAATGAACTGCTGCAGGAATGAGGGAATTTTGCAGCAGTTCAATTTTCAGCTTTATGTATTTAGAATCATGGTTATTGTGGTTTCCTTAATTTTGGAATTTTACAAAATCAAGGTAGAAAGCAGGGTTACCTATGTTGAATCCTGTTGGTACAACTGCATTAGTTTTTACACCGACAATGGAATAAGTACCGGGAGTAGAAAAATAAAGTACTCGGTTTTGATCTCTTGGTGACATCATCTGAACATCTGCAACGTTACAGTAAGTCCTCCAAATCTCACCTATTCCATTTATATAAAATCCATAATCATTACAGCCTGATTGTATTGTTACCCCACAACGGAAAAAATACCATCCTTTGGCAGGAATAGTTACTGAAATTCCCGTTGGAAGAAGGCCTCCCGGACTTCCGGTAAAAGGATTTACCAGTGTTCCTGAATATGATGTCCAGTTGTTGGCAAATGCGGTGGTAACCGTAGAAGACCAGGTGGCCAATCCATCAGCATCACTGGTTAGTACATACCCCAGCTGCTCTGTACCGTCTTTAATCTGTAGCGCACCGTTGGTGGTTCCATTGTCTATAACAATTTTAGAATTGGCGGCTCCGGCAGGTACCGTATTGGTTCCGATCAAAACTTTTCCGGTTCCGTTGACGCTCAGGTTATTTCCGGCAGTAGCAATATTAGTGGGTTGGGATAGAGTACCTCCTAATTTAACATCTGTGCCCGACATGGAGAGACCATTACTCGCTGTTATTGCACTATTGGCTATTGTAATTTCCCAAGTGTCTGCAGCTCCTGTAAGTCCTGTATTAATTAGCTGAACACTTTGATTCGCTGGTACTGTAATACTCGCACTTCCATTAATGGTTTCCGGGGCAGCAGAATTTACCGTTATGGTAAAGTTTGTATTATTCTTGACCGTATACATTCGTCCCTTAAAATTTCCCACTCCGCTGATGGCTGCCGGAAGATTGAATACCGCATTGGCGGTACCATTATAAGAGACATGAAAATCCGACGAATTTAAATTGTAAACGGCTGCAGTTACTGCAAGATAATGGGCAGCTATAGAACCATTAACATCCATTGTAGATCCAGGATTTGGAGTATTTATTCCTACATTTCCAGATTGTGCAAAAATGACAGATGAAGTCACCAGCCCCACTATTTGTCCTAATTTTGTAATTTTTTTTAGCATTATTTTCAGTTTTATTTCAGTTTTACAGATTAGCTTTTATCTTAATTTGCTATGTATTACATAATGAAATTGTTTTATAATGGGTTAATTATATGTTACTTAATGTTTAAAAAATTATGAATTTGCATGTTTTTTGCTTAAAAATTTTAAACATCTTTATTCATAATGTAAAAATATAGAAATATTACTACAGAAAAGAGAGTGTTTCGTAGAATAAAATAAAGAAGCATGTAGAAAATTTTCTACATGCTGTGATTTATAAAAGGCGTATGAATCAGGAAATATAAGTTTGATATAATTTGATAAGGTCGGCTAGATTCTTGGTTTTTAATTTATTGTGGATCCTTTTTTTATACGTGCTGATCGTTGGCATCTGTATCCCCATCTTATTGGAAATTTCTAAATTGCCGTTACCCTCTACCATTAAAATAAAAATTTCGTACTCTCTCGTGGATAGATTTTTTATAGAATCTAATGGAGATTTCTGAAGCAATTGCCGTACAATAGATGGAGGATAATAAAAGCCTTCAGAAAATATTTTGTTTACGGCATCCGAGATTTCCTCAGATTTGCTGAGCTTGCTGATGTATCCGTTAGCGCCTTCTTTGATATACTGTACGGCTACTTCTTCTTCATAAGCCGAAAATATCAGTATTTTTATTGCAGGATCCAACGCCTTAATTTCGGTGATCATTTTTTTATTTTTGCTTTCCGGCATATTGATATCCAGAATAACAAGATCGTATTTCCGTTCTGAAATTTTTCCAAGGGCTTGAGGATAATCTTCAGCCTGGTCTATAACGACCCCCGGAATCCGTGACTCTAAAATCATGCTTGTACCTACCAGAACAATGTCGTGATCATCAGCAATAAGAATATTCTTAATCATTTTTTTTATTCGTTAAAATCAGTTTGAATGAAGTTCCTTTTAATTTATTTTTTTTAAAGACAATTTTCCCTTCTATCATTTGCAGAAGCTGTAAAACAAGGTGAAGTCCCATCCCGTATTTTTGCAGCAATAATTTTTCATTTTCAATATTGTCCTGAAGCTTTGTATAATATTCTATCTTCTTTTCGTCCATCCCAATTCCGGTATCTCTTATCAACAGGGTAATGGTGTTTCCTTCCGCATGGCTTTCTATTGTGATGAAGCCGTCTTTTGTGAACTTTACAGAATTATCCAGTAGATTATGAACAATTGCAGACAGGATATTCTTACTGATCCAGACCCATAGCGTTTTGTCTACATTATTGATGATGAGGGTGTTGTTGTTCTCTGCGATAGCATTGAAAAGTATTTTCTTTTCCTCTATCAGCTTATGCAGAGAGTAAAGCTCTGTTTTATCAGACCGGTGATGCGTATAGATATCCGCATATTCTTTCAGGGTAATAGTAAAATTATATAACTGATCCGAAGATTTGTAAATAGAGTTAAGGATCTTTTCACGATGCTGTTCATTAAAGCCATTCCTGTTCAAAGCTTCCTTTGCGGTGAGTGCAATAAACTTTACCGGAGTTGTAATGTCATGGGTAATCGTTCCGATGAGTTTTTTTTGCTGTTCAATTTCTTTATGGAGTTTTATTTTTGTAATCTCTAGTTTTTCTACAGTATCAGAGAGGCTTTTTGTGCGGGAGTTTATAATTTCTTCCAGTTCATGGTTTTTCTTTTCCAGGAAATGTATTCTCCACTTGACCAAAAAGTACAGCAGCAGCAGGATTATGGATGAAAGAAATATTTTAAACCATACCGTCTGATAAAAATAAGGCGGAATGATAATATGTATTTTTTTATAAATGTATTCTCCCTTATCGGAAATGAGTGTTCTCACTACGAAAGAATGATTTCCGTAAGATAGGTTTGAAATGGAAAATTTTCCGTCTTTTCCTATAGGCTCCCAGTTGGCGTTGGGTATTCCGCTCAGCTTTGCTTCTATAATTAGATTGTCGGGATTTGAATAATAGGGAACATCAATAAAAATATCAATACGATTGGATTCTGGTTTTAAATTGAGTACTTTATCGAAATATTGTTCTTTGTTATCGATAACGGCCCTTTCTATATAAACGTTTCCGGGATAATAGCTTTTTACTTTCAATGGATCGAAGAAAACCAGACCATCTAAAGAAGGAAGTACAAATTCTCCATTTTTTAGCCTGTTACCACATACATTACTACCGCCATTGAATTCGTTGGTTTTGAAACCTGAATCTTTTGAAAAACGGTAATAATTGACTTTTAATTTCCTATTCCGAACATACTGAAGCAACTGGCTTTCCGGAACTCTGTAAAGTCCGTTGTTGGTAGGGATCCAGAAAAATCCGCGTGAATCCTCTAAAATGGTATGTGAAGAAGAAATATTGTTGTTGGCATCATAAGGCATTTTGATCAGGCGGTTGTTTTTCAGCAGATAAAAGCCTTTCCCTAAAGTGGTGATCCAGAAATTACCGTCTTTTGACTGTATAATACTGCGGATTGACAGCTCGTTGCCGGGATTTAGCTGGAGTATTTTATTGGTTTTTAATGATACTTTGTACAGTTCTTTCGTGGTGCCTACCAATATATGTTCTTCATCAAACTTCAAGGCTTTGACAGGCTCATTATTAAAAAAAAACTTTTTTTTCAGTGAATTGAAAGACAGGTCCTCATAGATCAGAAGGAATCCGCTGTAGGCAGGAGTTCCGCTTTTTTTAGGCTGCAGTTCTAGGGCATAATACCTCTGGGTGTCCAAGAAGAAGTCTACTAAATCGAATTTTTTTTTAAAAGTACTTTTCGTATAATAAGATTTTTTCTGATAGGTTATCAGATCGCTTGCCTTACGCGCAATGATGTTTTCTTTCTCATCATAAGCCATGAAGAATGGAACGATACTGTTAAATTTTTTGTCTTCTACAAGTCCGTTACGGTCATAGATCTCTCCGAAAGTGGTAATAACTGAAGAATGACTGTAAGGTAAAGTATTATAAAAAACAGATTCAGGTTTTGAAGGGGGTCTCTGGATGGTAACAAAATCTGGAAAACTGATAATCTGCAGGCCGTTGGTACTGCTTCCCAGATAAAGCTTCTTGTAAACTGTATCATAATATATGCTGATGATATTTTTTGCAATATCATCAAGCTGTACAAGTTTTGTTACTTTTAATGTGTTTCCTTCATATTGGCACCTGTAAATGCTGTTTTTATTGATGATAAAAACCTGATTATTAATCAGGCTCCAGTACACCTTGCTATGGATGTCCGTCAGTAATGGCTCATGGTAATAATCAGCGATTTTTCCCTTTTCTATTTTTTGAATGTTTTTTGACTGATAATCAATAAAGAACACTGATTTATCAATTACAAAGATTCTGGCAATGTTCTTATAGAATGCCTTGATATTTAGATTCTTTTCTTTTTTAGAAGTGGCATCTATATATTGAAGAGAGTTCTGCTTTATAAAATAGGTACCTTCTTTAAGGGGAAAATACAGATTCATGCCTGGCGATGTAGTGTAAGTGTAATTGGAGCTATATAAAAAGTAATTCATGTGGTCTTTAAATATAAAATGCGAATTCTTTTTTATGGAGCGTATTACCTTAGGGGACTTTTGGTGTATAAGCACGGTTTTTGCGTAATCTGCTGTAGTATAGATGCTGTCTTTTTCGGGGGAGCCGTAGAAATACCTAAACCGTTGACTGTTTAGCGGAAGATTCCTGTAAACCAGGAATTTCATTCCATCGTACCTTACAATTCCGTTTTCAGTGGTCAGCCATATAAAACCATATCTGTCTTTAATAATATCTTTTACACTGTTCTGTGGAAGCCCGTTGTCTGTATTATATGACTGAATGTTATATTGTTGGCTGTAAATAATGAAAAAAAAGAAGAACAGAAAAGCGGAAGTATATTTTTGCACAAATCTTTTTATTTTAATGGTACGGCAAAGTTATTACTGAATTTGTAAAAACAATATCAATAAAAGGTTTTTTTTTAACATTTGGCAAAAAAAAATAAAATAGAGTATTGTCTGTATTATTTTTCGGTTGACAGAATTTTAAGTTTTTTGGTTTCAGGTATTTAACAGTTTTCTATTCTCGTTAATTAGCTTTGGGAGGTGGTGGAGGTGGCGGATTCATCTTGTTGATCTCTTCTAGGTTCGGCGGAACAATATGTTCCAGGACAACCGTTTTCCTGAAAGGAAACTGTTTTTTTGAAAGCTTCTCATGATAATCAAAATAATAGATATCTTGATTATAATATGAGGCTTCGATAATCAGTAAGCCGTTTTCATCAAAATAATCTTCAGAAATTGTATGCTTTAAAACACCTTTATTGTCAGCGGTAGCCTTCTCAACTATAATACCGCCTTCTTTGGTGTCTTTAATGAAGATCACGCTAACATTGGGCGCATGTTGATTGCTGTCAGTCACAAAACTGAGTTCCAAACTGTATTGCTTTTGTGCCGGAACATATAAAAAGCAAAATGAAAAAAATAGAAATGACAGAATTTTCATAGCAGAAATTTATGTTAAGTTAGAATAATTATTCCGAATTATAATGTATATTGCCCATCTTGAGATTGATTTTCATTTCAGGGGTTGTAAAGCCTATTAAAATTATGTATAACATGGAAATTGACATTTTTTTTACCATGAAAAATTATGTACTTAGAAAAAACTAACGATTATTGTTTTCAATATGTGTGTCTGAACAGGAAAATATACTTACACTGAATGAAATCCTGGAGTTTTCTTAGATTTTTGTAATTTCAAATAAAATTAGTTCTCTGTATTTATCACCTGTTTACTGTTATGAGAAGACAAAAATTACTTTAACTTTGCAAAGGAATGATATAGACATTAGCATGATTTTGGTAATGTGATGATGGCGTTAAAAACTAATACCTGCAGACTTAGATAATCAGAAAACTATTTTAGCTGATAAAAAGATATGAAATATAAATTCTTAGATTTTAAATTGAGAAAAGTTGTTCATTACTCATTAATCCTGTGCATATTGTTGATACAGGTTATTATAGCCATTTTTTTTTACAACGAATTTGTCAATGAAAAAAAGCTTCAGTTTATTAAAAATCAACTGGACGAAAGTAAAGCATTGGGCGGTTTAACGGATAATTCGAGGAAAGATTTTATGGATGCACAGAATTACTTTCAAAAGTATGTGATCAGCCAGGATGACAAAGATCTGAAGCTATACTTTGAATCTCTTAAAAGATTAAATAGCAATTTCGAAAAAATAAATGATTATGGAGATACAAATCTGGGACTGAAAAATAAACTGGCAAAGCAAAAAAAAGATACTCTGAAAATTGTAAAGCTACAGACGATTATAGACTCTGTATATCAATATTCTTTGAAACCGCCTGTAACAATCATCCCGGATCAGCATTACGAGCTGGAAAGGTATAAAAACATGGACGACTTTGAAGATCTGAACATACAAACCCAAACCTATTCAGATACCATCAAAAAGAAAGGCCTCATGGGGCGTTTAAAAGACGCAATATCAGGTAAGGTAGATGTACAAAAGGAAAGTACCGTGATTACCATGACCAATAAAAAGCCGGCTAATCTTTCTAAAATAAAACTTAGGATGGATAGCCTGGCGAAATCTATGGATAAATATTATACCACCGAGGTTAAAAAAATTCAGCGTTCTACAGTTCAGAAGCAGCAATCCATGGCAGAAAGCCAGCGTGAAAATATAAAGTTCTACAGTAATTTCAGTAAATTATTGGTATACAGCAACGGACTGATCAATGTTTACGAAAAAGCTATTAAAGAATTTAAATCCGATTTAGAAAAAGAATATAACAAGCAGAGCTCCAGGAACAACAGAATCAGGACCTATCTCGTACTGGGATTAATGGTCTTAATGTTTATTGTATCCATTCTGATTATGTATTTTACAAGAATAGCATTCATATACGAAATGAAGCTTAATGCCGCGAATAAGGAGATTAAAAAGAGTCTTAATTTCAAAAACAGAATTCTTGGAATGCTGAGCCACGAGCTGATGTCGCCTCTGAAGATTATCAATATCTTTATTGATAAGATCAACAGGACCACAAAAGATGAGACCACCAAAGACTACCTTAAATCAATAAAGTTCACCAACAGCACCTTGCTTATACAGTCCAACCAAATTCTTGAATACACAAAAAACCAGGAAGTTGAGAAAAAACTGGTGAAAACCGTCTTTAATCTTAAGGATGAGATAGGGTCTATTGTAACAGCCATTACGCCTTATATAGAAACAAGGAACAATAAATTTCTGGTAACAGACAGAATTCCTGCGGATTTAGTTGTAAATTCAGATAATATAAAAATTAACCAGATATTTATGAATATCCTGGGAAATGCCAACAAGTTTACAGAAAACGGACAGATCGATCTTTCTATGGCAACTGAAAAAGTAGATGAAAATACCATTTCTCTGATCACAACAGTAGGGGATACCGGTGTAGGAATTTCAGATTCTGATCTGGAGAAAATTTTTGAACCCTATTATCAGGGGATGATCTCTGATAAGATTGATAATTTCGGGGCCGGATTGGGATTGAATTTATGCAAAGAAATCATAGAGCTGTTTAATGGAGAAATATCAGTTTCAAGTAAGCTGCATAAAGGGACAAAGGTAACATTCAGAATAAATTTAAGCATTAATCATCATGGAAGCACCAACTGAAAATAAAGAGATTATATTTCTTTTAGCGGATGATCACAGTATCGTTCGCCAGGGAATTGCGATTCTCATCGATGAAATTGTTCCAAATTCTAAAGTTTATCAAACCTCATCATCACAGCAGATCGTAGAGCTGGTACAGTCAAAAGGAGTGGAAATAGCTATTATTGATGCTCATTTTCCGGACGGCAACAGTCTCCATGTTTTACCATTGATGAAAGCTGTGAATCCGGATATTAAAATTTTAGTTTTCACAGGTCTGGAAGAAGATTTGCATGTGCTGAAATTTATTAAAGCCGGAGCCAGCGGATATGTAAGCAAATTAAGTGAGGAAGAAGAAATAAGACAGGCAATTTCAGATATTGTACATAAGGGAGAATATTTCTCTCCGCTTTCTCGTAACTTGATGCTGCAGCTGGTTCAGAATCCGGATTTAATCAACCCGCTTAGCCGTTTAACCAAAAGAGAGCTGCAGATTGCAGAAATGTATGCAGAAGGTTATGGCAACCTGGAAATTGCAAATGATCTGGATATAAAACAGAATACTGTGAGCACCATCAAGAAGAATATTTTTGATAAATTAAAAATAGAAAACCTTGTCGAATTGATCGATCTCATCAATACTCATCACAAAATATAGGATTTTCTAAGATTCGTTCCTCATTTCTCCCCTGTTAAAGCATTTTATCGATAAACATCTATGGCTTTATCGATATATATCGATGTCAACTATAAGAAATATTTCCTCCTAATGTTGTTACTTTGTCTCAGTAAAATTAACCAAAGATACTTTCTGATTTTAGTACAACGGTAAGTTTTATAACACACACACATAAATGATGAGATAAATATAAGTGTATGCATGGCCTTGAAGAAACTTCTCGAAAGCTGATTATTAAAAACACAAATTAATATAGAGAAGCAGGCTTGGTCTTTGTAGGTCATTTTATACATAAAAAAGGGAGACAATAGTCTCCTTTTTTTATTGGGGTAATGCCAGGATAGAATTACACCCGGGATAAACTTTTATTTGAAAAACATCTATGGCTTTATCGATATATATCGACGCTAATTACAGAGAATATTATTCCTTAATGTTGTTACTTTGTCCTAATAAAATTTACCAAACGGAATATATTAACTGAAAAAGTTTTTTATTACAAACGGTAGACTTTATTAGAACACAAATGATGAAACAATATTAGGTATGAATGATCTTTAAGTAACTTCTTAAACACGACTTAAAAAAACACAAAATTAATATAAAGAAGTTTATAGATCATTGATACAGAAAAAGGGAGGCAATTAGCCTCCTTTTTTATTGAGCGGTAATTCTGAGCACTTCATATACTTTTTGTTTTTCCAGAGTGGATTAAATAAAAAAAACTTCGTCTGGTAAGGGGGTTTGGAAATAAATACATAATTTCGCATCATGAGAATATTTCTTTCGGCACTACTGTGCTTTCCTCTTTTATTCTTCTCACAAACAACAGCTAAAGTAGTTGGGATTTCAGACGGAGATACAATTACGGTCTTACTGGACGGAAATGTACAGAAAAAACTTCGGCTGGCAGAGGTAGACTGCCCCGAAAACCGGCAGCCATTTGGAAAAAATGCGAAAAAGTTTACCTCAGATCAGGTCTTTGCAAAGCAGATCAGGTTTATAGAAACCAATAAAGACCGCTATGGACGTTCAGTAGCTAAAATATACTATGACAATGGAAAATATCTTTCCGCAGAAATTATAAAAGCCGGGTATGGATGGTGGTACTATTCCTATTCTAAAAATGCTGATCTGGGAAAAATGCAGGAAACGGCAAAAAATAAAAAGCTAGGACTCTGGCAGGATAAAAAAGCAGTCTCTCCCTGGGATTTCCGTAAAGAACAGCGCGAAAATGCTAAAAAAAAACGGCTTCAAAAACAACTGCTGGAACATCAGGTACAAAAAGAAAAAGAACAGGGCTTCGGGAATAATAAGACGGTATAAAATAAGAAACCGCTGCAAAAAAGAGCAGCGGTTTCCTTATAATCAACATAATAATAAACTAAGACTCTGTCTTTAACAGTCCTAAATTAAAAGCTGCAGGTTCCTTTCCGAAAAGACACGAGAAAATATTCTGAAACTCATGGATATATTTGCATTTAATGGAGTTTCCATATATTTTCAAACCCTCAAGGATTTTCCTTGAACTTAAATCAATATCATATTTAATAAATGGTTCGGGTCTTTCATAACGGATTCTTTCATTTGAGCTGTAGGTTCTCAGGAACCCAAATTTTTCAAGCCATTCCTCTGTTATGCAAATGGGTTTAAGAGAATCTGCCGGAACTGAAATGCTGTGGATGTCATTTTCTATTTTTACAAAATAATCGTGACCTCTACCCTGAAATATTTCAGTGATGGTGTAAATCTGATTTTTGTACTCAACTAAGTTTTTAATTTTAAGATCTGCTGCATTCATAATATTTTGAGTTTAGAAAGGTGTGTTTGTGAATATTTAATTGCAAATATTATGCCCTGACTAATAGTAAATATCCTGTATTGTTAATGTTTTTATTAATTTTTAACATAAATAATTAATTATATGTTAAAATAATACTGAAATTAACTGAATTGATAGAAAAATAGAATATTTTGTGTGGTACCTATGTGGTATCTATTGTTTCGTTAAAGAGTTTTAATATCTCTTAATCTTCTGTTCCAAGCAGATCTGAAATAAAATTTCACATTTATCTCAAAATAAACCATTATAAATAAAATGAATACTGGAGAATAAGAATATTGCCATTTTCAAAGCAGCAAAATCAGAGGCCGGATATTATACATTCAATTTCGGTTAAATTGGATGTTTTCCCGTATCCTAATGCATCATTTCATGTACTTTGATGAGCTCGGCGATATTCGAAACATTAAGTTTTTTAAAGATTCTTTTTTTGTAGGTACTTACGGTAGACATCTGAATGTCCAGTTTATTCCCGATTTCAAGATTTCCGGACCCTTTGGCCAGAAGTTTAAAGATTTCATATTCCCTTGAAGACAGCTTTTCTGCAGGATTACTTTTTTTATTCTGGATAATAAGCCCGATCAGTTCACTGGGATAGTAATAACCCTTCTGAATGACTGATCTTACAGCTTCCCGGATTTCTTCTTCACAACCCTGTTTGCTGAGATAACCTTCAGCACCTTCCCGAATATATTGTATCGCCACATCCTTACCATGTCCGGAAAAAACAAGGATTTTAAGATTTTCCTGGATACTTTTAAGCTCAGAAATCATTTTTTTATATTGTGTTCCCGGCATATCAATATCAAGAAGAAGGAGATCATAAAGGGTCTCAGATATCTGTTCTTTTACCTGGTCATAATTTTCTGCAAAATCTATTTTGAGCTTCGGATAGGCAGACTCTAAGACCAGAGCAGCTCCTGCTCTTACTACATAGTGATCATCAGCGATTAAAATTCTTTCATTCATATAAAATTTTTAATAGGAGTTGTTTCAACGAATACTTCCTTTGAAATACCTGCATTTGAATTTGATGTTAGCGGATATTTCAATTCCGTACCGGTGGTTATCGGGGTTAGTTTTTGATTATTTTGAAAGGTATGAAAGCGGAAGGTTGTGCTTGCGGTTGCTATAATAGCTGTAATTTTTTTTTGAACAGCTTCAGCAATGAGCCCTGTAAAATCATGATCATCCTTGACAATAGCTTTTGCATCATTCTGCAGAAATCCGTTGTCAGTAATAAACCTCGTGAAAATATGACGCTGTTTGTAAATGCTTGAAAACATAATTACAAAAAACAAAGTCCGGGCTTTCATAAATACATAAATGATCTATGCTTTCCGCTTGATTAGGGCGAAAATTTATTAATAATAGTCATTATACAAGCCGAAGTTTTTTAAGTGTTGGGAATACTGAATGCATTTCTTTTCATTAATTTTTTTGTGTTTGATGTCTTGCCGTTAAAACAAGTTGAATTTGGACTGTAAAATTAGTAATTTTATAAACATAAATTACCATAGCGAGATGTATTTGATATGAATTTTATCTAATAACCAGACACATTAAGCATAATTTTATATTTATTTTATCTTCACGCAGTGAAATAGTATGATTTTTTTAATCATAATGCTGCTCAGAAAAAAATTAAAACAAAAGCCTCCCCGAAAAAGGGAGGCGAATAAAAATTGACTGTATATTGAATAAAATTCAATCGCTATTTGTTATTTTCAAGCCATTTCAGCCTGCGCTGGTCGGGAAGATGTTTTACCGTGAAGTTTTCAAAGGCTGCAGTAAAGCCGTTTCCATCCGGACAGGCAGCCATTAAGCCCACCATTACAGGGGTGTTGTCCTGTAAATACGCATTGCGCATCATTGTATAATTCTTGTCATCAAAAGAATAAAATATTTCTACAGCATCCAGTCTTCTTACGGCTTTTATCCAGACTGCAGAAGGAGTGGTGTTCAGTGTAATAACACTCCAGTCGCTTGTTCCATGCGTAACTACAGTACTGAGGTTGTATTTACCATCTACGAATTCAATACCCGCCTTTATGTAGTTCTCTTTATCAGTCCTTAGCATAAGCCCCGTCTGGTCAAATCTTGTCTTATAGTTTCCACTGATCTTTACCTTCGCTTCAAATTCTCCGCCATAGGTCGTATAATAAAAAGGAGCATCATCTACTGTAAATCCATAATGGGAAATCCTCCAATAATCACTTTGTGGCGTAACATTCATTAGCAGGCTGTTGTTTTTAATTTCCCATTTTTCAGGCTCATTAAACCAGTTCATCTTTTCCAAAGTCTGTGAAAGCGTTTTCTCGGCCATAAGAACAGCACAAAAACTTAAAATCAATCTCTTCATCCTCTTAGCTGGGTGTAAATTATTATTTTAGCAAAAGTATAACTATACCCATATTTCATCAATACTGATAAATAACCATTTATGGAAATCGTAGAAAAACTGAATAGCCGGCTTTTGGACAGATCATCTCAGAAATGCAGGCTTGATATAGAAGAGTATAAACAGAGAGCATCGATATATTCCCAGATGGAAGGTGCTATATCTGTTTTGAGCGACATGCAGGCAGATAAAAGTTATGTGTATAAATCTAAAGCTGCATGGGAATTAGGTTTAAGTATGGAGGAAAACCCGTCAGAGATCAATTCTATCTGGGAAGAAGAGATCATTAAAAAGATACATCCGGATGACAGACTCAAAAAATATATCCATGAACTGCGGTTTTATGAAATGATGGATTCTATGGATACAGAGCTTCGGGCGGACTATTCTGTACTTTCTAAAATCAGAATGAAAGATAAAAATGATGAATACAGGTTTGTAAAGCACCGGATGTTCTATATTTATTCTCCCGATAACGGAAAGCTGAGATTTGCATTTTGTCTTTATCATATTGCGCTGGATCAGACGCAGCTTCAGGTTTCCGATTTTATGATCATTAATACAGCTAAAGGTGAAATTATTGTAAAAGATAAGCTCAACTATCAGAATATTCTCTCAAAAAGAGAACTGGAAGTTTTAAAATATGTAGGCCAAGGCTATGCCAGTAAAGAAATAGCAGATTTTCTGTCTATAAGCATCAATACAGTAAGCAGGCACCGCCAGAATATCCTTGAAAAACTGAAAGTGAAAAATTCTGTACAGGCATTTAAAGACAGCTTTTATTAACGGTGGTTCTTTTATAGGGCAAACTCCGGAAAGTTCACCATGCTTTTTTTATTCTTATGTTTAATTTTATAGATTAAATTTTTACTATAAACAAATGATGATAACAAATGAAAAGAAGTGAAGAGATCACCAGGCAATATTTTGATTTTATTGAAAAGCATATTCAGGATGTAATTACCGGAGCTGTTCAGGAATTTATGGAACTCAATGAAATTGCCGGCCAGCTTGCTGTTTCACATCAGCACCTCACGGATACTATAAAAAAAGAAAAAGGACAGCATCCGTGCTATTTTTATGATGAGAAAATCATAAACGAAGCCAAGGAGATAATAGTAAACTCAGATCGGTCTATTGCAGAAATTGCAAGAATGTTTACCTATGACCCGTCCAACTTCTCCAAGTTCTTTAAAAAGATGACAGGAATTACACCGGGAGCATTCAGAAAGAAGAGTAGATTACAGTGATTAAGATTCAGTATTTTTTCCGTGAGGGACAAAATAGCATAAAAATTCCTTTTTATAATTCCTGGATTTTAATGAATTTTAACATCCAAAAAACATATCTGAAAAATAAGATTTTAATAATGAGACAATTGTGAAATATTTGTCCTTTTTTTTGTGATTTATTTGAAAATAGTGATTTATTGTTGTATTTTTTTTGTTAAATTTAGATTCATTAAAAAAAATAACTAAACCCTTGAAATACTCAACAGCTATATGGATAATAAAGTGATTTGATTATCAGATCATAAAGTAAAACGTCTTATATGATGTATAATATTTAATATAATCGATAGATTTTACAAGCTTTAAATAATCATATATTTGTTTCTTCAAACAACTAAAACATACACTAAACACTAACAATTAACACTAACAACATTAAGGATGAGTATCGATTTTGAAACAGCAACTTTTAAAGATTTTGAGAATATTTCAGATTATGATATTGCTCAAAGAGCTAATTATTTTTATGAATTCCTTGACCATATGAAATCCAGAGGTCATATGAATTACAGACTGAAAAATACTTCAGGAAGCAATGCAACATTGAATATAGATATTGCAAACCAAAATAAAAATTATGTAAGTTTTGTCTCCAGCGATTATTTAGGATTTACACAGCATCCTAAAGTTAAAGAGGCAGCAATTGAAGGAATTGAAAAGTATGGAACAGGTACAGGAGCATCACCTCTGATAGGTGGATATTTTGATTATCATAATGCGATAGAAAAAAAGATTGCTGATTTTTTTGGAAGAGATGAGGAGGAAGTCATTTTGTTTACAACTGGATACGCCGCTAATAGCGCTACTTTACAGATTTTAATGCAGAAGGAAGATATCGCTATTTTAGACATGGGAGTACATGCCAGTGTACATGAGGGATGTGCTTTTACCAATAAAAAAACATTTCCGCACAATAATTTGGAAGCTTTGGAACATGTTTTGAAGGTATGTGAGAATACGTACCGTACAAAGCTGGTTATCTTAGATGGAGTTTACTCTCAGGAAGGGGACACTTCACGGGCTAAAGAAATATATGATCTTGTGAAAAAGTATAATGCTTATCTCATGGTAGATGATGCACATGGGGTAGGAGTGATGGGAAAAACCGGAAGAGGAGCTCTTGAAGACGACGGTTTATTGGATAAGATAGATTTTATAACAGGAACATGCAGCAAGACTTTTGGCAACCTCGGAGGATATGTGATTGCTAACAAAAAAATAACATCATTTCTTAAGTTCCAGTCCAGACAGCATATTTTCTCAGTAACAGCACCACCTTCTTCCTTCGGAATTTTAAAAGCAATTGATTTGATTGATGAAGAACCTTTCTGGAAAGATAAACTATGGGATAATATCAATTATTTTAAAACAGGGCTTAATGATCTTGGCTTAGATACCGGTATTACCTGCTCAGCTATTATTCCTGTGAAAATTGGAGATCAGAATAAAATGTGGGATATTGGGAGAATACTGCTTGAAGAAGGAGTCTATACAAACCCTATTATGTATCCCGCCGTAGCCAGAAAAGATGCACGTATCAGGATGACTGTAACAGCACGACACGAAAAAGAACATCTTGACAAAACACTGAATGTTTTTGATGATATAAATAAAAAATTGCATATTGCAAAAAAATAATAAATTATGCCCAGAAAAGTAGTCCAAGGCCCTATTAGGGACAAAGAAAAAACAAAACAAAAACTGCTGGCAGCAGTTGGTAAAATTTTGAGAGTAAAAGGTTACTCCGGTTTAAAAGTAAGTAAAATTGCAGCAGTAGCCGGGTTCGACAAGAAACTCATCTATGAGTACTTTGGAAGTACAGATAAACTTATTGATGAGTATATAAAATCCCAGGATTACTGGAGCAAGTTCAGCCCGGATATTGAGGAAGAAGTACAGGTTGGAAAAGTTAAAGAAGTCCTGATTCAGGGAATTCTCATGCAGTTTGAAAGTCTGAAGAAAAATAAAGAATTACAGAAAATTATTCTTTGGGAACTTTCCGAAAGCAAGCCGATACTTAAAAATATACTAAAGCAAAGAGAAGATGTAGCGGCCAATCTATTTGAAAATGTTACGGATCCTTATTTCGGGGAAAACGCTAAAAACGTAAGAGCTATGTTAGCTTTAATAGCGGCTGGAGTTTATTACCTGAACTTGTTCCCTGCATACAACGGAACAGAATTCTGCGGTATTGATATGAGAACTGATGAAGGAAGAGCCGAAGTGGAGAAAGTGATCGTTGAGATTATAGAACACTACTACAAAACGAAAAAAGCAAAAGAATAATGATTAAAAGTTTTCCAATTTTCCGAAAATAAATTTTTGTTGATAATTTGAAAACTTTTAATTTTCAGATTAAAACTATATTTCTTATTTTTGACCAATGGAAAATTTTATCGTATCTGCAAGAAAATACCGCCCCCAGCAGTTTGATACTGTAGTAGGGCAATCTCATATTACAGATACCTTAGAACATGCTATTGGAGAAAATCAGCTGGCTCAGGCCTTACTGTTCTGCGGTCCTAGGGGTGTGGGTAAAACCACATGTGCCAGAATCCTGGCCAGAAAGATCAATGAAAAGGATGGTTCAGTTTCAGAAGACGGCTTTGCTTATAACATCTATGAATTAGATGCGGCATCTAACAATTCCGTGGATGATATCAGGGAGCTGATAGACCAGGTCCGCTTTGCGCCTCAGGTAGGTAAATATAAAGTCTATATTATCGATGAGGTGCACATGCTGTCTTCTGCAGCGTTTAATGCTTTCCTTAAAACCCTTGAGGAACCGCCGGCACATGCTATTTTTATTTTGGCGACTACAGAGAAGCATAAAATAATCCCTACTATTTTATCACGTTGCCAGATTTATGACTTCAAGAGAATTACCATTGAAGATATTCAGGGACATTTAAGAAACATCGCTCAAAAGGAAAATATCCAGTATGAAGATGATGCCTTGTATCTTATTGCCCAAAAAGCCGATGGTGCCCTAAGAGATGCGCTTTCTATCTTTGACAGGCTTTCTACATTTTCCCAGAAGAACATTACATTGGCCAAAGCTGCCGAAGTGCTCAATATCCTTGATTATGATCAGTACCTCAATATAGTGGACCTGGCCAAGGAGAACAAAATTCCAGAAACGCTTTTCGCTTTCAATGAAATTGTAAAAAAAGGCTTTGATCCGCATATTTTTATTGCTGGATTGGGAAATCATTTCAGAGACCTTATGATGGCCCAGAACGCCAGAACAATAGAACTTATTGAAGTAGGTGAGAGGACCAAGGTGAAATTCGTAGAGCAAAGCCAGAAATGGAATGCCCAGCAGCTCATTGACGCCGTCGAGATCTGTAACCATGCGGATATTAATTATAAGAACTCCAAAAACCCAAGACTTACAGTAGAAATTGCACTGATGCAGCTGTCTTCCCTGACAGCCAATTTAGGTGATACTAAAAAAAAAAGTTCTTAATACTGGCTCCGTTTCTCAGTGAGAAGCAGGAAGTAAAAATACAGGAGAAGGCTCCCGAAAAGAAAGAACCCGTAGCAGAACAACCCGTTCAACGGCTTGAAACCGTTCAGGAAACCACTGTAAAAACAACAAAACCTTTATCAAGACAGGGAATCTCTTCAGGTTTCAGCATCAATTCTTTCCTCAATAAAGAAGAAAAAGTAGAGAAAGAAGAAGCAGTAGCCGTAAAAACAGAACATCTTCCCCAAAACCATTTCACAGATACGGACCTGCAGATGGAATGGAATCTGATGCTCAAACAGCTTCAGAAAAAAAACAGCTTTATCTTTAATGCTGTAAAAACATTCAAACTGATCAAGGCAGGAGAAAATACCATTAAAGTTCTGTACCCTTCAGATTCTGCCAAAGTTGAGTTTGATAAGATCGCCGGAGAATTTTTCAATCATTTTAAAACTAAGGTTCACAACCATGCTATTGAAATAGATTACCAGCGGGACTTTGACAACCTCAAAATTGAAGTGGTTACCAAAAGAAAAATATTCGAAAAGTTTATTGAAAAAAACCCGCTTTTAAAAGACCTTGATGATTTAATGAAATTTGACCTGACATAAATTATTGTATTTATCACAGTTTTTTTTTGTTAGATTGACTTTTTTTATATCTTTGTCAAAGATTTTTGTAAAAAATAAGTTTTTGACAAAAACAAATTAGATTTAAAAAACTAGACAACAGAAGTTTCAGACCCAAAGTGGAAAAATTATTCATCCCATATCTGTCTCATTTTGTACCCGCTAATTTCTTTAGCGGTTATTTTAGTTTTTCTGCTTTCTATTATAGAAATTTCAGAACGTATTATCGATTTTATTGGTACTGCTAACTGAATTTCTTTCCAAAAAATACAGGAGAATTAAAGTCCTTTTATTTTCCTGATTCCTTTAAAAAACTTTGAACGGCATTTTTTGAAAAGAATTATAAAAATCAATTTTATAATCAAAGGACTATTGCTGTTAATTCAAGAAAAATAAAAACAATAAATTTAAAAATATGAATTTAAAAGATGTAAAAAACGAGTGGATCAACGAGCTTTCGCAGCCATTAATGATCGCAGGGCCATGCAGTGCGGAAAGTGAAGCTCAGATGCTTGAAACTGCTAGAAGGATAAAAGAAACCAATGCTCAGGTACCTATTTTCCGTGCAGGGATCTGGAAGCCGCGTACCAAGCCGAACGGATTTGAAGGAGTAGGGGTTATCGGTCTGAACTGGCTGAAGAAAGTAAAGGAAGAATACGGATTCAAGACTGCTACAGAAGTAGCCAACGCCCACCACGTATTTGCAGCTTTAGAAGCAGATGTAGATGTCCTTTGGATTGGGGCGCGTTCTACAGTAAACCCTTTTACCGTTCAGGAAATTGCAATGGCTTTAAGGGGGACTGATAAGCCTGTATTTGTTAAAAACCCTGTAAACCCGGATCTTGCTTTATGGATCGGTGCGTTAGAGAGACTTTTGGGACAGGATATTAAAAATCTGGGGGTAATTCACAGAGGATTTTCAACGTACCAGAAAACAAAATACAGAAATAACCCGAACTGGCAGATTGCCCTTGACTTCAAAAGCCAGTTTCCTAATATTCCAATGCTGATAGATCCTTCCCACATCTGCGGAAACAGAACAGGTCTGGCTGATATTACACAGGAAGCATTCAACGTAGGATACCAGGGAGCAATTATTGAAACCCACTGCAATCCTGATGAAGCGTGGAGCGATGCTTCACAGCAGATCACTCCTGAGGTATTGGCAGAACTGATCGGAAACTTAAAAGTAAGAAATTCAGGTTTGGCAGGCTTCGACAATGAGATGGGAAGACACAGAACACTGATTTCTGATCTTGACTTCCAGCTGATCGAGCTTCTTTCCCAAAGAATGAAGATCTCCGAAAAGATCGGTAAGCTTAAAAAGGAAAATGATATTGCGATCTTCCAGCCTGAAAGATGGAAAGTGATCACAGAATATGCTACGCAGAAAGCCAGGGAAACTGGGATGTCTCAGGAATTTATTGAGAAAGTTTTCAAAGCAATCCACGAAGAATCTATTGAAGTACAAAATAGTATCATGATTGATAGATAATAGGATAATAATAGAAATTAGGGATTAGGGATTAGGGATTAGGGATTAGGGATTTAGAGCTGGAGAGACTTTCTTAAGGTTTTATATAAATAATGGAGCTTGAAATTTCATGGTCAGAGGAGAATTATTAATATGTTTTCAACTATATCCTGAACCCTACTTCCTAATTCCTTATATTTGCATCCATATTATCTATGAAAGGAAAAATCATTAAATCTACAGGCAGCTGGTACCAGGTTATGGAATTCGAAACAGACAAAATTTTCGAGGCCAGAATCCGCGGCAAATTTAAATTGATCAAGACCAGACTTACCAATCCGCTTGCTGTAGGAGATTTTGTGGAATTTCAGTTAGAACAGGATGACATCGCTTGGATCACTAAAATAGAGCCGCGTACCAATTACCTGATCAGAAAATCCGTTAACCTTTCAAAAGAGGCTCATATCATTGCTTCTAATATAGATCTGGCCTGTTTTATTTTTACCCTGAAGCACCCGGAAACTTCACTTGGATTCCTTGACCGCTTTTTGGCATGCTGTGAAGCTTACAATATTACTCCATTGATTCTTTTCAATAAAATCGACGTTCTGAACGAAGAGGAAATAGAGCTTGTGAAAGACATCGAATTTCTTTACCAGGAAATTGGTTATGATACTTTGGAAATTTCATCCTACTCCAAACTCAATTTTGATCAGCTTCAGGAACTTCTTAAAGATAAAACTTCTGTTTTTTTCGGGCATTCAGGATGTGGAAAATCTACACTGGTTAATGCATTACAGCCCGGTTTAAATTTAAAAACTTCTGAAATTTCAGACTCTCACCTCAAAGGAAAACATACTACAACTTTTGCCCAGATGCATTTTTGGGATTTTGGTGGTAACGTTATCGATACTCCTGGTGTACGTGAGTTTGCCATGATAGATATTGAGAAAGAAGAGGTGCAGCACTATTTTCCTGAGATCTTCAAAAAAAGGGAAGAATGTAAATTTCATAACTGTCTTCATATTAATGAGCCGAAATGTGCGGTTCTTGCTTCCCTTGAAACCGGAGAAATCCAATATTCCCGCTATGCCAACTATGTAAAGCTGATGGAAGAGGCTGAAGAAGCTTCCCAAAAATAGAACTTCCTCAGGTTTTTTATGTCTGTAGCCCTGATTTTTAATAATATAAACTTTTGCGGTAATCCCGACCAGATACTTTAGCATAAAGCTTAAGCATTTATAATAAAATTTACATTTTTTACAGCTGTCAAAAAATGATTTTTTTCTTAGAATAATATTTCTTTAGAATAAAAATGCTTCCACTTTTACAATAACTCTACTTTTTGTCTTAATTATTTTTGCCAAATATGACTATTTTGAAGAATTTGAATTCTGTTCAAAAATCGATCATGAAAAAATATCAAAAAATTACTTTTATTTCATTGATTGCAATTGAAGCAATAAGGTATTAATATGATTTTAATGTGGTTTTTAAATTATTAAATTCGCAATATAAACTTAATTTTATTGCAAATAAAAAACCCAGCCGAGGCTGGGTAAAAACTAATAACCATGAAAACTCAAATTAAACATGAGAATCGTAATAGAATTAACAATTACTGTGCCAAAACTTTTACGCCATTTCTTAATAAAAGTTATTTTTATGTTAAAAAAAAATTAAAATAAAAATGAAAGATATTTTTTGTAATTTTGCGGCATTAAAAAAATATACATTTATGTCTAACATTACATTCACTATGATTAAGCCTGATGCAGTAGCAGACGGACATATCGGTGCTATATTAGGTAAGATCGCTGAAGGAGGTTTTAAGATCAAAGCATTAAAATTAACTCAACTTACGGTTGCTGATGCTAAAAAGTTCTACGAAGTACATGCTGAAAGACCATTTTATGGTGAGTTGGTAGAATTCATGAGTTCAGGTCCTATCGTAGCTGCAGTTTTAGAAAAAGACAATGCAGTAGAAGACTTCAGAACATTGATTGGTTCTACAAATCCTGCTGATGCAGCAGAAGGAACAATTAGAAAAATGTTTGCAAGAAGCATCGGTGAAAATGCAGTTCATGGTTCAGATTCTGACGAGAACGCTCTTATCGAAGCTCAATTCCATTTTTCAGGAAGAGAGATTTTCTAAGAAAACCCACCTCAAAAAATATAAAACCAGAGAAGATTCTCTGGTTTTTTTATGCCAAAATGTCTGAAATGGCAGATTGTAAATCGTTACAATTGCTTTTTTGAGATATAATAATAAGAAGGTCTAATTTTAGAGAAATGGATTAAATCCGAATACCATAGTAAAAGAGGAAAATTTTGATATAGATTCTGAAATAATCTCTAATAAATTGTTGTATTTTTAGCATTATCATAAACGGAATACTTATTGTAAACTCCTTGAAAAGAAATGTTATGAAAATTCCAGCATTAGTAATGGCCAGTTTATTAGCCGTAAGTGTATCAGGACAGGCTACGAAGCCGGTTAAGAAAGCGAAAAAACCGGTAAGTAAAATTAAAAAAACAGAATCTCCCAAGCCGATAAAAACAGCCGAAACTAAGTTTGTTCCGAAGAAAGATACTATTCTTAGAGGCGGTGGTTACTGTCCGGCCTGTGGAATGGGATAAGATATGAAAAAACCGTTGTTAGGATTATCTATGATGCCGGAAGCAGATTTTGTTTCCGCTATCCTTCCTATTCTACAAAATAATTCTGTAGATGTATTGGAATGGTCTTTCGATACATTTTATGATGCACAGGAACCGGAATGGCTTTCCGGACTCTTGGATTTTTATTCAGCAAATAACAGGCTTCTTGGTCACGGTGTTTATTATTCTCTTTTTGATGCCAAATGGACTGAAAGACAGGAAGGCTGGCTTAAAAAATTAAAAGAGGAGTTCAGACATAGAAAATACAATCATATTACCGAGCACTTCGGATTTATGAATACTGAAAATTTTCATCAGGGGGTTCCATTGCCCGTACCACTTCATCCTAAAACACTTCAAATAGGGAAGGACAGGCTCAAAAGGCTTCAGGATGCTGTAGAAATTCCTGTCGGAGTAGAAAATCTTGCCTTTTCGTTTTCCATAGATGATGTGAAAGAGCAGGGAGATTTTCTTGATAAACTTATAGAAGATATTGACGGCTTTCTTATTCTTGATCTTCATAATATCTACTGCCAGTCATGGAACTTTGAGATCAGTATGCAAGAAATTATCAGACTGTATCCTTTGGAAAAGGTGAAGGAAATTCATCTTTCAGGTGGAAGCTGGCAGGAAAGTGCTTACGGAAAAAAACCGGTAAGAAGGGATACTCATGATGAAAGCATTCCAGAAGAAATACTAAATATACTTCCTGAAGTTTTATCCCAATGTCACAATCTGGAATACATCATTATTGAAAGACTGGGGCATACGTTAAATACAGATTCAGAGAAAGATGCTTTTTTTGATGATTTTAACCGTGTAAAAAAGATCATCCAGGCTTCAGATTCTCTCCCAGGGAATAAAAGGGTTTGGCATAAAAAAAATGAAGAACCTTCAGTACCTCTTGAAGATCTGCTGTTGTATGATGAGCAGACTGAGCTAACTAAAATGCTGTTTGATGGAATCCAGATTCATTCTGTAAAGAAACATGATTTTCATTATTTTAAACCTGAAAACTGGGATGAAGAAATGATTACGACTGCACAGCAAATTATCAAAAAATGGAACCCTTACTAATGACTTTTTTCAATACATCACAAATCAAAATATATGAAAATGACAACGGTATTTTTACTAATTACGGCCGTGCTTACGGCTTTGATCGCCGGGCTCTTCTATGCCTATTCATGCTCTGTGGTTCTGGGATTGGGAAAACTTTCTGATACGGAATATTTAAGGGCCATGCAGAGCATCAACCGCGAAATCCTTAATCCTGTGTTTTTTATGAGCTTTATGGGAACTGCTGTACTACTTCCGTTAACTACTTTTCTGTACAGGGGAGAGCAGCCGGGGTTTCTTTTTCTTTTGCTAGCAACTGCCGCTTATCTGATAGGTGTTTTTGGAGTGACCATTGTTGGAAATGTCCCTTTGAATGATATGCTGGATCAATTTGATATCAGTAACTCAACAGCAGAAGCAGTTAAACAGATGCGGGAAAGTTTTGAGAACAGATGGAACCTTTTAAATAACATCAGAACTGCATTTTCGGTAATAAGTATTGTTCTGGTCATCTGCGCATGTATCTGGAACGGGGAATTACCCAAATAATTTGATCTATGCGTAGAAATACTTAATGGTGAAATTCAGTATTTATACGGATGTCTTATATATGATTTTATTTGCAAATTTACATCAGCAATAGCACAAGGAATATTAAGCATTTAAAGTTTTAAGACAAAAACTAATAACCACATAAGCTCAAATTCCGCAAGAAGAAAGGCAGTCTCCCAAGGGCTGCCTTTTATTTTTTTAGACTGTTACCAAAGGAGTATTTTATTGATTCTCTACTTAATGCAATAAAAGATCCAGACTCGTCTTAAAGAAGAAAGGCAGCCGATGAAGCTGCCTTTTATGTGAGATCAATCTGAAGAGATTAGATCTTCAGCAATTCGATTGTTCTTTCAGGACTTTCTGCAGAGAAAACAGCATTTCCTGCTACCAGGACGTCTGCTCCCGCTTCGAAAAGTTTTGAAGCGTTGTCTAGATTAACTCCGCCATCAATTTGGATAAGCGCTGTGGAATTATTGCTCAGGATAAGATCTTTAGTCTCCGCAATCTTTTTGTATGTATTTTCAATAAATTTCTGACCTCCAAATCCAGGGTTTACACTCATTAAAAGAACAAGATCTACATCAGCAATGATATCTTCAAGCATCAGTACGGGAGTGGAAGGATTTAAAACAACCCCTGCCTTTGCCCCTCTGCTCTGGATATAGTGAATCGTTCTGTGAAGATGTGTGCATGCCTCATAATGTACAGAAATAAGGTCTGCACCATGATTGATGAATTCATCCACATATTTTTCAGGCTCTACGATCATTAAATGGACATCCACAAATTTTTTGGCATGCTGCTGTACCGTTTTCATTACAGGAAAGCCAAATGAAATGTTGGGAACAAATCTTCCGTCCATCACGTCAATGTGGAACCAGTCTGCCTGGGAATTGTTCAGCATTTCAATGTCTCTTTGCAGGTTCCCGAAGTCTGCGGATAAAAGGGAAGGAGCAATAAGCTTCGTTTTCATTTTTACTTTTTATTAGATATTTAGAGCCAAGAACCAGGAGCCAAGATCGGAACTAAGCGGATATTAGCTATCCTTATTACTTGATTTTAAGCGTCTTGAATCTTGTGTCTTGCATCTTGATTCTCTTAATGATACTTCAATTTCATTTCCGGCTTAATCTTCAGAAGGGTTTCATAGATCAGCTGGATTACATTGCCTACATCTTCTTTAGACACCATTTCTACCGTGGTATGCATATAGCGCAAAGGTAAGGAAATTAATGCACTTGGTACTCCGCCGTTAGAATGCGCAAAAGCATCGGTATCTGTTCCTGTTGCTCTGCTTGCGGCAGCTCTTTGGAAAGGAATTTTTTTAGCTTTTGCTGTATCAATGATCAATTCTCTGATGGTATGATGAATGCTTGGAGCAAAGAAGACCACAGGTCCGTCACCACATTTCTGATCGCCTTCTTTTTTCTTTTCAATCATTGGAGTGGTGGTGTCGTGGGTAACATCTGTTACGATGGCGATATTAGGTTTAATGGTGTCAGCGATCATATCTGCCCCATAAAGTCCTACTTCTTCCTGTACAGAATTCGTGATATACAATCCGAATGGAATTGTTTTTTTGTTTTCTTTTAAAAGTCTTGCTACTTCCGCAATCATAAAGCCCCCGACTCTGTTATCCAGTGCTCTGCAGACAAAATACCTGTCGTTCATTTCAAAGAATTCATCCGGGTAAGTGATCATGCATCCTACATAAATTCCCATTTCCTCAACTTCTTTTTTGGAAATGGCTCCACAGTCGATAAAGATATTCTCAATTTTCGGGGTCGGTTCGTTCTGGTTGGTTCTTGTATGGATTGCAGGCCATCCAAACACGCCTTTTACTATTCCTTTTTCACCATGAATATGAACAACTTTTGAAGGAGCTATCGTTTGATCTGAACCTCCGTTTCTAATCACGTAGATCAATCCTTCATCTGTAATGTAATTCACATACCATGAGATCTCGTCAGCATGGGCTTCAATAACTACTTTAAATTCAGCATCGGGATTGATTATCCCATAGCAAGTTCCGTAATGGTCTACTTCTATTTTATCTACATACGGTCTGATATAATCCATCCAGATTTCCTGGCCTTTGTGCTCGTAACCTGTTGGTGAAGAGGTGTTTAAGTATTTTTCTAAAAATTTCAAAGATTTCTTTTCAAATTTCATAAAAGGGAATGATTTTTGCGGGTAATTTTTGTTATTAGAAGTGTAAAAATAATGAATTTTAGCAAGATTGTCTGTCTTTTTATCCTCTTTTTTGGAGTCAGTGTTTTTGGTCAGAAGGATTCTATCATTGCGAAACCCCTCAACCAATATCCTGCTGAATCTTTAAAAACGGATGAGTTCGGTAATAAGTACTATTATGACGAACGTCAAAAGGTAAAGATTTATGAAATTAACGGTGAGCCTGTGGTAGTGCTGGATGAGCTGGTCCTGGTTAATAAACCGCGGTTTAATAATCAGCTGGATAAAAATTACTATTATTTTCTTAATAAAAAGCTGAACAGGGTTTATCCGTTATTTGTCACTGCGCTTGAGCAATATAGAGGTATCCAGGCGGATATGACAGATATGGACAGCAAAGCCAAAAGGAAATTTATAAGAGAAAGGCAGAATATACTTGCGGATCAGTATGAAAAACAGCTGAGAGATCTTACAACAACAGAAGGCCAGGTTTTTGCCAAGCTGATGAACAGAGCAACGGGAAAAAATGTTTATGAGATTATTAAAGAGATGAGAGGCGGATGGATTGCTTTCTGGTGGAATGTAAAAGGGAAGGTGGCAGATATAGACCTGAAAGACCAATACAACCCGCACAAAAACAGAACGGATGAATTTATAGAATCCCTGCTTCAGTCCAACTGGAATTCCGGTTATTTACAGCCTTATCCCGGTGCCTCCGATTTTAAGGTAAGAAAATAAGAACCGGTTTAAGCTTATTAAAAAATAAATCTGAACAGACTTTAAATATAAAATTCCTGTAAATTTTTACAGGAATTTTTCTTTTAATTTATCGAATACAATTTGATCTATTGGAAGCGGAAAAGGATTATCGGATCTATTGATATCGATCCATTCTATTTTCTCAATGCATGGATCAAGGATCAGGAAATCTTCCTCTGTTGTAATATTGACTATATAATATATGGTAAGCAGCTGCTCATTTTCTCTGAAACGTGAAACCAGAAAATCTTCCTGGGTATAAAAATGTTCCACAACTTCAATTTTTACATTCAGCTCTTCATCAAATTCACGGTGAAGACATTCTATAAGCCCTTCGCCAAATTCCAGGCCTCCTCCCGGAAATTTCATTAATTGTTCACCGGCATACTCTTCAAACAGCGTCAGTACTTTTTTATCCTTTACTGCACAGGCATACACCCGAATGTTGATCTTATCAATCATATGTAATATTTTGTATAGCTAAAATAAGGAATTTAGTAGAAAGAGCCAATAAACCTATTTGCAAATTAGCTCCTTATATAATCTGTTGTTCCCCTTTTCTAATTTTCTCTGTTTTTCTTACTTTCCATCTTTACCGCATTAATCATTTCTCTCTTTCCGGGAGGGCCCTGCTTTTTCTCTACTTTAAAATTCAGCTCCTGAAGAATCCTTCTTACGCTTCCTTTAGAAGAATAAGTTGTTAACAATCCGTTAACGGACATTTTGTCGGAAACCATTTCAAAAAGTGGTTTTTCCCACAAATCAGGTTGTACTCTCGCACCAAAGCAATCGTAATAAACCAGGTTAATTTTAGGTAAGTCTATGTCTTTCAGGTCAAAAAAGTCACATTTGATCTTTTTCAGGGTAAAGCCTTTAATGATTTCAGATGGTTTTTCCCATTCTGCCTGATGAATTTTTTGATAAATATTTTTGAATTCCGGGTTATCAAAATGCTCAAAATAGGCAAGGTCATTCATTTCAGCTTCATTTATCGGGTATTTTTCAAGAGAAAAATAATTGATGACATGATTTTTGTCAGTTTTTAAATATTCATTAATTGTCACCAAAACATTCAAACCTGTTCCAAAACCGAGTTCTAAAATATTAATTTCGCAATCATTTAATTGATTTAGTCCATTTTTAATAAACACATGTTCTGCTTCCTGAAGCGCCCCATGATGAGAATGATAGTTTTCGTTTAAATCGTTGATAAACAATGTTTTACTACCGTCGTTTGTGGTCTTAATCTCTCTTTTCAAGCTATTTTTTTGTCAAATTTACTCTAAAATTTTTATATTTAGAAAATTATATTAAATTTGTAGAACATCGTAAAAATTTTAAAAAATGATAATTCAAAAAACTGAAAACTCCAGACTTTCGGACTTTGATCCGGACAATTTTTCATTTGGAAATACTTTTATCGACCATATGGTTATATGTGAGTATGAAAATGGAAAATGGGGTGATGTGAAATTGGTTCCTTATGGTCCAATACCATTTACGCCAGCCATGATGGGTGTAAACTACGGGCAAGCTTGTTTTGAAGGTATGAAAGCTTATAAAGACAAAGACGGGCAGGTTTTCCTTTTCAGGCCGGAAAAGAATTTTGAACGTATCAATAAATCAGCAAAACGTCTGGCAATGCCTGAAGTGACTGAAGAAATGTTTTTAGACGGATTGAAGGCATTAGTAGATATCGACAGAAATTGGATCCCGCAGGGAGAAGGGATGTCATTATATATCAGACCATTGATTTTTGCCACAGAGGAAGCTTTGAAAGCAAGAGTTGCTAATAAATATATGTTTGCAATCGTTGCGACACCAGCGAAAAGTTATTATTCAGAACCGGTTTCTGTGAAAATTTCAGATCATTATTCAAGAGCTGCCAACGGAGGAGTAGGTTCTGCTAAAGCAGCAGGAAATTATGCCGCTTCTTTCTATCCTACACAGCTTGCTATTGAAGAAGGGTATGAGCAGATCATCTGGACTGATGATTCTACTCATGAATATTTTGAAGAAAGTGGAACAATGAACGTATTCGTAAGAATTAACGATACGATCTATACACCGCCTACTTCCGAAAAAATCCTTGACGGGGTAACAAGAGACAGCTTCATCCAGCTTGCCAACAAAAGAGGAATCGAGGTAAAAATAGAGCCGGTAGCTGTGAAAACAGTTATAGAAGCTCAGAAGAACGGAACGCTGAAAGAAGTTTGGGGAGTGGGAACAGCTGTTGTAACTACTGTATTCCAAGCCTTAGGATATCAGGGCGTAAAGCTTGAACTTCCTAAATTGTCGGATGAAGAAAGCTTTGCAGCTCTTCTTAAAAAAGATCTTACAGACCTTCAGAACAACCTTAGCGAAGATCCTTTCGGATGGAGAGTTATGGTTGAAAAAGACGTTCTGGAAACTGTTTAATTTCAATATTATTTGATTCATAATATGTCCGGCAGAAATTTATTTCTGCCGGTTTTTTTATTTTCTCGCCAATTATTGGTAATTTTTCACAAAATTTAGAATACTATGCAATTCCTAAAGTTCAAATTACCTCTTGGTCTGCTTTCTGTGATCAGTCTTTTAGCTGTTTCCTCCTGCAGTAAAGATGATGACGGAGAAATGTTGGTAAACGATGCGGCCACAATAACTGTAGAAAATATAATTGAAAGTAAAGCATTGACACAATTCGGAACTTTCCGGAATGCAGGGTCATCGCCTGTCATTAATCCCGGGGAATCAGCCTCATTTACATTTTATGCAGGAAAAGGACAGACGGTAAGTTTTGCTGCCATGTATGGAAACAGTAACGATTTATTTTTTGCCCCGGCCAACCCGGGACTGAAACTGTATCAGGATAACGGAGATCCGGTAACAGGAAATGTTTCTTCACAGATCAAGCTTTGGGATAACGGGACACGTAAAAATGAACCTACGGGCCCTGGTGTTACTCATCCCGGTGTAGCAGAAGGTACTCCGTTGAATGTTACAGAAATTGCAGTGGCAACACCCGCTTCACAATTGCTGAAAGCGGAATTGACTCATGAGGGAGGAACCAAATTTACTTTGAAATTAACCAATACTTCAGGCGGTACAGCCAATGAAACGCCAATAAGTGCCGGAGTCTGGGCTGTTTCCCATATTTCAGGGACAACACTTTTGAAAGAAGATCCTATTTTTTCACCAGGAAAGCCGTCAGCTAACGGATTGACAGACCTTGCTGAAACCGGAAAAACGACGCCTCTGGAACAATACCTTACAGGTATAACAGGTCCTAATTCTGCATTTTCACCGGTACTGGTCGTAGTATACAGCGGTAACGATAATCCTATCTTTAAAACCGGGGAGAATGACCGTGGAGAAGGTTTGAAGGAGCTTTCTCAGCAGGGTAATGCTGATGTTTTGGCAGCTTTCCTTAAAGGCAAGCCGGGAATAAAAGAAGTATTCGTCCTTAAAGATCCGGCTACAGGTGTTTTACGACCTAGAATAAACGGAAATAACGGCGGCAAGGCTTCACAGGTAATATCTGCACGTAAAGGAGACCGTATTGCACTGGCAACAATGTACGGACAATCCAATGACTGGTTTATTGCGGCCATGAATAACGGGGTAGACGGCTCAACGCGTGGCGATATCTCTTCGATCATTGGGCTTTTTGACAGTGGAACGCTGGTGAGCTCTTTTCCGGGAGCCCACATAGGGTCGGAGCCGGCTGAGGCTGAAAGCCAGCCGGTACAGCAGCTTGCCAACCCGAACCAGTTCAATACACTTCCGTCACTTCCACAGATGATTAAAGTTACGATTCAATAATATTTGAATATCAAAATATAGGATCACCTCTTTTCGGGGTGATTTTTTGTTTTAAATCCCCATCTGTTTAACCACAAAAGTCACAAAAGCTTTTTTAGTTATAAAAGTTTTGCCATCCCGGAAACAATAAGATCACATAAGCAGAAAATCAAAGATTTTCATAAGAATTTAAATGTACTTTTTGCAGTTGGATTTTAAACTTTAAATGCACTTAAGTGTTTCAAATCTTTTGTGACTTTTGTGGTTGAAATTTTTAAATCCTTGAATTTTTAATTTTTAAATCCCCATAATTCCATCCCCCGGAAATACTTCACTATTTTCTCCAAAATTTTTTAAAACCTATTGAACAATATTTCCCCGAAATGCGTATTTTCGCAAAAGTTTATGAAAAAATTACTCTTCATATCAGCAGTAAGCCTGCTAAGCTGTAACCGGAATGCACCCACGGCGCACCCTCCTGTAGGTGGAGTATTGAGCCAGAAAGACCTGGATGTTTCCAAGGAGAGAATGAGAAATCTCAATACCATAGAGCGTGGCCAGATCCAGGATTGGATTAGTGGTCAGCCTGTAAAATATTATCCTACTCAGCTTAATTACTGGGTAAGTGTTGAAGGTTTTGATCAGAGAGAAAGAAGAGCGGATAATACACCCATCTCTTATTCTTATGATCTCTATGATTTTGATGAAACCAAAATCTATGACAAACCTTTTGAAAGGAGAGATGCCAGATTCGGGCATTTTGATGAACTGAAAGCGGTAGAGAATGCTTTGCGTTTTATGCATGATGGAGAGGAAGTGACGCTTTTGGTACCTTCTTCACTGGCCTATGGAACCTTTGGAGACGAAAAGAATATAGACAACGATATACCATTAATCATAAAATTAAAAGCTCTATAAATAATGAAATTGTTTAACAAGAATATAATTCTGGCAGCGGCAAGTATCTCGCTGATGAGTTGTACCCCAATCTATAAAAAAATGAACGTAGACAAAGAAACTTACGAAGGTCTTCATGACGGACTTTATGCAAATCTTCAGACTTCTAAAGGAAATCTGATCGTGCAGTTCGAAGACAAAAAAGCACCGGTAACTGTAGCCAATTTTATTGGTCTTGCAGAAGGAAAAATAGACAACAAAGCTAAGGCGAAAGGAGTTCCTTATTATGACGGGACTATTTTCCACAGAGTGATCAAAGATTTCATGATCCAGGGAGGTGATCCTCAGGGAACAGGAATGGGAGATCCTGGATATAAATTCGAAGACGAGAAAAACGATCTTAAGCATACAGGAAAAGGAATCCTTTCTATGGCGAATTCCGGACCTAACACAAACGGGTCTCAGTTCTTCATCACTGAAGTGGCTACACCTTGGTTAGACGGAAGACACACCATCTTCGGAAAAGTAGTTAAAGGTAACGATGTGATCGATGCCATTGCTAACGTAGAAAAAGGAGCTCAGGATAAGCCTAAAACAGATATCGTTTTAGAAAAAGTTTCTGTTTTCAGCAAAGGTGACGAATACAAAAACTACGATGCAGCAAAAACTTTCACGGAAGGAAAAGCTAAAATCGCAGAAAACAATAAAGCTTACATTGCTAAAGAAGAAGCTGACAGAAAGAAAAAAGAAGAGGAATTCAAAGCTAACCAGGAGAAAATGGTTGATGACCTGAAAGCCGGAATGCAGAAAACTGAATCAGGGTTATATTACAAGATCACTAAAACAGCTCCGGCTGGAAAAGCTCCTAAAGCTGGTGACAATGTATCTGTACACTACGCAGGTAAATTAATCGACGGTACAGAATTCGATTCTTCATTCAAAAGAAATGAGCCTATCGAAATTCCAATCGGAATGGGAAGAGTAATCAAAGGATGGGATGAAGGGATCCTGTTACTTAAAGAGGGTGAAACTGCTACTTTATTGATCCCGCCGGCAATGGCTTACGGAGAAAGAGGAGCAGGAGGGGTTATCCCGCCAAATGCTTGGTTAATCTTCGATGTTGAGCTTGTGAAAGTACAGTAATTGAAGTTTTAAAATATATTGAAGCCGTCCGTGAGGACGGCTTTTTTTGTCCGCTGGAGATTTAAAATTATATAAAGATTCAGTTAAAGTAAAAGCTTATACTTTTAGTTTAATGTAATTTCTCTATTTTCGTGTAAAGTAATTCAATGAAAAAAATCTTCTACACCCTTCTTATTCTTTCCACAACCACTTTTTCCGCACAGGGAAAAAAATTCTTCAAAAGCGGTGAGATACAGCTTCAGAATCCAGTAGAAAAGATCAACCTGAGATATGCCAATGATCTACCTTTTGTACAGGTCAGCATTAATGGGAAGCCTTACAATTTTCTGTTTGATACCGGAGCGCCAACGGTGATCTCTACAGCAGTATACACTGAGCTGGGATTGGAGAAAAAACATAAAAGTAATGTAAAGGATTCACAGAAAAACAAACAGGAACAGATCTTCACTATTCTTCCGGAAATGACCGTTGATAAAGCTGTTTTCAAAGATGTGGGAGTTGTCGTGATGGATTTCAGTGTTTCTGAGTTGAGCTGCTTCAAAATCGATGGTATTCTTGGAGCCAATCAGATGGCAAAACTTTTCTGGAAAATTAATTATTCGGAAAACTTACTTGAAGCTTCAAAAGATCTTGCGCAGTTTAACCTGGCAGATTATGATATTGTCATTCCTTTCAGCCCCAGAACACAAAAAACACCCGTTGTAGAAACTGATCTCCAGGGAAAAAAAATAGAGCTTACCTTCGATACCGGATTTTCCGGAAGGATGAAGATCACAGATGGTGCATATGAGGCTCAAAAGGCATTAAAGAGTATAGAAGTCTATGGAACAAACTCTATCGGAGCTTATGGGGCCGGAAAACCTGCACCGGGATATATTTTCCGGACCGCAGCTCTGTCATTAGGTAATAAAAGCTTCTTTAATGAAATAATTGCCACAGGGGGGACCAACCTGATCGGGAATGATTTCTTTAAAAATTTTGTATTTATCCTCGACTGGTCCGGAAACAAGATCTATATGAAACGGATCAAAAATGAGCCTGCTAAACTGGAGTCTTTCGGTTTCGGTTACCGTTTTATAGATTCAAAACCGACAGTGGTCTTTGTATTTCAGGAAGAAAATTTTCCATTGAAAGTGGGAGATGCTATTATCAGCATCAATAACATTAATCTGGATAACCTTAACAAAGAAAGTGCCTGTCATTATTTTCTTAATAGAGTAGAAAACGGGCAGAATTCAATTGATCTTAAAATCAGGAGAGACGGAAAGGAAATGCAGGTGAAGCTGGATAGAAAAGAGTTTTTGAAAGTAGGGGTTTAAATTTGAGTGTTAGAGAGTTTTTAAAGTTTGAGAACAGGAAGTGTATAGATACTGTTTCAGTGTAAGAGCTTTTATTTTTTTTACTATTAATCCTATAGACTTTGAATAACAGCTGATTATAGGTTTTTATTTAAAGTAATTTTAATAAAGAAAAAGCCGTTCAATACATTGAACGGCTTTCTAGTAAAGTAGAAATTAAAGTTATGCGTGTCTCGATTTCTTCCTTGTATCGGAAGAATTCATTTTTCCGGCAAGGGAGCTGATAAATACAATTCCAAAGCCGAGGTATGCCGCAAACGCGGTAAGGTATACAATTAAGCTGTTAAAATCTGGTTTTGAGGCATATATAAAATACACCAGCACGGAAAAAACAGCAAAACTCAACAGGAGCATCAGGCTCCAGATATTCATTTTTGCAGCATCTTCATTTCTCTTAAAAATCATTTCAAAAAAGTCTCTCATCATTAATCACTTTTTAAGGGTTATACATCTGTTTTCCGTTCTCCAATAGAACGGTCCGGAATCATTTTCCGATATAAATTAAATGGCATACGGATCATAGTTAAACTTGGCTAAGGTTATGATCTTATGGCCGTTTGATTGTTTTACATCAGGGTATGCTTTAAGCTGCCCAGAAAGTTTTAATTAAAAAACAGTATTGAATTCCGGAAGGAATTCATGAGCTTTATGACACCGTACACAATCATCATCGTAAATGGAATTGATAAGGGACTATCTTTTCCGATGCATACGGTATCTAAAGAAAAGGCCATATTAAAATATGAAACCTTTATTCGACTCAATGGAAACTGAAGCTCCCACGGAAACCTTTTCTCATCGTCTGTGTTTTAAATAATTTTTTTTCAATGATTTAGCTTGCGAATTTCATGCCAAAGTGAATTTTCCTGCTTGTTTTTAGCATTAAGTAGGTTTAAGTTTGTAGATGATTAACAGAGAAATATAGAAATTGAAAGACAAAAGAATTGAATTCAATTTTTTTTAAGCAACAAAAATCACAAAAATTGTGGAGTACTTTAGAATTTTCAGGTTCAAAGCTTAACATAGAATCATCACAGAAGCTTAAAAAAATAAGATTTGATAAAAAGTATGTGTAATCTGAGAGACCTATGGGAGGTATGCAAAAATTGGGTCTCTATATAAGATGTCAACAAGTTGATTGGGAAAGAAAATAAAACTTCCCCTTTGAATCAACTTGTTGACGTAATTTTGCGGTAAAAAGCTGGCTTAGAACAATACCTTACCAGTTCTTATCAATCATATAGATTAACTGGGTCATAGCTGCAGCACCCAACAGAAGCTCTCTTCTGTTCACCTTATCAAAGGTATCTTCTTCCGTGTGATGGATGTCAAAATACCTTTGGGAATCCGGTACCAGCTCTGCCGTAGGGACTCCCATATCATGAAGCGGATAGATATCAGTCCCTGAATATTTTCCTTCAAAATTATATACTCCGTATGGAATGAATAAACCAGCCCAGCTCTTGATCTGGTTTCTTTTCACATCATCCATTTCCAGGGCAATTCCTCTTGGAGCAAAGCCGCCCGCATCGGATTCTATGGCGAAAAGGTGCTTCTCGTTCTTTTCCTTGGCCGTTTTTCCATATTGAATGCCTCCTTTTACGCCATTTTCTTCATTGGCAAAGCAAACAACCCTGATCGTATGATTATTTTTAATCCCCAGTTTTTTGAATGTTCTTAAAACCTCAATACTTTGTACAATTCCTGCTCCGTCGTCATGAGCACCTTCGCCCACATCCCATGAATCCAGATGTCCACCGACTACAATCACATTTTGATCTTTCTTGCCGGTGATTTCGCCAATGACAGAGTGGGAGAGCTTTTCCCCTTTCATCCCGCAGTTGGAATTAAGCTTTGCAGAGACTTTCTGTGTCTTTAAAAGAGCTTCAAGTTCATCCGCAGTTGTTGCTCCAATGGCTACGGCAGGAATTTTTGAAACTTTATCTTCATAGCGCATGGCTCCGGTATGTGGAACATCGTCAAAAGCAGAAGAAAGAGATCTGATGATGGCAAATTTACCTCCTTTTTTAGCTGTTAAAGCAGCAGCAGTTACCCTGTATTTTGCAGCATCGCTGTAGCCTCTGAATGTTTCTACAAAAGACTGACTGAAAGGATAGTTAAAGAATACAATCTTATCTTTTACTTGATCTGCCGGAAGTCTGTCATATTCTTCCATAGATTTTACGATGATAATCTCGCCGGAAACATCTTTTCCGCCGGTACCTTCAGAATTTCCGAGAGAAAGCATCTTCAGGTTCTTCCATTTGCCTTCAGAGGTTCTGATCTGCAGGGATTCTTTTCCACGGGTCCAGACCGGAACCATTACTTCCTGAAGCCAAACTTTATCGGCGCCGGCATCACGGAGCTTCTGTTCTGCCCATTTTACAGATTTTTCATAAGCGGGAGAACCACTTAAGCGATGTCCAATATTTTTAGTCAGATCTTTAAGGTCTGTATAGCCTTTTCCGTTGTTCAGGATGTCTGTGGAGATTTTGCTGAACTGGACAGAATCTTCCTTTGACTGGCCAAAAGCAGCCATTCCCAGGAATAATAATGAAGTTCCAATTATCTTTTTCATAGTTTACCAATTTTTATCGATCATATAAATAAGTTGTGTCATTACCGCAGCACCGAGAAGTAATTCTCTGCGGTTTACTTTCTCAAAAGTATCTTCTTCTGTATGGTGAATGTCGAAATAACGTTGCGGATCTGGAACCAGTTCTGCGGTAGGAACACCCATCTCATGCAGTGGAGCGATATCTGATCCGGAATATTTGCCTTCAAAATTATATACTCCGTAAGGCAGGAACAGATTCACCCAGCTTTTGATCTGATTTCTGTTTTTATCATCCATTTCCAGGGAAATGCCTCTTGGTGAGAAGCCTCCCGCATCCGTTTCTATCGCAAAAAGATGTTTTTCATTGCTTTCTTTTGCTGCTTTTCCATATTGCTTTCCGCCTTTGGTTCCATTTTCTTCATTGGCGAAACAAACAGCCCTGATGGTATGGTTATTTTTAATTCCAAGTTTTTTAAATGTTCTCAGAACTTCAATGCTTTGTACAATTCCGGCGCCGTCATCATGTGCACCTTCACCCACATCCCATGAATCCAGATGTCCACCGACTACGATGACGCTCTGGTCTTTTTTCCCGGTAATCTCACCAATCACAGAATGGGAGAGTTTCTCACCTTTCATTCCGCAGTTGGAATTAAGCTTGGCAATAATCTTTTTGTTTTTTAACAATGCTTCCAGTTCATCTGCGGTTGTATTTCCGATAGTCACTGCAGGTACTTTGGAGACGTTGTCGTCATACCGCATATTACCTGTATGAGGAACATCATCAAAAGCAGAAGATAAAGATCTGATAATGGCAAATTTTCCTCCTTTCTGAACTGTTAAATTGGCTGCAGACCTTCTGTATGCTCCGACTTCCCGGTATGAAATGAAGGTTTGCACATGTGATTGATTAAAAGGGTAGTTAAAGAACACGATCTTATCCTTTACTTGATCTGCGGGAAGCCTGTTGTATTCCTCTAATGATCTTACCATAATGATCTCGCCGGAAACATCTTTTCCGCCCGTTCCTTCAGAGTTTCCGAGAGAAAGCATCTTCAGCTTCTTCCACTGCCCGTCTGCTGTTTTAATCTGCAGGGATTCTTTACCCCTGACCCAGACTGGAATTATTACTTCCTGAAGCCAAACTTTATCGGCGCCGGCATCACGGAGCTTTTGTTCTGCCCATTTTACAGATTTTTCATACGCTTCGGTACCGCTTAAACGGTTTCCAATGTTTTTGGTAAGGTCTTTCAGTTCATTGTAAGCTTTCCCATTATTCAGTATTTCTGTAGAAATTTTACTAAACTGTATTGAATCCTCTTTAGACTGCCCGAAAACAGCCATGCTTACCATTAAAAGTGAAAGAGTGACGGTTTTTTTCATTTTACCAGTTTTTATCGATGATAAAAATAAGTTGCGTCATTGCTGTAGCCCCTAACAGTAGCTCTCTTTTGTTCACCTTATCGAAAGTATCCTGTTCAGAGTGGTGGTAATCAAAATATCTTTGTGTATCTACAACCAGTTCAGCTAAAGGAATATCCAATTTTTTCAGCGGAGAAATATCCTGAATAGCTTCAGTTTGGTCAAAATCATAAATACCGTAAGGAAGGAAATAATTTTTCCATTCGAAGATCTGTTTTCGTCTTTGTGGAGACATATCTAAGGAAAATCCTCTTGGAGAATATCCTCCTGCATCTGTTCCTAAAGCAAAAACATGTTTTTCTCCTTTCTTTTTCACATAGGCTGCATACATTTCACGTCCTTGTCCCCCGTTTTCGCTGTTTGCATAAAAAACAACTCTTATCGTATGATTATTTTCGATCCCAAGAGCTTTGAATGTTCTTAAAACTTCAATGCATTGTGCAACACCGGTTCCGTCATCAATAGCCCCTTCACCGAAATCCCACGAATCTAATTGAGCTCCTAAAACAATCACTTTAGAATCTTTTTTACCCTGAATTTCAGCAATAATATTCGGATTGGTAGTATCGCCTTTTGATTGCGCCGTCATATTCAGTTTGGCGGCAACTTTCTGATTTTTTAATAATTTTTCTAATTCATCAGCGGATTTTACTCCAATGGACACGGCAGGAATTCTTACTTTGTCGTCAGGTTCGTAATACACCATTTTTGCGTGTGGTGTATCGTCCATAGCTGTTGTTAAAGATCTTATAATTAAAGCTTTTGCTCCTGTTTTAGCAATCACGGAAGCGGAAATTAATTTAGATTTTGCGGTAATTAAATAAGAATCATTTGTATTAATGATCTTCGGATCCATCGGAAGATTGACGAAAACGATTTTATCTTTCAATTGTCCAACCGACATAGCATTAAGCTCAGAAGTTGAATTAATTAAAACAATTTCGCCTGTAAGATCTTTCCCGCCAGTTCCTTCAGAATTCCCGAAAGACAGCATTCTGATATTTTTCCAATCTCCATTCGCTGTTTTTATTTGCAAAGATTCTCTTCCTCTTATCCAGACCGGAGCTTTGGCTTCCATTCTCCAGATCATCTCAATACCGATAGATTTGAGTTTTTTTTCTGCCCATTCCACCGCTTTCATATAACCGGGAGTAGCACTGAAACGGGGACCGATCCCTTTGGTAAGTTCCCCAAGATTTTCGTAAGCGGTACCATTGGTCATTACCTCGTCTGAGATTCTTTTGAATTCATCATGATAGTTGAACTTAGCCACGGTTGTTTTTTTTACCGGTTTTTTCTGTGGCTTTTTTTGAGAAAATAAAAATCCACTCAAAAAGAGTGGAAGTATAATGAAGATTTTTTTCATTTTTTATTTACCTTTCTTTTTCCGAAGATAAAAGTAGGGAAAAATTAGGAATTTATTAAGGTTTCATATCGTACATTAACAGTGCTGTAACCAATTTTGGTTCAATGAATGTACATTTTGGAGGCATACTGAGCTTAAGATCAGAAATTTTGATCATATCATTGAAACTCACTGGATAGATTCCGAACCCTACTTTGCCCTCACCATTGTCTATTTTTTCTTTTAAATAGTTGATTCCCTGAATGTTGGATGTTCCTTTGGCGTATGATATTTTCTCAGAACTGTCTGAATTTTCTATTTTAAGGATATTTTTGAAAATGTATTTATCTAAAAGATGGTGGTCAAGGTTGTCAAGGGACATTTCCGTTGAACGAAGGTCATGCTTCACGTGAAGTGAGTAGAATTTACCATCCAGATACATCGAGATGTGGAATTTCTGTGAAGGGAAATAAGAAGTTTCACCTTTTTCATGAATCAGGAAATACTGGTCCAGCTCTTTTAAAAACTCTTCGCTGGAAAGCCCGTTAAGATCGGACAGAATTCTGTTGTAATCATGAATCTTGATCGACTGGTTGGAGACGATAAAACTATAGACAAAATTATAGGCTTCCGTACCGTTGTGTCTCTTATTTTTCTCCTTGTGATATTTAGCATTCAGAGCAGTAGATCCGATCCTGTGGTGACCATCTGCAATGTAAAACGAGTCAATTTGATCGATTACCTCTTTGAATTGCTGAAGTTTCAGACGGTTGTCTATTCTCCAGATCTTATGTCTGATCCCGATAGAATCCACATGGTTGAAAATAGGAACATTCTTCTCTTCATGATTCATCAGAAGCTCAATCTTGGAATTGGAAGGGTAGGTAAGAAGCACCGGTTCAGCCTGAAGACTTACTTTGTCCAGATAATGAGCCAGCTTTTCTTTTTTCTGTGGAATGGTACTTTCGTGTCTTTTGATCTTTCCGTTCCAGAAATCTTCAATACTTGCTAATCCCAGCAAGCCTCTGAAAACCTGTTTGTTGGGATAGATTTGCTCATAAAGGTAATATGATGAACTGTCCTGGATCAGTTTCTTTTCTTCCAGAAGTTCTTCAAATGTTGAACGGATCTTCCTTAAATTCCGGTCAATATCTTTGGATTTACTTACAACATAAGGTTTAATCATATTGATGTAAGTATTTTCAACTTGAGCTTTCTCTGCAATCTCCTCTTGGGTGAAATTGTCCAGCGGATGGGTAGGGAAAGTGCTCTCAAAGTCTTTATGAGGTCTTATTCCACGGAAAGGTTTAAAAACAGGCATATTTTATCTTATGGTTTCTTTTTGTAGCTTAATAATTTGTTCTGCAAGTTCTGCTCCGATTTTCTCCTGTGCATCTATGGTGTTTCCACCTACGTGAGGTGAAAGAGATAATGCAGGATTCATCAGTAAAGGGAGTTCCGGAGTCGGTTCGTTTTCGAATACATCCAGTGCGGCTCCCGCTACTTTTTCAGATTCAATGAAATCTATAAGGGTTACCTCATTGATTACACCGCCTCTTGCAGTATTTACTATGTAGACTCCATCTTTCATTTTTTCAAACTGAGGTGTGTCTATAATATATTCATTCGTTTTTGGAGTATTGATGCTGATGAAATCTGTATCTTTAAGGAAAGCATCCATATCATTGGTGGAAGTGATCTCAAAGTTCAGACTCTGTCCATCGAAAAAGTCCAGGGTAAGAACTCTTGTCTTAGGGTTTTTCGTCAGCACCTTAATTTTCATTCCCAATGCTATCCCTATTTTTACAACTTCCTGCCCGATACTTCCAAAGCCGATTACTCCAAGTGTTTTTCCTGAAAGTTCATACGCTTTGCTGAATGACTTTTTCATAGCATCGAAATGGGTTTCCCCCTCCAATGGCATCAGCCGGTTCGATTCGTGAAGGAATCTTGCCAGTGCAAAAAAGTGTCCGAAAACAAGCTCAGCTACTGATTTTGAAGATGCTGTAGGCGTGTTGATCACTTTTATACCTTTGCTTTTAGCATAATCAACATCAATATTATCCATTCCGATACCGCCGCGTCCAATGATTTTCAGGCTTGGGCAAGCATCGATTATGTCCTGTCTTACTTTCGTCGCGCTCCTTACCAAAAGAATATCCACGTTATTTTCATTAATGAAATTGATCACGTGATTCTGTGCCACTCTGTTCGGCAGGACTTCAAATCCTGCTTCCGTAAGGGCCAGTTCTCCTGTTTTTGAGATTCCGTCGTTTGCTAAAACTTTCATGTGTTATTTAGATTTAAAGATTGAAAAATTTAATTATTTAAAAATTTTAAATCGGGGCGCAAATTAATAAATTTTAATTAACTGCTCTAAATTTTTCAATCTTTGAATTTTTAATGCTCAATTATTTAATAGATTTCATAACATCAACAAGAACCTGCACACTTTCAATTGGTAAAGCATTGTATAAACTTGCTCTGTAACCACCCAGGCTTCTGTGTCCGTTCAGCCCGCTTATTCCTGCGGCTTTCCATGCAGTGTCGAATGCTTCTTTTTTGCTCTCATCTGTGATGTTGAAAGAAACATTCATTAAAGAACGGTCTTCTTTTACACAGAATGTTTCAAACAGAGGATTGCTGTCGATCTCATCATATAAAAGTTTTGCCTTTGCCTCATTTCTGGCTTCTGCTGCTGCAATTCCTCCGTTCTTTTCAAGATACTGTAAAGTAAGAAGGGAAGCATAGACAGGGAAAACCGGAGGGGTGTTGTACATGGATTCTTTTGAAATATGTTGGGAATAATCCAGAATAGAAAGCATGTTCTCTCTTCCTGTTTTCCCAAGAATTTCTTTTTTAATCACCACCAGAGTAACTCCTGCAGGTCCCATATTTTTCTGAGCTCCGGCATAGATAAGATCAAATTTTGAAAAATCAAGTTGTCTTGAAAAAATATCAGAACTCATATCACAAACCATCAAAGTATCTACCTCGGGGAAAGATTTCATCTGAGTTCCGTAGATTGTATTGTTCGAGGTGCAGTGGAAATAATCGTATTCTGAACCTACCGTATAATTTTTAGGAATAAAAGAATAGTTTTCTTCTTTGGAAGAGCCTACCACATCCACATTTCCTAATTTCTTAGCTTCTTTAATAGCTCCTGCCGCCCATGTTCCTGTATCCAGGTAAGCTGCTTTACCGCCTACTTTTAGCAGATTGTAGGGAACCATTGCAAACTGCAGGCTTGCACCGCCACCTAAATAAAGCACTTCATAATCATCACCAAGGTTCATCAGTCTTTTCACAATGGCACGTGCTTCGTCCATTACAGCAACAAAATCCTTGCTTCTGTGCGAAATTTCAAGGAGAGACAGTCCGATTCTGTTAAAATCTAAAATAGCTTCTGCTGATTTTTCAAATACCTCCTGAGGTAAGATGCATGGTCCTGCGCTGAAGTTGTGCTTTTTGCTCATATTTTTACTTTTTTGGTTGTGCAAGAATTTTATGGACTTGCGGTTTATTATTGATATTTTACTAGATTCCTTTAAGTTTATGGTTAAAAAAACCGCCTCATTATGCTGAGACGGAGCTTTTATTATTCACCGTGTAAGAATGCTTTTTTATTAAGCAGGGTTTCTTCAGATTCTACGTGGTCTTCGTCTGGAACACAACAGTCTACTGGGCAGACAGCTGCACACTGAGGTTCTTCATGGAAACCTTTACATTCCGTACATTTATCTGTTACAATGAAATATACATCATCACTTACCGGTTCCTGCGGCGAATCTGCATCTACAGTAAGTCCTGACGGCATGGTCACAGTACCTGTAAGGGCAGTACCTTCAGAAGCTTTCCAATCTACGGCCCCTTCATATATTGCATTATTTGGGCATTCCGGTTCGCAGGCTCCGCAATTAATGCATTCATCAGTTATTTTAATAGCCATCGCTAATTTTTTTTAAATTTGCACAAAATTACAAAATATTCCCCAATTTAAAAGTAATTATGAATATCGAAAATAAAGTTTTAGGACTTATTAAGTTAAGTGTATATATAAAAGAGTTTTTAGCAAAGAATCCTGCGGATTATAATGATCATGATACGGAGTTTGAGTTATTGCTGAGAAGATCCGAAATAGAGAATCCCTGGTTTACCCTTGAGAATCAGAAATTTGCTCTTACAGAATGGACTCATTTGCTTACTCAGGAAAATATAAACAATTGGCTCAGAAATTATTCCGTTTCCAAAACTTCAAAAAGAGTAGGGTTGATCCTGGCCGGAAATATTCCATTGGTAGGACTGCATGATGTGATATCTGTTGTTTTAAGCGGACACATTCCTTTGATCAAGTTGTCTTCAAAAGATAAGCAGATGGTCCCGTTCCTGCTGAAAAAATGGAATGAGTTGTCAGATGGAGCTGTCCAGTTTGAATTTGTTGAAAGACTGGAGAATTTTGATGCTGTGATCGCAACAGGAAGCAATAATACGGCAAGGTACTTGGAATATTATTTCAAGGACCATTTAAGCATTATTAGAAAAAACAGAACCTCTGCGGCGGTTCTGAAAGGTGATGAGACTTCTGAAGAACTTCAGCTTCTGGCGGAAGATATTTTCAGGTATTTCGGTTTGGGATGCAGAAATGTAACCAGAATTTTTATTCCTGAAGACTTTCTTATCGACAGGCTATTTGAAAGTTTTATAGGCTTCCAGGATATCATTAATCATAATAAATATGCAAATAACTATGATTATAACAGAGCAGTTTATCTCCTGAACCAGGATAAATTCTGGGATAATAATTTTGTTATGCTGAAAGAGGATGATAAGCTTTTCAGCCCGCTTTCCGTGATCCATTTCAGCAGGTATTCATCTTTGGATGATGTTAAAAATTTCATTGCCGAAAATGAAGAGAATATCCAGTGTATTGTGGCAAAAGATGAGCTGGGATTGGATTCAATTCCTTTCGGAGAAGCGCAGCACCCTGCTTTGGATACGTATGCCGATAATGTAGATACGATGAAATTTTTGGAAGTGGTCTGATTTTCGTATCTTAACTCACTATTTTACCAATAACAAAAAAGATTATGAAAAAAATATTTTTAGGACTTACAGTTCTTGCCGCACAGCTGATGTTTGCTCAGAAAGTAACAGGCGTGAAGGTTGAAAAAGTTCAGAAAGAAATTCCTGCGCAGTTAAGCAAAGAGAAGATTAATCTGTATAATGACAACTTTCTTAAGTTTGTTGAAGCACTTAAATCTTCGGATCGTTCAGGCGTTGATGCACTTCTTTCCGATAAGGTAAAAGATATCGTTACGGACGATGTTCTTAAAAAAGTAAAAGAAGGCTTTGATGTGAATAAAAAGTTGGAAATTTTAAAAACGGGATACCACAGATTGATGGATGGTTCCAGTTTGCCAAGCATCAACTACAAATATGCAGGAGATTCTTCTTCAAAAGAGGTAATTATGGCTGTTTTTGAAGAGGATGGAAAGATTATTGGGGTAATGCCGGCAAAAAAAGATAAATAATCTAAAACAATAAAAATACTAACTATGATGACAGATGTTTTAGTTGCTCATTCCTCCGATGTGGAAAAAGCAGCTTTTTACAGAAAAACTTACCTGCATGTCGCTTTATCAATCCTGGCATTTATAGGGGTTGAAACTATTTTACTGAAAACGGTTCCTGTGGAGATCATTGCTATGATGTTCGGACAGAAATACACATGGCTACTGATTATCGGTGTTTTCTGGCTGGCTTCGATGCTGGCTTCTAAATGGTCACTTTCGCAGAGTAGAACAACACAGTATTTCGGATTAGGCTTCTATATTATCCTGGAGGCTGTGATTTTCATGCCTATGATCTATATAGCAGCAGGAATGCAGGGTGGAGGAAATATTATATTCCAGGCTGCCATGCTTACGATTGCCATGTTTGCCGGACTTTCGGCAGTGGCATTTACTTCAAAAAAAGATTTTTCGTTCCTAAGAAATATTATTGTTATCGGAGGTTTTCTTTCGATAGGGCTTATTGTAGCCGGAGCGATTTTTGGCTTCAATCTGGGACTTTGGTTCTCAGTAGGAATGGTGCTTTTGGCTTCTGCAAGTATTCTTTATGAAACAAGTAAGCTTAAAGATGTTTATTCTACAGGGCAGTATGTAGGTGCTTCATTGCAGCTTTTCGCATCCATTATGCTTTTGTTCTGGTATATTCTGAGAATCTTAATGAGCAGAAGAAGCTAGTTAATTTAAAAATGAAAGGAGAAGAATTGTAAATTCGGATTCTATCTTATAAATAATCCTGGTGATATTTTCACCGGGATTATTTTTTTGTATTTTTTTACACAAATGGCACAAATGTTTTCAAAAAAATACTTTAATTTTAATTCAGCCATTTAACCAAAAAATCCCGGTGAAAATATCACTGGGATTTTAGTGGATTCTTTAATCTATATTAACAGAAGCAGCAGCGTCAGCAATGGCATATTACAGAAGCTTTGAAGCGTGTGTTTAAATTAAAAACTAAAGAATTGAGAAAATATAGTATCGAGGAAAGCCTCAGTAGTACTGTGTTTTTGTTGTAATTTTTTACTATTAATCTTAAATGATCGATCGAATGAAAAAATTACTTATCAATGGATCCTAAGACCTTCTGTGCAAAAGAATTTAAAGCGTCTTTTTCGCTCATTCCGTTCTGAACGCTGGCGTGCACTTCCAAAGCGCCGCAGATATTTGTGATCAGCTCTCCTGCTACATTCAGATCTTCTTCGCTGGTTCCTCTGAATTCGCAGAAGCTTTCTAAAACCTCTAATGTTTTTTCAAGATTTTCAGGCGTCTGATTCTGATAAAACTGTCGGATTACGGGTAACTTCATTACTGTATTTCTTTAAAAAGATTAATTAAACTTTCAGCCTGGTTGCTCTGTACCTGGTTTACCAATTCACCATTTTTAAAAACTGCGAAAGTAGGAAGGTTATCAACGGTTGCTAATTTTCTGCTTTCAGGAAGCTTTTCAGCATCTACATATAAGAAAGGAATTTCTTCATTTTCTGATGCTAATTTTTTAAATTTAGGCTTCATGATTCTGCAGTTTCCGCACCATGTGGCACCGTACTGAACAACTACTTTTTCATTGTCATTCACGATATTCTGTAAAGTATCTTCTGTTAATTCTGTGTACATAAGTTTATTTTTAGAAAAAATAAACAATGTAGCAATCTAATAATTTACCAATCTAACAATTAAAAAACGAATCTTAAAATTGTTATACTGTTAGATTGCTACATTGTTATATTAAATTTAGTTCTTAGCTAAGTATTCTGCTGTAGAAGTTCTGTCTGCTTTCATAGCATCTTTTCCTTCTTCCCAGTTGGCAGGACATACTTCACCATGTTTTTGAACGTGCGTGTAAGCGTCGATAAGTCTTAAATATTCTTTCACGTTTCTACCAAGAGGCATATCGTTTACAGACTCATGGAAAATTTTTCCAGTCTCGTCGATTAGGTATGTTGCTCTGTATGTTACATTAGAACCTGTGAAAGTTTCCTCTCCATCTTCATTGTATTCGAAATCCTGATCTACAATTCCTAGGATGTTTGCCAATTGTCTGTGAGTATCAGCTAAAAGTGGGTAAGTTACTCCTTCGATACCTCCGTTATCTTTTGGAGTGTTCAACCATGCAAAGTGTACCTCGTTAGTATCACAAGAAGCACCGATTACTTTAGTGTTTCTTTTTTCGAATTCACCTAAAGCATCCTGGAAAGCATGAAGCTCTGTAGGACATACGAAAGTGAAATCTTTCGGATACCAGAATAAAATTACTTTTTGCTGGTTAGAAGTAGCTTCTTCAAGGATGTTGATTCTAAGATCATCACCCATTTCAGACATAGCATCGATTGTTACATTTGGGAATTTTTTTCCTACTAAAGACATAATTTTCTGTTTTTATATTAAATTTTCTTGTGCAAATATATAAATATTCATCTATCAAACAAATCAATATCGATAAATAAAATCTATAATTGTTTTTAATGGAACTATAAGAAAAAAGCCCTGAAATCAGAGCTTTTTTGTTTACTTTATAATAATTTCTATTCAGTCTAATTTATGAATTAAATGGAGCTAAAGCATCTTTAATTCGTTTCATCGCTTCTCTAAGATCCTCTTCAGAAGCTGCATAAGAAAATCTGATACATTCCGGGCTTCCGAAGGAAACACCGCCTACACATCCTACATGAGCACTTTCCAATAAAAACATAGCGAAATCATCAGAGTCTTTGATTTCAGTGCCATTCAGTGTTTTTCCGATATAGTGGGAGATATCCGGGAAGAAATAAAATGCAGCTTTTGGAAGTAATACTTTGAATCCTGGAATTTCTTTCATCAGGTCATACACCAGATCTCTTCTTTTCTGGAACGCATCAATCATGTATTTGTACTCGGAAGGATCTGTTTTTAGAGCAGTAATAGAAGCTCTCTGCGCCACTGTATTGGCTCCGCTGGTCATTTGTCCCTGAACCTTTTCGCAGGCTTTAGCCAGCCATTCCGGACAGGCAGAATACCCGATTCTCCATCCTGTCATGGCAAATGCTTTAGACATTCCGTTAATCACAGCAGTCTGCTCATATACTTCAGGGAATTGAGCGATGGATGTGGTTTTTGTTTCGTAATTGATGTACTCGTAGATCTCATCCGAAATAACCGTTACATGAGGATATTTGGCAATAACTTTCGCCATCGATTTTAACTCATCATACGTATAATATCCGCCGGAAGGGTTACACGGAGAACTGAAAAGAATAGCTTTTGTTTTATCTGTAATAGATTCTTCAAGTTGTTCAGCAGTGATCTTGAAATCTGTAACATAAGAAGTCGGCAGCATTACTGAAGTGCCTCCCATCATTTTTACCATTTCATCATAGCTTACCCAATAAGGTGCTGGAAGAAGAACTTCGTCACCATCATTGACCACGGAGGCCAATACATTTAAAATGGCCTGTTTAGCGCCGTTGGAAACACAGATCTGGGTTGGCTTATAATCAAGATTGTTGTCTCTTTTTAATTTGTGGGCAACCGCTTCACGAAGTTCAAGAAACCCGGGAACAGGAGAGTAATGGCTGTAGTTTTGGTTAATCGCGTCAAAAGCTGCCTGTTTGATATTGTCCGGAACATCGAAATCCGGTTCGCCAAGTGTCAGACTAATCACATCAATGCCGGCGGCCTTCATTTCTCTTGCTTTGTTTGACATTACGAAAGTCTGTGAGTAACCTAATCTCTTTACTCTATCTGAAAGTTTATCCATGTGGGTCTTTTTGAATTTTAACAAATATATAATAAAAACGTTTTGCCGGGAAATAAAAGTAGGGCAGGAAAAAAGATTTTTGTCAGGTTTTTTAAATTTTAATCATTAAAGTATAGTCTTTTATACTTTTCTGCCGAAATATTCAGTTCCTAAGAACATGGAAATGAAAAGCGGTACCCAATATTATGTTTTTGTATATTTAACTATCTAAATATTCAGTGGGTATGAAATATTCTCTCCTTTTATTGTTGGTTCCTTTTGTAAGTTTTTCCCAAACAAAAACAAAAGATGATGAAATAAAAAAATACGTTTCTGAAGTAAGTTCGGATTCTTTAAAATCCTATATCGGCAAGCTTGTAAGCTTTCATACCAGGCATACTTTAAGTTCTGTTGATGATAAAAATCAGGGAATAGGAGCGGCAAGGAACTGGGTGCTTGGAAAATTTAAAGACTATGCAAAGAATTCCGGAGGAAGAATGGATGTTTACTTACAGCAGGAAAACATTCAGCCGGATGGAAAACGGATAGACAGGGTTACCAACCTGGGAAATCCTATAGCCTTTCTAAAAGGTACAGATCCTAATGATAAAAGAATTTTCCTGATTTCTGCACACCTGGATTCACGGGTTACCGATGTAATGAACAGAATTTCATACGCGCCGGGTGCCAACGATGATGGAAGCGGAGTGAGTGCTGTTATAGAAGCTGCGCGAATTTTGAGCAGATCTTCTTTTCCGGCATCCGTTATTTTCGTTACTTTTTCCGGAGAAGAACAGTCTTTGCTTGGATCTAAGCTTTTGGCAGATAAAGCCAAAAAAGAAAACCTGCAGATAGAAGCAGTCCTGAACAATGACATGATCGGAAATTCTAAAGCAGGAGAAACAGGAGAGATCAATAACCATACGTTAAGGGTTTTTAGCGAAGGGCTGCCTTATGCAGAACTCGATAAAAAAGCAATGGGTATAAGGAACCTGGGACTTGAAAACGACAGTGAATCCCGGCAATTGGCCCGGTATATTAAAGAAATTGCAGAACAATATGTAAAAGGACTAGAAGTGAAGCTGATCTACAGGAACGACAGGTTTTTACGTGGCGGAGATCATTCCAGCTTTGTCAGTCAGGGATTTCCTTCCGTAAGGCTCACTGAATATTATGAAAACTACGATCATCAACATCAGGATATAAGAGTTGAAAATAATAAGCAGTACGGAGATCTTCCTGAATTTATAGATTTTAACTATCTGAAAAGAAACGTTGCGGCAAATATTGCTGTTCTGGCAAGTCTGGCCAAAGCTGCTTCAAAACCTGAGCGGGTAGAAGTAATGGTTAAAGAGCTTACCAACTCCACCTCACTAAGATGGGAAAAGCCAAAATCCGGAACACCAGCGGGGTATTATATTCTTGTAAGAGAAACGTATAGTCCCGTTTGGCAAAAAAAGATATTTACTAAAGAGCTTTCCATTAAAATCCCACTTTCAAAAGACAATTATATTTTTGCCGTTCAGACGATTAATCAGGCCGGGAATTTAAGTGTACCTGTTATTCCGGGGATTGCGAAATAATATCGACTAAAGAAGCTGAAATTTAAAATCTGATCCGGACAACTTCATTTGAATACAACAGAAATAAAACTTATTTTTGTAGATTATAATAATTCATATGGCAGCATCGTTACTATTAAAATACTTTCCTGATCTTACGGAGAAGCAGATCGAGCAGTTTTCCCAGTTGGAAAAACTGTATAATGAGTGGAATGAAAAAATCAATGTGATCTCAAGAAAAGATATGGAATCGCTGTATGAGAAGCATGTTCTTCACTCCTTAGGAATTGCAAAAATAATGGAATTTGCACCCGGAACAAAAGTGCTGGATATAGGAACAGGAGGAGGTTTTCCGGGGATTCCCCTGGCAATTTTATTTCCGGAAACGGAATTTACTTTAGTTGATTCTATCGGAAAAAAAATTACTGTAGTGAAAGCAGTGGCAGAAGGAATCGGGCTAACTAATTTAACGGCCATTCACGGAAGAGCGGAAAAAGTAAAAGAAAAGTTTCATTTTGTGGTAAGCCGCGCTGTAACCCAGATGCCGGAATTCCTCAGATGGCTGAAAGGAAAGTTTGAGAAAGAACAGTTTAATCCCAAACATAACGGGGTTTTATATTTAAAAGGCGGCGACCTTGCAGAAGAATTAGCCGGAATTAAATGTGAAATCTTCAATCTTAAAAACTATTTTGATGAAGAATTTTTTGATACTAAAAAAGTAATTTATGTATCAAAAGGCAATTTTAATTCTTAATTTTAATGAATTAAGGAATAATTTTTGCTGAATTTTTATTAATAATCAGTAAATTTAAGGTTATGAAAAAACTTTTAAATATTGGATTTTCTGTATTGTTTTCAGGAATGGTTTTTGTTTCCTGCGAAGACGATGATTACCAGACTGTACAATCTATAGGTAAGATCAAAATCGACAGTGTAAAGGTCATGCAGGATACTATGGATGTATATTCAATACAGAGTATTAAGACGTATTCTACCTATTCGTCCCAATGTGAGGGTTTTTATGGCTATGATTACATTCATGACAGCAGCCTGGAAAGATCTGTTACCGCTTATAAATATACTACGGACGGTCCCTGTACACAGGAAACCCATGTGGGAGCCAACCAGATCAACTTCAGTCCGCGCCAGACAGGAACGTATACCTTTAAATTCTGGAATGGCGGTAACAGCTGGATCACCAAAAAAATTGTAGTAGAATAATAATGAAATGGATTTCACTTTGCTTTTTTCTTTTTGCCAATGCCCTTTTTGGGCAGAAAATTATCTGGCAGGAAGATCATAAGCTGGTCTGGGATAACTTTAAAAGTCCCATAAACAGAAAAAATCATCCCGATGTAGCTGCCTATACACACTGCGGCTGGGAATATTCTGTAGTGAAATCTACTAATCCTAAATCTCCGGTTAAAATTGAGATCACTGCTATTTTTAATGAAGACAGATCCTGGAAAGATGTCAAAAAAATAAATGATTATATCCTGCTGCATGAGCAAATGCATTTTGATATTGCAGAATTGTTTGTCAGAAAATTTAGGAAAGAAATAGGAGAGAAGATCAAAACTTCCGGTGATTACAATAAAAGTTTTAATGCAGTTTACAGCAAAATATCAAACGATTACAAAAATTTCCAGATGTCTTACGACAGGGTTACGGAACATGGAATGAATAAAGAAAAGCAGGCAGAATACAATGCTCTCATTGCTGAAGAACTGGACCATTTAAAAAGCTATAAAGCCTCTTGAAATTTCTCAATAAAATCATTCACGAACTGCTGGCCCAAAACCAGGATCTTTCGGAGTTCAATATTGTTCTGCCCGGAAAACGTCCCATCGTATTCATCAGGCAGATCCTGGAAGAAAACAATTACTCAGGATTTCTTCCCAATTTCTTTACCATAGAAGAGCTGATCGACAGGATTGCAGGCAAACAGCCTGTTCAGGGAATCTCTCTTTGGCTTTTTGCCTTTGATGTCTACCGGAGTCTTGGTCTAATCCCGAAAGATGATTTTGCAGACTTTTTAAAGTGGTTTCCGACCCTTCAGAAGGACTGGGACGATATCCTGAAGTTCTCTGAAAGTGATGAAGCTGTTTTACAGTATATGTTTGATGAAGAAAGGATCAAAGAATGGGCTCAGGATCTGGGTGAAGATGATGATGTTCCCCGTAAAAAATTCCTTAATTTCTGGCGGAATATGAACGTTTTTCTTCCAATTCTAAAGAAAAAACTACAGGAAAGAAACTGGGCGACTTCCGGGATGATTCATGAAACTGCGAAGGCCAAGATCTCAGCTTTTGCCGAAAATACTTCCGAACATTTTGTATTCTGTGGCTTCAATGCTTTCACACCGGTGGAAGAAAAGCTCGTAAGGAGCTTACTGCGTCGGAATAAAGCACAGTGCTTCTTTCAGGCGGATCATTATTATTTTGATGATGAAAGACAGGAAGCGGGAAAATTCCTCAGGAACCATAAAACATGGAAAGAATTTGATGACAACAGGACTTTTCAGTGGATAGAAGATGATTTTAATCAGCCAAAAAATATAAAAGTTTATGAGGTTTCCGGAAATGTAACGCAGACTAAAGTTCTGCCTGAAATATTTAAGGAAATTGAAAATAAGACCTATTCCAACACCGCAGTGGTATTATTGGATGAAAATCTTCTTCCTGCAAGTCTGGATGTGATGTACGGTGTTGAAAACCTGAATATTACCATGGGTTTTCCTTTGAAGAATCTTTCTTTTTCCAATGCCGTAAAACAGCTTTTCTATCTTCAGAAACAGCTGGAGAAAAATAAATCTTCCTATTACTACAGAGATATTTTCCCGATCCTTGAAGAGCTTCCGAAGTCTTCTGAAGATGAGTTGATCATCAGTAATTTCAGGACGAAAATAGAGGAGAGGAATATCGTTTATATATCAAAAAAGCTTTTAGAAGAGCTTCTGGGCGGGCTTTCTTATTATGGACTTCTTAGAAAAGCTGATCATACAGGTGTTTACCTGGATATGCTTATCGCTTTCTGTAAACGGATCAAATGGCTGGAAATAGATGATATCCAATATGAAAACGTTTCCCATTTTGAAAATGCGTTCAGAATTATTAAAAACCAACTCAGTCCATATGATTTTGAAATCAAAATGGAAACACTGGAAATCCTGATCAACCAGCATGTCAATTCCGAAAGTATAGATTTCCAGGGGGAACCGCTCCGCGGACTTCAGATTATGGGTCTTCTGGAAACCCGTCTTCTGAATTTTGAAAATGTAATCATGCTTTCTGTGAATGAAGGGAAGCTGCCTTTAGGAAATTCACAGAATACTTATATTCCGTTTGATATCAGAAGGTATTTTGATATGCATACGTTCCTGGAAAATGACAGTATTTATGCCTATCACTTTTACAGGCTGATCCAGGATTCCCGAAATGTCCATCTTCTGTACAATGCACTCAGTTCCGGAGTGAATACTGGAGAGAAGAGCAGATTTATCACACAGATAGAAATGGAGAGCTCCCATAAGATAGAGCACCTTATTATTGAAAATTCTTCCGAACCTATTGCTTCACAACCAATAGAAATTCTGAAGACGGAAATCGTGATGGAAAGGTTGCAGAAATGGAAGGAAAAAGTATCTGCATCACACCTGACCAGCTATCTTTATAATCCTATAGATTTTTATCTTTCCAAGATATTGAAGACCTCGGAAACGGATGAAATAGAAGAAGAACTGTCTGTTAAAAATTACGGAAATCTGGTTCATTATTCACTTCAAGAAGTATATGAATTACTTAAAGGTAAAGTATTAAAAGAAAAGGATTTACAAAATTCAATTAAAGAAATAGATCAATACATTAATATTGCTATTGAAAAGCTGAAGCATCAGCCTGAATTCTATGAAAAAGGCATGAATTTTATTCACAGGGCTATTGCTAAAAAAGTGATAGAGAATGTACTGAATCATGATCTTGAACTGGTGAGAAATGGTAATACTCTGGAGATTCTGGACATTGAAAAAAGATTCGAAAATGTAGATTTTTATCTTGATGGCAACGACAAAATTTCTTTCTTCGGATTTATTGACAGGATAGACCGCCTGAACGGGACCCTAAGAATTATTGATTATAAAACGGCAAAGATCAAAAACCTCACGGTAAAAATAGATGAAAATAACGTAGATGAATATTTCCATAACAGCGAAAGGAAACAGGCTCTACAGCTTTGCATTTATCATTATGTGGTACAAAATCTTCCGGAATTTTGGGGACTTCCTATAGAAACGGGAATCTGGAGCTTTGCAGAAGCTAAAAAAGGAGTCATTTCTCTGCAGTTTGATAAAGGGAATATTGATGATGCCATGCAGTCCGTAAAGAACCTTATTCTGGAAATATTGAACCCTGATCTCAGTTTTATTGAGAATATCAAGCCCTATTCCAATTAAAAATGCACTTCATTGCTGAAGTGCATCTCATTTGAAATGAAGATATACTAGTACTATTGTCTTATAATTTTACTTTTTTATTCACCGTTTTACCATCGTTTCCGGTGAACTGAACTACATAAATGCCTGGTTCCAAGCTTTTTGATTCAAATTCTGATTTATTGACTTCCTGCTGAATAATCAATGCCCCCGAAATATTATAGATGCTGATGTTTTTAATGCCATTGCCTGCTCTGGCGACGATCTGGCGGTTTTTTGTAAATATCTCAGTCTTGTCAGATAATGAGCTGTTTTCCAGTGCTTTTCTGAACTGAAGATTATAAAACTGAGTGACCACTTCAAAAGTGTTCTGATTATTAAGACCTTTTATGTCAATTCCATTGTTTTCGGCATACTCTTTCTGAGAAACTGTTCTTAAAAGATTTTTATTGCCATCAAAAATATTGACAGTGATCAGTTCTTCCTGTGGTATTTTCAGTTTTAAAATATTATTGTTTTCAGACTGTACAATTTCATTTTCAGGAACTTCTACGGGTGTGCTTTTAACGTATGGAATTAATTTCTGATTGTTATTTTCCTGTACTTTTAAAAGATAGACACCGTCTGTTAATGATGATAAACTGCCGTTTGTTCCTGATTTGCTTACTGCTTTTTCCTGATTGAAATCTGTAACTCCTACAAGCTGCATTTTTCCAAGATCCGGCTTTAATTGAGAAGAATAGAGTGTATGGGTCTCAGCCTGGCTGTTTCCCTGTTGTTTTGAAGTCAGTATGGCCCATTCATTCAGAAAACCTCCGCTTCTGAGTGTATTGAATTTGGCATTGGAGGCCAATGTAAAAGGAACAATTCCCCCTACATGGCCTAAAGGTCCCCAAAATAATGATTCCAGCTTATATTTGTTCAGATCCCACCATGCATAATATCCCCGCTGTACATCAATGGTTTTAGAAGTGTTTTCCGGTGGAATAGCCAGGTCTACTGAGGAATGTCCCAGGGTCATAGGGGTTTTGTTGTACCAGTCATACACATCCTTAGGCTTCATGCATCGTCTGAGGTTATTGTTGGGATTATTGGTAACATCATTAACAAAATTCTGAGTGAAAAGACTTCTCCAGATCACAGGCCCCCAAAGAAGACCTCCGTTGTCCTGAACCACATGGTAATTGTATTTATCCAGATATTCCGGAGAAATGACCTCAGAAATGCTCGTATTGTAGGTTTTATAACCTGTATTATTGCAGGTATGCAATACATTGGCAAGGAAAGAAGTGAAAGGATAAAAATCTTTTTCCAGGACTCCTTTATTCAGGGTAACTCCTGAAAAATCATATGGTCCGTCTCCCATGTAAGCATACTTGAACTTCAGATTGGTAGGGTTGGAGGTATTCAGGCTTTTTAAAGTGGACATGGCGGCATGCGCACCTTGTGAATAGCCTGCGAGAAAGTATTCATCGTATCTTTTTATTCTTAACTGACCCAGCACTTTATTGGCTGCCTTTACAAAGTCTATCGTTGCGCCAGCTTCCGTAGCAGCGTCTACATATGGATGAACGCCGTCTCCGCTTCCCATTCCTACGTAATCAGGTGCCATCAGAATATAGCCGTTGAGTACATATGATAATTCAACTACGAATCCTGCGGTTAAGGCTCCTTTGAAGTTAGAAGGGACATTATCTCTGCTGTCGGTCGTTCCGTGATCAGAAACCACCGTGGAAAGTTTAAAATCAACGTTCGGATACATCAGAAGTCCTGTAGCCTTTACTAAGAGATTCTTTTCATTTTTGGTATAATAAGTAATTTTATAGCCCTTAAGCCCCACATTGAATCCATTGAGATAGCTGACAAAATCCGGAGCGTTCTGCTCGCCCAGACTGTTGGCGATGAAATTGGTAACTCCCTGTGGAGTCAGATCCAATTTTTGTTCAAAACTCACAACATCTCCTGCCTGTTGGGCAAAAAAGAACGGAGCAGTGAAACTTAATAAAAGTGTAGATAATTTTCTCATATCAATATTTTTTGATGTTATTAAATTAATTGTTTTTAATAAAAGATGGATAATGTTAATACATCAATAATTATTCATTGAATATAAGTTCCCTGCAAAGTGAGTAAAACAAGGAGTCCGGCCATTCGGCCGGACTCCTCTTCAGTATATTTTTGAGCTTTTATTTAAAAAGCGTTGATTCCTGTAATATCTAAGCCAGTGATCAGTAAATGAACATCATGTGTACCTTCATACGTAATTACCGATTCAAGATTGGCTGCGTGTCTCATCATCGGAAATTCGCCCATGATTCCCATGCCGCCAAGGATTTGTCTGGATTCTCTGGCAATATCAATAGCCATTTTCACGTTGTTGCGCTTAGCCATTGAGATCTGTGCAGGACTTGCTTTGTGGTCATTTTTAAGATTTCCTAACTGAAGACATAATAACTGTGCCTTTGTGATCTCTGTTAAGAATTCAGCTAATTTCTTTTGTTGAAGCTGGAAAGAACCAATCGGCTTGCCAAATTGTTTTCTTTCTTTAGAATACTGAACAGCTGTACAGTAGCAGTCAATTGCTGCCCCGATTACACCCCATGAAATTCCGTATCTCGCTGAGTTTAAACAAGATAAAGGTCCTTTTAATCCGGTAGCCCCCGGAAGTAGGTTTTCTTTAGGAACTTTTACATTATTAAATACCAGCTCTCCGGTTTTTGAAGCTCTCAAGCTCCATTTATTGTGAGTTTCAGGCGTAGTAAAGCCTTCCATTCCTCTTTCAACAATTAAGCCCTGTATTTTTCCTTCTTCGTTTTTTGCCCAGACTACTGCGATATCGCACAGAGGAGAATTCGTGATCCACATTTTGGCTCCGTTCAGAAGATAATGGTCACCCATATCTTTGAAATACGTTTCCATAGAACTTGGATCTGAACCGTGATTAGGCTCAGTTAATCCAAAAGAACCGATCATTTCCCCTGCAGCAAGATGCGGAAGGTATTTTTTCTTCTGTTCCTCGGAACCGAATTCGTTGATAGGGAACATCACCAGCGAGCTCTGTACCGAAGCAGCAGAACGCACCGCAGAATCTCCTCTTTCAAGCTCCTGCATAATAAGACCGTAAGAAATCTGATCTAACCCTGAACCGCCATATTCAACAGGAATGTATGGACCTAAAGCTCCAATCTTTCCCAATTCTTTCATTAAGCCCGGAATATCAGTATGATTTTGCGCGGCCTGGTCAATCTGCGGCATTACAAAACTTTCCACCCAATCTCTTACCGATTGACGGATCAGTTTATGTTCTTCAGTAAGTAAAGCATCAATTCCGTAGTAGTCTGGAATGCTTGTAAGAGGATAATATGACATGATTTTTTTGATTTGCTTAAAAGTAATACTTTTCGTTGGTTTGAAAAATTTTTTTACGAATCTTTGTTGCGTTTGATTTTCAGTAAGATAAATGGGAACATACAGGATTTCAGTTAAAATACAGTCTCCTAAGATTCCTCATCATTAGAGATAGGATACTGATTGGCAGCATTGTGTACCTTACTTTTGAACTTATACAGATATGGAGCCTTATTGGCAGATCCGTCATACAGTTTCTCCAGTCTGTCCAGAATATTCAAGCTTAATATTTTACGCTGAAAATTATTTCTCCGGAATTTCTGTCCCAGAATAGTTTCATACAGCGACTGAAGATCTTTCATCGTAAATTTTTCAGGAAGAAGATTACTGGCTGCCACTTCGGTATTGATATTCATACGAAGATATTCAAGGCCCGTTTCTATAACTCTGTCATGATCGAAGGCCATCTTGGGAAGTTTATTAACCTCAAACCATTCACAGCTTTCGTTGAATGCATCCGGAAAAGTATTGGCGACGGAAAAATCAATAAGGCTACAGTAGCCCACCGTAATAAATCTCTGGAAGATCCAGTGATCTTTCGGAACCTCAATTCCTTTATTGTTAAGAAGGATTTGATGGACATTATTCTCCGTTCGGTCAATTCTCCCAAACGTGTGAAACTGTTTTAAAAAAAGGTCCTGGAGATGGGTTCTTTCATACAGTACTCTTGCAGCGGCTTCACGAAGGTCTTCATCATTGAAAACAAAACCGCCCGGAAGCGACCACAGATCCAGATCGTGGTACTTCAGAAGCAAAACCTTCAAAATATTATTGTGAAAACCAAATATTGTGCAGTCAACAGATACGTGTGCTACAAAATCTTTTGTATCAATAAGTTCCTGAAGGGTTTCTTTGTTTTTGGTGTCTTTGATTTTCATGGGAGTAAAAATAAAATTATTTTCTATAATTTCTTTCCTGCAAGCTTAAAATATATTAAACTCACTGTAAAAAGCACAGAAACAGCAAGTAATATATAAAGCGGATAGTAGTTTAACAGTTGTTTTCCGAACAGAACTGCCATAATAATTGAACTGACAGAGCTGCCAAGCGATGAAAAAATGACAATCAGGGATGTAAACAGGTTGATTTTTTCCCTGTCGATCTGTGCAATCATCTTTGAATTGATGACAGGGTAGAGCGGCGAAAGGAAAAGTCCAATCACCGGAAATAAAAATAGAATAATACCGGAATTCACAGAATCAAAATACTGTATTCCCACGATAATTGCCAGCACAGCAATAATTAAAGAAATGCACAGAATATAATATTTTGACAGTGAAAATCTGTGAATGATATTAGCTGTTGCTGTTCTGCCTGCATAAGAAAAAAGAGCAAGGAAAGAAGTGGCCTGTAAAGCAAAAAATGAATTGACATTCAGGTGATTTTTATAAAAAGAAGGCAGCCATGAATTAAATCCCTGCTCAACAAAAACAATAAAAAAAACTACAGCAAGGAACATAATTGTTGCGGGTTTTACAAATACTGAAAGTTCAGCCATAAGACTTTTATTCTCCGTTTTTTTTGCTTCTGAGATGTTCAGCTTTGAAAAAAGAAATATAGTTACAACACAGAGTACTGTTATAGAAAGGAAACCGAACTTCCAGTATTCGGAATAGCGGCTGGAAATGAGCCACCCGAAACCGGTATTTACTATAAAAATACCGACCATAAATGAGGCTTCCACGCTGTTCATCATTTTGGCAAGAGATTTTTCATCTGAAATATTGTTCCGGATAATTCCGAAAACACAGATCTTTCCTACGGCAAAACAGGTCCCGATAATAGCAAACCAGACTTTATAGAACCAAAAATCTTCTATAAATGGAAGGAAACATGAGCAGATTCCAACAATGACTAAAGCAGAAACCAATGCTTTTTTAGTACCCGTCTTGCTTATAAAATTCACTGCAAAAAGTGAAATAAATGCAATGGGAATATCTTTGAAAGATTCTAAAAAGCCTAATTTTTCATAGGTGATTTTTGCCTCTGAAAGCTGAAGGATCACAATACCCATGCAGTTCAAGACCATTGAAAAAATAAGGAAGGTTAGTTTTAGAGGAAGAGAGATCTTGGAAAGCTTGGCTGTCATTTTGGGGACTTTTTTTATTGTTTTTTTACGATTTTTTTAGGAATTATGAAGAAGATATAAGGCTTTCAACTCCCAAAAATAAACGAAAAATTAAAATAATTGTGAATAGAATGTTAATTTATTAAAAAAAAATATATTTTTATTGTCTCAATTTGAGAATTAAAAAACTAACTGTATATGAATCTAAGAGTATCAAGAAGTCTGGGAGTAGTTGCTGTGCTGTATTTTACAGCTAATTTCAGTGCACAGACCAGCGTACAAGACACTGTTCCGAAAGAGAATAAAATAGAGGAGGTTATTGTGATCGGTTACGGTACACAGAAAAAAAGTAATGTGACCGGAGCTATTGCAAGTATTAAAGCAAGCGACATAGAAAACATTCCGGCAGGTAAACCTGAACAGGTATTACAAGGAAGAGCTGCGGGTGTTTCTGTAGTGACGAATTCCGGGCAGCCCGGAGCTGCTGCTACGGTACGGGTGCGTGGAATTACCAGTTTTGGTGCAGGTAGTAACAGCCCTTTATGGGTGGTGGATGGTATTGTAGTAGACAATATCGGATGGCTGAACCAATCTGATATAGAAAGTATGGAAGTCCTGAAAGATGGGGCATCATCTGCTATCTATGGGGTTTCTGCAGCAAAAGGAGTAATTCTGGTTACGACAAAAAAAGGTAAGAAAGGAAAACTGAGTCTTTCGTACAATGGGTTTTATGGTTTTTCAAATACTTCCAAAAAATTAGACCTTTTAGATGCTACTCAATATGCAAACATCATTAATGAAGGATTTGTAAATGATGGGGGAACACCTAGATATGCCAATCCCGGATCACTTGGAAAGGGAACAAACTGGCAGGATGCTATCTTCGGAACCGGTGAAAAATCTTCTCACGAGATAAGTATTACAGGTGGTAATGAAAAGTCAACCTATTATACTTCGTTTGGATATTTTGATCAAACGGGTATTGTCATGAGCGATATCTCTTATTATAAAAGGATAAATGCCAGATTTAATTCAACACATAAAGTTACAGACTACCTGACCATAGGCCAAACCTTTGCGTATACACACGTAAAATCTCAGGGAATCAGTGCCAACGAAGAATTCGGTGGTCCATTAGCTTCAGCAGTTAATTTAGATCCTACCACTCCGGTAGTCGTTACAGACTGGTCTTTAGTAGATCCTAACGGTTATACCAACCCATATATTATCCGTGACGAGAATGGTAATCCATATGGAATTTCCCGTTATGTCAATCAGGAAATGACCAATCCACAAGCCTTCCGCCACATCCAACAGGGAAATTATAGCTGGTCGGATGACTTTGTCGGGAATGTTTTTGCTGAGCTTAAATTTCTTGATCACTTCACTTTCAAAACAAGTTTGAATGGTAAGAAGTCGTATTGGGGAAGCCGCACTTTTACGCCGAAATATTATTTGAGCCCTAATTTTAACAATACCAGCTTCAACAGTCTGAATAAGGTAGACGAAAATAAATTCGAATGGAGTATGGAAAATACTCTGACCTATCAGAATAAATTCGGCGATCATAATTTAAGTGTATTGTTGGGACAGGGAGTTTACCGATATAATATTGCTGGCGGGGCAAGTTTGACCTATAGTAATCTGCCTATTGATAACTGGCAGGATGCATCTTTCAACTTTAATATCCCTCAGGATGATATTACGGCTACAGGATGGGATGGAATACAGACCCGTAAAGCATCTTATTTTGGTAGAATTATTTACGATTATGCAGATAAATATCTATTTACTGGAACTATCCGTAGAGACGGTTCTTCAAAATTTGCCACGAATCAGCATTGGGGAACTTTCCCTTCCATGTCATTAGGATGGAATGTTCATAAAGAAAACTTCTGGCCTCAAAATAAAGTGATCAATAATTTGAAATTAAGAGGAGGGTACGGAGTTTTAGGAAATGATGAAATGGATAACTTCAGATTTGCAAGTTTCATGGTTTCCGGAAGCAACTATACCACTGCCGGAAATAATATTATCATAGGATATGCACCAAGTACACTGGAAAATCCGAACCTGAAGTGGGAAGAGACCAGCCAGCTGAATATTGCAGCGGATTTGAAACTTTTCAACAACTTCACTTTTACAGCAGACTGGTACAAAAAGAAAACATCTGATATTTTAAGACAGGTGAATATCCCTGGTTATGTAGGTGTTCCTAATTTGCCTTGGGCAAACGTTGGAGATATGGAAAACTCAGGACTAGAACTTGAGCTAGGTTACAAAAAGAACTGGGAAGATTTTAGCATTTCGGTTAACGGTAACTTTGCTACTATTAAAAACAAAGTTTTACGATTAGAAGATGATATAGATTATTTCAACCTTGCCTCTTTTCAGACCATGGGAGCGGTATCTAGAGTAGCAGTCGGACAGCCTTACGGATCATTTTACGGATACACATATAGTGGTGTTTTCCAGAATCAGACACAGGTTGATTCCTACGTCAATGCAACGGGAAACAAGTTATTACCTAATGCGAAACCAGGAGATTTTATATGGCAGGACAATAATGGCGACGGTAAAATTGATGACAATGATAAAGTAAACTTAGGAAGCTCTATCCCGAAATATACTTTTGGACTGACCGTCAATTTAAATTATAAAAATTTTGATTTTATGATGTTTGCACAAGGACAAGCCGGGAATAAAATTTTCCAGGGTTTAAGAAGATTAGATATGCTTGATGCCAATTATCAGACAAGGGTTTTAGATCGATGGACAGGGGAAGGTTCCACCAATAGTAACCCTAGAGTTACACGGGATGATCCTAACCATAACTATTCCTGGATGTCAAATTATTATCTTCAAAAAGGAGATTATGTCCGTTTAAAAATCATCCAGTTAGGTTATACACTTCCTCAGGATGTTACAAACCGTTTTGGAATGAGCAAAGTAAGACTGTATGTAACGGGAGAAAATGTCTTTACTTTTACGAAATATACGGGCTACGATCCGGAAATTGCAGGAAGAAACAATTCCGAACAAGATATAATAGGAGTTGACAGAGCTTACTATCCACAAGCCAGAACATTTTTGTTAGGTGCTAATATCCAATTTTAATAATGAACAAAATGAAAAATAAGAATTTTTTATATAAAGGGCTTGCTATTACGTTTCTTACAGGCCTGAGTTTTAGTAATATTGCCTGTAGTGATTCATATCTGGATGACGTAAAGAATTCAGGGTCTTTTAATACCGATCTGTATTTTCAGAATGAACAACAGTCTTTTAGTGCATTGGTTTCCGTATATGATATTTTAAGAAAATATTCCGGAGGATTCGAGAATACGGTCACTTTTTTTAATGCAGGATCTGATGACTTTTATTCCGGAGGTGGAAACTCCAATGATGGAGCAGGAATCCAGGGAATGAATAATTTTACAATTAATCCCAATACTATGCCTGCGAGTTACTGGAAAGATTTTTATCAAGGGATAGCACGTGCTAATCTCTTAATAGAAAAAGTTCCTGGAGCTACTATGGGTGAAGATATCAAAAAGAGATATATTGCAGAGGCCAAAGTACTCCGGTCCTTATATTATTTCGAATTGGTAAGAATGTTTGGAAATATTCCGTTAGTGCTCAAAACTATTCAGTTCGGTGATGATTACTGGAATATACCACAGGCGAAACCAAGTGATGTATATGCGCAGATAGAGAGTGACATCAATGCGGCCATTCCAGATTTAATGATGACGTCTAGCGGCAATGACAAGGGTAGAATTACACAAGGAACAGCCAGGGCAATATTAGGTAAAATTTATCTTTACGATAAAAAAATGCCCGAAGCGGCAACACAGTTGGCAGCAGTGAATGGTACACCGGGAGGAACCAGCCAATATGGATATAAACTTGTGGCCAACTATGCCGATCTATTCAAAGTGGGACCGGAAACGGCAGATCCATATAAATTTTCAACAGAATCCATTCTGGAAGTTATGCATACCAACAAAGGAAACTCCGACTGGGGATTCTGGGGACAGGGAAAAGATGAAGGTAACTCTATCAACGTAATGGTAGGACCGCGTTCTTATTCTTTAAAAAATGTTCCGAATAATAATGCACCGGATATTTATTCCGGATGGGCTTTTAATACAGTAACGAATGACTTCGTTAATTTCATGCAGGGGGATCCCAGATTAAATGTAACCGTTTTCAATGCGAAACAATTGGTCGCTGATGGTAAAATTTCTTACAGCCCTGCCTTTGCAGATACAGGATATTTCTTAAACAAATATTTACCTACGAACGATTTGAAAAGCTCACTTCCAGGACCGGCTGAATTGAATTTCAGACAAAATTATGTAGCCATAAGACTGGCAGATACTTACCTGATGGAAGCAGAAGCCTTAGGCGGTGCCGGAGGTAGAGCACAGGCTCTGTTGGATGCCGTGAGAGCAAGAGTAGGTTTAGCATCAGTTCCTGTTTCTCTACAGGCTATTAAAGACGAAAGAAGAAGAGAGCTTGCCGGAGAAGGGCACAGATGGTTCGATCTTGTCAGATGGGGAGATGCTCCTTCTAAGCTTGCCTCTAAAGGATTTAAAGCAAATAAAAATGAAATTCTTCCAATTCCGTTCAATGAATTGCCAAATACTGCTTTAAAACAAAACCCAGGCTACTAAAACATGAAGTTTCACAGTTTATATAGTTTCTTTTTTAAAGGTACTGCGCTGCTTTGCGGCGTGGTACTTTTTCCTGTATCATGTGCGTCAGTAAATAATGATAAAGAAAGTGTTCAATCCTGGCTGACGAAAGGAAATGAAAGTGTAAAATTACAGCAGCAGAGTCCGGTTAGGTTTACAACAAATGCCAATAACTGGCAAAATATTGAAATTGATGATACCCAGAAATTTCAATATGTTGACGGTTTTGGCTATACCCTGACAGGAGGAAGCGTTGAAGTGATCAACAGGCTTTCATCTTCAAAACGGAAAGCGCTTCTGGATGAACTTTTTGGGAAAGATAAAAATTCAATTTCCATAAGCTATCTACGGTTAAGTATTGGAGCTTCCGATCTCGATGGTGAAGTTTTTTCTTACGACGATCTTCCGGAAGGCCAGACAGATCCGACACTTTCAAAATTCAGCCTGGCAAAGGATAAAGATCTGATTGCGATGCTGAAAGAGATTTTAGCCATCAATCCCGATATCAAAATTATTGCCGCTCCATGGTCGTCTCCAGTTTGGATGAAGGACAACGGAAAATCCAAAGGAGGAAGCTTAAAACCTGAATTTTATAAAGTCTATGCAGAATATTTTGTAAAATATATTCAGGGAATGCAAAAGGAAGGGATTACCATTGATGCCATTACGCCTCAGAACGAGCCTCTCCATCCCGGAAACAACCCAAGCCTGTATATGCCGTCTGAGCAACAGAAAAACTTTATCAAAGGTCATTTGGGTCCTGTTTTTAAAGCCAACAACATCAAAACAAAAATTGTTGTTTACGATCATAACTGCAATAAACCGGAATATGCCCTTGATATTCTGAAAGATCCGGAGGCGTATCAATATATTGACGGCTCGGCTTTCCATTTGTATGAAGGAGACATTTCGGCGTTAAGTACGGTTCACAACGCATTTCCCGATAAAAATTTGTATTTTACCGAGCAGTGGACGGGATCGAAGGGAACTTTTAATGAAGACCTGAACTGGCATGTTAAAAATGTAATCATCGGTTCCATGAGAAACTGGAGCAAAATTGCTTTGGAATGGAATATAGCAAATGATCCGCAGTACAAACCGCATACAGACGGAGGATGTACAGAATGTAAAGGAGCAATAACAGTTTCGGACAGTGAAAACTTCACCAGAAATGTCTCCTATTACATTATCGCACACGCTTCCAAATTTGTACCTGCAGGTTCCTGGCGTATTGCCTCCTCACAGACAGAAACACTTTCTACGGCAGCCTTTAAAACCCCTGCCGGAAAAACTGTACTTATTATCCGGAACGGAAACAGTACAGATGAAAGTTTTAATATCAAATATAACGGAAAGACTGCTCCGGTTACCCTTTCAGGACACTCGGCAGCGACTTATGTTTTTTAATTTAATATCATGAAAAAAACTTATTTCTTACTTGCAATTGCAGCATTAGGTATCAATATCCACGGGCAGAAAACGATTGATCAGAAAGTAGCGGAACTGCTGTCTAAAATGACACTCGAAGAAAAAGTAGGACAGATGGTTCAGTATAGCGGATTTGAATATGCCACAGGGCCTCAGCAATCCAATTCAGCAGCAGTATTGGAAGAAATAAAGAAAGGGAAAGTAGGCTCAATGCTCAATGTAGCGGGCGCTGATGAAACCAGGGCTTTTCAGAAGCTCGCTCAGCAATCAAGGCTGAAAATACCCTTACTGTTCGGACAGGATGTTATTCATGGCTACCGGACGACTTTTCCTGTTAACCTGGGTCAGGCAGCAAGCTGGGACCTGGCAATGATTGAAAAGTCTGAGAGAATTGCAGCCACAGAAGCTTCTGCTTATGGGATCCACTGGACCTTTGCACCTATGGTAGATATAGCAAGAGATCCGAGATGGGGAAGGGTAATGGAAGGTTCCGGAGAAGATACTTACCTGGGAACGCAGATTGGTCTGGCAAGAATTAAAGGATTCCAGGGAAAGGGCTTAGGAAGCCTTGATGCGGTAATGGCCTGTGCCAAGCATTTTGCAGCTTATGGAGCAGCTGTCGGCGGAAGAGATTACAATTCTGTAGATATGAGCTTACGACAGCTGAATGAAACCTATCTGCCTCCGTTTAAAGCCGCAGCTGAGGCTGGAGTAGCCACATTCATGAATTCTTTTAACGATATCAACGGAATTCCTGCTACAGCCAATCAATATATTCAAAGAGAACTTTTAAAAGGAAAATGGAATTACAAAGGTTTTGTGGTGTCAGACTGGGGAAGTATCGGGGAAATGATTCCTCATGGTTATACCAAAGACGCTTACGAGGCTGCTGAAAAAGCTATATCAGGTGGAAGTGATATGGATATGGAAAGCCGCGTTTATATGGCAGAACTTCCAAAATTGGTTAAAGAAGGAAAAGTTGATGTAAAATTAGTAGATGATGCCGCAGGAAGAATTTTAACCAAGAAATTCGAAATGGGGCTTTTCGATGATCCTTACAGATTCAGCAATGAAAAAAGACAGAAAGAACAGACCGACAATCAGGAACACCGGAAATTCGGAAGAGAATTCGGTTCAAAAAGTATTGTTCTTCTGAAAAATAAAGGAAATATTCTTCCACTTTCAAAAACAGTGAAAACAGTCGCACTGATCGGACCTTTCGGGAAAGAAACTGTTGCCAACCACGGCTTCTGGTCTATTGCATTTAAAGATGATAATCAAAGAATCGTTTCTCAGTTTGACGGAATTAAAAATCAGCTCGATAAAAATTCTACCTTATTATATGCAAAAGGATGTAATGTAGACGATCAGGACAGATCCATGTTTGCAGAAGCTGTGGAAACCGCGAAAAAAGCAGATGTGGTAATCATGACGTTAGGAGAAGGCCATGCGATGAGCGGTGAAGCCAAAAGCAGAAGCAGTATCGGTTTTTCCGGCGTACAGGAAGATTTATTGAAAGAAATAGCTAAAACGGGAAAACCTGTTGTTTTAATGATTAACGCTGGAAGACCTTTGATCTTTAATTGGGCAGCAGATCATATTCCTGCCATCACCTATAACTGGTGGCTGGGAACCGAAGCAGGAAATTCTATTGCCGATGTTCTGTTCGGTGCAGTAAATCCCGGAGGAAAACTTCCAATGAGCTTCCCAAGAACCGAAGGACAAATTCCTATTTATTATAATCATTACAATACAGGAAGACCTGCGAAAAATAACACAGATAGAAATTATGTTTCAGCTTATATTGATCTGGATAATGATCCGAAATTTCCATTTGGTTACGGATTAAGCTATACGGATTTTAAATATTCTGACATGGTCTTAAGTTCAACCAGTCTTAAAGGAAACCAGACTTTAAATATCAGCGTAACGGTTTCCAATACAGGAAAATTTGACGGAGAAGAAGTCGTACAGCTTTACATCAGAGATCTTTTTGGGAAAGTAGTACGGCCTGTGAAAGAACTGAAAGGTTTCCAAAAAATATCCATCAAAAAAGGAGAAAGCAAAAAAGTAGACTTCAAACTGACCCCGGAAGACCTGAAATTTTTTGATAATGATCTGAATTATGATTGGGAAAGTGGAGAATTCAATATTATGGTTGGAACCAACTCCCAGGATGTTCAGACGAAAAGAATCACATGGAGTAAATAAAATATTCAATACAAGCGGGGGCTTTAGCCTGTTTAACATAATAAAATAGGAAACGAATTAGATTACAACCACATTCATGAAAATCAAATTTAGAAATATCATTCAACTCTGTGCGGCCGGAATATTAGTTCTTTCTGTGGCAAGCTGCGTCTCAAACAAAGCAGGCTCCGGCAGAAAACTGGTCTGGAGCGATGAATTTAATGGGAAAGGTCTTCCTGATTCATTAAAATGGAATTATGATGTAGGAGGAGACGGATACGGAAACCAAGAAGCTCAGTTTTATACAAAGAAAAGAATTGAAAATGCCAGAATGGAAGGTGGAAATCTTGTTATTGAGGCCAGAAAAGAAAATTGGGATAAGAATAAGTATACTTCTGCAAGGCTTTTGACCAAGGGGAAATTCTCTTTCCAATACGGAACAGTAGAAGTAAAGGCAAAACTTCCCAAAGGCAGGGGAACATGGCCAGCCGTCTGGATGATGAGTGAGAATATGAAAAAATGGCCGGATGACGGCGAACTGGATATCATGGAACACGTAGGTTTCAATCAGGGGTATATCCATGCTTCGGTTCATACCAAAAAGTATAATCATATTCAGGGAACACAGAAAACGGATACTCTGATTGTAAAAGATGCCAGTGAAAAATTCCATGTATATAAAGTAGACTGGACGCCGGAAAAAATTGATGTCTATATTGATGATAAAAAGTTTTTCACGTATGAAAATAAAGAAAAAACTTATGAAGCATGGCCTTTCGATCAGCCTTATTTTATTATTTTAAATCTGGCAGTAGGCGGTTTCTGGGGTGGAAAAGAAGGAATAGATGACAGTATATTTCCGCAAAAATATTATATAGACTATGTAAGGGTTTATCAAAATAAATAATGAAGAGAGGGCGGTTACGTCCAAAAACAGAAAGAAAAAATTATGAAAAAACTAATTGTAAGCTGTTTGGCAGTAGGAGCGTTTCTGAATGCTAATGCACAGAACTATTGGAAAAAGAACGCAGGGAAAACAGCAAAGGTTATTCTTACCAACTCCAAGGCCAATGAGAAAATGGCAGATAAAGGAATGGTTAAGTTTGAGAAGTTCGGACAGCCCAAAGAAACCGATGCCTGTATTTTTGTAGATCCTGATTTTAAATATCAGAAGCTGATCGGAATTGGTGGGGCCATCACTGATGCATCTGCAGAAACCTTTTATAAAATGCCGAAGGACAAGCAGAAAGAGATTATAGAGGCTTACTTTGGAAAAAACGGATTGGGATACACCGTAGTCCGTACCAATATGAACTCCTGCGATTTTTCCAGTGATTCTTATACTTATGTAGAAGATAATGATACGGCTTTGAAGACTTTCAATATTGCCCATGATGAAAAGTATAAGATCCCGATGATTAAAGAAGCTCAGAAAGCGATAGGGAAAGATTTCACATTTTACTTCTCCCCATGGAGTCCGCCAGCATGGATGAAATCTAATAAAAGTATGCTGAAAGGAGGGCGGTTGGAAAATGCATTTTATCAGACCTGGGCAGATTATTACATTAAATTCATCAAAGAATATGAAAAAAGAGGAATCAACATCTGGGGTCTGACTGTACAGAATGAGCCTATGGCGACACAGACCTGGGAGTCCTGCATTTATTCAGCTGAAGAAGAAGGTGAATTTCTTAAGAATAACCTTGGGCCGACACTTTGGAAAAATGGTTACAAAGACAAAAAGGTAATGATCTGGGATCACAACCGGGATTTAATCTACCAGAGAGCTACTACTACTTTAAGCGATCCTGAAACCTCGAAATATGCCAGCGGAATTGGGTATCACTGGTATGAAACCTGGAATAATAAAACACAGCTTTTCGATAATTTATCTGAAACGCAGAAAGCTTTCCCGGATAAGTTCCTGGCTTTTACCGAAGGTTGTAAAGAACAGTTCAATATGTCCGGAATTTATGATGTGAGTCTTGGTGAACTTTATGGAAGAAATATGCTTAATGATTTCAATAAAGGAACAGCCTTATGGACAGACTGGAATGTATTGCTGGATGAAACCGGAGGCCCAAACCATGTCGGAAACTTCTGTTTTGCCCCTATCATTGCTGATACCAAAACAGGAGAGGTACATTATACTTATGAATATTATTATGTAGGCCATGTTTCAAAATTTATCAAGCCTAATGCCCAGAGAATCGGAAGTTCTTCAAACAGAGCGGCTCTTACATCTACCACTTTCATGAATGAAAACGGCCAGCTGGTTACTGTGATCATGAATGATTCCGGGAATGATATTGAAACAAATCTGTGGATCGAAGGAATGGCTGCGAAATTATCTGCGCCGGCCCATTCTATACAGACTGTTATACTGTAACTTCATATTAACATTTTTATAGAACCGGCGGCCTCGTAGAGGCCGCCGGTTTATTGTTTACAGTATATTTTTAATGCTGTTATTCAACATCATATTTGCTGATTACTTTCTGAGTAACTCCTGAGCTGCTGAAACCACCATCATGGAATAAGTTCTGCATCGTCACTTTCTTAGTAAGATCAGAGAATAGAGTTACACAATAGTTGGCACAGTCAAGAGCTGTAGCATTTCCAAGCGGAGACATATCTTCAGCGTATCCAAGGAAGCCGCCGAAACCTTTCACACCGCTACCTGCTGTAGTAGGTGTAGGAGATTGGGAAACCGTGTTGACACGTACTTTTCTCTCACCCCAGTAATTTCCGAATGTTCTTGCAATACTTTCCAGATAAGCCTTATTATCAGACATATCATTGTAGTCAGGGAAAGTTCTCTGAGCTGCAATATAAGTCAGTGCTAAAATGCTTCCCCACTCATTCATGCAGTCTTTCTCCCAAGCCACACGCATTACCTTGTGGAAAGAAACCGCTGAAATATCCCAGCCTTTTTCCAACCAGTCATAATTCATCTCAGTGTAATGCTTTCCTTTTCTTACATTTACGGACATGCCTATAGAGTGAAGGATAAAATCTATTTTCCCGAATTTTGCTGTCGCAGCATCAAAAAGTTTTTCAAGATCTTCTATAGAAGTAGCATCTGCAGCAATCACCTCAGAACCTGTTTTTTCTGCTAAACCATTAAGTTCTCCCATTCTCAAAGCAATAGGGGCATTTGATAAGATAAATTCAGCACCTTCTTCATGACATCTTTCTGCAACTTTCCATGCGATTGATTGCTCATTAAGGGCTCCAAAAATAATTCCCTTTTTGCCTTTAAGTAAACCGTATGACATAATTTTTTAATGTTTATTTGAATACAAATGTAGCAATAATTTGTGTTTGTAACATCATAAAAATGGAGCCTTATTGATTTAAGACTCCATTTTCTTGAAATATTTATATGACTGAAATTTTAATTGGTTTTCTTATTCCATTCTGCTTTTGCATCTTCCGCAGCATCTTTAGTTTTTTCCCAAGCTTCGTTTGCTTTATCTTTTATGTCATCCCATGCATCTGCAGCATTATTCTTTACTCTTTCAAACCAGTCTTCCTGCTGTGCCTCTTCATCATTATTCCTCTTTTCATTGATGTAATCTTTTGCTTTGGCTGCCAGGTCATCAATTTTCCATTTAGCATTGTCTGCTGCATTCTTTAAAGAGTTTTCTGTGTTATTTACTGCATTTTCCGCTTTGTTGTATTCTGAATTGTTCATAATATATAATATTTTATTGTTGTGTATACGTAAATAAACAATAACTATTCCTAAAACCCGGAAATGCTGTTAAACTTTTCTTAATCTTTTGTTATACTTTTCAAATCAGTATTATCTTTAGTACAGTATAAAAAATTACTATTATGGAAAAAATACGATGTGGCTGGTGTGAGAAAGACGATCTGTACCGAAAATATCATGATGAGGAATGGGGAAGGCCCGTATACGATGATGAAACTATTTTTGAATTTCTGATCCTTGAAAGTTTTCAGGCGGGACTGAGCTGGTATACGATCCTTTCTAAAAGAGAGAATTTCAGAAAAGCTTTTGATGATTTCAATTATAAAAAAATTGCAGCTTATACGGAAGAGAAAATGGAGGAGCTTATGAACGATCCCGGCATTATAAGAAACCGGCTTAAGATAATGGCTACAGTAACCAATGCGCAGAAGTTTCTGGAAGTTCGGAAAGAGTTTGGAAGCTTTTCAGAATATATATGGGGTTTTGTAGGTGGAAAGCCGGTGGATAACTGTCCCAAAACTTTAGGTGATGTTCCGGCTGTAACAGATATTTCTGATATTTTATCTAAAGATCTGAAGAAAAGAGGTTTTAAATTCGTGGGATCTACAGTGGTTTATGCTCATATGCAGGCCACCGGAATGGTGAACGATCATATTGAAAGCTGCTTCGTAAGACAAAAATAAATTTTATTTTATTCATTTTTACGTGATTTTTTTATATATAATGTAATTTAATTTTTTATATGATAGAAGATATAAGGCCTTTGGAACTGTGTTGTTATTAGGTTTCATGCTTTTTAATTCATGATAATGTTTCAATTATAAGTGATTAACGGTGGATTTAATCACTATGAAGTGTATATTTATTGATTTGATAAAAAATATGGCTATTTTGTTTTAAATTCGTATATTTGCGTCCTCAAAAAATAAACTATAGCAATAAGGCGATGCAAAGCAAATTCAAACTTCAGCTCTTTCTTCTTTTTTTACTGATTAATAATTTTATTGTCGCACAGGTGGGGATTGGTTTACCTGAACCTGATTCTTCTGCTATGCTGCACATCAGTTCAAAAAATAAAGGAGTGCTTTTTCCAAGTGTGTCTTTAGCATCCAATATAGATCAGTTAACTATTCGAAATCCGGCTGAAGGGCTCATTGTTTGGAATAATGGACAAGGAAGTTTAACGGAGACCGGGTTTTATTACTGGAATAAGGGCAAATGGAATATGCTTGCCACCATTCCAGGAACGAACGGAAACGGAGCCGGCGGAGGAAGTGTCGCTCCATTTTCAGCATGGAATAGCTCGGCAACAAACAGTGGTAATTCGGCTGGAGCTAATACCAATCTTTCTTTAGGGACCAATACTTCAGATGATCTTATTTTTAAAGTAAATTCTACCACAGTAGGACATTTGGGTGTAAATAACTCAATAAGTTTTGGTATGGCAGCTCATGCAGATCAGAATGGTATTGCTCTGGGTAATTCCAGCAGTGCTTATCAGGGAATTGCCATCGGAACAAATACATCTGTTACGGCCAATGAATCGGTAGCCTTGGGAGCCAATACTAAAATTTCCGGTTATCAGTCAACAGCAGTAGGATTCAATGCCAAAGTAACAATGAATGAAGCCACAGCAATAGGGAATAATGCGGAAGCATCAGGCTTTCAATCGATCGCAGCAGGGTATAATGCCAAAACAACAACAAATGATGCGACGGCTTTAGGTAAAAATTCAACAGCATCAGGCTTTCAGTCTACTGCAATAGGATATAATGCAAAAACAAGTTCTAACAGTGAAACGGCTGTAGGATATAATACAGTGACCAATAATCAGAATTCTACGGCAATAGGATCGGGAGCGAATGCTTTGGGGCAGTTTTCTTCAGCGATTGGATATGGAGCGGCGACTTCCCAAGCTAATGCAATTGTCATTGGAAATAATAATGCTAATGTTGGAATAGGTACAGGATTCCCTAATACATCTGCTAAATTGGATGTAAATGGTGGATACAAACTGGGTGAAAAGGGGAGTGTACAAAAAAACCAGATCAGTTTTGAATCCTGGCCATCGGTTTCTGTGAATAATCTGCCTCCCGGAAAATCTGTTACGCTCGAAATTCCTGTTCCTGTGAATATGCAGCCGGGTTCTGTAAGAGCAGCAATTGTAGTTTCTCCGGCGGGCGATTTTGCAGGCAATACTTCTTTTTCGGTATCCAATCCAAGAATGACTTCTACTACAAGTGTTACAATTAATCTCACAAATATCTCAGGCGGACCTGAAAGTTTGTATTCCGGGCATTTTTATGTGATGATTAATGAGTTTTAAATTGAAAAATTCTTACAAGCTATGCCATTGGTCCTGTAATTTTTAGATATCAAAATGAAAAAACCGCCATAAAGCGGTTAATAGTTATAGGTTATGTTAATTTAAATCCTAAGGTTTGATTGGTTTCTTTTATATTTAAGTGTCATATTAATATTTTTTATTCTGGAATCCAAAGACGAAAAGTACTGTTCATTTGCGGTTGGAATCATTACTGTCACATAGCTATCACTATTGATATCCAGACAAAGAATTGTATAGTTTAACTCCTTAAGAATAGCATTTACTTTCGGAAAAAACTGATCAGCATATTCGTCATATAAATTGTTATTATCTTGATATCTATTTGAAATATCCCATTTTGATAATAAATTTTCAATCCCTGATTTGGCAACACTGTAATTTTCTTTCCAGTCAATTTCAAAAGCATATCCTTTTTCAATAAGTAAATCAACCATTGCAAGCCAGGTTATATCTTGATTATCATCCGGCATTCTGAAGAAAGGATCTTCATATAGTGAAGAATCACCTTCAATTTCAATTAGCCTGTCAATAATAGAATTCCTATCGTCCTTATTTGAAACAAGGAGTGTAATAATTTCTACATATTTTTTCATATATTATGATTTCCAATGAACCAGATCGTAAGGATAAAATTGTTGTTCTTTTAAAGACGAATCATCCAATCTTAAGATTTTCACAAAAGCACCGCTTTCAAAGCTCCAGTACCCAAAGAAACATCATTTTTGTTTTTATCATTATCGTACCAATAAGCAGGCTTCATTTTTTTGTACCAGCTATCATTTAAATAATCTTTTAATGCTGCAATATTTTTTTTGTCATAAAGATCTTTTAAAACACCAAATTCGTTAGGGTAATATATGTTGGAATCTATATTTCTGCCTGACAGTTTGGACGAAATAATTATATCATAAATATAATCTTTGTGATTGCTATCATCCAGGACAGTTATTATTTTTTTGTAATCATCTTCCGAAATATCCAATAAAATACCTAACGAAAGCATCCAAAGCATTAATATATAATCATCAAACTGAATATTGGGAGTATCGCTCTGCCACCCGGCTTTTAAATTATCAATAACTTTTAAAAAGTCATTTTGTATTTCCTGAATAGCGGCACCCGCAGAATATTTTGCAATAACAGTATGAATACTTGTTGTAAAGATCTGTCTATTTACGGCGGGAATTCGATCTTCTTTAGTAGCTCCGGATTTTAATCCATCTTCATAAAATTCAATATCTTCATTGTTTAATGTGTTATAGTTTTCAAAATACTCAGGGCTCTTCAATTTAGTTCTCATATTTTTCTTTTATTTTTTTATTGGTTATGGCCATTTTCCTGCATTTCCTCTAATTATATATCCATTTGCATCAACACGTCTATAAACAATCTTTCCATTGGCATCAACTTTTCCCACAACTCTCTCGTAACCTGATTGTGTTATATTACGCAACTCTTGTCTAGAGACGGTATTACCTAATCTGTCCTGTATCCATTTATCGGACATCTGCCTAGTCCCGTCTGTCAGTGTTTTCGACTTCATGATGGTGTGATTATTAAAACAAAAAGGTTTCAAATTGAAACCTTTTCTACTATATTATTCTTTAACTTCCCTGTTGTAAAAAGTATAACGGAGTGTCAGGATAATTGGGATTTTCTCCCGTCCATAACTCTAATCCTTCAAAAAAATGATGGTCATCATCTTTCAATTTTTCATGGACCTGATTATGAATTTTAAACAATAGTTCAGCAGTTGTGAAAAATTGTCCGTTATCTGCATTCAATAGAAAATCTGGTTCAATAATGTCTTCAATATTTTCATCCCAATATTCATATTGTATAGCAACTTTATTGATTTTCAGAATAGGCTTATCCAGGTTTTCTAAAAATTTTTCATCCGTTATCTTTTCATTATAATCTTTCAAGGCGATCCTGAAATTTTCAATATCTGAAAATTTTTGTTCAGTAAAATTCCATAATATACTTTGTAAAATTTGGTTTTGAAATTCCATAAAGTTAACTGTAAAATCTTTTTAGGTCGAAACCGTGTTTTAATGCTAATTCATTGTATGACAAATTTGGATTTTCTCCAATAGCTTGATAAATTTCTTGTCTTGCCTCAGGACTTTCTCTCAAGTCTGAATCTTTGAAATATTTATCCATAACATCATCTTCATCTTCTATTAAATCTTTCCTGTCAGCAAAATCCAGTGTGGCAACAACTTCCCAATATCCACTGCCAAACGAGGGATAAACTCCACATTGATCTCTAAATGCCTCATCGAAAGAAGTTGCAATAGTAACTTCTCCTACACAGAAATAAATTTTCCCGTTTACGAATCTTAAAACTTCAGGAAATGTTAAATATTCTGTCGAAACAGGAAGATTCAAATCAGTAAGCTCCCATTCATCTTCATCAGAAAAAGTATCCATCGGAATAAAGCTGCTTTTAACTGCTACATTTTTCAAAAGGGTTTCATCAAATTCTTTAGTAACTTTTCCAAAGGTTTCTATCAAGACACATTTTTTATATACATCAAAGTAGTTCTGATTATTTTCGTTCTTACTCTTTTCCAGATATTCATCAACATTAAATAAGACTCTTCCAAAAATTTTTTCGTCAGTAGAAACATTTACCGAAAAAATAGTTCCGGGTTTAATATTCATATTTATAGATTTTTATGATTTAACAAGGATTATGTAAATTTTTATATTTATCAAATTTAGGTTTAGTAATTTCATTTCTTCCATTTTGAAGATTAGCTTTGCCTCCGTTTTTGTCAATATAATGCTGTTCCCAAACAGACGCTTCATAAGGGTCCCAATTTCCGCTTGCAACCTCACGGATTTTGTATTTCTTCCCCCAGTCTTTTTTATGGTTACCTTTCTTTTTACCTTCTGCTACATGTTCTTTAAAACGGTCTGCCACATTCGTTTTATCTGTTTGTCCCACATATACTGTTTTTCCTGTTTTGGGATCGTAAACTTCATAGATTTTGGTAGGCTTTTTAACAGTACTTTCAAATTTAGAAGGTTTATTATCATTATGAACAAGTATGCCTTGGTTTCCAACAAAATAATTGTGATTATTCTCAACTTCTATATTAAAAGTAGATAATTCCACATCTTTTTGATAATCAATTTTTTTAACTAAGATATTGTTTAATGACAAGGATTTTAAAATCATATCTGTTTTTAATTCCTTTGCCGTAATCCACTTACTTTCATCTTCAATCCAGAAAAGGTGTTTAAATGTTGCGCTGATTATTTCTTTATCTGTAGTAATCTTAATAAATTTATCAGTCCAGTTGTTGTAGATACGGGTTACTTTATTTTTAGTTGTTACATTATTTATTTTATCATAACAAAATACAATATCACCAATCTGAATATTTTCAATAGGAATCAAACCGTCAATTGTATGAACAAAAGTTCCTGCTAAGAAACAAGGGGCAGTAGTGCCTAAATCATCATATCCTAATTTCGCCCATCGTTCAGCTGCCTCTTTTGCTGCTTGTTCAGCTGCTTCAGCTGCTAATTCATCTGCGTCTTTTGTGATAACCTTAGCAATATCCCCACCTTCTTTTTTGGCTAGCTGTTCCATGGTTTCCGCAATTCCTCTTTTGGCTCCAGCTTCTACTACATCATCTGCTCCTTTTTTTACACCTTGCTCTACAGCTTCCTCTGCAACATTTTTAACGGTTTGTTCTACAACCGCTTCACCTCCCTCTTTTAGAACTGTTTTTCCTGCAGTTGCAGCTAATGAAGTTCCCCCAGAATATACCGCAGCTACTGCATCCGGAATAAACTCTCCCACGGTTGTGCCTATCTTTCTTGGATTTTCAGCTACCCAGCCTGCAGCATCTTTGGTGCCTTCCCACGCTGCGTTTCCTGCATTTGCCCAGTTTTGTCCGTCACTGGCCCAGTTCCAGGCTCCTTCAGCGGCATTGCTCCAGTTGTCTCCCTTGCTGGCCCAGTCCCATGCATTTCCGACCCCTTCGGTAGCTGCGTTCCATCCGTCACTTACCATTCCGCCCAATGCTTCAGCAGTGCCTACGGGATCCTGGCCAACCTGATAAAGTGTTTCACCTAAGCCAACTACACCATTTACAGCTCCTTCTACCAGCCCTGTCCCCAGATCACTGAACCAGTCTCCGACACCTGTTACGGGCTTCATCCAGTCCGGAAGCATCTGGTCCCGCATTTCCCGACCTTTTTTGTTTTGCTCGGCGATCCAGTCAAAACCTTCCTTGATATAGTCGGAAGGCATTTTTCCTTCTCCGACGCCATATGATACGGCAGCTGCTCTATCAAAGAAGATGTTGATCTTTCCACCAAATATACAATTACAGAAAGAATCTTCCAATAGCATCCGGCTTCCATTTATCTTTACCCCATCCTTTGGCGCTTGCCATCCAGTAAGAATGGTTGGTAGACAAGAAGCTCCTGTTGCCCATTTCAAAGGGTTGGTACAAAGTCCCATAGGTTTGATATTGAAAAAAGGAAGAAAATCCAGTTCCGAAGCCATGGGAACACTGTATATGGTAGTGTTTTTATTGTTGCTTACCCGCAGGGTAGAGGGGCTTGTTCCTTTGTCGCAAGCTAAAAAGGCACCTTCAGGTACGTATTTTTTTGCCATAATGCGATGATTTAGATGTTAATTTTATCTGAGCTCAGGGTTACATTTTTCAATCTTCTGAAACTATTTTCCAGTTTATTAAGGTTTTCCCGGGTCTCCAGAAAAATCTTACCCGGAACTTTCAACAGCTCCGAAACTTTACAGTTACTGACAGAGCATATATATTGTCCGTCTGCATATACATGCCATTCTCTGGCAGCCGGAGCCTCCAGGATCTTCTCATCATCGAAGAGAAGATAGTAGCGGTCATTCTGGAATACAATATCAAGCAGGGGAATGGTCATGGGCTGCAGCTTTTAAAATGTTTTTTTCTTCACGGTATAATGTGCCGGGAATCTGTGCCAGGCTCATACACATACTCTGTTCAGACCACGGCCACTCTTCCAGGAGATAGCGTTCTATATAATTAAGCTGCAGGAGAGTCGGCACACGGGGACGGTTCTTTAAAACACGGATCATGGCGGTTACTTTATCCTGTTCAAAATTATCTTCATCTATGCTTCCTTTCACATCAATCTGGTACCTGCCGTCTTCTAATTCTGAAATTGTTTCTTCTGTAGTAATAGGGACGCTCTTGGTAGCAATAAAGTTGGGAAGCTCACGGTATCCGTTGATGATCTCGTTTTTTTTGAACTCCTTGAAATGAATGCCGGGAAATAACAATTGATAAGGCATTGCGAAACGGAGAGCTTCTGCCAGGCGCTCGCCATCTTCCAAAAGTTCTTCTACACCTTTGATGAAAATTTCACGGTATTGCTCACTTCGATGTTTCAGGATAGTTTTAGGCTTTATTTCCAGCCATTTATTCTGTACCTCAGTTAAGTTGATGATCTTTCCAAGCTGTCCGTTTTCATTGAGGGTGCATACTATTTTTTCTCTCAGCTGATGCAGGTCTCCGACCCATTTGTACATACCGTCTTTATTGGATTGCTTATACAATGGCATTTCAACGGTAAAAACAGGCTTTTCATTTTCAATAGAAGTTAGGGTGACTTTTAGCTCAGCTTCAATATAGTTTTCATTTCTGAGTCCCTGAAATTGATATCTTTCTTCTCTGAGAAAGGTATAATTACGATATTCGCCCTTGTTTTCTATATTAACCTGCATAATTATCCTTTATTGATTTCCACATCAGCCCCCTTGATATTGGTAGGTCCTGAAGATGAGGTATTAATTTTGGCGGCATTGGCATTGATGTCACTATCAATCTTAATTCCAGGATTGGCAGCAGCTTTTCCTAACTCTGTAGTCGTTTTTCCTATGACTTTCACATTGAGACCTTCTATGGTGATATCTCCTCCCGTAGTCATGGTTATGGAGCTGCTTCCGGTTTTAATGGTAATGGTTGTGTCGCATTCCAGAGTGATTTTTCCGCTATTATCCATTTTAAGCATAGAATTGGCTCCTCCGCCTTCTTTTCCTCCTACGTTAATAGAACTTACACTTCCAACATTTACCGTATTATTATTCCCAACTGTTACTGTTTTATCATTATTGGCATTGGTCATTGCATTTCCGGCTCCATCAAATTTCATATTGGCTCCTCCCTGATCGGTCAGAAACACAGATCCTGCACCATCATCCAGTTCCAATTTATTACCGCTTCGGCTGCTCAGGCTTTTAACATTATTGTTTTGTCCGCCTCCTCCGCCAACACCTCCATGAAACATTCCTCCCATTACAAAGGGACGGTCCGGATGCTGGTGTACAAAATTGACAACCACCTGATCTCCAACTTCAGGAATAGCCATAAAACCACGGTTTTTACTTACTTTATCGCTTCCGCCCGCATCAGGAGTCATAACGCGGATAAACTCAGTGGTATCCTGCCCGTTCTGCCAGTCGAACTGAACTTGAATCCTGCCTTGGTTAAGAGGGTCAGTATTTGAAATAACTTTGGCGAACTGAGGTTCTGCTTTAGGCATCTCAAATTCAGGCCGTGGCATGTATCCGGTATCTGCTGCTATTGCTTCAAAATTTCCGGTGTAATGACCTCTTGCATCTACCTCGTGGCTGATCCCTGTGATCATAAGCTTGGTAAAATAGGCGGTCTGGTTGGTTTCAGATTTCCGCATTTCTACATCCGCGGTACATCCAGGATATAAAAACGGAACAGAAGTACTTCCGGATGTGATAAACACGTCTACAGCTTTACTTCCTGCTGTACCTTTCTGTGAAGCATCAATATCTATAAAAGTAGATGCTTTGATGGGAGCTACCCTTAATGAAGGGGTTGTGAAAGTTGCTTTGGATATTTCATAGGCTCGTTTCGCAATATCTGACTGATGATTTATTTTTGAACTTCCTGTTGTGAGCTTTTCATTTTTGCTGCTGTTATAGCCGTAAAAAACAGGGTTTACATGCTGGGCTCTCATTTTGATCTTAATATCATGTACGCTGCTTCCGTATACCAATTGTACCGGCTTTTCCTGTGGAGGCAGTTTTCCGAAATGAAGAACCTCACCATCATAATAAAACTGTTCCCCGTAAGCTTCTGCTATTCTTGCGAGATAATTGTAGTGGGTTTCTTCATATTGAGAGCTGTAAGAAACATTTCCGTGCTGGGAATCTACTCTGAAATCAAATTTATTGGAACCAAGTCCTTCTTTAATCACCCAATCTGCAATGCTGTTCAGGCTGATCTCTTTGGCACCACCGAAACTCTGAATGTGCGGGGCAGCATCCAGAAGTACAGTAGGGCTGTTTCCGGTAAGTACAATATTTCCCAAACTGCCTTTTTCCTGGCTGAACCCTACTTCCGTAATCACCCCTACAAAGTTTCGTTCAGGACTTTCTTCTACGTCTTTATATTTAAATACTACTGTGATCCTCTTGCCCAGAAAGTTTTGTGCCTGTTCCAGGTTATGATTTTCTGCCCCTCCCAAAGCATCATGAGCGAGCATAAGATTGAATTCATGATGTTTAACAGCACTTTGGGTGAGTTTAAAATGCTTGAAATGCTTAATTATTTTTCCTTCAATAATGATTTCAAGTTTAACCACACGATTGATCCCTAAAAGCTCACTTTTCGGAATTGATCCGGCATTGAATATTTTAGAAGTGGGTTGCTCGTTCCAAATTTTATTTTCAGAAACCAAAGCTGTATTAGGTTGTGTAGCTTTGTTCATGAAATTATCGGTATAGGAGAGTGCCTGCCCGGCTGTCTGTACCGTTTTTTTTATTTTTTCAACTTTTTTTTCAGCTTTATTAACTGGGTCTGGATCTGCGGGTTTTATACTGTCCAGATCTTTTTTAGATTTTGGAATCTGGTTTTTTGATGATTTGCTGTCCTGGAACATAACATATTTTTTCTGGTTAATGTATGTAACAACAGTCTGGCATGCCGGACTGCATAATGGTTGTTCTTATTACTCACTACAGATCAAAATACTGTCTTGTTAATGTCAACAGAATAGTATCTTTTGTGAGGGAATTATCGTTCTGCTTTCACCTGATGCCGGGAATGGATCCCTGTATATTTTTAAGTTTTAAAATATAATTAATATTTAGTTTTAATGAATTTAATATTCTGAATTACAGTTTTGTAATGATGATATTAAAATCACATCCACGTGAAACAAATATAAGAAGCAAAGACATAATGAGGAAAAAAATGGAAGGCTATTTTTCTTTTTGTCGTAGTTTTACTACTAACAGTTGTTAGGCTCAAAATGAGACAAAAAAGAACCTATAGATACATGGGCTGTACGGAAAGAAAAGCACAAATTAAATACAGCTGAAGAAAGGCTGATTTTAGATTTTAAGAATATAATGCAATGAAAATTGCGGACAGCATAAATTGATTTAATTTTGCCAATGTTCTGCTTATTAAAAGGAAGAAGATTTAAATCCTTAATGCATATACTTGAAAATTTATGAAGAAAATAGGAATTATAGGTTGCGGCTGGCTGGGATCAAGGATTGCTGATTCAATGTCCGGACAGTATAAAATATATGCTACCACCACTACAAAAAACAAAGCTGATGAGCTGTCTTCTAAAGGATTTAATACTTCTGTCGCCAGCTTCCCGGATTTTCAGCTGGAAGAAAAGGTTATTCCGTGGACTGAGATTAAAGACATAGATGTTCTCATTATCACTATTCCGATTTCCGGTAAAAGCTGCTGTGCAAGTTCGTTATACAACAGGGTTCAGCATTTATTTTCATTTATCGACGATTTTAAAGGTCAGATATTTGTGATGAGTTCTACCGGTGTCTATCCGGATATTCCTGGTGAATATGCAGAAGAAAATCTTTCATCAGATCATGTTCAGGGAGAGCGAATGATCAAAGGTAAATATCCGCAGATAAATATCTTGAGATTAGCAGGATTGATGGGAGATAACCGGCTTCTGAAAAATTATAATATCTCAAACCTGGAAGCACCGGTGAATCATATTCACTATGAAGATATCTGTAGAGTAATTGAAAAAATGATCGAAACAGGATCAGACGGAAAACTGTACAATGTAACGGCTCCAGAACATCCGTCGAAAGCCCAGGTGATCAATGCTCAGCAAAATTTAAAATCCTCTGAAGAAACAGTGACAATAGGTGAGGGGAAAATAATCCTGTCTTCAAAGCTGATTTCAGAATTGGATTTTATATTTAAATATCCGGATCCGAGAGCATTTCACTTAAATACTTCTTTACTCTAAGAAAACTTAGATGAAATAAAAAATCTGCTTAATTGGCTCAATCTGCGAGAGAAAAACCGCTTGCAGATTGAGCCAATTAAGCAGATCTTGCTATAATTTAAGCTAAACCTTATAGATTTTTAAAACCTATAAGGTTTGATTTTAAGGATAAAAACGTGAGTTATTTTACTTGATAATTCTTTCCAGTACCCAATCAATAAGGTTCTTTTCAGAAGCATGGTGGTCTGCAGAAAATTCTCCACGTCTTCTGTTGGCAATAACGTTATTCACTGTAATGGCTTTGTGGCCTAATAGTTTTGAAAGAGCATAGATCGCTGAAGTTTCCATTTCAAAATTAGTTACTCCAAGGTCATTCAATGTTTCCAGGAACTTATCATCAACTGCTTTTAAACGCAGCTGTCTTCCCTGAGGAGCGTAGAATCCTGGGAAAGTAGCCGTATTCCCGTGGTATTTGGCATCTTTATAATAGTCTCCCATTTCTTCTGCCCAGTCTGAGAAATAAAGCATAGGTTTGATCTTCTCATACGGGAATTTTTCCATGAAACTTTTGGAAAACTCATTCTCGAAGCTGTAGTCTTGATAAAAATGCATCAGTCCGTCCAGACCTACAACATTTTGGGTTACAAGCATATTATCAACCTGTACGTCCGGATTTACACTTCCACAGGTTCCCATACGGAAAAGTTCAAGGGCTTTATGATCAGTTTTAAACTCCTTGTTTTTAAGGTCGATATTCACCAGGGCATCAAGCTCGTTCATCACGATATCAATATTCTCTGTTCCGATACCTGTAGACATTACGGTAATTCTTTCTCCGCGAAGTGTTCCGGTATGGGTATAGAACTCCCTTTTGTTTTTTTTGATTTCTACTTTGTCAAAATATTTTGAAACTTTTGCCACTCTGTCCGGATCTCCCACAAGGATGATCTTATCAGCAATATCTTCAGGTAAAAGATTTAAGTGGTATACACTTCCATCGTCATTCAGCACCAGTTCTGAGGCAGCAAGTTTATTTAGCATAATTTATATTTTTTATTTTTTAATTAATGAATATAGCTTCTTTGTAAGGCGATCCGGCAAGATCATAGATCGTATCATATTCTTCTACGATTCTTTTCTGTCCCTGGAAAATCTCATAGACCGTAATGATGGTTTTTTCAAAATTTTTCGGATCCTTTCTTTGGGTTGTAATTTCATAGAGTTTATCTCCTTTTTTTAGAACAGAAACCATTTCCTCCTTGGTTGAATTGTTAGAGTCCATCATTCCCGGAAAATCCATAACAATATCCTTGAGGTCAGTATAGTTCTTGTAAGGTTTTGTTACACCATTTGAATATACATAAACATTTGGAACTTGTTTGCCTTCTTCCAGGCGTACCAGATAATAATCATTGCCTTTTTTCTCTGCGTACACGGCCATTTCCTTCTTTTTTTGTGAAAATGCACAAATGGAAAGGAAACTCGCCGCAAAAGCAAATAATACTTTTGTTTTCATAATAATATCTTGTTTTTAATTTGCTGAAATGATGTTATAAATCCTCTCCCAATATCTTTCGTCATCTTTTTTGAAGCGGCCTATAGAAATCAGCCGTTCTTAAGTATAATGAATTTGATTTCGGGGTTTAAAATTAATAAAAATATTTCTATAAGAAACTGCCGTTTGTAGATTTTTACGCTTTTAAAATAGCCTTGCTGGATTTTAAATTTGTGTTAAAACTAGCCCTTGATATAATTATGTGGTCAAAACATAAACATTTTTTAATCTGCCGTTAAAGTTGCGATAATATCGGAACGGTACTTTTGCCGCTAAAAATTAATGAGATTATACCCGCTGCTAGCTGTGATTGTGTTGATAGGTTTTGCTGTCATGTCTTTTAATCCGATTGATAAGGGAGAAGAAAATGAAAATACCTTTGTCAATAAAGGTTTGTCGGATTTTAAAAACAGGCTTGACCAGCTGAAATCAGACGTATACGAATTCTCAGAGGATCAAATCTCTCTTGAAGAGCTTAGAAATTCCTTAAGGGGGACAAGAAATTCGTTTAAAGAAATCGAATTTTTTATCGCCTATCATTATCCGGAATTCACAAAAACTCATCTTAATGCCGCTCCGCTGTTTCATATAGAAGCTGCGGGAACTTCTGCCTATACACTGCCACCGGAAGGACTCCAGGTTCTGGATGAGCTGATCTTTTCCGATGAAGCAGGAGATGAAAAGGAGAAGATCAAAACGATTACGGATTTTCTGTACAATTCCTATTCAAGCTTTTATCTGAGTACCATAAAGAACGGTTTAAGCCGCGGAAACAATAAAACGCTGCCACTAAGGATAGAACTGATAAGAATTTATACATTGGGAATTACAGGCTTTGATACACCAGGTTCCCTGAATGTTTCAGAGGAAGCCGGCCATGCTTTTACCGGAATAAAAAAATACATTAATGACGATGTGTATTTTAAAAACTATAATGTTCAGAAAGCCAACAAGATCCTTAATGAAGGAATCAATTATGTCACTGTGAATAAAGATTTTGAAAATTTTGACAGAATTGAGTTTTATAAAAAATACATTCAGCTTCTGTATGAGGAATTCGGAAAATGGGACGGAAGGGCAGATGATCTAAAAGAATTTTCCGGTTGGAACGTAAAGAGTAAAAACCTTTTCAGCAGTGATTTTCTGGATCCGTATTTCTACACATTGCTGCAATCTACTGAAGATAGTAATGAGCTTCGCCGTTTAGGGAAATCTATTTTCTATGACCAGAATTTGAGTCAAAACGGTAAAATGAGCTGTGCGATCTGTCATCTTCAGGAAAATGCTTTTACGGACCTTAAAGTAAAGTCCCAGAGCAATGTGGAAGGTAAAACAGTTCTGAGAAATTCTCCGTCTTTATACAATGCTGTTTTTGCCAAAAGGTTTTTCTATGATCTGCGGGCATTTTACCTTGAACAACAGGCAGAACATGTAATCTACAATGGTGATGAGTTTAATACCAGCTATGAAGACATCATCAAAAAACTGAGAACAAAGCCTGAGTACAAAAGAGCTTTCCGTGCTGCTTTTCAAAATGGTAAAATAAATAAAGAAAATTTTTCCAAAGCTTTAAGCTCTTATGTTTCATCCCTGTATTCTTTTGACAGTGATTTCGATCGTTTTATGAGAAATGAAAAAGATGTTTCCGAAGATGTAAAAAAAGGATATAATCTGTTTATGGGAAAGGCCAATTGCGCAACATGTCATTTTGCACCACATTTTTCGGGTCTTGTGCCGCCGTTCTTTAATGAAAATGAATCAGAAGTTTTAGGGGTCACTACAAAACCCATCCATCAGCTTCCTATTCAGTTGGATCAGGATCTTGGAAGAGGCAACAGCCCTGTGAAAAAAGAGAAATCATGGATCTATGATTACTCTTTCAAAACCGTTACGATAAGAAATATTGCTCTTACCAAACCCTACTTCCATAACGGAGCTTTCAATACTCTGGAAGAAGTTATGGACTTCTATAACGAAGGTGGAGGAGAAGGCCTCGGTTTAAAGATGAAAAATCAAACGCTGCCACCGGATAAACTGGAACTTACAAAAACAGAGATCAAGCAGGTCATTGCTTTCCTGAATTCACTGACCGATATTAGTAAGGCTAGATGAGTTGGAGAGTTTGAGAGTGGGAGTGTTGGAGGTTTAAATGAATTTGGATATAAGATTTATTATCTGCAACTACTTTTACTAAAGGATGAACTTTGAATAATATTACTATTGAGTTTTACACTTCCAACACTCCCACTCTCAAACTCAAATATTTAACAATTATTTAATTCCCTTAACATTGGGTTATAAATTAATTAATATTCTCCAGTCTATATTTAAACTCCTATTAACAGAGGTACCTCGCCAAAAAAATAGCTTTGCAGAGTCTAATAAATCAATTAAAATGAAGAGAAAATTACTTACAATTGCGGCGCTGGCTATGGTGGCTGGTTTTAGTGCACAGGCACAGACCTTTTTATTCAACAAGAACTCGTCCTGGAGCTATAAGGATAACAACCAGGCTCTGGCAGATTCATGGAAAGATCAGACATTTGATGTTTCAACATGGACCGCAGGGAACGGACCTCTGGGTTATGGAGATCCTGTAACCACTACCATCAGTTCAGGTCTTACAACTGCTTATTTTGCTAAAGATTTCACCGTAGACTTGTTAACCCTTTCAGATAATATGGAATTAGGAGTAATGAGAGACGACGGAATCGTTGTTTATCTTAACGGAGTTGAGGTAGTGAGAGATAATATGCCAACAGGGGCTATTGCTTTCAATACACCTTCCAGTACAACAATTGACGGGGCTGCAGAAAGCGTTTATAATATCTTTTCTATTCCAAAAGCTCAATTTGTAAACGGAACCAACAGGATCTCTATAGAACTTCACAACAGAACCGCGGCCAGCTCAGACCTTAGAATTGATGCTTATTTAAAGACAACAGCTACTGTTACGCCACCTCCTGCATGTACAGGAACGCACATCAGCTGTTTTACTTCTATTGTTCCTACGGCACAAACCAATAAACTGATCATTCCGACTGAACATAAATACCAGCTTATCTTAAAAGAAGGTGACAGTTACACCGAAGGAGGTGGAATGGTAGGAGGTCAGAATGACTTTACTGCCTATGTTGCCAAGACAGGAAGCAGCACGAACGGATACCTTTCTGTAAACCATGAAACCAATCCTGGAGGGGTTACGATGGCTGAGGTTAACTACAATTCTTCCACAAAACTTTGGCAGCTGACAAGATCAAGAGCAGTAAGTTTCTCCGATCCAAGTTTGGTTCAGACGATCAGAAACTGTTCAGGTGGAGTTACTCCTTGGGGAACTGTTGTTACTGCCGAAGAATCTGTTACTTCCAATGACGTAAACAGTGATGGCTACAAAGATTACGGATGGTTAGTGGAAATTGATCCGGCCACAGCGCAGGTTATTTCCAAAAATACAGACGGATCCAAAGGAAAGCTTTGGCAGATGGGAATTATGAACCACGAAAATGTAGTGGTAAATAATGCAGGAACTACAGCCTATTATGGAGAAGACGGGGGAACCCATATGGTCTATAAATATGTAATGGATACTCCAAATGATCTTTCTTCTGGAAACCTTTATGTATTAAAGCTTGATCAGGGATTAAGTACTTCAGGAGATCCTGTGGGAACTACAGCTACATGGGTTCAGGTTCCAAATAAAATAAAAGCGGATCAGAATAATACAACTGCACTTGCCCAGTCTTTAGGAGGAACAAGATTTAACGGAGTGGAAGATGTAGACATCAGCCCTTTAGACGGAAAAATTTATTTTACAGCAAAAGGATTGGATAAAATATACCGTCTGCAGGATAACGGAGCAACTGCTTCCCAGGTAGAAACTTTTGCAGGAGGTGCTTCTACAGCATATTCTTTTAACACTCCTCAGGGAATGAAATCTGAAGCATGGGGCGATGGAAATGACAACCTTACTTTTGACGAACTTGGAAACCTTTGGGTTCTTCAGGATGGTGGAAAAAACTACATCTGGGTAATCGCTCCGGATCATACACAGGCTAATCCTAAAGTGAGACTTTTTGCTTCTATGCCTGCAGGATCAGAACCTACAGGACTGACATTCACACCGGATCATAAATTTGGTTTCTTCTCGATTCAGCATCCTGATTCTACGATTTCTACGGATATTGACGCTACAGGAAATACAATTGATTACAGAGGGAAATCAGCTACAGTTGTTATTGCTTTAAAACAAAACTTAGGAACAGCTGGTGCATTGGGGACTGTTGAAAGTCATAATGCTGAAAATACCGTTGAGGTAGCTCCGAATCCTACTTCAGGAATTGTTAAAATCAACTCACCAAAAGGATTGAAAGACATTTCTGTAACAGCATACAGCCTGGATGGAAAGATCGTTTATACGAAGAAATTCAGCGGAGTTAACAGATCATTGGATCTTGACTTTACGCATCAGCTTGAAGGATCCCGCATTCTGGTTCTGAATATCGAAGCAGAAGGAGGTTTCCAGAAAACTGTGAAGCTAGTAAAAAAGTAAATTATTAATACTCATTTCGGGCGGCGGCTTTGCCGCCGCCCGAAATTTATCTCTATGAAAAAGCTTGTTCTATTGATTTCTGTTTTCTCTCTCTGTCTTGCAAAGGCACAGATAGATCCTGTGAAATATCCTACATTTACCAGTATTGATGAAGCGCTGACCAGTAAAAAAACGGTTTACAGTATGAGTTTCAGAGAAAAGGGACTTTTCAACCTGCCTCCTCAAATTTCAAAGCTGGAATCCTTATTTTTCCTTAATATCATGGGAAATAAGCTTGAAAAAATGGATCAGGAAATCTTTGCATTAACGAAGCTGGAGATCTTAAATGTGAATGAAAACAGCATCAAATATATTCCAGACGAAATTGGAAACCTGAAAAAGCTGAACACATTCTCCATGAATCTTAACGGCCTGACAAGCATTAACCCCAACGTTGCAAAACTTCAGAATTTAAAAGCAGTACATTTTGATGCCAATAACCTGAATATTTTTCCCGAAGCCCTGATGGAAATACCGGCTTTGGAAGAAATTAACCTTCAGGGAAACCAGATCAGTATCATTGCGGACCGTTTATACAGAATAAAAAATCTAAAATTTTTGAATTTATCTGAAAACCAGATTAATGATTTGGGGAATCTTTCTTTCCCTAAATATTTAAAATATCTTGAATTGCAGCAGAATGCTATTGTAAAATTGCCGGAAAACCTGTTCAGGGCTCAGAATCTTGAATTTTTGAACGTAAGCAGCAATCATATCACAGAAATATCCCCTAAAATAAAAGGACTGAAAAATATTGTCAGTATGAATCTTGCCAATAATAATCTGAAAGATATTCCCGAAGAAATAGGGCAGTTGAAAAAACTGAAAACCCTTATCCTGACAGGAAATCCTATAGAAAAAACTAAGATTGAACGATTGAAAAGCCTGATGCCGGAAACCCAGATCTATTTCTAGATCTACCCGCCGACTCTTTTGGTTTTATATCCCATTTCTTTAAGGATATTCATTATTTTATCACGGTTATCGCCCTGAATAATGATCGTTCCATCTTTCTCTGAACCGCCTATTCCTAAGGTGGTTTTTATTTTTTTTGAGATTTTCTTTAAATCTTCCTCACTCCCTTCCCAGCCTTCAACAATCGTTACAGGCTTACCGTTTCTGCCTTTTTTCTCAAATTTACACACCAAAGGTTCCTGCTGCTTAAACTCTTCCTTAGGCATTTCAAAGTCCTTTTCCTCATGTTCAGGGAAAAGGTTCTTTAACTGATCTCTTAAATCCATATAGCAAAATTAAATAATAATTTAGAAAAGTGTGTCAGATCGTAAATAATTTAACACGAAAAAGGAAACCTAAGAAACTGGTAGTAATCAATACAGAGAAAAAGAAGGCTTGGTGACTGAAATACTCGAAGTCACCACAGGCGTTGGATTAGAGTACTGCAGCCAACAGCCGGAATAGAATAGTTAAAAACATTTTGAATAATATATCTGTGTCGTCAGCAAAATTTGCAGGAGATAAAGGAAAATATTCATAGTAGTACTGTTTTACGCCGATGTTTTTAAAATAAATCCTTCAAATTCGTCCATTCATCCGAAATTAGGTAAATTTGTGTAACAAAAAGTTATACGAAATGTCAAAAAAAGCAATATTAGCAATCCTTGACGGATGGGGACTGGGAACAAATCCAGAGGTGTCTGCCTTAGATAAAGCAAACACTCCATTTATAGACAGCTGTTATCAAAAATTTCCACATACAACACTTGAAGCCAGCGGTCTGGCTGTAGGACTTCCTGCAGGACAGATGGGAAATTCTGAAGTAGGACACATGAATTTGGGAGCAGGAAGAGTGGTCTATCAGAATCTTGTAAAACTGAATATGGCCGTTGAGAATGGAACACTGGGACAACAGCAGGTCATTCAGGATGCTTTCGACTACGCTAAAAGAGAAAATAAAAAGCTGCACTTTATTGGATTGGTTTCCAACGGGGGGGTACACTCACATATCAATCACCTAAAAGGTTTGTTGACTGCCGCACATGAATTTGGACTGCACGAAAATGTCTTTGTACATGCCTTTACAGACGGAAGAGATTGTGATCCACATTCTGGGCTTGGGTTTATAGAAGAGCTTCAGAACCATATGGAGGTTACAGTAGGCAAGCTAGCAACGGTGATCGGAAGATATTATGCAATGGACCGTGATAAAAGATGGGAACGTGTAAAACTGGCATACGATGCGATGGTAGAAGGAGTAGGGCTACAGACGACAGATGCTTTGACCGCTATTAAGTCGTCTTATGATAATAATGTGACTGATGAATTCTTAAAGCCTATTATTCTGGTTAAAACAACAGAAACAGGAAACGTAGTTCCGGTAGCCAAAATTATAGATGGTGACGTGGTCATCTGTTTCAATTTCCGTACAGACAGAGGGCGTGAGATCACAGAAGTTCTTACCCAGAAAGATTTCCCTGATTTCTTTATGCGTAAACTCAACCTTCATTATATCACTTTAACCAATTATGATAAAACCTATCAGAATGTACAGGTTGTGTTTGATGAAGAAGTATTGAAGGAAACAATGGGTGAAATTCTTGAAAGAAACGGTAAAACACAGATCAGAATTGCCGAAACAGAAAAATACCCTCACGTAACGTTTTTCTTCTCCGGGGGCAGGGAAGAAGAATTCAACGGAGAAAGAAGACTGCTTTGTCCAAGTCCGAAAGATGTTCCCACTTATGATCTTAAGCCGGAAATGTCTGCTTATGACATTACCAATGCCATTGTGCCCGAATTGGAAAACGGAACAGCGGATTTTGTCTGTTTGAATTTTGCCAATACAGATATGGTAGGTCATACTGGAGTTTTTGAAGCGGCAGTAAAAGCCGCTGAAACAGTAGATAAATGTATTGAGAAAGTAGCAACTACAGCTTATGAGCATGGCTATGCCGTATTTATCCTGGCTGATCACGGAAACTCAGACGTAATGATCAATCCGGACGGTACTCCCAACACACAGCATTCTACGAACCTTGTACCATTTATTGTGATGGATAAAGACCATACATGGAATTTAAAACCCGGGAAACTTGGAGATGTAGCTCCGACTATCTTAAAAGTAATGGGAGTAGAGATTCCGGAAGTAATGACAGGAGATATCTTAGTTAGTTAAAAATTCAATAATATTGTCCGAAAAATGCCGTTATGGTATAGATGGCGGCATTTTTGTATGATTTATATCAGTCATTGTATGAGTTGCATAGGTTATTATGCGACAAATAATAAATAAATCATATCTTTGTAAATTAAAATCCATATAGTAAGATGTATCAAAAGCTTGTCAGAAAAGAAGTAATGGGAATATTGGAAAAGGAAGTAGGTTCTTTTCTGGATAAATTTTTAACGCCAATTGAAAAAATCTGGCAGCCTTCCGATTATCTTCCGGATCCGTCAAGCGCTGATTTTAAATATGACTTAGAAGAAATTCAGACTTTTGCCCGTGAAATGCCTTATGATTTGTTTGTAACTCTGATTGGCGACTGTATCACAGAAGAAGCATTGCCTTCTTATGAATCATGGTTAATGGGAGTAGACGGAATAGATCAGGAGCAGAAAGAAGTGGGCTGGGCCCACTGGATAAGAGCATGGACTGGTGAAGAAAACAGACATGGAGATCTTTTGGGTAAATACCTTTATCTGTGCGGAAGAGTGAATATGAGAGAACTGGAAGTGACCACTCAATATTTAATTAATGACGGTTTCGATTTAGGGACAAGCATGGATCCATACAGAAACTTCGTTTATACAAGCTTTCAGGAAACGGCTACCAATATATCGCACAGAAGAGTGGGTACATTGGCAAAACAGTCAGGAAACGGAAAGTTAGCAAAAATGTGTGGTGTAATTGCTGCAGATGAAGCCAGACACGCAAAAGCATACAAACATTTCGTTGCTAAAATTTTAGAAATAGACCCATCAGAAATGATCCTTGCATTTGAAGATATGATGCGTAAAAAAATCGTAATGCCTGCTCATATGATGAGACAGTCCGGGCAAAAAGCCGGAGAGCTTTGGGGGCATTTCTCAGATGCAGCACAAAGATGTATGGTATATACAGGTCAGGATTATATCAATATTATGAAAGACTTATTGGATGAATGGAAGATAGAGCATGTAAAAGGACTTACTGAACAAGCTGAAAAAGCTCAGGAATACCTGATGAAACTGCCTGCGAGACTTCAGAAAATTACGGACAGAATTTCAACTCCGGATTTACAGTTTCAGTTTAAGTGGGTAAAAGGCTAACTTTACAAACATTAAATTATAAAACTTAAGAGTGCCATCGTTTTCGGCACTCTTTTTATTTCTTATCTTTGCAAAGCTAAAAAAAGACAAAATGTTAAATAACAAGAAAATTGCTGTTGATTTCGACGGAACTATTGTTGATGATGCATACCCGGCAATTGGTAAAGCAAAAATCTTTGCTTTCGAAACATTAAAAAGACTTCAGGCAGAAGGGTACAGGTTAATTCTCTGGACATACAGACACGGAAAGACTTTGGATGAAGCTGTAGAATTTTGCAGAAATAATGGCGTAGAATTTTACGCAGTGAATTCCAGTTTTGAAGGAGAAGTTTTTGATCCTGAAAATCAGTCAAGAAAACTGGATGCAGACTGGTTCATCGATGACAGGAATTTAGGAGGCTTCCCGGGTTGGGGAGAAATCTACAATATTATCCAGGAAAGAATAGAATTCCGTGTAGAAGGAAAAGAAGTTCTGGCCTATTCAAAACTTAAAAAAGAAAAGAAAAAAGGACTTTTCTGGTAACAATTTAAAATAGAAGTTAGAAGCTAGAGATTAGAAATTAGTTTTTTAATGCTACTGCTTCGTTTAAAACTTTATCAGAAAACCGTAGATGTTGGGAAGGCTATCATTTAATCTTACTTTAAAATATACATTAAGTTGTAGTCTAACTTCTAACATCTAATATCTAACATCTATAAAAATGATTCAATTAAAAACAATAGAGGAGCTCCGCCTGATGAAGGAGAGTGCACACCTGGTTTCAAAAACACTGGGAATGCTGGCAAAAGAAATAAAACCTGGAATCAATACTTTATATCTTGATAAGCTGGCTCATGATTTCATTAAAGATCATGGGGCAGAACCTGCTTTTTTAGGATATGGCGGTTTCCCGAATTCTTTATGTATTTCTCCAAACGATCAGGTTGTTCACGGTTTTCCGAATAATGATATTATCAAAGAAGGAGATGTTCTTTCTGTAGACTGTGGGGTTATTCTCAACGGTTTTGTAGGAGATCATGCCTATACATTTGAGATCGGGGAAGTGAAACCTGAGGTTAAAAAACTATTGCAGGTAACCAAAGAATCCCTTTACAAAGGAATTGAGCAGTGCGTAAGAGGAAAAAGAATAGGGGATATTTCCCATGCCATCCAGGCACATTGTGAAAAAGAAGGATATGGGGTGGTGAAAGAACTTGTAGGACATGGTCTTGGAAGAAAAATGCATGAAGATCCTCAGGTTCCGAATTACGGAAGACAGGGAAGCGGAAAAGTCATCAAAGACGGTCTTGCCATTGCTATCGAACCGATGGTGAATCTGGGTACGGAAAAGGTGAAATTCCATAATGATGGCTGGACGGTCACTACTTTGGATAACCTGCCTTCTGCCCATTTTGAGCATGACGTAGCGGTAATTAACGGGAAACCAGTGCTGCTTTCCACATTCAAATATGTTTATGAGGCCCTGGGTATCGTAAGTGATGAAGAAAAGTCTTTCCAATTGGATTTTTAATGAAAAAAGTAACTAAACTTTTACTCAATAAAATACCTCGTCCAATGCTTATTAAAATGAGTATCTGGGCGAGGCCGCTTATTTATCAGTTTTTCAAAGGAGAGGAATTCTATGATCCTATCGACGGAAGATCCTATCGGAAATTCCTTCCTTACGGCTATGGAAAACAACGCGAAAATGCGCTTTCTCCCGGGACGCTGAGTTTGGAAAGACACCGTCAGATGTGGCTCTATCTTCAAAACGAGACCGATTTTTTCATTAAAAACGCCAAAGTTCTGCATATCGCTCCTGAACAGGAATTCCTCAGAAAATTCAAGATGATGAAAAATCTGAATTATATTTCTGCAGATCTTTTTTCCCCCATCGTAGATGTGAAAGCGGATATTCTGGATCTACCTTTTCCTGATGAAAGTTTTGATATTGTTTTCTGTAATCATGTCCTGGAACATATTGAAGACGATGCAAAGGCGATCAGTGAATTGTATAGAGTAATGAAGCCCGGAGGCTGGGGAATTTTTCAGGTTCCCATGAGAAACTCTATGGAAAAGACCTATGAAGATTTTTCAATAAAGGATCCGAAAGAACGTCAGAAACATTTCGGACAGTACGACCATGTCCGCTGGTACGGAATGGATTATTTCGACCGTTTGAGGAAGGCCGGCTTTGAAACTGAACCCAATTTCTATTCCCAGAATTTTTCAGAAGAAGAAATCAAAAAATACGGGCTGAGACAAAATGAGATCTTGCCTGTAGTTTTCAAAAAATAATTACAATAAACCCGTCCTCATGTTGAAGACGGGTTTATTTAAATATAGATAGAAGTTGTTTTCGATCTTAGTGAGAAACAGATTTCAGTCCTACTACAGAACCAATTAAGGTTACGATAAAAAATACCCTCCAGAAGCTCACGGGATCTTTAAAAAAGAAAATTCCCATCAGCGCTGTTCCTACGGCTCCTATCCCTGTCCATACTGCATAAGCTGTCCCAATTGGAAGCGTTTGCGTAGCTTTGATCAGCAGTACCATACTGATTGTCATAGTCACCAGAAAACCGGCATACCAATAGTACATCTCAGATCCGGAAGTTTCTTTGGCTTTACCCAAACAAGATGCAAAAGCAACCTCAAACAATCCGGCGATGATTAAAATAATCCAATTCATTTTTTTAAATTTTCTCTCCTGCAAATTTCCGCATTTGAAAGTAGAAACAATTTTACATTTGTTAAAAAAGGAATTTATTTTATAGGGTCGGGAAGTTTGAAGAGGGAAGTTACTGATACCGAAAGTATGGCTAGAATACTGTCTTTATTAATTTTTGGAACTGATCCTTGTCAAGGTTTTAAACCTTGACAAGGATCAAGGATACTAACTTCCAGCCTCCTTCTTCCATCTTCCTGTCTTTTTATTTTATTTCCGCCCGGATCCTGCTCAGACTTACCTGTGTAATGCCAAGATAAGAGGCAATATGTCCCAGTTGAACTCTTTTTAAAAGATCGGATTTATTCGTCATCAGATCTTTATAACGTTCCAGGGAGGTTTTAAACTGTCTTGAAATAATCAGTTCTTCTGTTTTCACAAGTTCCCTTTCTGCAAATTTCCTTCCCCAGTTAGCGATGTGGATATCTTCATTAAAAAGTTTTCTCAGGCTTTCCGTTTCCAGAATGTACAGATCACAGTCTTCCAGAAGCTCAATACTTTCATAGCCGGGTCTGTCTTCTACATAACTTTTCATGGAAACTATCGTTTCTCCTTCGCTTCCGAACCAGAATGTAATATCATTCTCAGCAGTAGAAGCATAAGCACGTACAATACCTTTCCTGATAAAATAGATATGCGGGATAATTTTATCTGCTTCCATAAGGCAGAAATATTTGGGGTGTGATACTTCTTGAATATGCTGTTTCAAAGCATTTTTAGAAGCTTCTGGCAAAACATAAATACGGTCAAGGATCTGATCTATATCCATGAATTTTAATTGTTTTTTGAAATTTTCTTCTCTATGTTCTTAACTTCTGTTAATGCGGAATGGGCAAAATCTTTCCATTTGTTTTGATGTTCAGCCGGTATCTGAACCCATCCGTTCATCTTTTTCCCTTCAGAAGGTTCAAAAATAGAAGTTCCATTTAAACCTAAAGCTTCTTCTAAGACTGATCCACTGAGTTTTATCGCAATACTTCCATTTTTTGATAATAAGAATGCTTTACCATTAGGAGCTTTCAGGCAAAGAGCGCCAAACATTTTTCCCTGCTGGGCCTCCGGAATTTCTGCCGCTAATTCTGCAAAATGTTTTTCTGCTTCAGCCATAGATGAATTTTGCTATAAATATATTACTTTTTCAAAGGCTGCACGTACTTTTCATGGAAACCAAACCCAATTAAATTTTGTTTTCACTAACTTTGCAGCCCGGTTCAATCTTGAGCCTAAAAAATATTATATGCACAAAGCAGGATTCGTAAATATAGTCGGAAAGCCCAATGCGGGAAAATCTACCTTATTAAACCAGTTAATGGGGGAAAAATTGGCTATCGTAACACAAAAGGCACAGACAACACGCCACAGGATTTTTGGAATTTATAATGAGGAGGATTTACAGATCGTATTTTCAGATACTCCCGGAGTTTTAGACGCCAAGTATGGTCTTCAGGAAAAAATGATGGATTTTGTAAAGGATTCTTTACAGGATGCCGATGTATTTCTGTTCATTGTAGATGTTACAGATAAGGCCGAACCTTCAGAATTCTTAATTGATAAACTTAATAAGATTCCGGTTCCGGTATTGCTTCTGCTGAACAAAGTAGACCAGACTACCCAGGAAGGACTTGAAAAACTGGTAGAAGAATGGCACAACAGGATTCCTAAAGCTGAGATTCTTCCTATCTCTGCCCTTAATGCCTTCAATACAGATATCATTCTTCCGAAATTAAGATCTCTGTTGCCGGAAAACCCTCCATATTATGACAAAGAGCAGTACACCGATAAGCCGGAAAGATTTTTTGTCAACGAGGCGATCCGTGAAAAAATCCTTTTAAACTATGAGAAAGAAATTCCTTATTCTGTAGAAGTAGTGACCGAGCAGTTTAAAGAAAAAGAAGGTATTATTTTCATCGATTCTATTATTTATGTGGAAAGAGATACCCAGAAGGGAATTATCATTGGGCATAAGGGAGAAGCTATCAAAAAAGTAGGAACTGAAGCCAGATTGGATCTGGAAAAATTCTTTTCCAAGAAAATTCACCTGAATCTTTTTGTAAAAGTGAAAAAGGACTGGCGTAAAAACGACAGGGATTTGAAAAATTTCGGATACAGATAAACTAAAAATGCCCGGAATTCCGTTCTATTAAAAGATTTTTATTAACTTTAATCTAAATTTTTAGTAAATGAACTATTTTAACTCAAATTCCAGCTCAGTACCTAAAGATATTATTTTATTAGTAGTAAGAGTATTTGTTGGTTTTGCCATGCTATCTCACGGGTTTCCGAAACTTCAGATGCTGCTTGAAGGCGGCAAAATTGAATTTTTCGACTTTATAGGGTTAGGCCCTACAGTGACCCTGGTTCTTGCGGTTATTGCTGAATTTGTTTGTTCAATACTTCTTATATTAGGTCTTTTTACAAGGATTTCTTTAGGATTTCTGATCTTTACAATGGTCATTGCTGCTTTTGTGGTTCATGGAGGAGATCCTTTTGAGAAAAAAGAAATGAGTCTGATCTATTTGTCTGTTTATCTGCTTCTCATGGTTTTTGGTGCAGGAAAAGTATCGGTAGATCATATGATAGAAAAAAGAAAAAGAGCTTCGGATTGGTAGCCCGGTTCAGATAAAAGATAAAAGAGCATTAGAAATAGTGCTCTTTTTTATTTTGATGTCAATGGAACTGTTTGTTACTTCCAGTAATATGTTTCTCATAAAGCAATTAGTTGTATCCTAAAAATCACTAATTTCGTGGAAAACGAATTTATATGAAGATAAAACTGACCATTTGCCTTCTGGCATTTCTCAATTTCTATGATGCACAGGAGAATATTACTTATCAAAAACCATCTGCTGAAATTCTAAAGCTTGCAGATTATGAAAGACCGCCAAGCGTCCTGATGAACAGCAAAAAAGACTGGGTGGTTTTCACTTACCGTCCGACCTATAAAACACTGGAAGACCTTAATCAGCAGGAAATGAAACTTGCCGGTTTAAGAATTAATCCGGTTACTAATATTTCAAGCAGTGTCACTTACTCCGATAATCTGAAGATCAGAAAGATTAATGATAAAAGCGAGGTTCAGGTGAAGAACCTACCTTCCAATGCTAAAATCACTTATATTTCATTTTCGCCGGACGAAAAAACACTGGCATTTACCAACACAACCAATAAGGGAGTTGAGCTTTGGTCCGTAGATATGGAAACTGCTACTGCCAAAAAAATTACTGGTGATAATCTTAATGCTAACTTAGGAACGCCCTATACATGGTACAATGATTCCAAAAGTCTTCTGATCAGGACCCTTCCCCAGAACAGACCAGCTCTGATAGATGCCAGCAAAGATCTTCCAACCGGACCTATCGTTTCTACAGCTGACGGTAAAGTGTCGCAAAACAGAACCTATCAGGATCTTTTAAAAAATCCTCAGGATGAAAAAAACTTTGAGGTTCTTACCGCTTCAGAAATTTATAGTGTAGACCTGAATGGAACCCTTAAAAAAGTAAAAGACCAGGATATGTATTCCGGTTTAAGCTTTTCTCCGGACGGAAATTATTTGATGGCTACGGTGATCAAAAAACCCTTTTCATACATTGTTCCTTTGAGCAGGTTTCCAATGATAACTACGGTGTATGATATGAAGGGAAATGCAGTAAAAATAGTAAATGATGTTCCTTTGAACGAAATAATGCCAAAAGGATTTTCGTCTGTAAGAACAGGAAAAAGAAGTATGGGCTGGAGAAATGATGCACCGGCAACTTTAGTATTTGCTGAAGCATTGGATGGAGGTGACCAGTCTAAATCTGCAGAGTACAGGGATGAGATCTTTACATGGGAAGCACCTTTTACTACTGCTCCAAAATCATTCTTTAAAACAAAACAGAGATATGAAGGCGTAAGCTGGACCAACGATCACTATGCGATAGTTTCTGAAGGCTGGTATGATACAAGAAATACAAAATCTTTCCTTGTGGATCTTAATAACGGCGAATCAAAAGTGATTGATGACAGAAATTACCAGGATGTTTACAGTGATCCTGGGAACTTTAGTACTACAAAAAATCAATACGGGAGATATGTTATTGATATGAAAGGAGGAAAAACCTATCTGATCGGAGACGGATTTACCAAAGACGGACAGCATCCTTTCATCGATGAAATGGATGTAAAGTCGCTAAAAAAGAAAAGATTATATACATCTAACGTTAAGAATGGTAAGGAAGAGATCATAGATATCCTAAATCCTTCAAAAGGTGAAATTCTGACAACCCAGCAGTCCCCAAGCCTGTACCCGAATTATTTTAAAAAGAATATTAAAACCAATAAAGCAGAAGCAGTAACTCAATTTGCAAATCCTTTTGAAAGTATTAAAGACGTTTATAAAGAGGTAATTACATACAAAAGAAATGACGGAGTTACTTTAACGGGAACTCTTTACCTGCCTGCCAATTACGACAGAAAAGCTAAAAAAGAAAAACTTCCTTTACTGATCTGGGCCTATCCTACTGAATACAAGGATAAAAATACAGCAGGGCAGAATACCCAGAACCCGAACGACTTTACGTTTCCATATTACGGATCTTTCGTGTACTGGACTACAAAAGGCTATGCTGTACTGGATGATGCTGCTTTCCCGATTATTGGAGAAGGTAAGACGGAACCAAATGATACTTTCATTCCACAGTTGGTAGCAAATGGAAGAGCAGCTATAGATGCTGTAGACAAGTTAGGCTATATTGATAGAACTAAAGTTGCTGTTGGAGGTCATTCATATGGTGCATTTATGACGGCTAATCTTTTAACCCATTCTAAGGACTATGCCTGTGGTATTGCAAGAAGTGGAGCTTATAACAGAACGCTGACTCCGTTTGGATTCCAGAGCGAGCAGAGAAATTACTGGGATGTTCCGGAAATTTATAACACAATGTCGCCATTCATGAATGCTGATAAAATGAAAACACCAATGCTTTTAATTCATGGTGATGCCGACAATAACCCGGGAACCTTTACTTTGCAGACGGAAAGATATTTCCAGGCTCTGAAAAATTTGGGAGCTCCTGTAAAAATGGTCCTTCTTCCAAAAGAAGCACATGGTTATGTGGCTAAAGAAAATATTCTACACCTTTTATGGGAACAGGATCAGTTCCTTGAGAAGTGTCTGAAAAAATAAAATAGTTAAAAAAAGCCCGTTCATTATTTAAAACGGGCTTTTTTTTTATAAATACTTCAGTACTTCATCAATACTTGTCAGTTCCATGAAGTTATCATGTTCCAGATGATGTTCATGCTGCTCATGGCTCCAGGTCACATGATAAGGAATGTGTGCTGCAAAGCCTCCGATCTCCAGTACTGGAAGAACATCTGATTTTATAGAATTCCCGAGCATTAAAAATTGCTCTGGTTTACAGTCCAGATGTTTCAACAGCTTTTGATAGTCACTTTCCTTTTTGTCACTCATAATTTCTATATGGTGAAAATAGTCTTGCAGTCCGGAGTTTTTAAGCTTTCGTTCCTGATCCAACAGATCTCCTTTTGTGGCCACAACCAGCCTGTATTTTCCTTTTAATGCATCTAATGTTTGGGTAACACCTTCCAGTAATTCTATAGGTTTCTGCAGGAGTTCCTGACCAATTTCAATGGTTCTGTCAATCAGCTGCATCGATGCTGTACCGTCTGAAACTCTGCTCACGGTTTCTATCATACAAAGCATAAATCCTTTTACCCCGTAGCCATACAGATGAAGATTTTTCATTTCAGTTTTAAATAATTCCTGAGAGACAGAATGCTGTGGCAGATAATCTTCAAGAAGCACACAGAATTCTTCTTCTGCTTCCTGAAAATAAGGTTCATTGATCCACAGTGTATCATCTGCATCAAAAGCGATGGTTGTTATATGATTATTCATTTTACTTTTGTATTTTTCTCGTGACAAAATTCAATATAAAAATTCAAACAGAAAAGGACATTTGTCCCGGATAAAATATGTTACGGACCAATCAGCTATTTTTAAATTATCTGGAAGATCTATACAAAAAACAGGAACGAAAAGAAGATATTGTGATAAGATCTTTTTCCAAAGGTGATAGAATATTCACGCAAAACGAAGAACCCTCTAAAGTAATGCTGATCAAAGAGGGAATTACCAAATGTTTTTTCGTTGAAGAAAACGACAAGGAATATATTGTTGAATTTCTGGGAAAAGGTGAGATCATCGGGGAAATAGAGCTGATCCGAAATATTTCCTGCCTCTGCAGTATTGAAGCAGTCACAGACGTTACTGTGTATGCTGTAGCTATACCGTATTTCAGGACTTTGATTAAAACTGACCTCTCACTGAATAATCTGCTGCTGGACGTATTTGCCGAACGCATTGTCAATACATCCAAAAGAGCCTCTTATCAGCAGTTGTACGCGGCTGAACATACTTTGTCCCAGCTTCTTGAACTGCAGAAACATGAAGAAATTGAGATTTCAAAAGAGGATATGGCTGCTTACCTGGGAATTACAGTAAGAAGTCTGAACCGGACTTTGAAGAATTTAGGGAAATAAACAAGTTAAGGATAGAGGATGGGAGAGGGAAGTTATTGAGTGCGAAAAGACAACCAGTATGTTTTCATAGGAGAACAATTAGATTACTTTTTTACTGTAAAAATATCGAGCAATAGCCTTGTCAAGGTTCAAAACCTTGACAAGGCTATCCGGAAGACTAATAGTAACCATCTTTCATCCTTCCCATTAATTACAATTATTGATTGAATTTCTGCTCATAAAAATATTATCCTCCGTATTTTTGCACAGATAAAACCGGAATTTATAAAATGGGAGAACTGCAATTCAGAAATGCTGACCTGAAAGATTTAGAAAGAATTGTTGAGATATACAATTCTACCATTCTGTCAAGAATGGTGACTGCCGATACTGAAAACGTTACTGTAGAAAGCAGGAAAAAATGGTTTGATGAACATAATCCTGAAACAAGACCACTTTGGATCATTGAGAATAATGATCATGAAACGGTAGGATGGGTAAGTTTTTCTTCATTTTATGGAAGGCCTGCATACAATGGAACCGTTGAAATGAGTATTTACCTCGATGAATCCTGCAGAGGAAAAGGTTTTGGGAAAAAAGTAATGGAATACTGTATTGATAAGGCTCCAAGTTTAGGGATAAAAACACTTCTTGGATTTATCTTCTCACATAATGAAGCTAGCTTAAAACTTTTCAGGAATTTTGGATTTGAAGATTGGGGAATGTTTCCTGATGTGGCCATTTTGGATGGAATAGAAAGGAGCCTGACGATTTTAGGGAAAAAGGTGAATTAAATCTCTTTATGTACAGAGTAGGGTGAATCCCTTTTAACTTCTAAAGGAAAATACAGATGAAAAATACAAGCTTTAAAGAATTTGTGGAAGGGGTACAAAGTTTAGTTATATGGAGGATTATAATTTAAGTTTGTAGAGTTCTTATTCTTGGATAAAAAATTGCTGAAACGTTAAGCAGGTACCATACTAGCAGTACGCATGCAGTCTCATTTTTGTATATTTCAGGCTATTGTTCTGTCAGGAAAATGTAGCCATTATCCATCCTGTATCTTTCCCCATCCGCTCTGCATGTGAATGGATAAAGTCGGGCCAGGGTAATGGCTACATAGCATATGATCTTTTGAATTATATTCTTCTGGTTAAGATTAAATTTGTAAAATATTAACTATCAGTCCTAGAAATATTTAATTTCTACTCTGTCCATTGTCTCACCTTTTCCATTGGGTGGCACAGCAAATCCACCAGGTTCATATCGTTCTGTTCCGCTTTTATAGTACCAATTATTTAACCCACTGATCATTTGTTTTATGTAATAAATAAATTCCTCTGTCTCCTTTTGATATGGACTGAAATCCGGTAGGTGATTTGATAATGTTACAAATTCATTTACAAGTTCATCATGAATCCTCATTCCTTCTTTGCAGGCTTCATCAAAAGAAATTTTATTGTGATGCTGTAATAATTTGATGATATTGAAAATCTCTGATTCTATGGCGAGCTCTTTGCCAATAGTTGCAAAATCGTTCTGAAGAGCAACAATGATTGACTGTAGCATAATAATACGCTGTATAACGGTATGATTATAAATGTAATCAGGTAAAGCAAAACCAGTTGAAGGGCAAATTAAATCAACAAATGGAATCATTCCTATGGAATTTGCACGGATTAAATGAAAAAGAGGAATAGAAGGAATATCTTTACTGATTTTATATGGTGATTCTTCCATAATTCCATCAGTAACGAAACGGTATTTATAATTCTTAGCGATCCGCTCAAGCCAGAAGTCTGGCATCCCAAGCGCAATCCATTCCTTTCTGTTTTTTTGCATTTGACGGAACATGCCTATTTCCCCCGGTTTTGGATCATCTCCCATCATCACCTCAAAAATACGGTCTCTGATTGCTGCAATTTCCTTTACGGGCAAAAGTTCAACATAATCATCAGTCACTGTCATATAAATAGCAAAACGCGTTGCATGGAGAATTCTGTCCTTTTCGGTAGCTGCAGGTACCATAAAGGGGCCTACATCAACTAACCGCATTTTTCTGTACCGGGTCATTGCCTCTTTTGATAAGAATTGATAATCCTGGTCATACCAACTGGTTTCTTCTTCATAGAAAGTTCCAGCGAAAGGGCTTGAGAGGGTTTCCCAAGGGTATACTGGCTTGGGCACATTAAATTGATTCATAATATATGGTTTTAGTTTAAAATGAAAAAAAATTGTATTTATACTCAATATGTGATTATCTTCTAAGTTGTTATGCTCCACAAATTCTTTCAGGTGTTCATTGTAGAAGTAAATCTTCAAGACAGGCTTCTTTCAGATGTTCATGCTGGATTACCTTAAGATATTGTAATGCATACTGTCTGGTTACCTCGTTTTGATTACCGATTGTACTTCATTGAAAAAAATAACCAGGTTGGGGATTTTTTAATGCTGGAAAAGGATATTGAAATTATTTGTAAAGCAGCTCAAGTGTGTTGAAATTTTCATATTCATATTGTGATGTTTTTTGGTTTAGTTTTGAATACTAAAATAAGAATTTATTATTCGTAATAAAATTTTATTTTAAAATATTCAATATTTATCAAATATAATTTCGTAAATGATGTGATTGTAGGTTAATTAATATTGATGATTTTTTCCAATATTTTCTTATTCTTGGATAAAAAAACTGCGCGAAGTCGAAGACTTCGCGCAGTTTTTTTAGCAGATTTTCTTATTTATTTAAGAATTCTGCTTAATTCTCTTCGCAGACATGTTTAAAAACCGCTTCACCAGGAAAACTGCAGAAACTGTGAGGCCCAGCCCTAGAGCGATCCACATTCCGAATGCCCCCATTTTTAAAGTGACACATAAGAAATACCCTAAAGGAATGGTAATCACCCAATAAGCGATAAAAGTATAGATCGATGGGATCTTTACATCCTGAAGTCCTCTGAGCATCCCCAAAGCCGTTACCTGAACGCCGTCCGAAAGCTGGAATAAAGCAGCGATAATCATTAATTTTGAAGCCAGCATAATCACTTCAACTTCCTCTTTTTTGGTAAAGAAAGTCGGTAAAATATTTCTTCCCAAAATGAAGATCATTCCGCAGATACACATGAAAATAAAGGCTATTTTCAGGTTGTTGATCCCGACCTTTCTTAATTCAACAAAGTTCTGCTCACCCAATTTTCTTCCGATCATGACCGTTGAAGCCACACTGAATCCTACGCAAAGGTTGAAGGTAAATGAAGCCATACTTAGGGCGATCTGGTGAGAAGCAATATCGTGAGCCGAAATTAGACCACAAATAAATGCAGCACCTGCGAAAGCCGTAACTTCAAAGAACATCTGTAAAGCGGTAGGCAGCCCCAGTTTTACCATCTTATCAAACATATTTCTGGAGAAAACCTGTATTTTTAAAGAGAAATCTTTGATATAACGTCTTGTTTTTTTCTCTTTAACCAATACCACATACAGGAATACCACCATAAATATTCTGGAGATTAATGTTGCTAAGGCGGAACCTTTTACTCCCATTTCAGGGAAGATCCAAAGTCCTTTGATGAAAACATAGTTCAGGGCAATATTGATGATATTGGCAATGATCGTAGCCTTGGTAACGCCTATGGTATAGGATAATCCTTCAGAAACTTCACGAAGCGTCTGAAAAGCCATAAACGGGATCATGCTGATCGCCATAATACCCAGGAAATCTACCGTATTCGGAATAATCTTCTCCGGCTGCCCGGAATGATAGAGTAGCGGCATCCCTAAAAGCAGAATAGCCATTAAAATAATCCCCACAGACATATTGATCACAAATCCGTGACTGAATACGGAATTAATAGTTCCGTGATCCCCCTTAGAGTGTGCTTCAGAAACCAGAGGAGGAATAGCAAATGAAAATCCCAGTGCCAGCACAAACACCGAGAAAAATACAGCATTCCCCAATGAAACGGAAGCCAGTGCATCAGCACCTAAAAGTTTCCCGACAATGATATTGTCGAACAGATTCACCGAGACCTGTCCAACCTGCGTAAGCATGACAGGAAGAGCCAGGGTAAGGCATTCTTTCGTATAGTTTTTGTTCAAAAAGTTCATAATAGTTTATGATTCATATAGTTTAATATTTAAAAGTAGGGCAAAAAAAAATTTGCAGTAAGGCTACTGCAAATTGTTATCATATATTTAATGTTCAATTAAATTATTTCCTTACAAAACTTGCAACATCCTCCTCGGAAACAGTATTTCCACCAAGAATAATTAATCTTTCCACAACATTTCTCAATTCCCTGATATTTCCAGTCCATGAAAGAACTTTAAGCGCCTCAATCGCTTTATCATCAAACTTTTTCACGGCAGTACCATGCTCATCGGCAATTAATCCGGAAAAATGATCTACCAATAATTTGATATCCTCTTTTCTGTCATCCAACGGCGGAACATAAATTTCAATTACAGAAAGCCTGTGGTAAAGGTCTTCCCTGAATTTCCCTTCCTCAATTTCCTTCTGCATGTTCTTATTGGTTGCTGCAATTACCCTTACATCAACTTTTATTTCCTTATCACTTCCTACAGGAGAAACTTTGCTTTCCTGCAATGCCCTCAAAACCTTGGCCTGAGCAATAAGGCTCATATCTCCGATCTCATCCAAGAAGATGGTACCGCCAGTTGCCTGCTCGAATTTTCCCTGCTTGTCTTTAATAGCGCCTGTAAAAGAACCTTTCACATGTCCGAAAAGTTCAGATTCAATAAGCTCAGAAGGGATAGCGGCACAGTTTACTTCGATCATCGGACCTCTTGCACGCTCGCTTTGATTGTGGATAGCATGGGCTACGAGTTCTTTTCCAGCACCATTTGGCCCTGTAATCAAAACCCGGGCATCAGAAGCAGCTACCTTTTCGATCATATCCTGAATCTTCTTCAAAGCAGGAGAATCGCCGATCATCTGGTATTTTTTGTTAACCTTTTTCTTTAAGGTCTTATTTTCAGTTTGAAGATTTTTATTTTCCTTTTTCAGACTTTCTTTGGCTAAAGCATTTTTTACACTTGTGATCAGTCTGTTGATATCAATAGGTTTGGAAATAAAATCGTATGCACCTTCCTTCAGACAGGAAACAGCAGAATCAATATCCGCGTGGCCAGAGATCATGATGAATGTACTTTCGGGCTTTAAGATCATACTTTGCTTTAAAAGTTCTGTTCCTGAAAGTTTAGGCATCTTGATATCAGAGATCACCAATGCGAAATCTTCTTTTTCTATCTGTTTGTAGCCTTCAAGGCCATCTTCAGCGATAACAAATTCGTAATCGGTAAGTTCATCAGAAAGGATACTGTGTAATACTCCCGAGATTGCTTTTTCGTCTTCTACAATAAGGATTTTTTGCATAGTTGCAAATTTAGATTTTTTGATTCAATTATTAGCAAAAACTATACCTAAATATACTATTTTGAGTAATCTCTTCTGCCGAAAATGGCGGATCCAACCCTTACAGAATTGGCACTACATTCAATGGCAGCCGGGAAATCGTCACTCATTCCCATAGATAAAGTTTCGAGGGTTTTTAATTGATTTAATTCATCAAAAAGCCTTTTTAAAATTAAAAATTCTCTTTTCACCTGTTCTTTATCATCTGTAAATGTGGCCATTCCCATCAGGCCGGTTATTTCAACATTGGGAAATTTTCCGTCAATATATTCTTGGAATAATGTTTTTGCCTCAGCAATCTCAAGTCCGAATTTAGTTTCCTCTGCTGCAATTTTTACCTGAAGCAGTACTTTAATGGTTCTGCTGTTTTTTCCGGCTTCCTTACTGATCTCTATAAGAAGCTTTTCAGAATCCACACTTTGGATGGTATCAATGAAAGAAGCAATGTACTTTACTTTATTGGTCTGCAGATGTCCGATAAGGTGCCATTGGATATCTTTTGGAAGGAGAGGGTATTTCTCCATAAGCTCCTGAACCTTATTTTCGCCAAAGACTTTTTGCCCCAGGTTATAGACTTCCTGAATGGCTTCAACCGGATGCGTTTTTGAAACTGCTACAAGCTGAACTCCCGATGGAAGCTGATTTTGTATTGCTGTATAATTTTCTTTAATATCCATGAATGCAAATTTCTGAATTTTAAAAGCAAAAAACTAATGAATCTGTAAAATTGTTGTTTCTAGTTGCTAGTTGGCGGTTACCATCAATGTAATTGTTACATTGATAGAATATTACATTAATTAAGAATGTCATTGATCTGCGGATACTGAGAAATCTTTCTGAAGACAAATTTATTGCTTTTCTGAAGCTTTTCAATAAACATATCCAGTTCATTGATGGAATCTGCATCTCTGAGGTATTGGTCATGTGTAAGAAAAACCAGATGTCTTGATGTTTTTTCCAGATCATTAAGAAAGATGCTGTCCACCTTCTTAATCATGGCTTCATGGCTTCCCTTTAAAGTCATTTTTTGAGAAGGTCTCCATTCCAGATCCCAGCCAATTACTTTATAGCCTGCTTTTTTAAGGCCGTTTGCGGCTTCGGTGGAGCTTTTAATATCAGTAACATTAATATTGTTCAGCCTCCAGATATTTCTTCCCGGAGTTCTTGCTATCTTATCGTAAAGCTTAAGGCTGTCTTTAGCAATATCAAAATCATGGACTACAGCCTCAGGATTCTTGTAAAAATCAGTATATTTATTATGGGCGTGGCTAAAGCTGTGATTGGCAAGCTCAATCAGCGGATTGCTTCTTAAAAGCTCCATATCATCCTTTTGTCTTTTGCTTCCGTAGGCATGTTTTCCTACCAGAAAAGCAGTTGCACATACATTCCTTTTGTTTAATATTTTAAGGAGATTTTCCGTTCCCTGGTTGGGGCCGTCATCAAAAGTAAGGTAGATAATTCTTTTATCAGATTCTACGCTCTCATCATCTATTTTGGGGACCATTTGTACGGTGGGAGGTTCCAGTGAGACTGTTTTTTCAAACTCTTTCACATCAGTTTTGCTGTTACAGCCGTTGAATACAATTGAAGCTGCACTCACCAATGCAGTCATTCCCAGAAAAGCCATGTTTTTTGACTTTTCCCCAAAAATTTTTTTCATAAAGATAATGGAGGTTTAAATCGTTAAAAATTGTTAAAAATATTGCTGAAATGTTAACAAATTATATGCCATTATTTGATAAAAAACTGCTTTTTAATTTTATTTTAATAACTTTATTTTAAGCGATATTTTGTAGAACGAAATGCTTTTTCAATTCTATTTTCTTATTCTTGAAATTTAACATTTATAATTGTAAAAACAATAGCTTTTTTCTATTCTTGTTGAAATTAAAGCATTCCTCCTTTATTGGGGAATTATTTTAAAGTAAACAGGTGAATTTGTTTTTTAGCTAGAATAAGCACGAAAGATGACCGAAAGATTTTGTGTGCGAGGCTTATTCTAAACCTTTCTTCAGATATAGTGCATTTTTAATTGCAGCAGTGCCCCATGTATTATTGAAAAATACAAATGATTTTTTTTCTGAATGGCTGATTTTTTCAGCAAGATCATCAAGAAAATCCAAGCTGTACTCCGATTTGTAAAGGACCGGTTTTCCGTGAAGCCTGTAGTACAAAACTTCAGGATGATTGTCAATAATTTCTTCCGGAAGATCACCGGGAAAGCTGACGCCGGAAAAAACAATATTATTTTCTTTTAAAACACTGAAAATTTCTTCAGTCCACCAGAAATTGTGACGGAATTCTATAACATTTAAATAATTAAAATCAAGACTGGTCAGGATCAGATCGATGTTTTCCTGCGATTTTTTAAAAGAAGGCGGAAACTGATACAGAAATCCGGAAAGCTTTTCTTTTAAATGAGTCTGGATATGGGTACAGAATTCTGAAATGTCTTCTTTAGAATCTTTCAACCGCTTTTCATGGGAAATGGCTTTAGGAATTTTGATGAAGAACTTAAACTCTTCAGGAGTTTCATCGTGCCATTTTAAAAGGGTTTTTGCGGTTGGTTTTCTGTAAAAAGTGGAATTGATCTCCACTGTATTGAAAACCTGGGAATATAAGGTAAGAAAGTCTTTACTTTGAGCATTCTCAGGGTATAGCGACCCTTTCCAGTCGTTATTATAAAATCCCGAACATCCAATGTAAAGACTTCCTTTTTTCATAACTTTATTTTATATCTGCATCCAGATCTACAGAGTTCAGCCGTAGTGAGTTCAGGATAACAGAGAGTGAACTGACGCTCATGGCGGCGGCTGCAATCATAGGGGACAGCAGTATTCCAAAGAAAGGATACAATAATCCTGCCGCTACCGGAATTCCCAGCACATTATAAATAAATGCAAAAAACAGGTTTTCTTTAATATTCCTCAGAAGTTTTTCGCTTAATAATTTAGCTTTTGCTACGCCTAAAATATCGCCTTTCAAAAGAGTGATTTCAGCACTTTCCATGGCAACATCGGTCCCTGTTCCCATGGCGATTCCTATATCAGACTGCGCCAGAGCAGGGGAGTCATTAATCCCGTCTCCGGTCATCGCTACAATTTTACCCTGCTGCTGAAGTTTTTTTACTTCATTCAGCTTGTCTTCCGGAAGGCAGCCTGCTTTATAATGTTTGATTCCCAATTCTCCAGCAACCGCTTTAGCCGTATGTTCATTATCTCCGGTCATCATGATCACGTCAATTCCTTCATTCATCAGACGCTGAACCGCTTTTTTGGAAGTTTCTTTAATTTTATCGGTAAAGCTGATGAAGCCTAATACCGTTTTTTCCTGAGCAATATAAGAGATGGTATGTGCCTTTGACTGCACTTCTACAGCTTTTTGCTTTAATTCCTGAGGGATAGAGAGGCTGCTGGAGGTCAGAAGGCTTTCATTTCCTAAATAAACTGTTTTTCCATTGATATTCCCCTGAACTCCTTTTCCTGAAATATTTTCAAAATGCTCTACCTTTTCAGCCGTTAAATTTTCTTCTTTTGCTCTTTTGATCACGGCATTGGATAAGGGATGTTCTGAGTTTTGGTTTAGGGAAAAAGCAAGTTTCAGGATCTCATTTTTCTTTTCGTTTCCTGTAGTTTCAATATGTTCTACAGACGGTTTTCCTTCTGTTAAAGTCCCTGTTTTGTCTGTAATCAGAACATTAACTTTATGCATCTGTTCCAGTGCCTCTGCATTTTTGATGAGTATTCCGCTTTTAGCTCCTTTCCCGATTCCAACCATCAGGGACATCGGAGTTGCCAGACCAAGCGCACAGGGACAGGCAACAATGAGAACTGCAACCGCATTGACAAAAGCAAATAGGCTTCTTTTCCCTTCCGGCCCGAAAAACTGCCATAAAACAAAGGTAAGAACAGCAATCAGAATCACAACAGGAACAAAAACTTTAGAAACCTTGTCGGTTAGTTTCTGTATCGGGGCTCTGCTTCGGCTGGCTTCATTCACCATTTTAATGATCTGCGAAAGAAGGGTTTCATCACCTACTTTTTCAGCTTTCATGATGAATACTTTGTTTCCATTGATGGTTCCCGAAGAAACTTTATCATCAATATTTTTCTCTACAGGCACGGGCTCTCCTGTGATCATGCTTTCATCGACCAAAGAGCTTCCTTCTGTGATCTTGCCGTCCACAGGGATTTTTTCACCCGGTTTTACCTTTAAAAGATCTCCGATTTTTACATGGGAAAGCAATACTCTTTTTTCTTCTCCGTTGACGATAAGATTGGCTTCGTCGGGAGAAAGGTTCATCAACTCCTTGATGGCATTTCCCGTTTTTTTATGAGCAGCGGCCTCCATCAGCTGTCCTAAAATTACCAAGGTTAGAATGACACAGACTGCCTCAAAATATAGTGGTATTTCATGATTATGACCTCTGATTTCATGAGGAATGATATCAGGAAAGAACAATGCAGCAATGCTAAAAATAAAGGCTGCTGCAACCCCTAGAGCAATCAGGCTGAACATATTTAAATTCCAGGTTTTAAACGAAACCCAGCCTCTTTTCAGCAGGAACCATCCTGAATAAAACATCACAGGAAGCGTCAAGGCAAGCTCTATAAATCCCTGTACTGTATGGGAAAAAGGGAAATTGATGAACATTCCACCCATGGAAAGAATAAAAACCGGAATAGTGAAGGCAAGAGAAATCATGAATTTCCTTTTCAGGATATTGTAGGTTTCATCCTCTTCATCTTCTCCGCTGTCTGGCATTCTTACCAGATCCATTCCGCATATCGGGCAGTCTCCAGGTTCATCACGAATGATCTCCGGATGCATGGGACAGGTGTATTTTGCAGTTTTCTTTTCCGGATATTTTACCAAATCCATTCCACAGACAGGACAACCTACGTTAGAATCATAAGTTTTATCCCCTTCACAGTACATCGGACAGTAATACTTTCCGGCCATATCATCTGTCACTTTAGGAGCTTCATGATGATGGCTGTGATCGTGATGGTGGGAATGAGCATGCTGATGGCCTTGTGAGGCTGCATTTTTCGCAAGATCTTCTGTGATTTCTTCCAGATGCATATGGCAAACCGGACAGTCACCTTTTTCGTCATATACTTTATCCCCTTCACAGAACATTGGGCAATAGTATTTTCCCATGCTGTCTTTAAAATTGGCTGGTAGATTTGAAGAAGAGTAGGTGGGTTTATGATTTGGATCTTTAGCATGTTTTTCCTCGATGGGAACCAGATACATATTACAAACCGGGCATCTTTCACCTTGTTTAAAGTATACTTTGTCACCCTCGCATTCCATTGGACAATAATAAACTGAAGACGGAGAAACCCTGTCCTGAGGTTTTACAAATGTAGTTTCGGGTTTATTAGGGTCTTCCAGTCTGTATTTATCTCCTAAAGCGTTATTTAAAACCGATAGTTCAATTTCCTTATCAGAAGTGATGGTAGCCGTATTATTCTCCAGATTTACATCGGCGCTAACTCCCTCAATAGCGTTGAGCTTTTCAGAAATTTTTTTCTGACAGCCGGAGCACGTCATTCCGAGTATATTATATTGTCTGTTCATGATCCTTGAATTTATACTACAAATTTCCAAAATGAATTGGTAAGGCTGTTATAAATTTAAGGATAATAGTTATAGAATTTTGCCTGCGGTGTGGATGGGTGAATCGGAGGGTTTGAGTGTCTTCGAGTAGGGGAGCTTAACACCGTAATTATTGAGTATTTTAAAACACCTTTACTCTAGAACTCTCTCACACTCCAACTCAGAAACTATCCAATGTTTTCCTTTGATGATCCTTCAGTTTCTTAAATTCGGTAGGCGTAAATCCGGTGATATTCCTGAATTGGGAAGAAAGGTGCTGAACACTTTTGTAGCCGAGCTTGCCAGCGATTTCAGTAAGGGTGAATTCATTATAAAGAAGCAGTTCTTTTACTTTTTCGATTTTGTGAAGAATAAAGAACTGTTCTAGGGTAATGTTTTCGTTCTGCGAAAAGGTTTTGGAAAGAGAACTGTAATCTTTTGGGATTTTTGAGCTTAAAAACTCAGAGAGAAGAAAGTTTTCATCAATATCCAGCTCACTGATCTTGATGATGATGATGTTTTTGATCTTATCGACAAGCTGGTGAGCGGAATCCTTGATTCTTTCAAAACCTGTATCCAGCAGACTATTTTCTATAGCCTTCATTTTCTCAGCTGAAATGTCGATTCCGGTTTCAACTTCTCCTAATGTAACAGAGCTTACTGCTATACCAGCATCGCTGAATATTTTTTCCACTGCAGAAATACAGCGGTTGCAGACCATATTCTTCACAAAAATTTTCATGGCTTGCTCAGTCTGTCTTTTACAAATTCAATCTGCGTTTTTCCGTGAGGAGCCGGGTTTCCTTCGTTGTCCAGGTTCACCATGACAATTTTATCAACGGTAATAATGGTCTGGTGGGTCATTTTGTTTCTTACATCACATTTTAAGGTGACGGATGAAGATCCGAAGTGCGTAGCTTCAATCCCGATTTCTATAATATCTCCCTGTTTTGCAGAGCTCACAAAATTAATTTCCGAAATAAATTTTGTAACCACTTTTGTATTTTCCAGCTGAATAATTGCGTAAAGCGCCGCCTCTTCATCGATCCACTGTAAAAGTCTTCCCCCGAAAAGAGAATGATTGGGATTCAGGTCTTCGGGTTTTACCCATTTTCTGGTATGATAGTTCATGTTTTAATAATTTACTTCACAAATTTAGTGTTAAAAACTGGTTTTATCAAAGAAACAGTATTTACTGATCTTAAGGAAATGATTCATTTTCTCAATCATATTTTCTTGGAACGCATCGCTTTTACTTTTTTTACGGTAGGATCATTTAAAAATTTTTGATATTCTTTACTCTCAACGGGGAATATTGCTACTTTACCTTCGTCATTGTGATGGGTTCCAAACCCATAACGTTTGGATAGGGGAGAAGATCTGAGGCAGGGTTGTCCTTTGGAGAAGAACTGTATCCTTGCCTGCTGTTTTTCGCTTTCCGGAATATCATTTTTCAGAGCATAACATTCGAATATGATATCATCCGAAGTATAGCGGTAAGGATTTTTCATGATCTGCTCATACTGAAGCTCTGCCAGTGTCTTTATTTTCTTTTCATGCGGTGTCTCGGCCTGAGAAACAGGACAATCATCGGCGACTTCAATAAAGGTGTTGGTATAATTTGTAGTATGTTTCATAAAGATGTTGTCAATAAAGGTTAACTATTAATGGCATTATTCCTGATTATAAATTCAGGTTACTCTTTGAATTCTAAAATATCACCGGGCTGGCAGTCCAGAGTTTTGCAGATGGCATCAAGCGTACTGAAGCGGATCGCTTTTGCTTTTCCGGTTTTTAGATTGGATAGATTGGATAACGTAAGATTTATTTTTTCTGAAAGCTCATTCAGTGACATTTTTCTCTTAGCCATCATCACATCAAGGTTTATTATAATAGGCATAAGGCTGTATTTATCTTTAAAAAGGATGTTTTTTGCACGTTTACAGAATCGTTTTTATTATGTTAACTAACTTTAACTTTTGGTAAATTTCAATATAATTTTATTATAAAACAATACTTATTTATTATTAATCAATAAAAAATAGCTTTTGACTCCTTGAAACGTGACAAATACTTTAAAAAAAACTTTGATTTAAAATTTTTAATTGTATCTTGCATACGTTTATATTTGGAATCAATATTTGTTCATTAATTTATGTTGTTTTTCTTTTATATACCAAATTTTTATTAATTTTTAATTTTTATTTAAAATGAACATTTTTGTTTCAAACATCAATTACGCAACTAAAGAGTATGAGTTGCACGATCTATTTGCAGAATTTGGTGATGTATCATCAGCTAAAATTGTTACAGACAGAGAAACTGGCCGTTCAAGAGGTTTCGGTTTTGTAGAAATGGGTGATGAAGAAGGAAAGCAAGCTATCGAGGCTCTTAACCAGAAAGAATTTAACGGAAAAGAGTTAAACGTATCAGAAGCTAAACCAAGAGAAGAAAAACCAAGAAGAAGCTTTGACAACAACAGAAGCGGCGGATACGGCGGTGGAAACAACCGTGGTAATGGCGGCGGCGGATACGGCGGTGGAAATAACCGTGGTAACGGCGGCGGAAACCGTTGGTAAAAAAATATAAGGCGGCTTTTTAGCCGCTTTTTTTTATGGACTATTATCCCTTTCTGATGTAATTGCAGGAAGGGATACTTATTTTTATCTGTTTTCTATTGAGAACCATATAATTTAATCTGAATTATAGAACACTAAATAAATAAAGCGGCTAAAAAGCCACTTTATGAGTTTTATTTTTCTTTGATCAATAATGCTGCATTATTATAAAATATGGTCTTTTGTTTGTTGTAAGGAGAGCTGTCTCTTGAGATATTCTGAAAAACTATTTTGATGTGGTATTTCCCCAAATCACTTTCCATAGAGATTTCTTTCATTTTTATGGTTCCCGAATGGCTGGCGTTGTTTTCGAATAGCTTATCTATCACCGGACTGAAATCTACCGTCTCTTCTGAATTGAGAATCACCTTTATCGTTTTTCCATTATTGACTCCGGTCTGGCTGTCTATCAGAAATGTATCTCCATTAATATCTTTCGATTGCTGATTATAGCTGTCAAAATTAATTAAATACTGATAACCCTGAATGTTGATTACTTTTGATTCCGAGTCTAAAACAAGCCTTTCATATTCTGATCCATCCGAAGTTTTATTGACATGTATAAAAGCATTTCTAAGGGTACTGCTGATCAGCGAAGAACGAACGTTCTCAAAGTCTCCTGCTAAAAGATCGTGCGTTTTGCCGGCAGTCAGATTCAGTAAAAAATCTTTTTGCTTTCTTTCAGCCAGGAACTCAAATTTATCAGCAATTTCGTTAACGAGAGTGTCAGATACTTTCTTCTGAAAATCTATTTTGTTATTAACCAGAAGTTTATTTTTATCCAGAAGAGTGATCAATTGGTTTTTCTGGCTTCTTTTGGCTACACTGAATGCATTTAAATAAGGAAAGATCAACGAAAAAGCTCCAAAAGCAAATAAGCTGATGGGAATAAATTTTATGCTTGCCTTTTTATTTAAAACAAAATAAGAAACTACACCCAGCAGCCATAGTGCCAATAGCAAAACGAAGTATCTGGGTTCTGTGTAGCCGTATTCCAGGATCCTTGTAAATATGGCCGTAAATAATAAAACAAGTAACGGAATTATGGTGTAGTAAAACAGTTTTGAAAATACTTTGACCCACGATTTTGCTTTTTCCTCTTTAAGCGGATAGACAAGCAATAAAGCAAGGATACCAATAATACTGTAAGCCAGGACCAGATAAGAAACCCATCCTCTCGGAAGTTCCCAGTTGATAACTATTTTAAATGAATAAACATACAGGATGACCAGATAAATGAAAAGCAGCGGAATCAGGACAAACTGGGTGAAAAACTTTAAAATCACCGGATAGGTACTGTCTTTTTCCAGATAGCTTAGCCCGGTTTCATTGAAAAGGAGAAAGATAAAACTGCTCCCGAAAATGGCCAGGGCATAGAACGTATCGGCATATAGGTTATCACTGAAGTTAAAATCAAATAATTTGTCAACTGCCAGGATGGCCAGCTCTACACCTCCTGTAAGTACTCCTGTAAAAATAGCGGTCAGGAAAATATTAACAAAAAGATTTTTATTGTATTGCCAGAAATTAAGCTCCCTGTTCTTTTCGAGAAAGGCGCCAAAGGAAACCAGTAAGTGAGAAAGAAGAAGACTAATAGCGATGATGAAGCCATGAACTTCGGTAAAATTTCTCTCTTTTGCAGGTAAAATGAAAAAAAATCCTATCAGGAAAACTGTTCCCAATATTTCCAGTAAAAGTCTTTTTCCGATCCTTTGGGAAAGGATTTTCAAAGCAAACATAAGGGAAATACCGAGACAGCAGCAAATAGTAAATTTCGAATGAATGAATAACGATTCACGGTCATATTTGCTGTCCAGCATACGGATGGCTCCCACAGAAGAGAGCAGTCCCATTAATAAAACCATCGGATAGCGCGACAGAACATCCTGTGCCTTCCCTGTTATTTCCCGGATTTTCGTTTTCATGATTCGTGTATTTTGTGCTTAGTCTTTTTTCTTCTTTTTCTTCTTGTCTTTATCCTTATCTTTTGTTTTACTCTTTTTAACTTTTTTAGGATTTAAGATCTCATCTGCATATTCAAATTTCGGTTCCTCAATTTTTGTAGGAATAATCTCAATTTTTAGATCAAAATAATTCTTCAGATCATCCTGTGATATTAATTTTTCATTGAATAAAAACTCCAGCATTTCCTTTCCGGAATCATTGAAAAAATTATGAGCAAGCTCTTTCAGCAAGAATTTACGGTATTCTTCCATAGGGACAACTACGGTGTATTTGAAGATTCTTCCTTCCTTTTGAGTGGTGATATAACCTTTTTCCACCAATATTTTAAGGTAAGTAGAAACAGTGTTCTGGTGCGGCTTTGGTTCAGGATGCTGCTCCATGATGTCTTTAAGATAAAAAGATTCAAGCTTCCAAAACAGCTTCATAAAATTTTCCTCAGCACCGGTAAGATGATTTATTTTCATAGAAAGTTCTTAATGTTGAAATTGTATATTGCAATAAAGATAAATAAAAGATACCACAAATGCTATTCCGGCACCCATAAATACTTCCTTTATTGTATGTCTTTTTAAAATGATTCTTGTAATTCCCACTAAAGCAGCAATTCCCAGCCATACCAGTCCTGCTTTCCAGTCCAATGTGAAAAATAATGCTGCAACAAATACATTAAACGCTGTATGCATCGAGCTTTTAATAAAGAAGTTACTGATCTGCATAGTGAAAACAAGGATCAGGACAAACAGCATGACGAGATCAATATACCCGTTTCTTACATAATTGAAAATAAGATAAGTAACCACGCAGGCCGCAATAAAAATATAGAGTGTTTTCCTTTGAATACGGTTCGAAACGTCCATATTCGTATATCTTCCGGTTTTTACATTCCAAACCAGCCAGATCACAACCGGAGCAATAATCATTAATAATATAGGAACAAAATAAAGAAGAGAATCTTCGAGTGAATATTCCTTTATACTCATATAAACGAAAAAAATAAATAAAGAAATTAGCGGATTGAAAAAATCTGAGATGATTTTTGAAATTTTATGTACTGTTGAAGGCTGTTTTTCTTCCATGTTCAAGTTTAAAATTCAAATATAACACTATAAGCAAAAAAACAATTAGTATGTATACGATAAAAACAAAGTTTTTTTTATAATTTTGCTCAAATATTCATCATAAAAAAGCAAGAGCTAGCACATGAAAGAATTTTCTAAAGAGGTATACCTGAAGTGGTATGAAGATATGACTATGTGGAGAAGGTTTGAAGACAAATGCCGTTCTCTTTATCTAAAACAAAAGATCAGAGGTTTTTTACATTTGTATAACGGTCAGGAGGCTATTCCTGCCGGCTTCACGCATGCAATGGACTTAACGAAAGACAGTATGATTACTGCTTACAGATGCCACATCCATCCAATGGCGATGGGAGTAGATCCGAAGAGAATCATGGCTGAGCTTTGCGGTAAAGCTACCGGAACGTCCGGAGGTATGGGCGGTTCTATGCACATTTTCAGCAAAGAGCACCGTTTTTATGGCGGACATGGTATTGTAGGCGGACAGATTCCTTTGGGAGCTGGAATTGCTTTTGCAGATAAATATTTTGACAGAAAAGCTGTAAATATCTGTTTCTTCGGAGACGGGGCTGCAAGACAGGGATCGCTTCACGAAACATTCAATATGGCGATGAACTGGAAGCTTCCTGTAGTATTTGTTGTAGAAAACAACCAATATGCGATGGGAACTTCTGTAAAAAGAACAGCCAACCATGAAGATATCTACAAATTAGGTTTAGGATACGAAATGCCTTGCCTTGCCGTAGATGCAATGGATCCTGAGAAAGTGGCTGAAGCAGCTTACGAAGCTATTGAAAGAGCAAGAAGAGGAGACGGACCTACTTTCATTGAAGCCAGAACTTACCGTTATAGAGGACACTCTATGTCTGATGCCGAGCCTTACAGAAGTAAAGAAGAAGTAGCGATTCACAAGAATGATGATCCTATGGAACTGGTAAAACACAGAATTTTGGAAAATGGTTGGGCTACTGAAGCAGAATTAGAAACGATCGACAATAAATCAAGAGATTTTGTAGACGAATGTATCGAATTCATGGAAAATTCTCCATATCCGGATCCGGATAAGGTGTATGAATATGTTTATGCTCAGGAAAATTATCCATTCTTAGATAAATTAGAAAACTAAAATAATTTGCTGATCCAATGATAGATGATGCGAAAAGCATTGTTTTCTATTATTAATCACCATATTAAAAAAATAATACAATAAATTATGGCAGAAGTAATTACGATGCCCCGCCTTTCTGATACTATGACGGAAGGTAAGGTGGCGAAATGGCATAAAAAAGTAGGAGATAAAGTAAAAGAAGGAGATATTTTAGCCGAAATTGAAACAGATAAAGCTGTTCAGGATTTCGAATCTGAAATAGAAGGAACTCTTTTATATATTGGGGTAGAAGAAGGCGCTGCTGCTGCTGTAGATTCTGTTTTAGCGATTATTGGGAATGAAGGTGAGGATATTTCAGGACTGACTGGCGGAGCTGCTGCTCCTGCTGCAGGTGCTTCTGAAGAGAAGAAATCTGAAGAAGAATCCAAAACAGAAAATAACGCTACAAGTGTTGAGCAGACTACTGCGGAAGTTCCTGCAGGTGTAGAAATTATTACAATGCCAAGACTTTCCGATACGATGACGGAAGGTAAAGTGGCAAAATGGCATAAAAATGTAGGCGATACCGTAAAAGAAGGAGATCTTCTTGCTGAGATCGAAACAGATAAAGCGGTTCAGGATTTTGAATCTGAATTCAACGGGGTATTATTGAAGCAGGGCGTAGAAGAAGGTGGTGCTGCTCCGGTAGATTCAGTATTGGCGATCATCGGTCCGGAAGGAACAGATGTTTCTGCTGTAGGTGCTCCAAAAGCAGCGGCTCAGGCCTCTGAAAAACCGGCTGAACAGAAAACTGAAGCAAAAGCAGAAGAAAAAGCGGCTCCGGCAGCAAGTTCTTCATCTTCAGACAGGGTAGCAATTTCCCCGTTAGCTAAGAAAATGGCTCAGGATAAAGGTGTTGACATCAACAGTGTTCACGGTTCAGGAGAAAACGGAAGAATTGTTAAAAAAGATATTGAAAACTATCAGCCTTCCCAGGCACAGGCTCAACCGGCAGCTTCTGCTCCTGCAGCGGCTCAGGTTGCACTAAGCTTTGTTCAGGGTGAAGACACGGAGACTCCAAACTCTCAGGTAAGAAATATTATTGCAAAACGTCTTGCTGAAAGTAAATTCTCAGCGCCTCACTATTATCTGATGGTGGAGATCAATATGGATAAAGCAATTGAGGCCAGAAAAGAAATCAATTCTTTACCGGATACGAAAATCTCTTTCAATGATATGATCATTAAGGCAACTGCTGTTGCTTTAAGAAAACATCCTCAGGTGAACTCAAGCTGGGCAGGGGATAAGATCATCCACAGAGGAAATATCAATGTGGGGGTAGCAGTGGCTATTCCTGACGGATTAGTGGTTCCTGTACTTAAAAATACAGACCAGATGAACTACACTCAGATCTCTGCAGCAGTAAAAGATATGGCTTCAAGAGCTAAAAGCAAAGGCCTTAAAGCCAATGAAATGGAAGGTTCTACATTCTCCATCTCCAACCTGGGTATGTTCGGAATCGAAACATTTACAAGTATCATTAACCAGCCGAATTCTGCCATCCTTTCAGTAGGAGCAATCATCGAAAAGCCGATCGTTAAAGACGGTCAGATCGTGGTAGGAAATATCATGAAGCTTTCATTAGCATGTGACCACAGAGTGGTAGACGGTGCTACGGGAGCTCAGTTCCTACAGACTTTAAAAACATATCTGGAAAGTCCTTTAACCCTGTTACTGTAACAGTTCAGATTGTACATATTAAAACCTCTCGCTTTGAGAGGTTTTTTTTGTTTAAATTAATTAAAATATCTGTGTTGTACATTCTATAAAAATTTTAATTAATTATATTTTTGTTTGGAGAAATCACTATTTTTGAATCATGATTAAAGCGAGTAATGTCCATAAATTTTATGGAAATTTAGAAGTACTGAAAGGAGTTGATATTCACATTAAAACAGGTGAAGTGGTTTCTATTGTAGGCGAATCTGGGGCGGGGAAGTCTACGTTGCTTCAGATCTTGGGAACGCTAGATCATCCCAGCAATTCCAATAAATACAACACCGAAATCAGCATTGCAGGGGAATCTTTCATTAATATGAATGATAAGCAGCTTTCCAAATTCAGAAATCAGAATATCGGTTTTGTCTTTCAGTTCCATCAGCTTCTTCCGGAATTTACTGCTTTAGAAAATGTGCTTCTTCCGACAAAAATTGGAGGTGCCAATGAAAAGGAGGCCTTAGATAAAGCATATGCCTTATTTGAAGACCTTAAAATAGAACAGAGACTGCATCATAAGCCCAATCAATTATCGGGTGGAGAGGCACAAAGGGTAGCCGTAGCAAGAGCGCTGATTAATTCTCCCAAGATTATTTTTGCAGATGAGCCTACAGGAAACTTAGACTCAAAAAATGCGGATGATCTTCACAGGTTATTTTTTGATCTTAGGGATAAATACAACCAGACTTTTGTTATTGTAACCCACAACCCAAACCTTGCCGAGATCACAGACCGTAAACTGGTTATGAAAGATGGAATGATCATCGAATAAAAATCATCTTACCTCAATGAAAAGATTTATTTTCCTGTTCCTTTTTATGATTTCCTGCTCCAAAGCTGAGTCTCAGGAAAGTAATGCTTCCGGTAGTCTTCCGGCAGCAAAGGTCCTGGAAATTAAAAATTTTGTGAAAGAGAAGAGCTATAACCAGGATATTGCTGTTTTTATCAATTTTAAGATTCATTCCGGGAAATACCGTTACTTTGTCTATGATCTGAAAAACGATAAAATATTGCAGAAAGCAATTGTTTCACATGGTTCAGGTTCGGTTATTAAGAATTCAGATGTTCTGAAATTCAGTAATACAGAAGGATCCTACCAGTCTTCACTGGGAAAGTATGAAATCCTGAACAGCTATAACGGAAAATTTGGAAAAGCTTACAGGCTAAACGGTCTGGATACTGATAACAGCAATGCGATGCAAAGGGCAATAGTCCTGCATTCTTTCGGATGCATTCCGGATCAGGAATCTCCGACACCTGCCTGCTTAAGCTTAGGATGTCCTATGCTCTCTGCCAATGCATTAGTGCTGACTGCAAAATATCTCGACAAGTCAAAATATCCGGTGATATTGTATGCATTTTATTAAATTGATTCCTTATTTATAACTTTATAACACACAAATGACCATAAAATTTCTTGCCGAAGACGATAGGCCCAGAGAAAAATTTTTGCTGAAAGGAAAGAATTCCCTTTCCGATTCTGAACTTCTGGCGATCATTATGGGTAGCGGAAGTAAGGACGAGAGTGCATTGGAGTTAGCAAGAAAAATCCTCGCTTCAGTAAACAACAGCTGGCACCAGTTGAGCCTTCTTTCCAATAAAGAACTTATGAAATTCAAAGGAATTGGGCAGGTAAAAGCTGTTTCCATCATTGCTGCATTAGAAATAGGAAAGAGAAGAACTGTTCAGGAAATACCTGAGAAAGCTGTGATATCCAATAGTGATGATGCATATTTTATCCTTAAAAACCAGTTATCAGATTTAAGGACTGAAGAATTCTGGGCAATATTCCTGAATCAAAGCAATAAGGTAATTCATATCTCACAACTGACACAGGGTGGTATAAACCAATCAATCGTAGATGTAAGAATTTTGTTTAAAACAGCCTTGGATCATTTTTCAACAGGAATTATTATTGCACACAATCATCCGTCGGGAAGCCTGAAACCCAGTAAAGAGGATATCAACATTACCAAAAAAATAAATGAGGCAGGGAAAACATTAAGCATACAGCTTTTAGACCATATCATTGTGACGCAGGATGCCTACTTTAGTTTCTCAGATGAAGGATTATTATGATTAGAAGACTGAAATATAACGAGATTGATTTTAAAAAATATACTGACTGTCTGGAAAAGTCAGAACAGAAGAAATATTCAGCATCAAAAAGCTTTTTAGATGTGACGACGGATAAGCAATGGGATGTTTTGGTGCATAATGATTATAATGCTGTAATGCCTGTTCCTTTTATCCTCAAAAAAGGAATTAAGATTGTGCATAATCCGTTGATATGCCAACAGCTTGGCGTTTTTTCAGAAAAAGATGATAAGAAAATCAATGAAAAATTTTTGTATTTTCTCCAGAAAAATTACCTGATAAGAGCTTATCATTTTAATGAAACCAATAGTTTCGATTCAAAGCTAAAGACAAAGAAGAATTTTCTTTTATATCCTAATGAATATGCTAAAGTATTTGCTAAATATTCTCCCAAAAGAAAAAGAAAACTGAGATTGGATGATGAAGTGACGGAAAATTCAGAGCTTAAGGAAATACAGTACAAAGAAGCAGAAACTTTCATAAAAAACAATGTGATAGGGCTGGATAAAGAACATGATACAGACACTCTACTGAAAACGCTTGAGACATTTCATGCATCAAAGCATTTAAAATTTCTGGCCTTTTATTATCATCACGAAATCACTAATATGATCGCCATTTATTCGGATTACGATACCATTGCTCTTTTAGGAACTTTTAATGATAAAAAATATATTAAAATGGCCGGGGCATCTACGCTTATTGATCACGTAATCAAAGAGAATATTGAAAATTTTATTTTTGATTTTGAAGGAGGAAACCTTCCGAGTATTGAGGAGTTTTTCAGAGGCTTCAGACCGGAATTAAAACACTACGCAGTTATAGAAAATTCTAAAAAGACATTGATCAGGGATTTTGCCCGTTTTCTAATGAGAGGTAAACTTTCTTAAGATGAATATCATGTCTATTTTCGTTATTTAGAATGATTTTAATTAAATATTATTCCGTACCTTTATAAAGTATTTATCCTAATAATCCAGCCATGCTAAAGCAGATCCGTTATTATAAACTGCCCTATATTATTTATAATTTTTTTAATAAGAAGAAATTACAGCATAATATCCCCTTGTATAAAAAGTATGGCCTCAAAAAAAACTACTATTCCAGCATTTCCAGCACTGATTTTGCCCATCTTCCGGCTTCAAAAAGAGGAATAGACCAGAATAGACTTGTTGACACTACGTTTTTCAAAGAACTCAATGCTGAAAATAAACAAAGTGCCCTTCAGTATGATGAAAACGGATATATGATTGTAAGAAATTTCATTAGTCCAGATGATGCAGACAGGATCAATAATGAAATTGAAAAGCTGATGGAAAATGGCACCCTGAAATTTATTTACGGAGGAAAGCTGATGTTTGCCATTCATCATTCTGAAATCATTAAAAATATTGGAAATGATAAGAACCTGCTGGATTTTCTGTCTGTCCTTTTAGATGGTAAGGCAAAGCTTTTCCAGAGTATCAACTTCATTAATGGCAGCCAGCAGAAAACGCATTCTGACAGTATTCATATGACGACTTATCCTCTAGGCGGGCTTTTAGGAGTATGGATTGCATTAGAGGATGTGGATGAAACCAATGGTGCACTACATTATATTCCTAAAAGTCATAAACTTCCTTATTTCCTTAATTCTGATTATGAGAATGAAGGTAGTGCATTTAAAATCGGTAAAAAAAGCTACCGTGCCTATGAAGAGTTTTTGGAATCTAAAGTCAGAGAACTTGGTCTGAAAAAAGAAATATTTAAAGCAAAAAAAGGGGATATGCTAATATGGCATGCCAATATCCTTCACGGTGGAGAACCGCATACAGACAAAAACAAAACCAGGAAAAGCCTTGTATATCACTTTTTTGATGAAAACAGTGTATGTTATCATGAAGTAACGCAAAGACCTGCACTGTTTGAATTGTAATTACTATAAAAACACCTGAATAATAGCAGCTGAAAGAATAGTTTTTTTACTTTTGCATCCTTAACAGAATAAACTCAAACGCAGATGAAAAAAACTGGAAATATTCTTGTTTTTATTTTTTCGATCTATGTATGCCTGATGTCCTACTATTTGTATACCCATCAGTATTATAATGCAGATTTAGAAGCCTACATGGGCCTTATTTACAAAACCGAACATTCTGATCTTAAAATAGAAGATATTCATAAAAAAGTTTATACAGAATTAAAAAATATAAATCCTAAACTTTCTGAAATTTCCAAAGCTGAAGAAATTGCAATAGGGGGAAACACTTATTATTATACGCTGTCAAAAAATCCCAAAGCTTATGAAGAAGAACTTCAGCTGTTCTCTGTGAAACCATTTTATAATTTTGTGAACCTGATGTTTTATAAATTAGGTTTTAATGTTTTAACCTCAATATCTTTAACCTCAATATTTTCTTATGTTTTTATCATTACTTTAATATTTGGGTTCCTGATCAGGATTTTAAAGAATTACCCTTTAGCATTCATTATAACGGTCATTATTTCATTATTCAAACCTCTTTTGGAGGCAAGCCGGTATGCTTCGGCAGACAGTTTAGCCTGTTTAATGCTTCTGTTAAGTTTTTATACCTTTATAATTAAGAAAAATCATCTTGCAGCAACAGTTTTCGCGATGCTCTGTGTTTTAACAAGACCGGAATATTTTATTTTATATTCACTTCTTTATATTCTGATTTATTTTTATAAAAACACCCTTCAGATTAAAACAGCGCAAGTATTTTTATCTTACGGATATATCTTCCTTTCCTTTTTTCTGATCCAGTATTTCAATCAGATTTCATGGTCTGTTTTATTTATGAATCAGTTTACAAAAGTTCAGATTTATCCGATATCGAATCCTGATCCGTTCTATTTTCCGGATTATCTGAATTTTATAAAAAAAACAATGATGCTGGACTTTAACGGATCATATTTCCCACTGCTTTTATTGTTTATCGTTATTATTCTGGCCAATAAATTTTCTTTGAACAGCAAAAAAAGCTGGGCTCAATGCTTGTTTTTCGGAGCTGTTTATGCAGCAGTTTTTGTAAGATATCTGGTTTTTCCAAGCCTGGCCAACAGAATGATGATAGGTTTTTATCTGATCATTGTTCTGTCTCTCATCTATATTCAGAATTCTAAGACTGATATATTTAAAAACTCTTTAGAAGCCGGAAAATAATTAGTAATTTTGCGGTCTAAAATTATGGCTAATTTTTCAGGATATCTACCGTATGCTTTTGCATTAATTATCGCAATTCCTTTTTTGGTTTTGCTGAGACAATTCGTACACTCGTACATTACCCTTAAAAATCAGGAGATCAAGCTTCTTTCCGTGAAATCAAACGCTGAAAACAAAGCACATTCCTATGAAAGAATGACCCTCTTTTTAGAAAGAATAAAACCGTCGAATATCATCCAGAAATTTGATAAAGGTCTGGCAGTACACGAGTTTATTTTCCTTACAGAAAAAACCATTAATGAGGAGTTTGAGTACAATTCTTCACAACAGCTGTATATTACAAAAGGCTCATGGAAGAATATCGTAGACTCAAAAAATGCTTTGATCGATTTACTTCATAAAACATATGATGGTCTGAATGGAAATGCAGATCTTGAAGAGTTCAAAACCATTTTCATTATGAACTATATGGAAGGCGATGACTATATTGCTGCTACCATAGAAGACCTTAGAAGAGAAATTTTAATTATAACTTAAAAATAACAAATAAATAATGATTCCAAATTTTAAAGCACATCCATGGCATGGGGTTTCTGCAGGAGAAGATGCGCCAAATGTTGTAAACGTATTTGTGGAAATCGTTCCTTCAGATACTATTAAATATGAAGTAGATAAAGAAACAGGATTTTTGAAGGTTGACAGACCTCAGAAATTTTCCAATATTATTCCCGCTTTATATGGATTTGTTCCAAGAACATACTGCCATAATGAAGTTATGAAATTAGCTGTAGAAGCTGGCGCTGATGATGTGACGGAAGGTGATCATGATCCGCTTGATATCTGTGTGTTAAGTTCTCACAATATTCATTCAGGAGGGTTATTAATGGAAGCTATTCCAATCGGTGGATTCAAAATGATCGATGGAGGAGAAGCAGATGACAAAATTGTTGCTGTAATGATTGGTGACCACGCTTTTGGACATTTCAGAGATATTTCTGAACTTCCGGAAGCTGAAGTGAAAAGATTAATGCACTACTTCTTAACGTATAAAAATTTACCGGATGAGCCTGCAAAATGTAGAATTCATGAGGTATATGGAGCTGAGCATGCTAAAAAAGTGATCAAAGCTTCTCAAAAAGATTACGCAGAAAAATTCGGAGGCTAAAAAATAGCATTTCCAACTCATAATAAAGGCAGATGAATTTCATCTGCCTTTATTTGTTTAATAAGCATCTTTTTTGATAGAGGATAAAAACTTAAATATATTAATGCTTTCCCGGAATAGCACCTTTTTATGCCGTTTCAAATTTTCAGAAAATATATTATAGAATCAGACTTAATAAAACCATAGAATTTTTGTTATATTTATAAAACTAATTACTATTTATTAATATTAAAATAATAAACTATGGATTTGTTCTATTTAATTCCGGTTTTCGGCGTTGTCGCCTTATTGTATACTTTCCTGCAGAGTAACTGGGTAAGTAAGCAGAATGCCGGGAATGAAAAAATGAAAATAATCAGCGGACATATTGCTGACGGTGCAATGGCTTTTCTAAAGGCCGAGTACAAGATTTTAACCTATTTTGTAGTGGTGGTTGCGATATTACTTGCTGTAATGGGATCCAGTAATTCCAATTCCCACTGGAGTATTGGGGTTGCTTTTGCCGTGGGAGCTGTATTTTCTGCATTGGCAGGGTTTATCGGAATGAAAATCGCAACAAAAGCCAATGTAAGAACAGCAGAAGCCGCAAGAACATCACTTTCCAAAGCTCTGAAAGTTTCTTTTACCGGAGGTTCCGTTATGGGAATGGGAGTGGCCGGATTGGCAGTTCTGGGGTTGGGTGCTCTTTTTCTGATCATTAAACAGATTTTCGCTCCTGATGCAACAGTAGATTCCCATGAAATGGAAAAGACCATTGAAATTCTTACAGGATTTTCTCTTGGAGCAGAATCCATTGCTCTTTTTGCAAGAGTAGGTGGTGGTATCTATACAAAAGCTGCAGATGTTGGAGCTGACCTTGTCGGAAAAGTGGAAGCGGGAATTCCTGAGGATGATCCAAGGAATCCAGCCACTATTGCAGATAACGTAGGTGATAATGTAGGAGATGTAGCTGGGATGGGAGCCGACCTCTTCGGATCTTATGTTGCAACAGTATTAGCGACAATGGTTTTGGGTAGAGAAACAATGTCTGATGATGCCTTCGGTGGTTTTGCACCTATCCTTCTTCCAATGCTTATTGCCGGGACAGGAATCATTTTCTCCATGATAGGAACTTTATTTGTAAGAATCAATGATAATGAAGGCTCATCTACTTCCAGCGTACAGAATGCTCTGAATTTGGGTAACTGGGGAAGTATTGTCATTACAGCGATCTCTTCTTATTTTCTGGTCACTTACCTTCTTCCCGAAAAAATGACGCTCAGAGGACACGAGTTCACTAAGATGGGTGTTTTCGGTGCTATAATGGTAGGTCTGGTAGTAGGCACTTTAATGAGCATCATTACGGAATTTTATACAGCTATGGGCAAAAGGCCTGTTTCAAGTATTGTAAGACAATCCTCTACAGGTCATGCAACAAATATTATCGGTGGTTTGGCAGTAGGGATGGAATCAACATTACTTCCTATCCTTGTATTGGCAGGAGGAATTTACGGTTCTTATTTATGTGCAGGACTTTACGGTGTGGCAATTGCAGCAGCCGGAATGATGGCCACTACTGCCATGCAGCTCGCCATTGATGCTTTTGGACCGATTGCTGATAATGCCGGAGGAATTGCTGAAATGAGTGAACTTCCAAAAGAAGTCCGTGAAAGGACAGACATCCTGGATGCTGTAGGAAATACCACAGCAGCTACAGGAAAGGGATTTGCAATTGCTTCCGCTGCATTAACGGCGCTGGCTTTATTTGCTGCCTTTGTAGGAATTGCCGGAATCGATGGAATTGATATCTACAGAGCAGATGTTCTGGCAGGTTTATTTGTGGGAGGAATGATACCGTTTATATTCTCTTCACTTGCCATTACTGCAGTAGGACAAGCTGCGATGGCCATGGTAGAAGAAGTAAGAAGACAGTTTCGTGAAATTCCGGGGATTCTGGAAGGAAAAGCACAGCCCGAATATGAGAAGTGTGTAGCCATATCAACAGATGCATCCATCAGAAAAATGATGCTTCCAGGGGCTATTGCCATTATTTCACCTTTGCTGATCGGATTTATATTCGGACCTGAAGTTTTAGGAGGATTTTTAGCCGGTGCTACCGTGAGCGGTGTTCTGATGGGGATGTTCCAGAATAATGCAGGTGGTGCCTGGGATAATGCTAAAAAGTCATTTGAAAAAGGCGTTGATATCAATGGTCAGACCTATTATAAAGGTTCAGAACCTCATAAGGCTTCCGTAACCGGAGATACTGTGGGAGATCCTTTTAAAGATACTTCAGGACCATCAATGAACATTCTGATCAAATTGATGTCCATTGTTTCATTAGTTATTGCACCAACATTGGCAGTACTGCATAAAGATAAAATTGAAGCCAACAGGAAAGCGAAACTGGAAAGCCTGACAAGAGCTTATAATGCGACTTCAACTGCAACCCATACAGATCTTCAAACCGTTCCCGCTTCTCCAAAAGAAATCAAAGGACATCTTAATGAAAACGGGGATTTTGTTTATGAGACAGGAAACATTCAGGAAATAAAATTGAAAGGCGGAAAAACAATCGCTTTAGGAGAAGGAAGCAGACTATTCCAGCTATACAATTCGGTAAATCAAAAAGATCAGACTATCATAGATCCTAATAACTGGTATACTCTGGAAAACCTTTATTTCGAAACCGGTTCCAGTGATCTGAAAGCCGGATCAGATGCTCAGCTTAATAACCTTGCTGAAATCTTAAATGCCTATCCTGACGTGAAAATTAAATTGGGAGGGTATACAGATAATACCGGCAATGAAGAAAGCAATCAGAAATTATCGAATCTGAGAGCTCAGACTGCAAAACTGAAGCTTTTGGAGCTGGGAATTTCATCAGACAGGGTAGAAGCAGAAGGCTATGGCTCTCAGCATCCGGTTTGTGAAGCGAATGACACGGATGAGTGTAAAGCAAAAAACAGAAGAATTGATGTAAGAGTTTTAAGTCTCTAAGATCGAATGATCAAATATTTTAAAGCACCGTCTCAAGCGGTGCTTTTTCATTGATATGAAGATTTTTTAGTTAATAATCTTCTTTATGCATAAACTATGATTCTTTGTAATGACAGGTTTCAAATATTAAAGGTTTTTCTGCAGGTGTTCCAAAGCCTGGATGATCAATTCATCCTTTTTAGCAAAACTGAACCGCACATAATCGGAGTTCTGCCGCGAATTATAGAAAGCAGAAAGTGGAAGACATGCTGTTCCTTTCTTTACCGTCAACCATTTTGAAAATTCTACATCTGTCATAGTTTTAGAAACATTCCTGAAATTAACGATCTGAAAGACGCTTCCTTCAGCCTTTTTGATAGCTTCCAAAGGTGTAAATGCAATCATTTCATTAAAAATATCTCTTTTTCGCTGCATTATATTTTTGTTTTCACTGGAATCGAATACTTCCAGATATTTAGCAAGAGCATATTGGGCAGGAGCATTCGCACTATAGGAAATATATTGCTGATGACATCTGAATTTTGAGGTAAGGTATTCTGAGGCAAGTAAATAGCTCACCTTCCAACCGGAAGTATGAAACATTTTTCCAAAAGAGAAGATACAGAAGGTCCTGTTTCTCAGCTCAGGATGAAGAAAAGAACTGTAATGTTCAAGCCCGTCGTAGCAATAGGTATCGTAAATTTCTTCCGAGATAAGGTAAATTTCCTGATGCCTTATCAGTTCATAAAGCTGGTTCCAGTCATTCTGCTTCCAGATTGTTCCCGTTGGATTTTGTGGCGAATTAACAATAATGGCTTTTGTTTTTCCGGAAATGCATTTTTGAAAATTTTCCCAGTTTATGGTAAAATCATTATCAAGGTCATAATAAACAGGAATACCGCCATTTTGAACAACTGCAGGTGCGTAAGTATAATAGGAAGGCTGAATAATGATAACTTCATCTCCTTGATTTAGAATAGATTTAAGGGCTGTATTTAAAGCAAAAGTTGCACAGGGAACAACAGTCACCTCATTTTCTTTAAGTCTGATGCTGTTTTTACGTGCTGTGTTATAAGTAATGATATTGTTAATGAGCATCGGATTTCCTGCAAGTGGCTCATACTGATGTTTATTACAATCTACAGCCTCCTTTAAAAATGATTTTAATCGCTCATCAATATCAAAGTCGGGAAGTCCTAAAGACAGATCAAAACTATTATGTTTTGTAGCCAGCTCAGACATTTCCGTGAAAAAGGAATAGTGTGTAAATCCGTAAATTTTTTCCATCTATATTGCATTTATATCAAATATAAGAAAAATAGGCATCCGTTGAAGGTTAAATAAAATTTGTTATTTTTAAGCAAATTATTATTGTATGAAAAAAATACTTATCCCGTTGTTAGGGCTGGCTGTTATGGTGAGCTGCGGAACGGCGAAAACTTCTGAAGGTGCTTCGGCCCAATCCACTCAATCCGTGTCTGTAGCAAAAGGGGATAAAGCCTTTCTTGCTGCATATAAGACCATTAAATCTGATGAACTAAAGAAAAACTTATATGTGATCGCTTCCGATGAAATGGCAGGAAGAGATACCGGAAGTCCTGGACAGAAAAAAGCGGGTGAGTATATGGTTGATTATTATAAAGGCTTAGGAATTACTCCTCCAAAGGCGTTAGGTTCCTATTATCAAAAGGTTCCTGCAGAATTTATGAAGAAAAGAGGAGGCGGAAACCTTCCGGATTCTGAAAATATCCTTGCTTTCATTGAAGGAAGTGAGAAACCGGAAGAAATAATAGTGATTTCTGCACATTACGACCATGTCGGAACCAAAAACGGAGTTGTTTACAACGGAGCTGATGATGACGGAAGCGGAACTGTAGCCGTTATGCAGATCGCGAAAGCATTCCAGGAAGCTAAAAAGGCTGGAAACGCGCCAAAAAGATCAATTCTATTCCTTCATGTAACAGGAGAAGAGCATGGCCTGTTCGGATCTGAGTACTATACCAGCAATCCCGTATTTCCGCTTGCCAATACTGTTGTTGACCTCAATATTGATATGATTGGACGTGATGATGCCGCAAACCGAGGAAAACAATATGTATATGTGATAGGTTCTGAAATGCTGAGCTCTCAGCTTAAAGTCATCAATGAAGCTGCCAACAAAAAAACGAATAATCTGGAATTAAACTATAAATACGATGATCCTGCGGATCCGGAACAGCTATATTACCGTTCAGACCATTATAATTTCGCTAAAAACAATGTTCCGGTAGCCTTTTTCTTTGACGGTATTCATGAAGATTATCATAAACCAACCGATGATCCTGAGAAAATTGATTATCCATTGCTGGAAAAAAGAGCCCAGCTGGTTTTTGCCACTGCCTGGGAAATTGCCAACAGAGCAGAAAGAATTGTAGTAGATAAAAAATAAAATATTTTATTGAATCATCACAAAACACAAAATAAAAATTGCTTTAATTAATAATGTTTAAAGTTTAATAAACCAATGGTTTGTGTTTTTTAGTAAGGTACATTTTATCGGAGATTCCTAATAAAGCATCAGGCACATAAAATTGTGCCTTTGCATTGACCAACTTCAATTTTATAAAAATAGCTAACCAACATAAGAATAACCAAATGAAAACAGCAATTCGCGAAGCCAGGACTGAAGACATTCCACAGATCCAGATCGTCCGGAACTCAGTAAAAGAGAATATGCTTTCTGATCCCGCCTTGGTAACTGACGCAGACTGTGAAGAATTTCTGTTTGAAAGAGGAAAAGGCTGGGTAGGTGAGATAGAATCCCGGATTATTGGTTTTTCTATTGTAGATCTGAAGGAAAATAATATCTGGGCACTTTTTATACATCCTGATTTTGAGAATCTCGGAATTGGAAGGAAGCTTCATGATGTTATGCTTGACTGGTATTTTGAACAAACCAAAGAAGATGTATGGCTGGGAACTGCACCGGGAACAAGAGCGGAAGCATTTTACAGGAAGTCCGGATGGCAGGAGAGAGGTATGCATGGAAAAGGAGAAATCAAATTTGAAATGACTTATAATAACTGGAAAAACAGAAAACAATGAGACAGCATGTAAAATCCATCAGGCCATTTATCGGGGCTGAAAATTTTGAAATAAGCAGAAGCTTCTACAGAGATCTTGGATTTGAGGAAATAATTCTTGAACCTAAATTATCTTTGTTTAAAAGGCAGGAAACCGGATTCTATCTTCAGGATTACTATGCTAAAGACTGGATAGACAATACCATGGTCTTTATGGAAGTCGAGAATACGGATGAATTCTGGAAGGAACTTCAGACTTTGCGTCTTACTGAGAAATATGAAAAAGTAAAGCTTACCCCCGTAAGAACAATGGACTGGGGAAAAGAATGCTTTGTACATGATCCGTCCGGGATTTTGTGGCATTTCGGAGAGTTTTTTTAATGATAGAAGGAAATATGATTTACGCTTTTGATACCTATTATTATGAGGACCATGCAAACACTGTGTGTATCGCATTTGAAGACTGGACCTCAGAAAATGAGTCTGATATTTATACTGAAAAAACAGAAGTCTCTTCCGGATATGAAAGTGGTGCTTTCTACAAGCGGGAACTGCCCTGCATTTTGAGCCTATTAAAGAAAATATCCTTAAAAGAAGGAGACATTATTATCGTAGATGGCTATGTTACCCTTGATAATGATGGTAAAATAGGTCTTGGAGGATACCTCTATGAAGCCTTAGACCGAAAATATGCAATCATTGGAATTGCAAAGAACGAGTTTGCTTCTCCGGATTCCCAAAGAAGAAGTGTTTTAAGAGGAGAAAGCAAAACTCCGTTATTTCTTACCGCAAAAGGTGCGGATGTAGATGAACTATTGCCTAAAGTAGAGCAGATGTCCGGAGCTTACCGGATACCAGCACTGTTGAAAAAGCTCGATCAGCTTTCCAGAGCTTAATATTTTTGCTTACACACTTAGATTCTACAGATATTTCTGCATGTATAATAAATGTATATACTGTTAGTTTTCAGCAGCTTTATTTTAAATATCTTCCTTTATTTTTAATTATTCTTTTAAAAGTGATAAATATCATTCGATTCTTATTTTTATTGATTCTAAATAAATATAAATTTGTCTCAACAAAATAAAAGAATAAATGAAGAAATTATCTACTTTTTCTGCTGTGGTATTCTATATGATGATGAATGCACAATACTGTACTCCTGCATTTCAATATGGCACAGATAGCAATATGATCACCAATGTAAGTTTTGGAAATATCAATAATACCTCAACTTCACAATCAGGGAATGCGCAGCCTTATGAGGATTTTACCTCACTGTCTGTAGATCTTCAGGCCGGAAACAGTTATCAGATTTCTATAAAAGGGCCCTCCGGTACTTTTCCAAGTGACGTTGTGGTTTTTATTGATTTTAACAAGAACGGTAATTTTGATGATGCGGGAGAAAATTTTTATATAGGCAGACTGGCAGCAGCGAATCCTTTTAATGCCTTTACGATTAACGGTACCATTACAGTTCCCGCGAATGCAGCATCCGGTGCCACAAGAATGAGAGTACTGAAAAATACCAATACAGCTGCTTATTCTGATCCCAACGCACCGAATTCGATCACTACAGCTTGTGATACCAGCTTAAGAGCGGGACAAACCGAAGATTACACTGTAAATATTGCAGGAAATAATATGGTTTTCCCATGGCCCTACTGCGGAGCTGAAAATGTCACAACCCTGACTGTTAGTGAAATTACAAAGATAGAATTTACAGGAATTTCCAACGAAAGTCATATAGACGGAACTTCAGACGCAGTTGAGAACTTTACATCTACAGTTTTCAGTGTGAACAGAGGTAATTCTTATCCAATAACCGTCACTGGAGGAACTCAGGGACAGACAACCGTCTCAGTGTATGCCTATATCGATCTTAATCACAATAATACTTTTGATCCGAACGAAGCGTTTAATTTAGGCTATCTGGATAATTCTGATCCTATTCCCGGCAGACAGTCTGGAGTAACGTCTGGAACAATCAGCATTCCTGCTGATGCAATGCTGGGATCAACCCGGTTCAGAATTGTTAAAGCTTATGAATCTAATTCATGGATGGGAACCTTGGAAAATCTGCCATGTCCAGCAGGGTGGTTCATTGGACAGGTTGAAGATTATACTTTAAATGTGCTGGCATCCAATCTGGCTACATCGGAGGTAACAAAAAAATCATCTGCAAAAATATACCCAAATCCTACATCAGGTTCCGTAACGGTACAAACAGAAGGCGGACTTGAAAAATATGAAGTTTATAGCGTATCTGGACAGAAACTTTTGGAAGGAATATCCGGTGTTGTTAATATGAATGGCTTTACTCCCGGGACTTATCTGATCAGGATCTACACTAAAGATAAAAAAAGCATCACCAAAAAGATCATTAAAAAATAAGAACACTTTATCTAATCATATCCATATCAATTTTTGTTTTTTTTAACCGGCAGATTCTATCTGTCGGTTTTCTTTTTAGTCAGGTATAACTGAATATTGTGTTGAAAGGTTTTACAATGATTTTGATTCCAGTATTTCTAATAAATCATGCTTCGACAGCTTCTGAATGCCTGTTCCGTCAGTCTGAAGCAGATTTTGGGCCAGCTCATTTTTCTTTTTCTGAAGACTTAAAATCTTCTCTTCCACAGTATTTGAACAGATCAGCCGGACTGCAATCACATTTTTAGTCTGACCGATTCTATAACTACGGTCGATCGCCTGGTTTTCCGCTGCAGGATTCCACCACGGATCTACGAGGTAAATATAATCTGCCTGAGTAAGGTTCAGGCCTACGCCGCCCGCTTTTAAACTGATCAGGAATACCCGGATCTCTTCATTCTCCTGGAAATTATTAACGGTCTTGCCTCTGTTTTTGGTTTGTCCCGTAAGATATTCAAAAGGAATCTTTTTACGTTCAAGTTCAGCTTTAAGCAAGTCCAGCATCTCTACAAATTGTGAGAATACAAGGATTTTATGATCTTTCGACTTACTTTGGATCTGTTCCATCAGTATTTCTATTTTCACGGCATGATCGCCGGAATATCCTTCTTTTAATAGTACAGGAGAATTACAGATCTGTCTGAGCCTGGTAAGTCCGGTCAGAACATGCATGCTGTTTTTATTCAGATCATCGTCATCATTGGCGGCAATAAATTCACGGAGTTCCTTTTCATAAGCATCATAGATTTTACGCTGTTCAGTATCCATTTCGCAGTAGATTACCATTTCCGTCTTTTCAGGAAGCTCTTTGGCAACCTGCTTTTTTGTCCTGCGGAGAATAAAAGGCTTGATTTTCTGTTGAAGCTCCTGGGCACGCTTACCATATTCAAATTTATCAATGGGAACGGCATAAATGTCTTTAAAATACTGCTTGCTTCCCAAAAGTCCCGGACAGGCAAAAGAAAGCTGACTGTAAAGATCGAAAGTGTTGTTTTCAATAGGAGTCCCTGTAAGAACAAACCTGTTTCTTGAATTCAACAAGCGGGCTGCTTTATATCTTTCTGAATTAGGATTTTTAATTGTCTGTGATTCATCAAGGAAAACACAGTTAAAACGGAAGTCTTTCAGAAAACGGATATCCGAAAGTAACATTCCATAGCTGGTAAGTACTACCTCATATTCAGAAAAATGTTCTGCAGTTTTCAGTCTTTCGGCTCCATAATGAGTCATTACATTTATTGAAGGAGCGAACCTGTTAATCTCTTCCTGCCAGTTGAAGAGCAAGGAAGTAGGAACTACGACAAGATGGGTAACATGGCCTCGTTTTTTACGTTGAGAAAGAATAAACGCGATCACCTGAAGTGTTTTTCCAAGACCCATATCATCCGCAAGACATCCTCCGAAATTAAAGCTGTCCAAAAAGCTCAGCCAGTTCAGTCCGTCATGCTGATAATCCCTCAAAACAGCTTTCAATCCTGAAGGAATATCGATTTGGGGAATATCTTTAACGGATGAGAACTGAAGTGAATAAGAAGAAAGCTCTTCCTGTACCTCGCTGCTCAAAATATCCTTTTCAAACAGTGAAGACACTTCCGTAAAATTGATCTTTGGAATTTTAAGTTCCTCAGCATCAATTTCCCCGATCCGGAAAAATTCATTCATCCTGTTGATCCATTCTTCCGGGAGAACCCCGAGCGTCCCGTCGTCCAGCTGTACAAATTTACTTCTGTTGCGTATAGCGCGATGAAGCTGTTTCAGTGTGGCATCCTTCTGTCCGAAGCTTACCTTTAATTTAGCATTGAACCAATCCAGCCCACTGGTGATCTGAATATTGACTTTTGCTTTGTAAGAATTGAGTTTAGTATTTTTAAGCTCATTGAATCCAAGAATGACAACACCTTCACGTCTCCATACTTCAAAAGCACCAAGAAACCAGTCCTGATCCAGGAACTTATCTTTATGCAGATAAAAATAATCATAGCCGTCCATCTGTGCTTCGAAGTCGGGGTGCTGCTTCATAATGAGATAGGTAAAACGGGCTTCTTCTGCGTCATTTCTATCAATTTTAAATACATTTCCATTCTGATCCGTTCCGAAAAGCTGTTTCTTGGAATAGACGGCAACTTCTGCCTGTCCATATTTCATGACCGGAGTCAAAGCAATGTAATTTCCTTGCTGGCGAAGATAAATGACCCATTCGTTACTGTGGTTTTCTTCTTCAAGCTGTACTGGTGTTGCAGGCTGTATATAACTATAATTGATATGAATACGTTCTTCCAGTGAAGAAAGAATATTTTTCATGAATCCTTCATATTTCGAGGAATGAACAAGCAGGATCTCATTATTGGTTTTAAAAAATTTAATTACCCTCAGCATATCCGGATCATCTACAAAACTGAAAGTATTCCGGCTGTAGACAAAATATTCATTCCTGATCATTATATTTTTAAAAGGAATGGATGCATCATTGAATTCTAACGCTCCGGTTACCTCATAAAAAGGCTCCTTTTTGAATACGCTAAGCTGTATTTCTGCCTGCAAAACCTCAAGATGTACAGGGACAAGAGATTTTGATGAAACGGTCTCGGACAGCTCACGGTCATGATAATAAGTTTCCAGCCCAAGCGGATTCTGTACGATAAGTTTTAGAGCTTCCAGCTCTGCAGTATTGTAATCCTCATTATAATTATTCTGAAACGCTGAAACAGCAGTGTAGAATTTAATATGCTGTGGCTCTTCAGCTTTCCAGATAAGCTGCATGGCATCAACAGGATGGACAGGATTTTTGAGTTTTCCTGCCTGGGTAGTTTCAGCTTCCATGAGTGAAAAATTCAGGTGGCTGTAATAACGGTGCCTTCCGATGACCAGTATTTTTCTCTTCCCACTGTCCTGTAATGCTAATTGATTGATTACTGAAGAACGTTGAGGAAGAAGCTGCTGTTTAAAAATATCCTCATCTATAGGTAACATTTCCCTGATCTTAGGCTTTACTTCGATTTTGTCATTAACATATTCAAGCTCAAAATAGATATCAAGCTCCGGTTCATTTTCTAAGCCGTAACTTTTAGCTTTAGCAATAAACAGTTTCTTACGAAGAAAAGGATCAAAAAAAGTCCTGAATTTTTTCTCCTCTATGATACAGTGGATGATTTCTGCCTGATGCTCACAAAGTTTGTCTTTAGGGGTATGGCAGGTACATGTACTTATTATAGAGCTGCCAATCTGGCCGACGGAAACCTCCGGGAAATCTTTTAACGGGGATCTTTTAGTAAAAACGCCTATATTGTTTTCGATGGCAGTAGGATAGATATTATGAAAATCTCTGATCTCCAGGAATGCGCTGCCTGAAGTATGTTTCAGGAGATCATAAACGGAAAGTATATTGATGCTTGTATTTTCAAGAATATAGGCTGCCATAAGCATGCGAATTTACAAAAAATGAAAACAACAATCTAAGGGATTGAGAATGAAGTGAAAATCTAATGATAGAAAGCGATCTGAGGGATGGTAATGTTTCATTTTATGCTCTGAATACCAATATAAATATTCAATTCTATTTTATCATACGATTAATAGATATTTTATCGTTAATATTGTACAATATTTAAATTCATGAAAAAACCAAAATGAATTTAAGAAGATTATAATTTTTTTTTAATGACAAGCAAGATTATAGGAGTCGGCAATTATATTCCGCCGGAAACAATTACAAATTTATTTTTTGACAAGCATCATTTTATTAATAAAAACGGGGAGTCATTAAAGGAAGCGAATGATATTATTGCCAGAAAGCTCAAGGAAATTACCGGCATAGAAGAAAGAAGATACGCATCTGAGGATCAGGTGACTTCAGATCTGGGGCTGATTGCAGCACAGAGAGCAATAGAAAATTCAAAAATAGATCCGGAGACCCTGGATTACATCATATTTGCCCATAATTTTGGTGATGTCCGCTTTGGCACCGTTCAGTCGGATAGTGTGCCAAGTCTGGCTTCAAGAGTAAAACATCTTCTAAAGATCAAAAATAATTTCTGTGTAGCCTATGATGTTCTGTTCGGATGTCCGGGCTGGATAGAAGGTGTGATACAGGCTAATGCCTTCATCAAATCGGGTATTGCAAAACGCTGCCTGGTTATTGGTGCAGAAACACTTTCCAGAGTCGTTGATATTCACGACAGGGACAGTATGATCTATGCGGATGGTGCAGGAGCGGTTATCATGGAAATAAGTGAAGATGGTAAAGGAATACAGTCCCATTTATCGGCTTCTTATACCCTGAACGAAAAAGATTACCTTTTCTTTGGTAAGTCATACAACAATGAAAGCTGTCCTGATACGAAATATATCAAAATGGAAGGCAGAAAAATTTATGAATTTGCTCTTGTAAATGTGGCGGATGCTATGAAGAAGTGTCTGGATGCAAGCGGATATTCTATAGATCAGCTAGATAAAATTATCATTCATCAGGCTAATGAGAAAATGGATGAGGCGATTGTAAAACGTTTTTATCAGCTTTATGATTTGACAATGCCTGAGAATATCATGCCGATGGTAATCGATAAATTAGGGAACAGCAGTGTGGCTACCATTCCAACGTTGCTTACGATGATCCTGAATGGAGAACTTCCTTCCCATGAAATAAAAGAAGGACATGTGGTTTTATTTGCTTCTGTAGGAGCAGGGATGAATATCAATTCATTTGTCTATAAATTTTAAGATAAGATAATCTGAAGAGAATTCACAGCTTATACTGCATTTCTCTTTTTAATAAACAAGGCCCGGATTTTAAATCCGGGCCTTTCTATTTTGAGATAATTCCTTCAAAAAACTATTTAAAATCCATTTTGGATACACGTTAGTCCAATTTGGCAACTCCAGCCTTTATTCGAATCCTGACCTTTGTCCTGTTAATTTAATACAGAACAAAATGAAAACAATTTTTATAACAGGCGCTTCAACAGGATTAGGAAAAGCGGCTGCCCAATTATTTCAAAGCAGAGGCTGGAACGTTATTGCTACTATGAGAAACCCGGAAGCAGCTTCTGAACTTGCCGCCTTGGACAATGTAACCCTGCTTCCTTTGGATGTTACCAATCTGGAACAGATAAAATCGACTGTAAATAAAGCCCTTGAGCTGGGGAATGTAGATGTGGTTTTCAATAATGCAGGATATGGGCTTATTGGTCCTTTGGAAGCCTTAAAAGATGAGCAGATTTTAAAGCAGCTGGATACCAACCTTCTTGGGGTGATTCGTGTAACACAAGCTTTTATTCCATATTTCAGAGAGAAAAAGAGCGGAATGTTTATTTCTACCACCTCAATCGGAGGATTGATTGCATTTCCTTTGGGTTCAACCTATCATGCAACCAAATGGGCGCTGGAGGGTTGGAGCGAGAGTCTATCTTATGAACTGAATAAATTCGGCATTAATATCAAAACTGTATCTCCAGGAGGAATTAAGACCGATTTTGTAAGTCGTTCTTTAGATTCCGCAACGAGCCCGGCCTATGAAGAGATTACCAATTCCCTTTTTTCCAGTATGGAAGGAATGATGGAAGCGGCTTCCAAACCTGAACAGATTGCTGAAGTGGTATATGAAGCAGCTACAGATGGCAAGAAGCAGTTAAGATACGTAGCAGGAGAGGATGCAAAAGCATTATATGCCCAGCGTCTTGAACTGGGAGCTGAAGCTTTCAGAGAGCAGTTCGGCAAACAGTTTATTTAAGATATTTTTAAATATTGAGACGGCATAGATTTTATTTATGCTGTCTTTTAATTCAAATATTTAATACATTTATATCATGGAAAAGAAGGATAATACACCTATGAAAATTTCATCCATATCGGAGCTTCACGACCTGCTGAAACTTCCCAAACCGCTTCATCCGTTAGTAAGCCTGGTAGATAATACGAAAATGATTGTAAATAAGGAATTGCTGAACAGAAGCTTTTACCTGAATTTTTATAAGATTTCGTATAAGTTTTCTGAACATGGAAAGATGGGTTACGGACAGGGATATTATGATTTTAACGAAGGAGGCATGATGTTTACGGCGCCGGGACAGATTCTTTCTACTGATGCGGACGCAGAATACTGTGGATATACGTTGCTTGTACATCCGGATTTTATACGGACCTATCCTTTGGGCAAGAACATTAAAAAATTCGGGTTCTTTTCCTATGATACCAACGAGGCACTGCATCTATCTGATCAGGAAAAAACAATCATCACCGGATTACTGGATAATATCAGGAATGAGCTGAATACAGCGATTGACGAAGTCAGCCAGGACGTTATTGTGTCTTATATTGAGGTTCTGCTGAATTACAGCAACCGCTTTTATAAAAGACAGTTTATCACCAGAAAAGCAGTCAACAGTGATATTTTATCTAAAATGGAAGGTATACTGGAAGACTATTTCAATAAACAGGAAACATTAACCAAAGGACTTCCCACCGTGGAGTTCCTGGCCTCAGAAATGAACCTTTCGCCGCATTATCTGAGTGATATGCTCCGGAACCTTACGGGACAGAATGCCCAGCAGCACATTCATGAAAAACTGATTGAAAAGGCTAAAGAATATCTTATAGCTACGAATTTTTCCGTATCGGAAGTCGCTTATGCTTTAGGGTTTGAGCATCCTCAATCGTTCAATAAGCTTTTTAAAAAGAAAATGGAAAAAACTCCTTTAAGCTACAGACAATCATTTAATTGAGATATATTTCATAGGATGAGTAATAATATTGGGAGGAAAAGGAATGGACTACCTAATCATTAGCTAATTAAAAATGAATTTCGAATTGGAAATGAACAGTTATGAAGATATTTGTAAAATACTGAACATACATCCTGACCTGAAACCAGATGTATCTGCCTATGATGAAGAAGATCAAAAGGCTGCTGTTTCCCTGTTCAGATTGTGGAACGCAAATAAGGCTGCGTGGAATGGCGAAATGATTGATTTCAATGACGATGATCAGGAGAAGTATGAAATTTTGTTTGATCTGGGTGATGAAGTTGATCCGGATTCAGGTTTGATGTACTTTACTTACCGTCCCGTCAGCAACAGGAGCCATGTCGGTGCCCGCCTCCTTTGGCCTGGCATTACCATAGCAAAACACGTCACTAAGGTGATGCAGCAGGATTTTATGAATATGATGAAAATACCTGAAAAAATAATAAAAACGGGTAATGAATCATTAAAACTAAGTACAATAAATTCTAAATCAGAAGTCAACAGCTATGAGGATATCTGTAAAATCCTTAATATAGATCCCGATCTGGAACCTGACGTATCTGCATATACTATGGAGGATAAAGAGGCTGCTATCTCTATGTTCAGATTATGGAAAGCAAATAAAGCCGTGTGGAATGGTGAAGTAATTGACTTCAATAACTATGACCGGAACATATATCAGCACAAATATGAAGTGATGTGTAATTTAAGTGATGAAGCTGGAGGGGGAGAAGGTTTCACATACTCAAGTTGCAGTAGTACCGGGGATTATTCGGCGCTCGGCGCCCGTCTCCTCTGGCCTGGCACAACTATCGCAAAACACATGACTAAGGTAATGCGGGAGGATTTTATAAATGTAATGAAAATACCTAAAAAATAATAAAGTTGGACATGCAGCTACTTGCCTGGCTTTAAGGAATACATACAACTACGACAAATATAGCGGGGCTGCCAGTATTTTATTGTTTATTTACACTTGTGGCCTCACCAGGAATCGAACCTGGATCTAAAGTTTAGGAAACTTCTATTCTATCCGTTGAACTATGAGGCCTTGGAAAAAATAAAAATACTAATTAATTTAAATAAATAAAAACTTTCCAATAATTGCGGTTTGTTTTTCAATGATTTTATTCAGAATTCATTCAGGACAGGAACTGAACCTGTGCATAAAAAGAATCCGCTCTTTAGGAGCGGATCCAGTAGATAAATACATCTCATTTTTTTAATTAGACAACAATAAAAAAGCACAGCCGACAATGCTGTGCTTAAATTTTTATTTCAAATTTAATTGCAATTTCAAAGCTGAAAAAAGCAAAAAATGATTTCATTTCAGTTGTATTACATAGTAAATGTAGTACAATTTTTAATACGAAACATGAATTTAATGTTAAAATTCACAACTTATCCACAATTTGTTGTGGATAAGTTTGTAATCAATTGCTATTCAGGATGTTTGCAATGGTGTTTTTCAAGTGTTTTTTCCTTGTCACTTCTTTTTATCAATATACCAGTGATCCATATCGTTGATTATTATCTGAATTGATCATTTTTTTGATGCGCTCTGCATAATAACAGAATAAACAGAAGAGCAGATAGAATTTTATAATTCATATTGTTTAATCAGATTAAAAAGGTAAAAACCAGCGAATGAATAATGAATGATTTTGTTTTCTAAGATAAAAAATTAAGGCTAAATAGCGTTTGATTCTAAAGTTTTATCTTTTTAAAATAATTAGTTATATTTGACTCATTAAAATCTCTTTATAAATATCATTATTCAAGTGCATTTCTAAGTACTTGAGATCCTAAGGTTCAAATTTTATGAACCCTGTTATTCTATTATTTAATACCCAAAAAGAAATCTGACAATAATTGATGAGGCATTCTCATTCATTATTGGATCATATTTCACCAACAAAAGAGATCATTATGAAAACCAATACAATAGCCGTAATAGGTGGCACAGGAAAAACAGGACATTACCTTGTCCAGGAGCTTTTGAAAAGAAAACATCCCATGAAACTGTTACTTCGGACTCCTGAAAATTTTACTATTGAAAATCCTTTAATTGAAATCGTACAGGGAGATGCAAGAGATTCTGAAGCTGTGAACCGTCTTATTAAAGATTGCAGTGCGGTAATCAGTAAAATAGGACAGCCTGCCGGAGAAGAACCGATATTCACGGATGCTACAAAAAATATTATACAGTCGATGAATTCTCACGGAATTAAAAGATATATTACTATCACCGGTTTGAACGTTAACACGCCTTTTGATCATAAAAATGATAAAGTAAAAATGGCAACTGAGTGGATGTATCAGAATTATCCAAAGACAACAAAAGACAAACAGGATGAATATGAAATTCTTGTGAAGAGTAATCTGGATTGGACATTGGTGAGACTTCCATTAATAATTCCTACTTCCGAGCACTTCAGAACAGAGACGAATCTGACGGATTGTCCAGGTGAGAAAATCAGTGCAGCAGATCTGTCTGAGTTTTTGGTGTCCCAGATCGATGATGAAGCTTACATTAAACAAAGCCCGTTTTTGTATAATCTTTGAAGGGTTTAAAGTTCAACGTTTAAGGTTTAAAGCTTGGAGGTCTGATACAAAAAATCTATGATTTTTTAAAACTTAAGTGAACTTCTTATTCATAAAGCATTAAATTTTTAATCACTTAAGTGTCAAAAAGCTTTTGTGACTTTTGTGGTTTAAAAACGCTTTCATGCTAAACTCAACTTACATTTTAAACAAATTAAATAAACCTCAAGGGTTAAAAAAATAGAGAGCCATTTATTGGCTCTCTATTCATATTTAGCTTTCAAGTTTTTCCTTGATATATTTTGCGGTATGCGATTTTTTATCTTTCGCCAGGTCTTCCGGGGTTCCGGCAAAAACAACTTCACCGCCATATTTTCCTGCCTCCGGGCCAATATCTATAATATAATCTGCAGATTTGATAATATCCGGCTGATGTTCAATAACAATTACAGAATGACCAAGATCAATAAGTGCCTGCAATGATTTCAGCAACTTCTGAATATCATGGAAGTGAAGTCCTGTAGAAGGTTCATCAAAAATAAACAGGGTTTTGTCTGTCGTAACCCCTTTGACAAGGAATGATGCCAGTTTTACACGCTGTGCTTCACCACCGGAAAGGGTAGAAGAGCTCTGCCCCAGCTGCAGATAGCCTAATCCGACTTCCTGAAGCGGTCTCAGTTTTGTGACGATCTTTTCTTCGTTATTGTCTTTAAAGAATTCCAAAGCTTCATCCACCGTCATATGAAGAATATCGGAAATGCTTTTCTCATCGAACTTCACTTCCAGGATTTCGTTTTTAAAACGGGTACCTTTACATACTTCACATTCAAGCTCAATATCTGCCATGAACTGCATGGATACGTTGATCACACCTTCTCCTTTGCATTCGTCACATCTTCCGCCGTCTACGTTGAAAGAGAAATGCTTGGGCTTGTAACCCATCATTTTTGAAACTTTCTGTTTGGCAAAAAGATCTCTGATGTCATCATACGCTTTCAGGTAAGTAACAGGATTGGATCGTGAAGATTTTCCAATCGGATTCTGATCGATCAGTTCAATGTTTTTAATCAGTTTTTTTGGGAATTCTACAGAATCATAATCTCCTTTTTTGCCACCCATCCCAAGCTGGATCTGGATGTCGTTGGTTAAAATTTCCTTCATCAGCGTAGATTTTCCGCTTCCGGAAACTCCTGAGATTACCGTAAGGCTTTCCAAAGGAACATCTACATCTATATTTTTCAGATTATTTTGCCTTGCTCCTTTGATGTGGATCCATTCCTTGGCTTTTCTGCGCTTTTTAGGAACCTCAATTTCCATCCTTCCGGTTAAATATTTTGAAGTAAGCGTATCCGCATTTTTAAGATCATTATAATCTCCGGCAAATACCAGTTCACCACCAAGATAGCCTGCTTCAGGGCCAATATCAATAATATAGTCAGCAGCTTTCATAACGTCTTCATCGTGTTCAACAACAATTACGGTATTTCCCAGGTCCCGAAGGTTTTTTAAAACTTCGATCAGGTTTTCGGTATCTCTTGAGTGAAGACCGATGGAAGGCTCATCCAGGATATAGATAGATCCTACAAGAGAACTTCCCAAACTTGTCGCAAGGTTAATCCTCTGACTTTCACCGCCTGAAAGGGTATTGGAGGTTCTATTTAACGTTAAATAACCTAAACCTACTTTTAATAAAAATTCGATACGGGTTTTGATTTCATACAATAACCTTTTGGCTACATCCTGATCATGCTCAGAAAGTTTCAGCCCGTCTATTAAAGGATACAATTCATCAAGAGGAAGCTCAATCATAGACTGGATATTGTGCCCGTTTACCTTTACCCAGCTCGTCTCTTCTCTTAATCTCAGGCCTTCGCAAGTAGGACAGAGTGTTTTTCCTCTGTATCGGGAAAGCATAACTCGGTACTGGATCTTGTACAGATTTTCTTCAAGCATTTTGAAGAAATTATTAATAGAAGGGAAACTGCTTTTACCGTCTCCTTTCCACAGAAAACTTTTTTGATCTTTGGTTAGCTGATGATAAGGTTTGTGGATAGGGAAGTCTCCGGCTTTTTTAATAAATGCTTTTTTCCATTCACTCATGCTTTCACCTCTCCAGGCAACGACTGCATCCTCATAAACGGATAGTGTTTTATTAGGAATAACAAGATCTTCATCTATTCCGATCACTTTTCCGTAACCTTCACATGCCGGACATGCTCCATAGGGGTTGTTGAAGCTGAAAAAATGAACATTCGGTTCAAGGAACTCCATACCATCCAGCTCAAATTTATTGGAAAACTCTTTTACCTTTCCGGTATCCGGGTTTTTTAGTGAACAATAGCCATGACCTTCGTAAAATGCCATTTGGATAGAATCTGCCAGCCTTTGAAGGAAACTTTCGTCTTCTTCATAAGAAAAACGGTCGATCACAAGATTAATGGTCATCCCTTTTTCAGGAGTAAAGCCGAAGCTTTCCAGGTCTTCAATACCAGCTACATTACCATTGATCTCAAGTCTTGTGAAACCTGCTAGCTTTAAAACATTCAATGCTTCCTTAAAATTATCTGCGTCATATTCCAAGGGAGCTGTCAGTAAAAACGAAGTGTCTTTTTTTGAAGCCTTGATAAAATCGATTACATCAGAAACGGAATCTTTCTTTACTTCTTCGCCTGAAACCGGAGAAAAAGTTTTCCCGATCCTTGCAAAAAGAAGTTTCATATAATCATAGATCTCCGTAGAAGTTCCCACCGTAGAACGGGGATTGGAAGAAATCACTTTCTGCTGAATGGCAATGGAAGGGGCAAGCCCTTTAATATCATCCACTTTGGGTTTTTCCAGTTTACCCAAAAACTGACGTGCATAGGAACTTAAACTTTCCACATATCTTCTCTGTCCTTCTGCATAAATGGTATCGAATGCCAGGGAAGATTTTCCGCTTCCGGAAACCCCCGTGATTACGATTAATTTATTTTTCGGGATCAGAACGTCTATATGTTTCAGATTGTTAAGATGGGCATTCTTAACGAAGATCTGTTTTTTTATATCTATTTCTACTGTTTTAGTCATGTTCATAAAATATATACTGACTGAGAATCATCTGTGCCAGTGTGACTGTTTCTTGTGTAAATTCTGCTGCCTGATAAATTGTTCTGTATCCGTCCAAGATTGACCATTGATTAAAAGTGCCTGTAAAAGTATGGAAAGATGATTATTTTCATCGCAAAATTAAGACTCACAAAATTACAAAATTTTAGTGAAAATAAGACGTTTAAATATTTGCTTCCAGATAATTATATTCAATTATTAACAAGCCAAAAAAAATAAAATATTTCTATTTTCAGTCAGAAAAAAAATTGATGGATAAGCTGTTAACATCCATAAGATTATGTTAACTATTTTATAATTATAAAATTGAAAAATAATTTATGATTTTCAATATGTTTTTGCATTTTGCTCTTGTTTTGTATTTTAAAATTAGTTAAAATTGTATTCATAAATATGTAATATAGAAATGAGAAAATTATTCAGAGATCTTGTTACACATTTAATGAGAAAAAGATGAAGTTATTCCCCCTCAAAAGATGCAGTATATCCTACTGCATCTTTTTTATGATAACTATCATTTGTCTTTCTTGGGGAACTCCCTTACTTTTGGGTCCGTTATTAAAGAACTGATTCAAAACAAAACGGGAACTATTATGATCAAGAAGATTGGAAGTATATTTTTATTAGGTTCAATGCTCTGTGCTCATGCACAGGAGAAAACTACAGATATTGAAAGCATTGAATTTCAGGGAAAATTTATTTCTACACCTTATAAAAATGCCAATCAGAATATTACGGTTATTACGAAAGAAGATATTGCCAATTCTCCTGCAAAAAGTATTGACGAGGTTCTTCAACAGGTTCCGGGAATGGATATCAGAAGAAGAGGAGCCAATGGTGTACAGAGTGACATAGGTTTCAGGGGAAGTTCTTTTGAGCAGGTATTGCTGTTGCTGAATGGCATCAGAATGAATGATTCCCAGACCGGACACAATTCTATGAATGTACCGGTAGATATGGATGATGTGGAAAGAATTGAGATCATCAAAGGTCCGGCTGCCAGAAGATTCGGGCAGAATGCCTATGCCGGCGTCATCAATATCATTACGAAAACAACTCCCGGAAAACGGGTGAAAATAAGTGCTGAAGGCGGAGATTACGAAACTTACGGCTTCGGCTTCAACGCACAGCTGGGAAATGAAAAGTTTTCTAACTCTCTTCAGGCTAATTCTGCCTCATCACAGGGCTATATGTACAATACGGATTACGAAATCCGAAATGTTTTCTATCAAAGCAAGCTCAATATTAAAAACGGTGATCTGAAGCTGCAAGCGGGCTTTTCTGAAAAGAAATTTGGGGCTAACGGTTTTTATGCTTCTAAAAGTGCTACCGAGCAATATGAGGAAACGCAGGCTTCTATAGTAAGTTTAGCCCATCAGCAGACGTTTGGTCATTTGAAACTAAGCTCGAATGTATACTGGAGAAGAGGGCAGGATATGTACTTGTATGACAGGAATAAGCCGGATGGTTACAGAAATATGCATATCGGGAATAATGTAGGCGGGGAAGTAAACTCCAGCTACCAGTGGGGATTGGGAACTACGGGCGTCGGTGTTGAACTGAGAAAGGAGTTTCTGGCCAGTAACAATTTAGGAGAGAGAAACCGTTTTGTTTCGCAGGTTTTCTTTGAGCATCATTTTTCATTACTGGATAAAAAGCTGAACATCAGCCCCGGAATTTCATGGGCGAATTATTCCAAAGAGGGGAACTTTTTCTATCCTGGATTAGATGTTGGCTATAATTTCAATCAGAACAATAAAATCTATGGAAATATCGCAAAGGTTCACCGTGTTCCGACATTTACCGATCTTTATTATGTAAGCAAAACGGAACAGGGAAATCCTGATCTGTTTCCGGAAAATGCGGTTTCATCTGAAATTGGTTACCAGTACCAGAACAGTAGAATTTTGGCAAAAGTGAGCGGATTTATGAGAAACTCCAACAATTCTATCGATTGGGTTAAAAAAAGCATGACCAATCCGGTATGGTACGCTCAGAATGTAGGAAAAATAGATACAAAAGGAATTGAGGCAGAATTGAGCCACAGGATTTTTGACTGGCTGAAGTATACAGCAGGATATACTTATCTGGATAGCAAAATGAAGGAGTCTAATGAGTTTGTATCCAGGTATATTCTTGATAATCTGAAGCATCAGGTTGTTGCGAAGCTTGAAACGAGATTCTTTCAATATTTTACGAATGAGCTGGTTTACAGGTATAATGAAAGAATGAATCTTGGAACTTATAACCTTCTTGATGAAAAGCTGAGCTTTGCGAAAAAAGATTTTTCCGTATATGTGCTGATCAATAATTTGACCAATACAAAATATACGGAAGCCTTCGGAGTAGAAATGCCTCAGAGATGGTTCCACTTAGGCTTCTCCTATACGATCAATATTAAGTAAATGTTAATTTGAAATGAATGAAAGTTAATATTAACAAATTGTTAAATAATTTATTTTTGCAAAAATTTTTTATGAAACTTTTTTTAAGTCTGAGTTTACTTTTGAGTATGACCTTTTTCAAAGCACAGGACCACGTTTCCAGCTTCAATGCAGTGACTCTCACCTACAAGTTTCATCCCAAATTTTTTCTTTATGCCGAAGGCCAGCTGAGAGGAAATGAAGATTACACCTACCCGGATTATTACGAGATCAAAGGAGGAGTGGGATACAATCTTACCAAAAATCACAAACCTTTTGTTGGCCTTGGAAGATACGTGAATTATAAAGAACACAGCCTGAGCAGAGAAGAGTTCAGGGTATGGCTACAGGATGTGATTGACCTCAAAAAAGGGATCGTCAAGTTTGAAAACCGTTTCCGTGCAGAAAAAAGCTGGTTCTATGAGCCGGCAACAGATAAAGCTTCCCAAAGAATGCGTTACAGATACCGTCTGAACATAAGTGTTCCCCTGAATGCAAAAATAGTTAAAAAAGGAACTGTTTTCGCGAATGCTTATGACGAGATCTTCCTGGTAAGTCCAATGAAGCCTACTTTCGCGAGAAACAGGGTATATGGTGGTTTTGGCTATCAGATTGATGATTATTTCGGAATCCTGACGGGTTATCTGTGGCAGCGAGAATTCGAAGCAAAAGGCAATAAAAACCTTCACTTTATCTATCTGGCTTTAAACATTAATATCGACGGTACGAACCATCCTACAAAAACCTATGATTTCCCGGGAGCGGATTAATATTTCTCTATCAGATAACGATACGCTTTCAGGTATTTGTTGAACCTTTTGATATCTTTAGGGCTAAGCTCCCTGTTTACTCTTCGGAGATCCATATTATCGCGGAGATCATTAAGCTTTACAGCGACAGCCAGAGGTGATCTTTCTGTTCTTTTAACGAATTCATCGTAATCTTCTTCGGGATCAAATTTGGTAAGGCAGCTTATAGCAAAAATAATGTATTCCGGAAAACCTTCGGTTCTTAGATAATCGAGGCTGAATTCTTCCGGATGATCTTCTACCACATCGTGCAACACCCCTACGATTTTTTCGTCTATGGTCTTACCATACTCCATGACACGCATCACATGAGCGATGTAGGGAGCGTGGTACTTGTCGGTTTGACCTTTATGTGCTTTATCAGCTATCTTTATGGCTCTGTTGAGCATTTCTTCTTTTGTCATTTCTAATAGAAAATAGAATACAAAAATAAAAAATGCCTTAAAAAATAAGACATTTTTATTGAGAATATTTTAAGGAATATCAAATAAGCTGATTTAGGGATAAAAAGTTAAAATTAAAAGGCTAGAAGATGGAAGTTGGAGGATGGAAGTTACTATTGGCCGGTATTAACAATTTCTTTTAAATTTATTGAAGTAGTTTTATAAAGACTACTAAAAATACCCTGTATTTCTATCTTTGGACTTCAATAACTTCCCTCTTCCAGCTTCTGACTTCCTTACATCATGATAAATTGAAATGTCTTATCCCGGACTCAGTTTAAAGCAGGGTTTCATCCTCTATTGAAGCACCTGGCGCGTTGTTTTTTACAGATTCTATACCGTTTTCCATTCCATTTTCAGATTCATACATCTGGCTGGTTCCTATGATTTGCCCATTTCCTGCTTTTAAATTGAAATAGCAGCGGCCATCTTTAGCCGTATTTCTTTCAAATTTTGAATCGTCCTGAGAATTGGTGCGTACAGATTCTATTCCGTTCTCACATGAGGATTTTGAGCCGTATCCCTGGCTTGTTAAAATTACTTGTCCGTTGCCGGCTTTCAGATTGAATTTGAAGTCACTGTCTGTTCTCTTCGAGATAATAAATTTTCCCATAGTAATTGGTTTTGTGGTTTGTTTATTTTTTTTAATTATTTGGAAGGCTGAGCCTTTTTTGTGTCTGCAATTTTTTCAGGAATGTCAGGGTTCAGTATCTTGTATTTTGAATAATCCTTTTTAGGTTCCTTTAAAGCCATATATGCTGCTGTATCTTTTGGGGTTACAGTAAGCATTTTATACTGTTCCTTCCGATCCATACCCATTTTTTCCTGAATTTCTTTAGGATCATTAAGCTTGAGAATCTTGGTGGTATCTGTTTTCAGCAGGATCAGCTTTCTTTCTTTTTTCTGAGCAGTTAGTATAATAGAAATAAGAAGGAAAGGAAATAATAAAATCTTCATGTTTTTAATTTAAAATAAAAATATAAAAAATATTGGAATTTAAGTTCACAAGCACCATAGATTTTACTTATTGGTTTACAATCCTGTCTGTTATGTCTTAATATAAGCTAAAAAAAAGCGCCTCAAAAAATGAGACGCTTCAATCAAAATTTATGTTATAAAAGACTAATAAGCTCCTTTACCGATATAGTGTGCGGCAACTTTTTCAGTTAAAGCCACTACATTCGGATGATTGGTATATTTCGTGAACCTTCTCAGACCTGAAAGCATCATTCTCTGTTCATCACCTTCCGCGAAAGAAACAATTCCTTCTTTTGCAGCTGCGATGATCTTTTCAACAGCTTTGTAAAGGTTAAGCTGTGCCATTGCTGCTTCTACAGAATCAGCAGAGAAATGTTTCTCAGCTCTTAAAATAGCAGATTCTGCCATATAAAGTTGATTAAGGATTTCAGAAGCATTCAGTAATAAATGCTGTTGTTTTTCAATATCCATCATGTATTTCTGAAGAGCCGCTCCGGAAACCATAAGAAATACTTTCTTAAGGTTAGCGATAATCGCTTTTTCTTCAGCCATAAATGCTGAGTAATCTGGAACATCAAATGAAGGAATTCCCATCAGTTCTTTGCTGATCGCCATTGCAGGAGAAAGCAGATCCAATTCTCCTTTCATTGCTTTTTTAATCAACATTCCAACTGCTAAAAGACGGTTGATCTCGTTGGTACCCTCATAGATTCTTGCAATTCTTGAATCTCTCCAGGCTGCTTCCATCGGCATATCTTCAGAGAATCCCATTCCTCCGTACACCTGGATTCCTTCATCGGCAGTATGTTGTGTTAAATCTGAAACGAAAACTTTCAGAATAGAAGCTTCCACAGCAAATTCCTCAACTCCTTTTAATTCAGCCTGCTGATGGTTCATTCCACCGGCAACCAATTCGTTGATTTTATCTTCAACATCTTTTGCCGCTCTGTAAGAACCAGCTTCAGCAACGAAAATTCCAGTTGCCATTTCTGCCAGTTTCTTTCTGATTGCTCCAAAAGTGGAGATAGAAACTCCAAACTGTTTTCTTTCGTTAGAATACTGAAGAGAGTGGTTTAAGATTCTTCTCTGTCCGTCAAGGTTGGCAGCTGCCAGCTTAATTCTTCCGACATTCAAAGCATTCAGAGCGATTTTGAAACCGTTGTTTCTTTCACCTAAAAGATTTTCAACAGGAACTTTCATATCATTAAAGAAAACCTGTCTTGTAGAAGACGAACGAATTCCCAGTTTATGCTCTTCTTCACCGAAAGAAAGCCCTTCGGTTCCTTCTTTTTCTACGATGAAACCGGTGATGTTTTTGTCATCATCAATTTTAGCAAAGACAATAAAGATTTCTGCAAAACCTGCATTGGAAATCCACATTTTTTGCCCGTTGATGATATAATGTTTCCCGTCTTCGGAAAGTTTTGCTCTTGTTTTTCCTGAATTGGCATCAGAACCAGCATCAGGCTCAGTCAGACAGTATGCTCCGAATTTTGTACCTGTTGCCAGATCCGGAAGGTATTTTTTCTTTTGCTCTTCTGTACCATACAATAGGATAGGAAGGGTTCCGATGCCCGTGTGAGCTCCATAAGCTGTAGCTAATGAACCATTTGCTCCTGAGCAGTAATCACACGCCAGCATAGTATTCACGAATCCCATTCCAAGACCACCGTATTCCTCAGGAACAGCAACTCCTAGAAGTCCCATTTCGCCCAACTGACGCATTTTTTCCTCAGTTAAAGCATAATCTTTTTTCTCAAATCTTTCTTTTTGAGGAATTACTTCTCTGTCGATAAATTCTTTCGCAGAATCACGAAGCATTTTTTGTTCTTCTGAAAGTTCTTCAAGAGTGAAAATATCATTTGCAGGAATTTCCTTGATGAGGAATTCACCTCCCTTCAGTGTTTTATTAAGTGTATTACTCATTATTTTATGATTTTAAATTTTAGATTATAAATTTTAAATTATTGATTCTCTGTTATAAATTTTCGGATGAAGTTTTGATGATTTTGGTCAAAATATTAATAATACTTTCAATTTCTTTCAAATAAGAGTCTATTTCAATTTGAACTAAATTTGAAGATTGATAAAGTCTTAGCCAATACTTTGTTTCTCGTGCTTCTTTGTTGGCTAAAGAAAGTTTTGAGATAAAATCTTTTTTAGATTGTGCAGCAATTGCTTCTTCCACATTTGCGCCAATTGAAGTTCCACAGCGAAGAATTTGTTTAGATAAAATGAATTCATTCTAAGATTTACATTGAGTATAAAATTTAATTATTCTTAAAGCAAAGTCAAAAGTTTTTATCTGAATCAAATTGTCTTCTTTGAAACTCATTTCATCTAAAATTTATAATTTAAAATCTATAATTAATTAAAGAAGTTCGAAAATACTTGCTGCTCCCTGTCCTGTACCCACGCACATAGAAACCATTCCATACTTGTTGCCGCGTCTTCTCATTTCATCAAGAAGCTGAACGGTCAGTTTTGTTCCGGTACATCCGAGCGGGTGGCCAAGAGCGATAGCGCCTCCGTTGACATTCAGGATATCAGGGTTTAGGCCTAATTCCTTTTTGATCGCTACAGACTGTGATGCAAATGCTTCGTTCAATTCAATTAATTCAATATCTTTTAATTCAAGACCGGCTTGTTTTAAAGCTTTTGGAATCGCATAAATCGGTCCCATACCCATGATTCTAGGCTCAAGACCTGCTGCAGCATAAGCCACTAATCTTGCTTCCGGCTCAAGACCTAATTCTTTTACCATTTCTTCGCTCATAACCATTACGAAAGCAGCTCCGTCACTCATCTGGGATGAATTTCCGGCTGTTACACTTCCTCCGTTCGCGAATACGGGTCTCAGTTTAGCAAGACCTTCCAGAGAAGTATCTGCTCTCGGTCCTTCATCTACAGAGAAATCAAACTTTTTAGACTGCATTTTCTGGTTTTCATCCAGGAAATTATATTCTACAGGAATTGAAACGATCTGATTGGCAAATTTTCCTTCCTGATTAGCTTTTAAAGCTTTCATATGGGATTCAAATGCGAACTGATCCTGTTCTTCTCTTGTAATATTATATTGCTTGGCTACTTCTTCAGCAGTGTAGCCCATTCCCCAGTAATAATCAGGGTTTGTTTTTGCGATATCTGTTTCCGGAACCGGCTTGTAACCTCCCATCGGGATGTAAGACATAGATTCTGTACCTCCTGCGATGATACAGTCTGCCATTCCTGCCTGGATCTTTGCCGAAGCAATAGCAATCGCTTCACTTCCTGATGCACAGTATCTGTTGACAGTAACTCCCGGAACCTTATCGGTATTTAATCCCATTAAAGAAATTAAACGGGCAACGTTTAAACCCTGTTCTGCTTCAGGCATTGCGTTTCCTACGATAAGGTCGTCAATTCTGTTTTTATCTAATTGTGGTAGCTCAGCCATTAATTTTTCAATAACTGTAGCGGCCATCACGTCGGGTCTTGTAAATCTTAAACTTCCTTTTGGAGCTTTTCCTACGGCAGTTCTGAAACCCTTTACTATATATGCTTGTTTCATTTTATGTAAAATGTATTATGTACAATGTAAAATGTACAGTGTACGTTATTTAGAATAAGTTTGTTTTAATCTAATTATCATATTTTGAATATGTCTGATATCGGTTACTAATAGTTCAAAATCGCTTTTGTTGATGAAATCTAAATCATTAGCAATTATAATTTGAGTTTCAAATTCAAAGGAAGAACCCAATGCAATGTTTAAAAATTGGCAAAACTGAGGATTGGTATCTCGTCCGGCACCTTCAGCAATATTAGAGGGGATTGAATATAGACTTCTTCTTGATTGTGATGTCAATCCAAATAATTCATCCTTAGGGAAATTTTTAGAAATAATGTAATATTGTTTACATAACAAAATTGACTTTTTCCAAACTTCCAGTTCTCTAAAATTGTGCATGTCAATACTTTTTACATTTTACAACCGACATTGTACAAATTAATTCCTCAACGGTTTTCCATTCTGCAGCATGTACTGAATTCTCTCCAGTGTTTTTCTTTCACCACAAAGCTGAAGGAATGTTTCTCTTTCAAGATTTAATAAGTATTGTTCGGTAACTACCGTAGGTTCGGAAAGATTTCCTCCGACCATTACGTTGGCCAGTTTGTCTGCAATTTTTTTGTCGTGTGCAGAAATGAAATTTCCTGTTAACATTTGATCAGTTCCAACGTAGAACATTCCCAAAGCATCTTTACCCAAAACTTTTACTTTTTGTTCGATAGGTTGTGTATATCCTTGTTCTGCCAATAGTTTTGCAACCTTTTTAGCTTCAGCAATCTGTCTGTTTTTGCTTACGGATACAATATCTTTTCCTTTTTCAAGAATTCCCATATCATAGGCTTCATAAGCAGAAGTAGCTACTTTACCCATTGCGATATTCATGAATGCTTCACGAAGCCTGTTGTTTTTAACGTCATCGCTGTGGAATTCTCTGGAAGTTCTCAAGGTAAGTTCTTTAGTACCACCACCACCAGGAATTACTCCAACTCCGGTTTCTACCAATCCGATATAAGTTTCTGCTGCCGCAACCACTCTGTCTGCATGCATAGTCATTTCGCAACCGCCACCAAGCGTCATTCCGTGAGGGGCAACCACTACAGGAATAGAGGAGTAGCGTACTCTCATCATCGATTTCTGGAAATAGGCGATAGCCATATTCAGATCATCCCAGTCCTGTTCGATAGCCATCATCAGGATCATAGCAAGGTTGGCTCCTACAGAAAAGTTTGTTCCCTGGTTTCCAACAACCAATCCATCGTATTCTTTTTCTGCTAAATCAATAGCTCTGTTTAGTCCGTCAAGAACTTCGCCTCCAAGAGAGTTCATTTTTGAGCGGATCTCAAAGTTGATGATACCATCACCAAGATATTCGATAGCAGCTCCTGAGTTGCTCCAAAGTGTTTTGTTCTTTCTGATATTGTCTAAGATAATAAAGGCATCCTGCCCAGGAATTTTGTTGTATTCTCCTGAGTTTTTATCCACGAAGATGCTTTGACCTTCATCATTAACTTTATAGAAAGTTTCTACATTTTTAACCCAATCTGAAACTTCATAGCCTGCGTCTTTTGCTAATTCTATACCTTTCTGAACACCTACGGCATCCCAGATTTCAAACGGGCCGTTTTCCCAGCCGAAACCAGCTCTCATGGCATCATCAATCTTATAGATTTCATCAGAGATTTCCGGAACTTTATGAGAAACGTAAGCGAACAGGGCACCTAAAGATTTTCTGTATAATTCGCCGGCCTTATCTTTTCCACCAATTAAAACTTTGAATCTGTCAATTGGCTTGTCTATATTTTTAGTTAATTCTAAAGTAGGGAAAGAAGATTTTCCCTGAAGCTCGTATTCTAACGTATCAAGGTTTAATCCGTGGATCTCAGATTTTCCTTCTGCATTTTTCACTTTTTTGTAGAATCCCTGTTCCGTTTTAGAACCCAGCCATTTATTATCCATCATTTTCTGGATATAATTAGGAAGGGCAAAAACATCATTGAAATTATTGGCTTCAGCACCGCTCTGACGAACGCCGTTAGCTACCATTACCAAGGTGTCAAGACCTACCACATCAGCTGTTCTGAATGTTGCAGATTTTGGACGTCCGATGACAGGACCTGTTAATTTATCAACTTCAGAAACCGTCAATCCTAATTTCTGTACGTTGTGAAGAAGATCCATCATCGAGAAAACTCCGATCCTGTTGGCGATAAACGCTGGAGTATCTTTAGCTAAAACGGTAGTTTTTCCTAAGAATTTAGCTCCATAAGTCATGTAGAAATCTACAATTTCCGGATCTGTATCATTTGTTGGTATAATCTCTAAAAGAGGAAGGTACCTTACCGGGTTGAAGAAGTGTGTTCCCGCAAAATATTTTTTGAAATCATCGCTTCTTCCTTCCGTTAAGAAATGGATAGGAATTCCCGATGTATTAGAAGAAATTAATGTTCCCGGCTTTCTGAACTGTTCAATTTTTTCATAAACAGATTTCTTAATGTCAAGCTTTTCAACGACTACCTCAATAATCCAGTCTGTATTCTTGATGTTTTTAAGATCATCATCGAAGTTACCTACTTTAATTCTATCTGCAAATTTTGGAGAATAGAGAAGGGCAGGACTTGCTTTTTTCAGTTTTTCAAAGTTTTCAGAAGCAATTCTGTTTCTTACCACCTTGTCATCTTTGGTCAAACCTTTTTTTTGTTCAGCTTCCGTCAGTTCAAAAGGAACGATATCCAAAAGAGACACCTCCACACCAATGTTGGCGAAATGTGCCGCAATACCGCTGCCCATAATTCCTGAACCAAGAACCGTTACATGTTTGATTCTTCTTTTCATTATAATTTATTTTCTGTTATTTAATAATTCGTTTGCAATTTTCATGATTTCGGACATCACTTCCTTGAAGGTTTCAATTTTCTCAGGAGCAATCTTTTCCATCACTTTTTTGTTAAAATTGACGACCACTTCTTTGGACATATTCCTTGAATTCAGACCTTTATCCGTAAGTTTAATGATCACCTCCCTTTTATCGGCAGTCGTCTTTTCCTTATAGATATATCCGTTGTCTTCCAGAAGTTTAATGATTCTGGTCAAAGAGGTGGGTTCAATAGCCATTTTAGGGCCTAAATTGGTACTTCTGGTACCTTCTTTGGGGTCAATTTTAAGAAGAGTGAGGGCCTGTACAGCAGTAGAATCATGCTCTTGGGCAAGTTCTGTGTACATTTTTGAAACAGCCAACCAGGTCTGCTTTAAAACTAAATCTACGTTTTCTATTTTTTCTTTATTATTATCCATCATTCTATCCACTAATGGTGTTACCCAAATTTAGTAAATATTATGCATGCATAGTATTTATTAACGTTAAATTTTGTTAATTAACTGATAGTAAACGGATTAAATTGTATGATTAGCATAATACTATGCATGCATAGTATGTGAAATACGTAACAGAAATACAGTATTAATGAATGTTTTTGATGAAATCAACTATTTCTTCAAAGGATTCGTATTGTTGATTGGAAGTGTCGGTGAGAATTCCCCAAAAACCGTTCTTATATTCAAAATGCAGGGCAGAAAGGTCTTTTTCGAAGTTTTTCTGCAGTAAAGAATAAAGCATTTCCTTGTGAACCTGCGGTGCATTAATAGAAGGCGGAACAAAATTCTCATTCACCTGAAACAATGAAACATTGGTAAGTTCATCATGCTGAAGCAGTACATCTTCTACAAGTCCGGAAAAAAGCTGATTATCCTTTACATACCATATTTTGTCTGCAAATTCCTTGGCCAGTCGCCAGTCGTGGGAAGAGAATAATATGATTTTATGCTGCTCCTTGGCCAGTCTGCGAAGGGTTTTTAAGATGATGAGTTTATTTTTTTCATCAAGATGGGTTGTCGGCTCATCAAGAATAACAACAGGAGAATTCTGAGCGATAGCCCGGCCTATAAATGCTTTCTGCAAATTACCATCCGAAAGGTTTTTAAGAAGACTATGTCTGTATTGAGCAAGATCCAATTCGTCTATGATATGGGAAATTTCCTCCCTGTCTTCTTTTTTAAGCTCGAAATAAAAAGGGTAATAGATGTATTTTCCTAATGAAATAAGGTCTTCGACAGTATGATGTTGCGGAACATTTGATTTTGAGAAAACAACAGCAATATTTTCTGCAGTTTCTTTAACGGAAAGGTCTTTTATATTTTTACGATTAATTAAAATTTCTCCGCATAAAAGAGAGATCTGATTTAAAATGGATTTGATAAGCGTTGTTTTTCCTACACCGTTATTACCAATCAAAAGACACACATCACCCAGTTTCAAATCTGCATAAGCATTTGAAATTAAAGTTTTATCGTAGCCTATATTAGCTTGTTTGATTTGTAGGAACATTGGATATTGATTAATTGCCCAGATGCATTGTTTACAAAAATACTATTTTAAATCTGCTTGATTAAATTCACAATTTACCATTGACTTATTGACTTTTAAATTTTATTCTGTTTCAAAAGCATCAGCAAAATTACCGGTATCCCAAATACAGAGCTTATCACATTCATGGGAATCTGGGTTTTTTCTGCTGTAATAGAAAATACCAGCATGATCAGCATTCCGAGAAACATATTCAGGATCCATTGCTGCCATAATTTGGAAGGGTTATAGATCAGTCTGCAAAAATGCGGAACAATAATTCCGATAAATAAAATAGGTCCCAGAAATGCCGTAATAGAAGCTGAAAGCAGGGAAGAGGCTGCAATAATAAGGATCTTCAACTGATTAAGATTGACTCCTAAGCTCTGAGCATACGATGTTCCCAATGAATTTCCGATCAATGGCTTTATTGTTTTAAAACAGAAAAACACGCCTATAAAAACTAAAATTGATAATACATAAATTTGGTTTCTGGTTACCATATTATTAGCTCCGAAAGACCATAAAATATAGTTTTTCAGACTTTGATTTTCTGCATAGAACTGTAATAAAGAAACTACAGCGCCGGCAAATGCCGAAATAAGGAAACCGAATATAATGAGATAAGATTTATCCTGAAACTTATTCGACATGGATAGTAAAACCAGCATCAATACAAGGCTTCCTACAATGGCCGAAAGACTGAGGAAACTGTTCTGCAGAAATTCCGGGATTAGAAAATCGTGGGAGAAGAAAATATAAAAAGCTACGGATAAGCTGGCTACAGACGTAATTCCTAAAATATCCGGACCGGCCAGAGGATTTTGAAAATATTCCTGCATCAGAAAACCGGATGTTGGAATTGATATTCCCGCCAGAAGCATCACCAGTACCCGGTTGATACGAATCTCGGCGATCTGGCTTTGGGCAGAATCCTGAAAGAAATCCTGAAAGGTTAAATTTAAAAACCCTGTGTTCAGGTTGATCACTGCAGTAAGAATAATAGCAGCCGTCAGCAGTAAACACAGGATTTTGAACTTTTTTGACATGATCAGAAAGAATCTGGATGTTTATTTTAAAAGAGCATCGACCTTGGAATTTAATACTTCTTCGGTCATCATTCCTAAATATTCGTCAACTTTATCTCCTTTTCTCAAATAAGTAAAGGGAATTGAGCCGCCGTCCCATTGTTTAAAATTATTTGTGAAAAAATTCGCGTCCAGCTTCTGACCATCCAAAAGAATGATATTTGCTGCAAGGTTATTTTCCTGTGCAAATTTTTTCACAGAAGTATTCCATTCAGACTTATCATCAAGGTTGATAAAAGTAAACTTTACCGGCTTATCTTTTAATTCCTCCATTTTGCTCTTAAAATGAGGGATTTCTCTCATACACGGTCCGCACCATGTTGCAAAAAAATTGGTAACGTATAAAGTGTCATTCTTCTGAGCTAAATATTTTCCCAGATTATCCGGAGAAAGTTCCTTAGATGTATAAGCTGTTGTTTCAGTAGCTGTATTGTCCGCAACGGAAACTGAATCTGCCACAGTGGTTTCAGCGGTTTTCTGACCTTCTTTTTTGCAGCTGTAAAGAGCCGTAAGAATAAGCGTGGATAAAATTATCTTCTTCATAAATTATTTTTTGACTATTTTTGAATTGAAGTATGGAACAACAAATCTATAAAGGGAAACTGATACAGTTTCATCCGTTAAAAGTAGCGAAAAAGGAACAACTGACCAAAAATACTTTTTCTCTGGAATTCGAGATTCCAGGGAATTTGAAGGAGAATTTCAAGTTTGAAGCGGGACAATTTGTAAGCATAAAATTTATTGCTCACGGTGAGGAAGTCATCAACGATTATTCAATGACTTCAGCGCCTTATGAGAAAAAAATATGCCTTGGAATCAAGGTGAATTCTTCTGATGGAGCCACTTCGGAGTTGTTCAGAAATTATAATGTTGGAGATGAGCTGATGGTAGGAGAGCCTTCCGGTAGGTTTACACTGGTCTCCAAACCAAGCGAATTCCGGACCATTGTTGCTTTTGCAGCCGGAATAGGGATTACCCCGATCCTGAGTCATTTTAAGAGTATCCTTCATAAGGAACCGCGCACCAGGCTTTTTTTATTTTTTGGAAATAAAAGCTCTGAAGAAGTTATTTACAGAGAGCAATTGGATAATCTTGCCAGAATGCACGGTGAAAGACTTCAGATTTTTTACTTTTTTTCAAAGGAAAAAACAGCGGATCAGTTTTTCTACGGAAGGCTGGACGAAAAGAAATTGAGTTTGATTATTAATCAAATTCTTCATCTGGATGATACGGATGAGGAATCTACAATTTGGGATGCGGTAGATGAAGTATTGATATGCGGAAAAGGAGAGATGATAAAATCGCTTGCGAATGCCTGCTATCACCACGGAATTCCGAAAAAGAATATTCATTTTGAACTTTTTGAAGAATATAATGATGACATTTATCCTGTAGAAAAAGAATTTCCGCTGATCGAAAATGTGGAAGTTAAGTTTAAAATGCTTGGAAAAGAATATGCAACCCATCTTCCTGATAACAGAGAGAAGATTCTTCAACAGCTTCTGATCCAGAATTTCCCGGTTCCTTATTCATGCAAATCCGGAATATGCGGAAGCTGCGAATGCTATCTTGAAGAAGGAGAGGTGGAGCTGCTTGAAAATGAATATCTGACTGAAAAAGAAGAAGCACAAGGCAAAATACTGGCATGCATGTCCATTGTAAAAAGTAAGAAAATAAAGCTTAACTTTGACCTTAGTTGAGAGTTATCAGGAACATATTTAACTTGGGGTTTGTATCAGCAGAAATAGGAATTCTGCTGATATGTCTTTGTAATGCATGGGTTTTCGGACTTACCAATGGGCGTACCTATACCAAGATTTCTAAAATTCCGCCACGGGAAGTTGCCCTGGTACTGGGAACTTCTCCAAAGATGAGATCTGGTCAGTCTAATCCTTATTTTACGAAAAGAATGGATGCTGCAGCACTTCTTTATCATCATGGTAAGATTAAAAAGATTATTGTAAGCGGAGAAAAAAGTAAAGGTTATAACGAGCCTGCTGCTATGAAAAATTACCTGGTCAATCAGGAAGGAGTTCCGGGAGACATCATCATAGAAGATCCGAAAGGATTCAATACCTATAAAAGTATTCTGCGCTGTAAAGATGTTTACAAAAAGAAAGATGTGATCATTGTATCACAAGGCTTCCATAATCTCCGTGCCTTATTTTTTGCAAGGAATAACACTATGAATGCCTTGGGTTTTGATGCGCAGGATGTCAGCAAACCGGAAAGTTACTACAGGAATCAGTTCAGGGAAATACTCGCAAGAGTGATTGCTGTAGTCTACTTCATATTGGGAATTTCTCCGGATTAGAAAGGATATCCGAACGCGATATTCAATGTTGGTTTGAAAGGCTGGAAATTCTTGAATCTCCATCGGTCTCCTTCAGGTTTATTCGGATCATAAATCTTATAGGCAAGATCAAGTCTGAAAGTAATGTAGGCTACATTTACCCTTAAACCAAATCCACTGCCGATTCCCATTTGTCCTAAAAACTTATTGAATTTGAATTCATCACCATAACTGCTGTCTGTACCAGGCTTTCTAATACTCCAGGTGTTTCCTATATCAGTAAATATGGCACCTTCATACATTTCATTAAAAGGGATTCTATATTCTATATTCGTGGTTAGCTTTACATTATTCGTCATATAGGTGCGGACTCTTTCGTCGACCTGTGAGTCGGATGGACCTAGTCCTCCAAATGCTACCCATGCTCTGATATCATTGGATCCACCATTGAAATAAGACTTAATAACAGGCATATCGGTAGAGTTTCCGTAAGGAACACCCACTCCTATGAACTGACGTAAAACCAACGTTTGATTGCCATTGAATTTAAAATATTTTCTAGTATCAATATCAAATTTAACAAACTGAGCATAGGGAATTCCGAAGATTGTTCTCTGCGGACTTACCACAACGCCCCCGTCATCTCTTTTCTGATTGAATAAGCTTAAAATATTACCTGCAAGCTCTATTTTGCCGTTAAAATAAAAGGCATTGGGATAATCTTTTTTACCAATCTCATTATAAACAAAATTATAGATCATGGAGGAAATAATCACATCCTGGGTCTGTCTGTCTTTATTCACAAGGGTTCCTTTGAAGGCTGTAAGAAGATCCTGCCCCTTCTGGTCAAGCGCTCCCTGATAGTTTGTATCTTGAACAATCTGCCTGGAAACATTGTCAAGGCTGAGTTCACCTGAAAGAAATTTTTGTTGGGTAATCGGGTCATAGGCAAAATAACTCGCAAGTATATCGTCTTTTATAATTTCATCATTACTGAAATAGTCATAATAAGCATCCTTATTCTTCGTAAGACTAATTTGCGTATTGAAAAGGGTAAGCCTGTGTGACACCTGGTCATTGACGTTTGCCTGGTAATTCAATCCCGTATTGAAGTTCACTCTTCCTAAGCCGATATTGTTTTGTACTGAAGCTCCCAACAGGATAGAAGAGGTTGGGGTATATCTTTTGGGAAGAAGCTTATAATAATTGAATGGAAGCAGAAGTCTTGGAAAATTAAGAGAAGCCTGCGCTGAAATTTCGTAAGCAAGATCTCTCTTATCAATATCTTTTGTACTTCTTATTGATCCGAATGTTCCTGAAATGCTTGTAGAAAGGTTTTCTGCACCTCTGAAAACATTCCTTGTGGTAAGGTCTACAGAAGGGGATATCCCAAGGTTCAGAATCTGAGAATAATTAATATCTGTTCCCACTTTAAGCTCATATTTAGGAAGCGGTTTCAAGAGATACAGAACATCAACAATGCTGTCATTCGGTGAAGTACCACCACCTCTTCTTAAAGAATCCCTTGCCTTCAGAATACTGAAGTTATTCATCGCGATGAAGTTTCTTTTTGTAAGATCCAAAGCTTTCTGGTCATACACTTTCTTACTGTCTACAATCACGGCTCTCCATAAAGAAGATGTTTTATAGCTTTCGTCCATTTTATGGAACCTTATCCTCCTTAAACTGTCCTTAATGGTATTTTTCGGAAAATCGCCGGCTTCGTTTACAATGGCCACGTCAATATTCCCGATGGTCGCCACTTTATAAGGATGGTCAGCAGAATCTTTATGGATCTCCAGGGTAAGGGGAACCTGTTTCCTGCTTTTTAGTGAATCTGCTACGAAGTAGATCTCTTCATTGGAACTATTAAACCTATAATAGCCGTTTTCCCGCATCAGCTCAGTAATTCTCGTTACTTCTTTTTCAAGAACGGTCTGGTCAAGTCTCTGTCCGGATCTTATCAGGCTCTTGTCTAGTTTCTGCCAGTAAAGGCCTTTCACAGTGGGGTCTGTGATATTGTAATAATAATCTTTAATATAGGTAGGATCATTATGCTTGATGAAGTAATTAACGGCTGCCTTCTTGGAAGCAGAATCCATAGAATGCTTGAAAGTGACATCAGCATCCCAAAATCCTCTGTAAACAAGCCTTTTCTCAATAGACTCAGCACTTTTTTCACTTCTCGTCTGATCGAGGATTACAGGCGGGGTTCCCCAGCTATGAAGCAAACGGTCTAAAAACAATGTTTTTCCCACACTGTTTTTCATATTATATTTAATGAAAAGAGAGTCTCTCAGCTTTTGATTTCTCATTTCACTGGGATAAGTCATATATTCGTTGAGTAAAGTATCATATTTAGGATTCGCCATATTGTAAAATCCTAAACCCAGCGGAATGAAAAGGAGTTGCTTTTTATTGGGCTTCTGCTGTACATAATCTTTCAGTTCCTCATCGAAAGATTCTTTCTTGTCTTCAAACTTAAAGTTGTTCCTGGTAAGCAGATATTCGCCGTCTGGAACTTTTTTAGTTGTACTGCACGCATAAAGGAGACCAACAAATGTTGCAAATGAGATAATTTTATAATATTTTTGAGGAGAATTCTTATAATGCTTACAGCTCATACAATAAAAATTTTACAGTCTTTAGATAAAAAGAAGTTCAGACAAAAATACAATTTGTTTTTGGTTGAAGGTAATAAAATCATTTGTGAACTTTCTGAATCTAATTTTAAAGTTAAAGAAATATTTTCTACCGATCCGCAAAAATTGGACCGGACAGATGTACCCGTTATCCAGATCACTGAAAATGAGCTGAAAAAAATCAGTTTCCTTAAAACACCTAAAGATTCTGTAGCAGTTTGTTATCTGCCTGAAGAAGAAAAAACGGAGGATAAGGATGTTCAGTTGGTCCTGGACGGTATTCAGGATCCGGGCAATCTCGGAACCATTATCCGGCTGGCAGACTGGTTCGGAATAGAACAGATTATCTGCAGTGAAGATACTGTGGATGTTTACAACCCTAAAGTGATTCAGGCCACGATGGGCTCTTTCACCCGGGTGAATATTATGTATACAGATCTTGTGGAATATCTTTCGAAAACGGAGAATATCAATATCGGTACGGATATGGAAGGGGAAAATATCTATACTTTTGAAAAACCTGAAAAACTTAACCTTATTTTAGGTAATGAAGGAAACGGTATGAGGCCCGAGACGGAGAAACTCCTTAAAAAGTGCATTACCATTCCAAGATTTGGTAAATCCCAGTCTACAGAAAGCCTGAATGTCTCTATGGCGGCGGGAATAATTTTGGGGCAACTATTTTCTAAATAGAAATTAAGAAACTAGAAGTTAGATATTAGAAATTAGCTGATGAAGTCTAAATATCACTATTAATTTAGAACAATTTAACAATGAGAAAATTTTCTTATTCATGAAAATTTCTAACCTCTAATATCTAACTTCTAGTTTCTCTATATCAACTGTTCCAGACTTGAAACACTCTTGTTTTTTTGGTATACTTCCAGCTTCTTTCTGACGTATTTAAGGGCAATAGGAGCCAGATAAATCATAGCTGCACCCAGAAGTTTTTTCTTCCAGTTAGGGCTTTTCATATTCTTTTTAGCGTAGTTGCCAACCAAAGCGGTAATTCCCAGTTTTATCAGGCTGTCTGTCACATTACCACCTAACGCAGTACTTGCGATTCCTACAGCTGTTTGTTTATTGATGAACATATCTTTTACTTCGGAAGTTAGATGCCTGGCAATGACATCTTTTCTTAGAACCACCTTTTCATCACCGTCATCATCTACTTTTTCCTGCAGATACTGATCTGTAAGACCATTGGTGAATGCACTCAGGCTTTCTTTTGTGTTTTTAAAGGTAAGAAGGTTTTCCAGATCATTGATCTCGCTTTTAAGCAGTTTTTTCTTTCTTCTTAGTTCTTCAATGCTTTCGTAATTTCTGCCCATAGCTTAATGATTTAAAAATTTAATAACCTGGTCCGCCACCATATTGACAATCTTATTTTTAAAAGCAATGATAAATCCCATTACCACAACATAAAACCCGGCAACGATCAGGAAACCGTAAGAAGTATTGTCCAGCGCCTTGCCGATAAGAAATGCCATTCCAAAATTAAAAAGGATAATAAAAAAAGTAAAAGCAACTAGCAGCACTACAAAGTAGGTAATGAGCCCTGCAGAAAGAGAGGATTTTTCAGTAGCTTCAATTTTCAGAAGATCTATTCTCTTTGATGCATATTCTTTAATAGTCTCTATCATTGTTTTTTTTTAAAGTTACAAAAAAAGGAACTTTCGTGCAAAAAGTTCCTTCCCATAATTTACTCAAAAAATAAACTACTTATTTTTTAAGATCGTTCAGTTCCGTTTCTACATCCTTTACTACGTCTGCAGTTTTGGAAACAATCTGATCTTTGTATTTATCATATCCGTCTTTTACCGTATGGGCTACACTGCTGGCCGTTTCTTTGAAAGTAGAAGAGATATTGCTGTATTGATCTTTTACTTTTTCAGACACTTCGCCGTATTTGTTTTTAGCCTGGTCTTTTAGGTCACCTGCTTTATCTTTGATTTTTTTTCTTGTTTCTTTACCTTCTTCAGGCGCATAAAGCATTCCTAAGATTACACCTGCTGCAGCACCTGCAAGAAGTCCTGCCAATATACCTGCTGTATTTTTTCCGTTTTTCGACATTTTAAGCTTTTTTAATAGTTAATAATATTAGTTTTCTATGTGAAAATGTACAATTTGTATACCAAAGGAGGCATTGTATTATTAAAAAATGTTAAATTTTATGGATATGTGAGAGAATAAGATCTATTGTTTCTTCTTTGGTAAGTTTCGTATTGTCAATAACAATAGCATCTTCAGCTTGCCTTAAAGGTGCTATTTCCCTTTCGCTGTCGATCTTATCACGATCTGTAAGGTTTTGCTTTACCTGTTCTCTGTCTGCCTGTATTCCCATTCCTGCTAACTCAAAATATCTCCTGTTGGTTCTTTCGTCAATACTGGCAGTAAGAAAAAATTTATAGTCCGCATTTGGCAGAACTACTGTCCCTATGTCACGTCCGTCCATAATAATACCTCCTTTTTCTGCCAATGAACGCTGTGAGTGAAGAAGAAAGTCTCTTATTTCTTTCTGTTTTGCGACAATACTTACATTATCTGAAACTTCTGTGGTACGGATCTGTTTTGAAATATCAATATGATTCAGGTAAAGAATCAGTTCGTTGTCACTGTTTCTGAATTCAAGCTCGATCTGATCTAAGGAAGAGAATAATTTCTGAAGATCGATAGAGCCGTCATCATTCATGCAGTTCTGTATGGCAAACCATGTAATCCCCCTGTAAAGCGCACCGGTGTCCAGATGTATAAGATCCAGTTTATCGGCAATGACTTTGGAGATTGAACTTTTTCCGGTAGACGAGTACCCATCGATAGCTATTACAGGTTTTTTCATACCGCAAATTTCAAGAATTTTTTTAAAAAATCAAGGTTGTACAGAAAAAAATCTACATTGTTATGTCAATTTTCGTGTTGAAATTACTCTCCCGCGTGGCTGCTAAGGTCCATAGAGACGCCTATCTGGTTCACGTTGGATGAGTTATGATAACGGATATGGGCATAATCTATGCGGAATCTTCGTAATTTAATTCCAAATCCGCCCGAAAGCCCCGAAAAGTTTCTCTGATCTGCCACGGCAAGTTCGTTTCCTCTTTTCGCATTATACCCAAGCCTTATATTGAAGCTTTTTTCTGGGAAAAGTTCTGCTCCTATAGAAAAGTGGTCTGCCAGCTTTCTTCCAAAACCTACTTCCTGACCGTTCACGTTATATTCCGAAGAAATATCAAACTGTTGAAGATCATGTGCAGTAATGGTAACGGCAAGTGGAATAGCCTTAAGAATTCTGGTATATCCGAGATCTACCCTGAACGGAAGGTTTTCCCTGGTTCCGTTGAAGGATTTCAGCTGAAATCCAAAATTTCTCATCACAAGGGAAAGAACTTCTTTGTTTTTTTTATTATGATAGGTAACTCCTGCGGTTCCGGAGATCGCAGAAGAAGTATAGTTGTCAATTTTTGAAGTGATGAAATTAATGCCACCGCCAATGGTCCAGTCTTCTTCGAACTGATAAGCATAGCCTGCACCTATTGCTACGTCTGAAGCTTTGAACTCGCCGTTTTGTTCACCACTTTCATCGGTTCTTGGAATGCTTCCGTAGGTCATGTATCGGGCATTGATGGTTGCCATATGTCCATTATCAAAATCTCTGGCGTAGGCAACAGTTCCATATTTTGAATCAGCAAGATAAGCTGCGGCATTCACTGAAAGCTGTTTGTCTGAATCTTTATTTAAAAGGGCCGGATTTGCAATAGCAAAGGAAACATCATAGTCTCTGATGGAAATTGCATCGCCACCTAAGGCAGCCTGTCTGGCAGATACAGGGATGTTTAAGAAAGGATAAACATTTGTTCCTGTTTGCGCATAAGAAACAATTCCTGACAGAAATAATGAAAAAATGACAATTTTCTTCAATTCAATTTATAATTAATGCAAAAATAATCCTTTTTCGTACTTATCAAAATATTTCTGCCATTATTTCTGCGCAAATATTTTTCTTTATTCAATATTTTTAATGATTATATTTGCAAAATTAAATTTCGGAGAAAATTACTCCGGTAAAGCTTATTAAAAATTAAAGATGAAATATAAAAGAATCCTTCTGAAACTGAGTGGTGAGGCCTTAATGGGGAACAGACAATATGGTATAGACAATGAAAGACTGCAGGAATATGCAGCAGAGATCAAAAAAGTAGTGAAAAAAGGCTGCGAAGTTGCGATCGTTATTGGAGGAGGAAACATTTTCCGAGGAGTAGCAGGCGCTGCAAAAGGAATGGATAGGGTACAGGGAGATTATATGGGAATGCTGGCAACGGTGATCAACGGGATGGCTCTTCAGGGAGCGCTGGAAGATGCAGGAATCAAAACCAGACTTCAGTCTGCGATTGAAATGGATAAAGTAGCTGAACCTTTCATCAAAAGAAGAGCAGTAAGACACCTTGAAAAGGGAAGAGTAGTGATCTTCGGGGCAGGAACAGGAAACCCTTATTTTACAACGGATACGGCAGCGACTTTGAGAGCTATCGAAATCGGGGCAGATGTGATTTTAAAAGGAACCAGAGTAGACGGAATCTATGATATGGACCCTGAAAAGAATGCTGATGCTGTAAAATACAATTCACTGTCCTTCGACGAGGTATATGCTAAAAATCTTAAAGTAATGGATATGACTGCCTTCACTTTAAGTCACGAGAATAAATTGCCGATTATCGTATTTGATATGAATAAGGATGGGAATTTAGAGAAAATCGTGGATGGAGAAAATGTAGGAACTTTAGTTGATTTGTAGGTGGCAGATTAAAGTAATTGAAAAATTAAAAGATTTAATAATTTAAAATTTCTCATTACTGATCAATTATCACTTATCAGTCATCATTTATAAAAATGTGTAATTTATCAAATTTTAACTATATAATGGAAGAATTAGATCTTATATTAGAATCTGTAAAGCACGACATGGACGCCGCTGTAAAGCACTTGGATCATGCATTTCAAAGAATTAGAGCAGGACGTGCTTCTACGGCAATGGTTCAGGATGTAATGGTAGAATATTATGGGGCTCCGACTCCTATCAACCAGGTTGCGAATGTTTCTGTACCGGATGCCATGACGATTTCTATTCAGCCTTGGGACAGAACTGCTATTGGTGCTATTGAGAAAGCGATCATCAATTCAAACTTAGGTTTTGCACCTTCTAATAACGGGGAAAATATTATTCTTAATGTTCCGCCTTTAACAGAGGAGAGAAGAAGAGAACTTGCAAAGCAGGCTAAAGTAGAAGCTGAAAGTACTAAAGTAACAGTAAGAAATGCAAGACAGGATGGGTTGAAAGAACTTAAAAAACTTGAAGGTGTTTCTGAAGATGTTGTGAAAGGAGTAGAGGAAGAAATCCAGGGTTTTACTGACAAATATGTGAAGCTTTGCGATGAGCATCTTAAGACTAAGGAAGCTGAAATTATGAAAGTGTAATTTTAGATTTAAAATAAAAAAGAGGCTTCTTATGTGAAGCCTCTTTTTGTTTACAGACATTTTATTTCTCCTTTCTGATCTTTATGTTTCAATAGGGACCGATAGGTTTTTAACAGTTCATCGGTATTGCACTGAATTTCTTTTCCGGATATCTGATCAGAAATACTTTTTTCTTTGCTATCCGATCTTATGCTGTATTTCTTTTCAAGGCATTTCAGCGGCTTATTATGCTGAAGATAAATACGCGTTTCTGTAATATCATCTTTAGTGATCGGTTTTTCCGGAGTTCCGCCATCAAAATTCCACACGGTTTCTTCTCTGAATATGAAGAATGGTTCTCCGTTTTTAATAAAGTATCTTTCAGATGCTGAAAAATGACTGTGCTCAGTATAAAAATGCTCTATCACCTTAATTTCACCCTTGTCGGAAAAGAAAGTAACCTTTCCTGAGGGTTCTTCGTTACAATTGTATGTAAAACCATTGGACCTCAGTTTTTTTGTCTCCAGTTGTGCCAGAAGCATACTATATTCCTTTTTGATTTCAGCTATAGGATCATCTGTATTTTGTTGGGGTGAATCCTTTTTTACAATCATGCTGTCAGAGGAAACAGATGTCGTATGAGCTGCCTTATCTTTGTCATTTTTACACGAAACAGCAAGCAACAGTATGGCTGCGATAAGCATTGTTTTCATATGATAGTTATTTGGTGGTTTCTAAAATTACAAAAAATCTACAGCAACAAAAAAGAGACTTTCAATGGAAAGTCTCTGTACTTAGTTTTTATTTACAGTTTTCGTTGTAATCCGTGATCACTTCTTCCACAATTTGCGGGACATTGGACATCACATCGTCAATCTGGCTTTTGATCAGTTTTCCTAACCCGGATCGTTTCTTTTCATCATTTTTAAGCGAAGTATAAGAACCGCTTGTTAACTTGCCTTTTGCATAGCTGCAGTCTGCAATGATCATTTTGGCTTTGGCTAAAGTCAGTTCCTCGATCTTACCTCCTTTCTTAGAATAAATGTAAGAAGGGGAATTTCTCATTCTTTCTGTTTCCTTTTCTGCTACTGCGATCTGGCCGCCGGCAGAGAATGTAGTAGGGTAGCCGTATAATTTATAGACTTTGATTTTACCGTCTTTCACGACTTCTGCAAACTGATTACTTTTTGTAAGGTTGTTGAATGCTTTGATATTCCCGCTTAAACCTCCGGTGGCTGTATTGAAGCCTTCTTTGGTATTGGTATACTTGATCATTTCAAAATGCCTCTCATCGTTATTCTCATCAAAAGCAACATATTCTTTAATATCGTCCGGATCGAGGGTCTTGAACTTTTGTTTCTTCTTGGACTTATCGATATCCGACACTGCCACGAATTTTACTTTTTTCTGATTGCTCCACGGATTCATGGCATCTCCGTTCAGCCTTACAATTCCTTCAATTTTTTTTCCACCTTTATCAATGATATAACCGTATTTTTCATCGGTTCTTAATTCATAATCTGTGTTGTCTTCCTGTGCATAGGCATTGAATGACATCAATGTAAACAGGCTAAATAGTAATGTTTTCTTCATGTAATTATCGTTTTTAACAAATTTTTGTAAATATAGCTTTTTATACCTTATGACGAGATGAAATAAATACCACAACTTCCAATAAAAAGACCCGGAAATTCCGGGCCTGAATATTTTAAAATGATTCAATTTTTGATCTTTCAATACAATTACTGATATCTCTGATGTTCTTTGTTTTTTGAGAATCTCTTTGTAATTGGTTTGAAGAGCGCTTTATATTTTTCGGCATCAAACAGCTGTGAGTCGGTAAGGGCTTTATACGTCATCCATACTCCGAATGGAAGAAGGATAAGGTTAGGAAGCCACGCTGCCAGATAAGGGCTCATTCCTCCTCCCCATGCAATATTTTCAATACCGAGATTCATTACATAAAAAATGATAAAAATAACGATTGCGATGATTACCGGAAGCCCCATTCCTCCTTTTCTGATGATGGATCCTAAGCTGGCCCCAATCAGGAAAAAGATGATACATGTTACAGAATAAGAAACAATTCTCTGCTGGTAAATAACGACCTTGCTGAAATATTTAACATTTGAACTGAATTCATTCTTTTTACCCATGGATGTAGATTTCAGATTATCCAGCCTGTTATAGGCATTAGAAATAATCTCCAGCTTTTTTTGTTCCTTTACGGTATCCAGCTTAATCTGTTGTTTGGCAACCGCTTTGGATTTTGTTTTATCCATATAGCTGATCACCGAATTAGTCTGGCTCAAAACATCGGCACCGATATTCGAAAAGAATTCAGCATTCTCTTTCTTGTTTTTAGCAACGGTTTCATTAAGCTGTCCATACGTCTGAAAACGGTAGTCATCTGTGATCTGCTCCTTTTCAATAGCTTTATTAATAACTTCACTGATATCAAAATGTGAAACTAAGGTATCAAATTTAATAGCCTGATCCGGTTGTTTGAGCCTTACATTTTCACCTTTGCCTGCGAAATTGTCTTCAAATATATAACCGTTATAAAGCTCCAGCTTCAGGAAGTTTTTATTAGCTGCAGGGACAAATTTCCCTTTTTCTGCCACAATAGACTGCTGATTTTCATAGGTGCCGGCTTTTCTGTGCACAAAAACCCCTTCAATATTTTCTCCGTTTTCCCCATAGATCTTATCAAATTTCACCATATATCCCGGAAGCTGGTCAATGAATTGTCCCGGTGTAAAGTTTAAAGCAGGTTTGGTTTGTGCAATATTGAAAAGCATATTCTTTGCCTTCTTCTGGAAGTCCGGAATGATATTATTGGAGAAAAAGAAAAGCATGACTGCCAATACCGTTGCCACTCCCATAAGGGGTGCCATTACCCGTGTCAGGGAAATTCCTGCAGCCTTCATCGCAGCAAGTTCATACCGTTCTCCAAATTCCCCGAAGGACATAATACTTGCCAGAAGGATAGTAAGAGGAAGTACCAGACTGATAACACTCACCCCAAGATAAAAAAGAAGTTTGAGGATCTGCCAGTAGCTTAATCCTTTTCCCATAAATTGCCCCAGCTGCACCCAGATAATGTTTACAATAAAAATGAAAAACAAAACACTGAATATAAAGAAAAAAGGGCCAAAGAAGGTTTTTATGATATATCGGTCTAGTATTTTTAGCATGCGTCAAAATTAATCAAAAAGCCACAAAGTTTACTTGTGGCTCTTATAATTTTTATTACTTTTTATATTAACAGGTAAAGAGGTAATTACTCTTGTCCCATTTTTGTCTTTTTAAAGCTCTGTAATGATGTAGTTTTTGAACTTGTTTTTGTCAAAAACAAACATATTAGGATCCAGTGTCTGGTTTTCTTTATATTCTTTGATGGCAATTACAGCTACATCTTTATTGTTGCCATGCTGCTCCAGTTTTACCATTTGCTTTTTAGCAGAATCTACAAAAAGATAGACATGTTGGATTCCGTTGGATTTTACAGGGGTCAACTTAATGAAATCTGCATTCACTCCGTTTACATTCTTTTTCCCATTATAGGTTACGTTATAATCATTTCTGTAGGTTGAAAGATAATTGATAGGGGAGAACATGCTGCTGCTTCCGTTAGGTTTTGCAATGGTTACCTCCATATCGTCTGCATTGATGTTGTAGATTTTGCTTCCATCGAAGATCTGTTCCGTATCCATGATCTTCAGCTTATATTTATCTCCTGCAGAATAGTAAATTCCCGGTTCTGTTTTGGTTACCTGTCCGTTCACACCAGTTCCGAAAGAAAATTTGAAGTAAGAGTTCTTTTTAGACTTGTAGTTGGCTGTGATATCGTCAAGAATTTTTTTAGCTTTCGCATCAATTTTCTGTGCATCGGCAAATCCTACAGCACCTATTACAAAACTTCCGACTATAACTTTTGAAATAATATTTTTCATTTTTTTATTTAATAAACTTTAAACATTCTAATGCTTCAAGGTTTAATTTATAAAGCATCTTTCCTTTAACTACGCAAATCTTCCAAAAACTGTTCCAAAGAATGAAGGTCGCTGATAATCACCTCTCTTGCTTTTGCTCCGTTAAATCCTCCTACAATACCGGTAGCCTCAAGCTGGTCCATAATTCTTCCTGCTCTGTTATACCCCAGTTTCAGCTGTCTCTGCAACATGGAAGTAGATCCTTGCTGTGTAGAAACAATGATTCTTGCCGCTTCTTCAAATAAAGCATCCTTCTCATTCGGATCAAAAGCGCCTACCGTACTGGTAGAATCTTCAGAAACAAATTCAGGAAGCAGGAATGCAGATGAATAGCCTTTCTGCTCGCCGATATATTCTGCAAGTCTTTCCACTTCCGGTGTATCTACGAATGCGCACTGAAGTCTTAAGATCTCATTTCCGTTGAAATAAAGCATATCACCTTTACCAATCAGCTGGTCTGCACCCGGAGAATCCAGAATAGTCCTTGAATCCACACTGGAAATTACTCTGAAGGCAGCCCTTGCCGGGAAGTTGGCCTTAATCATACCCGTAATTACATTGACAGAAGGTCTCTGCGTGGCAACAATCAGGTGAATTCCTACTGCTCTTGCAAGCTGCGCGAGTCTGGCGATCGGAAGCTCAACTTCTTTACCTGCTGTCATGATAAGGTCGGCAAACTCGTCCACAACCAAAACGATGTATGGTAAATAACGATGTCCATTCTCTGGATTTAATTTTCTTTCCGTAAATTTCTTATTGTATTCCTTTAAGTTTTTACAGAATGCATTTTTAAGAAGGTCATATCTTGTATCCATCTCTATACAAAGAGAATTCAGGGTATTGATCACTTTATTTGTGTCTGTGATGATCGCTTCCTCAGCATCCGGAAGCTTAGCCAGATAGTGTCTTTCAATTTTTGAATATAATGAAAGTTCAACCTTCTTAGGATCCACCATAACGAATTTCAATTCGCTTGGATGCTTTTTATAGAGGAGAGAAGTAAGAATGGCATTAATCCCTACAGACTTACCCTGACCTGTAGCACCTGCCATCAGTAAGTGAGGCATTTTTGAAAGATCGGCCATGAATACCTCATTAGAAATCGTCTTTCCGAAAACCACAGGAAGATCCATATCGGTATTCTGGAATTTGTGGGAAGCAATAACGGAACGCATGGAAACCATCGTAGGATTTTTTCTCGGCACCTCGATTCCGATTGTTCCTTTTCCAGGCATTGGGGCAATGATCCTGATTCCTAAGGCGGAAAGGTTCAGGGCAATATCATCCTGAAGTTTTTTAATAGCTGACACTCTGATTCCGGCTTCCGGAACAATTTCATATAAAGTAACTGTTGGACCTATCGTTGCCTTGATCTCTGAGATGCCGACATTGAAGTTCTTTAAAAGTCCTACAATCTTATTTTTATTTTCTTCTAATTCTTCTTGATTGATTGAAATTTCTTCGCTTCCGTAATCTTTCAGCAATTCCACTGTAGGCATTTGGAAACCTGCCAGATCGAGTTTATGATCATACAGTCCGTGTTTTTCTACAAGTTCCTGTGATTTCCTGTCAGAATCATCCAATACATCTACTACCGGAGCGATCTCTACATTAAATTTAATATTGTCCTGAGCTGGAGTAGAAACTGGAGGAACCGGACTAATCGCCGGACTTACCGGTGTCATATCAAATGCCTGTTCCGGAGTTGAAGTAGGAACAGAAGGTTTTGCATTCAGATTTAAGCTGACAGGTTTCTCTTCCTCTTCAAAAGAAGTCTGGTTAGGCGTTACAATAGGTTCTAAATCTGTTAAAGGCTGAACTTCCGGAAATCCTTTAGGAACGTTTACCGGTTCCTGCTCTTTAATTTTTGCCTTATTCGAAACGTCTGTAACGGTAACATTCTGGCCAGCTTCTGCAGCTTCCTCTTCAAGTTCGGCATCTGCTTCAAAGTTTTCCTCTGAGCTTGGCATCATGGATTTAACTTTGCCGATTGTACTGTCATTGATCTTGTCCAGTTTGGCTTTAATAGAGCTTGGACGAAGATTGAATTCCAAAATAAAATATAAAAGAATGCTTGAAACAAGTACTACCCAAAGTCCTACAGGTCCGATGATGGCATTCAGATAATCCATGATCTGGTAACCGTAAACGCCTCCTAAAACACCCTGGCCTTTAGTTACAGCTCCCATAAAAATAGGAAGCCAGCAGATAAAAAACAAAGAGTGTCCGATGGTTTTCCATGGTTTGAAGGTTCTTTTTTTAAGGATAAGCGTTCCCACAACCAAAAATAAGAAGGCAATAATGAAGGATGCGATCCCGATGCTTTCGAATATAAAAATATTTCCCAGCCAGTCGCCTACCTTCCCAAAGATATTTGAAGATTTTATTGTTTTGTCGGTCATAGTTCCTGCCTGGCTCTGGTCTGCTTTCCAGTTCATCAAATAGGAGATGAACGAAAATGCCAGAACGACAGAGAAAAGTATAAAGGTAAGCCCGAAAAATATACGTGGCTTAGATAGTATTCTGCCTTTATCAGGCGATTCAGTCTGTTTTGTCTGTGTCTTTTTATCCATAATATCAATGTGGCAAATTTAATGTTTTTTCAACATTAATAGAATCTTTTTTTCTGCAAAAAAGATGGTGTAATTTAGGGTTATTTTTTAAAATTGAACATCAGTTTTAAGATATTTTTTTTCCTGAAATGTACTGCAGCAGGTACTTTTAAACTCCTTCAAAATGTACCAGCTATTGCTCCGCTAATTTTGTTCCATAAAGTGTAAAAGTGAAAAAAAAATCAAAAAATATGGTCAAAAAACATCCCGGCATTTTTGCCTGGCCTTAATTTCGTTATCACCAATCAACACAAAATAATAAAGAAGATGAAGGACACAGTCTTATAATTATTGACGTAATAAAATGATTATTTGCCTGTAGTAATCAGAACTGACCACAGATAAGTAAGTTAGATCCGGAATTTCATGATCTTAAAATCGAATTTTCCTTAATGAATTATATATTATTAAGAATGATTCAAAATAACCAAAATAGGCCTTTAAATGACAAAAAACAGCTTTTTTTAGCCTCTTTGTTGTTTATCATCCTTATTTTTGCATGTCAAGTAAAATAAATCATGAAGAAGCTCCAAGATATTCTTATCTCAACCAGAACAATGGCTGTGCTGTTACTGGTGTATGCATTTGCAATGGCGTATGCAACGTTCTTAGAAAACGACTACGGAACTCCTACAGCTAAAGCGCTAATTTATGAAGCAAAATGGTTTGAATTAATCATGTTTCTGCTCATTCTTAACTTTATAGGAAATATCGCAAGATACAGACTGTGGAGAAGAGAAAAATGGCCGGTTCTGGTATTTCACCTTGCTTTTATCCTTATTTTTATAGGAGGTGCTATTACAAGATACATCAGTTTTGAAGGGACAATGCATATCAGAGAAGGTGAAACTTCCAATGAGATTGTAACTGACAAAAATTTCTTTAAAATCCAGATTGAAGAGAAAGGGGATGTTCTTAACTATCAGGATGTTCCTTATCTGATGTCTCCTTTGCATAAAGACTTTAAGGCAACCTATGATTTCCACGGAAAGGAAATAAAGGTGTTTACAAAAGACTATATCCAGAGAAAAAAAGACAGCTTAATTGCTGAGCCCAACGGCGCAGAATATCTTCACCTGGTGTCTACCGGAACTACCGGAAGACAGAATATTTACATCAAACCGGGAGAAACAAAATCTATCAACGGAACTTTAGTAACGTTCAACAGAGCGATAGACGGTGCGGTAGAATTTAAAAAAGAGGACGGAAAACTGTTCATTAAAACGCCTGTTGATGCAGCCTTTATGACTATGGCAACGCAGGCTACCGGAAGTACCAAGAAAGATGAATTCCAGCCTTTGGTATTGAGAAGTTTATATACGATCAACGAATTGAAACTGGTTGTTCCTGAAGGTCTTAAAAAAGGGAGGCTTATGGCTTTTGAAGGCGATAAAAAGAAAGATGCCATGGTACCCGATGTAATGAGAATAGAACTTCAGGGGCCAAAAACAAAACAAATGGTAGATCTTTCTGTAGAAAAAGGAAACCCGAATGCATATAAGCAGGTAACAATGGATGGCCTGAATATTATGGTAGGTTTCGGACCTAAAGTATATAATACGCCTTTTGCATTGAAATTAGATGATTTCGTGATGGAAACCTATCCGGGAAGTACATCTCCAAGTGCTTATGAAAGCCACGTAAAGATCATTGATGAAGGAAAAGAAACCCCTTATAAAATTTACATGAACCACGTTCTTAACCATAAAGGTTACCGTTTCTTCCAGTCAAGTTTTGATCCGGACAGAATGGGAACCGTACTTTCTGTAAACCACGATTTCTGGGGAACCATTATTTCTTATATCGGATACGGACTTCTGTTCTTAGGAATGTTTGTGATCTTCTTCTGGAAAGGAACTCACTTCTGGAAACTGAATAAAATGCTGACTGATGTTAATAAAAAGAAGACGGCAGCAGTGCTTTTAGTGCTATTAAGTTTAGGATTAAATGCACAGAAAATTGAAACCCATGGCACAACAGACGGGAGCAGAGAACATATTCATGTGGAAGGAGATAATCATTCTCACGCTTCGGCTCCGTCTGCCCAACCGCTTGATGGAACTGCTCCAAAGCAGAACTCTCTGGCAACACCAATGGGCAAAATGAGATCTATTTCTCCGGACGAGATTATTGCCAGAAACAAAATCAGCAAAGAACATGCAGATAAATTCGGATATCTTCTGGTTCAGAATTTTGAAGGAAGAATTGTTCCTATCAACACGGAAGCACTGGATATTTTAAGAAAATTATATAAGAAAGACGAGTTCAAGGGAACAGATGGAAAGTCTCTTACGGCTAACCAATGGTTCCTGTCGATCAATACAGATACGCCAAGCTGGACTATGGTTCCTATGATTAAAGTAGGAACAAAAGGAGGTGACGAATTAAAAAATAAAACGAAGGCTGATGATGAAGGATATACTTCACTGATGAACCTTTTTCCGGCAGATGCCAATGGAAATCTGACATACATTTTGGAGCATGATTACAACACGGCATTCCGTAAAAAACCTTCTGAGCAGACCAATTATGATAAAGAAGTGATTTCTGTAAACGAAAGAGTACAGATCTTCAACGAGTTTTTCAGCGGCCAGTTTATGAGAATCGTTCCTGTGAAGAACGATGCCAACCACACATGGCATTCATGGCTTGATCAGAAATTTGAGCCGGATATGGAATCCCAGCAGGTAATGGGACCTTATTTTGCAGAAGCTCTTACTGCACAAAAAACAGGAGACTGGAGTAAAGCCGATGCTGAACTGGCAAAACTTTCAGACTACCAGCAGAAGTGGGGTAAAGCAGTAGTTCCTGCAAAATCTAAAGTAGATCTTGAGGTTTTCATGAATAAAGTTAACATCAACTTCAAACTATTGATCTTCTATACTATAATCGGAGGACTTCTTCTGATCTTAGGATTTGTAGAGCTTTTCAAATCCAATAAGGTTTTAAATAAAATAATCAAAGTAATTATTGCTATAGGCATAGTAGGGTATTTATGCCATTTCTTAGGCCTTGTAGCAAGATGGTATATTTCAGGACACGCACCTTGGAGTAACGGATACGAAGCAATCATCTTTATCTCTTGGGTAGGTATTACAGCCGGGTTGATCCTTTACAGAAACGCGAACGCTCTTATTCCTGCAGCCGGATTTATGGTAGCAGTTATTATGATGGGATTTGCACACGGAGGTTCAGCACTTGACCCTCAGATTACGCCACTTGTTCCGGTATTGAAATCTTACTGGCTGATTGTTCACGTAGCGATTATTACCTCAAGTTACGGCTTCTTTGCCCTGTCAATGATTATTGCTGTAATCTCTTTAGTATTTTATATTATTTCAAATAAAGAAACATATAAGCTTCACCACGACACCACATTGAAGGAATTGGTGATTGTTTCTGAAATGTCGCTGACGATCGGTCTTTTTGCTTTAACAGTTGGAAACTTTTTAGGAGGTATCTGGGCCAATGAATCTTGGGGAAGATACTGGAGCTGGGACCCGAAAGAAACATGGGCTTTCATCTCTATCATGGTATACGCTTTCGTGCTGCACATGAGATTAGTTCCCGGACTGAGAAGCAGATGGGCATTCCATGTAGCCACAATGTTTGCTTTCTGTTCTATGGTAATGACCTACTTCGGAGTTAATTATTACCTGAGCGGACTTCACTCATATGCTGCAGGAGATCCGGTTCCGGTTCCGGCCTGGGTATATATCGGATTGGGAACAATGCTTCTTTTATCAGCAGCTTCTTATTTCAAATTCAAAGTATTAACGAAGAAATAGATTTCTTTCAATATAAAATCAAAATCCTGGAATTCATTTTCCGGGATTTTTTTTTCACGTTTTAGGATCTAAATAACCTGAAACTAATGACCTCATAATATTCAAACTCACATCCAGAAATCCGCACTAAAAAAAATTAGATTATAGCTCAAAATCTAGAAGTTTATTTATATCTTTATGATATCAAAACAATATCAAATTAAATTACAATCATGGAAAAAGTATTAAAGCCTATGTCAGGCTATCTGGCGTTAGTATTCTGTCTGGTTTTATTTGCCGGAGCAGTTTATTTTTTTATTTCCGGAGTTGAACAGAGTATTACATTCGTGATCATTGCAATGCTGTGCTTTCTGCTGTTCTGTTTTTTTCTGAAGGGACTGATGATCATTCAGCCGAACCATTCAAGAGTGTTGAATTTCTTTGGAAAGTATGTAGGAACAGTGAAAGACAACGGACTGTTTTTTATCAATCCTCTGTATTCTTCACAGAAAATGTCATTGCGTTCAGAAAACTTACAAGGGCAAACTCTGAAAGTAAACGATAAAATGGGTAACCCTATTGAAATCGCAGTGGTAATGGTCTGGAAAGTAGGAGATACCTACAAAGCAGCTTTTGACGTTGAGCGTTATTCAGACTTTGTAAGAATGCAGAGTGAAGCTGCGGTACGTCATTTGGCGATGAGTTTTCCGTACGACAATTTAGAAGATGACCATGCGCCGATTACTTTGAGAGAAGGAGGTGATAAGATCAATTCTATTTTGGAGCAGGAGCTTACGGATCGTCTTTCAAAAGCGGGAATTGTGATTCAGGAAGCGAGAATTTCTCACCTTGCTTATGCTTCGGAAATTGCAGGAGCAATGCTTCAGAGACAACAGGCAACAGCAATTGTTGCAGCAAGAACCAAGATTGTGGAAGGTGCTGTAGGAATGGTGGATTTGGCATTGAAAAAGCTTTCAGAAGAAAATATTGTAGAGCTTGATGATGAAAGAAAAGCAGCCATGGTCAGCAATTTAATGGTGGTGCTATGTGGTGAAAAAGCAGCTCAGCCCATCTTAAATGCAGGAACTCTTTATTAACAAAATAAAGAGAGAAAAATGAAGAATAAATACTTAGATTTCATAAAAAACTTAGCCGGGTAAAACGCCTTGCGAACAGATAGAAAAGTTTATAAAAAAGTATTACTAAACAGGCAAAGAGAAAAGGATGAAATCGGAAAAAACTTCAAAATCCTCTGAAGCTAAAGGCAAAAAGTCATTCGTCATAAGAATCGATGAAGCGACCTATAAGCTGGTGGAAAAGTGGGCGAATGATGAATTCAGGAGTGTAAACGGACAGATCGAGTATCTGCTGCATCAAAGCCTGGTCAATTCAGGAAGGAAAAAGAAAGACCAAGAAGGATAGGATAAAATAAGATGAAGATTATTAATCCAATAAAAGGACAATAACAATCCAATTAACCTTACTAAAAAGGAAAGCAGAGAAATTTCTCTGCTTTTTATTTTATACAACTCTGAAGCGTATCAGCTCCGAAGTAGAATATAACGAGCCAAATCAAGCCTTTGATCGTGAAAAAAGCAAATCCTGCCCAGCCTACACGTTTGAACCACTTCTTGAACTTCGAATTATTATTTTCCTGTGAATTTTCCATGTCTGAATATCAAAAAATTACATGACAAAGATAAGCATGTTTATAATTAGTCCAAATAAAAAGCATGTTAAAAATTAAAATTTTGAGGTTCGCATAATATTTCTATCTTTAGAGGAAACGAAAAGTAAACATTTTATGTCTAAAAAAGTAAAGGATTTCGGAATCGAAAAAACACTCAAAAACCTTGGTATTAAAGAAGAAAATAAGGGGACTTCAGTGGGCGGAAAATATTTTGCTTCGGGGAAAACGATAGAAAGTTTTTCTCCCGTAGATGGCAGGCTAATCGCTAAAATTAAGACTTCCGGAGAAAGTGATTATGACAAAGTAATTGAGACGGCTCAGAAGGCGTTTCAGGAATTTAGATCCATCCCTGCTCCTAAAAGAGGGGAGATCGTTAGACAGTTAGGTCAGAAATTAAGAACATATAAAGATGACCTTGGAAAACTTGTTTCTTATGAAATGGGTAAATCTCTTCAGGAAGGTCTTGGGGAAGTTCAGGAGATGATCGACATCTGTGATTTTGCAGTAGGGGTATCCAGACAGCTTCACGGCTATACCATGCATTCAGAAAGACCAGGTCACAGAATGTATGAGCAATACCATCCGCTTGGCGTTGTAGGAATCATCACTGCTTTTAATTTCCCGGTTGCAGTTTGGGCTTGGAACACGGCTCTGGCCTGGATCTGCGGAAATGTTACCATCTGGAAGCCGTCTGAAAAAACACCTTTATGTGCTATCGCTTGTCAGAACATTATGTCTGAAGTATTAAAGGAGAACAATCTTGCCGAAGGTATTTCAAGTGTACTGGTTGCTGATCATGAGATCGGGCAGAAGCTGGTTGATGATAAAAGGGTTTCCCTGGTTTCCTTTACAGGTTCTACAAGAGTGGGAAGAATGGTTTCTTCCAAAGTGGCAGAAAGATTCGGGAAATCTATCCTTGAATTGGGAGGAAACAACGCGATCATTATTTCCAAAGATGCAGATATCGACATGTCAATCATCGGAGCTGTTTTCGGAGCAGTAGGTACGGCAGGACAGAGATGCACATCAACAAGAAGACTGATCATCCATGAAAGTGTTTACAATGAAGTAAAAAACAGATTGGTAAAAGCTTATGGACAGTTGAAAATCGGAAATCCATTAGACGAAAATAACCATGTAGGGCCGCTTATCGATGTAGATGCAGTGAATCAGTATGAAGAAGCTATCAAGAAATGTAAGAAAGAGGGCGGAAAATTTGTAGTTGAAGGAGGTGTTTTAAGCGGAAAAGAATACGAATCAGGATGCTATGTGAAACCATGCATCGCAGAAGTGAAAAATTCTTACGAGATCGTTCAGCACGAAACTTTCGCGCCGATCCTGTATCTGATCAAATATAAAACATTGGAGGAAGCTATTGCTATCCAGAACGATGTTCCCCAGGGATTATCATCTGCTATCATGACTCAGAACCTGAGAGAAGCAGAATTATTCCTTTCTCATGCAGGTTCAGACTGCGGTATTGCCAACGTAAACATCGGAACTTCAGGTGCTGAAATTGGTGGTGCTTTTGGTGGTGAAAAAGAAACAGGCGGCGGAAGAGAGTCCGGTTCAGACGTTTGGAAATACTATATGAGAAGACAAACCAATACTATAAATTATACAGCTCAACTTCCTTTAGCACAAGGGATTAAATTTGATTTGTAAAAATTAGGTTTAAATCAATTCAACAAAAAAACTAAAAATTAATAACCTGAATGTTTAAGACTTTTAATCATTCAATTATTAAATCACACAACTATTTTAATTATGGAACAAACAATTGATATAAAAGCAAATAAAGTAAAGGAAACCGTAGGAAGACACGTTTTGGCAGACGGCTTTGATTTTGTGATGGATATAGAAAAATCTCACGGATCATGGCTGTATGACAAGCTTACAGACAAAGAATACCTGGATATGTTCTCTATGTTTGCATCAGCTTCAATAGGCTACAACCATCCTTATCTGGTAGAAAGATCAGAGTGGCTGGGGAAAATGGCTGTCAACAAACCCACTTTGGCAGACGTGTATTCAGAAGAATATGCCCACTTTCTGGAAGTTTTTGAAAGAGTAGTGATTCCTGAAGAACTGCAGTATGCTTTCTTTATCGAAGGAGGAACATTAGGAGTAGAAAATGCAATGAAAGCATGCTTCGACTGGAAAACCCGTAAGAATTTTGAAAAAGGCCTTCAGACAGAAGCTGGAATCTGTATCCATTTCAGACAGGCATTCCACGGAAGAAGCGGTTATACTTTGAGCTTAACCAATACTTCCGATCCTAGAAAATATCAGTATTTCCCAATGTTTGACTGGCCAAGAATCTTAAACCCTAAGCTATCTTTTCCAATTACAGAAGAAAATTTAGAGGAAACCATCAAGAATGAAAGGCTGGCTCTTCTTCAGATCGAAGAAGCAATTCTTATGAACCCTGATAAAGTAGCTTGCATCATCATTGAGCCTATCCAGGCCGAAGGTGGTGACAATCATTTCAGAGATGAGTTCTTAATGGGGCTGAGAAAACTTTGTGATCAGAACGAAATCTTACTGATCTTTGATGAAGTTCAGACAGGTATTGCCATCACAGGAAAAATGTGGGCGTTTCAGCATTTTACAGCAAAACCGGATATTATTTCTTTCGGGAAAAAAGCCCAGGTTTGTGGTGTTTTGGCTAATAAAGAAAAATTTGATGAGATTCCAAATAACGTTTTCAGAGAAAGTTCAAGGATCAATTCTACGTTCGGAGGGAACTTTATTGACATGCTTCGTTTCCAATTGGTGATGGAAGTTATCGAAAAGGAAAACCTGGTTGAAAATGCAAGAGTAGTTGGAGATTATCTGTTGGAAAGATTAAAAGAGCTGGCTCAGAAATACCCAGATAAAATATCAAATGCAAGAGGAAGAGGTCTTATGTGTGCCATTGATCTTCCTTCCGCAGAACAGCGTAACCGTTTGATGAACGAGCTTTTCAAAGACGGACTGATCATTCTTCAGTGTGGAGATCACTCCCTTCGCTTCAGACCGCATCTGAATGTTACTCAGCAAGAAATTCAATTGGCTCTTGATAAAATAGAGAACAATATTAATAAAATTTAAATTCAAAGATTTGTAATTTTAAAAAATACATCGTATATTTAGATACTCAAACGATATAGAATATGGAAAGAAGTACGAGAGTATCGGTTTTTGAAAGTGACAAGCCTTCAGAAATCCAGCTAATAAAGTCTAAATTGGATGATGCACAAATTACAAACAGCGTCGAGAACAATTATCTTACATTTACGACAACGCCTACCGCAACGTCATTAAAAATTATGGTAAAGTTGGAAGACGAGAAGAATGCATTTGAAGTTATAGATGCTTATCTTCAACAAAGTGAAAATCAATAAAACAATTTCATAATTTTAAATTTTACTACTTCGAACCGAAAATTAATTTTAATTAGTTTTCGGTTTTTTGATTCAAATAATATTAATTATTAAAGATTTAAGTATTTAAAAATTTGAGATGTAGAGATTAGAAATATTGGATCATGACTCAATTAGACTACATTATTCAATAGAGGCGGGCTTTAGCCCATCTTAAAAATTAAAAAATTACAATTGGCTTTAGCCAAAACTTAAAAACATATCCAAATCTTTTAAATATTTAAATCATTCAATTCAATAAACAACTAACAATGAATTCAGAGACCAAACTTAGAAAAGCAGAAATTGATGAAAGGGATATAATTTGGGGAATTATCCAACAATCCATTGAAAGAAGAAAACAGGACGGGAGTACCCAATGGCAGAATGGATACCCTAATTTAGGAACCGTAGAAAGTGATATTGCAAAAGGCTTTGGGTATGTCCTTACCATTGATGGGGAAATTGCCGTTTATGTAGCATTGATTTTAAATGACGAACCTGCCTACAGTACTATTGAAGGAGCCTGGCTAAGCGATGGAGAATTTGTTGTTGTACATAGAGTGGCGGTTGATGGAAAATTTGCCGGCCAGGGTATGGTGAAAAAATTATTTGATCACATTGAAGATTTTACAAGATCTCATGGAATTCAAAGTATAAAAGTAGATACAAATTATGATAATAATGCCATGCTGAAGATCCTTGAAAGTAAGGGTTATTCCTATTGTGGTGAAGTATTATTGGCCGGAGGAATGAGAAAAGCCTATGAAAAGATTATAATTTAAGCCAAAAGTTAAATCATGTTTCATTGAATTTTTAAAAGAATCTTCATTTATAAACTCTATCATGTTTGTTCGTTTAGTTCTGAACTAATTTCTACTTTTGTCAAAATTTTTATATTATGCACCAAAGTATAGAAATTGATGAAAAAATTTTTCAAGATGCTGTAAAATTTTACGGCACCGTTTTCAACCTACCGCCTTTAGCTTCAAAGATTTATGCTTACCTGCTTTTCGATTATGAGAAAGTGGGAATTACCTTTGACGAATTTGTGGAAGTACTCTCCGCGAGTAAAAGTTCTGTTTCTACCAGTATATCACTACTGTTGAATGCACAGCTGATTATTGACCACAACAAAATGGATGAGCGAAAACGGTATTTTTTCATCAATGATGAGTATAAAAAAATCAGATTTGAAAAAATTGTTCAAAAAATGGAGGACGAACTCAAACTATTGGATGACTTAAACAACTTTAAAAAAAATCATGATAATGAATACAACGAACGGGTAGAAGCTTACAAAGCACTTTTATACAAAAACATAGAAAATATTCAGGAATCTCTTAATAAACTTTAAAATGAATAATAAGCTAGTTATACTTTCTATTGCAGCGCTTTCACTGACGGCCTGCAAAAAAGAAGCTCCAAAACAGGATGGCCCAAAACCTTATCCTGTAGTTTCTGTGGAGTCAAAAAATATAGTGGGCTATCAGACCTTTCCGGCCACCATACAGGGAAGGGTCAACAATGATGTCCGTGCAAAAATACAGGGATATATTACTCAGGTCCTGGTAGACGAAGGGCAGTATGTAACAAAAGGACAGCCGTTATTCCGTCTGGAAACCAATATCCTGACCGAAAATGCTGCTGCTTCCAAAGCCGGTATCGGTGCCGCAGAATCTACAATTGCCGCAGCACAGGCTTCTGTAAATGCAGCACAGGTAGAAGTCAATAAGCTAAAGCCTCTTGTTCAGAAAAATATCATCAGTAACGTACAGTTGCAGACGGCTCAGGCAAATCTGGCACAGGCTCAGGCCCAGCTGCAACAGGCCAATGCTGCAAAAAGACAGGCAGTTGCCAATTATAAAGGAGTAGAAGCCAATATTGAGTATTCTATCATCCGTGCCCCTATTTCCGGAGTGATCGGAAGGCTTCCACTGAAAGTGGGAAGTTTGGTGGGACCTACTGACCAGACTGCATTGACAACGATCTCAGATACTTCCGGGATTTTTGCTTATTTCTCAATGAATGAAAAAGAATATTTTGATTTCCTTGAAAAATCGCCGGGTGCATCTATGCCTGAAAAGATTAAAAATCTTCCGATGGTAGAACTACAGCTGGCAAACGGAAGCCTTTATCCCGAAAAAGGAAGAATTGAAGCAATTACCGGACAGATAGACCCTACAACCGGAACCATCCAGTTCAGAGTAGCCTTTACCAATGCCCAGAAACTATTAAGCAACGGTAACAGTGGAACCATCAGATTCCCACAACATTATGATAATGTATTGGTGGTGCCGGAAAGTGCAACTTACGAGCAGCAAGGTATTGTTTATGTTTACAAAGTGGATAAAGACACGGCTAAAAATGTAGTAATCAATGTGATTGACAGGATAGATAATCTGGCTCTTATAAAATCTGGTGTCAGCAAAGGAGAAATCATTGTTGCAGCTGGTATTGGAGGATTAAAACCGGGAACAGCCGTTAAGCCTAAAAAAGTGAAAATGGATAGCCTTGTTCAATCAATAAAACCGAAATTCTAAAATGATTAAAAATTTTATAAACCGACCGGTTTTATCCACCGTTATATCAATTATTATTGTTATACTCGGGGTGTTAGGGCTTATCTCGCTGCCGGTCACACAGTATCCTGACATTGCACCTCCCACAGTAAGCGTTTCAGCAAACTACACAGGAGCTAATGCGGAAACTGTAATGAAAAGTGTTGTAGTACCTCTGGAAGAACAGATCAACGGGGTAGAAGGGATGGATTATATCACTTCCAGTGCCGGAAATGATGGTTCTGCACAGATTCAGGTTTTCTTTAAACAGGGAATAGACCCGGATATTGCGGCCGTAAACGTACAGAACCGTGTGGCAAGAGCTACACCGCTTTTACCTTCCGAGGTAACACGTTCTGGGGTGGTAACGCAGAAACAGCAGACCAGTGCACTGATGTATATGTCTTTCTATTCTGAAAACAAGGATCTGGATGATGTTTACCTTCAAAACTTCCTGAATATCAATATTATCCCTAATCTTAAAAGGATCAATGGTGTAGGGGATGCCAACGTTTTCGGCGGTAAAAACTACTCCATGAGAATCTGGCTGGATCCTGCAAAAATGGCGGCTTACAGTGTAACGCCTACAGATGTTACCAATGCCATCAACGAGCAGAGTAGAGAAGCAGCAGCGGGTTCTATAGGACAGAACAGCGGAAGTTCTTTTGAATATATCATTAAATATGTAGGTAAATTCAATGATAAGGAGCAGTACGATAATATCATTATCAAATCTCTTGGAAACGGACAGAACCTAATGCTGAAAGATGTGGCTAAAGTAGAGCTGGCAGGCCAGTCTTATTCCGGTGTCGGAGAAAATGGGAACAATCCTTCCATCAGTATGGGACTTTTCCAGACTCCTGGATCTAATGCCCAGGAGATCATTAAAAATATCAAAACCTATCTGAAATCAGTTGAAGGAACCTTTCCGAAGGGAATTAAATACACCTATAACTTTGATACCAATGAATTTCTTGAAGCTTCTATTGAAAAAGTAGTACATACCCTGATCGAAGCCTTTATTCTTGTATTTATCGTTGTATATATATTCCTTCAGGATTTCAGATCTACCCTGATCCCGGCTATTGCGGTTCCGGTATCTATTGTGGGAGCATTTTTCTTCCTGAATTTATTTGGATATTCACTAAACCTGTTAACCCTGTTCGCATTGGTACTCGCGATTGGTATTGTGGTGGATGACGCCATTGTCGTCGTCGAGGCCGTTCATGCCAAGATGGAACATGGTATTGCAGATGCCAAGAAAGCAACTGTAGAAGCTATGGATGAGATCACAGGGGCTATTATCTCTATTACTCTGGTAATGGCGGCGGTATTTATTCCGGTGACTTTCATTACAGGTCCTACAGGAGTATTCTACCAGCAGTTTGGGATTACTCTTATTATTGCGATCATTATTTCTGCAATCAACGCTTTGACCCTGAGCCCGGTTTTATGTTCATTGTTTTTAAAGCCTCACTCAGAACATCATAAAGAATACAGCAATCTTAATTTCCTTCAGAAATTCTTTTATAAATTCAATATTGCGTTCAAGACAACCACTGAGCGTTACGGAAGAGGATTTGTATTCCTGTTGAGACATAAATGGGTAACATTGATTATTTTCGCGGTTACCGGAGGTATTTTATTCTGGGCGAGCAGTACTATGAAAAAAGGTTTTGTCCCTACAGAAGACAGAGGAATTATCTTTACAGACGTTCAGCTTCCTCCGGGAGCTTCTATGGAAAGAACGTACAATGCTCTGAAGACCCTTCAGGCCAAAGCTTTAAAAGTTCCGGGTGTACAGAATGTCACGATTTCCACCGGTAGAGGATTCTTATCCGGAAACGGAAGTAACAACGGCCTTGCCTTTGTAAAATTAAAGCCATTTGATGAAAGGAAAAAAGATGGTCAGACCTCTGATGATATCACTAAAAAACTATTTGGAATAGTAGGATCTGTTCCTGATGCCAAAGTTGTATTCTTCCAGCCGCCAAGTGTACCTGGTTTTGGTAACAGCGCCGGTTTTGAGATGGTCCTTTTGGATAAATCAGGCGGAGAATATGCAGATCTGGATAACAAAACAAATGAGTTCATCGGAAAGCTGATGGAAAGACCTGAGATAGAATTTGCCCAAACCTCATTCAATACAAAATATCCTCAGTATCAGATGGAAATCAATGTTCCTCTGACGAAACAGCTTGGCATCTCCGTAAGTGATATCCTGGCTACCATGCAGGGATATATCGGAGGTATTTATACAGCCGACTTTACAAAGTATGGAAAACAGTTCAGAGTAATGGTTCAGGCACTTCCTGAAAACAGAAAAAATATTGAAAACCTGAATGAGCTCTATGTAAAAACAGGATCAGGAGTAATGTCTCCTATTTCACAGTTCGTCACTCTGAAAAAAGCATACGGACCGCAGTCTGTAAGCCGTTATAACCTGTTTACTTCAGTAAAGGTAACGGGAGCTAACTCTGCAGGATACAGTTCCGGAGATGCCATTACCGCTGTACAGCAGGTGGCCAGTGAAACGCTGAACCAGAACTATGCGGTAGAATTTACCGGATTGACCAGAGAAGAATTAAATTCAGGTTCGCAGACCCTTCTGATTTTCGGATTAAGCTTAGTCTTTGTTTACTTTATTCTTTCTGCTCAGTATGAAAGTTATATCCTTCCGCTAATCGTTGTAATTTCTCTTCCTCTTGGGGTAATGGGAGCTTATTTCGGGCAGAAGATTATGGGCTTGGAAAACAATATTTACTTCCAGATCGCCCTGATCATGCTCGTAGGATTATTAGCGAAAAACGCAATCCTTATCGTTGAATTTGCTGTCCAGAGAAGGCATCATGGCGAAACCATTGTTATGTCTGCCATCAATGCAGCTAAAGCCAGGGTGAGACCAATTTTGATGACTTCATTTGCTTTTATTTTCGGTTTATTACCATTGGTTCTGGCGAGTGGAATTGGTGCGGTAGGTAACAGATCTATTGCAACGGGTGCAGCAATTGGATTATTAATAGGTACAATTTTAGGGCTATTTGTAATTCCGGTTTTGTATGTGATTTTCCAAACTTTACAAGAAAGAGTGAAGCCGATTAAAAAAGAAGAAATCAATTTAGCAGAATAAAATTAATTAGAGAAGTTAGAGGTTAGATATTAGAAATTAGCTCTAAATCTAGCTTCTAAACCTCTAATACCTAATTTCTAATTTCAAATAATGAAGAGTTTATTAAACATCATAAAAAGAATAACTTTTTCAGCTGTCATACTGGGCGCCATTACATCGTGCATGGCCAGAAAAGAGTATGAGAGACCGAAAAGTGTTGTAGACGAAAAGCTTTTCCGTACGGATATGTTGCCTTCAGACAGTACAACAGTTGCCAATATTTCCTGGAAAGAAATATTTACCGATCCTATACTTCAAAAGCATATTTCGAAGGCTTTAGATAACAATCTGGATATTAGAATTGCCCTGCAAAGTATCAATTCTGCAGAAGCTTATTTAAAGCAAAGTAAAGCAGCCTATGAGCCTACTTTAACAGTAGGCCCCGGTTATGCATTTCAGACTCAGTCTCTAAATACACAAACCGGACAGTTGTTTGGGCAACGACGTTATATCAATCAGCTTGATATTACAGCAAGTTTAGGCTGGGAAGCGGATATCTGGGGCAAAATGAAAGCTCAGGAAAAAGCTCAATTGGCTACTTATTTGGGAACTGTTGCGGCTCATAAGGCCGTAAAAAGTGATTTGGTGGCATCTATTGCTTCCGCTTATTATCAATTACTGACTTTTGATGATCAAAAAAGAATCATTACGGAGACCATTAAAGTTCGTGAGAAAAATCTAGAGACTACTAAGGCTTTAAAAATTGCAGGAACAGTAACAGAGGTTGCCGTTCAGCAAAGTGAGGCGTTGGTTTTCAATGCAAAATCGTTATTAATTGATATGGATACCCAAATTCAGCTGTTGGAAAACACAATGAGTTTGCTGATGGGAGAGCCGTCTCATACCATTGAAAGATCAACATTGGAAAGTCAGAAAGTTCCCATTGATTTAAGACTGGGATATCCTGCACAGCTATTGGCCAACCGTCCTGATGTAATGAGAGCGGAATACAATTTAATGAATGCTTTTGAACTGACCAATTCTGCAAAAGCTCAGTTTTATCCTACTTTAAAAATTACAGGAAGCGGAGGAATCCAGTCTCTTGATATTGATCATTTGTTCAGTGTCAATTCACTGTTTGCAAGTGTGGTGGGAGGTTTGGCCCAGCCGATCCTTAACCGAAGAGCCATCAAAACCAATTACGAAGTAAGTCTGGCCAATCAGGAAACGGCATATCTGAACTTTAGAAAAACAGTTCTTACAGCGGGAAAAGAAGTTTCAGATGCCATCCGTGTATTTTCTGTTCAGGATTCTTTTATAGACTTAAAACAGAAAGAGCTGAATGCTTACAAAAATTCTGTTGAATACTCTCAGGAACTTGTCAACTACGGTATGGCAAACTATCTTGAAGTGCTCAATGCAAGTGTTAACTCATTAAATGCAGAACTGAATATTTCCAACGCAGAATACAGCAAAATGAAAGCCGCTGTAGAGCTTTATCAGGCTCTTGGTGGTGGATGGAAATAATAATTTTCAGCTAAAAATAGTAAAAACGTATGTCCGAAATGGCATACGTTTTTTATTGGTTAGACTTTTATATTGTTAAAATTTTTATAAAAAAGAAATATTTGTTTGTATATATGTAGTAGACTACGTAGTTTTATATTTTAAAAATAACAATGATATGAAAGTACATATTCAACAACTGAATAATACGTATTCGGATCAGCTGATTGATCTCATTTTGACGATCCAGCAAAAAGAATTTAACGTGCCTATTACGATAGAAGATCAGCCAGATCTTAAGCAGATTGAAAGTTTTTATATGGAACCAGGAGGAAATTTCTGGGGAGCTTTTGTAGAAGGCGAGCTGGTAGGTTCTATAGCATTGGTTAAATATGATGAAAGGGAAGGAGCCGTAAGGAAGATGTTCGTAAAAAAAGAATTCAGAGGAAAAGAGCTGAATATTGCCCAGGAGCTTTTGGAAGTTTTGATTTCTTACTGTCGTGAAAACGGAATAGATGCCATATACCTGGGAACGGTTAATGTGTTAAAGGCTGCCATGAGATTTTATGAAAGAAATCATTTTTTACAGGTTGAAAAGGAAAATTTACCCAACCGCTTTCCATTGATGAGTGCAGACAATGTTTTTTATGCTTTACATATAAACCACACGGTATGAATATAATAAATGAATCAGGAATCCTGGCCATATCAACGAGATTGCAGCGTCTCAGTGAGCAGCTCAGAAAAGATGGTGCTTTGATCTATAAGTCATTCGGAATTGATTTTGAGCCCAAATGGTTTCCTATAATCTTCACCTTACATCACAAAAAAATGCTGAGTGTGGTAGAGATTGCCAACGAAATAGGATACACACATCCTTCAACCATAAGCTTACTAAAAGAGCTGGAAAAGCAGAAGCTTATCCAATCGAAAAAAGATAAACAGGATGAGCGAAAAAGACTGATTGTACTGTCTCCAAAAGGTCTTGAACTCATCGAAAAAATGAAACCGGTTTGGGAGTTGGTATCAAAAGTATTGGGAGAAATTGCAGATAATGAAAATCATCTTTTGTCAGCTATTAATGAGGCGGAAGAAAAAATTGCTATGCAGTCTTTTTACCAGCGTGCCATGCAGATGAAGAAAGAAATGGAATGATTGAAAAAAATGAAACCTGTAGTTTTTAATTACAGGTTTCAAAGCTTTTAAGCGTTTGTGATAAATTTAAGTCTACGCTTTCTTGTGGAGAATACGGGGATCGAACCCGTCACCTTTAGACTGCCAGTCTAACGCTCTAGCCAGATGAGCTAATTCCCCTTTTCCTTAAAGCGGTACAAAAGTAAGTATTTAAACGATATTTCCAAATTTTTTCTCATTTATTTATCAGAATTTATAATGATTTTTAAAGCTTTAATATGCGATACAAAATTTTAAGTAAGCTTAACAATCTGATTTGAAGGCAATTTTATCGTGAAATGAATCAATTATTTATTTTATCAAATTCTGTTTCAGATTCTTTCTTTAAATAGCTTATAAACAAGGATGGAGACAAAGAGGTTACTTTTTTAAATACCGTCGTAAATTTATTGGGTGAAGAAAACCCTGTTTCATCGGCTAAGGTAGCTACTTTATATTTTCTATATTGGGGTTCGGAACTTTAATTCCATTTGAAGAAAGCCCGTATTTTATAATTTATTAATTTTACAAGAAGATGTTAACGCGAATAAATTAACAACAATCTTTTCAAACCCTACAATGATAAAGGAATTTTCATACAAAAAATTTGGCAACCTGGAATTCAGCAAAAACTCAATTCAATATGATGCTCTCACAACAATAAATGAACATATCAAAGTCCTGTTTATTCCTCAAAACGCTATTATTCAAGTGGATTTTCAGGAAATCGAAATGAAAACCGACACCTTGTTGTTCATTAATCCCCACGTTATTTTAAAGCCCTGTGAAACCATCGGAGGTCAGCTAATGCATTTTAACAGAGATTTTTATTGTGTAGAAATTCATGATCAGGAAGTGGCATGCGATGGTATTTTGTACAATAATGTGTTTGAAATCCCTTTTATAAATTTAAACGAAGAACAGTCTACCGAGATTCAAAAGATCATCAGAGATATTCAGTCTGAGCTGAGAAATGAAGATTCCGGTACAGAAGAGATGTTAAGGACACTTTTAAAATTAATTATTCTGAAATCTACTAGAATCTGGAAACAGCAGCATCAATTATCTGACAAAGAGCAGCAGGCTGATGTGCAGTTTTTAAGAAAATTCAGCAAATTGGTCGAGCAACATTATAAAACGCTTCATACTGTTGCGGATTATGCAGATTTGCTGTGCGTTACCCCAAAAAATCTGAGTAAAAAAATAGGATTAGTGAGCAAAGACACTCCCAATGAAATTATAAAAAACCGCATTATTCTTGAAAGCAAACGGCTTTTAGCACATACAGCAATGAACGTGAAAGAAGTTGCCTATAGTCTGAATTATGAAGACGATGCTTACTTTGTCCGCTTTTTCACAAAACATGTTGGAATATCACCAACCAGTTTCAGAAAACAGTTTTAAAGGACCATCTTTTATATATCATCCTATAATAAAGCACGATCTGTAAGATTGTGCTTTTTTCGTATGTACCCTAAACCCGGTTAGGCAAAAAGTGCAATTCAAAGCGAAAACCATCCATTGATATGACCTTACAATTCCCCCAACTTTGTACTATCAAAAAATAACAATTATAACAACAACTAAATATTTAAAAATCATGAAAAATTTAATTTTAGCAATCGTATTATTTACAACATTAATTTCAAGCCAAGTATTTTCACAAACTAAAAGAAGCCCCGCCTCCTTTGGAAGGGAAGAATATATTGAAGTAGAAAAGAATGTGCGGCTTCATGTAACCGACCTTGGTGAGGGGGAGCCTATTGTTTTAATTCACGGATGGCCATTGAGCGATGCTATGTATGAATATCAATATGCCAATTTTATTCAAAAGGGCTACCGGGTGATAGGAATTACATTAAGAGGATTCGGATTATCCGATAAACCCGGAGGAAAGTATAACTATGATGTTTTTGCGGATGATATTAAGGTCGTTTTAGATAAACTGGACATTAAAAATGCAACAATCGGTGGATTTTCGATGGGAGGTGCAACGGTCATTCATTATGTAGCCAAATATAATGCGGCCCATGTTTCCAAAATGGCATTGTTTGGAGCAGCGGCACCTATATGGACAAAACGTGCGGATTTTAATTATGGTTTATGGACCAAAGAGGATGTTAATGGATTGATTAATCTCAACAATACAAACCGTCCAGAGCTATTCGCCACATTCGGTAAAATCTTTCCTGCAAATGACAACAGTGTGTCTCAAGGGCATGGAGCCTGGTTAGGAAATATTCAGGCTCAGGCATCACCTTACGCAATGGCAGAAGGACTAAAAACCTTAAGAGACAGTGACTTGCGTAATGACCTGAAAAAAATAACAATTCCAACACTGATTTTACACGGTAAGTTGGATAAAATCTGTTCCTATGATCTTGCTGAACAAATGAAAGCCTTACTTAAAAATGCCACTTTGGTGCCTTTCGAAAAAAGTGGTCATGCCCTTTTCATCGAGGAACTGGAAAAATTTAATAACGAATTATTCAACTTCATCAAAAAGTAAGTGAAAAACAAAAGAGGTTAGTTTTCTACAGGCTAACTTCTTTTTTATCTCATAAATCAATTAACATGAGCAAATTTATATTATTACTGTTTTCGCTGACATTGGTGTCATGCAGTATAAAAAAAGAAGTTATGGCGGTAAAACATACTGATTTACCAAACCCCATAGGCCCTTATAGCCATTCAACACATTATGAGAATCTGATATTTATTTCAGGCCAGATCGGATTGGATCAAAAAACAAACAGTTTAAAAGCAGGAATTGAAGAACAGACAGTTCAGATTTTTGAGAATTTAAAGATTATTCTCGAGGACAATCATTCCGATTTTAGGCATATCACAAAAACAACCATTTTTATGACCAATATGAAGCATTTTGAAATAGTCAATACAATATATAGCAAGTATTTTCATAATCATTTCCCCGCAAGGAGTACTATTGAAGTAGTGTCTTTACCTCGAAACGCAAGTATTGAAATTGAATGTATAGCTGTTAAAAAATAAATATTTCAATAAATAAAAATGCTTTAAAAAAAAATGGATAATTAGACTTTGTAATCCTAATTACCCATTATCTGATCCATAAAAGCTAATCCGGCTTATCTTGTTGTATAACCGCCGTTTGCAAAAATAGTCTGGCCTGTAATCCACCAGCCGTCAGTCACTAAAAATTCTACCAGCGGAGCGATGTCATTAATATTCGTCAACCCACCTAATGCTGATGCCGATTTGTGATAAGCTACTGCATCTTCACTTTCCTGTCCGTAGAAGAAAGGCGTATCCATTGGACCTGGAGCAACAGCTGTTACAGAAATTCCTCTGGCTCCGAATTCTTTAGAAGCTGCTCTTGTAAAATGTTCTACCGGAGCCTTGGCGCCTGCATAAGTGGAATATAAACCTGTATAAGCTGCCAGTAATGAAGTTACAATAGTACAGATTTTACCATTATCATTTAGCTTTTTACCGGCTTCCTGTAAAAAGAAATAGGCTGATTTGGAGTTGATTCCGAACATTTTATCATATTCTTCTTCAGTAGTTTCTGTAAACGGTTTTTTCAATACCATACCCACCGTATTGATCGCAATATCAATACCTCCGAATTTAGCAATAGCTTCATCAAAGAATTTAGTAACGTTTTCCACTTTGGTGAGATCACCCTGAAATAAAAATGCTTCTGCTCCTAAAGCCTGAGCTTCAGATAAAGTTTTTTCACTTTCTGCTCTAGAACTTTCGCTGTTGTAATGTATGGCAAGTTTTGCTCCTTTAGCTGCAAAATCTTTGCTTAGTAATCCTCCCAGGTTTTTGCCTCCTCCGGCAATTAATACAACTTTGCCCTGTAAATTATTTTTCGACATAATATTGTTTTTAATTTTTGTACATACAAATATGACTATTTAGTTATGTCTAAACATGGTGAACTTTTCAGAAGTTGTTAGAAATTCCGAATTTATTTGACCTTGCATGAAATTAAACCCTGCCATGACCGAAAATTCAATTCATTTGAACTTGCAGTAATGCATAATTATAATTCTTGATTTAAGTAATACGAAGAGTATAAACTCATGTCAAAAAACATATTTTTACATAATGCAATTAATATTACATGAAGAATCTTTTTCAGCACCCCAATGGCTAAAAATTATAGTGTACATTTTGAGCCCTGCTTTAATATTGCTGGGAATTACTTTATTAGTGTTTAAAGATGCAGTCGGGGAGGTTATTTTTTTGGTTCCCTTGATATTTCTAATTGCTGTTTCGATGTTTTTTTATACTAGGCTAAAATTGGTTATTTCCGATAACGGAATTTATTTTACTGGTGGACTGAGGAAACATGTTATTTCCTGGAACGATATTATAAAAGTAGATATGGTTAGATTAGGAAAATACAAAACACCCAAAGTAATCATCCATTATTCTGACAGAAAACTGGAACTGGATAAAGGTTTCTATCTCAAAGTAAAGTTCAGCAAGATTTTATTGCTTTTAGAGACGAAAATTACTCCGGAATTATTTACGGAACAATATCAGGATATCCGCCGTAATATTAAATAATATATCGATTTAGTGATTATTGGCTGTCTTTGCAATGATCTATAAATTTTAACTAGAAACTAGAATTATGCATTCTCAAAAAAATAGCCGCATAATAAAATACAGCTATTTTCTTTCTATAAAAAATGTTTACTAGTTACTTCTTGAGCGTGATATAGATAAGAGATAGACAAGATGGGCAAACATACTTCTTTTCACAGACTCTACTTTGATATCACCAGTTGTCTGATTGATGGTGGTTACCAGGTCCGCATTACATTGCCCGGAGAAGGATCCGCTTCCCAAATAGTTGGCCGCATTCGCAACAGGGTAGGAGATTCTGGGATAATCGGGGGCAACCTGTTCAGCGGCTGTTAGTCCGCCTACATAACCTTTATTATCAATAAAGCGCGCAGCCCAGGTTCCCAAAAACTGTCCATTACCCGTATTAATAGTTTGCCCTACCACGATTTGAGTATCTATTGCCTTCGTAAAACCAGCGCATGAGCTATAATGATTTACACTAACCGTGCAGGAAGAGGCATTATCAGTCGGTTGGAAACATTTTCCTTCATAAACGGTCAGCCTTTGTTCAGCAGGAGACATGGAGGTGTTTAATAATGCTTTCGGAGAGAAAATTTCTTCAGGTGAAACTAACGTTAAAACTCCTTGCGGATCTGCAGCAACTATTTTTCTTTCCGCATTGGCAAGCCCTCTCACCCGAACCAGCCCGTTGACATCCAGGGTATGGGTAGGTGATTCTATATTAATCCCTACCTGTGATTTCACACCGCCGGAAAAGGCTATTGCAACAAAAAATATTAATCCTGTTTTCATCTTATTATTTGAATTTTAATAGTTATTTAGATTTTTCACTAAAGTAAGAAATATTTATAATCTTGAAGATAAATTTCATATAAATTATTTTTGGCAGGAAAAAAATCATGAAAAGTTGAGTCGTGTAATAATTAATTAAAGTAATTGCTATTGAAATAATGAAATACCGCACCTATTTTTAATATCTTACCGTGTAATTGCTTGTTTCCATTTAGTAAATAATTGTATTTTAGCCAAAATATGCAGCTTATTCATAAAAATATAAACAGCTGATTAAAATTCAGACAATCTGAATCAAAAAAATTAGTAGATTTGCACGGAACAAGCCAAAATACTTATTCAGTTTTCTATTTCTAAAGTAGAAGATGAATAAATAACAATAAAATTTGATTAGCTTATAAACTATTAGAAACTATGAAGAAACTTTTTTTACTTCTTTTAACAGCCTTTTTATTTATCGGATGCAGCTCTGATGATGATACTATTTATGATTATATAGGAACATGGTCAGGAAAATATACCGGAAGCGATGATGGAACCTGGAATCTTGTGGTTGCCAGTGACGGAAAGGTAACCGGAACAATGCATTCTACAGTCAATGACGAAAATTATAACATTTCCGGAAATTTAACTGATACCGGAGATCTTACTGCTGTAGTCGGGCTTCCTTCCGATGGAGAATTCAAAGGAACTCTTTCAAGAGAAAAAAATGGAAACGGAAATTGGTCAAATGCTGTTCCTACACCGGCTAGATCCGGAACCTGGACAGGAAACAAACAATAAACAGAAAGCCTGCAGATTAACCTGCAGGCTTTTTTATTTCAATAAATCCCATATGGGTAGTTTCTCCCTTACTTCTAAGCACTAAAAAACAGAGTAGGAGCCCGGCATCCTGAAAATGCCGCCTAAAACGGATTTCTGCATCCTGCTTTACCAAAAGTTGATCTTCAAAATATTCAGCAGAGTATATTTCCAGATCCGGGTGTATGGTGATTATTAATATTTCATCTGCTGGCAGTTTATCCGCTACATTCAGGACCATATCTTCCTTTTCTTCAAAAACAAAAAAATCACTGCTGAAATTCTTTTTATTTCCAAATTTAAATTCCTTGAGAAACGTCATTCCTCTTTCAGTAAGAAGGCCGTTGTGCACGGTTCTTTTTCCTTTCTCTGAAACAGCATCAAAATCCTTAATCGCAGTCATCAGTTTCGCAAACCTTTGGTAGAGCAGAGGCTCACCGGTTTCCTTAATATAGTTTTCAATACAGCTTCGTATCGTTTTTCCTGCTTTCGAACAATGTCCGAATTCAGAACTGTTCTGCCTTACTTTTTCATAAGTAGGACTTTTCTTGAAAGCCGTTTTATTGAATCCACTTTTCTTCCGTACCACATTTTTCCCGTTCAGGCTGTAAAAAACCAGATCGCCTACGCTTCCATTGATCTTTATTAAACTTTCGTACGTTGCCATATCACAAAATTGGACTCAAATATACTAATAAATATATGAAATTATAATTTTAACATATATTTATTATATAGTTGTAGTATAGTTATACTATAGTTAAAATATAAAAATGTATATTTGCCATATAATTAGTTACTTCATTTAAAATCAGATGACTATGATACCGGGATTATTTGAAAAAAACTTAAGAATAAAGCAGCTTTCCGTTCTTATGATTGCCTCTGTTATTGCAGTTTCCTGCGGATCTTCAAAGAAGGTATCTTCCAAAAAAAATACAGGAAATAAAACTGTTGTAAAAACTGAGAATCTCAGAAAACTAGATTCAAAATTTAACGGAAGCATTTCCAGATCAGTCAGCGATATCCTTAAAGATGCTGAAAAATATATCGGAACGCCTTATAGATTTGGAGGAAATACATCTTCAGGTTTTGACTGTTCAGGATTCACCGTAAAAGTTTTTGAAGAAAATGATTTCTCCCTTCCGCGAAGATCATCAGACCAGGCCGATGCTGGTAAAAAGATTGACATCAAGGAAGTAAAGCCCGGAGATCTGCTTTTCTTTGCAACAGCCGGAGGAAGCAGGGTTTCCCATGTAGGTATTGTTCACGATATCGGGGCAGATGGAGAAGTGAAATTCATCCATGCTTCAACTTCAAAAGGGGTGATTATCTCTTCATTAAACGAAAAATACTGGAATAAAGCCTATCTCCATGCTCAGAGAGTACTATAACTAAGACTATTATTTGTGAATAACAGTATGCAGGGTCTGTGACTTAACTTGTATACTATGACAATCTTTTGTATTTTTGGCCTTCAGAACTGTGGGAAGCTGCAGGGATAATTTATACTAAAATCAAACAAGAAACATGTCGTTACAACAAACTATTGAAAACATTTGGGATAATAGAGATTTATTACAGAACGAAGACAGCAAGAAAGCGATAAGAGAAGTTATTTCTTTATTGGATTCAGGAGAACTTCGTGTTGCTGAGCCTACAGAAAACGGATGGCAGGTGAATGAATGGGTGAAGAAAGCCGTGGTAATGTATTTCCCGATTCAGAAGATGGAAACTATTGAAGTAGGTCCGTTTGAATTTCATGACAAAATTCCTTTGAAGAGAAATTATGCTGAAAAAGGAGTAAGAGTTGTACCGCATGCAATTGCCAGAGAAGGATCTTTCGTTGCTTCAGGAGTGATTTTGATGCCGTCTTACGTAAATATCGGAGCTTATGTAGATTCAGGAACTATGGTTGATACCTGGGCAACAGTAGGAAGCTGTGCACAGATCGGTAAAAATGTTCACCTGAGTGGTGGAGTTGGTATCGGTGGTGTATTGGAGCCTTTACAGGCAGCTCCTGTTATCATTGAAGATGATTGTTTTATCGGCTCAAGATGTATCGTTGTAGAAGGTGTTCACGTCGAAAAAGAAGCTGTATTGGGTGCTAATGTTGTACTGACTGCTTCTACAAAAATTATTGACGTTACAGGTGACCAGCCTGTTGAGATCAAAGGAAGAGTTCCTGCCCGTTCAGTAGTAATCCCGGGAAGCTACACAAAACAGTATCCTGCAGGAGAATACCAGGTTCCATGTGCATTGATTATCGGCCAGAGAAAAGAATCTACAGATAAAAAAACATCCCTTAATGATGCTTTAAGAGAGAATAATGTAGCCGTATAAGCTGTGTTTTCTCTAAATTTTAAAGTTTCATTTTAAAATTTATATAATAAACCCTGAATAGTCATTTAGGGTTTATTTTATTTATACCTTTAAACAGTTAAAAAAGCTTATTAAAAACTTTGATATGAAAATTGCCTTCGATGCAAAACGTTTTTTTCACAATACGTCCGGATTGGGCAATTATTCAAGAGACCTTGTCAGGATTCTTTCTCAATACTATCCTGAAAACGAATACCTGCTGCTGAACAAAAACAGTTCAGAGAGAGGTAAAGAAATCCTGGAAAAACCAAATGTCCGGTTTGTATCTACCTCAAAAGGAAATCTTTCCCGACAGCTTAAAATGGGAAAAGATGCCCAAAAACAGGGAGCAGATATATTTCATGGTCTTTCCGGTGAACTTCCGTTGAAATGGGGGAAAGAACCTATCAAAAAAATTGTAACGATCCATGACCTGATCTTTATGAGATATCCGCAGTATTATTCCTTCTTTGACCGGAAAATACACCTGTGGAAATTTAAAAAAGCTGCTTCTTCAGCAGATAAGATCATTGCTATTTCAGAACAGACCAAAAGAGATATTATCACCTATTTAAAAGTTCCTGAAAGCAAAATTGAAGTTATTTACCAGGGGTGCCACAAAGCTTTTAAAGAACAGCAGTCTAATGAATTTACTCAGGAGGTAAAGGGAAAGTTCAGTCTTCCGGAACGATTTATTTTAAACGTTGGAACCATCGAAGACCGTAAAAACCTTCTCAATATTGTTAAAGGAATCAGCGGAACAGATATTCTGCTGGTTGTTGTTGGAAGAAAGACTAAGTATTACAAAAAAGTAGAAACTTTCATCAGGAAGAACAAAATGGAAAAACAGGTGATTTTCCTGGAAGGGGTTTCCATGGATGAATTGGCTGTAATTTACAAACTGGCAGACATCTTTGTGTACCCGAGCTTTTTTGAAGGCTTTGGAATTCCGGTAATAGAGGCCCTTTTTTCAAAGACAGTGACAATCACAAGCAATGCCAGCTGCTTGCCGGAAGCAGGAGGAAAAGACTCCGTTTATATCGATCCTGCCAATTATCTCGATATCGGTGCCAAAATAAAATTTCTCTGGGAAAATGAATCCGAAAGAAAACGCCGTGCAGAAAAGAGTTTCGAGTTTGTTCAGAAATTTAATGACGAGCCTATTGCCAAGCAATTGATGGATCTCTACAAAAAAAATCTGTAAAAAAACTTTGCAGTTTAAAAATAAATCCTACATTTGTACCACAATTCAATACAATGAAACCGAATTTTTTAACACTTCATCATTACTATCATCATCTCTGCTAAGACGGAATTGGTTGATAGAAACATGTGTTAAAATCAAAAAATAATTAAAACCGTCTGAGTAAACAGACGGTTTTTTTGTTTCCCGGATTCTTCCGGATGTATCCAACAGATCAGTTTTCATTTACTCAGATTTATCTTAAAATAATACAATGAGTAAATTAAAAATTGCGATTCAGAAAAGTGGCCGGCTCTACGAAGATTCTCTTCAGCTCCTCAAAGACTGCGGTATTTTTGTTAACAACGGGAAAGACCAGCTAAAAGTTTCCGTAGACAACTTTCCCATGGAGATCATGTATCTCAGAAATTCAGATATTCCACAATACCTTGAAGACGGGGTGGTAGATATTGCCATTGTCGGCGAAAATCTTTTAGCAGAAAAACAGAAAAATATCCAGATTGTCCAGAAGCTTGGATTCTCAAAATGCCGTGTTTCCTTAGCCGTTCCCAAAGATGTGGAAACCGATGATCTTTCCTACTTTCAGGGTAGAAAAATCGCTACCTCTTATCCCAATACTCTTAAAAATTTCCTTGAGGAAAAAGGAATTGCTTCCGATATTCACATTATTTCCGGCTCAGTGGAAATTGCCCCGAATATTGGTCTGGCAGACGGTATCTGTGATATTGTAAGTTCCGGAAGCACACTGTTTAAAAACGGATTAAGGGAAACTGTTACGATTCTGACATCAGAAGCAGTTTTAGCAAAAACCTCTTTACTCGATACTCAAAAAGAAGCCATTCTGGATAAATTCCTGTTCAGAATTAAATCCGTATTAAAAGCCAAAAATTCGAAATATATCCTCATGAATGTTCCTGATGATAAAATAAGCGATATTGCTTCGGTTCTTCCCGTATTGAAAAGCCCTACCGTCATTCCTTTAGCTGAAAAGGGCTGGAGCAGCATCCATTCCGTAATTGACGAAGAAAGATTTTGGGACGTGATTGATGAACTGAAAGAAAACGGAGCCCAGGATATACTCATTATTCCAATCGATAAAATGGTTATTTAATTATGAAAATATACAGATATCCTGAAAGAAAAACATGGACGAATCTTGTACAACGACCTGTTTTTGAGCGTAAAGAAATATCCGGGCTTATTGCAGAAATATTTGAATCTGTCGAAAAATATGGGGATCAGGCACTTGTTCAATTCAATAAAAAATTTGATAAAGCAGTGACTCCACAAATAACAGTTTCAGAAACCGAATTGGCCAATGCAGAAAATGAAATCTCTGAAGATTTAAAGAAGGCTATTCAGCAGGCAAAAGAAAATATTTCAAAATTCCATGCTTCTCAAATTGTAGAAACACAAAAAATTGAAACGGTAAAAGGAGTAATCTGCTGGAGAGAAAACCGTGCAATTGAAAAAGTAGGTATCTATATTCCGGGAGGCACAGCACCTTTATTTTCAACAGTCCTTATGCTTGCAGTACCAGCGAATCTGGCAGGATGTAAAGAGATTATTCTCTGTACGCCACCGGATAGCAAAGGGAATATTAATCCGGCTATTCTGTATGCAGCGAAGCTTTGCGGTATTACAAAAATCTTTAAGACCGGAGGAGCACAGGCCGTTGCAGCGATGGCTCTGGGAACAGAAAGCATCTCAAAAGTGTATAAAATTTTTGGACCCGGAAACCAATTTGTCGTTGCAGCGAAAGAATATGCACAGCGTTATGGTGTGGCGATTGATATGCCTGCGGGTCCCAGTGAAGTTCTTGTTATCGCAGATAATAAAGCCGTTCCCGGGTTCTGTGCAGCAGATCTGCTGTCGCAGGCAGAACACGGAAGTGATAGCCAGGTCGTGTTTATCACCACAGATTATAAGATTTTTACAGAAACCGTTGAAGCCGTTGAAAAGCAGATCAAAAAGCTTCCGAGAAATGAGATAGCCGGTCAGGCGTTGGATCACAGTCTTTTTATTCTGGTCAATTCTATTGATGAAGCTCTGGAATTCAGTAACCTGTACGCTCCGGAACATCTTATTCTTGCGTTGGAAGATTTTAATCAATATGTGCCAATGATTGAAAATGCAGGATCCGTTTTCCTCGGAAATTATTCCTGTGAAAGCGCCGGAGATTATGCCAGCGGAACCAATCATACACTGCCAACCAATGCTTATGCAAAGAATTACAGTGGGGTTTCTCTCGACAGCTTTGTCAAGAAAATCACCTTTCAGCATTTGTCTAAAGAAGGATTAAAGAAAATAGGAAAAACAATTGAAATAATGGCAGAAGCCGAAGGCCTTATTGCCCACAAAAATGCAGTATCTATCAGATTAAAATAATATAATGAAAGAATTTAACCTCAATACTTTAGTAAGAAAAAATATACTGAGCCTACAGCCTTACATCAGTTTCAGAGATAATAACGAATTCAATACTCCTGTAATGCTGGATGCGAATGAATGTCCGTTCGGGGAATTCAACAGGTATCCGGATTCTACACAAAAAAAACTTAAGAAAAAGCTGGCGGAACTTAAAGACGTTTCATCCAATCAGATCGCACTAGGGAACGGAAGCGACGAACTGATCGATCTGATCATCAAAATTTTCTGCGAACCTAAAAAAGATGCTATTCTGATGATGAACCCTTCATTTGCTATGTATGCCTTTTACGCTGCAGTGAATGAAAATGAAGTTCTCAAGCTGGATCTGGATGAAAATTTTGAAATGGTAAAAGATGACTTTTTAAAGATTACAAAAGAACGTGAGATTAAAATTTTCTTCCTGTGCTCACCGAATAATCCGACAGGAAATAGCGTTGAGGATATCGAATTTTTCGTCCAGAACTTTGATGGTATTGTTGTCATTGATGAAGCCTATATTGAGTTTTCAGGAAACAAATCTGGAATTGAACTGCTGAATAAATACTCCAACTTAATTGTTTTGCAGACATTTTCTAAAGCCTGGGGAACAGCCGGAGCGAGAGTAGGAGCTGCTTATGCATCCGAAGAGATTATTCGCCTGATCAATACAGTGAAAGCTCCTTATAATGTGAATGTCCTAAGCCAGGAAGTTATTTTAAACCTTTTGGACGATAAAAATAAGCTTAAGGAAAATGTTGATAGTATACTCAAGGAAAGAGCCTGGCTGGAAGAGCAGTTTAAAGCCATTGAATGTATCGTAAAAGTGTTTCCAACGGATGCCAATTTCTTCCTGATTAAAATGAAAAATGTTGAAGAAGTGTACAATGGAATGCTTGAAAAAGAAATTCTTACCAGTAAAAGAGCACCTGCGATCCCGGACTGTATCAGGATCAACATAGGAACCCGTGAAGAAAACGAAAAATTAATCAATGTGTTAAAAGCAATTGCATCATGAAAAAAGTACTCTTTATAGACCGTGACGGAACTCTTATTATAGAACCGCCCGAAGATTTTCAGGTAGATTCGCTGGAAAAGCTTGAATTTTATCCCGGAGTTTTTCAGAACCTTTCCAAAATTGTTAGGGAAATGGATTACGAATTGGTGATGGTAACCAATCAGGATGGTTTAGGAACAGAAAGTTTTCCCTATGAAGATTTTATCAAACCACAGGAAAAAATGCTGAAGACCTTTGAAAACGAAGGAATTATTTTCAGTGATATTCTGATCGACAAAAGTTTTGAGCATGAAAACCTTCCTACGAGAAAACCTGGCATTGGAATGCTTTCAAAATACATTTACGGAAGTTATAACCTTGAAAATTCTTACGTTATCGGAGATAGGATGACAGATGTTCAACTTGCTCAAAATTTGGGAACTAAAGCTATTTTTATCAATGAAAGCTTTAATGAAAATGTTGCACTTACAACAACAGATTGGTCTGAGATCTATCGCTTTTTAAAGCAGGAATCAAGAAAGGCTAAAGTCTACAGAAAGACCAATGAAACTGAAATTGATATTGAAATAGATCTCAACGGGAAGGGAATTGCAGAAATTTCAACGGGGCTTCATTTTTTTGATCATATGCTGGACCAAATCGCCAGACACGGAAATTTAGATCTTAAAATTAAAGTTAAAGGAGATCTTAATGTGGATGAGCATCACACCATTGAAGATACAGGAATTGCTTTAGGAGAGGCTTTTCTAAAAGCTCTGGGTAATAAAAAAGGGATTGAAAGATACGGGTTTCTGCTTCCGATGGACGATTGTCTTGCTCAGGCTGCCATTGATTTCGGGGGCCGGCCATGGATCGTCTGGGATGTTGATTTCAAAAGAGAAAAAATAGGAGATGTCCCGACAGAAATGTTTTTTCACTTTTTCAAATCATTTACAGATTCTTCAAAATCCAATCTGAACATCAAAGCGGAAGGCAGTAACGAGCACCACAAAATAGAAGCTGTTTTCAAAGCATTTGCAAAAGCCGTTAAAATGGCGGTGAACCAGTCGGACAGCAGTTTTAATTTACCATCAACTAAAGGAAGCTTATAATATGATTGCACTAATAAAATATAACGGGGGGAATGTAAGCTCGGTCCAGAATGCTTTGGCCAGGCTCGGTATTGATTCCATCATTACAGATGATCCTGAACTCATTTTAAAAGCTGATAAAGTTATTTTTCCGGGTGTTGGGGAAGCTTCTTCAACAATGAAAGTCCTTAAGGAAAAAGGTCTTGATACACTTATTCCAAGTTTGAAACAGCCTGTTTTGGGAATCTGCCTGGGAATGCAGCTGATGTGTGGTGATAATGAAGAGGGTAACACAAAAGGAATAGGAATTTTTGATGTGGAAGTTAAACAGTTTCCGCCCGAAAATCTGGTTCCCCATATGGGCTGGAATACTATTTCCGAGCTGAAATCTCCACTTTTTTCAGGAATTGAAGATAACAGTGATCTTTACTTTGTTCACAGCTATTATTGTGGGCAATCAGCGTCTACCGCTGCGGTATGTGACTATATTCTGCCGTTCAGTGCTTCCTTGCAGAAAGATAATTTTTTTGCGGTACAGTTTCACCCGGAAAAATCTGGGGTAACGGGCAGCAGAATATTAAACAACTTTATAAAATTGTAAATGATGAAAATTATTCCAGCTATTGATATTATTGACGGAAAATGTGTCCGCCTATCAAAAGGAGATTATGCTACCAAAAAAATATACAGTGAAGATCCTGTAGAGACTGCCAAAGAATTCGAAAGCTTTGGAATCGAATTTCTTCACCTTGTTGACCTTGACGGAGCTAAATCTAAGCATATCGTGAACCAAAAAGTCCTGGAAAATATAGCCAGGGAAACCTCTCTTCATATTGATTTTGGAGGTGGATTAAAGACCGGGGATGACATAGAAATTGCTTTTAATTCAGGAGCAAAGCAGATCACCCTTGGTAGCATTGCCGTACAGGACCCGGAATTCTGTTTTGAAATGATTCAAAAATATGGCAATGACAAGATCATTTTAGGGGCTGACTGTGAGAACAGAAAGATCAAAATGTCCGGATGGCTGGAAGAAAGTACTTTAGATATCATAGGCTTTCTCCTTCAGTATCAGGAAAAAGGAATCAGCCAAACGATCTGTACCGATATTTCAAAAGATGGAATGCTGGAGGGGCCATCTACAGATCTGTACAAAGAAATATTGGGTAAAACCTCAGTAAAGCTTACGGCCAGCGGTGGAATTTCCTGTATGGAAGATGTATACAGCATGAAGGAAATCGGATGTTCAGGAACAATTATCGGGAAGGCTATCTATGAGGGAAAAATAAGTTTACCACAACTTCAGAAATTTATTGAAAATGCTTAAAAAAAGAATCATTCCCTGTCTGGATATTAAAGACGGAACAACGGTAAAAGGAATTAATTTTGAAGGGCTCCGGAATGCCGGAGATCCTGTAGAGCTTGCTGTAAAATACGAAATGGAAGGGGCTGATGAGCTGGTTTTTCTGGATATTACGGCAACTCTGGAAGACAGAAAAACATTTGCAGACCTGGTAAAGAAAATTGCCCGGGAATTGAGCATCCCATTTACAGTAGGTGGCGGAATTTCTTCTGTGGATGACGTTAGGAAGCTTCTGGAAGCCGGAGCAGACAAAATCAGCATCAATTCTTCTGCCGTTAAAAACCCGCAGCTGATCTATGAGCTTGCCAAAGAATTCGGAAGCCAATGTGTGGTTGTAGCTGTTGATACCCGGTTTACAGACGGATCAGATCTTGTATACGTCAGAGGTGGAAAACAGGCTACCAGCTTAAATACTGTAAACTGGGCAAAGGAAGCAGCTTCTTTGGGAGCCGGAGAAATCTTGTTGACCTCGATGGATGGTGACGGAACAAAAAACGGATTTGATATCCGCATCACGAAGCTGGTTTCGGAAGCTGTTTCTATCCCTGTGATTGCTTCAGGAGGAGCTGGAAGCGCAGATGATTTCATTAAAGTATTTGATGAAACAAAAGCAACAGGAGCTCTGGCAGCCAGTATTTTCCATTTCAATGAAGTGCCCATTCAGGAATTAAAACAATACTTAAAAAATCAAAAAATACCCGTACGATGAAAATAGATTTTGATAAAAATAACGGACTTGTCCCGGTCATTATCCAGGACAGCAGAACACAGCAAGTACTCATGTTAGGTTACATGAATGAGGAAGCTTATAAAAAGACGGAAAAGGAAGGTATTGTCACCTTTTTCAGCCGTTCTAAAAACAGGCTTTGGACTAAGGGAGAAGAATCGGGCAATTTTCTGACCGTAAAAAACATAAGTATAGATTGTGATCAGGACACCATTTTGATTCAGGCCGTTCCTACAAATACAGTCTGCCATACCGGAAGCTTCAGCTGTTTCGGTGAAAAAGAAAGCAAAGGATTTTTATATGAATTAGAAGCAAAAATTGCTAAAAGAATAGATCATAAGAGAGAAGGCTCCTATACCTATTCCCTTTATCAGAGAGGCATCAATAAAATGGCTCAGAAAGTAGGAGAGGAAGCTGTAGAACTGGTTATTGAAGCCAAAGACAGCAATGATGATCTTTTTAAGAACGAAGCGGCAGATCTGCTTTACCATTTCCTGATCCTGCTTAAGGCAAAAGGATTTGAGATGGAGGATATTGAGACCATTCTTCTAAGCAGGGATAAATAGACAGGGAAAGTGTACACTGTGGGAAGAATAAAACGAAGGCTTAGTCGAATCGACCAGAAATCGATTCCGCCTTTGCAACCCTTAAGAATATATGGGTTCGGTTTAAGAAATATTGATCGTATCTGTCTCCATACTAATCCAGGAATAGTTTATTAGAAAAGGAAATTAAAAAACTGACCTATAGTTTTGATTTTAAATTCAAATTAGATTAAATTAAAAAGCAGGAAAGATTTTTCCTGCTCACATTTCATATTTAATTTTTCAATTATCTTTCAATCAGAATTTTTCGTACAGCAGTCTGTCCATCAGCTTTAATAACGCCAATATAAGCTCCTGCGGCCAGTCCTGAAACATTGACTGTCTTTTCATTAGCCGCCTTAAGAAGTGATTTTCCTGAAAGATCTGTAATTTCGAAACTGAAATCTTTTCTGCCGGTATCGGGAAGCTCAATATTGATGGTATCTTTAGAAGGATTGGGATAAATGGATAGGGTTGTTTCAAGAGAATGATTTGAAGCGGTTTCCTTTGCTCCCAGTACGATGGAACTTACCGAAGTGGCAACTGCAAAATGCTGTAGTGCTCCAACCGTTGCTTTTCCTATTTTGTAAATATAAACAGGATCTGTATTGGCAAAAGTATCATCAATGGAATGCGGGTAAGTACTTCTTATTCTTTCAAAAAAGCCAGTGATCACTTCTCCTTTTCTTTCAAATGGGATGTAATCTGTATCCTCTGCAGGATCCACAGCCGTCAGAAGAGGGGAATATAGTGCCGTACAGTTTCTGAGCTGCTGCGTTACTGCTGCCGAAGCAGCATTATTGCTAGTTGGCCCAGCCTGATCCTGATCACAATATACCGTATTATTGTTGTTGCCCATAACACCGCCTACCTGGTCAAGATTGAATACCAGCTTGATGTCCAATACCCTTGTCCCGTTCTGATAAGCTACATTATTAGCGTAATGGGTGCTTCCTCTCAATCCCTGTTCCTCACCGGAAAAATGGATGAATTTAATTGAATATTCCGTAGGAACATCTTTTAAAATCTTTGCAGCTTCTAAAATAATAGAGGTTCCGCTTCCATTATCATTCACCCCAGGACCGTAGATACTGTCAAAATGCCCGCAGATGATCACATACTTATTAGGGTAAACCGTTCCTGTTTTAGTAATGACCAGATTTTTAGAACTTGTACTCCCAAATGTGAAAGGATCTTCTACGATCTGGCTGGCAGAATATCCAAATGAAGTATACTTATTTTTCAGCCAGGTTAATGCATTGGCATTTTGGAGTGAACCCGTAGTTTTGATGCCCAGGTTTGAGAACTGCTGTAAATTCGTGGTAATATTGGTTTGTGAAACCAGATTGGCCCTGTCCTGATAAGCCTGTATAAAAGTCTGGGCCTTACTGCTGAATACTGCAAGACAAACAGACAGCATGGTGATTGTTTTTTTCATTTTAATTAGTTTAAGATTGTGGTGATTGGTGTGAATCTGAACAATAAAATCCTGGATAAATGCCAGGACTTTAAGGTCTATTTACTTTTCAATAATGATCTTTCTGGTAACACTTGAACCTTCGGTTTTAACAGTGCATAAATAAATTCCGTTGTTTAAATGTGAAACATTCACCTGAGACCGGTTTTCTACTTTCAATAGAGAAAGTCCTTTTAGATCGGTAATTTCAACGGTGAAATCTTTTATTGCTGGATCAGGTAATTCTACTGTTAAAATATCCTTCGCCGGATTTGGATAAATTTTTACAGATTCCAATGATTTTACTGGCTTTTCTTTACCTGCAGAAACGGCTGTAACGGTTGAAGATGCTGTTGCAAAATGCTGCATGGCACCTACCGCAGCTTTGGCTACTTTAAATACATAAACAGGATCTACATTAGCAAAAGTATCGTTCACCGTATGTTCAGTATAACTTCTTGTATATTCGTAAAAACCGGTGATCACATATCCTTTTTGTTCAAAAGGCATATAATCTGAGGAATAGGCGTTGGAAATACTGGTCTGAAGAGGAGAGTACAAGGTAGTGCATGTTGCCAGTTGCTGCGTAACAGTGTTGGAAGCTGCATTGTTTCCAGACTGGCCTGCAGTATCTCTTTCGCAGATGATTTTACTGTTGAGATTGCCTAGTTTACCACCTACCTGATCAAGATTAAAGACTAATTTGATATCCAGCTTTTTCACCCCGCTTTGGTACGCAACATTGTTGGCATAATGAGAACTTCCATATAAGCCCTGTTCCTCTCCTGAGAAATGAATAAACTTGATGGAATATTCCGTGGGAATATCTTTTAGGATTTTAGCTACCTCTAAAATAACCGAAGTTCCGCTGCCGTTATCATTGGTTCCAGGACCAGTAATGGTATCGTAATGTCCGCAGATAATCACATACTTATTAGGATACAAAGTCCCAGTTTTGGTAATAACCAGGTTCTTGGAGCTTGTACTTCCAAAAGTGAATGGATCCTCTACAATCTGGCTGGCAGAATATCCGTAAGAGGTATATTTATTCTTGATCCAGGCTAGGGTATTGGCATTATTCAATGATCCCGTCGTTTTTATCCCTAAATTGGAAAATTCCTGAAGATTGTTTGTTATGCTGGTCTGCGAAACCAGATCGGCCCTGTTCTTATAAGCCTGAATGAGAGTTTGGGCACTGACGTTTCCGGCCGCTAATGCAGCCCATAAAAAGATGGTACGTTTTTTCATATTAAATATTTTGGGTTGGTGTGTGATTATTTTTCTATAATGATTTTTTTGGTGATGCTGTTTTTATCGGATTTTACAGTGACCATATACGCTCCGTTTGCCAGACCGGAAGTATTCATTTTCTTTTCGTTTTCTGCATTTAAAATTAAGCGGCCATTCATATCACTAATTTCTACCTTAAAGTGACCGAGGTCCTTTGGCAACTCAATATTTAGAACATCACGGGCCGGATTAGGGTAAATCCTGATTGCTTCTAATGAATTTTTGGTATGTACATCATCTGTTGCCAGGGTAACGGTTGAAGCTACTGCAAAATGCTGCAATGCGCCCAAAGCCGCTTTTCCGACATTAAATACATAAACAGGATCCACATTGGCAAAAGTATCATTAACAGTATGTTCGTTATAGCTTCTGGTTGTTTCATAAAATCCTGTGATAATGTCCCCTTTATTTTCAAATGGCATATAATCCGAACTATAGGCATTTGACATGGTCGTCTGAAGCGGCGAATATAACGTGGTACAGGTAGCCAATTGTTGTGTCATCGCCAATGATGCTGCGTTATTACCGGTTTGCCCGCTCTGATCGCTTTCACACTTAATATTATTATTTACATTCCCCAGTTTTCCTCCAACCTGATCGATATTGAATACAACTTTCAGATTAAGCTGGCGTACATTATTCTGGAAAACAACATTATTGACATAGTGTGTACTTCCCAAAAGATTCTGCTCTTCACCGGAAAAATGAATAAATTTCACAGAATATTCTGTAGGTACATCTTTTAAAATTCTGGCTGCTTCCAGCATAATAGAAGTTCCGCTGCCATTGTCACTTACTCCGGGGCCAACTATGGTATCATAATGACCACAGATGATCACATAAGTGTCTGGATAGACGGTTCCTGTTTTGGTGACAATTAAATTTTTTGAAGTGTTGCCGTTATAGGTGAAACTGTCTTCTGTGATCTGGCTTACATCATACCCGTAAGACTGGTATTTGGTTTTGAGCCAGTTCAGTGCATTTGTATTTTCTACGGTACCAGTCGCTTTTACACCAAGATCTCCAAAATTCTGTAGGTTTGCTGTAATATTGGCTTGGGATATCTTATCAACCCTTATTTGATAAGCCTGTATAAAATTCTGGCCCTGAAGACTGTAAGCTGATAAAGAAAGGAGTAAAAGAGTCGTTATTTTTTTCACTTTTAACTAAAGATTTATAGATTTAATAATTCAGCAAATGTAGATAATAAAAATCAATTTATTTTATCCAAAATGAAAACTTTCTAATATGATTTTATTTTTTAATATGCTTTCCGAAACACGAAATTCCTTTAATTTATATGGATATAAAAAATCCCGGACATAGCCCGGGATTTATATTGATAACAAAAAATTCTACATTATTTTACTTGATCTACAACTGCTTTGAAAGCTTCAGGATGATTCATTGCTAAATCAGCTAAAACTTTTCTGTTAAGCTCTACGTTGTTCTTTTTAAGAGCTCCCATAAACTGAGAGTAAGACATTCCATGCTCTCTGGCACCCGCATTAATACGAGTAATCCAAAGTGATCTGAAGTTTCTCTTTTTCTCTTTTCTTCCACGGTAAGCATATTGCATTGCTTTTTCTACCGCGTTTTTAGCTACAGTCCAAACGTTCTTTCTTCTACCGAAAAAACCTTTAGCTTGCTTAATAATTTTCTTTCTGCGAGCTCTTGAAGCTACTGCATTTACTGATCTTGGCATAATTTAAATTGTTTTTTTGAAAGAGGCGGCAGTTAAACTGCTCTTAGTGGCACCATTTCAGGGTTAAATTGTTGAATTTGTTTGAATTCTTATAAACCGAATATAGATTTATAAAAACTACTTAATGGCTAATTGACGTAGAACGCTTTTTGTGTCCACAGCAGCAACGTAAGAAGTCTGCGTAAGATTTCTCTTCTGCTTAGTTTCTTTCTTAGTTAAGATGTGGCTTTTGAAAGCATTCTTTCTTTTAATCTTCCCAGTTCCGGTAAGTTTAAAACGCTTTTTAGCACCTGATTTCGTTTTTAATTTTGGCATTGTTCTGCTTTTTTATTGTTTTGTTATCAATATCTTGTCCTTGATTCCTGCAATACAGAGGAATTACAGTTTGCAAAGATACAAAAAAAATCAATCCAAACTTTCATTATCTGTGATTTTGTCAGATATAAATATAAAAAGCCGTTTCTCAATGAAACGGCTAAAAATAGAGGTTTTTATTATAAGAAGTCTTCAACGATGATATCGTTTCTTTCTTCATTATTTCCACCTAAAATAACTTTAATTCTGAATCCTGAAGGAATTGCAGCTCCGGTTCTTGAATAAAGCTGAAGCTTAACGTGCGGATTGGCTACATAATAGTTAACTGAGGTATTGGAACTCCAAAGAGCATTTCCGTCTCTGTAAATCACCATATTTCCATCGTTTTGTACAATAAGCCTAGGAGTACCTGAGCTTCTGTAGGTATTGGAATGCCAGATTACATTAGTTAGACCTGGTCTTTCCCTGTACAGAACAAGATTATTGTCCGTCTGCATGATAAATTTGTAAGTGCTGCCGCCGTATTCCATAGTGATGGATTGACCGGCTTCTAATATCTGCGGATGGTTGGTGCTCTCCTTTAAAAGGGTATAGCGTGTAAGATCCAAAATACGGGATTCATTGTTTTTACCTGCCATGTTGTGCTTTTCATTTTGCACATTCGTATTTACATTGTCAAGAGCATCATCCTGAGCGCAAGATGCAAGAAGCATCGTAAGACTTAATAAAGTCAGTAATTTAATTTTCATAGATTATGGTTTAACATTGCAAAAATAGTAATTATAATATTAAATCACAATTGTAAGATTAAATTAATGTAAACAAATCCTTTATTAATGGTAGTTTTAGATTAAATTTAACACACCATTAAGTGTATTTTAAATATTAAACCGCCATTTTTTTCAAATGACGGCTTTAAAATATTATAATGTAAATTGATTATGATTGAAAAAATGATAATAAATCTTTATTGATCGTTTCTGCTTCTGTAGTAGGCATTCCATGTGGAAATCCGGGATAAGAAATTAATTTTCCGTTTTTAAGAAGGGTAGCGGCAACCTTGCCGGTAGTTTCAAATGGTACGATCTGGTCGTCTTCACCATGTAATACCAAAACCGGTACCTCTACACTTTTAAGATCTTCTGTGAAATCTGTTTCAGAGAAAGCTTTAATACAGTCGTAATGAGCTTTGATAGATCCATTCATTCCTTGTCTCCACCAGTTCCTTTGGATACCTTCAGAAACTTTAGCTCCTTCTCTGTTATACCCGTAAAAAGGGAATGTAAGATCAATATAGAATTGCTGTCTGTGATGAGCAGTATTATTACGGATATCATCAAAAACAGACATGGGTACACCATTCGGATTGTTTTCGTTTTTAACCATAATTGGCGTAACGGCACTTATTAAAACTGCTTTTGCCACTCTTCCTTTTCCATGCTGTGCCACATATCTGATCACTTCACCACCTCCGGTAGAATGTCCTACATGGATAACATCTTTAAGATCCAAAGCTTCTACAATTTCTGCAACATCAGAAGCATAGGTGTCCATATTATGTCCTTCTGCAGTCTGTTCAGATCTTCCATGGCCTCTTCTGTCATGAGCAATAACTCTGTAGCCCTGTTCCAGGAAAAACAGCATCTGCGCATCCCAGTCATCACTGGATAATGGCCATCCATGATGAAAAAATACAGGCTGTCCTTTTCCCCAGTCTTTGTAATAAATTTCAGTTCCGTCTTTTAATGTAAGTGTGCTCATTGTTTTGTTTTTTATGATTAATAAATGAATAGTGTTTATATATCACAAATGTATATGGAAAATATTTGCAATATGTTGATCTAAGATAATATATTGATTAAAATATAAAGCAACATAATGCATTATTAACGCTAAATTAATAGAGCATCTAAGGAAAACAGTATCTTATGCGATTAAAGTATAACTGATAAAACGGAATAAACTAAAAAACCCCATTATCAGGGATATTTTTATCTAATACCTTTGATTATCTTTAACTCAACGATTATGGCCTGAGAAACACTGTTTCGAAACAGGTTAGCGGGTATTTTCCTATATTTACGTTTTTTAATTGAATAAAACTTAATAGAGACAAGAGTTTGATGTACAGACTGTTACTTATTTTTACTTTATGTATTTGTCCGTTTTTTGCTCAGGCACAGAATGTTTTAAGCAAATTAGAAAAGGAATATGACCATGCTTCAAAAAATACGACAGAGCAATTAAATCTGGCTCCCAAATTCGCTACTGCTTTATTTTTCCATAAATTTAAATCTAGATCTTACCAGATTTTAGAAACAAACATTCCCATTGCAGCCAAACAGGCCGATGGAAAATACGCTACCATTTTGTATGCTGTACAGGCTATGAATTATCGGCTTGATAATAAAGAAGCTGAATCTTTAAAAAGCTTGGACATGGCAAGGATGTATAGTTTAAAAACGAGCAGCAACGAAGCTAAAGGCTACTTCCAGTATGCAAAGGGCTGGATTCTGATCCGTAATAATAAAACGGCCGATGCTGTTGCTGCTTACTTGAAAGCCATCGACTATTACGAAAACTCGCCCACAACTTCTACGCTGTACGGAAGATTTGGCAACGCGGCTAAAGAGTTGTCCACTATTTATTCTAACCTTAATGAATACCAGCTGGAAGAAAAATACAGTAAACAGTTTTTGCTGTTGGCATCCAGGCAAAATGACCCTAATCTCATCTTCGATGCCTATATGCGGATGGGTTACGTATATGAACAGAAATACGCTCAAAATCTATCGGACACAGCGTTGAGAAATAAGGCAGAACAATATTATTTACAGTCTATTGCAACTTTCAACAAAAATAAAGAGGCTATGCTCAACAGGAGCAGTCTTTCATATGCCACCATCAATTTAGCGAATTTATATACTGAGTTTAATAGAGATAGGGCGATGCAATATGCGCAATTAGCCAATAGTGTGAGCCTGGAAACCGGTGATGCCATTCATATTGCTTCTTCATTTGGGATTTTGGCAGAACTGGCCCTGCAGAGTAAAAATTATGATTTAGCCAAGTCTTACTTTCTAAAAGCCTCTATGGAAATTGAGAAAAGCCCGGTCAGAGATCATAATATAGAATTATCTATTCTTGAATCTTTATCCCGAATTAGCGAAGAGCAAGGCAATTACAAAGAAGCGCTGACACACTATAAAAGCTATGTAGATAAATACAAAAGTATTTACGATCAGGAAAAACTGGATATTACCAAAAGGCTGGAATCGCAGTTTGATAAAGAACGACAGGAACAGAAGTACATAAAGCTCCAGCTGGAAAGTGATAAAAAAGCACAAGAAATCAGGTTGATCAATATTCTTCGGGCACAACGTGAACAGGTTTACAACAATTTAAAACTGGTGGAAGAAAATCAGCGGGAACGACTGAAATTTTCAGAGCTTGAATCGGAGAAAAAAGAGCAGCAACTCCGGTTGGCAAAATTAGAAACCAAGCAAAAAAACAATGACATCAGCAACTATAAAAAGCTTTTGACATTCAAGGAAAAGATCAATACCTATTACATTATTTTTATCTTTATTTTCATCGTTTTGATCGTCTTATTGCTGTATGCCTACAAGCAACGTGCAAAATCGATGAAACAAAGAGACGAGTTGCATGCCTTAGCCATGGAAAAAGAGAAACAGAATTCAAAAATATCTACGCTTACTGCATTGTTGGAGGGACAGGAGCAGGAGCGAGGCCGTTTAGCCCGCGATCTTCATGACGGATTGGGTGGTCTGCTTTCTGGAACTAAACTTCAGCTGTCTTCTTTAGATCTCCATCAATCCGAAAATATAGAGGATGGAATTTCAAAATCAATTAACCAGATTGATGGTGCTGTGGAAGAGCTGAGACGTGTAGCACATAATTTAATGCCCGATTTATTAATGAAATACGGTTTAGAAGCAGCTATCCAGGAGTTTGCCACTCGCATGTCCAACAGCGCATTAGACATCCATACCGAATTTATTAATTACAGTAACTCCATACCAGAAGACAAGCAACTGATCTTATATAGGATCATTCAGGAATTGGTCAATAATGCCATAAAACATGCCGATACTTCTGAAATTATTATTCAGATAAGTGAAGAAGAAAATGTATTACATCTTACGGTGGAGGATAACGGTAAAGGTTTTGACCCTGCAAGTTTAGACGTAAGAAAAACGGCAGGTTTTCATAATATAGAATCAAGGGTCCAGTTTTTAAAAGGAACGATGAACATCACCTCCGAATTGAATATCGGGACCAGTATAGAACTTCAAATTCCTATTCATTAACATGATAAAAGTAGCCATAACAGACGATCATCCACTTCTATTGGAAGGATTGAAGAATATTTTAGGAAACAGCGATACGATAGATGTAGTAGATTGTTTCAAAAGCGTTTCAGAAATGAATGCAGGCCTGGCAAAACAGGCTGTCGATATTTTGTTGCTGGATATTAACCTGGTAGATACCAACAGTATCGAACTCATAAAACCTTTAAAGAAAAAGTACGGGAATCTCCGGATTATTATGCTTAGCGTTCATAATGAGCTGCCTGTGATTAACAGCACTCTGGCTGAAGGTGCTTTGGGATACATCCAGAAGAATGCTTCAGTTTCCGAAATTCTTGAAGGTATTAATGCTGTATATGCAGGTAACCGGTTTTTATGCTCGCAAACCAAGTCTGTTTTGGAGAAAAAATCCGCGGATGGGCTACATCAGGTTCCAAAACTGACAAGAAGAGAAAAAGAAATTTTAGCCGAAGTAGCGAAAGGACTCACGACCAATCAAATGGCAGAAAAGCTTTTCATCAGCCCGCACACCGTAGAAAGTCACCGGAAAAACCTTATTGAAAAATTTCAGACTTCTAATCTTAGTTCAGCCATTAAACTGGCCATAGAATACGGTTTGATTATCGAATAGATAGGACTCTTGTGAACTGCAATCTGGAATTTTTATAAAACAAAGATAAGATTTGATTAATTATTAATAAAGGAGCTAAGAAAACAACAAAGTCGCTGATGAAGCTCTAAGGGTACGTGTATGCTTAGAAAGAAGCAATGAAATATTTGCTTAAATATATCAAAAAAGGCCTGCTTACATCGTAAAGCAGACCTTTTTTTATATAAATCAAATAATTAGGTGTGTAATAATTAATCTTTGAATTTCAATACAGCTTGAAATAGGTTTTTCTTTCCTGTTAAGTCATATTCATCATTATATATAGACTCATACATGAATACATAAGCATTTCCGTCAAAATCTTTTAAATTGATTGCCTGGTCCGTCATAATGTCATAAAACCTTGTAATGGTACGCGTAGCCGTCCATTGTTTTAAATTGCCTTTAGGGTTTTTATCGAACCTATGATCTTTGGCATCGGTATAATACCAATAGGATGGTGCCGTATCCATCAAAAATAGCTCTTTGTCTTTGTTATATAATTCCTCCGCCATTCCCGTATTCTGAAACCATGGAACCTCGGGGTTATAAGGACCTGCAGCAGCCGTATAGATATCCTTATCCGTAGTGGCTCCAATTAAAAAACCTTCCAGATTGACAGAAGTAATTTCGAATAGGAAAGCAGTTTTTTTCAGTTCGTAAACATCATTGACAGGTTCAATTACTTTGCCGTCTTGTTTAATAACTACTTTTAACGCTTGTGCAAAAAACAAACAACTTAGTAAACAAAAAAGGAGGGTTAAACTTACTTTTTTCATTATATCTCTTTAAATAACTGCAGCAAAGATATTGGACTTCAGCTCCATAAACACTGGCTGGTTTCAGGGGTTTTTTATCTTGTTTTTAAGGGGATCGGTGTATTCAAAGCATCAGCTAACAAAACGGCTTAAGATAGGTATAAATGGCTGAAAGCAGGGATATGTTAAATGGTATATTTTAGAGAATTTTACAAAAGATAAATTAAGTATTGTAGACACATGAAAAATGTAATAATCAACTTTTCACTTGTGATAGCTTTGCTGGCTTCTTGTTCACCTTCTACAGAAAAAAAATTAGACCAGGTAGCTTCTACTACGGTAAAAAAAGATACTGTTCAGACGTCCGGTTCGGTAAAGGATCATATTTCAAAAGCTGATATGTCGACTGATTTTTCAGCGTTGGTTCCTATTGATGTATTAAACAGCAAAAGCACAAATATGTATGAAAAATATGGTATAGAATTTTCCGGCAATTGTTATTCATGCGATTTGGCAAGCTTATCCATCACTAAGGATAAAATGATATGGACCAATGTCTGCGATGAGAATGATACTTTTAAAATTGATGAGTTCTCATTCTCTGTCGAAGGAAGCAAAACTATTTTAAAAACATCAGAAAGAACATATATTTTAACCCAAATAGATAAAGCACCTGTCTACGAGCTGGCTATAGAAGGTCAAAAGCTGGAATTAAATAATAAAAGAATATCCAGATATTTTACAACCCACAAAGCTTTGTCTCTTTTCAAAGAGCATGATTGTGGAGATTTTGAAGGATAACACAATCTTATAAATTATTTTGAAAATAAGCAGTTGACTCACAACAGATCAGTCTTAAAAGTTGAGGGAGAATCTTTAGTTATTCAAAGAAATTTACATTAAAATGATCTACTTATATAAAAACACAATACTATATAATCATTTTATTCGTAAGTAAATTTAGCTTCCTCAACTTTAACGATTGATCCGGATCAACTATTTTTTTCTATATCTTTTAAAACTTTTCCTGAAAACTTTAATATAAAAAAACCTCAAAATATTTTGAGGTTTTTTATATAATAAGTAACAGACATTGAGTCTGTTAAAACTATTTAGCTGGTTTTTTAGGACTCATCATCATGATCATTCTTTTTCCTTCAAGTTTTGGAAGCTGGTCTACTTTTCCAACATGCTCCAATTCCTGAGCAAGTTTTAGAAGCAAAATTTCTCCCTGGTCTTTAAAGATAATTGAACGTCCTTTAAAAAATACGTAGGTTTTTAATTTTGAACCTTCTTCAAGAAACTTTTCAGCATGCTTCTTCTTAAATTCATAATCGTGATCATCAGTCTGAGGTCCGAAACGGATCTCTTTTACAACCACTTTTACCTGCTTAGCTTTTAGTTCCTTCTGCTTTTTCTTTTGCTCGTATAAAAACTTTTTATAGTCTAATATCCTTGCAATGAAAGGCTCAGCCTTATCGGAGATTACTACCAGATCAAGTTCCTGCTCTGTGGCAAGTTGTCTTGCTTTGTCAATCGGATAAACTCCCGGCTCTACGTTATCGCCCACCAAACGAAGCTCTCTCACACGAATTTTATCGTTGATCAAGTGTAAGTCCTCCTGTACCGGACGTCTCTGTGGGCCCCTGTTGTTAAATCTTTGTGCTATTGTATTATAATTTTATTGGTTAATTACTAATTTTAATTGAAACATTTAAAATTAAAAAGATGAATTTTTTATTTCAATTCCTTATTCTTTAAATGTTCTTAGATTGCTGCCTCTTTTTTAAAGTAAGAAACAAAATCTTCCATATTCATGACTCCAAGATCACCTTCACCACGTCTTCTTACAGAAATTGTGCCGTCATTCTCCTCATTTTCACCTACAACCAACATGAACGGAATCTTTTTCAACTCCGCATCACGGATCTTTTTCCCTGTTTTCTCATTTCTGTCGTCAATCAGACCGCTAATATCGTGATTTTCCAAAAATTGTGAAACTTTTTTTGCATAATCTACATATTTTTCACTGATCGGGAGAATAATGAACTGATCAGGGCTTAGCCATAACGGGAAATCACCTGCAGTATTCTCTAAAAGGATTGCGATAAAACGTTCCATAGAACCGAATGGTGCTCTGTGAATCATCACCGGTCTGTGCTTCTCATTATCGTTTCCGATGTAGTGAAGATCAAATCTTTCCGGTAAATTATAATCCACCTGGATGGTTCCCAGCTGCCATTTTCTTCCCAAAGCATCTTTCACCATGAAATCCAGCTTTGGACCGTAGAAGGCTGCTTCTCCGTATTCCACAATGGTTTTTAATCCTTTTTTCTCAGCTGCATTGATGATTGCGTTTTCGGCCTTTTCCCAATTTTCATCAGAACCGATATATTTTTCTCTGTTATCAGGATCTCTTAAAGACACCTGAGTTACAAAATCTTCAAAACCTAATGATTTGAACACATAAAGTGTTAAATCAATTACTTTTTCAAACTCTTCTGAAAGCTGATCCGGAGTACAGAAAAGGTGGGCATCATCCTGAGTAAATCCACGAACTCTTGTCAACCCGTGAAGCTCTCCACTTTGCTCATATCTGTAAACAGTCCCGAATTCTGCATATCTCTTCGGAAGATCCCTGTAGCTCCATTGCGAAGTTTTGTAGATCTCACAGTGGTGAGGGCAGTTCATAGGCTTCAGCATGAATTCTTCTCCTTCATTCGGAGTTTTGATCGGCTGGAAGCTGTCTGCACCATATTTATCCCAGTGTCCGGAAGTCACATACAATTCTTTTGACCCGATATGTGGCGACATGACGAACTCATAACCTCCTTTTTTCTGAGCATCAGAAAGGAAATTCTCTAATTTTCTTCTTAAAGCAGTCCCTTTTGGCAACCATAACGGAAGTCCTGCACCTACTTTTTCAGAGAATGCAAAAATGCCAAGTTCCTTACCCAGTTTTCTGTGGTCTCTTCTCTTCGCTTCTTCCAGTTTTTCAAGATACTCAGTAAGCTCTTTCTGTTTAGGGAAAGAAATACCGTAAACTCTTGTTAATTGAGGATTTTTTTCATTTCCTCTCCAGTAAGCTCCCGCTGCATTTAAAATCTTAACCGCTTTTACAATACTTGTATTGGGAATATGTCCTCCACGACATAGATCTGTGAAATCATCGTGTGTTACAAAAGTGATTTCTCCGTCATTAAGATTCGTAATAAGCTCAACTTTGTAAGGATTATCTGCATATGTTTTTAATGCTTCTTCTTTGGAAACAGGATATAAAGAGAATGTGGAACCTTTCTTGGCATTTTCCAAAACTTTCTTTTCAATCTTCTCGAAATCCTTTTCAGATAAGCTCTCGTCCCCGAAATCCACATCATAATAGAATCCGCTTTCAATGGCAGGTCCTATGGTTAGCTTAGCATTAGGATAAAATTCAAGGATAGCCTGCGCCAGAAGGTGGGCAGAAGAATGCCAGAACGCTTTCTTTCCAAGATCATCATTCCAGGTTAACAATTGTACCGTTGAATCCGTGGTTATAGGTGTGGTCGTTTCTACTTGTTTGCCGTTTACAATTGCGGAGATGGTATTTCTAGCCAATCCCTCGCTTATAGATTTTGCCACATCTAAAGGAGTAACTTCTCCTTCGAATTCTTTGACACTATTGTCTGGAAGTGTAATTTTTATCATTGTTTACTAAGAAATTTTAAGATGCAAAAATACGCATTTTTTAAATAATATGCTATTTTTAAAGTATATTTGAATTAAGAATTACTGTTGAATCTTCAAATTTAGATCCGTTATTTTAAATGTATCCATCCCCAATCTGAATTTTTCATAAAGAAACACACTGACATTATCGTTATTTTGTAGTAACAATGCTATGATAATGAGGTTTTTGTGCTGTAAATTCTATGATAATTCAAAGAAAAAGAAACGATAATATGTACGATGATATGAAAAACTTTAATATTGACCTGCACTGTGATTTATTATACTATTTATTAAAAGCGGGCTCCACAATTGATGACAGAGAGTTGGGATGCTCACTTCCGTATCTAAAAGAAGGGAATGTAAAACTCCAGGTTATGGCAATATATGCATCAACAGATGCAAACAGTACCGTTGAGGGTGTAAAACAGAGTGAAATATTTTCAGATCTTTTAAAGAATGAAAACTTCTTCCTGTTTGAAAACGGAAATTATAAAAATACTGAAAACAAAGATAGAGTAGGTATTATAGCTTCCATTGAAAATGCATCTGCTTTTTGCGGAGAAGATGATACTCTGGAAGCAGGGTTTAAAAATCTGGAAACCATCATCGAAAACACACAAAAAATTCTTTACCTGGGAATTACCCACCACACTGAAAACCGTTTTGGGGGAGGGAACACCTCTGAAGCCGGCCTGAAGGATGACGGAAAAGTCCTGATCGACTATATTTCAGACCGGAGAATTGCTATTGATCTTTCCCACACAAGTGATCAGCTGGCATATGATATTCTTAATTATGTAGACCAAAAAAATTATAACATTCCTATTTTAGCAAGCCACTCCAATTACAGGAATATTCAGAACAAAAAAAGAAATCTTCCGGATGAACTGGCGAAAGAAATTATTAAAAGGAAAGGGCTGATCGGGCTAAACCTTATCCGTGAATGGCTTGATGAAAAGAATCCGGAGAGATTATATGAACATATTCAACATGGGCTTGATCTGGGAGGAGAGGATGCCATTGCCTATGGTGCAGATTTTTTCTACGACAAAGGGCATCCGGATAAATCCCGCTATCCCTTTTTCTTTGAAGGCTATGATAATGCATCATTATTTAACACCACCAACAGCAGAATTGAAAAAGATTTTTCCACAGAGATAATGGAAAAGATCAGTCATAAAAATGCATTGGACTTTATAGAAAGATTTAAGTTTTAGTCTGGTGGCTTCGGCTCTTCATCCATCAGATACTGTTAAAAAAAACGAAAATCCTGTAGTTGGTTGAAATTATCGGAGTCATCTGCAGGATTTTTAACTCTTTCTCTTATATCTTACTTTCTGCTTGATAATCTCTATCACATCCACGTTTTTCACCTTAGATTTTACCCAGCCATGGATGTCAATATAGAACAGTGATCTCCTGTAATATTCATTTTTAGAAAATCCATCAAGCACTTCATCAAAAGCATCAAAAGCTTTATGATGTTGATCTAATACCAGACTGTTAATGTTTTTAAAAAACTGAATGCTTTCAAAATGAAATGCTTCCGGTTTCTTCATTTTTCGGGCAAATTTAAGGGTAGAATTGATGAATTCATCATAATCTTCATCATTCCCGGATTCATATTTCGCCATTAGAATCAGGATCCTTGTGTGGAATAGAAGATCTTCCTGAACATTACCCTTACACTCAACAACCTTCATGGAATATTCGATGGATTTTTTAAACTTTTTGCTTCCGAAAAACATGGCTGCCATTTTCAGATAAAGGATCATAAAATGATGCTCGTCAATTTTTTCCCGAAGTCTTTCCATCTTCAGTTCAATCTCAGGGATAAGTTTGGTCCCTGTGAAAAATTCACCTTTTACAAAATGAATGTTCATTAAAGTATTGTAATGGGTAAGAAAGATCAGTGCCTGCAGATTTTCATTCTGAGCAAAATTCTGTGAATTGACCATCGCATTGAAATGCTCAAAATGCTCCTCCAGGATATCAATATTTCCATAAAGGAACAGAATTTTCAGCAGGTAAGTGTTTCCTTTAATATACCACACCGGATGGCTGATGATCATCTCTGGTTTCTTGTGGAACAGATCTACCCACTGATAGGCATATTTCAGGGTATATTTATAATCCTGAAGCAGTTGGTTTTTCCACACATGAGCTTTGAAATACCAAAGCTTTTCTGTGAAATTCAGTTGGTCTAGTTTAATTTTCTTAATCTGATCATTGAACAGATTCAATACTTTTTCCCGGTCTGTATCATTTTTCACATAGCCATACGTAAGCATTTCACTGTATAATTTCAGCGACAGATTAGAAAGCTCTGTTGCATAATGATTCTGTTTGCTGATTTCTGTAGATTGCTTAATCAGTTCATCGGCACGCCCTTCAATGCTTCGGGTAATAAATTGTGATTCAATGACTTTTTCAAGATTGATGATTTCAGACGCAATGCTTTTTTCATCCAGTTCCAGGGCAGACTGTTTGGTCTTATCCAGTATTTTCAAAGCCTGCTTATAAAGTCCTTTTTGATATAAAATATTTGCAAAATCAAGCTGTTCACGAAGCTGTATCCTGTAGTTCTGATGACTGGGATTCATTCGTAGGCTTACGAGGATCTGCTTATAAAGATGGGCTTTCAGATTGGAAAGCTGCTGTTTGGTAGAAATTTTTTTCTCAATGATGATCTGCTCATCATATTCCTTCATCTTATCCAGTTCCGAGAAAAGGAGTAGAAATTTGGCATCAACATTAATTCCGAGACGATTCACATACAGCCTGAACTGTCGTTTTTCAGAAGTGGTTAATGACTTAATCAGTACAAACAAAAAATCTTTCTGCAATTCTGCCATTGTAAATTTATAAAATGTAATAAATTGATTATTAAGTAAATGTAGTTATTTTTCCGGCTGTTGAATATTGTAATTTTCAGTCAAGGTGAAAATGTAAAAATATTGTAAGCAGTAGTTTTGATCAAAATTAAGTAAAAAACTTCATTATGAATTCCGAAAAAATCGAAATTTTTGATACAACGCTGAGGGATGGGGAGCAGGTTCCCGGATGTAAACTGAATACAAAACAAAAACTGATTATAGCAGAAAGGCTCGATAAGCTAGGAATTGATGTAATAGAAGCCGGTTTCCCGATTTCAAGCCCCGGAGATTTCGAATCTGTTTCTGAAATTTCAAAACTGGTAAAAAATGCCAAAGTCTGCGGACTGACAAGAGCTAATAAAAAAGACATTGATACAGCTGCTGAAGCATTGAAATATGCAAAGAGGCCTCGTATTCATACAGGAATCGGAACTTCTGATTCTCATATTAAATATAAATTCAATTCAACACGTGAGGATATTCTGGAGCGGGCAGTAGAAGCCGTAAAATATGCCAAAAGCTATGTAGAAGATGTAGAATTTTATGCGGAAGATGCAGGAAGAACCGATAATGCCTACCTGGCAAGAGTCTGCGAAGAAGTAATTAAAGCCGGAGCCACCGTTTTGAATATCCCGGATACAACAGGTTATTGCCTTCCCGAAGAATATGGTCAGAAAATAAAATACCTGAAAGAAAATGTAAAAGGTATTGAAAAAGCAATTCTGTCGTGCCATTGCCATAATGATTTAGGTCTTGCTACAGCCAATTCCATTGCAGGGGTCATCAATGGAGCACGCCAGATCGAATGTACGATAAACGGTTTGGGAGAACGGGCTGGAAACACAGCATTGGAAGAAGTGGTCATGATTTTAAAACAGCATAAGGACTTAAATTTTCATACAGATATCAACTCAACAATGCTTAATGAAATGAGTTTGATGGTTTCAGATCTGATGGGAATGCCGGTACAGCCTAATAAAGCTATCGTAGGAGCCAATGCTTTTGCACACAGTTCAGGCATTCATCAGGATGGAGTCATTAAAAACCGTGAAACCTATGAAATTATTGATCCAGCAGAAGTAGGTGTCAATGCTTCATCTATTATTCTTACAGCGAGAAGCGGGCGTTCTGCATTAGCATACAGATTTAAGCATATCGGTTATGATATCACCAAAAATGAACTTGACTTTTTGTATCAGGAATTTTTAAAAATTGCAGACCGAAAGAAAGAAGTTAAAAATGACGATCTGTACATGATCATGGAAACATGCAGCCGGAAAATAGGATAATATTGATTTAAAATCAACGAGAATTGAATATGGACAACAATAAAAAGACACTTTTTGACAAAGTTTGGGATGCTCACGTAATAGAAACGATTCCCGACGGCCCTCAAATCATTTATATAGATAAACACCTTATCCATGAGGTAACCAGCCCTCAGGCTTTTGCAGAACTTGAAGCCAGAAATCTTGAAATTTTCAGACCAAAGCAGATCGTAGCTACGGCAGATCACAATGTTCCGACCCTTAATCAGGAACAGCCTATTCGGGATGAACTGTCCAGAAATCAGGTGGAACAGCTGACAGAGAACTGCAAAAAAAACAATATCGAATTATTCGGATTGGGACATCAGTATCAGGGAATCGTACACATCATTGCTCCCGAATTGGGAATTACCCAGCCGGGAATGAGTATTGTATGCGGCGATAGTCATACCTCTACACACGGCGCTTTTGGCGCTATAGCTTTCGGGATTGGAACCAGCCAGGTTGCTCAGGTCTTTGCCAGTCAGTGCTTGCTGCTCAATAAACCGAAGTCAATGAGGATTACAGTCAATGGAAAACTTAATGATAATGTTCAGGCAAAAGATGTCATCCTTTATATTATTTCCAAAATCGGAACTGATGGTGGAACAGGATATTTCTGTGAATATGCCGGAAATGTTTTTGAAGAAATGTCCATGGAAGGAAGAATGACTGTCTGCAATATGAGTATTGAGATGGGAGCACGAGGAGGAATGATAGCACCGGATCAAACCACTTTCGATTATGTAAAAGGAAAAACATTTGCGCCTAAAGGAGAAGAATGGAAAGATAAACTGGCCTATTGGAAAACTTTAAAAACGGATGAAGGCGCTGTTTTTGATAAAGAGCTGACATTCGATGCTTCGGATATTTTCCCAATGATTACTTACGGAACCAACCCGGGAATGGGAATTTCAGTACACGAAGTCATTCCGGTTCCTCAGACTGAATCTGAAGAAAAAGCCTTAAAATACATGGGATTAAAGGCTGGCCAGGAAATTTCCGGCATTAAAGTACATTATGTATTTATCGGAAGCTGTACCAATGCACGGATAGAAGATTTCCGTTCTGCAGCACAGTATATCAAAGGAAAAAGTAAGTCCGAAAATGTAAAGGCCTTAATTGTTCCGGGTTCTCAACAGGTTGTAAAGCAGATCCATGAAGAAGGATTGGATAAGATTTTCAATGATGCTGGATTCCAGATCCGTCAACCGGGATGTTCTGCCTGTCTGGCAATGAATGATGATAAAATTCCTGAAGGAGAATACTGTGTCTCAACCTCAAACAGGAATTTTGAAGGCAGACAGGGACAAGGCGCGAGAACCATTCTTGCCAGTCCGCTTACTGCAGCAAAAGCAGCGATAGAAGGTAAAATTTCTGCTTTTGAAAATTTAAACTAAATCCATTAAAAAGTACATGCAAAAATTAGTTGTTTTAAAATCCCGTGCAGTACCGCTGCCGGCAGAAAATATAGATACAGACCAAATTATTCCGGCAAGATTTCTTAAAAGCATTGACAGAAAAGGTTTTGGAGAGAACCTGTTCAGAGACTGGAGATTCAATATTCATACAGGAGAACCGAATCCGGATTTTGTTTTAAACAATCCTAAATTCAGTGGTGAAATTCTTGTTGCGGGAAATAATTTCGGTTGTGGAAGCAGCCGTGAACACGCGGCCTGGTCTTTGACAGATTATGGCTTCAAAGTAATCATATCGAGCTATTTTGCGGATATTTTTAAAGGAAATGCCCTGAACAACGGACTTCTCCCTGTGAAAGTTTCTGAAGAATTTTTAAAAGAAATTCTGGAAGGAATCCAGGAAAATCCTGATAATGAAATTGCCATTGATGTGGAATTACAATCGATAAGCTTTAAGGATACAACCGAAACTTTTGAGCTTGATTCCTATAAAAAAATATGCCTGCTGAACGGCTATGATGATATTGATTTTTTAATCAGCAAAAAGCAGGCTATAGAACAATTTGAACTAAAAACACAAAAGTATGAGCAACAGTTATTTTAAAATAGCAGTTCTTCCCGGCGACGGGATTGGGCCGGAAGTGGTCAGTGAAAGTATTAAAGTATTGGATGCTGTGGCTGAAGTCTTTAAATGCCGGTTCCAGTTTTCCTATGGATTAATGGGCGCTGAAGCCATTTTTAAAACTGGCGATCCACTTCCAGAAGAAACATTAAAGATTTGCAAAGATTCGGATGCTGTTCTGTTTGGAGCGATTGGAGATCCGGTTTTTGATAACAATCCTGAAGCAAAGGTACGACCTGAGCAGGGACTATTGAAGCTCCGTAAAGAACTGGGATTGTATGCTAACATCAGACCTCTGAAAACTTATCCTTCACTGATTGATAAGAGTCCTTTGAAAAGAGAGATTATCGAGGGAACGGATATCCAGATCTTCAGGGAGCTTGTGAGTGGTATTTATTTCGGTGAAAAATTTACAGATCCGGATGGTAAATATGCCTATGATGTCTGTAAATACAGCACGGAAGAGATTATTCCTATTGCCCATATGGCTTTTAAGGAAGCTGAAAAAAGGAAAAAGAAGCTTACGCTGATCGACAAGGCTAATGTTCTGGATACTTCGAGACTTTGGAGAAAGACCTGCCAGAAAATTGCCACTCAATATCCTGATGTACAGCTGGATTATATATTTGTTGATAATGCGGCTATGCAGCTGGTTCTGAACCCAAAACAGTTTGATGTTATCCTGACCGAAAATATGTTCGGAGATATTATTTCTGACGAAGCCAGCGTTATTGGCGGGTCCATCGGGCTTTTGCCATCAGCATCTATAGGTGAGGAAAATGCTTTATTTGAGCCAATCCATGGCTCTTATCCACAGGCTAAAGGAAAAGGTATTGCCAATCCTGTGGCCTCAATCCTAAGCGCAACTATGATGCTCGATTATCTTGAACTTCCGGAAGCGGCAGATAAATTAAGAAGGGCAGTAGAGCATGCTATTGAAAACAGATATGTTACGGTAGACCTTAATGCTGAGCAGCATTATTCTACAAGTGAAGTAGGTAGTTTTATTGCAGATTATATTAAGTATTCTGAGAAATCTTATTACAATTTTGAAAATATCAAGATCGGAAAATCTACCATCGTATGATCATTTAAGTCCATATAATAATAGATTAGTAAGAAAGATTCTGTTCATTTGAGCGGAATCTTTCGTTTTTATCTGCTTAAGATTTACAAGAACATGCTTTTTAAATCACAAAAGTCACAAAAGCTTAGTTGAACACTTTAATTATTTTAAGGTTAATACATTACGCATATGAAGTACACTTAAGTTATATTAAAATCTTTGATTTTAGGTTTATATGTACTTAATATTTCAGGATATAAAACTTTTGAAACTAAAGTGTTAAAAAACAAAAAACTTTTGTGACTTTTATGGTTTAAAATTTCCAATAAAAAAGATTCCACTCACTTGAGTGGAATCTTTTCGTTTATTTTTTAGTGTTATCCGTTTTTCCCGATTTGTTTTTGGAAGATTTCTGAACATCTTCTTTATCAATATCAGGTGGATTGCTTTTTTCGGAGGAAGCAGGAATATTTTGAAAATCCTGATTCTGCTTTTTCGTTTCTGCTGAATTGGCAGATTCCTTTTTTTTGTTGTCTTCTGAATTCATAGCTTTACATTTTTTAGAGTCCTAAAACACCGAGCTTGCCGGTTTCATCTTCTATGGTATAATCCAAAGCTTTTGCCAAAACGAAAATATTATTAAGATTTTCCATTAATTGTTTGCGGCCTTCCGTTCTCAGCTGATTCTCATTAATAGATTTAACCGCAGTTTCTTTAGCCTTCTGGGTCACATTTTTAATGTCTTTTTCAGAGATCCTGTTGAAAAAAGAATCGTCCAGCGATTGGATCTCAACGCTTGGAGTAATTCTTATTTCCGCATCGGGAAGCTCAATGATAACCAGTTTTTTGTTGATAGAATCTACTTCTATCTTCATTTTATTAAGATCATAAGAAACCTGTGCATTGGTTTTGGTGTAGGTAATAATACTGTTGTTTGAAACTTCTTTACCAAACATCTCATAGCCCATCTTGGTTTTTTGCATGCTGGACACATTCTGTTCCATGACGACCATTTTGTTCATTTTAGAAATCTGGTTGGTCAGAATATAAAAATCCGATTTCTCTGTCTTTTCACCAAGATTAAAACATGATTTAAGCCCGAAAAACAGGATCAGCATAACGAGAATTCCCGCTGCAAATGATAGGATTACTTTGTAATTTCTCAACACTATTTGTTAAAAATTTCTTTGATTACCGAACTGTCATCTTTTTTCAGAATGTTTACCAGATCTCTTTCAATATATCCGCTGGTAGGCATTTCTATGATTCTTCCGATCTCTTTGCCATATTTTTCTACAATAATAGTAGGAACTTTCTGGATATTATAGCGTACCTCGTCTCCGGTAGGAGATTCTTTCTTGCGGTTAACAGCAATGATCGTCAGTTTGTTATCAGGATATTTCAATTCCTCAAGTATTTTCATCAGTCTTGGGAAATCTCTGTGGCTGTCTTCACACCAGGTCCCCATAAAAACAACAAGAGAATACGAAGTGAGTTTGGCTTTTCTAAGTTCACCGATTGCCTTTTGGTCAATGGCATATTCGTCATGCTCTTTCACATACCAGTCTGCGTACGGAGCTTTTAAGAACTGCTCTTTGAACTGGTTTCCCAAAAGCATTTTGCCGTCGTTCTGAGTTTCTACTTCACGGTTCATCACCACTTTCTGGGCACTGAACTGCTGGGAAGCCAAAACAAGACATGAAACAGCAACAATATTGGTAATAAATTTTTTCATATTATTTTTCGATAATTGTTTTTAAATCTGCAGGGGAGTAGTACTTATTCTTAAGAACTTTATGGTCTGCTTTTCTGTAGACGTTAAATTTCTCTCCTGATTTTTCATAAAAAGATTCTACTTCTTTTTCTTTATAAAATGCTACAGTTTCCTCTGCCTGTTCTGCATTATCGCATGCTTTAGACATATTGGAACGCTGTACTTCGTTGAATAGCTCTACAAATTTATTGCCAAGTCCGAATTCCAGTACAGCTCCGCTTAAAACATATTGAAGATCACACAGGGCATCAGCTATTTCTACGATGTCATTATCAGCAATAGCCTGTTTTAATTCATTTAATTCTTCCTGAAGAAGCTCAACTCTAAGGTTGCATCTTTCCTGAGACGGGATTTGTGGTGTATCTAAAATAGGGGCTTTAAAAGTGGTGTGGAATTCTGCAACTTGGTTCAGACTGTCAATTTTATCCATGAATTTTATTATTTACAGCAAAGATAGAAAACGATTTTGGAAAATGTGTAATACCCATTAGATATCTGTTCTGATAAAAGGTTAAATAATCGTTGACTACAAACGTGTTTTCACTAACAATCCACAGTTTAAACTGTGGATTATATTTTTAATTTTGAAATGTATTAATGAAAATTTTTGAACCTTTAATTCTAAACCATTAAGGATGATTAAGCTTTTAAGGATTTACTTGAAAAATTCTCTTGATTTTTCTTAACTTTTCTTAATGGTTTAAGAATATAAACAGCTATTCCAGTTCTTCATATTTCCAGATACCGGAAATGTTTAAAAGTATTAATCCCGGCTGCCATTCCCCGTAACTGAATACGCAGATATACTTTGATTGACAAGATCTGCAGTCTGTTCCAAAATATAGGGTAGGTAAATCACTTACCGTTAACTCTCCAAGATATAATATTCTACGGGAAGTTTCAGTAACGATTTTGTTTTCTAATAATTCATTTCTGGATAAAACTTTATCTTCATTGTAAATCTCAAAAATCGGGAATCCGGATTTATAAGGAAATATTTCAATTGAATTTTCCTGACCACAATCACAACATGTGAATTTTGTTTCAGCAGCCGGAACTGTTTCATCATTGCTGAAATGATTTTTTGCAATAGCCGCCTGCCTGATAAGTTTTATTTTTTTTGATATTGAATACATCTGAGTTTATTTATTGCTGTATCACTGTGCCGACCTGATTGTTATATTTTCCGCTCGGACTTTTTTTGATGGTAATCTTTACATATCCTTCCTGTGCCAGCTTATTCCATGTTTTTTGATAGCCTGTTGTAACATCAATCGGGATTTTCCACATCGTCTGTTTTCCTCCGCCAATCTGGTTAAACCAAGGAATGACATCGGCCGTTTGAGACTTGAAAGGTAGTAAATTATTCAGGACATCTATTTCATAGTAGAAATCATATTTATTTTCAGGCTGATTTAAAGCTCTTTGTGAGAAAGTATACACATATCCATTGATGATCGGGCTTGTAAAGCTTCCTCCTAAAGTAGGAACGCCTGTTCCGTCATAGCTGCCAATAGCGCCACTATACCTGTCGAATTTTTGCCCTGCCTGAAACGGAACATCATCAACGATATTGTACCCGCCGTTTGCAGGAGGCCAGCCACCATTAAGATTATTAGCGTTGAATAATGCTTCTAACTCACTCCATTTCCCAAGTTTATACAAATCAAATGCCTGATTTCTGATGGCCTGGCTTACAGTTCCGGCCGGATCGTAGGTTAAAGCGAATTCATCTGCGTTTTTATAGAACACATGGGTAACGACTCCCGTAGGGTGATCAGTTTCTTCATTGTCCGAACTACAGGCAACTGAAAATAATACAGTTGTCAATAAAAAGATGTACTTAAATAAATGTTTCATGGTAAAAGTTTTTATAGTTATTTTTTTAAAGCTGTTCTTTAATTTAAAATATTGGTTTTATGAAATAAGCTTACTTCAACAATTTATCATTGCAGGATCATTTTGAGAAATAAAAATTAGGATGAGAGGCTTATATGTTATGAATTGAAAGACCAATATAAGAATGTATCTAGCCTGATCGAGTAACGGTACAAAGAAATTTGAATGATAAATTTAAATTAAAATTTTTAAATTTTAATGAATTTTATTTAAATAAATAATTATAAGTAAATTTTAAACACTTATGCGTTGTTTTTGAAGTTTAATTTGCATTGTAAATTTCCGTGGGAATTTTTAAAATCATCTGGCATAAAAAAAAGACTGCCCGAAGGCAGTCTTCCAAAGTGTTTACTTAATGGTTATTAATTTTTAATGAATCTCTTGGCAGCTTCTCCAACCTGGATCATATAAGCGCCTTTGATAAGTCCGCTTACATTTACACTACCTCTTTCCAATTTTCCTGAATTGATTAGTTTTCCACCCATATCGAAGATTTTATAATCTTCTGATGTCGTGTTTGAAATATGTAATAGGTCTCTTACTGGGTTGGGATATAACTTGATATCAGTGATCAGATCTTTGGTATCAGTAAGCTCTCCTCTTCCTGAAGAAACAATATTCAGGGTATAATCTTCAACCTGACCATAAGTATAAGCTTCACATGAAGAAGTAGGTATAGAACTATACTTCATCATGACTCTCATTCTTGTAGCACCAACAGTTGCAGTTGCAGGGATAGTAATACTTCCTGTTACAGGAGTAGTGGTAGAACCCGCTTTAGACCAAGCTAATTCTCCGCTGTCCGTAAAGTCACCATCACCATTGTAATCAATATATACAGCATAAGCTTCGCTGTAAACAGTTGAAGTCCATGTTGGAGTTATTGAGATAGTGTAAGCGCTTCCTCTTGTTACATTGGTGGAAACTGAAGTGAAGTTTTCATATCCCGCAGTTCCTGTTGAAGTATTGTTAATAGTTCCGAATTTCACATTTCCGATTCTTTCATCTGCTGTATTGCTTGCAGAAGATGAGCAGTAAGTTACCGTACCTCCGGAAAGTGTTGTAACGCTTACTGTATTACTTGAAGGCGATACATTTCCTGCTGCATCTTTAGATTTAACACTAAAGCTATACGTTGTGGCAGGTGTTAAACTTGTTACCGTATAGGTTGTAGATGCTGTGGAACCGATCAATGAAGCACCTTGATAAACATCATAACCTGTAACCGCCACATTATCCGTAGCGCCGCTCCAGGAAAGATTAGTCGTGGTAGATGTAGTTCCGGAAGCTGCAAGGGTAGGAGCCGTAGGAGCTACCGTATCTGTGCCTCCTGAACCTGCATTTACAGTGATATTTGCATTATTTACATCAAAGAAAATATGGTTGGATCCTTTTACCATAATTCTTCCTGTTGTCGTAGACGAATTTGGAATAGTTACAGCCTGCGTTCCATCATTTGGAGTTCCGGCAAGAAGGGTAGTCCATGTATTTCCGCTGTCTGTTGACCAAAGGATATCTACATTCGCCGCATTTACATTATTGGCTGTTGTTCCCGCCACATTCCATGTTACGGTTTGTGAGCTTCCTCCTGAATAGGTAGTAGCTGAATTTTGTGATGAAACACTGAAAGGTCCTGCCGTTGCATTTACAGTAATCAGGGCATCATCAGAATTATTTCCTGAACCTCCGGCTCTGTTATCACGAACGGTAAATCTGAAATTTAAAGATCTTGCTACATTGGACAGTGCTTCCACTGTAATTTCTGAACCTGCAGTAGTAGTGCCTCCTGTTAAGATGGATGCCATTCTTGGGAAATATCTTGTTGGAGAAGTGGTAGGGGTCCATGATCTGAAAGTAGGACCTGATGCTTTGGTAGCACTTGCTGCAGAGCTTGCTCCGGTTTGGGATGATGATGCATTATCCATCTGTTCCCAAATGTAAGTTAATGAATCTCCGTTAGCATCAGTTCCTGTTCCCGTAAGCATAAACGGTGTTCCTTTCGGAATGGTATAATCAAGGCCGGCATTCGCTGTAGGAATGGCATTTCCTGTAGAAGTGCTTACCGGACATGTTTTAGCTTTGATATTATTGGTGATCTGCTGAATGCTTATCGCATGGAAAAATGCATCGGAATGAGGTTGGATATCCTGAGCAGTAATCCCTGCATACCCCATAATGGTTGATCCTGAGCCCGGTTCCATATTAGCACCGGTTCCTTCATTATTCATAGAGAAGGTATGGTTTCCTCCAAATTGATGTCCCATTTCATGGGCAACATAGTCGATATCAAAATTATCTCCTGAAGGAATAGCGTCTGCCGGTGAAGTATATCCGCTTCCTTTTGAACCGTTTGTACAGACACATCCAATACACCCAGCGTTTCCGCCACCTCCGGAAGCTCCGAATAAATGCCCGATGTCATAATTGGCTTCCCCGATCACTGAAGTCAGTGTGCTTTGAAGCTGTGAATTCCAGTTGCTCATTCCTGAAGCTGCAGAATAGGGGTCTGTAGAAGCATTGGTGTAAATGACAGCGTCATTGTTGGCGATCAGAACCATTCTCGCTGCAAAATCTTTTTCAAAAACACCGTTTACACGGGTCATTGTATTGTTAATGGCAGCAAGAGCATTTGCTTTAGTACCTCCAAAATACGTTGTATATTCTCCTGTAGTGGAAAGAGCTAACCTGAATGTTCTCAGCTTGGCATCATCCGCATTCGGTCTGGCAGTCTGGGTATTATTGGATACTCCTTTTTGGGCTACGTCGATAACTGTACATTCAAATTTATTGAGATCGTCTTTTTTGTCCGATTTTCTGTATACAACATAAGACGAAAGATCTTTGGCGTAGGGTTCAATAAAAACTGCAGATTTGTCACCATAAATCTCCATAGAAGAAAGACCAAGTGAGGAAATACTGAAATAAACTGTTGAATTGGAATCCGTCAGGCCTTCACCTACATAAGATTTAATATCCGGATATTTCGCGGCTAACTGAGGGTCAAAATTTGAATTTTCTCTTACTTTAAAATTCTCCATCTTTCCTTCAGAATTAGGAAAAGAAATGATAATTTCTGATTTTTCTCCCGGGGCAAGCCTTTTTGGAGCTCTGTTGAGAGCGTTTTTTAATCCTTCAAAATCTAGACTATAGATTTTCGGATTGTTAATTGAGGTTTTGTTTTCAAAAATTTCTGAAGGTGCTTTTTTTGAACCTTCACTCCAGAGACGATCAGTCTGCGCGAAAGAAATGCCCGTAATAAGAAGCATTCCAATCATGGATAGTTGTTTTTTCATAAATTATTCATTTAGATTGTGGAATATCAAAGCTAATAAAAAATAATTTACGAAAAACAAAAATATTTAAGAAAAATTTAGAGTATACATCTAATTTATTATGTAATACATTGAAAATATATTATCTCAAAAAAAGTAAATAGCATACGCAAAATACGTATGCTATTTACTTATCTTAATATAAGTCTAAATTTACATCTGGTCGTCAGCAGTCGGTCCGTATAAACCAGGAACGGTATTTCCTGTTGCTCTCAGATAAACAATCAGCTCACCTCTGTGATGATATAAGTGATTGTATAAAAAAGAACGGATCACCTGAATTTTTGGCATAGGAGGAAAAAGTGCATTTCCACCCATTTCCATTTTCCATTCGTTAAAATAGTTTCCTTCATCTGAATTTTCTAAAACTTTCTGAGCTTTGGCAACGTTTTCTTCAAATTTTGCTAAAATATTCTCGGCTTTAGAAATATCACCTTTGTCATATTGATAAGTTCCCATATCAAAAACATCAAGATTAAAGGTAGAATCATACCAGTTATACACTTCTGCAATATGAGAAGCTAATTGTCCGGTAGTCCAGTTTTTTTCAGATGGCTTCCAGTTTAAAGCACTATCAGGAATTGCTTTTAAAAGATTTCTTGTGCTTTCTGCTTCATGCAGAAATTCACCTAGGAGGGCTTGTTTGATCATTTGTGAGTGTATTTAAATTATTTTGTAATGTCTCTTCCTATTACCAGTCTCTGGATCTCTGATGTTCCTTCACCGATAGTACATAATTTGGAATCTCTGTAGAATTTCTCAGCAGGGAAGTCTTTTGTATATCCATAACCTCCGAAAATCTGAACAGCATTGTTGGAAATTCTTACACAAGCTTCAGAAGCATACAGTTTTGCCATTGCCCCCTCTTTGGTCATCTTCTGCTTAGCATTTTTCAATGTTGAAGCTCTCTGAATCAAAAGTTCAGCAGCATCAATTTCAGTAGCCATATCTGCCAGCATAAAGTTGATAGCCTGGAATTCAGCGATTGCTTTTCCGAACTGATGTCTTTCTTTAGCATATTTTAAAGCCGCTTTATAAGCTCCTCTTGCAGTTCCTAAACTTAATGCTGCAATAGAAATTCTACCCCCGTCCAGAATTTTCATAGCCTGTTTGAATCCTTCTCCTACTTCTCCCAAACGGTGTGAATCCGGTACACGAACATTATCAAAAATAAGTTCAGCGGTCTCAGAAGCACGCATTCCCAGTTTGTTTTCTTTCTTTCCTGAAGTAAAACCAGGCATTCCTTTTTCCAGAACGAAAGCAGTAGAGTTATTTTTAGCACCTATTTCACCTGTTCTTGTCATTACTACGGCAATATCTCCTGAAATAGCATGAGTAATAAAGTTTTTCGCTCCGTTGATGATCCACTCATCACCGTCTTTTACAGCAGTAGTAGACATACCTCCTGAATCAGAACCTGTATTGTGCTCTGTTAACCCCCATGCTCCGATCACTTTTCCTGAAGCAAGCTGCGGAAGCCACTTATTTCTCTGCTCTTCATTTCCAAACTCATAGATGTGATTGGTGCAAAGTGAATTGTGTGCTGCCACAGAAAGACCAATTGATGGGTCTACCTGAGAGATTTCATCCAGAATAGTAACATATTCATGATAGCCTAAACCGGAACCTCCGTACTGCTCAGGAACTACAATTCCCATAAATCCCATTTCTCCTAACTGGTGAAATAAGTCTTTTGGAAACGTTTGGCTCTCGTCCCATTCCATAATATTCGGTCTGATATTTTTCTCAGCAAATTCTCTTGCTGTTTCTGCTATCATTTTAATGTTGTCAATAGTCTCTGTGTTCATATAGATAAAATAGTTAGTTCCCAAAGATAATTAAATTGACGGAAAGCCAAAAATAATTATTTAGCTCATAGGGCTATATACGCAATATTTTAATAATCAATTTTTTATATTTTGATAATTAATGATTTTTTAATGAAAAATTCAGAACTTCAAGTGTTTTAATTTACTATTTTAGTCACCCAATTTTTAAGAATGAAAAAACTTTTACTACCTGTCATTTTAATTTCATCATTTGCTGTTGCCCAGGCTCCTGCCGGTTATTATGACGGAACAGTAGGGCTTACAGGCTATGCACTGAAATCTAAGCTGCACGATATTATTTCTGAGAAAAATGTCAACTGGCATTATGGTGATTTACCCAATCTATATAATCAGACAGATCTGGATAAATATTATGATCATGGACCAGCCAATACTACTATTTTATTGGATATTTATTCAGAGATCCCTTCCGGCCCTGATTCTTATGAATATACATCAGCCAGCTTAATAAGTACTTCAGGTGCTGAAGGATTGGGGTATAACAGAGAACATGTAGTTCCACAAAGTACTTTTAACAGTGATTATCCTATGTATTCTGATTTACATTTTGTGATCCCTACGGATGCAAGAATCAATCAGCTTAGAAATAATTACCCTTATGGTGTCGGAAATTCCACGGTTCATTATACATTTACCAACTCATCCAAAATTGCCAATAGTGCTATTCCCGGTTATATTTATACGAATAGAGTGTATGAGCCTGTGGATGAATTTAAAGGAGATGTTGCTAGGATGCTGCTCTATTTTGCTGTAAGATATGAAGGTAAACTGCCTTCATTTAATTACTCAACCAATATTAATCCTGCGATAGACCGATCTCCCCTGGATGGAACTGCAGAACGGGCTTTTGATCCTGCCTATATTTCGATGCTTCTTCAATGGCATCTTCAGGATCCTGTATCTCAAAGGGAAACAGACCGAAATAATGCCATTTATACCATTCAGAAAAACAGAAACCCTTTTATTGATAACCCTCAATGGGTAAATTCTATTTGGGTGCAGACCCCTGATGCTTTGGCGCCACAGGCTCCTTTAAATTTAAATTCCATTCAATCCGGAGCTTATTTTACTCATTTAACATGGTCACCAAGTACAAGCTCAGATGTTATCGGATATAATATTTATCAGAATGGCATTTTATTAACCACCACAAAATCTACATCAATAGTTATTGATCATCTGACACCTTCTACCTCTTACTCGTTTACGGTAAAAGCATATGATCAGGGCTACTTGCAGTCTCCTGATAGTAATGCAGTTACTGTATCCACATCAGCTGCAGATATAAATTCAAAGGATCTTTTTATCGTTAAATATATTGAAGGGACGGGTAACAACAAAGCTTTGGAAATTGTAAATAAGACGGGCCATGAAGTAGATTTAAACAATTACAGCATAAAAGTACAATATTACAATAGTGTAAGTGATTCTTATTATTTTGGTAACAGTTTTGAACTTGAAGGAAAAATACCTAATAACGAAAATTTCGTCATTCTGAACCCTAAATCTGCATTATCATGTTACACCAATAATGATGCACGCTTTCTTACAGCAGGTGATGCTTTGACTTTTGCAGGAACCCAATATATAGAGCTGGCCTATAAGTCAGCAACAGTTGATGCTATAGGAAGCAAGTTTGTAAGTAATTCATACGGAGATGTTTCTCTTTACAGAAAAGCTACGGTAAGCCAGCCAACAACTACTTTCACTGTCGGTGAGTGGGATTCCTATCCCGCAAATTATTGTCAGAATCTGGGGGGAACCTTATCTGCAACCGATCTGATTACTTCCAACAAAGAGTTTAAAATATATCCGAATCCTGTTCATGATGATCTTTTTGTAAGCGGAGAAACTCAGGATATAAAAACAGCTCAGGTATTGGATCTTTCGGGGAAAGTAATTTATACAGAAAATGATCCGTTCAGAAATAAGAAAAATATTTCCATACAGAATCTTTCAACAGGATTATATCTCTTAAAACTTGATGATAAAACGTATCAGTTTATCAAAAAATAACAAGTAAATGTCATTGCGAGCGGAGCGAAGCAATCTCATAAAATATACTGATGAAGTTATTATTTAAAGCATCATTGATATAAGCAGATTCACTAATAATCAATATCTATAAGTGTTTCTGCTTATATTTTTTATTTATAAGTAATTATGCTTATATTTGCATAATGATAGCGGTCATAACCGGTGATATTATAAATTCACAGCATGCAGACACAGAAGTTTGGATCACCAGACTCAAGAATCTCCTGGAAAACTGGGGAAGCTCACCGCTCGCATGGGAAATCTACAGAGGAGATGAATTTCAGTTCAAGTGCAGTATTGATGAAGTATTTTGGCGTTTTCTAGCCATTAAGTCCCTCATAAGAAGTCAGGAAAATTTAGATGTAAGAATTGCAATAGGCATCGGTGAAGAGAATTTTTCCTCTGAAAAAATCACCGAATCCAACGGAACGGCCTATGTACATTCCGGAAGACTGCTCAACGACCTTAAAAGTGACGGGCACACCGTTTCTATAAAAACCTCAAACGAAGCTGTAGACAGGGATCTGAATATCCTTCTGAAATGGTCTTCAAAAGATTTCGACAGCTGGACGGTAGCCACGGCAGAGATCATTCACGAAATGATCATGAACCAGGATATCACACAGGAAGATCTCGCCAGAAAATTTGCTATTTCACAGTCCTCGGTAAGCCAGAGACTGAAACGCGCCAACTACGACCTTATCGTAGAAACTAATCAATATTTTAGAAAGAAAATCTCAGAACTGTAAGCATGATTTTTACTAAACTCATATTGGCACATCTACTCGGAGATTTTATTCTTCAGCCAAATTCCTGGGTTGCAGATAAGGAACGCCGTAAGCTGAAAAGCCCATATTTGTATCTTCATGTTCTGATCCATACCGTTTTAAGCTTTGTTTTTCTCTGGAATACAGATCTGTGGTGGGTTTCATTGCTTGTCGGGATTACCCATTTTATTATTGATGCCTCAAAACTGATCTTCCAGACTGTAAAGAACAAGAAAAGATGGTTCTTCATAGATCAGCTGCTGCATATTCTTGTCATTGCTGGGATCTCATTTTATTTCAAAGAATTCAGTTTTGATTTTCTGCAGAATCAGCAATTTTTGAAAATATTGTTGGCTGTATTGTTCCTTACAACACCGGCTTCAATTTTTATTAAGATAGCATTGTCTTCCTGGACTCCGGCCCCGGAAACACAAAGCAGTATACAAACCGAATCTCTGTCGAGTGCAGGAAAATATATAGGAATTTTGGAACGTCTCCTGGTTTTCACCTTTATTATGGTGAATCATTGGGAAGGCGTGGGTTTTATGGTTGCTGCCAAATCAGTTTTCAGATTCAGTGATCTGGCACAAGCTAAGCAGAGAAAACTGACGGAATATGTGCTTATTGGCACATTGCTGAGTTTTGGACTGGCTGTTTTAACAGGAATTTTAATTAAGTAATATAAAATAAATCTAACTAATACGAATTTAGAAATGGAAAAGAAAGAAATGTTGTACGAAGGTAAGGCAAAACAAGTATTTGCTACCGATAATCCTGATCAAGTAGTAGTACGTTTTAAAGACGATGCTACAGCATTTAATGCTCAAAAAAGAGGATCTGTTGATTTGAAAGGTGAAATGAACAACGCCATCACAACTTTGATTTTTGAATATTTAAATGAAAAAGGGATTAAGACTCATTTCATTAAGCAATTGAACGAGAGAGAGCAATTGGTAAGAAAAGTATCAATCATTCCTTTGGAAATGGTAGTAAGAAACTACTCTGCAGGAAGCATGGCTCAAAGATTAGGAGTGGAAGAAGGAATTAAATCTCCGGTTACCATTTTCGATATCTGCTACAAAAAAGACGAATTGGGAGATCCGCTTATCAACGATCACCACGCCGTTTTCTTAGGTGCTGCAACCTATGAAGAGCTTGATGAGATGTATGAGCTTACTTCTGACATCAACGAAATCCTGATCGATCTTTTCGACAAAATGAATATTATCCTGGTCGATTTCAAAATTGAATTAGGAAAAACTTCTGACGGTGAAATCATCCTGGCAGACGAAATATCTCCTGACACTTGCAGACTTTGGGACAAAGACACCATGAAAAAGCTGGATAAAGACAGATTCAGAAGAGATTTAGGAGAAGTTACCGAGGCTTATGTAGAAATCTACAATCGTCTTAAAACTCTTCTTCAGAAATAAGATTTTAGATAAAAATTAGATGTTAAGTTTTTGTATTTAACATAATATTTAATTTTTCATCTAATTAAAATCTATCAAAATAAAATCTAGATTAGAAAAAATAGAAATGAAAAGTTTAGACATTCATAAAAGTGAATATTTAAAACAATTTGAGACTCAAACCTACGGAAGAAATCTTTTCAGAACGCAGGAAGAAGAAAGATTGGACGCTCCGAATGAGGAGTGCGGAATCTTCGGAATGTATTCTGATAATGATCTTGATACGTTTTCTCTTTCGCAGTTCGGGCTTTTTGCTTTACAGCACAGAGGTCAGGAGGCGTGTGGTATTTCTGTTTTAAAAGACGGAAAAATTACCAATATGAAAGATGAAGGTTTGGTTTTGGATGTTTATAAAGAGATCCAGGATCCTGAAGCTTTTATGGGAAATTCTGCAATCGGACACACTCGTTATACGACTGCAGGTGACAAAAAGAAGTATAATTTCCAGCCATTTTTCGCGAAAAACGAATATGACCAGATTATTCTTTCTATAGCGCATAACGGTAACCTTACCAATGCGAGAGAATTAAAAAATGAATTGGAAGCTGAAGGCGTAGTTTTCAGAGCTACTTCCGATTCTGAGGTTATTTTAAGATTAATTCAAAAAAATCTTGATTTAGGACTTCGCGGAGCCATTAAGGCGACCATGGAGAAAATTGAAGGCGCATATTCCGTAGTGGGAATGACAAGAAATAAATTCTTTGCTTTCAGGGATTTCAACGGAATCCGTCCGTTGGTTTTAGGAGCTGTTGACGAAAAAACTTACGTTGTAGCTTCCGAATCTGTTGCATTGGATGCCGTAGGTGCCCAGTATGTACGTGATATTTTACCTGGTGAAATCATTTATACGAATGAAAACGAACCGGGTAAGCTTAATTCTTACATGGTCAATGAAGCGAGAGGCAAGCAAAGGATTTGTTCTTTTGAATACATCTATTTCGCAAGACCTGACTCTACTTTAGAAAATATCAATGTATACGAGATCAGGGAGAAATCCGGTGAAAAGATCTGGGAACAGGCCCCTGTAGAAGCTGATGTAGTAATTGGAGTTCCCGATTCAGGAGTTCCGGCTGCTATTGGTTTCTCCAAGGCCTCAGGAATACCTTTCCGTCCGGTTCTGATTAAAAACAGATACATTGGAAGAAGTTTCATTGTTCCGACACAGGAAATGAGAGAAAGAGTAGTGAACCTTAAGCTTAATCCTATCATTTCTGAGATCAAAGGCAAAAGAGTTGTGATCATAGATGATTCTATTGTAAGAGGTACCACTTCCAAAAGATTAGTAAAAATTCTGAAAGATGCAGGAGTAAAAGAGATCCACTTCAGAAGTGTTTCTCCACCTATTATTGCTCCATGCTACTTAGGAATAGATACCCCTTCGAAAGATGATCTGATTTCGGCCAACATGACTACCGAAGAGCTTAGAGATTACCTGGGGGTAGACTCTCTGGAATTTTTAAGTACAGACAGCCTGAAAGAGATTTTAGGATCTTCCAACCACTGTTTCGGATGTTTTACAGAAGAATATCCGGTAGGAAAAGGAGAGGAGGTAGAATTGTTTAATTAATATTCTATCCATTTGAAATAAATGAAAGAGCCAGATATAAAAATCTGGCTCTTTTTGTTTTTATAAATGTATCAAAAGTTTAATATTCCTGTATCATACAATATAAAAGCAAGTTTTAATTTTATATTATTAAAACTTCATATGAAAAACGTATTCTTAACAGGTATTTTTCTGGTATTTGCTCATTTGTATTCCTCTCAGTCTTTCGATAAGCAGGCACACCGCGGAGGAAAGTCCTTATATCCCGAAAATACAGTTCCGGCTATGAAGAATGCTCTGAAAATGAACATCACAACGCTGGAAATGGATCTTGCTATTACAAAGGACAAAAAAGTAATCCTTTCCCATGACGCTTTTCTTTCTCCCGAATTAGTAACAAAGCCCGATGGAACTTATATTCCCAAAGACTCAGGTTTTTACTATAAAATTTATGATATGCCTTATGCTAAAATTCAAACATTTGACGTAGGCTTAAAGAAACTTGATAACTATCCTGATCAGAAGAAAATAAAGGCCCAAAAGCCTCTCTTTTCAGAAGTAATAGATGCATGTGAGGCTTACTCCCGTAAATTGAAAAGACCTTTACCTTTTTATAATATAGAAACAAAAACACGTCCTTTTTCTGACCATATATTTCATCCTGAACCAAAAGAATTTGTAGATCTGATGATGAGCATTATTCTAAAAAAAGGAATTCAGGACCGGGTAATCATTCAGTCGTTTGACCCCAGAACACTGGAAATCATTCATAAGGAATACCCTAAGATCATGACTGCTTTGCTGGTGGAAAAAGTTGATGATAAAAAGTTGGCACAACAGCAGGCTCATTTCAAAAATATTCCTGCAGAGAAATTCAGGCAGTATCCTGATCATCTGAATGGTGTATCAGGAGATATGAAATTTCTGAGTTTTACCCCAACCATTTACAGTCCTGATCACACACTTGTTACTTCAGAGCTTGTACAGGAATGCCATGCATTGGGTATGAAAGTTATACCATGGACTGTCAATACCAAAGAAAGGCTAAAAGAATTAAAAGACATGGGAGTAGATGGAGTGATCAGCGATGATCCACGAATATTCTAATAATTTGAGTTACGCGGGTACGGGTTTGAGAGTCAGAGAGTTTTGGGTGCCGTTGACAATTGGTATAAGATTCATTATTCTAAAATCACTTTCTACGTCAGTAAAAACGAAAGTCCGGACTTAAAAATTTTAAGTCCGGACTTTACTATAGGTTAAATAATTGATTGTCCTCTATTAGAATTTATAATTCAAGCCTAACTGAAACGCTCTGTGGTTCAATGGCTCAGTACCCTCAGGCTTTTGGTTTCTCATATCCGTAAGACTGTTGATATATCTTGCGTTGATCCCAATATTTTGAGTAATATCATATCCAAGACCTAAACCAAGACCTAAGTTAAACTTGTTAACATTATCTTTATTAATGTCTTCAGAGTTAGATACAGACTGAGTGGTTGTAACTCCTCCTGTAGTTGTAGAAATAGTACTGTTTCCGGAATTTTTCCCGTTAATGAAATAGCTGAATTCAGGACCTGCTTCTACATAAAATTTCTCTGTAGGTCTCATCTGTACCATTAAAGGAACTGAAATATAGTTCATGGTAGTTTTGTAATCGCTTTTCGTTTTAATATTAGTATCACCAACAGTTACATCAGTGGAAGAGATTACACTTTTCGCTCCTAACTGGTTGTATAAAACTTCCGGCTGTAAGCTGAATTTCTGAGAAAGTGGAATATTAACTAAAACCCCCGCATGAAATCCGATTTTCTGGTTGTTAAGGCTTAGTTTCTGCTCACTGAAATAAGATGAGTTTCCACCCGCTTTAATACCGAATCTGATAGGTTGTGTTTCTTTTTTGATTGGCTCTGTGCTTACTGTTTTTGTTTCTTGAGCAAACGTCATCATGCCAGCAGCAACTGCCAACCCTAGAAATAACTTCTTCATAATTTTATTTTTTAATTTTACTATTTTACTTTTCACCTGATTTTTCAATCAGACTTGATTTATTTTGCAAAATGCTTGCCAAACTCCAAAAACCCTTATTTAAAGGGCTTTTATGAAGGTTTTTCACATTACCTTGTCTATGCTTTTAACTGTTTTTTAAGAAAAATTATATTATGAAAATTTGTTTTTGAAAGATGATTGTAAGTGAAATTGACTTTATGTTGATGATTTGACACAAAGTTAAAATTGAAAATATGAAATGTTGTTTCCCTTGATAGGATACAAAAATGCCGGACCAAAAAGATCCGACATTAACTTGAAAATAATATATCTCTATTTGAATTTATAAGCTAAACCAACCTGTAATGCATTGTTTCTAACGGCATCGTATGAATTGTACTTGTAGATATCTGTAACTCCGGCCGTGAATCTGGCTGTAACTGCAAGATTTTGAGTGAAATAATAACCGGCTCCGATACCTATTCCAAAATTGAATTTATTGAATAAATCCATAACAATTTTATCAGAATAACTCTGTGTACTGCTTGCTCCGTCCTGATTACTGGTTTGAGTGAGGTCACCTTTGGATCTCCCACCCAGAAGGAATCCGAATTCAGGACCTGCTTCTACATATAGTTCAGGCAACAGATTGTACTGAAGCATTAATGGTACTGAAAGATAGCTTAAAGAAAGGGTTTCTTTATTGTTCATTCTGGCGTCAGGAATATCAAAGTTGATGGTGCTTTCTATTTTTGAGCCCAATCCGTTATATAATATTTCCGGCTGAACACTGAATTTGCCTGAAACCGGAATATTGACGAAAGCTCCTGCATTAAATCCAATCTTTGACTTTCGCTCATAATTCGACCAATAATAAGTATCCTCATTTCCATCAGTGTGAGAAGAAATGTTCATTCCTCCTTTTACTCCAAAAGTAATGGGAGATTTAGATATAGTCTCTGTTTTTTCCTGTGTAAATGCCAATGAGCCTGCCGTAACGGCTAATCCTAAAAATAACTTTCTCATATTATTATTTGAATTTATAAGCCACACCCACCTGGAATGCATTATTTCTAACAGTATCCGCACTGTTTTCTTTAAAGATATCTGTGATACCCGCAGTAAATCTGGCTGTTACCCCAAAATTCTGTGTAAAATAATATCCTGCTCCAATCCCGATCCCGAAATTGAATTTATTATATAAATCTTTAACAATTTTTTCTGAAAATGTTGTTGTCTGCGTAGTCGTAGTATTTCCGGAAGTTTTGGTAGTGGTAATATCACCTTTATCTTTTCCTCCTAACAGAAATCCAAATTCCGGACCTGCTTCTACATAAAGCTGAGGGAGGATATTGTACTGTACCATTACAGGTACGGCAAGATAGCTCAGTGTCTTTTTATAATCTACTTCTCTGGTGTATCTGTCAGAATTGGAGTAATACACTTCTCTTTCTTCAGTTTTTGAACCTAACTGGTTGAAAAGAAGCTCCGGCTGAATGCTGAATTTCTCTGCTACCGGAATATTGGCAAATACTCCAGCGTTAAAACCAGGCTTCAGTTTCTGGTCATTATCATACTGATCCACTTTGCTTAGTGTTGAAGCGTTGAATCCTGCTTTAACCCCAAAAGTAACGGGTGTAGAAGATTTTGTTTTTTCTTGAGCATTAACCGAAAGGCTTGCTGCAATTGCTAATCCTAAAATTAGTTTTTTCATGGTTATAAAGTTTTAACTTATTTCTCCGTACTTCAGCAAAATTCCCGCCAAAGAGAATAAAATGACAAAAATCATGTTAAACGCGAAAAAGTCAGGCTTAAATGAATAAACCTGACCTTTTCTATTTGAAATCAATTTATATATGAAGAAACTTTGCTGTAGACATTTATAAAATATATATGCTTTCAGCTTATCTACAAATGGCAAAATTCTTGCCAAAAAAGATGAAGATATTGTGTGTATAAAAAAACCGAATTAAATAAATTAATCCGGCTTTCTATTGAATATAAAATTTGTTTCTGAATGTTAAAGCTTACTATTTGAATTTATAAGCTAATCCTACTTGGAATACATTGTTTTTTACTGCATCAGATCCGTTAGGTCTGTCTTTAGCAACGTCTGTAAGACCAGCAACATATCTTGCTGTAAGTCCGAAGTTCGGAGTGAAGTAATACCCTGCACCGATACCAATACCAAAGTTGAAAGTTTTCAAATCATCTTTGTAGTTATCGGAAGTAGAAGAGTTTCCGTTATTTTCGTTTTTAATTTTGTTTTTTGCACTTACCAAGAATCCGAATTCCGGACCTGCTTCTACATAAAGATTAGGGATCAGGTTGTACTGGAACATTACCGGTACAGCGATATAATCTAATTTAGTTGAAGAAGAATACTTAGTCCCTAATAGAGTGTAATCTGCTTTTGCACCATATTGAGAATACAATACCTCCGGCTGAACACTGAATGATTCTGCTACTGGAATATTCGCAAATACACCTGCATTGAAACCGATTTTAGATTTTTGATCATCCAAACCTTCGTCTTTAGAAAGAGAAGATACGTTCATTCCACCTTTTACACCAAATGTTACCGGGTTAGAAGAAGATGATGGAGTCTGCTGAGCAAACGCTAATGAACTTGCAGTTACTGCCAATCCTAAAATTAACTTTTTCATAACTTTAATTTTTTTAATATTTTACTATTCTAATTTTAAATTTTACTACTGTCAAAAACTTACTACCGAGTTTGACGCAGATTATCTTTCAAATTGCTTGCCAAAAACAGATAACATGATAAAAGTCAGTAAAAAAAGCAGCCTAAATTACAAGCTGCTTTTATTTAAAATATTGATTATTAATAATTTACATTAAAAAACAAACGTTTGTTTAGAGATAATCTAAATTATTAATTCCATTAAAATAGTAAAGAAGAATGATTCTTTTGTATAAATAATTTAAGCATTATTCAATTTTCTGTAAAAATCAAGAGACTTCAAAATGTTTTCCTCACTGCATTGGTGGTCATAGGTACACGAACCGATTCCTGAAAGTAATGAAAAATTAATTTTGCGGTCTGTATTCTTTTTATCGTTCAGCAAAAGAGCAGTAATACTTTCATCCGCAAAATCACTGATGTCAAGATAAGGGTAGTATCTCTGAATGTTTTCCACAATATCCGCGGCATCCTGTTGGGTAATAAGATCTTCAAGATAAGCCAGATGGGCTTCACAGATCATTCCCATGGCAACAGCTTCACCGTGAAGAATAGGGTTTCCTTGGCTAAGGCAGAGACTTTCTACGGAATGTCCGATTGTATGTCCGAAATTTAAGGTCTTCCTAATGTTTCTTTCATGAAAATCTTTTTCCACGACGTCCTGCTTGATATCCATTGAAGTCTGGATATGGGGAACTACAGCTTCTACATCAAGTTTGTGGATCTGAATAAGACTTTCCCAATGCGCTTTGTCAGCAATAAGGCCATGCTTCAGCATTTCTGCAAAACCACTCCGCAATTCTTTAAACGGAAGTGTTTCCAGAAACTTAGGATAAATGAAAATCTGTTCCGGAAAGGCAAAAGTTCCTACCATATTTTTATAATGCATAAGGTCTATCCCTGTTTTTCCTCCGATAGAGGCATCACACATTGATAAAAGGGTAGTAGGAATATTAATGAACTGGACTCCTCTTTTATAGGTAGAGGCTACAAAACCACCCATATCCGTAATTACACCGCCACCAAGGTTAATGACAAGCGCTTTCCTGTCTGCCTGCATTTCGGTAAGAATCTCCCATAGCTGGTTGGCGGTCTGGATATTTTTCATTTCTTCACCAGCCTCAATCTCAAGAATTTCGAAGTTTAAGTCTGTTTCCATATTGCCTAATAGAACCGGAAGACAATATTCATGGGTATTTTCATCAACTAAAATAAAGATCTTACTGAAAGATTTTTCGTGAAGGAAACTATTTAATTGAGAAAAATCATCGTTTAATATTGTTATCATTATTGGAGTTTCTTTAAAATTAAAATAAAACTATTCTGCAAAGTTATGATTCTTAATTTTTAACTCGTAACTAAATTACTATCTTTGCAGAAATTTTTAGAATGAGCAGAGATAACAATAATTCAGAAAGACCAAAAAGACCAAGAACTTCAACAAGAAACAATTCTGATGATTCTCGTGCTTCTAGATCTGGAAATTCTTCAGGATCAAAACCTTTTAAGAAGCCTTTTCCAAAAGCTGGTGAAAGAAATACTGACTATAAAGGAAGCAATTCGAAGTTTGAGCCGAAACCTTTTAAGAAAAGCGGAGATAACCCTACGAACAGAGATGAGGACTCCGGGGCAAAAACTGAGAGCAGAGCTTATATTACCAATTCAAGTGAAGGACGTGAGAGAAAAACTTTTGGTAAGTCAGCACCCAAAAAAGGCGGAAAAAGTTTTGATACCAGAGACAAGTATGAAAGAGGCAGCCTGAAATACGGAAGAAGACCATCCGCTGGAGATGACAAAAATGATGATAAGGCAAGATCTTTTGTACAGAAAAGAAGGTTAAACAAAATTGAGAAAGATGTTCATAAGGACACCATCCGTCTGAACAAGTATATTGCCAATTCCGGGATCTGCAGCAGAAGAGAGGCTGATGAACTGATTACGCAAGGACTTGTGGAAGTAAACGGACAGGTGGTAACTGAAATGGGATATCAGGTTCAGAAGACTGATAAAGTAGTTTTCGACGGCCAGGGTATTACCCCGGAAAAACCGGTATATGTGCTTCTAAACAAGCCAAAGGGATACATATCCACAACTAAGGACGACAAAGCCAGAAAAACAGTAATGGATCTGGTTGCTAATGCATCACCATACCGTTTGTTTCCTGTAGGAAGACTGGATCGTTCTACAACCGGAGTTATTCTTTTGACAAATGACGGGCACATGACGAAAAAGCTGACACATCCTTCTTTTGATGCCAAAAAGATCTATCACGTAACCCTGGATAAGAAACTGACCCATGAAGATATGAAACTGATTGTGGAAGGGATCCGCCTTGATGAAGGGGTAGCCGTTGTAGATCAGATTTCTTTTATTGAAGGAAAACCGAAAAATGAGATAGGAATCGAAATTCATATTGGCTGGAACCGTGTGATCAGAAGAATTTTCCAAAGACTTGGATATGAAGTGGAAGCTTTGGACAGAGTGATGTTTGCAGGTCTTACGAAAAAGAACATCAAACGTGGCCATTGGAGAATCCTTACAGATCTGGAAGTTAATAATCTTAAAATGCTTTAATAAGTTTGAGTTATAAATTATGACTGACGAATCTGCTGATTCTGCTGATTCTGCATCATAATTGAATATTCGGCTTAAATCATTTAAGGAAATTATACGTATTAAAAAGGCGCAGAAATTTTATTTCTGCGCCTTTTTCTTATCGGTATATTTTATAATTGAAAACAGTTTATGGCTTTCAAAATTATATGTAAATCCTATCCGAGAACTGTAACTCCTTTTTGGATCATCTCATAAATAGCATCTCTGCCATTATCAGGCTTTACATTAACGGCTTTCGTTCCATTGAAATGAAGGCATGTGATATATCCGTTTGCAAGCGCATCTGTACACGTAAATTTCACACAATAATCCATTGCAAGACCAACAATTTCAAGCAACTGAATTTCATGATACTTTAAAAAATCATCCAGCCCTGTTTTCATAAAGTGATTGTTGTCCTGAAATCCACTGTAGCTGTCAATTTCTGAATTTTTTCCTTTTTGGATAATGTGGGTTACTTTATCTCTGTTCAGATCTTTGTGGAATTCTGCCCCGAAAGTACCCTGGATACAATGATCCGGCCACATGAACTGTGGTACGCCGTTCAGGATAATGCTTTCGCCAACTTTTCTGTTGTTGTTGCTGGCAAAGCTTTTATGATCGGCAGGATGCCAGTCCTGTGTAAGAACGATCTGGTCATATTCATTTTCTTCCATCAGAAGATTAATATAGGGGATGACCTCATTGGCTTCAGGAACTGCTAATGCGCCGCCTTCACAGAAATCATTCTGTACATCTACGATTATTAACGCTTTTTTCATATTTAGATTTCTCGAATTTTGGATAAAATTACTCAAAAAACTCTCCAAAACTGAATTATCGGACAAATCGGCAATATAATTTTAAAAAACAGATAGGAGCAAGGTCTGAGAAAACTAAAATTAACCTGAGTTCGGGATAAGGCATTTCTGTTTTTAACATGGTAAGGAAGCCTGAAGCTGGAAGAGGGAAGTTATTGAGGTCGTAAAAAATAACTATACCTCGGTTTTTTACTAATTTTTTTAAGAATAATAATTCAATTTTAACTATAGTCCAATAGTAACTTCAAGCACCCCTCTTCCTGCTTCCAGCACTTCAATCTTAATTTCTTCTCCCGAACTCAGGTTAAAATTATTAAACTTTTGCTTATAGGAGATACAATTTCGGGCTATCTGTCAAATATCAATAGCTTATCTTTGCACCAAATAAGTATTTTATGTCATTTGAGTCGTTAGGATTATCACACAATATTATTCGTTCTGTCAACAAATTAGGTTACCTGAAGCCATTTCCGATTCAGGAGAAGGCTGTTCCTGTAATTCTGCAGGGAAAAGATCTGATGGGAATTGCACAGACGGGTTCCGGAAAAACGGCTTGTTTTGTGATGCCTATTTTAGAGAAATTACAGAATTCAGAAGTTAAAAAAGACCGTAATGTTCAGGTTTTAATATTGGTTCCTACACGCGAGCTCGCCATTCAGATTGATGAAGTTTTCAGGGCTTTTACCGAAAATCTGAAACGTGAGGTACGTACTATGGCTGTTTATGGTGGTGTTTCTATCAATCCGCAGATGAAAGGAATGTTTGGAGTGGAAGTTCTTATTGCAACGCCCGGCCGTTTATTGGATTTACTTGATCATAACGCATTAAGTATTTCAGGAATCCAGCATTTAGTGATTGATGAGGCAGATAAAATGTTTCAGCTAGGCTTTGGTGAAGAAATGGATAAGCTTTTCGCACTGATGCCTGTAGTGAAACAAACGACCCTGTTTTCAGCAACTTTAAATGATAAGGTTTCTGAAATGAAGGAACGCTTATCCATTAATCCTGTAATTATTGAAATTAAAAAAGAAGAAGTAGAAATTGATAATATCGAGCAGCTGGCCTATCATGTTTCTCCGGAAAATAAAGGTCCTTTTTTACGCTATCTAATTAAAGAGAAGAAGGTTGAAAAAGCGCTGATATTTGTTTCCTCTACAAGATCTGCAGATAATTTAGTGGAAAAGCTTAAAAAGAATAAAATTAAAGCCGTAGCCATTCACAGTCAGAAATCACAGGGTGCCCGTAGAAATAATTTAGAAGAATTTAAAGTAAATGGAGCTCAGATTTTAGTTGCTACAGACCTTATTGGCCGTGGTATCCATATCGAATCTTTACCTTGTGTGATCAATTATGAATTGCCGCGATCGCCTTTAGATTACATTCACAGGATTGGCAGAACGGGACGTGCAGGCGAAAAAGGAACTGCCATTAATATTCTGACGGATGACGAACTGCAGCATTTCAGGGTGATCCAAAAAAAGATGGGCAGGAAAGTGACTTTACAGAGAACGGAGGGAATTGATCTGCATGGTTATTAGCAGATGAATTTAATTATATAGCTTCAATTTAGAATTGAGGCTTTTTTATTTTCTCACTCAGTATAATTTTTTGAAATTTTATTTTTTATTGTCTTTCTGCTTTTCTTGTAGTAATTTTATCACAACAGAAAACTTGATTAAACATACCACCAAGAAAATTAAAAATGAACGATTTAGAGCAAAAGAAATTTCCCATCGGTCAGTTTCAGCAGTCTGAAAATATCTGTGACACGAAGCTGGATGAGCATATTAAAGTCATCAAGAATTTCCCGGCAAGACTGAAAGATCTGATTGAGAATTTCACGGATGAGCAATTAGATACCCCTTACAGAGAAGGAGGATGGACGGTCCGCCAGCTTGTTAACCATATTGCAGACAGCCATATCAATAGTTTTATACGTTTTAAGCTGGCCCTTACAGAAGATAATCCTGTGATCAAACCTTATGATGAAGCCAAATGGGCAGAACTTCAGGATAGTGCCAATATGCCTGTAAAGCCTGCGATGAGAATGATTAAAGGAACGCATCAGAGATGGACGGTTCTGCTTAATACTCTTACCAATAAACAGTTCGAAAGAACTTTCCGACATCCTGAACAGAATAAAGATTATGACTTAAGACATTATCTTGCTTTCTATGTATGGCACTGTAATCATCATTTTGCCCACATTGAAAATCTGAAGAGAGAAAAAGGGTGGTAAAGAAAAGTCTGCATAATCCTGTTCATTTTGAAGAAATTGCCTACAGAATTTCTCTTCTTACTAAAAATACTCCACAAAGATGGGGGAAAATGAACGTTTCCCAAATGCTGAGACACTGTGATTTTGTTCTTCAGATAGCTCTGAGAAAAGTTGAACTTCCGGAACTTAATTTCTTTCTTGCTGCAATAGGAATAGTAACCAAAATAGAAATGCAGATCTTTAATAACGGAATTCCCCGAAACATGCCTACTTTTCAAAAACTAATCGTTAATTTTGAATGTGATTTTGATGAATCAAAAACCAATCTGCTGAATACACTGAAGGACTTCCGGACAACATCTGAAAATAAAGATCTTCCGGACTACCACAGATTATTCGGGAAAATGACTGAAAAAGACTGGGGATTTTTAGAATACAAACATCTTGATCATCATTTAAAACAATTTAATGTATGAGTTTTTTTGATAAAATATTCGGAGGAAAAGAAAACAACCCTGAGCATCAATCCTTCTGGAAAAAAATAGAATCTGAGGAAGACCTGGCCAAAGCCATTGAAGCATCCCATCACCATAAAATTGCTATTTTCAAACATTCAACACGCTGCTTCATCAGCAAAACAGTATTGAAAAACTTTGAAAAAGAAATAGATAGTTTGGATAATAAGCTGGATTTATATTTCTTAGATTTGCTGGAATACAGATCCATTTCCAATAAAATTTCCGAAGACTTTGGAATCAGGCATGAGAGTCCTCAGCTGATCATAATTGAAGATGGAAAAGTCATTAACAGTGCATCGCATGAAGATATATCCGCAAGCCAGATTTCATAATGAAGAATATTAACACATATTTAGCCAAAGTATTAAATGTTCCTTTAGAAAAAGTGAACATGTGCAGCTTACACTATGAAGTGAAGAAAATACCTAAGAATCAGTTTCTTTTACAGTATGGTGAAATCTGCAGGCATATATTCTTTGTAGAAAAAGGGTTGTTGAAAATGTATTCCATTGACAAGAACGGAAAAGAGCACATTATACAGTTTGCCCCTGAGAGTTGGCTGATTTCTGACCGAAGCAGCCTTTATTTCAACGAAAAATCAATTTACTATATAGAAGCGGTGGAAGATACAGAGGTTCTGTTTCTGCACCCCGATTTTTTCAATAATCTCGTAGAGCAATTTCCTAACAGTATCGAAAGAAGTGATTTTCTTTTACAGAAGCACATCAGAAGCCTCCAGAACAGGATCAATTCTTTATTGGGCGAAACAGCAGAAGAAAGATACATGAAATTCATTAAAATGTACCCCGACCTTCTTTTGAGAGTTCCCCAATGGATGATCGCATCTTACCTTGGAATTACGCCTGAAAGCCTGAGCAGAGTAAGAAAAGAGCTGGCACGGAAAAATTTTGTTCCTGACAGATAAATCAGATCCTTTTTGCGAGCGTTCCAACCTGCTGAAGACATAGCCTGGTTTCTTCTGTCCACGGAAGACCAATACACAGACGCATGCAGTTTTCAAACTGATCCTGCAGGGTAAACATCCTGCCCGGAGCAATACTGATGTTCTGTTTAATGGCCAGATCATAGAGTTCAGTGGTACGGATATTTTTATCAAACTCCACCCACAGGGAAAGACCACCTTGCGGGCGGCTTGTTTTTGTGCCTTCAGGGAAATAGTCTGCGATAGTCTGCACATAATTCTGATAATTGTTCTGAAGAGCTTTACGCATTTGATGGAGGTGCTTTTCATACCTTCCGGACTTGAGGAAATTGGCTACCGCTTCATTAACAATAGAAATAGATGACGTAGAATGGAGCAGCTTGAGCTTCATTATTTTATCCTTATATCTTCCGGGTGCAATCCATCCTACGCGATACCCCGGAGCCAGGGTTTTTGAAATTGAGCTGCAGTACAGCACATTTCCGTCTCTGTCAAACGACTTACAGCATTTCGGACGGCTCGCTCCAAAATAAAGATCACCGTATACATCGTCTTCTATCAGAGGAATTCCGTTTTCAGAAAGAATTCTCACAATCTCTTTTTTATTTTCATCCGGCATACAGCTTCCCAGCGGTGAATTGAAATTGGGAATTAATAAACACAGATCTATCTGTGGAATCACTTTTCTCAGGGCTTCTATTTCAATACCTGTTGTCGGGTGGGTAGGAAGTTCTAGTACATTTAAACCCAATCCGTGTGCCAGCTGTAAAATACCCGGATAACAAGGGCTTTCAATGGCTATTGTATCGCCAGGTTTGCCTAAGGCCATCAGGCAGAAAGATAAGGCATTCATCCCACCGTTTGTGGTAACCAAATCATTTTCGCTGAGATTTCCGCCCCATTGAAGTGAACGCACTGCGATCATTCTCCGCAACTTTAAATTTCCCTGAAGTTCCTCATATTCCGTTCCGCCATCTTTTAATTCACGGGTTGCATTAATGATCTCCTTCTTTAATTTGGCCTGTGGCAGAAGGTCTCCCGAAGGAATTCCGATAGAAAAAAATGTCAGCCCTTTTTTACCCATATTTTCGTAAACCTTGCTGATCAGTTCATCCGGTTCATCATTATTGGCAATCAGAGAAGGCCGGCTTACTTCGGGAAGAGGAAGCTTCACAGACATTAGTCTGCTTACAAAATAACCTGATTGAGGCTTGGACTCAATTAAAGACTGTGACTCAAGCTCAAGGAAAACACGTTTTGCCGTATTCATACTTACCTGATGTTCCTGGCACATCATTCTTACTGAAGGTAACCTGTCTCCGGCCTTCAGGACGCCATTTCTGATCTGGGAAGCAATTCCCTCAGCAATTTCTGTATAGATAAATTCTTTGCTCATTTTTCACAACTGTACTCATGCAAATATACAAAACTGAGACTGTGTTTATTCATTTCAGTGCTTTAATTTTGAATTATCAAAAAAATATAGAAAATGATGACAGATAAAATTTCTAAAGATGAAAATATAAGCGGGTTGATTAACGGCTTTATAGGTGTGTTGCTATTCAGTGGATCTATGCCTGCTACCAAATTGGCCGTAATGGAAATGAGCCCGATTTTTGTTACCATAGCCCGTGCTGCTATTGCAGGAATTCTGGCGCTTTCCGTTCTGATGATTTATAAAGAAAAACGGCCTGAAAAGAATCAGATATTTCCCCTTTTGCTGGTTTCTATCGGTTGTGTAGTTGGCTTTCCACTTCTTTCCGCATTGGCACTTCAATACCTTACTTCGGCACATTCCATTGTATTCTTAGGAATGCTTCCTTTGGCAACTGCTGTATTCGGAGTTTTTCGTGGAGGGGAAAGACCACATCCTATATTTTGGTTTTTTTCTGTTATCGGAAGCCTTTTGGTAATAGGATATGCTGTTTCGCAGGGAATATCCGCCTCACCTGTTGGCGACATCCTAATGCTTCTTGCGGTTATCCTTTGCGGTATGGGATATGCCGAGGGGGCAAAACTTTCAAAAACATTAGGAGGATGGCAGGTAATTTCCTGGGCTCTGGTATTAGCTTTGCCGGTGATGATTCCTCTATTTTTCATTTATTTTCCAGATCATATCGAGACCGTAAGTTTCCAGGGATGGTTTGGGATGGCTTATATTTCCCTTTTCAGTATGTTCATTGGATTTATATTCTGGTACAAAGGTCTGGCGCAAGGTGGTATTGCTACGGTAGGACAGCTACAGCTTTTGCAGCCTTTTTTCGGATTGGCACTTGCTGCTTATTTTCTTCATGAGCAGGTGAGCATAGGTATGGTGGGAGTAACCATTGGGGTTATTTTATGTGTTGCAGGAACCAAAAAGTTTGCGAAATAATCAAAATAAAGCATTATGATCCAAGTCATAAAAGGACATTTAGTAATGAATTATCTTTGGAACACATTACAAAATATATCTATTATGAAATTTACCATCGCATTAATGCTATTAGGCTTGACTGTATTGAGCTGCAAAAAGGAAACAAAAGTAGACACTTCTACCACAACAACAGACAGTGTAATTATTGATAGGGCACCGGCAGACACCGCTGTAGTTACTACTCCTGTGCCTTCCGATACTTTACATACTGCAAATCCTGCAGCTACCAAAAAAACAGATACAGCTAAGGTTATCAAAAAATAATTTTTATCATTCATAGATTTTAAAGCCCGTTTTATTTAAAGCGGGTTTTAATGTCTTTTACAGCAGCTGTCGGGATTACAGCTTATATTGAAAACTTATATTTATTAATATGATGATTTAATCTCTAAGAATTCAATAATATATTTTGTTTTTGCTAATTTATTTAACTTATTTTAACAGTTTACAAATTAATAAGGTTCAATATTTGTATTTGGTTTGATTGAATCTGATTTCATAAATTTTTTACTAAAACCATTAGGATAGCAGATAGAGAGCAGAAAATAAATTTTCAAATATTTTAATCTGAAAAATTTATTTTAAACGTGGTTTCAATAATAAATTTCACTATTTTTTATTGAAAATAAAATAAAAAAACTATGAAGACAATAAGCTGCATGAATATAGCCGAAGAAGTGCTATACTCATATGGAGGAGAAACCAAACAATACAAAAAAGGTGAGATTATATACAGAGAGGGAGACCATTCTCTTTATTACTTACAGATTACAGAGGGAAAAGTGAAGCTGAACAATTATGATGAAGAAGGAAAAGAATTCATACACAACATTCTCGGAAAAAATCAGAGCTTTGGGGATTCAATGCTCTTTTTGGATAAGTTTTATCCTATGAATGCCATTTGTATCAGTCCTTTGGAAATTATAAGAGTCCCGAAAGATCAGTTTCTCCAATTAATAAAGACAGATCCAAAGCTTTCTTTGGAAATGAATGCATGTCTTTCCCATAGGCTTTATTTTAAAGCAATTATGATGCAGAATATGGCCTCTCTGAATCCTACTTCAAGGCTCACTGGGCTTCTTAATTATCTTAAAAGCTATCATGATGACAGCTGTGGAAGCTGCTTTCATGTACAGCTTACAAGACAGCAGATCGCCAATCTGGTAGGTTTACGCGTAGAAACAGTGATCAGAGCTTTAAAAAAAATGGAAAAAGAGGGAAGCATTACCATAGAAAACAGGAAAATTATTTATTAATGCAGGGCTTAATATGACTGAGGTCATAAAAAAGTGAATTATTCAGGCGTACATTTGAAATATAAGTTTCAATACAATTCTTAAACCAGGTAAGGGCAGTTTAAAGCTTCAGGCTTTTCAGATGATTAAAAATTCCGGTCATTGCTCTACAGCATGAAGCAGCAGATTGCCATATGCCATTCATATTGATTTTATAAAACTCAGTAACAATACTGAAAATAGCAGCAGTTCAGAGAAATTGATGTTGAAACTTCTCCCGAAAGTATATAACCACAATTACTCAAATATGGATTGTCATAAAATAGTAAAAACATTAAAGCATAAGGATTTCATTAAAGTTTCTAACAGAGGAAATTGGTTTGAAGATGGTGCAGCTATCTATGCCAAAGAAATAAAGAATAATATTTTTTTATTATTTGTGATCCTGAAAGACATAGAGATTGAGAATATACAGGCTCTGATTGCACATTTCGACTGTTTCGGCAGTATAGGGCTGAAAGAACCGGAGCAGATCATGTTCTATCTTTCAATCAAAGACAAGGAGGACCTTCATTATTTTGAGAAATATTTAAAAATTTCCGATAACTAATAACCGCTACGAATATGATATTTGAAAACGACACTTTAATACATTCCGGATTATATGATAAAAACAATATGATAGAGAATGAATCTCTTTTCCCTAGTGCTATCAATTCTTACGGAGTTACCGCTTTTCTGATCAAATCATTAGAAAAGATAAAAAATAATGCAAAATGTGACATTCTGAAAAATGTAATTGACACTTATATTAAAGAATATATTCTGAATATCAGCGAGTATCATGGTAAAACTACGTTACCTCCGGAAAACTTGAATACAGAAATAAATATTGAAAATTCACACTTTACGCTCTATGCCAAAACAGCATACTATAAAGTATTAAAAGAAGAAGAATACCTCAATAAACTGCTAAGCACTTTGGAAAAAGACAGGGCAGAAAAAGAATGATCCATAAAAGATTTTAGTTTGATTTTAACCTTCACACCACATTAAAAGATAAATTGATATGAAAAAGGATACCCAAAACAACAAGAAGTTAGACCAATTGGAAGCACACAGCACTTCTAATGAAAACGAAAAACTAACAACCAACCAGGGGCTGAAAATCAACAATAATCAGGATTCGTTAAAATCCGGAGACAGAGGTCCTACCTTGCTGGAAGACTTCATTCTTAGAGAAAAAATAACCCATTTCGATCACGAAAGAATCCCGGAAAGAATTGTTCATGCAAGAGGCTCCGGAGCACATGGTGTTTTTAAACTCAAAAAAAGCCTTAGCGCCTATACTAAAGCGAAATTTTTATCAGAAGTAGGGAAAAAAACTCCTGTTTTTGTAAGATTTTCAACTGTAGCCGGAAGTAAAGGAAGTACTGATCTGGCGAGAGATGTAAGAGGTTTTGCCATCAAATTTTATACAGAAGAAGGAAATTATGACCTTGTCGCGAATAATATGCCAGTCTTTTTCATTCAGGATGCCATTAAATTTCCTGACCTGGTTCATGCTGTAAAACCAGAACCGGATAATGAGATTCCGCAGGCTGCTTCTGCACATGATACATTTTGGGACTTTATTTCGCTGATGCCGGAAAGCATGCACATGATTATGTGGCTCATGAGCGACAGAGCCATCCCGAGAAGTTTGAGAATGATGGAAGGCTTTGGAGTTCATTCCTTCAAGTTTATTAATGACGAAGGAAAAGCTCATTTCGTTAAATTCCATTTTAAACCTAAACTGGGAATACACTCTGTAGCCTGGGACGAAGCTCAGAGAATCTCCGGAGTAGATCCTGATTTCCATAAAAGAGATTTATGGGAAGCCATTGAAAACGGAGCCTATCCGGAATGGGATTTTGGTGTTCAGCTGATCCCGGAAGAGAACGAACATCAATTTGATTTCGACCTTCTGGATCCTACAAAACTGGTTCCCGAAGAAGAAGTTCCCGTAGAGATCGTCGGAACTTTAACCCTCAATAAAAATCCTGACAATTTCTTTGCAGAAACAGAGCAGGTAGCATTCCATCCAGGACATTTAGTTCCCGGAATAGATTTCAGTAATGATCCTTTGCTTCAGGGAAGGTTATTTTCATACACCGATACCCAGTTATCGAGATTAGGATCACCTAATTTTCATGAAATACCGATCAACAGATCTATCAATACAGTTCATAACAACCAGCGTGACGGGCATATGAGACAGCAGATTGCCAAAGGAAAAGTAAGTTATGAACCCAATTCCATCGGAGGCGGATGTCCTTTCCAGGCCATGATGTCAGAAGGCGGATTTACTTCCCATCAGGAAAGAGTTTCGGGTGAAAAGGTCAGAAGAAGAAGTCAGAGCTTTGTAGACCATTACTCACAGGCAAAATTATTCTATAACAGCCAGTCGGCTCCTGAACAGACCCATCTTCAGAACGCCCTTGTTTTTGAACTCTCGAAGGTAACAATACCCGAGATCAGGGAAAGAATGGTTGGTCAGCTGGCCTTTATCGACAATACCCTCGCTAGAAAAGTTGCAGAAAAATTAGGAGTTGCAGTCAAAAAATTAAAGCAGCCTAACCAAAGCATTCCTGCAGATGCTGATCCAGCTGAACTTCAAAGTAAAGAAAGAGAACCTAAAACCAAAGTATCTGAAGCATTGAGCATGAAAAATACCGTTAAGGATACTATTAAAAGCAGAAAAATAGGCTTTATTGCAGCCAATGGTGCAAATGGCTCTGTTCTTAATACTTTAAAAACAAAACTCGAAAAAGAAGGAGCCAAAGTAGAGCTTATAGCACCAAGCTTAGCACCTATCAAAACTACAGATGGATCATTAGTTCCGAAACATTCCCTTACAAGTATTGCCAGCGTATGTTTTGATGCTTTGTATATCAGCGCTGGAGAAAAATCAGCACAGGAGCTCATGGGGCCGGAAAACAAGCACCTTTCCCTGCGTTTCATTAATGAAGCTTATAAACACTGCAAGGCCATTTATTTCGGGGCGGGTACAGAAATCCTTTATGACAACAGCAATATTGCCATGAAACAGCATGAAGATCCTGCTATAGTTATTGGGAAAGATGACGGTTCCGATAAGCAGTTTATTAAAGCCGTTGCTGCACACAGAGTTTGGGAACTAGAGCAGGAAAGAAACAGATAGATCATCACACACCTTCACACCACTAAATATTTAAAATTATGGAATTTCAAAAAAGTCTTTTAGAATATATAAGCCAGTCCCTCATGACTGCGGATGAAACAATTTCAATTGCAGAAAGCGTTACATCAGGATGTCTGCAGCTGGCTTTTTCACAGATGCCGAATGCCTCCCTGTTTTATAAAGGAGGCATGACAGCCTATACGCTCCCTCAGAAAGTAAAACTGCTGAATGTAGACAGGCAGGAAGCAGAAGAATGCGACTGTGTATCAGAAAATATTGCACGAACTATGGCTCTTAATGTAGCCAAGGTATTTGAATCCGACTGGTCAATTGCAACCACAGGATACTGTACGCCCATCAGAAACTCATCTTATAAGATATTTGCTTACTTTGCTTTTTCTTATAAAGGGGAGATCATTCTTACCAAAAAGCTGGAGCTGCATCCTAAAACCCAGGCTCTGAATGCACAGTTATATTATACAGAATTTATTTTAGGATGCTTTAAAAGTGAAATTAACCAACTTCTAATTTTAAAGTAATTTCAGATGGGGGAATTAAAAGATAAATCCGTTCTTATTACAGGTGCAGACAGTGGAATAGGTAAGGCAACAGCGTTACTTTTTGCTAAGGAAGGAGCCAATATTGCCATCATTTACTATAAGGACGATAATGATGCCCAAAAAACAAAAGAACAGATTGAACAGCTGGGCAGAAAATGCATCATTTTTAGTGGGGATATCAATGATTACGATTTTTGTGAAGATACCACAAAGAAAGTAGTTTCCGAATTTGGAGGCATTGATATCCTCATCAATAATGCAGGCGTACAGTTTCCGGCAGAAAACATAGAAGATCTTGAAGAAAAAAATATCAGGAAAACTTTTGATTCCAATATTATAGGAATGATCCTGCTGACAAAAGTTGTTTTTCCTTACCTGAAAGAAGGTAGCAGTGTCATTAATACGACTTCTGCAGCGGCTTATCAGGGGCATCCCGAGCTTCTGGACTATGCCGCAACCAAAGGTGCTATTGTATCTTTTACACGTTCTCTGGCACTTCAGGCCAAACCAAACGGAATCCGCATTAATGCAGTTGCACCAGGCCCGGTTGCAACACCACTTACTCAAAAAACCTTTGGAGAGGAAAAAGAAGACCCTAACAAACCTCCTTTCGAAAGAAATGCTACTCCGGAAGAAGTTGCAGCCAGCTTTTTATTCCTTGCAGGCAGTGGTTCCGCCCAGATCACGGGACAGGTTATTCACCCGAACGGAGGTCTGATTGTCAACGGATAAAATTCTGCAGCAATATCCAGCTTTGGGATTATAATTTTGATCTTAAATCTTTAACCTGCTGATTATGTCTAAAAAAAGTTTCTTTTACCGTAACAGTTTAAGTATTGTTTTGCTTTCATTAATGCTTTTGAGCCTTGTAGGACAGTTTTTCATGGGCTGGAAAACACTGAATAAGGACCTTGCAGAAGAAGGCAGCTCAATGCTCAGCCTGGGAGCCTATGTCCGGAGCGGACATTTTATACAGGCTACCTTCGAAAACTGGGAAAGTGAATTTCTTCAGATGATGCTGTATGTTGTACTTACGGTCTCGCTAAGGCAGAAAGGTTCCAGTGAATCGAAATCCCTGGAAGAAAAAGAAGATGTAGACAGGGAACCAAAAGTCCATGCCAATGCTCCGTGGCCGGTAAAAAAAGGCGGACTATGGCTGAGTATTTATAAGCATTCCTTATCCTTAGCTTTTGCTATTTTATTTATTCTCAGCTTCGCAATGCATTTCTATGGAAGCATGAAGGAATTCAATGAAGAACAGGTCATAAAAAAAGAACCCACCGTTACTGCAGTACAGTATATATCAGGGTCCAGGTTCTGGTTTGAGTCTTTTCAGAACTGGCAGAGTGAATTTCTGGCTGTTGCCTCTTTAGTCATTCTTTCTATATGGCTCCGTGAAAAAGGATCACCGGAATCCAAACCGGTAGATATGGCTCATGATGAAACTCCTTAACTTAGTTTTTTTACTTTGGGTTTGGCTTTCATGATAGAATAATAAGAAGATGTAAAGGCAGACAGGCTTTGGTAACCCACTTTATAAGCAATCTGGCTTAAAGTATACTGCCCCGTATCAATCAGTTCTATGCTTTTTAATATTCTGACGAGCTGCAGGTATTTCTGAAGGGTAATTCCTGTTTCATTCTTAAAAATCCTCTGTAAACTCCTTACAGACATCTGTGCTTTTTCTGCCAGTTCATCAGTGTTCAGGCTGTATTTAAAATTTGAATTAATAGAGGTACAGACCGGAATAAGACGGACATCCGACGGAACCGGGATCTCAAGATAGCTGTTTTCTCTGCAGAAATTGGGAAGACTTTTTAGAATGGCTTTAAAAAACAAATCCTGTTCCTCATCTTCTTCAATCAGCTGATTCCATTTTGAGGCATATAAAAGCATTTCCTTCAAAACAGCAGGAACAGCAAAGACGCAAACATTTTGATAGAAATCATCATCAAAAACCGTTTTAAACAGAAAAACCATTAAATTGACCGTTTTTGCTTCTGAAGTTATCCTGTGTGCTTTTCCTGAAGGAATCCAGATCACATGATGCTGAGGCACAAGATAGATCTTCTGGTCTATATGGAAATACTGATATCCTTCTTCCACAAACGTAAGCTGGGAACGCTGGTGAGCATGCTCGTGATCATCATGTTTCCAGCCTTTTTCACACCAGACATAAGCTTCTTTTTCAATGGTGTCTACAAATCGGCTGTCGGTCTGTTCTGTTAAACCGCATTTTACGATGTCGTTCTGCATAGAATTTTTGGCAAATTTAATAAAAACGACAATACTAATTTTGTATTGTAATTATTATTCCATCAAAAAATGAAAAAACTAAGTACGGTTTTTGTATTAATTCTATTATTAAAAATCACCACAGTCATGGCACAAGACAGTAAAGCTAAAGTATTGGTTCTTATTCATTCGGACAACGGCGGAACCTATGAACTGGCCAAAGAAATAGCATCCGGTATTGAAAGCAGTAAAAATGCATTTGCAGTTATCAAGCAGGTTAAAGAATCTTCCAATCCTAAACTGAAGAACATTCCTGTAGCGTCAGTAGATGAACTGCCTTCCTATGATGGAATTGCTTTCGGAGCCCCGGTTTACTTTGGGAATATCAGTACCGGAATGAGTGAATTTTTATCCAAAACTGTTCAATTATGGACCAGTCATGCACTGGAAGGGATGCCTGCAACAGTTTTTATGTCTGCCGGAAGCGGGGCAGGAAAAGAACTTGCGCTTCAGGCTTTCTGGAATAGTCTTGCTGTTCACGGAATGGTTCTGGTTTCCAACGGAATCAGAGGAACAGATAATATCAACAAAGCTATTCCACAGGGAAATACGGTTTTAGGAATAACAAGCATGGCATCACTGAAAGATGTTGAAAGACCTACAAAAGATGAGCGTGAACTGGCAGAGCTGCAGGGAAGGAATTTTGCCAAAACAGCTTTAGCCCTTAAAGGAACATTCTCTAAAAAACTGGCAGCAGTAACAATTCCAGAAAAATCCCAGGATATCAATGATGTTTTGAAGCAGAAAAATATCATTCTTCCGCAGGTTCCGCAGCCTGCCGGTAATTACAAGCCGTTTGTACGCGCTGGCAATCTTGTATTCATCAATCAGGTTGCTTTGAAAGAAGGTAAAATCTTAAATCCCGGCAAATTGGGCGTTGACGTTACCGAACAGCAGGTAAAAGAGGCTGCAAAAGCTACCATGCTCAATGTTATAGCTGTTTTGAAAGAAGCCGTAGGCGGCGATCTCAATAAGGTGAAACAATGTGTACAGCTGACAGGAATTTTCAATACAAAAGATGATTATACAAAACATGCGGACCTGATGAATGTAGCTTCGGATCTTACCGTAGAGATTTTTGGAGAAAAAGGAAAACATGCCAGGGCCACTTTGGGAGCTTCCTCTATTCCCGTGAATTCTTCTGTGGAGATACAGGCTGTTTTTGAGGTAGAATAAATTGCTTCTATCATTAAAAAAACTACTGGCAGCCGGAATAGCTGCCAGAGTTTTTAGCACTGGATATTAATATGCCTTAGTACAGTAAAATACTGAAACCAAGGCCGTTTTTGTTCTTTTAAATAACGGCATTGCCTTCTACACCGTCGGAATTATTTGTTTTAATTCCGGTAATAGCAGCGGTTACAAAACTGAACAGACTGACAAGTTTCCCGGCTTTTGTATCCCAATAATAAGTTTCTTTAGGCTCTACGCGGATAATGGTAACGTCCGGATCATCTTTCCCGTCAAACCATGCCTTGGCCATTGGCGACCATTTTTCTTCAATCGTAGCTTTGTCTTTATAAACGGATGCTTCACCATACACAGAAAGGTATTGGGAATCGCTGTTGTTCATAAAGAACAGCTGTACTCTCCGGTCTTCCTTTATTTCAAAGTTTTTATTGCTTGAAGCACTGCTGATAAACCATAGATTTCCGCTATCATCCGTTTCCTGCAGGGTCATGGGACGGGAATTCACCGGTATGGCTTCAAGTTCGGTACAGAACATGCATGTTCTTGCCTTTTCCGACAGTTCTTTGATCTTTTTAATAGCTTCCAGGTGGGTTAAATTCTGTGTTGACATAATATTATAATTTTAGTGATTGGTATTGAATTAAATTGATTTTCTCAGGAACCGGAATCAATAATATTTATTTCATTAAATATTCAAATACCTGACCAAACACCACTTTTTTGTGGTAGTAACAGTTAAAAAAATTCTTTAAAAACATAAATCAAAGATGTTTTATTCTATGTAGCTTTGCATTATGCAGATCAAGCCATCCAAGCATTTATCATCATATATCCGGCATTATATCTTTTTAGAAAATGCAGGAAATGAGTGTAAACGGCTAAGGTTATTTACAGATGGGAGTACCGGGCTGATTATATCCGGCAGCCGGAATTTTTATGCAGCTGGTTCAAATGATCAGGTTCCTTCTTCATTTTTTTACGGACAGCCTGCAGGATATAAAGATTTTACAGCAGCAGGTTCATTTTCCATGATTGCAGTCGTTTTTCAGCCATATTTTTTTAATGTTCTTCTTAATCTTTCTGCAAAAGAGGTGAAAAACCAAATCATTTCAGCTGAAGATGTTTTAAAAAATGAATTGTTGTCTTTTCAGGAAGACCTTCTGTCCGGAACAGATCCCAGGTTTATCATTATTAAGCTTAATCATTTTTTTAGCAGATTCATGTCCGGAAAAATGAATTCCGATGATGAGCTGATCAGGGTTGTACAACAGTTTATGCTTAAAAACAAAGGTTCGGTATCTTCAAAAGAGCTGGAGCTGTTCACAGGGTATTCTGAGCGACATCTTGAAAGGAAATTCGAAAATTATATGGGCATTACCCCGAAGAAATACGGAAATATCATTCGGCTTCATCATTTCATCAATCTTTTGAAGGAAAATGCAGGAAGTGAAAGTACGGCCTGTCTTTCTTATGATTCAGGCTACAGCGACCAGTCCCATCTGATTAAAGACTTTAAAAGCAATACAGGACTTACTCCCAATCAATATTTAAAAACAGAGAAGCTGGCAGTCAATTTTATCCAGTTACGCTGAAATGTCGGTTTTTTACAATCTCCTGATTATCCTGAATGATAGCTTTGCAGAAAAAAGATGGACAATCTCAAAATTACTACTGCACAATTTGAAAATAAAAGCGGTGACAAAGCATATAATCTTTCAGTAATAGAAAAGCTATCGGCTGAAGCAGCGGCTAAGGGCTCACAGGTCATTGCCTTTCACGAATGTTCGGTTACCGGATACACTTTTGCCAAAAACCTTTCCAAAGAACAGCTTCTGGATATTGCAGAATTTATACCTGCAGGCGAAAGCATAACAAAATTACAGCAGATCGCTGCAGAGCATAACATCACAATATTGGCAGGGCTCTTCGAAAAAGATGAAAATGATCATATCTTCAAAGCTTATGTTTGCGTTGATAGAACAGGACTGAAGGCCAAATACAGAAAGCTTCATCCTTTTATTAATCCCCATCTGACTCCAGGAAACCAATACTGCGTTTTTGACATTCACGGGTGGAAATGTGGCATTCTTATCTGCTACGACAATAATATCATTGAAAATGTAAGAGCAACAAAACTTTTGGGAGCAGACCTTATTTTCATGCCGCATGTTACCATGTGTACACCTTCTACCAGGCCGGGAGCAGGCTTCGTAGATCCGGAATTATGGAAGAAGAGGGAATCTGATCCTACCTCGCTCCGCCTTGAGTTTGATGGAATGAAAGGAAGAGACTGGCTGATGAAATGGCTTCCCGCAAGAGCTTATGACAATGGAATTTATGTGGTTTTCTCAAATCCCGTTGGGATGGATGATGATCAGCTTAAAAATGGCTGTTCCATGATCATTGATCCTTTTGGGGATATTATTGCGGAATGCCGTTCGTTCGATGACAGTTCTGAAACCGTTACCATTTTCCCGGAAAAGCTACATCAGGCCGGCGGAAGCAGATATATCAAGGCAAGAAGACCGGAGCTGTACAGGGATATCATTGGAATGACCCATCATCCGGAGCAGAAAGTGGTGTGGATGAAGGATAATGCTATTTAATCTGACTTAAGGGGCTGGAAGTTGGAAGATGGAAGATATTTTGTCAAAGGCACTCCTCGAAATTACCTCAGGATAGTCTATTCAATAAAAAATTTAATGAAATAGAATCATAGCTGTTTTTAATCTCAATAACTTCCATCTTCCAGCTCCCAACTCCTTACTTTATCAATCCCTGAAGATCACTCCAGGCACCGCCGTTATGCACATGCCTAAAACCTCTTTCCTTTAAGATCTTTTCAGCCTTTACACTCCGTAAGCCATGGGAACAGACCGTGATATAAGTTTTATCCCGGTTAATTTCCGTATACCTTTCCCTGATAGTTCCCAAAGAAATATTAACAGAACCTTCAATATGACCCGTTTTAAATTCTTTCTCTGTCCTCACGTCCAGAATAATGGCTCCTTTTTGGATTAATGTATCAAGGCCTTTTATCTAATGTCTGGTATCTGTACACCCTGTAAACGATATAGACCGTAAGAATAATCCCGCAAAAAATCAGCCCATTTTTCATAATTTGCTTAGGATTTTATAGTCAATATAAAAGGTTCCGAAAGGAATAAAGCACGCCAGAATTACTTTCCAGGTAGTCTCCCGGAATTTCCACTGCTGTTCTACACCAACGCTTAACGTATTAAACAGAAAAAGCAGGAACAGGCTTCCGTGAACTGGTCCCATTAGTTTCACAAAAGAAGGGTTTCCGAGCCAGTATTTCACAGGTACAGCAATGAATACGAGGATCAGCAGGGATATTCCTTCCAAAATGGCCAGAACTCTCAGGCGTCCGGTTTTTGTTTTTAATAAATGTATCATAATTATCTGAAATAAGGTCTGTTGGCAATAGGGGAGAACGGCCACGGAATGGCAATAAATATAACTACCAGTGCAATTGTGAACCAGATGAGCATGGTTTTAAATTTTTCTCTGTCCGTAGGTTTCCGTTTGGCCAAAGCGGAACCGACGGTGATCAGAACAATAGCCGTAATCATAACCAGGATGTGAATCATCCCGAAGAAAAGTAAGTCTAAGGATGCTTTGGCCTCACTGAAATTTTTCCAAAAGTATTTTACAATTGGACTTTTCGTATAGAGAATGATCCCGAAAATCAGTTGAACATGAGCAATTGTAGCTGTCCAGTGCCTGACCAGATCTTCTTTTTTTGTAAATGTTTTATGATAAAAATAGCCCTTAAAGGAAATCCATATGGCATAAATAAGACTTAATAAAACCACCCAACGGAATAAGGAATGCAGAAATGTAAGCGTCTGGTACATTTTGAATTTTTTATAATATTCCAAAGGTATACAAAAACATACTAATTAGTATGTTTTTTGGTGAAAAATTATTGAAAGAATTTAAAATAAGTCTTAAGTCCTTTTAAATAAATAAGATACACTGATTTTGAATTTTCCAGTTTTCCTAAATTTCTTACACCCCAATAGCCGGACATTACAAAAACAGCAATTTCTTTTGCATCGGTATCTGCTTTTACGGACCCATTTTTCTTACCTGTTTCAATACATTCTATGATTGCATTTTCCCAATGAGCAGAAAGTGTGTTCAATGCTTTTGTAAATTCTATATTCCATGGGGCCATTTCCTGTGTGAAATTAGATGCCGGGCAGCCGTATTCAACCTTTAAGAAATCGTTTTCCATTAAAATTCCGTACATCAGTTTGTAAATGCTTTCCAAAGGATGGTCACTGTTTTTCAGAGGTTCAATGAAAGTGCTTTTGAAATTACTGATCAGAAGTTCGTTAATAATAGCCAGTCCCATTTCATCTTTTGTTTTAAAATGGTAATAGAACGCCCCTTTTGTTACCTGGGTCGTTGCAATGATCTCATCAACGCTTGTGGTCTGATATCCTTTTACATAGATCAGTTCAAAGGCTTTCTGAAGAATATTCAATCGGGTGGCTTCTGATTTTTTCATTGGGATAAGCTGTCTTTACTGCAAAGGAACGGAAATTTTAAAAACCAAATCTATTATTATTCTGATAATGAACTAGAATTTAAATAATTTTTATAATACAATTATTCATCGGAAATTTGCATAGTCAATTCAACAAAATTACAACGCAATGAATAATCAGAAAGAAATACAGATGAATATCAATTCTGCTGTGAAGAGCAAAGGACTTCCGGCAGCATTATGGGCATTAACCATAAGTGCATTTGGAATAGGAACTACAGAATTTGTAATTGTAGGGCTTCTTCCTACAGTGGCCGGAGATCTGGGAATCAGCATTCCATCAGCCGGGCTTCTGGTAAGCCTGTATGCTATCGGGGTAGCTATAGGAGCTCCGATACTGACGGCACTGACAGGGAAAATACCGCGCAAAACACTTTTAATCTCAATCATGATCCTTTTTGTTATCGGAAACGGACTGGCATCTATCGCCCCGGGATTTATTACTCTGGTCATGGCCAGAATCTTAACCGGGTTTGCACATGGCGTTTACTTTTCCATTGGCTCTACTATTGCAGCATCGCTGGTTCCGGAAGAAAAAAGAGCAACGGCTATTTCAATTATGTTTGCAGGACTTACCCTGGCTATTGTAACGGGAGTTCCCCTAGGGACTTTTATAGGGCAGCATTTCGGCTGGAGGGCTACTTTTATCGGTGTTTCTCTCCTTGGAATCATAGGGTTGCTGGCAAGCATGCTTTTGGTTCCCAAAAACCTTAAAAGTGATCAGACGGCTTCTTTAAAAAGCCTTCCCAAAGTATTCGGAAACAGACGTATGATCTTTGCATTTTTAATGACAGCAATGGGGTATGGAGGAACATTTGTTGTTTTCACGTATTTATCACCCATTCTACAGCAGATCACAGGATTCCAGGAGTCTACGGTTACTTTTATCCTGCTTATTTATGGAATTGCCATTGCTCTGGGAAATCTTTTAGGCGGAAAAACAGCGAATAAAAATCCTTTAAAAGCACTTCTGTGGATGTTTGCAGCTCAGGGACTGGTATTATTTGCCTTTTATTTCACAGCTGGTGATCAGGTTTTAAGCATTATTACCTTATTTCTTCTGGGAGGCTTGTCTTTTGCCAGTGTGCCGGGACTTCAGCTTTTAGTAGTACAGATTGCAGAAAAAGAACTTCCGGGAACTGAAGATGTAGCATCAGGGATCAATATTGCCGCGTTCAATATAGGAATAGCGATAGGGTCATATACCGGAGGAATTGTTGTAACATCTTCATTAGGCCTGGCGAGTACACCATGGATCGGAGCTTTATTCCTGTTGGCTACTGTACTGATTACCCTATACAGCATCCGTTTAAATAAAAATTAAAAATAGTTTTCACCTTTGGTATATTTTTAAAGACTGTCTTTTAACGGGGCAGTCCTTTTATTTCAAAATTGAAGGCTGATACGGCTTATATTTCATGAATCTCAGAATCTGTAAAAACATAGAATTTTCCGCCTTTAGGAAGGTTTTTGGTATCCAGACCGGTAAATTCACTGAACGCAGGAAGCAACAGCTGATCTTTTGTCTGCACGAAACACGGCAGCCTGATATTTTTTACCGCTGAATTCAGGACAACACCGGGATGAATATGCCCTGTGATCTGGAATTCAGAAAGGGTTTTATCAAAATCATGCACGAAAGTAAAGCGATCAATGGTAAGAGATTCGGATTTAAAATTCAAACACAACTTTTTTTCCAATTCCAATGACAAGCGATCATGATTGCCTTTAATAAGACAGAACTGAAGATCCGGATACTGATTTCTCCAGCTGCAGAACTCATCTACATCAGAATTATCTCCGGCATGCAGAAGATCTCCAACCACAATAAATTTTTCCGGCTGAAAATATTCAATAAGAACAGAGAGCCTTTCCAAATCACTTTTCATGATATGATTAGCCAGAGCAATTCCGTTTTTCCGGAAATGAGCGGTTTTTCCAATATGAAGATCGGATAAAATTAAGGCTTTCTCTTTTTTCCAAAAGGCTGCACGCTGGTTGGTTAAAGTGAAAACTTCGCTGTTAAGAGTGATATTTTTAGTGGCAATATTCAATTTTTGTATAGTTTTTATTTTAACTACCCCGTCTTTTTGCTTTGCAAAAATCCACCCCTTCAAAGAAGGGGAATGGGGATCGAGAAAGGTTGGACGGAATACTTCCAGTCTGAAAGCGGGAACTGAAATTCTCAACCTCTTTTCCTTGCCTGTTCCATCATCCTTTTGATCCTCGAATCCAGGCTTTCACTTGAAAGGGTCTGTCTGAGGCTGTCTACTTTAATAGGGAAGCTCAGGGGTGTAAAGGTATGGGAATATTTTAAAATGATTTTTGATTTTTCTATTCTTTTAAATGCTTCCACCAGACGCGGTTCCTGAAGCTGCATATTGAAAACTTCGGTATAGGCCTGTCTGACAAGGAAATGATTGGGATCATAATCTTCCAGCACTTTAAAAATCAGGCCTGCAGAGCTTTGAAGGGATTTGTTGGAGCGTTGCTTTCCTGCATAGTTCTGGATGACCATTCCTGAAATTACTGCAATATCCCGGAATTTTCTTCTTGCCATTTCTGCAGAATTGATACTGGCTATCACATCATTCATCAGATTTTCCCGGGTCAAGATTTTATCCAGATTGTCTTCATTTAAAGGAATTTCCTTATCACTGAACAGTTCAAAACCATAATCATTCATAGCCATAGAAAAGGAAATAGGAGCCAGCTTTGAGACACGATAGGCAATCAGTGCAGCCATTACTTCGTGTACGAGGCGTCCTTCAAACGGATACATGAAAAGATGATAGCCTTCACGGTTTTTGATCAGCTCTACAAGAAATTCATCATCTTTAGGAATATGGGAATTTTTTTCCTGGCTGGCTAATAACGGATGTAAAAATTTAAGTTCTTTTTCTGAAGCTTTCGGGTTTAAAGCATGGGAAAGTTTTTCTCTTAAAAAATGCCCTAAATTCGAACTTAACGGAAGCCTTCCGCCTAGATAGCTTGGAGCCATTGCTTTTCCTTTTGCAGCCCGCACATATACGGTCATATCCTTGATCATGGCTACTTCAAGCGTTCGTCCGGCCAGAATGAATTTTTCTTCTTTTTTTAATTTTGAGATAAAATATTCTTCTACCATTCCGATATAGCCTCCGGAGATAAATTTTACCTTCAGCATGGCATCACTCACGATAACCCCCATATTCATACGATGAAGCATGGCGATTTTCCTGGAGGTTACTTTATAAAGACCGTCTTCCATGATGACGATCTTATGGAACTCTTCATAGCTTTTTAAAACACTTCCGCCAATGGTAAGGAAATCAAGAATACTTTTCCATTCTTCATCGGTCATTTCCTGAAAAGCGAATACTTTTTTAATCCTTTCGAATGTTTCTTCAGGATAAAATCCGTCTCCCACAGCTAAGGTCATCAGAAACTGTACAAGCACATCAAAGCACAAAACCTGGGGTTCCCGGGGTTCTATCACTTTCTGTTTTACTGCTTCCTTGAGTGCTGCTACCTCGATCAGCTCAAGAGAATGAGTGGGGACGCAGTAGATTTTAGAGGTTTCAAAAGGGGAGTGCCCGCTTCGTCCTGCGCGCTGAAGAAATCTGGCAACTCCTTTTGCCGAACCGATCTGAATAACGGTGTCTACAGGCTTAAAATCGATTCCGAGATCCAACGAGGAAGTCGATACTACGGCTTTAAGTTTTCCGGCACTTAAATTTTCTTCGATCCAGATCCGGAGATGAGCATCGATAGAACTGTGATGGATGGCAATCTGGCCTGCAAAATCAGGATAAGCGTCCAATAGAAGCTGATACCACATTTCACTCTGGCTCCGTGTATTGGTAAAAACAATGGTAGATTTTGAATCCAGAATAATGGGAACAATTTTATCGGCTAATTTAGCACCCAAATGTCCTGCCCATGGAAGAATGTCAAGCTCATCAGGAATAACCGGAAGAATATCTATTTTTTTATGTTCTCTGGCCGTTATTTTTGTTTTTTTAATATCGTAAGGAATTAAGACATCCATTGCTTCATCCAAGTTTCCAATGGTTGCTGTGATGCCCCATATTTTTATTTTCGGAACATATTTTTTCAATTGCGAAATGCCCAGCTCAACCATAACCCCACGTTTTGAGCCCAGCAATTCATGCCATTCATCGACTGCAACACATTTCAGATTCTGAAAGAAACGGTTATGATTTTTCTGTCCTAAAAGCAAGTGCAGACTTTCGGGAGTAACGACCAGAATTTCAGGCATATTACGGACCTGCTGCTGTCTGACTTTAGGGTCTGTGTCCCCGTTTCGGACGCCAACGGTCCAGTCGAGGCCAATTTCATCTATGGCTTCCTGCATCGCTTTGGCAATATCTTTGGACAGGGAGCGCAGGGGAGTGATCCAGATCATTTTCAGTCCTTTCTTATAGCTTTCAGGATGATTCATGAAATCTGAAATCAAAGCAAGGAAAACAGAAAATGTTTTTCCAAATCCGGTTGGTGCAACGACCATTCCACTGTATCCGTTCCCGAATTTCTGCCATGTATCTACCTGGAATTTAAAAGGGGAAATACCTTTATCAGCCATCCATTGCTGAATGACCCTGAACCCGTCTGTATTTTCAAATGCTTTCAATTATTGGATCAGTTTTTTTATTTCTTCCAGTTCATCTATTTCCTCCACGGTTTTATCTTTCCGCCACCTTACAATTCTTGGAAACCTTAAGGCAACACCGCTTTTATGCCTGCTGCTGAATCCTATACCTTCAAAGGCGATTTCAAAGACCAGCTCAGCTTTTACTGTACGGACAGGCCCGAATTTTTCTATGGCGTTCTTATTAACAAACTTACTGACTTCCATGATTTCTTTATCGGTAAGTCCGGAATAGGCTTTTGCAATGGTGACAAGAGCATCGCCGTTTTTTACTGCAAATGTATAGTCTGTGTAATAGGCACTCCGTCTTCCGCTGCCTTTTTGGGCGTAAATTAAAACAGCATCAATCGTCAGCGGACTTACTTTCCACTTCCACCAGTCACCTTTCTTCCTGCCGGCATGGTAAGGGGAGTCTCTTTGTTTCAGCATTAAACCTTCGCTGTTGATGTCTCTTGATGCTTCCCTTATTGTATTGAGATCGTCCCATTTTTCAAAACCAATGACCTGGGAAAGCTTAATATTTTGAGGGGTTTCGTTCAGCAGTAATTCTTCGAGCATTGCCCGTCTGGCTGCCATTGATTTTTCACGGAGGTCGGTTCCCTCAAGCTCCAGTAAGTCATAAACAAAAACTTCAATAGGAATATCTGCCAGCATTTTTTTGGTTAAAGTTTTCCTGTTTAATCTTTTTTGTAATTCATTAAAGTTTAAAACATTAGAATCCTTTACCGCAAGTATTTCTCCATCTAAAACAAAATTACCTTTCATGGCCTGTACGGTATCTTTTATTTCCGGAAATTGGTCTGTGACGAGCTCTTCACCCCTTGACCATATAAAGACTTCATCATTTCTCCTGATAATCTGTCCACGGATTCCGTCCCATTTGTATTCTGTCTGCCAGTCTTCAGGATCTCCCAGTTCTTCAAGCTCTTTTTCCAGCGGATAAGCCAGGCAGAAAGGATAGGGTTTTGAATTATCAGGATTAACATTTTCTGCCGAAATCAGTTCCTGAAATGTAACTTCACCGGGTACCCATTTACCCATCAGGCTGTGCATAAGAGTGCTGGATTCCTGGGAAGAAAATCTGGTCAGCGCATTGATGAGTGTTTTATCCGAAACACCGATCCTGAAACTTCCGCCCAGTAATTTATTAAAAATTAAGCGTTCTGTATAATCCAGCCCGTTCCATGATTTTAATACAAATTCTTTTTTTTCAGCGTCTGATTTATCTTTTAAATGAACAATATCCAGCATCCATTGGGATAAGGTACGGTCGATTTTTTCGGCTGGTGGGGGAAGGATGAGAGAAAGTGTTTCTCCCAGGTCACCCACTGAAGAATAGCTTTCCTGAAACAGCCAGAACGGCAGCTGTGTGATCTCCAGGGCCCATTCTTTCATATAATTGGTATTGACATTTCTCTTAGGCCTTTTTCCTGTAAAGAGAGCAATAAACCATACTTTATCTTCATCCGGAGCCCGTTCCAGATAATCGATGATGGCGTCTATTTTCGCATTGGTCTTATTGGTAGTTTCCAAGGCATTGATCAAATCTGCAAAATGTTTCATGGCCCGGGGTTTTCAATGATTTCTTTTTCAGATTCTTCTTCATCTTCTCCAAACTGGGTTTGTACAACATCTGACTTGATATTAATTTCATTTAAATATTTCGAAAAAACTTCGGTCTGTCCGTGAGTGACGTGTACAATTTCAGCTTCCGTAGCTTTCACGGCCTGCAAAAGCCCTTTCCAGTCGGCATGATCGCTCATGGCAAATCCTGCATCGGCACTTCGCCATCTTCTGGCACCACGGACCTGCATCCAGCCGGAACAGATTGCTGTGGCTGCATCCGGTATTTTTTTAATAATATTGCTGTCAAGCAATGCTGGGGGAACAATAACAATTTCATGCTGAACTTCCTTAGCATTCTCTCTGAAATCGGCGACTGTGTAATCCGGAAGATTAATTCCGACAGATTCAAAGGTTTCATTGAGTTTTCCGATGGAATAGTGAACATAAATTTTTCCCAAACCTTCCACCGCCTTCATAATACGTTGTGCTTTTCCTAAAGAATATCCTATAAATACGGATGTTTTTGCATTTTCCTGATTTTTGAGCACCCAGGTCTGAAGTTTTTTATTGAGATCAGGGACCTCCAGCCAGTTGTAAATGGGCAATCCAAAAGTACTTTCAGTTACAAATTCATTGCATTTCACCAGCTCAAACGGGGTACTCAAACCGTCTTCCTGTACTTTATAATCTCCGGAAATAACGGTAACATATCCTTTGTATTCTAATCTGATCTGGGCTGAGCCAATGATATGTCCGGCAGGATGCAGCGAAACTTTTACTCCATTCAGGGTTATGGTTTCACCGTATTCAACACCCTGGCACTCGATATCAGGGCCGATTCTCTGGTAAAGAATGGGTTTTGTATAGTGATGGCAAAGGTATTTCTTCATTCCCCAGCGGGCGTGGTCGGCATGTCCGTGTGTGATGACCGCCAGGTCTACAGGTCTCCAGGGATCAATATAAAATTTACCCTGAGGGCAGTAAATGCCTTTTTTTGTAAATGTTATCAGCTTCAATGGAAAATATTTTGATTTTCTATAAAACGTTCTGTATTTATAGAAGTTTGGTTATGTTTTAGCCTTCAAAAATCTAACCAATCCTGCATTTTTGTATGAAAATATTAAAGAGTTTGTAATTAAAACTTTAAAATCAATTTTATTTTGTATTTTTATCTACCTACTAATAGATAGACAGATGAATACGAAAGATAAAATTATTGAAATAGGAAATAAACTGCTCACTGAAAGAGGCTATAATGCTTTTAGCTATGCTGATATAGCAAAAAGCATTAATATAAAAACATCTTCTATACACTACCATTTCCCATCCAAAGCAGAGCTTTGCCTGGCCATTATTGAGCTGCACCGGCAACGGATCCTGAGTCTTAAAAATTCCCAGAACACATTCTCAGCAACGGAAAAACTGCAAAAACTTTTTAATTATTACCTTTTTCTAATTGATAAGCAGCAAATCTGCCTGACCGGTACTTTAGCCTCTGATTATAATTCACTGGATGAAAAAATCACAGAGAAACTAAAAGACTTCAACGAGACCATTCTTTCCCATACAACAGCAATTCTGGAATCAGGAATTGAAAAAAAAGAATTCCGTATGATTAAGAACTGCCGGTTAAAGGCTTTGGAACTTTTATCTCTGTTAGTTGGGCTGGCACAGGTAGGAAGATTATATGCGAAAGAAGATATTCAACTTTTAATGGACGAAATTATTAATAATCTAAAACTTTAAAAATGAGTTTTTACCAAAATGTAAGCAAATACGGAGCAAAGATTATCGGACTGCCGAAGCTCTTTAAATGGGCATTCAATGTATCTCCTATGTACCGCAGAAGCACTGCCAGAATACAGTCTGTATCCGAAGATTTATCAAAGATCTGCATAAAACTTCCTATCAGTTATAAGAACAAAAATTATATGGGAACCATTTTTGGAGGCAGCATGTTTTCTTCAGTAGATCCCATCCCAATGGTACAGCTGATATATCTTACCAACCATCAATACGTTATTTGGGATAAATCTGCAGAAATCTATTTCAAACGTCCTGCCAATAATGACCTTTATGCGGAGTTTATTTACACAAAAGAGGAATTGGATGAAATAAAAGAACGGATAAAAACCGAAAATGAAATTGTCATTGTAAAAACAACACAACTTACAGATAAAAATAAAGAAACCCTTTACTGTGAGATAAAGAAAACAATCTACATTGCTGATAAAAATTTTTATAAACAGAAACGGGAATTAAAAAAGCAAAAATCTGAATAACATACCCGCTTTCAAATACCATTCATAAATTATACAAACATTAAGGCAAAAGTGCTCTGTATTCCTTACGGTCATTGACAAAAGTTAATGATCATCTCCCCACAAGCTTAAACTCTCTTGTTGCTCTTGCATTTTTAGGTGATTTAAATACTGTTCAGTTTGAGATGATCAGTATAAATATGTTTTTTATATAGAGCTTTTCAGCAATAAAACATTGAACTTTTCAGCAATAAATATCTTACTGAAATCTATGAACTTTGTCCTGTAACAATAAAGAAAACAAAATGAGCAAAACAATTTTAATTACAGGCGCAGCAAGCGGTTTCGGAAAAATAGCCGCATTTGATCTGGCTAAAAAAGGCCACAAGGTTATTGCAACAGCACAGGTGTATCCACAGATGAGTGATTTAATCAGGGAAGCAGGCGAACAGGGAATCGAACTTACGGTTGATAAACTGGATGTAACGAATTCACAGGACATCAATTATATCCTTAAAAAATATGATATTGATATTCTGATCAGCAATGCCGGTATTATGGAAGGAGGCCCTATTGCTGAGCAGCCACTGGAGCTTATCCGTTCTATGTTTGATGTGAATGTTTTTGGCGGATTGCAACTGGCACAAGGCTTTGTTAAAAAATTCATTGAACAAAAGAAGCCAGGCAAGATTGTATTCACAACTTCAATGGGAGGATTATGGACGGTTCCATATGTAGCAGCTTATTGTGCTTCAAAGCATGCTATGGAAGCTATTGCTGAGGGATTAAAAACTGAACTGGCTCCGTTCAATATCAAGATCGCAACCTGTAACCCGGGCGTTTTTGGAACAGGGTTTAATGACAGGGGAGTAGACTCTATTTTCCGATGGTATAATCCTGAAGTGAACTTTACTCCTGAATCTGCTTTTGACGGGGCGGCCGATTCTCTTGCCCATCAGCTGGATCCGCAGTCTATGGCAGAAGTGATTGTGAATGTAGCGCTGGATGACAATTCTAATTTCAGGAATGTACACCCTAAAGAAACGGAAGATTTTGTAAAACAATTACAGGCCGATGCATGGACTGCAAAAAGTTAAACAATGAGTATAACGTATAACCAGGCTGCAAAAGCGCTTCAGGCAGCCACAGAAAAAGCAAAATCCATCAATATTCCTGTAAGTATTGCCGTTGTGGATGCAGGAGGACATCTTGTGACCATGGCAAGACTGGACAGTGTTTACGGTGTTATCGATTTTGCAGTTAAGAAAGCGAAAACTGCAGTAATGTTCGGTGTCGACAGTGATGTAATGGGAACAATCATTGCGGGAGCAGACATTCATGGATACGGCATGCTGAATTCCAATGACGGGCTTCTTACCATTGCTGGCGGAGTAGTGATCAAAGATGCTGAGGGAAAAATCATAGGTGCAATAGCGTCTTCCGGGGGAACTCCTGAACAGGATAAAGAGATTGCAGAGGCAGGTGCTGCTGTTATGGCTTAAATTTCAGATATTTGTAGTATGGAGAAAACTTCGGAAATCATATTCGATAAACTGGTATATTCCTGTGCTTTTGAAATGTACAGGGGGCACGAGGAATTTATTCCCGATCATTTTCTGGGCTATCAGCTGTCCGGTGAAACCCATGCTTTTCATGACAAAGGCAAAACTGTTATAAAGGAGAATACAGTAGTGCTCGTCAGAAAAAATCAACTGATCCGAACGGTAAAACATCCTTCAAAGAATAAAAAGTACCAGTTTCTGTCCATAACTCTCGACCAGGAAACGCTCCGTCAGTATGCAGCAGAATATAAAATGACCCCATCCGAAAGATTTCCAGATAATGAAAGGCTTTTTTTTGAGTCTGATGAATTTTTCAGCGGATATTTTACTTCACTGCTTCCGTATATTGACAAAACAAAAACAGCCACTTCCAGACTGGCGGTTTTAAAGGTTAAAGAGGCAATTGAGCTGATTCTGCAGGCTAATCCTGATTTTAAAAACCTGCTTTTTGATTTTTCAGAACCGCATAAGATCGATCTTAAGGAGTTTATGAATAAGAATTTCAAATTCAATGTGCCGGTGGAAACGTTTGCAAGGCTTACAGGCCGCAGCCTTTCGGGGTTTAAGCGTGATTTCAATAAAGCTTTCAACATGACGCCTAAACAATGGCTTAAAGAAAAAAGACTGGAAGAAGCGTATTACCAGATCCGGCATAGGAATAAAAAGCCATCTGATATTTATCTCGAACTGGGATTTGAAAATCTGTCCCATTTCTATTATTCTTTTAAACAAAAGTTTGGTTTAACGACCAGCAAGGTTTAATAAAAACACATATCTATAAAAAAGGAGCAGCTTACCGTTGCTCCTTTTATTTGTTAACATGCTTAAAATTATAACCTATAATTGCAAGTGTCCGGAAAAGCAAAGTTTTAATATATTTGGGGTGGCTATCTTAGATGATAAATCCGGATTATAACTTATAGAATAAAATTCGTTTAACCCTGAAATTCATTTTATAGGTTGTTTACGAATATTAAATTTAGAAATGAAAAATTCAAACCTGGCAATTTCAGCAACACTTTTAGCGATTATCTGTGTACAGGGAGGTGCTTCCATTGCTAAACAGCTCTTTCCTCTGATAGGCCCTATTGGGACTGTTAGTTTGAGGATCGGACTTTCTGCTGTGTTGCTCATTTTGATTAACCGTCCGAAATTTTTGCAGTTCACCGCACAAAAATGGAAGTACTGTGCAATGTATGGGATTGGTCTGGCAGCGATGAATCTCGTTTTCTACATGGCTATTCAAAGGATCCCGTTGGGGCTGGCGGTTACGGTAGAATTTGCAGGGCCTTTATTTTTGGCCATTGCTTTATCCCGGAAATTGCTGGACGTAGTATGGGCATTGCTGGCCTGTATTGGGATATTACTCATTGTTCCGTGGCAAAGCGATCATGTTGATCTGGTTGGAATTGGATTGGCTTTTCTTGCAGGAATGTTTTGGGCGGTATACATCGTCATGGGTGGAAAAGTGGCTAAAATTATGGATGGAAAAGATGCGGTTACCACCGGAATGGTATTTGCAAGTCTGGTTATCATCCCTTTTACCATATGGGACGGAGCTGTATTCAATCTTACGCCTTCTATTTTTGTAAAAGGTTTAGGAGTGGCTATTTTGTCTAGTGCGTTGCCATTTTCACTGGAAATAATGGCATTGAAAAGACTTCCCGCAAAGACCTTCAGTATTCTGATGAGCCTGGAACCTGCATTTGCAGCTCTTTCGGGTTGGGTATTTCTGGTAGAAGAACTGAGTTTTTTACAATGGATTTCAATCAGTTGCGTCATTGTGGCCAGTATAGGAACAACAGTTTTCAGTAAAGCGACGGCTCAGAATGAAATTGTTCAAAGCAAAGAATAAGCTTCTGCATAAAAAAGGTGTATCATTGTATCATTTTTCAGGCTGATTCTTCAAATAATTAATAATTCCGATCACATCATCCTTACCGAAACCATCATCATGGGCAGACTGGTAGGTTTTGCTCAGAACCTCAGATAGAGGAAAATCAGCACCGGCATTCTGAGCTAATAAAATATCTTTCAGCATGAGATCGAGAGCAAAAGCAGGCTCATATTGGTTTTTGATCAGCATAGGTGTTTTTACTTTGGTAGCGCCACTTCCGCTGGCACTTTCATTGATGATTTCCAGCATAGCCGTTCGGTCGATTCCCAATTGATCTGCAAACAGAACGGTTTCCGCCAATCCCTGGTAAATAGCAGACAGGAAATAATTGATGGAAAGTTTCCCTGCAATTCCTTTTCCGTTTTCTCCTAAATGCTTTACTGCTTTTCCAAGCTTTTCAAGATATGGCATGGCCCGTGAAAGATCTTTTTCTTCACCACCTGCCATAATGATCAGCGTTCCTTCTGCAGCAGGAACAGTACTTCCGGCTACCGGCGCATCGATGAAAGCTGCTTCTTTTATCTTAACAGCTCCGCTGAGCTCTGCCGTGGCCTGTGGAGAGATGGTGCTCATGTCTATAAAAAGTTTTCCGGCAATATCCGATTTCAGGATATCTTCGTAAACTGCTTTGGCAGCATGGTCATCGGTAAGCATTGTAAATACGATGGTGCTGTTCTCCACCAGATCTGAAATCTGAGTGTAAACGGTTGATTTTTCTTTAAAATCTTTAGTTTTTTCAGATGATCTGTTGTAAACTGAAAGCGGGAATCCTGCTTTTTCAATATTTTTTGCCATAGAATGGCCCATACTTCCTAACCCTATGAATCCTATTTTCTCTTTCTCCATGCTTGATTTTTTTACGGGGATTAAACAATGGCATTTAATTACACTGGAAAAATGAATTTCATCATGTAAACCTGCTCTATTTGCCTCAAAAAACCGACCAAAGCAAGGCTGTATTTTTACAATATTTTTTGTTGATTAACTTTTAAAACCCGGAAAACTTACGGAAATTTGCAGCAAATAAAAATCAATGAAGATTATAGACGTCGAAAAATGGAACAGGAAAGAGCATTTTGAATTTTTCTCAAAAATGGACAGCCCGTACTTTGGCTTTACCACTGAAGTAGACTGTACAAAAGCTTATGCCTATGCAAAGGAAAACGGCCATTCTTTTTTCGCGACCTATCTTCATAGGTCAATGGTTGCCGTAAATGCCGTAGACGAGCTGAAACTGCGGATTGTAGACAATCAGGTGGTTTTATATAATGTCATTCATGCAGGCACTACAATAGGAAGGGCAGACGGGACTTTTGGTTTTGCATTTATTCCTTTTTCAAACGATTTTAATAGATTCAATGGTATTATGCAGGAGGAAATAGAGGATGTACAGCGTACATCAGGGATCAGGATGAATAATGGTGAACTTGGTAAGGATCTCATCAGGCATTCAACCATTCCATGGAATTCTTTCAGCGCACTGCTTCATCCTACCAGTTATAACAATTCTGAATCTGTCCCGAAAATTACATTCGGGAAATTCAGCATCCGTGACGGAAGAAAATTTCTTCCGGTTTCTGTGGAGGCTCATCACGGGCTGGCGGATGGAATTCATATTGCGAGATATCTGGAGGAGTTTCAGAAGCAGCTTGATGAGTTTTAAATCCTGTAAAATTCTATTTTATTAAAGTAAGAATCAGTACATAATTTTTCTATTCTCTATTTTCAAAATCTTATCTTTTTCCATACTTTTTATGGCTCTTATTACTGTTTCTACGCGCAGACCGGTAAGGGAAGCAAGTTGTTGTCTCGTCAGAGGAATTTGGAAAGAATAGGGTGTTTTGTCCTCATCATAGCTTTTGAAATAATCCATTAGCTGTTTCAGCTTCAGCATAGGATTCTGGAAAGAAAGATTATAAAGCATCATATATTTGTAATACATTCTTTCTGCCATACATTGATAGACATTCAGGGAAACTTCCTGGTTTTCCTTTATTAAATTCAAAAAATTCGATTTTGGAAGTTTGAAAATTTGGGAATCCTTTATAGCGATTGCATTCATTGGATAAGGACGGTCTATAAACAGAAGAGACTCTCCAAAACTGTATCCGTCGTAAAATATATTCTGAATAAATTCTTTTCCGTTCTCCGTATAATTATTGAGCTTAACCTGCCCTTGCTTAATCTGGTAATAAAACATAGGAAATTCTCCTTCGCGGAAAATGATATCACTCGATTTATATGCTTTAGTTTCTGCTCCAAATGAAATTAATAAATCTTCTACAATCATGGTATAATAAGCTAATTAAAATTTTAAACAAATGTTTAACCATTGATGTCTTTCATTATGCAATAAACAGAAAAGCTGAAAATTTCAATAATGTAAAGAACGGCAATTTTAATGAGTTTCTTCAATATGTCCTACCACATACATACCACAATATTTTGATAGCCTCATATTAAAATCTTTTAATATTCATAATAGAGAATATAATCCTTAAGAACATTGATTAAGATCATAAAAAACAAAATTTACATCTGCTACATTTGTTGAAATATAAAATATAGTTTAACCTAAATTTTGAGCTGGAAATATAATAAATACACTAATTATAAACGGGGCGTGGTATGTATGTGGTATTTTAATTCTGTAGAATTTTAATCATTTTCTCTTTCTTTGTTCCTTTTAAAATAGTTAAAGAATGAGCGTCAGATAGAGGTTTGCAAGAAAAAATACCGATCCGGAAAGTGTATTTAGAATTATAAATTATAGACTGTAATCTTAAACTTCCATAACACCATAAACAACTGTTACAATAACAGGAAAAGAAGAATAGGTACTGGTGCTGTACATACTAAAGCACCGGAAATAAGTAGAGATGAGAAAATATTATGAAAAACGAAAAACCGCAATCTAATTTAGAAGATTTGAATCAAAAAATTTTTATGCAGGACGAAATTATCACTTTAGCTAAAGAAAATTCACCACGTCTGTTGAATAAATTCAGGTTAGTTTACCCTGATTTTTTTGACAAAATAGCTAAAATACACCCCAATCTCAAAAACTCTGAATTGATTTTTTGCATTTATCTAAAACTTAACTTCACTACTAAGGAAATTGCAACTTATACTTTTGTGACTCCAAAAGCCATTCAGAACAGAAAAAACCGGATCCGGAAAAAACTTAATATTCCTTCCGAAATGGATATTTACAAGTGGTTTAATGATCTTTAAAAACAATTTTTTGCATTAGATTATATTTGGATTACTGCTTTGGCCAGATCGTGGTAAAGCAGTATTTTCCATTGTTCATCAGCAGCTTCTTTCTGCCATTTCAGTCTTAATTCCATTGCTTTTCTACCATCAGAATCACTTTTATAAGCAAGATGGTATTTAAGGTAAGATTCCTGGGGAAGATCATCCGCTCCGTAAAAAACAGTTTCCCCGTTTTCTCTGATCCAGAATACCTGCATAAAAGGGGTATGGCCACCCACCACTTCAAAAGAAATCCCGCTAGCGATCTCTCCCTGATCTTCACTCATCCATACAATATTGGGAAGGCTGATCAGTTTTTCCAATGTATCAAAATCAAAAGAAGGATTCCCTTTATTTTCCATTGCAAAAGCCAGTTCTCTTTTTTGAATATAAATTTCTGCATTGGGAAATGCCGGCTGAAAATCATTGCCGTTCCGTATGATACTCCCATCAATATGGTCTTTATGAAGGTGTGAAAGAAGAAGTTTTGTGATCTGTTCCGGTTTTATATCCTCTTTTTCCAATAGCTCGGAAATGACAGTTTTTCCTTCAGCGTTTTTCCAACCTATGCCGGCATCAAGAAGGATATAATCATTGGCTGTAATAATAAGAAACGGCTGCACAGACATTTTAATTCCTTTCACTGTATCAAAATTTTCATCTGTCAATAGTGTAAAGTCCTTTGTTTTGCTGGCCGAGAAGTTGCCCTCTTTGAGCGGAATAATTTTCATTCTGCAAATTTCCCAAATATTTCTAAAACCTGAAAACCTTTTTTTCAATAGAGCTCATCGGAAAAAACGATCATCTTACCAGCTGTTCAACCCGTTGTTCAGAGCTCTGATATAATTTTCTTCATCAAAAGAGTAGAGGTCAGGAGCTTTATGGGCGCCACCGCGTCTCTGTTCTTCCAGCTTTTTCAGGATTCCCAAAGACTTCATTTTCGTATAGAAATTCCCACGGTTAAGTTCTTTTCCCAACACAGCTTCATATAATTTCTGAAGTTCAGGAAGCGTAAATTTTTCCGGAAGAAGGTTTCGCCCGATAGGTATTGCTGCAATTTTCTGCCTCAATATGAGAAGAGCTTTTTTAATGATCTCACGGTGATCCATCGCAAGTTCAATTTCCTGCAGTTTGCTGAGGAAGATCCATTCGCAGGTCTCACTGTATTGATCGGGAATGATGTTAAGCATTGACGGGTTATAAAGTGCATAATATCCTACAGAAATAAACCGTTGTTTTTGAAAAAGAGTTTCATCAAAATCCTCAAAATAAGATTCACTTCTGTTTTTTCTTCCGAACACTCCGAATTCTTCAAGATAAACATCTGCAACACCGGTTCTTTCTTTGAGGATTCTTTTAACAGCTTCATCCAGATCTTCATCTTTTTTAACATAGCCGCCCGGCAGCAGCCATTTTTGCCTGTAATTGGTCTTTAGAAGCAGAACTTTAAGTTCATTATGCTCAAATCCGAAAATAACGGGATCGGCTGAAATATGAGGCAGGAAAATTTCTTTTGCCTCGGCAGATTGCTGTAAAAGCTGTTGTTTAAAATCCATGGAACTAATCTGAGATTGTGTCTTATTACAAATTTGCTGAAAAAAAATGAAAAATCCTTTACATAGAGACTTTAAAAAAATCACTTTAATAATCTTAAAAAAAGAAAAGCAACTACAAAATATTTACAGATACTTTACGTTAGAGATAAGACACAAAATACATGGCTGACTTTCTGTAAAGCTATTAACTGACGAAAAACAATTCCCGCTTTTACTGCTGACAAATTATTTTAAGATTAAATGCCATAGTTGATTGAAAGAGGCCGTTCCAAATAAACGGCCTCTTTTTTATAAATTCATTATCTTTGCTGATCTTAAGCTGAACTTTTTATTTGGCTGTTTCAACCCTTAAACGTTAGCAGTTCATAATTCTAATCATATCATGCAGGCAAACTTATCCTCTGGCATCTCCCGTACTGTAATCTGGCTTATGGCTGTTATTTCAGGTCTTGTGGTAGCCAATAACTATTATAACCAGCCATTATTGGCACTGATTTCGGACGATCTTCATGTTTCTGAAAGTGCGGCAGGAAGAATTTCTGTGCTTACCCAGGTAGGCTATGCGCTGGGGCTTTTACTTCTGGTGCCTTTGGGAGATAAATTTTTCCGTAAGAAATTAATCTTATTTGATCTGGTTCTTGTATTCGGATCGTTGCTTTGGATGACCTTTGCCACCGAATTATGGATGCTGTACGCAGCAAGCCTGCTGATAGGAGCGACTTCCGTCATTCCACAGCTGTTTGTACCTATTGCAGCAGAATTATCTTCGGATAAAGAAAAATCTTCCAATATTGGACTTGTAATGTCCGGGTTGCTTCTTGGAATCCTTTTGTCACGCTTTATTGGCGGTATCGTAGGCGAAGTCTGGGGTTGGAGAGCTATGTTCGGAATTGCAGCGGGATTAATGATCGTAGTGTGGATCGCCGTATACAAAATGCTTCCGGAAATGCAGCCAAATTTCAAAGGAACGTACAAGGAACTAATGCGGTCCGTGGTTCATCTGGCAAAAACACAGCCTATCTTACGCCTCGCTTCATTCCGGGGAGCGATGGCTTTCGGGTCTATGTGTGCTTTATTTACAACGTTGGTCTTTCATATGGAAAAGCCGCCTTTCAATGCGGGCTCTTCCGTAGTAGGGAGCTTCGGGCTGGCCGGAGCTGTAGGAGCACTGGCAGCCGCAAAAGTGGGTAAACTTCAGAAATATCTGGATATCAACAGAATCATATTGTACTCACTTTTTATAGTAGTGGGAAGCTGGGCATTTACCTATTTTGCCGGGGAAACTTATTGGGGCCTGATCGTTGGTGTTATCCTGGTAGACCTGGGCGTACAGTCCAGCCATATTATGAACCAGACCAATTACTTTTTAATCAAATCCAATGCGGTTAACAGATTGAATACTGTTTATATGGTTTCTTATTTCATCGGCGGATCCCTCGGAACGTGGCTGGCTTCTATAGCCTGGCAATATGCACAGTGGGAGGGAGTATGCTTTGTAGGAGCATCTTTTGGACTGCTGGCCATTTTAGCTCATCTTGTATTCAGTAATAAAGTAAACGCACCCCAGCCTTAATTTTCAGCCTCTGCCTTACTCATATTTTCCTGAACCAAGTCCCTGTGTTTGGTTCCCCATTTTTCCAGATCTTCCCAGATCGGGATCAGTTCTCTGGCAATATCCGTGAGCTCATAATCTACTCTTGGCGGAACTTCAGCATGTACTGTTCTTTTTACCAGCCCTTCTTTTTCCAGTTCCCGGAGTTGAAGTGTGAGCATTCTTTCGGTAATTCCACAGATCCGGTCGCGCACTTCACTAAAACGCAGTTTTCCGTCTTTTAACCTGTTTAAAATCAAAAGCTTCCACCTGCCTCCGATCTTGCAGACAGCATAAGACAAATCACACTCCTGTATGTACTTTTTATTGATGTTATTCGTTGAATTTTCCTTTATTTTTCCCATAGCTTACAAATTTGTTAGTACCGTACAATTAGCTGTATACAGTGCAAATGTAAGGTTTGAAAATTAATTTTGCATTCAGAAACTGAAAATAAACAGCAGTTCCGGAACAAGAGCGCTCAACGTTCCAAAAAATAGTATTCACATAAAAAATAAGAACAATGCAGTTAACAGAACCTATCAATCAGATTTTAAATCACTTAGAAAAAATACATTCATTCAATGCCAAGAATCCATTAGAGGATACCCGAAAATACCTTGAAACCATGTCCCTTCAGCTTAGCAAAAAAAAAGAACCTGTTGCCATGATAGAAGAGCTGAATATTCCTCTGGCAAACCATCAGATTCCGGTCCGGATCTACCGTCCAAAAGGGAAGGATATCCAAAATTCATCAGCAATCATTTATATTCATGGAGGATGGTTTATTGCCGGCAGTTTTGAAACCCACGATGCTGTAGTTCGGAAACTGGCCAATAAAACCGGATCAGTGGTGATCTTTGTGGATTACCGCCTAGCTCCCGAACATGCTTTTCCTGCAGGCTTAAACGATTGCATCGATTCTGTAAAATGGGTCGCAGACCATGCGGAATCTTTGGGAATTGATGCCAACCAGATCGGTATTATCGGGGACAGTGCCGGAGGCGCACTTGCAACAGGTGTTTCTACCCAGATAGGAGAGCTGTTGAAATTTCAGGTACTGATTTATCCTGCTGCAGATCATCAGCTCAATACAAAATCATGGAAGACGTATGAAACAGGCCCTGTTCTTAATAAAGAAGGAGGTATCCAAGCCTGGAAATGGTACCATCCTGAAGGAGCAGACCACCCAAATCCTTTGGCAATACCAATTTTGATCAAAGATTTTAAAAATACGCCACCTACATTAGTTCTTATTGCAGAACATGATGCTTTGAGAGATGAAGGAGAAGAGCTGTCACAGCATATGAAAGACGCAGGAATTCCTGTTCGTATCAGCTTTTATAAAGATATGGTTCATGGTTTCATGCATATGGGAGAGATCCTGAATGAAGTCCAAAAGGCTACTGATGAAATAGCAGAGTTTGTGCATCAACATCTTAAAACTGCAGGAAAATAAGCATGAAAAAATATGCATATATCGGCTGCCTTGGATTCATTGCAGTTATTACCACTGAATTTGGGGTCATTGGAATTCTTCCGCAAATCGCGGAACATTATCAAATAGGTGTAGATAAAGCAGGGTGGCTGCTCAGTACTTTTGCTTTGATCATTGCTTTAACGGGGCCTTTCATGACTTTACTAATGTCCGGATTTGATCGCAGGAAAGTAATGCTTGCCGCAATTTCCATCTTTTTGTTTACTGCTTTAGTTTCCTCACTGTCACCACCGTTCTGGCTTCTGATGCTGGTGAGAGTGCTTCCGGCTTTTCTGCAACCTGTCTATATTGCCACAGCATTGTCTGTTGCTGTGTCCGGTGCTGATGAAAAGCAGGCTAACAAACTGATGGGAATTGTTTTTATAGGGGTTGCCCTGGCTATGGTGACAACAGTTCCTTTTGCAACATGGCTGGCCAGTGTATGGATATGGGAATCTTCTTTCATTATCCAGAGTGCAGTCAGTATGATAGCTTTGGCTGTTATCTATTTTTTACTTCCTCCAATGCCTGTCAAAGAGAAAAAATCTTACAAAAGTCAGTTTAAAATTTTAACACAGCCAACATTTCTCATCAGTACTGCTATGAATTTTTTCATGATAACAGCCTGGTTTTCTACCTACAGCTATTTTGCAGATTATTTGAATAAAGCTAAAGGAATGGATGGACCGATGATCAGTTATATGCTTTTTCTGTTTGGAATCATTGGTGTTTTTTCCAATTGGATAGCAGGGAAAATGTTAAGCTGGAATGTATCAAAAACAACAGCTCTGTTTCTTTCCGGTACGGTCATCATGCCATTTTTACTGTATTTTTCCGGAGACAGTCTGCTCGCCAATATTATCAGTATAGCAATCTGGGGTTTCCTGTATTCTCCAAGTTTTCAAAATGCTTCAACCTATATGATTTCTTCTGTACCGGGTTCTCTTGAATTTGCCAACAGCTTAGCTACTTCTTTTGGAAATCTGGGGGTAACACTGGGAACTACCTTGGGAGGCTGGATGATCGTGACTAAAGGGGCCGCTTACAATCCATGGATCGGTTTTGTATTTGGTATGCTGGCATTTTTAATGATTATATGGAGAAGTATTCTGGAAAGAAGAACTGAAAAGAAAAAAACAATTATTCCCTGTCAATAATGTAACAAATTTTGATGGGGCAATAATTAAAAAGGGAAAAATAATTTTGAACAGGTTCTTGAAAAGCTGCCGTTTAAAAACGAAATAGAAGTAGAGTGGAAGAGCTTTCAGCTAGATCTAACCTTAGATGCTGCCTCCACACTATATAATATTGATAACTGTTAAAAGCCTATTTGCTATACTAAAAACATTTTCTTCCATTTGGTAACAGAATTACGGCTTAACTTGAAATGGTTTGCCAATTGGATATTATTAAGGTTGTATTTCTTCTGGTACTCCAATATTTTCAGAATATCAGACTTGCGGTAAGAACGGTGTTTTTGATTGAAATTTTCAGTTTGATTATCTGATATCCCAAAGATGATCGTATTCAATTGAATAATATGCAAAAACGACAGACTTTCCATACTAAGCAATACTTCACATTCTTTTCGCTTGTGAGGAAATTTCTTGGTCAGTATATCGGAATAAATGTTTTTATAATTAGGCTGATTATTTTTCATATGTATAGATTTGATAAAGAGAGGAATAGCTTATGCTACCTTTTCTTTGTGTTTTATTAACCATTTGTAAAGTGTTGTTTTGGGAATCCCGTATTCTTTTATTACCCCCATCCTGGTCATTTCTCCTGTGCTGATCTGTTCCAGTATAAAATCAATGATTTCTCTGGTGTAGATGCTTTTACGGAACTGAGGAAGCGTTGTTTTTCCGGTTTTCTGTTTGGCACTTGGCGGAGCATAAATAATAAGGTGTTGTGAATAAATACGAAAAAAATCATACTCTAACAGTTTGCTCCACTTCAGCAAAGTCTCCGTATCAAGGCTTTCCTGCTGATACATTTGTTTAATCTCTTTTTCGGTACATTTAAGAAAATTACATATTCGCTGCAATTCTATCTTGCTTTCTGCAACGCCTTGTTCAATGATTTGTCCGATATGAATACTTTTGAAATTCATTTTTGTGTTTTTTTTAAATGATAGATTTGACTTTCCTTTCTCATAATAAAGCCGGCAGCAAAAGAAATACTGCAAAAGATTACTACATAAAAACTTATATTAAAAAGCTGGCCGGCTAAGTTTGATTTTATTTTTGGTTTTTTCCTATGATAAAAAGAAGCTCCCATTAATTCTTCCCATCATTTGTGTCTTTATGTTCAGAAAAACGGGAGCTTCAGTTTAATTAATCATTTAAGACGACATTCTTTGTGCTGTCATAAAGACACGTCGGATGTTATTAGCAGCATTAGTATCATTCAGGTTATCTACAGAAATATAAACTGTTATTCTGTACCAAATTCCGTCTACGAGTAAATCTACTATTTCTATCTCCTGAGAATTATCAGATCCAGTCCTATTGCCAGAGGTTGCAGTAATCGCTGTTGAAGTACTATCCATATTATCTCCCCAGCCAAGATAAATTCCGTTATCAGTTTCTATGTAACCGCCCGGAGCGACTAAAACATTAGAACGACGGTAATTAGTTTCATTTGATAATGCTGCAAACCACAGTTTAATGTTAGAACTTGAAATATTTACCAGACGAGGATTGTAACTAACTGGGCCTGCTGAATTAGAGCTAGTGGTAAAATCAATATCCAATCTTACCTTTTGTCCTAAAATAGCATCATAAGTACCGCCAATATATGTACTCAATAATCCTGTATACGTCGCTGGTAATGTAAAGGTGAAGAACTGATATTCGCCAGGAGCAAGTACTTTTCCAAGGCCAACTGTTGCACTACAGCTCTGTCCTCCGATTGAAAGTGGAAACGTTGTTGTATTCGGGGTGGATACCGTTGGTGTCCCGGAAATAGTATAGTTTAAAGTACCGGATCCCTGTGCAAAATTACCCTGCGGAAGTGTTGCTGTAAGCCCGTTTACAGGTCCTATAGTTTGTGCAGCATATATTCCTGCATTTCCTCCTGTATAGGGAACCGACATTGTACCACTATAAGGGATACCTGCAGTATAGGAGATCGGAAACAGAGAAGCACTTGCACAGTTCAGACCGCCTATCGTACCCGGCTGTAATGAACGCCCGTCCAAAGGTCTCCATTGGGTTCCGTCCCAATATACATATCCTTGAAAGGCAAGGGCAGCTGTTCCTAAGTTGTACACCAATAAGCCAACTGCAGGACTGGGAATTGTAGCCGCGTCGTTATAGGCTGTTAAAGCTACTCTCGGACCTAAAAATCCTTTTTGACTTCCCGATGCAAGCTGGCTTACATTAAGCTCCAGAATAGCAGATGCGTCGGGAGCTGCTCCGATACCTGTAGATCCTGATGCAGTTACAATAAAGTCATCTTTTAATTGTGCCGCAGTTGGAGTTCCTGTGGCCGCATTATTTTTGGCACCATCTATATTGAAAATACCTTGTGGGTTTTGTGTGTTGATCCCGACCTGAGACCAGGCTAAGGAAGATGTTGTCAAGGCTATTGCTAAATATATATTTTTTTTCATTGTTGTTTAATTTAGAATCGGTTGAATAACAGGGTCTATATTCTGTTATCATTTATTTTTTATGTTTTTGTAACAGATTTCGATGGTTAATGACATCTGGTTACAGTTGAGGGATATTCTTACTTGTTTGCTTATAGCTTTAAAAAGGGGGAGGCCGGATACTGAAGACTTTTATATGGGAATGGGATACCGTATTATTATTACGCTCCCATAATACATCTTTTGGGAAAACAAAAGAGGTAAGGCTGAAACAGTTCTCGTTAATCAGCTGTTTATGATAATCGTTGTATGTGGAAGGGATAAAATATCTGCTATCCGTAGCTAAAATGAAATATTTTCTTTTGCTATCTGTTGTAAAATAAATGTTTATAGGTTTAGCAACCTTGCTTTTCTTTACTTCAGTTGGTTCCTTATATGTTTTTTTAGCTAGGGATTTTGCAGATGGAATATTCCTTTTCTTTTCCCCGTCAATAAAAATATTGTGTCCATTATATAGTATGGTTCCTTCTGAAATAAAAAGAATCTTGTCTGTTTTTATTTCTTTGGCTTTATTGGGAAAAGAGGATGGAGCCTTTGTAATGCTATGCATTTGATCTTCATTGAAAACATAAGCTCCTTCAGATACAAAAATTACAGTGGATTTATTTTTTTTATTACTTTTGCCAGATTCGATTTTTTTTTGATCAAATAAAGGACGCATAGCATAAGCATACAAAGTTCCCAATGTGAGAACATATATTAATAAAAAGCTTTTTGCTATGGTCACAATATTTTTCATCATTTGTATTTCCGCAGCAAAATTATATGCATAAGTGGAGATTGAAAAACAAAAGAGGTCAAAGCATCAATGAAAAATCACTTTTTAATTAAAGATGAATAAGTTTCGTTATCAGTAATAGTAAACAAATTAAAACATTGACATACAGCATATTGAATAAAGTAAAGATCACTTTTCATTGGTTATTTCAGTAAATAATACAAAAAAAATGGATAATACAAGACTAAGAGAACAGGAGATCTTAAGATTAAAAGAAGAACTTTCAAGAAGATATAATTATCTGATGGGAGCTATTTTATTATTGTATACCTTAATATACCAATTCATCATAAAAGAAAATATAGTAGGATATTATTGCCTGGCTGGAGCTGTTTTTATGTTCAGCCATGTATATGTTTTTAATACTTTATTTCCTTCACTTTCTTTAGAAAAAATAGTTCGGGGCTATCTTATAATTGCGCCCATCTATATTTTTTTTATTATCATTTATTTTTGGAAATACTCTATTTTTCAATTTTGCTGGTTAGTTCCCGTACCACTTGGGGCCTATATTTTCCTTGGTAAAAGAGAAGGTTTTATTTTTTCGATGTATACTTTATTCATTGCAGTGGCCGCATTTCTTGCTGGCAGTATTGGCCCATTTCGTTCAGCAATAATGCCCTACGAAAACATATTCCGGTATAGTGATCTGCTAACATTTGGGCTTAATATCCTGATTGTGTATTTGCTCATTTATTACAAAGAGAAAATAACGGAACAGGAGTTTCTTGCCATTATAGAAAAAAGGAAACGAATTACACTTCCTATTACGCTGGATGAAAAAGAAATATCTGATGCCAAGTCATTATTTGAAAAAATAGAAAATGAAATCATCACCAACAAGCATTTCACCAATCCGGAGTTTAATATTTCGATGTTATCTACCATTTTGAAAATCAGCAATAACTATATTTCAAAATCAATAAGGATACAGGGATATTCTAATTTTAATACCTATGTCAACTCTCACAGGATTGGTTATGTAAAAGAATTAATTGCAAAAAGCGACCTGGAAAAAGTAACCCTGATGTATATCTATACCGAAGCAGGATTTATTAACCAATCTACCTTTAATAAAACGTTCAAACAATTTGTAGGAATGACTCCAAGCGAGTATATTCAAAAGGAAAGTAGTAAAAGTTAACTACAAGTATACTTTAATGTAATAAATTTTGTTACAATTAAGAAATATATTAATTTTGTAGTCTGATAATTCTATCAGAATTAAAATAAATAAAGAATGAAAATAGAAATATGGTCAGATATTATGTGTCCGTTCTGCTATATCGGAAAACATAATTTTGAACAGGCTCTTGAAAAGCTGCCATTCAAAGACGAAGTAGAAGTAGAGTGGAAGAGCTTTCAGCTAGATCCAACCCTAGATGCTGCTCATCCTCAGAATACAATTGAATATTTTAAAGAAAAAAAAGGTTTTCCGGCAGACCAGGCATCTCAAATGATTGGTCAGGTCGCCCAGATGGGAAAGGGATCAGGAATCGATTTTAATTTTGAAAAAGCTTTGATCATCAATACTTTTACTGCTCATAAATTACTTCATCTTGCCAAAAAGTATGGTAAATCAAATGAGATGGAAGAAGCTCTTTTTAAAGCTCACTTTATTGACGGAAAAAATGTAGGAGATATTGAAGAACTTATTTTTCTTGCTAAGAATTTAAATATTGATGAAGATGAGGCAAGACGGGCTTTAACATCAGATCAGTTTGATTATGAAATCAGTCAGGATATCCAGGAAGCCAAAAACAATGGTATTTCCAGTGTTCCTTTCTTTGTCCTGAATGGAAAGTATGCCGTATCCGGGGCACAGCCTGCAGAAGTTTTTGCTGATGCCCTTCAGCAGACGTACAAAGAAACAGTAAGTCCGTTTAAAGACCTTTCCAAAGAAGGAGGTGCATCGTGTGATGCTGATGGATGCAGTGTGTAATACTGTAAGGAAGCCTGAAACTGGAAGAGAGAAGTTACTGAGTTCCAACTACAGAATGACAATGTACTTTATTAAATTTTTAAGATTAATTCCTTAATTTTTATTGATTAAAGTTACTTTCAACCTCCCTCTTTCAGCTTCCAGACTATGTTAATTGCCTAACCACAAATAACACTAATAGATTCACGAATGTTACTATTGAATGTCAGCAACATTCGTGGAATTTGTGAAAAGATTAGTAACATTAGTGTTTTAATGAATAATAATTTAGCATATTCAATATAAAACACCTCAAACTGGGGTGTTTTTTTTATTCCATACAGATTAATAAAAAAAGAAGAAAGAATTCCTGTTTTAGGTGTTCAATCCTTATTTTTGTTTAAATATTTATGTTCAATGATAAAAATCAATACCGAAGCTCATTATCCTGTTTCAGAGACCCTGTTTGTCTTTGCTTTGGATTCGGAGGCCGGACAGGCTTTTGAAGGAAAAAATAAACTGGTAACAGGAATAGGAAAAGTAAACGCTGCTATTGAGCTTACCCGGGAAATTCATTTCCGAAAACCTAAACTGATCATTAATTTGGGTTCCGCAGGAAGTAAAAGTTTTGGAAAGGGTGCAGTAGTATGCTGTACCAAATTTATTCAAAGAGATATGGATGTAAGAGGTCTCGGTTTCAGTCTTTATGAAACGCCTTTATCCGGAATTCCTCCAGTTTTGGAATATGGTCTTCAAATGAACGGCCTGGAAGAAGGAATTTGCGGCAGCGGCGACAGTTTTGAGATGAATCATTCCGAAACAGACTATAATATTGTAGATATGGAAGCGTATCCGCTTGCCCTGATCGCAAAAAAAGAAAATATTCCTTTTCTGTGTCTGAAATATATTTCTGATGATGCAGGAAGTGATGCCGCAGACGACTGGTCAGTTCAGGTACACCTGGCTTCTGAAGCGTTTAAAAAAATATTATTTTCATAGCATAAGTCCTGAGGAAACTTTCGAACATTATTTTGTGTCTGTTATTAAAATCCAGTCTGCAATTATATGAAAGTTACTTTTTATCAACCGGTAAATCCTATACTTAAAAAATATATTGAAGGATATTATTTTGTAGAAAAAGATGATAGCGATAAGCCGGTCAGGTATCTTACTTTTCCGGACAACTATTTCATTGTATCAGCCTGTCAGAATGTGACTATTGCCCAGGATAAAGGATGGGTGGAAATCCGGAGATCTTTATCCGAAAATTTAGTGATTGACTTTGTTGCCAGATGTTCTGTTCCTACTGAAATTTTTTATCAGCAGTCTATTAATGAAATTACGGTTTATTTTAAGCCGTTGGGAATGTATCATTTTTTTGAGGCAGATAACAGTGATATTATGCAGGAACATATTCATTTTTCAGATTTTAAAGAAATCTCGAATACAGTTTTTAATGAGCCCCACAGAAAAAAACAAATTGAAATGCTGGAAAAATATTGGCTTTCAAAATTTCAATATAAAGATTTAACGTTAGCTTACTCCATATTGACTGATTTTGAAACTGAACTCAGCATTGAGGAGATTGCAGCAAAAAATGGTATAACCAGACAATATCTGAATAAAATTTCTAAGCGGTATCTGGGTAAGCCGGCGACTGAATTCAGAAAAATACAAAGATTTCGTAAAGTTCTGATATCCAATAAAAAAGTAAGGAACCTCACAGAGCTTTCCTATGAAAATCTTTTTTACGACCAGTCCCATCTTATTAAAGATTTTAAAGAATTTACTAAAATTAGTCCCAAAAAGTTCTTTGAAAATGTAGATATTGAACAAAATAATATCTGGCTGTTTATCTAAGTTTCCATTTTTACAATTTATAGTATGATCATTGAAATACTTTTACTGAAATATTAAATCATATTTCAATGAAAAAAATACTGTCCGGAATTTTCCTTTCCCTTTCTCTGGTTTCTTATGCACAGAAAGATGACACCAATGTAGTGCTCTCTGATATTACAGAAAAAGTGAAGAGTCACTATATTGATAAGAAAGCCTACCAAAAAGTAGATTCTTTATTTCAAAATGAATCTGAAAAAGGAACTTTTAAGAATTTGAGTAAAAAAGACTTTGCTGTCTTTCTGACTCAAAAGTTGAGAACAACTATAAAAGACAAACATTTTTTTGTTAAATACCTCGAAAACTACAGTCCACAAAAAGCTGTTGATGAGAAAGAAAGAGAAAAAGAAAACAATTTTCATAACAGCCTTGAAAATTTTGGATTTGAAAACGTTCAACGCCTGGAAGGTAATATCGGTTATATCAACTTCAAAGGCTTTGCATCGCGGGAATCCAGTGAAAAAACATTGGCTGCGGCCATGAATTTTATTGCCAATACCAATTCCCTGATCATTGACCTGCGAGAGAATGGCGGCGGAGACAATGACATGCTTCTGTTATTCTGCAGTTATTTTTTTGATAAAAAAACGGATCTTTATACTACATACTTCAGAAATAAAGAGGAAACAGTGATAAACAGTACCCAATCTAAAGTTGCCGGACAGAAATATCTTCATAAAAAAGTCTACATTCTAACCAGTAAAAAAAGTTTTTCAGCAGCAGAAGGCCTTGCCTACTTTTTACAGGAACATAAGCTGGCCGAAGTAATCGGGGAAAAAACAGGGGGTGCTGCCAATCCGGTAGATCATTTCATCATCCAAAATCAATATTTACTATTGGTCCCGGCTGGGCAAATAAAATCCGTCATAAGCCATAAAAACTGGGAACCTGTCGGCGTGATTCCTGATCAGGAAGTAAAAGCTGAAGACGCTTTAAAGGCTGCTCATCTTAAAATTTTAAAAAATATTTTAAATACAGAAACAAAAACAGAATTAAGCATACCTGAAATAAAAAATCTTATTAATAAATTAGAGCAATAAATGTATAATATGCCATCAATAATCATTCATAAAGCAGGAATACAAGACCTTGAAACCATTCAAAATATAGGCAGACAGACTTTTTCAGAAACCTTTGCAGAAAGTAATACTGAGGAAGCAATGAAAACATATCTCGAAGAAAGTTTCAGTACGGAAAAAGTAAAGTCGGAATTAAATAATCCTGATTCCTATTTCTTTATAGCCTGGGAAGAGGATAATCCTGTTGGGTACCTCAAATTAAACTCTGGTGCTGCGCAAACTGAGCTACAAGACGATACTTCTTTGGAAATAGAGCGTATTTATGTCAAAAAAAGCCATCATGGACAGAAAGTAGGCCAATTGCTTTATGACCAGGCTCTGGAAACTGCTCAAAACCTGAACAAAAGTTATCTATGGTTAGGAGTTTGGGAGAAAAACCTGAGAGCCCTTCAATTTTACAGGAAAAATGGTTTTGAGGAATTCGGAAGCCACACATTCAGGCTGGGTGATGAAGACCAGACTGATTTAATGATGAAGAAAATTTTAGATTAAATTATTATCAGCTTTGAAAGACCTTTTAGAACAGATTAATAGTTATTATCCGCTGTCAGAAGAAACGGTGAAAGCCCTGATGAATATCTGTAAGGAAGAAACATATCACAAAAATGACCTTCTCCAGGAAGCTGGCTCTGCCGCCAGATACTATTATTTTATAAAATCAGGATTGGTAGGATATTATACTGTAGACGAGCAGGGAGATTCTGTGTATAAGATTTTCTTTGAAGAAAAAAGTTTTGTAGCTTCTACGGCAGCTATTATCAAAGATAAGCCCAGCGACTTTAATATCATTGCTTTAGAAGACTGTTCGGTGATAAAATATCCGGCAAAAGCTTTCAGAGAACTCATCAATCAATACCACGACCTGGCATTATTTCACATCCATTATCTGGAAAAAAACTGGGTAGTAAAAAAAGAACCGCTGGAGATCTCTTTAAAGCATGAAACAGCCAAACAGCGTTATTTACAGCTTCTGGAGAACAAACCGCTTCATGATAGACTGAAACAGCATCATATTGCTTCTTATCTGGGGATTACACCCACTCAGCTGAGCCGCATAAAAAAAGAAATAAACTGACAAAAGCTTCAACATATGTTGAGGCTTTTTTATTTTCTCAGCCCCATCTTTGTCCTATAAATAAGAACAATTGTACGTCTAAATAAGAACAAGAGAAAGAGAAAAAAAAGATGATGAGTCCGCTTCATAGAATCAATGTCAATTGATTCCCTTTTAGCTCACTTAAATAATCATCATAGTAGTAAATCTTTGCGTCAAAAAAAGTGAAAGCAATAAAATTTCATTTTAAAATAAGACCGCTTCAATTGATTTCAGATGTACCAGTTCATCAATTAAAATTCTATCCTATGAAAAATTTAGTAAGCATCGTCTGTGTATTGACGGTATCTGCACAGCTTTCCGCACAGAAAGTCATTCATCAAGAGGTTTTCAGTGCCAAAATGAATAAGAACGTTAAAACGATTATCATCACACCGGATGTGCAGCAGGGCGCAACCTATCCATCGGTTTATATTCTTCACGGTTACAGTGGAAATCCTGAACGGACAATCAAACAAGACATTCCGGATCTGGTTCAGAAAGCACAAGAGTATAAAATGATTTATGTACTGCCAGATGGAAATTATAATTCGTGGTATGTAGACAGTCCGTTGGTTAAAGATTCCCAGTACCAGACTTTTATTGGGCAGGAACTTGTAGATTTTGTCAATAAAAATTATCCGGTGAAAAATGATAAAAAATCCCGTGGTATCCTGGGTTGGAGCATGGGAGGTTATGGTGCTGTGAATATTGGGACTGCATACAATCATACATTTGGCATTGTGGGAAGTTCTTGTGGTGCTTTGGACTTCAATTCATTCGGGGAAGGGTATACTCATTATCAGGTAGATAAAGTATTAGGATCTGCAATATCATTAAATCCTAAATTTCTTACAGACAATAAAGTGAAGACTATGGCTACAGCAGAACAGCAGTACATTTTCGATTGTGGTACGGAAGACACACAAATGATTGAAATGAACAGAAAATTTCATAAAAAACTCACAGACCTTAAGATTCAACATCTTTATATAGAGTCCTTAGGAATCCATGATCCTAAATACTGGAGCAGATCTTTATCTGAGCAGTTGACTTTATTTGATCGATTTTTTAAGCTATAAAATTAGCTTTACATAAAATGATGTATCTAGTTTTATTATAATTATTTATGCTACTTTATTTGAAGTTGAAATCAACATCTCCTAACCATGTCAAGGTTTTGAACCTTGACATGGTTAACATGGCTCAAATCTTTAAACCTTTAAAAGCGAAGCTCACCTTAATCATCTTAAAAACTTAAATGCCCTTAATGGTTTAAATATTTATTCAGGTTTAAAAAAGTATTCAGCTAAAAAAATCCTTTTAAGCACAAAGCTTAAAAGGATCCATCATAATTATTATCAAATGAATATCTAATAGAACATTTTAAATGTTTTCGAAGTTTTTACCCAAATGTTCTTCAATTACAAAGAACGGATCTTCTGTAAGCGTATGCGCTCTCATTTCCATAAGACTCACTTTACTCATCATCCGGAGCATAATTCTTCTCTGACATTCGTGCTCTACACCATCAACATTTCTTACCCCGGCTCTGAAGGCAGATCTCCCGTGGGCACATAAATGGTTATTCACCAATATCACATCTCCGGCCTGTGGCGTAAACCCTGAATAGATCAGATCTCTTGCCTCTTCCCAGAATTCTGTCAGATGATGATGGGCCTCATCACTTTGTTTAATGCTTGGATTAAACAGCTGTTCTGCTGCATCGAACCGCATGAAAGGTAGCTCGTGATTACCATACAGAACAGCTTCTAATGCTTCTTCTTCCTCTGCAGCTGTTTCCAGATTGGCATCTTTTGGAATTTTATACATCCGTTCAAAAAGAGGCCTGAATTTTTCTCCCATAGATTCATGCGAACGGATAGAATATAGGGTAGAAGGCACCTGCTCTTCATTACGGATATACATAAAGCTTAAAAAGTCTGCCTGATGTTTCAGGAAAGCATCTTCGGTATGTACATAAAGATCTGTTGCAGATCCCGATCCGGTCTGTGTTTCTCTCATTTTTTCATCAGGAATGATCGCATGCATTAATCCGCCACCTTTACGCTGCGAATAATATTGTACGGGCTTCGACGGAAGTGCTCCGTGGATCAAAGCACAGGCAAAACCATAGATATTGAATTTAGAATAATCGGCAGACTGCCAGTTCGGTGGAGTATTTCCTATACTTTCCTGATCAATATCCATTAATCCTCTAAACACAAGCGCTCCGTACTGATCTTTTGAAAAGTCGCTGGCGAAATCAGCCGCTATATGCAGAATTCTTTCCGGTAAAAAATAAGAGGCCAGCTGATGAACATGGGTAATGAAATCTCTGTTTTCATAGCTGTCATATTTTCTTTGAAGATGCACCGCTGCATCTTGTATCATTCTTCTTTCCTGAGAGGTGATCTCAATGACTCTCGGAAGCAGTTTTACCGCAGTAATACTGTCGTTATCTAAAATTTCTAGCGAATTCATTAAAAAAATATTTGGTGTGTGAATATAATTTCTATATTTGTTTTTAATTATTCTAAATAACAATAACCGGTTCAAATTTATGAATAATTTATCAACCACCAAACAAAAAGCAAAAAAAATGTAAAAAATAAAAACTTGACTATCAGGTATATACACCTATATACTATACACTTTTACACAACTTATTGATTTTAAAAATCACCTTACAAATACGTATATGAATAACAATCAAATGCCCGCCGGAGAGATCCTGGGCACCTACTTACCTCACATTTCGGGGAATTTTGGAAATATTTTTCATTCTGATAATTACGATCATTATCGTTCCGCTGTCGAAGAAACTTTAGACCTTGTAGGAACTTTTCTTCACAGAACCGACAAACCATTCAGCGGAATAGAAGCCAAAGAAATGAAAGGCATGGTACAGCAGATAGACCTTAATCAAAAACTGTCTTCGTATCAGGAGCTACTTGAAGAGGTAGATACTATATATGTAAAGCACGCGACTGCTTTTCATCTCCCACAATATGTGGCACACCTTAATTGTCCCGTCGTAATTCCCGCTTTGGCAGGAGAAATCCTTGTCAGTGCCATCAATTCTTCACAGGATACTTACGACCAGAGTGCCGGAGGAACCTTCATGGAAAGAAAGCTGATCGACTGGACCGCAGAGCAGTTAGGATACAATGCAGAAACCAGCGACGGCGTTTTCACAGCAGGAGGATCACAGAGCAACCTGATGGGCCTTGTGATGATGCGTGACTGCTTTTCCCAGAAGAGATACAACCATAATATTAAGCTGGATGGTCTTCCACAGGAGGCCGGACATTTCAGAATTTTTGTTTCCGATAAATCTCATTTCAGCAACTTAAAGAACGCCTCTATCATGGGATTAGGCGAAAAATGTATCGTTAAAGTGCCTACAGACGAAAGATTCTGTATGGACATCGGTTTACTGAAGAAATACATTAAGAGAGAAGAGCAGATGGGAAATATTCCTATCGGAATTGTAGCAACGGCCGGAACCACAGACTTCGGAAACGTAGATCCTCTGGAAGATATCGCCAATATTGCTGAGCAGTACAATATCTGGATGCACGTAGACGCGGCTTACGGATGTGCTTTATTATTAAGCGAAAAGTACCGTCATCTTCTGAACGGCATCGAAAGAGCGGATTCTGTGACAATCGATTATCATAAATCTTTCTTCCAGCCCATCAGCAGCAGTGCGTTCATCGTTAAAAACAAAAGGGAATTAAGAATCCTGAAACACCATGCAGACTATTTGAATCCTGCGGAAATGGATGAAGAGGAAATTCCTGCACAGATCAACAAATCCATTATCCAGAGTACACGAAGATTCGATGCCCTGAAACTGTGGTTTACTTTAAGAATGATGGGCAAAGAACAGCTCGCAGAATACACAGACACAGTGATAGACCTTACCAAAGATGTAGCGTCTATGATCACTGAAAACCCTCACTTCGAACTGCTTTCCGATACGGACCTGAGCGTTTTGGTTTTCCGTTATATCAGACCTGATATTGAAGACCTGAATGCTTTGAACCAGCATATCAAAATGAAGCTTTTCTACAGCGGGGAAATTCTGGTGGCAAGTACCAAAGTAGATGGGAATTTCTACCTGAAGTTTACTTTCCTGAACCCGATTACGACAACAGAAGATGTTCACCAAATTTTAAATACAATCAAATCGCATGGAGAAGACTTTGATACAGCAAACTAAGTTTACGGAAAAAGCACAGGAAATCACGATTAGAATCCTGCTGAACGGAATGCTTCGTGAGCTTGGAAACGGAAAGTTCTATCAGGGAGTTCCGAAATACGACGCCCTTACGGCTCAGGCACTGAAAAACAGCATCTATCCGCTTCATATAAGATTTGAATTAAAGAAAAGCGACATCTTTTTATTTGCTCCGGTTTCTTACCGTTCTGAAAGCGCTTTTCACAACTATGGATTGCCTTTATGGGTGGTTGATCATAAAAATCAGAAGGTTTTTGAACCGGATGTTGATCAGCTTACCGAACTGGTATACCGCGAACTTTCTGAGCAATTCAGTGAAAAAGGTCTTGAATTATTTACGAAAAGAATTCACAGCAGCTTAAGAAATCTGGAAATGATCATGGAGGAAGGTTTACAGGATCAAGATGCTCTGACGTATTCTTTCCTGGAATCTGAACAGCAGCTTCCTGTAGGACATAATCTTCACCCTTTCACAAAAGCGAGAATGGGATTCTCCAGAGAAGAGCAGCTTCTGTATGGTCCGGAATTCAATAAAGGCATTCAGCTGGAGTATTTCCTGGTGCACAAAAGCTGTGTTCAGGAACAGTCGGTTTTAGAACAGCCTTATCATGAGTTTCTAAAAAGTATTGTTTCATTACCGGAAGATCTTGAAGCGAAATACCTTAACGAAAATGAAAAACTTTCTGATTTTTATACGGTTCCGTGTCATCCTTGGGAAGCTACTTACCTTTTGTCTATCGAAGAAGGAGCGGAAATGGTGAAAGACCGTACTCTGATCCATATCGGAGCTTTTGGGGAAGAATTTTATTCAACCTCTTCCATCAGAAGTATGTACAGTCCTCATATTCCGTGGATGCCTAAGTTTTCTTTACATGTTCTTTTAACAGGATCGGTAAGGATCAATACGGAGAAAGATTTAAAAAGAGGCTATGCATCAGCTTTGTGGAGAAAACATGCAGGAGCAGCATTTGAAAAGAATTTTAATCAGTTTAAACTGCTTCTGGAACCTGTAACATTAGGGGTTTATCATCAGGATAAAAATATTGAAAGCCTTAATCTGCTGATCCGCGAAAATCCGTTCAAGCCGGAAGATCAAATCATTCTTTTAGCAAGATTGTGTCAGGACGAACCTGCAGACGGACAGAATTTTATTCAAAAATTCTTTACAGATATTTCTGAGAAACTGGGAACAAGTCCGGAAGAATCGGTGACCATTTGGTTTGCGAAATATATTCATCTATTGATTGCTCCTTTAAACCATTTATACAGCCAATACGGTATGGCTCCTGAAGCACACCAACAGAATCTTTTAATCCAACTGGATGATCAGTTGCTTCCGACAAGTCTTTTTGTAAGAGATGCACAGGGATATTTATTAAGAGAAAGCGCAAGAGAACAGTATGCGGAGCTTTCCAAAACGCATCCTGAGATTGAAGATCTTTTTATCAGGGATGAACGTCTTTTAGACATTATTTCTTACCATGTTCTGGTGAGCAATCTTTCAGCACTGGTGGCATCATTAGGAAAGACGGGATGGGTGAAAGAGAGAACATTAATCAATATCCTGCACAATGAATTTGAACAGGTTCATCAGGAAATGCCTTCAGATTTTACGCGTTATGCACTTAAAAACCGTCATTGGGGAACAAAAACCAACTTTAAGGCGGTTGCTAATGAAATTGATGGTATTACAAGTGCAGCAGCCATTTCTTATGCTAAAGTTCCGAATCTTCTTCACTACCATTACTTCTCAGATCAGCTGATTCATCCGAAAGGAAAAGAAGCTTTCTTCAAGCGTTATTTCCAGAAAGATGATGTCACGGTTACGATGAGACCCGTTAATCTTGATGAAGACCTTGAAATGCTTCATGAGTGGTTTAACCGTGAACATGCCATCAAAATCTGGCAGATGAACTGGCCGATTGATGAGCTGGAAACTTATTACCATTTAATGCTGCCAGGTGATGAAGCACACAGCTACATCGTCATGAGCAATGGCGAACCTACATGTAATATCGAAGTATATTGGCCATGCAGAGATATTGTAGGCGATTACTACGATGTACTGCCTACCGATTACGGAACCCATCAATTTATTGCACCAACAGATCCGAAGAAGAAATACGTTTCTCCTTCCACACAGTCTATGGTAGATTATGTATTTGCCCAGCCTGAGGTTGGAAAAATGGTAGGCGAAGGCTCGGTAGATTCTCTGGCGTCTATGATGAACAAGGCTCATGTCGGGTTCAAAGTAGATAAAGTCATTGAAATGCCTCATAAAAAGGCCAACCTTAATTTCTGCTACAGAGAATGGTACTGGGAAAAATTCCCGCAAAACAAAGATGTAGAATTCACCGTAAAAATCACTGAACATGAATAACGAAACAATATATAACGTGATCGGAATAGGTATTGGCCCTTTTAATTTAGGATTGGCCGCTTTATCGAATCCGATTTCTGAATTAAAAACACTTTTCCTTGACCAGAGAGACGGTTTCGACTGGCATCCGGGATTAATGATCGACCACGTAACACTTCAGACGCCTTTTCTATGCGACTGTGTATCCATGGCAGATCCTACGAATCCTTTAAGCCTTCTGAACTATCTGAAAGAAACAAACAGACTGTATAAATTCTTTATCAGGGAAGATTTTTTCATTCCGCGTAAAGAATACAACCGTTACTGCCAATGGGTGGTGAGCCAGCTTCCACAGTGCCGTTTTTCAACGCAGGTGGTTGATATTGTGTATGAAGACGGATTGTATTTAATCACAACCATTCATACCAAAACAAAGGAGACAGAGGTTTTCAGAACAGAAAGACTGATCCTGGGAACAGGAACACAGCCGCATATTCCTTCGTTTATTCCGAAAGAGGATTCCCGTATTCTGCATACAAGCTCTTATCTGTACCGTAAGGAAGAACTTTTAGCGCAGGGTAAAAAAATTGCCGTGATCGGTTCAGGGCAGAGTGCAGCTGAGGTTTTCTATGATTTATTGCAAAGCCGTGATGAAAACACCCAATTGGGCTGGTATTCACGTCCGGACCGTTTCTTCCCGATGGAGTATTCAAAGCTGACGCTTGAACTGACTTCTCCTGATTATGTGGATTATTTCTACAGCAGGGATGAAGCGGCAAGAAAATCAATATTAAGCAAGCAGCAGGCTCAGTTTAAAGGAATCAATTACGACCTCATCAACCAGATCTATGATTTCATCTACGACCTGAATATTGATAATGCTGATCCAAAGCTGACCATCATTCCAAACAGCCAGCTGGATAGAGTAGACAACAGCAATCCGGGTAATTTGACTCTTGAATTCACACAGTTGGAGCAGAAAATTCCTTACGAACAGGAAGCTGACTATCTGGTGGTAGGAACAGGATACCGTTATCATGAACCTGCTTTCCTGAAAAATATTCAGTCCAGAATTAAAAGAGATTCTACAGGATTATTTGCGGTCAACAGGAATTATTCCATAGATCATAACGGCGGTGAAATCTATGTGCTTCATGCAGAAGTACACACCCACAGCTACATTTCTACCGATCTTGGAATGGCGGCCTACCGTAATTCCTATATCATCAATGACATTTTGGGAAGAGAACATTATAAAATCGAAAAGAAAATTGCTTTCCAGGATTTTGATGTAGAGAAACACGCTGCTGTATCAACTGTCAAAATATAACAGAACAATGAACACCAACTTAAAAAATAATACCATCAGCCAGGAAAACTGGCTACAGGCCAACAGAGACCTTATGGCCAAGACGATTGCAGAATTAATGCATGAAGAACGGTTAAAACCTGTTGCCGTTTCACAGGATGAAGAAGGATTTACGGTCTTCAAACTGGAAACTGGAATCGAGACTATAGAATACGTTTTCCGGGGTCAGGAAAGGATGATGGATTACTGGCATATTGATACAGAGAGTATCGTGAAAATAGAGAATGGCGTACCCACCTCAGCGCTGAATATTCCCCAGTTTTTCCTTGAAATGCAAACCGTATTCGATTTGGATGCCAATACGCTGGCGAGATATACCGAAGAATTGTTGCATACGTTATACTGTGATGCATTAATTTTATCGAGAGGCGTTATGTCTTCAAAAGAACTGGCATCCAGTAATTACCAAACGGTAGAACATCAGATGACAGGCCATCCTTGGGTAATCGTTAACAAAAGCAGATTAGGATTTTCTCCTACCGATCTTGAAACGTTTGCTCCGGAAGCGGGAGAGGATTTAAAAGTGTTATGGCTGGCTGCTCATAAGGACAGATCAGCGTTCCAGTCGCTGGAGCACATAGATCAGGAAGGATTTTACCGTTCTGAAATTGGAGACGAATTGTATCAGGCTTTTCAACAAAAACTGGTTGATTCCGGAAAGTCTCCTGAGGATTATAATTTAATTCCTGTACATCCATGGCAGTGGGAACATAAGCTGAAGATTCATTTTGCAGGCGATATTGCATCCGGTATTTTAATTCTTTTAGGAGAAGGAAATGATGTGTATAGCCCGCAACAGAGCATCAGAACTTTGTTCAATACCGATCATCCTGAAAAAAGATACCTGAAAACTGCTGTTTCTATTTTAAGTACAGGAAATATCAGAGGACTGTCGCCTAAGCAGATGAAAATTGCCCCATCCATTACAGACTGGGTGAAAGGACTGATCAAAGGTGATGCTTATCTTGAAACAAAAGGAACCATATTTTTAGGAGAAGAGGCTTCTATTGCTTATCTGCATCCTCAATACAGTGCGATTGCCGGTGTTCCTTACCAGTATAACGAATTTCTGGGAGCTTTATGGCGCGAAAGTGCTTCCAATTATTTACAGGAAGACGAAGAAATGTTTACCATGGCTTCCTTGCTTTTCGTAGATCAGAATGGAGTTCCATTGGTACAGGCTTTTGCAGAACAGGCTGGAATCAGTATTCAGCAGTGGATCACAGATTATCTGGATGCTTATCTTACGCCGTTGCTTCACATTTATTACACCCATTCTCTTTGTGTAACACCTCATGGAGAAAACATTATGGTGGTCTTGAAAAACGGAGTGCCACAGAGAATTGTCATCAAAGATTTTGTGGATGATATTGTCCTGACGACAGAAGCAAGGGAGAAACTTCCTGATCATCTGGCAGACGGACTGATCCAGTCTTCCAACAAGGAAAACGTTCCGTTGTCTATTCTCTTGGGTGTTTTTGATGCGTTCTTCAGATATTTATCCAATATTCTGCATACCCATTCCAATTTTCAGGAAGAAACCTTCTGGACGCTTGTTCACGACTGTATAGAGAACTACAAAAACCATAATCCTCATCTGAATGAGCGGTATGAAAAATATGACCTGTATGTTCCTACATTCAAAAGGTTCTACATCAACAGTCTGCGTTTGAAAAACAATGGCTACAGCGAAAATAAAGCATTTGCTATTCCAAAGAAAGACGGTGCACTGCCGAATCCTTTGTATCAGATTGCGAATAAAAACTCTGTAGCGACGGTATGAGAAAGTTTCTGCATCTTGTAAAAGAAGGCTCTGTATTTGCGTACGGAGCTTTAGCGGGAAAAAAAGTAGAACTTACCTCGGGGAGTATCAACCGTTCTATCTTCAGCCTTGCCATTCCTATGGTGATGGAGCTCGTGATGGAATCTGTTTTTGTCAGTATCAATCTTTTAATCATTGCAAGATTAGGGGATAAGGTCCTTGGACTCGTGGGAATTGCAGATAACTATATCAATTTTGCCAATGCAATTGCCATTGGTTTGGGTATCGCTGCTGCAACACTTACGGCCAGGAGAGCCGGAGAAAAAGACCAGGAAGGTATGAGCCGGACTGCTCATTATATCATATTGCTGGCATCTGCCTTTGCATTACTGATTGGTGGCCTGTCATTCCTTTTTGCGGGCGAGATCATCAGTTTCCTTGGATTCAATACAGGGATTGTAGAGAACGGACTTCCTTTTTCCAAACTGGTGTTTCTGAGTATCGGTCTGGTGATTTTGCGTTTGTCTATCAATGGTCTTTTCAGAGGAGCGGGTGATGCCGATCTGGCGATGAAGTCCCTGTGGCTTTGTCATATCTCCAGTATGATCTTTGCCGTGATTCTTGTGTTCGGGCTTGGTTTTATTCCCGCTTACGGATTAATGGGACTGGCGTATGCTACCATATTATCCCGGTTACTGGCGGTTTTATATCAGTTCTTTATTCTTCTTACACGCAAAACCAGTGTGAATATCTTGGTGAAATTTCATCTTGACCTGTCTTTAATTAAAAAAATTCTGAAAATTACTTTTGGCGGACTGGTTCAGTATATTATTCCTGCTTCAAGCTGGCTGATCATGGTTAAAATCATCGCCACCTTCGGCACTACTGCTCTTGCAGGATACATTATTGCGCAGAGAATTGCTTCTGTGGCGACGATGCCTGCCTGGGGAATAGGAAATGCTGCAGGGGTTCTTACAGGACAGAATTTAGGGGCCGGAAATCCGGACCGCGCAGAGAAAACGGTATGGAGAGCCGGAGGAATCAATATGACCTATCTGATAGCCGTCGCTGTATTCTGGCAGTTCGCTGCGGAATATGTGGTGACCTTCTTCACCAAGGAAGCTGAGGTAGCCAGATACGCCGTACAGTACATCCATGTAGTGTCTATGGCTTATCTCTTACTCGGTTTTACAATGGTGATCAGCCGTGCGCTTAATGCGGCTGGTAATATTATGCAGGTAACCCTGCTGTACATTATCATGTTCTATGTGATTCAGCTTCCTTTGGCTTACCTGCTTGGGGTAAGGCTTCAATGGGAACTGAAAGGAATATTTACGGCTATTGTTTCCTCGGAAATCGTACTGGCTGTACTGTTCCTCATGATCTTCAAAAATGGTAAATGGAAAACTATAAAAATTTAAAATGCACACAACAGACGAATTTTATGAAATTATCGCATCAGCAATCGCTGTGAAAAAAGAATTGGTAGACGAAAACCTGACGTATCAGGAAATTCCTGAGTGGGACTCCATGTCGCATCTGCTTATTGTAGAAGCGTTGGAGCAGTTCTACCGTGTCAAGTTTGACTTCAACGACATTCTTGAAATGGGAACCGTCGGGAAGATCCGCGAAAAAATGAAAAAATACGATGTACTCGTAGAAAACTAAGTATATGAAAATTTTAGAAAATGTAATTGCCAACAAGAACTTGTTGTTTACAGATGCTTCCACCGGTGCTTCCACGCCGGTTGGAACACTGTACAGGTCTTTAGGCCTCAATCCTGTAGAAAAAGGATTGATCTTTTTGTACAATGACAACCAGCTGCCGAGCATTGAGGTTCTTCTCAATTTTTACGGAACAACCCATGCCATTGCTGTTTTGGGACAGAAGCTGCACCCGGAGTTTAAAGAACGTCTGGAAGCGGAATACCGTCCCAAATATATCTTTGATCCTTCAAGAGATGAGGTTCATGGATATTCGTTAAAGGAGTTTTCGGAAACGGTGAAAATCTTTGCTAAAGAAGATTACCAGCCGGAAGTGACCATTCATCCTGACATCAAAATCCTTTTAAGTACTTCCGGAACCACCGGAGTTCCAAAATTGGTGAAGCTTTCCGATGAAAACCTTTATCAGAACGCTATGAGCATCCTTCAATATATGCCTATCCTAGAATCTGATGTAGTTCCGCTCAACGTACCGATTAATTTCGTGTACGGTTTTTCTATTTTTACCACCAACTGTATGCGGGCGGGAAGAATAGTCTGTACGGACAAAGACATCATGCAGAAAGCATTCTGGGACGAAATGGAAGAGTACGGCTACAGCACGCTGGGAGGCGTTCCGTATCTGTATGAAAACCTCAACAGAATCGGATTTTTCAGAAAAGACAGCACCAGCCTGAGATACATGACCCATACGGGAGGGGTGATTAACGCTGAGTTGAGGAAAACCATCTTCAATTACTGCCTTGAGTTCGATAAACAGTTCTTTGCTCAGTACGGACAAACTGAAGCAGGCGGAAGAATGGCTTATCTTACTACAGACGGACTTCTTGAAGAGGAAACGTCTATCGGAATTCCTGTACACGCAGGAAGCTTCCAGATCGATCCTGAAACGGATGAATTACTCTTTTTACATGCAAGCATCAGCGGAGGGTATGCTAACAAGCTTGAAGACCTTTCTACCTACGAACAGCCAAGGCTTCTTCATACCGGAGATACAGGCAGAAGAGGGAAGAACGGACTGTACTACATCACAGGAAGAATCAAGCGGATCATGAAGCTTTTCGGAATCCGTCTCAACCTGGATGAGGTAGAGTTTATCCTTAAGAATGAACTGGAAGGCAATACAGTGGTTTGTCTTAACGGCAATGATAAAAAAATCATTGTTCTGTATGACAACATCGAAATTGATCCCCAGATCATTAAGGAAACCATTAAAAATAAACTGCGAATCAACCCGCAGTATGTACGCACCGAACACATAGAATCATTTCCATTATCACAAAACGGCAAAATCAATTATCCTCTGTTACAAAACTTACAGCATGAAAATATTTAAAACCCCTATAATACTTTTATTTCTTGTCGGTCTTCCATTATTTGTTTCTGCCCAGCAGAATGAACGCGTCAACGGAAAGATTATGTTGTCTGAAAAAGTGCCCGTGAAGAATGCGCTTTTAAGATTAGTCAATACGCCGTATCAGGCTAAGACCAACAGTTTAGGAGAATACTATTTTGATAATGTGCCACCGGGAGAGTATACGCTTCAGGTGGTTTTAAATGATATTGAACTGATGCGTGAGCAGATCCGTATTGAAAAAGATGTCTTTGAAATTCCGGTGATTTATCCTGAGACAGAAAATAATGTGATTGAAGGAATTACAGTATATGCCTTCAGTAGAAATAAATTTCTGGACAGAGACAGTACTTCGATCTCTAAAATGCCTTTGAGAAACATTGAGAATCCACAAATGTATACCAGCATCAACCAGCAGATTCTGAAAGAACAGTTGGTGTATGATATGTCCGACGCTTTAAAAAACGTTCCGGGTATTGTAAAAATGCAGGGAAGTGCGGGTAGAGCGGGAGACGGAAGTTTCTACTACAATTTAAGAGGTTTTCCTACGAGAGTTTCTATGGTAGATGGTGTTCCTGCGACCACCAATTCAGAAATTGATCCGGCGGATATTGAGCGTATCGACGTGATCAAAGGACCTTCCGGAACTTTATACGGAGGCGCAGTCAATTCTTTTGGAGGATTGATTAATGTCGTAACGAAAAAGCCTAAAGATTATTTCGGCGGAGAAGCTTCTTATCTTTTGGGAAGTTATAATCTGAACCGTGTGACAGCTGATGTATACGGTCCAGTCACAGATTCAAGGAAGACTTTATTCCGTGTGAATGCAGCGTATCAATATCAGAACGGATTCAGAGATTCTGAGTTCAGAAAATCCATGTTTGTTGCTCCAACCTTCAGCTACCAGGTGAATGACCGTTTAAAGTTTAGCCTGGGAGCCCAGATTTACACCTATGAAGGAACAAATACACCGATTGTTTTTTTACCGAGAACCCGACCATTCATTGCAACCACTCCGGATGAGCTTGGATATGACTGGAAAAAGTCTTATTCCAATAACGATATGAGTTTAAAAGCGCCTTCCATCAATGTAAAAGCTGAGGTGAATTACAAAATTTCAGATCAGTGGAGTTCCCAGACTTTGATCTCAAGAAATTACAGGAAAACGGAAGGATTGTATCAGTATCAGTTTATGAGAGGAGCTACAGATAACCTTTTGGAACGTAATGTACAGTGGCAGAATGGTGAAGGAGCGTCTACCAGCGTTCAGCAGAACTTTAACGGGGAATTTAAAATAGGAAAAATCAAAAATAAAGTTCTTGTAGGATTAGATTATTTAAACCAGTCTTTGAACAATAACCTTTCTCCCATTGTTGTATTTGATTACATTGACCCTAAAAATCCTACAGCACCGATAGCGCCGCCGGTAACAGGATTATATGGAAATATAACTAAAGATTTAGCGTTACAGAAAATTCAGACTTCTACAGCACCTTTGGTAAGAAATACAGCATCAAGCAATATTTATGGCGCTTATATTTCCGATGCGGTATACATTACAGACCGTTTGGTTGCTTTACTAAGTTTACGTTTTGACCATTATGAAAGCAAAGGGCAGCTGGATTTGATCAAAAATGTAAATACGGGGACATTCAATCAGAATGCGTTGTCTCCAAAATTTGGTTTATCTTATCAGATCCTTAAAGACCGTCTGTCTGCCTATGCCAACTATATGAATGGCTTCAGTAATTTAGCCCCGATTGCACAGCCTCTTGCAGACTATAGCGGAGATTTTAAACCGCAGAGATCCAATCAGTGGGAAGTGGGATTCAAAGGAAATCTTTGGAGAAACAGAGTGAATTTCACGGTAGGATATTATGATATTCTGGTTGACAATATGTTACGGGCAGATGTTGTGACCCGCGACGGAACAAACTATAATGTGACCATCCAGGACGGAGAGCAGAGAAGTAAAGGGATCGAAATTGAAACCATCCTTAATCCAATTCAGGGTCTGAACATTATGGCAGGATATTCTTATAACGACAGTAAGTTTGTAAAAGCTGCTGCCAATGTAGATGGCCGTCGTCCATCGTCTTCAGGTCCGGCTAATGTATTCAATTCATGGGTAAGCTACATATTGCCGATCAAAGGACTTTCAGGTCTCGGATTAGGTTTTGGAGTAAACCGCGTGGGTGAGCAGGTTACTGTAGACAATGCAACTACCGGACAGTTTACATTCCCGGCTTATACTTTAGTGAACGCTTCCGTATCTCTTGAAAAAGAAAGATACAGGTTAGGATTTAAAATGAATAATTTAGGAAATGCGCAGTATTTCGCAGGACAGGGTGTTATAGTAGCCCAAATGCCCCGTAACTTTGTGGCGGAGGTTACTCTTAAGTTTTAATATGAATTCTATACTAAGAAAAACAGCATATCAATTACATCTATGGCTCGGACTAACGTCCGGGCTTATAGTTGTGATAATGGCAGTTACCGGATGTATTCTCGCTTTTGAAAAAGAACTGAAACATGCCCTACACCCGGAAAAATATTTCGTCAAAACCATAAAAAAAGAAAAACTGCAGTTTTCCGATCTCAAACTAAAAGCTGAACAGGCACTTCCGGACAGTCTTAAGGTAAACAGGGTAGAAATATCCTCAGATCCATCCAGAAGCTATGCATTCCGTTCCCTGAAAATGGATAAGGAAGCTTTGACTTATTGGGGTTCATATATTTATTATTACAGGGTTTATGTAGATCCTTACACCGGAAAAGTTCTTGAGGTGGAAAATGCCAAAAATGATTTTTTTGAAATTGTGATGGACCTTCACCGCAGACTTTTATTGGGTGAAAAAATTGGGAAGACCATTACCGGATATTCTACGCTGATATTGGCAATCATGCTTTTTTCAGGACTGGTAATCTGGTTTCCCCGTAAAATGAATAAGAAGGCTTTGAAAGGAATGTTTTTCATTAAAACGTCTGCAAAATGGAAAAGAATCAATTATGATACGCACAATGTCCTGGGATTTTATGCCGTTATTCCTTTATGCCTCATTTCATACGCAGCATTGATATGGAATTTTGAAGATTTAGACCAATGGGTCAGAAAAGCACTGAATGGAAAGGCGAAAACCGAACAGAAAGCTAAAAGTACCATTCCTACCGAAGAATCTTCAGACAAGAAAAACATCTTGAATATCGTAGGAAACAGGGTAGAACAGAGCCTGGCGGATAAGAAATCTGCACTCATCAGCTTTCCTAAAACAGAAGAAGGAACTTATTATGCTGAAGTAACGTATGAGAATAAGCAATACCAGAATGAGCAATTCAATTTTGATCAATACTCAGGAAAAATCCTGAAGCATCAATCCTACAAAGACAAAAACATCGGCAATGGAACCGCATTAAGAGAAAGAAATTATGACCTTCATACAGGAAGCATCTTTGGAATGACTGGCAGGATTTTATATCTATTTGCAGGAATGATCGCGGCTTCACTTCCCATCACAGGATTCATTATCTATTTGAACAGAAAAAAGAAGAAATCCAAGAAAAAGAAAGCGAAGATATTGACTCCCTCCAATTAAAAAAACAACAAAAATTAGATAAGTGTAACCCGGGTGTTACACTTTTTTTATTTCAAAATCCCCTTATTTCACAGCCGCATACAACGCAAACATCTGCGCAAATCCGTGTCATCTGTGGTTAATTTTACACTGTTATTTAAAATCAATTTCCTCCGAACATTAATATGGTCGCTGATTCTCGTCCTAAACTTTTTTAAACATTAAGATAAATGAAGAGAGTAAGGTGAGTTAAGAAAAAATCATTGATTTTTTTAAGTTGTCCGCCTTGAAGCGAAACTAAAACTTAATATTCTTAAAAGCTCAATAATCCTTAATGGTTAAAATTTTTCTTTGTTGTAGAAATCAGGTATATTTTTTCTTTTATAGTAAAGAAAACAAAGATTTTCACAAAAACTTAAGTGTCATTTTACAGTAGGCTCTTAAACTTTAAATAACTTAAGTGTTTCAAGAAAACTTTTGTGACTTTTGTGGTTATAATCGGCAGGTAATTTTATAACAATCTTTTCACTTGCCCAGAAAGAATGTCAATACTCTTCTCCATTTCCTCAAAGTTAAGATTTCCAAAACCCAGCCTCATTGCCGTAATATCTTTCGTCTGGTAGAGTAGTGTTTTAGGAATAAACAAATTATTCTGCGCACAATTCCGGCTTAGCTGCATCAGGTTGACAGGAATATTCCATTCCAGCCAGAAAGCAAGACCTCCCGAAGGCTTTTGAAACTGTATCAATTCGTCTAAATTTTCCTTAAGAAGCTCTGCAAAGTGATTCCGCCTTTCCTGATAAACCTTTAAAGACTTTTTAAGATACCGGTGTATTTCTCCTTCTTCAATCATTTCACCTAAGGCCCTTTCCATTAAGATATCACCCTGACGGTCTATAATTCCGAGATATTTCCTCATCTCAGCCATCAGATTTTCCGGAGCAACAATAAACCCGGTCCTGAATCCCGGAGCCAGTGATTTTCCGAAAGATCCGATATAAATCACCATTCCCTTAGTATCTGCACTTGCCAGCGGAAGAATGGGGCTTTTATCATAATGAAATTCATAATCGTAATCATCTTCAAGGATGATAAAACCATACTCGTGGGCAAGGTCGAGCAACTCAAGTCTTCGTTGTGCACTTAAAGCAACAGTAGTAGGATAGTGGTGATGCGGAGTAAGATAAAGCATCCGGATTTTCTGCTTTTTACAGGCCTCCCGGACGTTTTCTACGATAATTCCTTCTTCATCTATCGGGAGTGATACAATATTCACACCTGCTTTCTGGAAAATCATATTCACGGAAAAATAGCTCAAAGCGCCTACCAATACAGTATCTCCTACAGAAAGAAGAATTTCGGAAACGATATAGATACTCATTTCCGTACTTCGGGTAATGAGAAGATTGTTCTTTGAAATAGGCAGTCCGCGGGAAAGATTAAGATAATGCGACAGATGTTCCTTAAAAAATTCACTTCCGTCATGATTGTAGTGGCCCAGCATTTTCTGATTGGATTTCCGTTTAAGAATAGAGCTGTAAAACCTTGAATGCTGCCCGATCTGAGTCAGTCTGATATCCGGAACGCCGTCGTTAAAAACATACTCGCAGTCGGAATGTTCAAATGGATTATCTAAAATATTCGAAGTTTTAAATGAAAAACCTGTCGTTTCAGGATAATTCTGAAGGTTATTTTTTTCAAAATTCTTAACCTTTACCGGTTTTTCCTGATTTTCTCCGATGATGAACGTTCCCTTGTTCGGAAGACTCTCAACCCAGCCCTGTGCTGACAATTCATCATAAACAGCAACGGCGGTATTCCTGTGGATTTCCAACACTTCACTGAAGGCTCTGGTTCCGGGCAACTTGGTGCCGTATGGCAGAAAACCTCTCTGAATAGCATTAATAAGCTGATTAGCAATCTGCATATAGATTGAAGTCTCTGAATCTCTGTCAATTTCTATAAAACTTTGGTAAGGAATCTTAACCGGACTATCCATAATATTAAAACTGGCACCTTTTAATGGTCCGGCAATATACTAATTTTGGTTCAAAATAAAAATCTATGGAATTTCAACAACTGCTTGAAAGAATTGTACAGGATGACGGAACTCATGCCAAATGGCTGAACACGCTTTCGTTCATGGAAAATGCCGGTGCCAGAAAGATCTCTAAGTGTGAGCATCCGGTTTCTGTCACGCTCATTCAGCTGAAACATGCTGCCGAAGAGCACCGTCATGCTTATTATCTAAAAAAACAGATCAGCAAAATAGATCCCGAATTATGTAAAACCTATGAAGCAGACGAACTTCTGGCCCCAGTTGCCACCCGACAGTATCTTCATTCTCTGGATGTAAAGGCTTGCAGGTATCTTCAGACCGTATTTGCCCTGAATAAGGAAGAGTTGAAATATGCAGCTTATCTTTTTGTGACTTATGCCATTGAAGTTCGTGCAGATGAGCTATATCCGGTTTATCAGGATATTCTGACCAAGGAATCTTCGAGGATTATGGTGAAATCTATTATTCTGGAAGAAGAAGGGCATCTTGAGGAAATGATCAATCAATTAAATGAATTCTCCGCAGACTGGAAATTGCATGCAGAAAATATCCTGACGATAGAAAAAGAACTGCATGATCAGTGGATCAATGCCATAGCAGAAGAAGTTTCACAGTTGGATTATGCTTAAAAAATTTCAGGAAGTGCTTGATAAAAGAAAAGAAGCGGGCATATTAAGAGCTTTAAAACCCAAAATAGAGGGTGTTGATTTTTATTCCAATGATTATCTTGGCTTAGCGGGAAATGAAGAACTTCAATTACAGTTGCTTCGGAATGTTCAGGAAAATCCTAAACTTCTTTCAGGAAGCTCCGGTTCAAGACTGATCAGCGGAAACAGCAATATTGTTGATGAAACAGAAAAATACATTGCTGAACAGCATCAATACCCAGCAGCTCTTCTTTTTTCTTCCGGTTACAATGCAAATCTGGCCTTATTTTCTACGCTGCCGGACCGTCATGACACGATTATTGTAGATGAGCAGATTCACCGTTCAGTTCATGATGCCTGCAGAATGTCACATGCTAAAAAACTAAAATTCCGTCACAATGATCCGGAAGATCTGGAAAGTATTCTGAAAAAGCAGACCGGGCCCTGTTATATTGCTATAGAAAGCCTGTATTCGATGGATGGAGATCTTGCCCCTCTCCGGGAAATTGCAGCTTTAGCCAAAAAATATAATGCAGCACTGATTGTAGATGAAGCCCATGCTTTTGGTGTTTTCGGATATGGCCTGATTGAGAAGAATCAGTTACAGAATGATGTTTTTGCCGCCGTAATGACTTATGGAAAAGCTTTAGGAGCACATGGTGCCGCTATTTTGTGTGATGAAACCATAAAATCCTATTTAGTGAATTTTGCATCTCCTTTTATCTATACCACTGCTGCTCAGGATTTTTTATGGATGGCTATTCAAACAGGCTATGAATTCTTAAAGCAAAAACCAGAACTGTCAGAAAGACTTCAAAAGAATATTGAAACTTTCAGGAATCAAAATATTAAAACCCCATCTTCAGAATTGAGCCCGATACAGGCCGTATTGATGCCGGATAATCAACAATCGAGAAGTTTACAGAAAACACTATCTGATAATAATTTCTTAACCTACGCCGTCTACAGTCCCACTGTAAAAGCAGGAACCGAAAGACTCAGAATATGCCTCCACAGCTTTAATACAGAAGAAGAAGTTGTAGAACTCACGAGAATTATTAAAGAATTTATTTAAGACGAATCAATAAACATCAACTCCGAATCTTTCAACCTGTAACATCAAATGAATCAAATATTTATCACCGGAATCGGCACCGAAGTAGGAAAAACAGTATGCTCCGCTGTTTTAACACAATATTTTAAAGCTGATTACTGGAAACCTGTGCAATCCGGGGATCTCGACTATACGGACAGCCATAAAATAGAATCATGGACAGAGAATACTGTCTGCCATCCGGAAACTTACCGTCTTCAGCTGGCTGCATCACCACATCAGTCTGCCAGGGAAGAAAATATAGAAATCAGTTTAGATCAGTTTCAGCTTCCCAAAACAGATAACAAACTAATCGTAGAAGGAGCGGGAGGGCTTATGGTCCCGCTTTCGGATGAGATTTTTATGATAGACCTTATAGAAAAACTTAATCTTCCTGTAGCGTTAGTCGTCAGAAATTATTTAGGATGCATTAACCACAGCTTACTTTCCATCATGGCCTTAAAACAAAGAAAACTTAAGCTGGAATACCTGATTTTCAATGGAAATTTCCCTCCAGATACCGAAAGAGTGATCTGTAACTTTATGAAAAGAGAAACCAGAACTATCTACATTCCTGAAATCGACCAGCCAACTAAAGTCAGCATTAAAGCTGCCGCAGAACAATTAACAAAAACAAATTTATGATAATGGATAAAAAAACAACCATCAGAAACAACTGGACAAAAGAAGAAATAGAAGAAATTTATCACCAGCCTTTGCTGGAGCTGATCTATAAAGCATCAACAGTACACCGTGAATGGCATGATCCGTCAGAAGTACAGATCTCTACCTTATTATCCATCAAAACGGGAGGATGTCCCGAAGACTGCTCTTATTGTGGTCAGGCTGCCCGTTACCATACTAATATCAAAGTGCAGGCATTGCTTCCGACAGAAACCGTGATTGCCCACGCTCAAAAAGCAAAAGACAGTGGCTCTTCCCGTTTCTGTATGGCTGCAGCATGGCGTGAAGTCCGTAACAACAGAGATTTCGACAGGGTAATCGATATGGTAAAAGGCGTAAATGAACTTGGACTGGAAGTGTGCTGTACGTTAGGAATGCTTACCGAAGAGCAGGCCATTCGTCTTCAGGAAGCAGGTTTATATGCTTACAACCACAATCTAGATACTTCTGAACAGTATTACGAAGAAATTATCTCAACCAGAACATTCGATAACAGGATCAATACCATCAATAATGTAAGAAAAGCAAGAATAACGGTATGTTCAGGAGGAATTATAGGTCTTGGTGAAACGCACAGAGACAGAATTTCAATGCTTTTAACCTTAGCCACCATGCCAAAACATCCGGAATCAGTTCCCATCAACGCTTTAGCGAGAGTAGCAGGAACGCCGCTTGAAGACAACGAAAAAGTAGATACCTGGGAAATGGTCAGAATGATTGCTACCGCCAGGATTGTCATGCCTTCCTCCATGGTGAGATTAAGCGCCGGACGTATTGAAATGAATGAAACAGAGCAGGCGTGGTGCTTTATGGCCGGAGCCAATTCCATCTTCACAGGAGAAAGAGAAACACTATTGGTAACCCCTAATCCGGGAGTTTCCGAAGATATGCAGATGCTGGAAAAACTGGGCCTGAAACCGATGAAGATGAAGGAAAATAGTTGTTGTTAATGAGTTTCGGGAGAGGGGTACCAGTTACAGGTTATAAAGCTACAATTGGCTTATGGAACGATCATCTCACTAACTTCTAACCTCTAATTTCTAACTTCTAATTAAAAAAAAATGAATACATCCATACAATCTCTACAGTCAAGAGATAAAGCCGTCAACTGGCATCCCTACACGCAGATGAAAACAGCAGGAGATGCAGTGCCTATAGTACAAGGAAAAGGCGTCTATTTATATGATGAGGAAGGAAAAAAATACATTGATGCCGTTTCATCCTGGTGGGTGACTTTGCACGGTCATGCTCATCCCTATATTGCAGAACGTGTTTTTCAGCAGCTGAATACTCTGGAACAGGTTATTTTTGCGGGATTTACGCATGAACCGGCTGTTCAGCTTTCAGAAAACCTGTTGAACCTGCTTCCGAAGAACCAGAAAAAGGTTTTTTATTCGGATAATGGTTCCACAGCGGTGGAAGCAGCGCTGAAGATGTGTATTCAGTACGCCTATAATTCAGGGAAAGAAAAAACGAAGATTCTGGCTTTTAAAAATGCTTATCACGGCGATACCTTCGGGGCGATGTCTGTGAGCGGGAGAAGTGTCTGGACAAAACCTTTCGGAAGTATGCTCTTTGAGGTGATCTTTATCGATACACCTAACGCAGAAAATCTGGAAAGTTTAAAAATTCAGATTAAAGATCTGGCAGAAGAAACAGCCTGTTTTATCTATGAACCATTGGTACAGGGCGCAGCAGGAATGCTGATGTATGAGGCTAAACATCTGGATGAACTGATGAAATTCTGCAGAAGCAAAGAAATTCTGATGATCCAAGATGAAGTATTCACAGGTTTCGGGAGAACCGGAAAACTGTTTGCGGCCAATCACCTGACGGAAATGCCGGATATTATGTGTTTCTCAAAAGGCCTCACCGGAGGAACAATGCCTATGGGAATTACCACCTGTTCGCAGGAAATTTTTAATGCCTTTTTATCTGACGATAAGTATAAAACCCTGTTTCACGGACATTCTTTTACGGCTAATCCTTTAGCGTGTACTGCGGCTCTGGCCAGCATGGAGCTTTTATTGCAGGAAGAAACATTAACAGCCATTGATCGTATCAACAACCAACATTCCGATTTTTCTAAAATTCTTTCAAAGCATTCACATGTTGAAAATGTACGTCAGACCGGGACCATTCTGGCTTTTGAGTATAAAACAGATCAACACACTTCTTATTTTAACCAGATTGGAAAGGTCCTCTATGATGAATTTCTTAAGCGCGGGATCATTATGCGTCCGCTGGGGAATGTTATGTATCTGGTTCCGCCGTATTGCATCACATCAGAAGAACTTGATTTTATTTACCGGAATATTTTGGAGGTATTGAATACTTTTAAGAATCAAGATCATTGCCCCATGCATGCAGCTGATCAAGAATAGGACCTAATTTCCGGGCTTTATCAGTCACCTTATAATAGACTTCAGGAGGAAAATTATAGACTTCAATCCGTTGAATGATATGATTTTCCTCCATCTGTTTCAGCTGTTCAGAAAGCACTTTCTTTGAAACCCTCGGCATTTTACGCCACAATTCTATAAACCGTACCTGATCTTCCTCAAAAAGATTCAGAAGGATCAGCGGTTTCCATTTTCCGGAAAGAATATCAAGGCTTCGTCTAAGCCCGCAGTTTTTAAATTCTTCAAAATTCATCGGTAACTTTTATATATATGGTTAACCTTTTGGTAACCGTCTATTATTTACCCTTGGTTTAACCATAGTTTTGCAGTACAAAATTAAACAAAATGAAACTGGAATTATGGCGCAATGCCACATTACTGCTCCAAATAGGAGGAAAAAATATTTTAATTGATCCCATGCTTGGGGCAAAAGGTTCTTTGGGAAAGCTTCCAATGACAGATAGCGAACTGCTGAATCCCTTGGTTGACCTTCCGTTCAGTGAAGAGGAATTAAAAGATAAACTGTCAAAAATTGATGCGGTAGCTGTAACTCATCTTCATCCTGATCATTGGGACGAAAAAGCTATTGAATTTTTAGATAAAAATATTCCTGTGATCTGCCCTGAGATCATTGCAGAAAAGATAGCAGAGTCAGGTTTTAAGAATATAATTTCTATTAAAGACAGTATCATCTGGGAAAATATCAATATTTCAATTACAGAAGGGCAGCACGGAACCGGAGAAATAGGGGAGAAAATGGGTAAAGTAAACGGATTTGTCTTTAAAACAGAAGATCAAACTCTCTATGTCGTTGGTGACAGTATCTGGTATGAAAGAATTGCAGCAGAGATCGATAAGCATCTGCCTCAGCATATTGTTGTAGCCGGAGGTGCAGCCACTTTTGCAGTGGGAGATCCTATTATTATGACCAGTGAAGACATCATCAAACTTTGTGAATATGCACCCAATGCCTCCATCTTGGTCACGCATCTTGAAGCAGTCAGCCACTGTAAGGAAAGCCGTGAATACATTCAGAAGAAGATCAATGAAAACAATCTGGAGAACAGATGCTTAGTTCTGCAGGACGGGATGGAATATTCTTTATAATTAATTTAAAAGAGTTTAAAATCTATTAATCTTTAAGAAGAATGGGTTGGGGGATGGCTCATTTTTTGGATACCTTCTCTAAATTAATTTCTATGCTATCCCCATTTCTCTTAGAACTCAACTGGAAAGAATTATTTCTGGGACACGAAGAATGGTCTTTTCTTCTGGAAATCATATTACGGACTATGATCATGTTCCTGGCCATTATTATTGGCCTGAGGATTTTAGGAAAAAGAGGGGTAAAGCAGCTTTCTATTTTTGAGCTGGTCGTTATTATCGGTTTAGGTTCTGCGGCTGGTGATCCTATGTTCAATAAAGATGTTGGTATTATTTCTTCCATTCTTGTTTTTATAGTCATCATTCTTTTATACAGCATTGTCACTTTTTTTATAGGAAGAAGCAAAAAATTTGAGAAACTGGTGGAAGGAAGTTCCATCTGCCTGATCAAAGACGGTGAATTTGCTATTGAAAACTTTAAAAAAGAAAACTTGGGAAGCGATGAATTTTTTGCAGAGCTCAGGTTGAAGGGTGTTTCACAGCTTGGGCAGATTGAAACAGCTATTGAAGAAATTTCCGGGGAGATCAGTGTATTTTACTATGAAGATAAAGATGTAAAATACGGCCTTCCCATTATGCCGGATTCATTAAAAAATCCATTAAAAAGAATTCATAAAGAAAGTCAATATTCATGTATCTTCTGTGGACATACCGAATTTAAAACGGAAGGAAATGCTGGAAACTGCTCAAAATGTCAAAAAGATGAATGGATGGAAGCAAGTGAAAAAAGAAGAGTGACATAAATCAATATATCAGATATACAGTGATCAACCTTTTATTTTGTACTGGAAGACTTTCCTCCTGCGGACATCTCGCTTTTAATTTTCTGTCTATGCTGTATTCCCCATCTGGTCATAGCTCCTACCAATTCTTCAAGGGTATGACTGTAGGGCAGCAATTCATATTCAATACTTACAGGATAGCCAACAGAAACTTTTTTTACAATAAATCCGTTCAGCTCCAATTCTTTAAGCTCACTGGAAAGTACCCTTGCAGATATGCCGTTCACCTGTCTTTGAATCTCTGTAAATCTTTTATTCCCCCTCGCCATTGCAATAATAATCATCAGTTTCCATTTGCCTCCAATAGCATAAAGCGCATCTGAAACGGCCATTAAAACAGTACTGCATTCTTCTGTAAATGCCTTGCTATCTGATTGATTTTCTTTCTCTTTTGCCATAACTAAGGTTTTCATTAGTCACTAACCTTTTGGTAACGACTAATAAATTGTAAGCAAATATACTATAGTTTTGTCAGACAATAACAAGCAAATAAAGATTTTAAAACCTTATTAAAATTAAAAGTATGACATTAGAAATTTTAAAAACAAAAGAAGAATTAAGAAACTTAATTGATGCCTATGCATCCTTGGGCGATGAAAAAAAGATTGCAGAACAAATGGAATTATTTACATCGGATGCTACCTACAAAGCATATATGGGAGACTTTCTGGCAGGAGAAACTGTGGGAAGAGAAAAACTTGAAAACGAATTTAATGGCCATGCTTCGCAGGTTAAAACCTATTTCACACTAAACGGACAGCATACTGTGGAAATAGATGGAAATACTGCTACAGGTACCTCTTTTTCCCAGATTAAAATGATTCGTGAGACAGAAGGCAAAGATACTCTGACGGATTATAGTGTAAAATATGATGACCAATATGTATATCAGGATGGGAAATGGCTCATAAAAGATCGTATAGGTTATTTCACCATTGTAGAAGCCAGGCTTTTTTAATAATTCAGATGAATGTAGGCTTAAATAAATGGAGAAAATAATTTCATATGAAGAGCAAATGTTCTCTTACTTTTGAGCTTTTCAAAGATTAATTGAACCTCACAGAGATTTCTTTGTGAGGTTTTAATTTTGTTTTGTTTTAAAACGATGAAAATGAAAAAAAATACAGAAGTCTCTTAGTGTGACTTCTTTTATTTTTTTTAATCTTCCACACATTTATTCCTGGCCGCCTTCATTCCGAAATAAAACATCAGGATAACAGCGAAACTCAAAAAATAAAAAGAGCTTTTCCAGGATGCATCCCAGTCATGAAGTTTTCCAAAAACCGGAGGCCCGAATGCAGCAATCAGGTACCCCACAGACTGTGCCATTCCAGATATTTTTACCGCATTGGCGCTATTTTTCGTTCTTGTTGAAAAAAACAAAATAGACAGGCTGAAAGACAAACCATTAGAAATACCGATAATGACAGCATTAGCATAGATCCATTGCGACTGCAGCCAGACGAACATCATCGTACTTCCGAACATTAAACTGCAGATAAGTATGATCAGGATCCGCTGATCCTTCATTTTCCCGGCAATAATCGGAGCACAGAAAGTAATCGGGATCATGGTAATCTGAATAAAAAACAGGACCCATCCCGCATTTTCACCTTCCATTTTACAATCAGTAAGAAATGAAGGCAACCAGGCCATCATGCAGTAATAAAATAAAGACTGCAGCCCCATAAATACACTGATATTCCATGCCTGCGCAGATTTAAACATATTAAAATCAGAAACACTTAAAGCTGCTTTTGCCTGTCCCGGATTCTTTTTATTGAATATCAGCTCCAGGATAAGGACAAAAAGTCCCAGTCCGGCAATGATCAGCCAGATTCCCAGGGAGCCACGCCATCCGAATCCCGTCCATTCTCCGATCCTTACGCTGAAGCCTGAGGCTAATGCAGCTGTAAGATTCATAGAAACTGCAAAAATTCCGGTCATCAAACCGATCTGTTTAGGAAAATTATTCTTGATATAACCCGGAGTAACTACATTTCCGATACAGATTCCCAAACCTATAAACACAGATCCTGTGAAAAGAGTCCATAGAGATCCCGTAATCCTTAGGAACAGTCCGAAACTTAAAATAATCAGGGAATACATCAGAAACCGGCTGATACTGAATTTATGTGAAAATCTGCTCACTAAAACGGAACATGTTGCAAACATAAACAGTGGAATAGAAGTAAGTAGGCTCACCTGAAAACTATCCAGATTCAAGGCATGCCGTATATCACCCAATACCGGGGAAACAGAGATAATAGGAGATCTCAGATTACTGGATACCAGGATCACAACCAGTATATTGACCACCATCAGAATATAAGAAGCATTCTTTCTTGATTCGCTCTTCATCATATAATTAATATTTGATGCAAAATTAATTCAGCAGTTTTATTTAATTTTGCCAAAGTTTTAACGTAAAACGACATGAATGTTCACGACACTATAGATATTGATCAGCTGAAGAAGCCCTATTTTGTCTGGTTTGAAGAAGGCTGGCGGCATGATGACATTCTTCATTCTCACCAAAAAGGCCAGCTCGTGTATGTAGAAAGTGGATTCCAGTATATTACGGTCGACGGGAAGATCTACCTTCTTCCTCAAAACCACGCAGCCTGGATTCCTCCGGGTGCCATTCATAAAACCAATTCACACTCTGAAAAAATTAAACTGATGATCATGTTCGCTGATGTAGAAAAAAGCAGTGCTTTTCATCATAAGATTAATGTTTTTTCCGTTCCTCCTGTTCTGAAAGAAATGATAAAGTATGCAGAAAAATGGTCAAAAAGCATTTCAAAAGATCCGGATGAAGCACTTTTCTTACAAGCGCTTTTTAATGAGCTTCCTCATTTTGTGGAACATTCCTTACAACTTTATATCAGACTTCCTGAAGATAAAAGGTTATCTAAATCTATTGAATATCTTCACAGTCATTACCAGGAGGACATAAGAATGGAAGATCTGAGTGAAATTTCAATGCTTTCCTTACGCACAATAGAACGCATTTTTAAAAAAGAGACCGGAATAACACTGGCCAAATACCAGCAGATACTAAGAATTATTAAAAGCCTGGAACTGCTGAGCTCCGGCGACCATACCATTTCCGAAACAGCATACAAAGTAGGGTATAAGAGTGTTCAGGCCTTTACAAGAAGTTTCCAGTCTGTAATGCAGTCCAGACCTACGGATTTTATAAAAACTACTCAATAATTCAGCTGTAAATTATTATCAGAGCAAAAAAAATCTCCAGGTTGCCCCAGAGATTCATATTAATCTAAATAAGTTCTAGAACTTAAATGTGCATCCGCAAACGCTCATTTTGCCTTCAACGACTGTTGTCCACTGTCCGTTCCAGGTTCCTCCGTAAGAAGCACAGATTGAAGGGCATATTTCTTTAGCATCTTCGTTGCTCCAGATTGGTCCTGCTAAAACGTCCATAGTATATTCTGTGCTTCCTGATGGTTGCGTATCATATTCAACTTCGATAACGCTCATCTGACCTTCGACAATAGTGCTCCATTGTCCAGTGAATTTTCCTAAATGTGCCGCAGCAATACGACCTCCGATTTTTTGTGCTTCATCATTGCTCCAAAGCGGACCTGCAATGATATTGATTTTGAATGTTGACATGGTGTAATGTTTTTAAGTTGTTTAACATTACAAAGTTGTCACTTTAATGAGATATATGATAGCGTAGAAAATACCAAATTTACCATTCCGTATTTACACTTAGTTACAAAAAATCATAGGCTAAAATGAAAAAGGTCCCCTAAAGGAGGAGACCTTAAAAAAACACAAATGATGAAAAAAAATTATTTCGATCTACAAATATAAGTAAAAAATATATTATGCAAAACATCATATAAGTATAAATATTAAAAAAACATTAATTCTAATTAAAAATAAGAACTCGTTCAATAATGCTTTTCTTACCATAACCGTGAAATTTAGCAATCATATATTATCATAAAACAAAAAATAAATTAAAAAGATTCCAATAATATAAATGGTACAATTGAATAATTTCATCCAATGATTCAGGGCAATTTAAAAGGTCAATAAAATATTTTGCCATTCTGTATTCTTACTGTTTTTTCTTTCTCCATTTTCTTTACGACCCTTATAACAGTTAAATCCATTTATCCCGATACATTTAAGTTTTAACATCAGCCTCTCCATCGAGAGGCTTTTATCATGGGGTTATGATCGTGCTCATAAAGAAACACTTTCATATTTTATAAATTAGTATAAAATCCAGTACAATGAAGCCTAAGCAGATCAACAGAGTTCCACAACAGCAATCCGGTGGATTTCACGATACAGAAAGCCAGAAGCAGTTTGAACCGACACTTTTACCGATCAAGTTTGATATTTTGAAACAAAGATTTTTTTCAGTGAGCCGTTGGAAAAGCTATTGCGGTAAAGGATTTGCAGCCTTTAAACTTTATGATTCAAAAGGAAATATTGCTGAAAGACCACCTCAGAAAGGAGATTTTATGAGAATTGATATTCCCGGACCGGGAGAAACTGAAGCCAAAGGGTATGACTGGGTAGAAGTTACTGATATCTGCTTTCAGGAAGATAACTATTCGGAAAGCATTTTAATAACGTGCAGACCCTCCATAAATCCTCAGAACAGAAAAAACAGTCATATTGCCCATTTTTACAGCTCTATAGCAACCTCAACTTTTATGATCGCGAGAACGCCTACTCATCTAAAAGCCGCAGTCTACGGACGGAATGAAACGCCGAATTTTAACGCCGGATATATTGATGTTATCAGAAATCTTATGGTTGCCGTAGGAGGAATGATGGGAATTTCTAAGGTCCAGTGGAAAAAGCTGACAGATGGTTTTCTGGATTTTGAATAAATTCCTGTAGGTTGTTTTTTGACTTAAGTCAAAGTTTTTTTTTGTCTGTAACAGGACATTTGCACCGAATATTTTAAACAAAATTATGAGTGCAACATTAGAAAAAGGACAGACTATTAATTTCTATACAGCCACAATGCCTATTATCCTATCGGTATTTGCCATATATCTTACGATAGGAATTTCTTTAGGTGTGCTTCCGAAATTTGTCCAGAACAATTTAGGATTTAACAGTATCATCATAGGAATGGTAATCGGCTTACAATCACTGGCAACACTTTTAACCCGTGCTTACTCCGGAAAAATTACAGATACAAAAGGAGCAAAGAAAAGCAAAATGCTGGGAGTTTTGCTATCCGTTATTGCAGGTATAGCCTATATTCTTGCGGTAAGTTTCCAGGCATCACCCCAGACAGCGCTAGTATTTCTCCTGCTTGCCAGAATGATTCACGGTGTTGGTGAAAGTTTTCTGGTTACAGGAGCATTAACCTGGGGGATTGGCCTTGTAGGGCATCAGAATTCAGGAAAAGTAATGACCTGGAACGGTATTGCCATGTATGCCGGAATTGCTGTTGGTGCTCCGTTGAGTATCTGGATGAGTAAAGATTTTGGAGTGCTTCCGGCATTTATCCTGATCATGCTACTGCCGTTTGTCAGCTGGATTTCCACAGCGAAACTGCCTTCCATTCCTGTGGATAAAGGGCATATAAGAACTCCTTTTTACAAAGTTATAGGAGCGGTATCCGGACAGGGATTAAGCCTTGCATTTTCCTCTATGGCATTCGGATGTATTGCTTCTTTTGTGGGACTGTTTTTTACGGAGAAAAACTGGGGTGATGCGTCACTGGCGTTTATAACTTTCGGGGCCTGTTATGTATTGACAAGAATTTTATTTGCTTCATTTCCTGACAAATACGGAGGCTTCAGAATTGCTTTTATTTCTCTGATAATCGAAGCTGCAGGGCAGATCATCATCTGGACCTCGGCATCAAAAGCAATGGCTATTCTTGGCTGTGGGCTTACAGGAGTAGGGTTTTCCCTGATTTTTCCGGCATTGGGTGTGCTGGCCATTCAAAAAGTAAAACCACAAATGAGAGGAACAGCTTTAGGCGCCTATGTGGCTTTTGTGGATCTTTCACTGGGATTGGCGGGCCCGGCTGCAGGTCTTGCTGCGGGATGGTTCAATTATCAGGCGGTGTATCTGTTTGGAGGATTGAGTTGCATCATTTCTATAATCATTTTATTATTCAACAAAAAATAAACTTGAAGTAATGACAAATAATCCAGCTATATCAAGAAAAATACGTTCGGTATTTACCGTTAAAAATAAACAATATCTTAGTCCTCATTTTATCAGAGTAATCTTTAAAATTGAAGAAAATCAGGTTGAATTATTAAGAAACGTACAATCCGGATCCAACAATAAATTATTTATTCCAACAGGTATGACAGATCAAAGTCAGGAACCTTTATTCCTGACCAGAACCTATACCAACCGCAAGATCGATCTGGACAGCCGCGAACTGATGATTGATTTTGCTGCTCATGGTGAAACCGGCCCCGCCTCTCTATGGGCGCTTAATGCAAAACCAGGGGATACATTGGAAATAGGAATGAAGGAAAGCACCCGGCCACTGGTTCCTGATGCAGACTTTTATTTACTCGTTGGTGATGCTACGGCACTTCCTGTGATCTGCGCTGTTGCAGAACTGCTGCCTTCTTATGTAACTGCAAAAATACTGCTCGAAGTTCCCGGAAAGGAAGACGAAATCATGCTGTGTTCAAGAGCAGAACTCTCCGTAGAATGGCTTTATAATCCTCATCCCGAAAAAGGAAGCCGTATTGCAGATTTTGTCAAAAAAATTGAATTTCCCGCTGGAATACTGAAAAAGTATATATATGTCACGGCAGAATACAGTACTGTAAAAGAACTCCGGAGCTATTTTAAAACAGAACTCAACTGGGATTCCCACGGCATGCATGCAGTTTCTTACTGGAAAGCAGGCCAATCGGAAGATGAAACCTCCAAAGACAGGTCGGTACAGGGAGATTGAGCTTTTATTGCTACATTTGCTCAGGACTGATTTCAGATTTATGGAAGAACTATTAGCTTCATACATTAAAAGCAAAATATCGGTAACAGAAGAGGAGCTGAACATCATTCTTTCCCATTTCAGACCGATGAAACTGAAAAAGAATGAGCTGCTGCTCGCCAACGGGCAGTCCAGCCAGCGGACTTTCTTTGTGGTTAAAGGCTGTCTCCGGATTTTCTTTATCAATGAAGAAGGCCAGGATTCTACACGATATTTTGCTTTTGAAAATCAGTTTGCTACCGCACTGGTCAGTTTTATCACATCAGAACCTTCTGATGAATTTATACAGGCTGTGGAAGATTCGGAGGTGTATTATATAACGCACGGCAGCTTTTATCATCTGCTGGATGAGATCCCGCAGTGGGAGAAATTCTACAGAAAATACCTTGAAATGGCTTATGTAAACAATACCAGGAGATTGATGTCTTTTCTGGTGCAGGACGCCCTTGAAAAGTACCGCCAGCTGCTGGATGAAAACCCTATTATCGTACGGAGGCTTTCCAATAAAATGGTGGCTTCCTATCTCAATATTTCGCAGGAAACATTAAGCCGGTTAAAATCAAAACTTTAAGTTTCTTTTTTGACCCAAATCAATGTTTCAGGATCGGACAGTCTGCAAATTTGCAGTCAATCATCAGAACTATGAACAACAGCGAGCGCCAACCTTCAGATATTTTTACAGGCATTATTCTTTCAAAAAATAAAATTGCATACGACACCTTTCACATCAAGGTTCAAAGCCGGGATTTTTCAACGATTCAATATGCCGCAGGATATACCGCCGAAATTTTCCTTTGCGATCCTTATTATAGTCCGCGCAGCAGGAGTCGGGAATATGCCTTCTGGAATTATGAACCGGTTTATCATACTGCGGATTTTGTTATCACAGCAGAAGACAGCAGTGTGAAAGATTGGATGTGTACAGCTCAGGAAGGAGACAGTGTATTTTTTCGCAGATTTTTAAATGAAACGGTGACAGATCATTCCGGAAATCAGTATTTTCTGATAGGAGATCATACAGGTTTATCTTTTCTTTATGAGATCAACAGAGCTCTTGCTGTAAGCAAAAAAGTTGAAAGTTTTATATACAGTAAACACCCGGGCAGACTTTTTCCGGATCTTGATCACAGCTTTCCTTTAAATTTTTCTATTATCAATCCTTTACATCCCGAAAATATTCTAGAATACATCAGAAAACACTTTCCGGGAAATATAAAAAACAGCAGAGTGTATTTGGCAGGAGGTATGAAAATAAATTCTTTGATATCTGAATTTCTTCAGAAGGAATATTCTTTTGAGCCCAAGAATATCTATTTGAAAAACTTCAGGAGTTGAGTTATCACATTTGAGTACTCCAGAAGGGGAGAAGCTTTGAAACAATGATATTTAACATATTTCCGATATTATAAGTATTATTTAATGCATAGCTAATATTAAAATGATAAATTTAGGTCAATTAAAGTTTTTGGACTGAAGCGCTCATTTCAATATGGATCCACCATTCCGGGATTTTAATTCATTTTCAGCGAAAGAATTTTTATCAGAATAAAATGACACATAAACCATTACACAACTTCCATATTCCGGTAATGGGCCTGGCTTATACTATAGACAGTCCAATCCGTGTTGCCCAATATGGAATTTCTTCCGTGATTTCCATTATTGATGATGAGATCCTGGAAAAAATGAAAAACTTTTATAGTAAGAAATTCAGTCTTGATTATTTAGGAATTTCAACAAAAACTGAGGATTACAGGGCTAAAAGAATTACAGCTTACCTGGATATGGTAGATGATATCGTGAATGAAAAATTTGAATCTTTCAAACAGGAAATCACTAGAAATAAGGAAGCATTAAAGAACTTTATAGCCATTCTGCCCAATACTTCAGATCTGAAAAGCAGACTTCAAAATCTTGTGAACCAAAAAGACAATTTAGGCTCAAATATTAAGAACTTTATTGAAAACAACCTGAAACCGGGAAGTATCGATGTCAATATCATGACAAAAGTTGATAAAGACAACTATAAAAAAGATCAGCAACTTCCTGTGATCTTTAACGATGCCCATGCTTCACTGCGTGGTTTTGCCCAAAGTAAACTATCTTCTTCAATGGTACTTTCCGCAGGAATGAATCCTCGTTTGTACAGCTATATTGAAGAATTTGATGATTTCTTCCCCGATGAGAAGGGTATTTTAAAAAAGAAAATCATTCTGAAAGTAAGCGATTTCCGTTCAGCAATGATCCAGGGCAATTTTTTAGCTAAAAAAGGACTGTGGATTTCAGAATACAGAGTTGAATCAGGACTGAACTGCGGAGGCCATGCATTTGCTACGGAAGGGATGCTGCTGGGGCCTATCATGGAAGAATTTAAACAGAAAAAGAACGACCTTATCCAGTCTGCTCACGCCTTAATGATCACCGCCCTGGAGCAAAAAGGAAAACATACCGTTTCCGAACCTCTTGAAATGAAAATTACAGTTCAGGGTGGAGTGGGAACCTCTGAAGAACATGAATTTCTGCTTGAAAACTATAATGTAGACAGTGTCGGATGGGGATCACCATTTCTATTGGTTCCTGAAGCTACTTCTGTAGATACGGAAACCAGAAATCTACTTTTAAAATCTGGAGAAAAGGACTTCTATCTGAGTAATATCTCACCTTTGGGAGTACCTTTCAATACGGTTAGAGGAACATCTAATGAGCTATTAAAAGAACAAAAGGAATCTGCCGGAAAATACGGAAGTTCTTGCCCGAAAAAACTACTGGCTCTAAGCAAAGAATTTTCACCGCAGGGAACCTGTACTGCCTCTAAGAAGTACCAGGATATTAAACTGAAAGAACTTCAGACAGATCCTGAGCTTACTGCTGAAGAATTTAGCAAAAGGAAGACTGAGATTACAGATAAAGCCTGTCTCTGTGTAGGATTGGTAAATGCCGCTTATATAGAACAGAATCTTGAAGTAAGGGGCGAAAAACAGGGGGTTGTTATATGTCCGGGACCTAATCTGGCTTTTTTTGACAGGGAAGTTTCCCTTTCGGAGATGGTAAAACACATCTACGGGAACGCTAATATTCTTCCGGATAACCAGCGCCCGAATATGTTCATCAATGAACTGAAAATGTATGTTGATTATCTTAAAAAAGAAATCAGTAATTCTTCAGCACAGATCACAAATTCCCAAACCAAAAAGTGGAATACATTCAAAAAGAATGTTCTGGAAGGCATTGAATATTATCATCACATGTTTCATACATCCACTTTCTTTAAAAGCGGATTGAATACCATAGAACTGCAGCTGCAGGAACATAAATTGATACTTACAGCTATTGAGATTCCTCAGGCTGAAAAGTAACAGTATTTTTTTAAATTGATAGATAAACAGCTTTCATTGTGAAGGCTGTTTTTTTATGTTCATTCTAATAAAATAATCAGTTACCTTCTCCTCTTAAATGTAAAAAAGTGAGGCAGAATAAGCTTTTCTATTTATAATAACTATAAGCCATATGCTTATTTTGAATCTGAAATCCTCCATGATAATCCTTACCTTAGTACATGAAATTTTAATTCAATCTGTTTTTATGAAAAAAAGAAAAATAAAAAATACAGACCTGTCAGTAGCCCCAGTTAATTTTGGAGGAAATGTTTTTGGATGGACGCTGGACGAGAAGCAGTCCTTTGATATATTGGATCAGTTTACGGATGCCGGGTTCAATTTTATTGATACAGCAGATACCTATTCCTGGTGGGTCAACGGAAAAGGAGGCCAGTCTGAGGAAATCATAGGAAAATGGATGAAAAATCGTTCCAACCGTCAGGATATAGTTCTGGCTACCAAGGTGGGATCTGAGACCAAAGAACACGGTTTTGACATCAGCAAAAAACATATTTTGAAATCTGTGGATGAATCCCTTCAAAGGCTTCAGACCGACCATATTGATCTTTATTATACTCATTTTGATGATCATACCACTCCCGTAGAAGAAACGCTTTCTGCCTACGACGAGATCATAAAAGCCGGGAAAGTACGCTATATTGCTGCTTCCAATCTTTCCCCGGAGCGCCTGAAGGCATCATTTGAGGCTTCAGAAAAAAATAACCTTCCCAAATATGTAGCCCTACAGCCTCATTACAATTTAATGGAAAGAGAAGGTTTTGAAAAAAATTATGCTCCGCTGGTGGAAGAATTTGGATTGAGTGTATTTCCGTACTGGTCCTTAGCTGCCGGTTTTCTTACCGGGAAATACCGTAATGAAGCAGATTTAGGCAAAAGCCAGAGAGGAGAAGGTGTAAGAAAATACCTGAATCCAAAAGGTCTTGAAGTATTAAAAGTCCTGGACCACGTAAGCGAAAAGCATAAAACAACACAGGGAACAGTCGCCCTGGCATGGCTTCTGGCCAATCCTTTAATCACTGCACCTATTGTAAGTGCGACAAGTGCCTCCCAGCTTGATACTTTATTCAGCGCCCCAAAACTTATTCTAGACCAGGAAGATATTGAATTGCTTAATCAGGCAAGTCATTAATTAATTTCATCTGAAATTAAAAATATCCGTTCGGTTTGCTGAACGGATATTTTTTATGTTTTTAAATGATGAAGTTTGATTCTGAACTTTATGTTTAAAAAATTAATCAGAATATTCTTTCAAAAGCTGTCTGTAGCTCATCAAGATGGATGATTTTGAAATAAACCCTATAAAATCATTGTTTTCACTGGTTACCGGAAGGTTCCATACGCCGGTATCATCAAAAATCTGAAGAATTTCCAACGGTTTATTGTCCCGGTGAATGACTGCAGGCGGAGCTTTCATAATTTGCGCAACTGTCATGGAGCTGTCAGCTTCTTTATTAAAAAGATAGGGACGGATATCATCCAAAGTAAGGATGCCTTTCAGTTTTCCTGCCTCATCTGTTGCTGCAAAAATATTTTTAGTTCCATTTTTCACCTGCTCAAATAATATTGTAATGGAAGCGTTTTCATGGATTGTTTCTGAATATTTGTCTATAAAATCTTCGGTTCTTAAAGCAAAAAGCAGGTTTTTATCATGCTTGTTGGTAAATATTTTCCCCTGATCAGCCAAAGATTCCAGTTCCGGGGAGATCGGGGAGAACCATTTTGCAATAAGATAAGAGATAATGGATACGATCATCAGCGGAATAAAAAGATCATATCCAAAACTGGATTCAGCGATCAGAAATATAGCCGTAAGGGGAGCATAGAGTACACCGCTCATTGCTCCTGCCATTCCTACCAGAACAAGATTCGTTACCGGAACATCCGTAAACCCGATATGCTGGCAGACTACTGCAAATAAATAACCCACCGTTCCTCCGGCAAAAAGAGACGGGGCAAAATTACCACCGTTACCACCGCTAAATATTGTAAAAGACGTAGCAAAAGCTTTTAACAGACATACCAGAACCAAAAATATAATAATGGTCCAGTCTCCGATATCAAAATACCGGAAAAAGCTGTTTCTGATAATAGAATGAGTACTTCCGTTGGTAAAAGCCTTCACTGTCTCATATCCTTCTCCGAACAATGGCGGAAAAAGAACACATAACAATGACAGCACCAAACCTCCGAACATAGCCTTACGCATCCTTGAAAGCTTAAGCCCTTTGATGAAATGTTCTACTTTTTGAGAAATCACGACAAAATAACGGGCATACAGTCCGGTCACAATTCCCAGTATAAGATAGTATGGAACATTTTTATAGTTAAAGGGCTCTCTGGTATAAAACCTGAAAAGCACATCTTCCTGAAGCAGAATCCTTGATAAAAGGCTTCCGCAGACAGCAGCCACTACCAAAGGAATGAAATCTGTAAAAACCACACCTGTCAAAAGAATTTCAAAAGCAAACATGATTCCCGCAATCGGAGCATTGAAAGCTGAAGCAATACCTGCGGTGGCTCCTGCAGCCAACAGGAGAGTCCTTTCCTTATAGCTGAGCCGGTAGGTCTGTGCATAATTGGAACCGATGGCGGCCCCTGTAACTGCAATAGGACTTTCTAATCCCGCAGATCCTCCTAAACCAACTGTCACGGCGCTTTGAATGATCTGTGAATACATTTTTACAGAAGCTACAATACTTGAGTTCTGAGCGATTTCATACAAAATTGCACCGATTCCTTTTCTGTCCTGGCCTTTAAACAGAGTAAGAACAATAGCTGTAGTAAGAACGATTCCCAAAAAAGGAAAAACAATATAGAATAAGATCTGATATTCAAAATGTACCTTATGCGTAATAAAATTATGGATGGTATGTACAAGCGTTTTCAGGACCACTCCGGCAAGACCAGCAGTACAACCCACGAGTATTCCGGAAAGTACCAGAAACTGGTTCCTGCTGAGCCTGTTATTAAGCCAGTGAAGAATCAGTTCATAGCTTCTGGCTTTTTCCAGTCCGTATTCCTGGAAGTCTCTTTTAAATTTTAGAAAGCTTAAATACTTTTTTTTATTGTGAATTTTCACTTGGAAACCAATTTTAAAACCGTAATGGTTTCGTAAATTTATGAAATATCTTTATAAATGTCTGGTCATGGATTACTAAAAAAACATTAAAGCTTATCGCAGCACAATGAAATTCAATAGGTTATATCATTGTAAATATTTCTCATAATTTTAATTCCATCCTGCAATTGAAAGATCCATCCGGAAATCTCAGGTATTTTTAATCATATTGATTTAAAAGCACTGTAAAAATTTTAAGAAACCGATTCCAGATTGTCTTTTTTCAGATTATTAATGAAATAGGAGGGACTTACTCCGGTTTCTTTCTTGAAAATTACTGCAAAAACTTCTCTCGACGAAAATCCACAGGCTTCGGCCAGATAGCTGATCTTATATTCCCGGTAAATGTGATTTTCATACAGCTTATTGGTAATATAGTTGATCCTGAGACCATTGATGTAGTTATTATAGCTGTTTCCTTTATACTGTTTGATGATTTCCGATAGGTATCTGGTATTGGTATTCAGGTCATTGGCCAGGGAAGTAAGGCTCAGATCTTTTTTAATGAATTTTTGTGATTTTTCAAATTTTTCTAGCTTGGTCAGGATCATTTTTAGTGTTTCGTCTGTGATATTAATGCTTTTCTCAGTAGAAATTTCCAGCTGTACATTTTGTGCCGGAGGATCATTGGTCTTTTTAAGGTTATTAATGACTGTCTCATAACTTTCATGAAGTTTTCTCTGGTTTCTTTTCCAGAAAAATAGACCACCCGCCACAAGAAGTATAATAAAAGTAAAGACAATCATCAGCATTTTCTGAATATTCCCGGTATGAACTTCTCCCTGCTGATCCATCATCTTTTTTACGGGAGTATTGATAGTTTTCTTTTCTTCGTTAACGAGACTGTCATTCAGTTTCGTGTAGAGATTCATATACTTTTTTGAAGCTTCCTTTTCTCCAAGCTCTACATAAGATTTGAAGTTAACTTCATAAATATCTCTGCGGATATAGGGTATACTCATTACTTTTTCCAGCTGTTCGGCCTTTTCTGCGTAGTGTACAGCCTGGTCATATTTTTTTTGGTCATAATACAGCCATGCATATTCATTCAGAATAGTAACTTCCAGGTTTTTAGATACTCCATAATGTTCATTTTGAGCTATCTTTAATGCTTTGTCAAAATAACCCTCCGCATCATGGATCCGTTTGGACGCGACGCTTGTCATACCCAAGTTCATATAAGACAGCGCAAGAAGGTGGTATTTTTTTGATATAAAATCCTTGCTCTCTCCAATATGAACTGCACTCTCCAGGCATTTTTTCTGATAATGTATCACAGAATCCAATGGGGCATTCACATGGGCCAAATATGAACTTATACCTGTATATATCAAAGATTTCAAATAATTCTTTTTGTCTTCAGACTCTATTTTTTCAGATATTTTTAATGCATTTCTAAAATCTCTGATACTTTCATTGTTAAAGCCTAATTCTGTGTAAGATGAAGCTCTTAACCTGTAAATATTGGCCAGTTTTGCATCATCGTTCGCATCTATAGCGAGCTTTTCACCTTCTGTACTCAGATCGATTACTTTTTTATGATTTCCTGCGTCATAATATCTGGCCATAAGGATAGAAGTGCTTTCCAGAAGCCCTTTTTTATAGCCTGCCTTTTTAGAGGCACGGTAAATCTCATTCGAAAGTTCTATTGATTTTGCAGGATTGCTCTTAGACAGTTCTTCAGCCCGGATAATTTTAGAATCAATTTGTGAATTTGTGAGAGATCCGGAATCGAGCTGAGCATGAAAAAGCCCGAAAATAAAACAGGACAGAAATAAAACGGTATTTTTCATCATGTGTTTTTTGAAACAGCAAATTAAGTACAATATTAATGATTATCTTACAATAATAGTGTTAGTTTTTCAGAATTTATATTATTAATTAATTTTTCAACCAATTGAACTTGAAGGATTTAAATTCAAATCTGCAAACTAAACAACACTGCTTAATCTCATTTAGAAAATTACCTCAAAATATCTGCTTTTTTTCAGAAATCATTTCAATCCATACTTTTACATACATGACCAAAAGCTTAATATTGTGTTTTTTAAAGATGGAAAAATTCATCTTAACTTTAAAGCAATACAAATAATAAAAGAAATTATTTACCGCTACAGCCCGGATATCCTTACTGAAACAGGTCATTTGGTTTAAAAATATTAAGATATGGCTAATACTATAAATTCATAGTGAAGTATTCAGAATTTACAACGTTATCTATTTTTATATTCCATGATAAACCTTTAATGTTGCGTTAGAATCTCACATGATGTTTGTAAAACAAAACAGAATCAGGCTTAAAATTCTAAAACACAAGTATGAAAAGCAATAACCTTGTCAAAATTTCTAATTTCCTCAGTTAGGAGTTTTGTCCTATTGCTTTTCCTTTATTTATCCCTCTTTCATCAAAAATAAAAATTACTTCTAATTCATCTAAAAAAAACACAAACAATAAAAAATATGGATCTAAAACATCTGAACATTGGATCAATGATAAAAGAAAAGGTGGCCCAAAGCGATATAGAAATGTCTCGCATATGTAAATTCCTGAACTGCCAGGAAGAAGATATCCTGAAAATGTATAATTCTTCTGCTTTTGACACGGAAGTCCTTCTGCGCTGGTCCAAACTCCTCCAATATGATTTCTTCAGACTTTATTCTCAACACCTGATTTTGTATTCTCCACAGTCTTCTATGAATTATATTCAAAAGAAAAAAACAGATAATCTACTCCCGGCTTTTCGTAAGAGCCTTTACACCAAAGAGATTGTAGAATTTGTCCTGCACAAGATCAGAAAAGGGGAAATGACAAAATCCAGTGTAATTTCTGAGTATAAAATCCCCAAAAGCACACTCTACAAATGGCTTCATAAATATGATATGATAAATAAATAAAGGCATAATGAAAAATATTCCGGATTACAAAAGAATCTATACAGACCTTATCAATGAAAAATATCCTGATAAAAAGGAAGCATGTAGAACCATACTCTCTAAAAAGACTTTGTCCATATTGGATGTTATCGCTTGCAGCAACATTCTTACGGATAAGGAAGATAAAAATACCCTTATTTTTAATCAGAAACATCGTTTTTATGATAAACAATCGATTCTTGAAATACTAAATTACCAGGAAAAGTATGGATACAATAACGCACAACTGGCCCGGCATTTTAAATTAAGCAGAAATACGGTTGCTAATTGGAAAAAGAAACTTATTTAGCAGAATACGGTATATAAAGTGTATTTTAAAAAATAATCACTTATATATCAAACATTTACAATCTAAAATCAATGTGTTTATTTCAGTAAATATTACACCATACATTTTATATTCTGAAAGAATTTGCCAATTTTTGTATTAAGCCTAATTCATTAACTAAGAAAACCTAAATTTGCATGTTGGTATCAAATTTGTTAATAAGCAGTTTTATATCAGAAGTTACACTAAATCCTGACATCTTAAAAACACAATTCAAATGAAAAAAAAATTGCTATCCCTAGCTTTTATTGCATCATCTCTCTTGAATGCACAGATAGGAATTAGTACCAGTAATCCATTGGGAATTTTGCATGTTGACGGTGCAAAAGACAATACAGCATCAGCCACTCCCGCACAAATCAGTAATGACCTTATTATTACTAATACCGGTTTTATAGGAGCAGGCGTTTCAAATCCAATAGTAAAACTTGATATGCGTTCAGCAGGACTTCAGAATGCTGTTGGACTGGGCTCAACAACTATGACAGCGAGCGCAGCGGGAGCAGGGGCCGTGCGATATGAACCTACTCAGGCAAAATTTCAAGTATCTGACGGGAATGTATGGGAAGCAGCAATTATCCTGCCCACTAAAGCTGTGGTGGTTGCCAGGCTGACAAGTCCGTTCTCGGTTCCTTACAATACTGATGTAAATATTACAGGATGGGACGAGATAAGAGATCTTTCCAACAGTTTTGATCCTGTTACAGGGATTTTTACGGCTCCAAGAACCGGAGTTTATACGTTTTTGATGACGTATAATTTTGTTTCCGGATCAATAGTCAATTCTTCTGAAGTCACCAGCCAGTTTTACAGCCCAACTACTGCAGCTATCCTTGCGCGTTCTTACAAGACCTTTGCCCGCAGCAATGAAGATGCCCAGGTAGGAGGTTCCGCCACCATTACAGTAAGCCTGACTGCCAACCAGACTGTGCGGCCACAGCTTAATCAAAACATCACAGGATCCGGGCCAAGAGCTTTAAGAGCAAATGCAGACTGGACCCATCCGGATGCAGGTTTTAACAATATGACCATTATTGAAAATTAAAAAATACACAAAATGAAAATTAAAAATTTATATCAATTACTGGTTTTTTTTCTGTCATTCTCTATACAGGCACAGACAGGTTTCTTCACCAAAGATCCAATGCAGACTTTTCATTTAGACGGTGCAAAAGATAACAGCAGTGTACCGCCTTCTGCACCTCAGATATTAAATGATGTAGTAGTAACCTCCAATGGTAACCTGGGGGTGGGACTGTTAAATCCCAAAACAAAAGTAGATGTCCGCTCTGCCGATCAAAAAGGGATTATAGGATTGGGAACAAGCTCACAGACTGCCGCAGCAGCAGGTGGTGGTGCCATCCGTTACAGCACCGGAAATATTATCCAGTATTCTGACGGTGTATCGTGGCATAATCTTCCAATGACCTTACCGCCTAAAGCAGTGGTGCTGGCTAATAAAAGCAGTGCGCTTACCCTCACAAATAATACCACCACTCTTGTAAACGGATGGACCGTAGTTACAGATTCACAGTCTAATTTCAATGGTACTACTTTTACTGCACCCAGAAACGGATTTTACATCGTTTCGTTCAATATTACCTTAGCTGATGGGAATATTGCCCAAAACTCAAGAATTGAAACTATTATTGAAAGTAATACAGCCACTAATAATATCCAGACATACAGAAGTGTAAACTCATACCCGGCATGGGACGTTAATACAGTGAATAATATTGTAGGAGGTAACTGTACGGCTATTTTCAATTTGGTAGCAGGTGATACCATCCAGTTTAAAGTATTTCACAATTTCGGAAGCAATAAAAGTATAAATACAGCCAATACCGGTACCAATAACAGTATCAGCGTTTACGAACTATAAACAAACAAAGATGAAATTAAATAAAAAAAATATATTATTTCTGGGGTTGGGACTTCTCCCAAACTTATTTTTAGCTCAGATAGGTATTGGTATTAATAATCCGAATCCTGCCAATTCCATTGAAATTAACACAACTGAAAAAGTCATTATTGATAAAACAGGAAAAATAGGGGTTGGGGTAGCTACTCCAAAAATGGCTATTGACCTAAGAAATGGAGCCAACGGTTCTATGGCTATAGGAATGACCAATCAAACCGCCGCCGAGGCCGGGGCAGGAGCTATTCGTTACAATCCAAGTCCAGCCATCGGGGTCCAGGGTTATATAGAATATTCTGACGGAACGGTATGGGTTCCTATTCTGCCATACGGAAAGCCAAGAATTGTGGTGATGGCCGAGAAAACCAATAATAATTCCACTGTTTTTGAAACCGGTTTGTGGCCTATAGGAAACTATACAGACGGAATCCCCGGAAGATCTTCTGCTTATCTTACTTCATGGGCAGAAAAACTGGATTCGGACTCCGGGCAGCCAAGAACTAATTTTGATCCTGCTACAGGGGAATTTATTGCTCCGAGATCGGGCGTATATTATGCTACTTTTACTTTTGCCCTAGCACCCAACCAGGTAAATACCAGTTCTGGACAAAACCAGACGGAAGCGATCTGGGAAGTAAGAAACTCTTCCAATACGGTTATACAGAGGATAAAAACCAATAACGGTTATCCTCAGGACACAGGAGTTGCTCCGAATGCTGTGATCGTGGGATCTGCCTGTACTGCGAGCCTGTATCTGAATGCAGGAGATAAGCTAAGACCTTTTGTATGGATCAATGTATCGTGGGACCCGGACAAACGTCCTCTTCTTAATACAGGAGGCTATAATGTTTTAACAATTGTTGAGCAGTAATTTCATTTTCTGCCTAAACAATAACTATATCAGAAAAGCGAAAAATCACCTCTCGTTCGGGGTGATTTTATATATCCTTTAGTTTTCTCTGCACGATGTTTGTATTTTATTTATCACCAACACTTAAATACAATCATATGAAAACAGAAGTTTTAACAGAAAAGCACAGGTTAGGAATAGGCGGGGTGGCGATAGGAACGGCCTTCGAAAATATAAGTGATGAAGAGTCTTATAAAATACTTCAGACCGCCTGGGATCTGGGAATCCGCTATTATGATACATCTCCCTGGTATGGCCTTACAAAAAGTGAAAGAAGATTCGGACACTTTCTGAAAGATAAAGACAGGAGCGATTTTATATTTTCAACTAAAGTAGGGAGACTGTTTCATGAAGTCCCTGAATCAGAAGTTCCACCTACGATGTGGAAAAAACCGCTGAATTATGATTTTAAACATGATTATACAGCAGACGGAGTCAAAAGATCTATAGAAAACAGCCTGCAGAGAACAGGACTGGATTATATTGATATTATTTATGTTCATGACCTGTCTGAAGATCAGGTAGGGGACCGGTATCCTTATTTTCTGGAACAGGCAAAGAAAGGAGCGTTTAAAGTTCTTTCCGAGCTGCGGGACCAGGGAGTGATCAAGGCATGGGGAATGGGAGTCAACAAAATTGAACCTATTTTAGACTGTATTGATTCTGCTGATCCTGATATTTGTCTTTCTGCAACACAATATTCGATCCTTGAACATGAAGATGCCGTCGACAGGCTGCTTCCGGCAGTTAAAAAAGCCGGTGTAAAACTGGTCTCGGGTGCTGGGTATAATTCCGGATATATTGCAGGAAGAGAAAGGTACAATTATAAGGATGTCATTCCAAAAGGAATGGCCGAAAAACGTGCCGCAATAACTGCTATTGCTCAAAAATACAATACAGATATTGTACATGCTGCGCTTCATTTTGTTTTGGCTTCAGATGAATTTGCTTCTATTATTCCCGGAGCCGGCAGGCCGGAACAGGTTAAAGATAATGTGGAAGGTTTTAAGGCCACTATTCCGTCTGAATTCTGGAACGAATTGAAGTCTAACGGACTGATCTATGAAAAGGCGCAGGTTCCTAAATCTTAAAAAGCAATTTAAATAATAGCTTATTCTTATTCAATGAAATATACAAAAAACCTCTCATTATGGGAGGTTTTTGTATTTGTCTATACCACTTTTGCCTTACGGACAATCTTAGCCAACAGGGAGGGGAAAAATCTTTTGAGATAGGTTCCCATTACTTCCCGACCGCCAATAGATGCCTGATTTTTCTTTTTTTCAATAGCCGCAAGCATTTTTCTTGCAAACACATCTGCGGGCATTCCTTTATTCGTAGCATCATCCATTGTTCCCTGCAGAGAGCCGTTACCCGTTAATGCATTTATAGAAATATTGGTCTGTACAAAGCCGGGACAGATGATGGTCACTGTAATTTTTTTCGTATATAATTCAGCACGCAGCGAATCAAAAAAACCGTGAAGTGCATGTTTTGCTGCCGCATAGCTGCTTCGCATCGGAGCTCCGAAAATACCCATAAGACTGGAAACAACAGCAATATGTCCGCCGCCGTTCCTGATCATATAGGGAAGCACAGATTTTGTAAGTGCTACGGTTCCTATATAATCAATATCCATTAAACGTTTATCAACTTCTATGTCAGTTTCTATAGTCAGAGAACGCTGAGACAGTCCTGCATTATTGATCAGAATATCAATCTTTCCGAATTTTTCTACAGCTTCTTCCACAACATCCGGCATTTTTTTATAGTCTTCAAGGTCCAAAGGCAGAACAAAAAAACGATTTGCGTCAAGTCCGGCCCTTTGAGCCACAGCATTTAACTGATCTTTATTTCTTGATGAAAGGATAATTTTCGCATTGCTTTTCACTGCCAGCTCTTTTACCAAAGCTTCCCCTATTCCTGACGAAGCTCCTGTTACCCAAACCACTTATGATCAAAATAAGTATTCACTTTTGTTTTTTTATTTTAATATTTTACTCTCTTATTCTTACAATTCACCATTCAGGTTCAAAGAAGAATTCACGATCTGATCTTTAAAGTCCGGCAATATATTTTCCGGCTTTCATGCCTGAAAAAATACACCCTCCAAGAAATGTTCCTTCCAGTGCACGGTAGCCATGCATTCCGCCTCCGCCAAACCCCGCAGCTTCTCCTGCTGCATAAAGCCCGTCGATCACCGTATCATCATCTCTTAAAACCTGTCCGTCAAGATTCGTTTTAATACCTCCCAGGGTTTTCCGGGTAAGAATATTGAGACGGACAGCGATCAGAGGACCATTCTTAGGATCTAATATTTTATGTGGAGCGGCAACCCGGCCGAGTCTGTCACCTAAATAATTTCTTGTATTCCTGATATAATTGACCTGTGTATCTTTTGAATATTTATTGTCAAGTTCCCTGTCTCTGGCTTCGATCTGTGCTTTTATCTTCTCATAATCCAAAAGGGAAGTGCCGGACAGTTCATTCATCTTTTCCACCAGGGTTTTCAGATCATCCGAAACAATAAAGTCTTTTCCATGTTCTTTAAAAGCCTCCACAGGTCCCGGAGCTTTTTTTCCAAAAATTCTTCTCAGAAAAAGAGCATAATCTTTATTGGTAATATCGGGGTTCTGCTCTGATCCGGAAAGAGCAAATTCTTTTTTAATGATTTTCTGGGTCAGGATAAACCAGGAGTAAGAAAACCCTGTTTCCTGTATATGTTTCAGGGTTCCAAGCGTATCAAATCCTGGCAGAAAAGGAGCGGGAAAACGGTTTCCCCTGGCATCAAACCATAAAGAAGACGGTCCCGGCAGTATTCTGATGCCATGTTTCGGCCATATCGGGTTCAAGTTCTGTATTCCTTCTGTATAATGCCACATTCTGTCCGGGTTAATGATGTGTGCACCGGACTTTTCTGCAACACCAATCATTTTTCCGTCCACATACGCAGGCACACCACAAACCATATTTTCGGGAGCTTTTCCCAGTCTTTCCGGCCAGTTCTTCCGCACAAGTTCATGGTTGGCTCCTATGCCTCCTGATGCAATGATCACATGAGAGGTATGGTATTCAAACTGGGAAATTACGTTTCTGTTGGTGGCAACACCTCTTTCTTTATGATCATTTTCAAGGATATCACCTTTCACGCCTTTGGTTTTACCATTTTCTATGATCAGTTCCGTGACTCTATGTCTGAATTTCATCTGTAAAAGGCCTTTTCCTTCTGCTTCATACGCCTTATCTACAAAAGGCTTCACAACTCCTGTCCCGGTTCCCCAACTGACATGGAAGCGCGGTACGGAATTTCCGTGGCCGGTTGCTGATCCGTCTCCACGTTCGGCCCAGCCTACCATGAACATAAACCTGACCCCCAGCTTAGAAACATAAGCATATTTTTCATAGGCCGCGAATTTCAAATAGGCTTCTGCCCATTTTCTGGGCCAGTAATCTTCCGGACGATCAAATCCAGCTGTTCCTTTCCAGTCCTGCAGAGCCAGTTCATAAGAATCTTTTATTCCCATTTTCCGCTGCTGTGGCGAATTGATAAAAAACAAGCCACCGAACGACCAAAATGCCTGTCCGCCAATATTCTGTTCAGTTTCCTGATCCAGGAGAAGTACTTTTTTTCCGGCATCGGTAATTTCCATAGCAGCAGTGAGTCCTGCTAACCCTGTTCCCACAATGATAACATCAGGCTGGAATTTTTCCTCCATTGTATTGAATTACTTTTGTTTATACTTTCATTATATCCTATAATAAATATATAAAATATTCAGACGTATACCTTAAGATTTATCATCAGATATTTTTGGCAGTATCAAAAAAACAGGTCAGAAATGATTTTCTGACCTGTTTTAATCTGTTATTCAAAAAAGCTTTAATTATTATCAAAGTGGCCTTTTGCCGGAAATGATATTATAAAGAATTACAATAATAGCAATTACCAAAAGAACATGCACTAAGTAACCAGTACTTATTCCCGGTACGATATTTAACATTCCCAGAAGCCAGATAACGATACAAATGACGGCTACTAACCATAATAAATTTCTCATGACTCAAATTTTTTAATGTTATTGTTTTTATTAAATACATATTCCATGCCTTTATGAAGAAAACCAGCAATAATATCCAAAATGTGGTATCTATACTGTATTTATAACTGAAACAAATTAAGATATATTATAATAGTCGAAAATTATTAAAATCTGAGGTATCTACTTTGTATGAAATGATTTCTTTTGACCCAGGGCATAGCAGTTATCTTCTATTCTGCTGATCAGAATATAAAAGAAAAGAGCATAGATCATTTGTATTCCCATGGCTTCCCAGTTTTCAACGGTACTGCTTCCAAAAAGAAGCATAATGATAAGCCCGGCTCCGGCAAAGTTTGCCCAACGGGTCTTAAAACCAAGAATAAGCAAAGCACCAATAATAAATTCCAGAAAGGGCAGAGTAGTACTGAACAGGTATACGGATGGCTGTGGAATCCAGCTTTTTTCAAACCCTTTGGTCATTCCCTCAGCAAAAACGGAAAGTTTGGGGATTCTGGCAAGACCATGTCCCAGAAGATTCACTCCCATAGATATACGTAAAAGGAAATAGGCTATATTTTTATTCATAATATTTATTTTTAGTTATTAAATTTTTCTTCGCTGTTATCTACAGGCGTTGCGGGATCATTCACTACCATTTTCGCAATATCATCCTTGCGCATAAAAACAACGCCCTGTTTTTCTTTGGTATATCTGATAAATTCTTCCATAGCATGAACCATTGCCGGAGTTCCGCCAATCCTGTCATGGAAGCTAATGCTCATCATTCTTCTCTTAGAAGCTCCTTCTTCATACAGGCGGTCAAACTCGAACTTCAGCTGGGTCAGAAACTGATCCGGGCTCCAGTGTTTACCTTCAATATTCACAATATCATTATTTCTGAGTGTATAAGGCATCACAACAAAGTTTTTACCGTTTACTTGGGTAATGAAAGGCTCATCGTGACTTAGGTCGTCTATATGATAAAGGAAACCAAGCTCCTGCAGGATTTTTAAAGTGTTAGGGCTCCTTCTGAGCCAGTTACAGTTGTAGCCCACTGCTTTTTGTCCTGTAATTCTTTCCACTGCATCTACGCCATCTTTTACAAACTGCATTTCATCTGTATAGTTTTTGTTCCACTGGCTGTCCCAAGCAAAACCGTGTGCAGCTATTTCATGACCTCCGTTGGCAATAGCTCTGGCAATTTCAGGATATTTTTCAGCAGCAGTACCTACGACATGAGAGGTCACTTTTATATCATATTTTTTCCACAGATCCAGCATACGGTAAATTCCTTCGTTGGCTCCATACCGATACCAGCTTTCTGCTGCGAGATCCGGCTGGCCTTTGGGAAGGGGAGTTCCGCTGAAAGGGCTTTCTGCACCTTCAGGCTGTCCTCCTGTTTCAAACTGCATAGATACTGAGATAACCAGCTGAGCACCATTGGGCCAGTATTTTTTAGAGGATGTTCCGGTTTCTGCGGACTGTTTAGCTGTGCTTTTCATATTTCTGTCAAAACAGGAAACTAAAAATATTGCAGATGTGATCAGGAAGACTGATTGTTTTAAATGCTTCATTTTAAAGAGTTTTTGTTCTACAAAATTGAAGAATAAACGGTTGACTTATATTGTAAAAATTTATGCTAAATTTGTAAAAATCCATTCAATATGAAGCGTATTGTCAATTTCAGTTCTTTTAATGTTTTCAGTATTGAAAAGGAGGTCTGGGACATTGAATACCATAATCATAATTTCTACGAGCTGATTGTTATCGAAAGCGGAACAGGAACACACTACCTGAATGGGATTACATTTACCTATAAAAAAGGAGATGCTTTTCTGCTCAGGCCAAGCGATGCACACGAATTTTCTATAAAAAACAAAACCAGGTTCATTTATATAAAATTTACAGAACATCATATCTGGGAAAGTCTGCAGACTGATAAAAAAGCTGAGCTTCATAAAGTAGTCCGCCTGATGCTGGAAGACAGCACATTCGTATATGAGTCGGCGATTACGAATACAACAGACAGGAAACACCTGCTACAACTTGCCAAAATCCTTCTTTATGAATTCGGCAACAAAAGTATGTACAGCAAAGAAACAGCGGCAGATATTTTCTCGGCAATAATCACCATTCTGATCAGAAATACGATGAACAGCGGTGGTATGGAGCGAATATCAAAAGGGATCAACCAGGCGGAAAGAATTCTCTATTATATCAATGTTAATGCAATGGATGCCAACAAAATGAAGCTTGAAAATCTGGCAAAGGAATTTATGCTTTCCCGGAATTACATCAGCATTTACATTAAAAAGCAGACCGGATTCTCCATACAACAGCACGTGATGCATCAGAAAATAAAGGCCGCTGAAAAGCTTCTGAAGCAGAGTAATTATAACATCAATGAAATTGCGGATCGGCTTGGATTTAATGATGCCAGCCATTTTAATAAGATTTTCCGGGGATATAAAAATATGTCACCATCAGCATTCAGGAAAAATAACTAACCGCCTGATTGATTATTACTTTAAAAAAGTCTTATCTTAAAGCTATGAAAACAAGTGCCGGCATTTTATTGTATAAAAGACAGAAAAATACGCTGTATTATTTTCTGGTTCATCCAGGCGGACCTTTTTGGAAAAATAAAGATTTAGGCGCATGGTCTGTCCCAAAAGGGGAAGTGCAGCCAGATGAGGATCCACTGGAAAGGGCTTTACTTGAGTTTAAGGAGGAGACAGGCCAAACAGTACAGGGACAATTTACCACTTTATCACCTGTTAAACAGAAAGGCGGCAAAACTGTTTATGCATGGGCATTGGAGAGTGATATTGAAACAACAGGGCTTCACAGCAATACATTACAGATGGAATGGCCACCAAGATCTTCTAAAATGATCGAAATTCCTGAGGTAGACCAATGGGAATGGTTTGAATCAGAAGAAGCTCAGAAAAAAATCAATCCGGCGCAGGCTGCCTTTATAACCGAACTGGAAAAGATACTGAACGACGAAAAATAAGTTTTATTTTTTGATCCCTATAGCCTCCAAAGCATTAACCGTCAGATAAATGTCATTAAAAACCGTCAGTGATTCAATATCTGCAAAGGCAGATGACATGAGATCGCTCTTATTAAAAGAAAGCTCAACTGCCTCATCATAGGAAGCTACGATTCTTACGACAGAATATCCGTTGTAAGCAATGGTAAAGCCTTCGAACAGACAGTTCTTTTCTGCAGTCTGATATCCGGCGTATTCCTCAAATCCGGCAGTATCCGTTCGTTTTACGGTATTGTGATCCAGTGATTTCCAGGAGGTATAGTTTTTCGGTTCTTTCAATACATTTCCGTTTAGATCTACAGGAACAAACATTCCAAGCGTAAGAGGCCGTCTTAGAAAATTAGCATAGTTTTTCATCAGACGCAATGTCTGAAGATCGGCATATCCTTCGTTAGAGTAGTACTCAATAACAAAATCTGTCATCGGAATCAGCTTGTGGGAAGCTTCGGTCGGCATAATTGGTGTTTTCTTTTATGAAAATAAAAATAGTACTTTTATTTACTTTACCAAACATTAATCTGTTCCAGATACAGGAAAAACTGATGCTGGGATTTTATAAACGTCCAGAAAGCAAACAAACGATCAAGCGGTGGTGCACAAGATTCTATGCTTTGGAACATTTCGGACATATTCCGCTTACTATAAAATTATATTCCTGTGCTATAAAGTCTGGTGGAAGGCTGATATCAGGAACCACATTTTCAATACAAGTCACCGAATGACATTCCTTGCAATTGAAATGAATATGATTGTGAAAATGCTTTTCTGTACTGCATTTCCCACTGCATTTCGCGAAATTCACAACACCGTCAACGTTAACAATCTTATGAATAAGACCTTCATTTTCAAGTCTTTCAAGCACTCTGTAAATCGTCACTCTATTGCATAGATCGCCCAACTTTTTCTGAATATCCGGTTGTGAAAGAGCTATGTCAGAATGATTAATGACATTTAAAATTTCAGTTTTAGCCTGTGTATTTCTGGTTTGCTTCATTTTTAATGCAACAAAGTTGCGTTATTTGAGATTTTATCTATACTTTTGCAACAAAGTTACAATAAGAAATTTAAATCCCCATCTTTATGAAATCAAAAATTCTTGATGCAGTAGGAATTTCTGCAGCGGTCCTGTGCCTTATCCATTGTGTTGTTTTTCCTCTGTTAATGATCATTCCGTTGGGAATATCCCATAATCCTTATATTGATCTTGCCTTCCTTATCATTGGCACTGTTGTAGTCTATAGAGTGACTAAAAATATAACCAATAGCTGGCTTAAATTACTTTTTTGGAGTTCTATTATCCTTATCTCAATTTCTGTTTTGGCAGATTTAATCTTTGAAACCCATATTCCTTTGATTTACGTAGGAGCAGCAGGATTAATTACAGGCCATATCATCAATTTTAGAAATCACAAGCATTAAGATTCTGATTACTTAAAATTCCGAAGCGGAATGATTCAGAATATTAATGATAAAAATTCATAATTAATTAACGCAACTTAGTTTCATTAGTTAACATTACCCTCTAAATTGCAATACCAAATTTATCCAGATGAACAGACGCAAATTTTTAAAAGGTTCAGCACTGCTGTCAGGCCTATTCACCCTAAATCCGGTTGATTTTTTTGCCAACAGTGCAAAGGAAGTTTCAGGTCCGGGGAAAAAAGCAAAAAATATTATTTTCATGATCAGTGATGGGATGAGCTCGGGAACTTTAGCAATGGCTAATCTGTATTCTCAGAATATCCTGGGAAAAAACGGAAACTGGATGAATCTTTATCTTGAAAATAAAGTTTCCAGAGCTTTGATGGACACTGCTTCTGCCAGCTCTATTGTTACAGATTCTGCTGCGGCCAGTTCGTCTTTTGGTGGTGGATTCCGTGTGAAAAACGGTGTCCTTAATATTGGAGGGAATGGAGAAAAATATGTTCCAATCTGGCAAAAATTTAAAAAGGCTGGAAAAAAGACAGGCTGTGTCACGACAGTAACGATTACCCATGCGACACCGGCAGGTTTCTGCGTTAATTCAGACAGTAGAAATGCAGAAAATGAAATCGCGGAAATGTATGCTGAAATAGGTTTTGATGTAATGATGGGTGGTGGAGATGAATTTTTTAATCCTTTAAAAAGAAAAGATAAGAAAGATATCTATGCTCTTTATAAGCAGAAAGGTTATCAGGTTCTTAAAAATAGGGCAGACCTGAAAACTTCAGAAAAAGGAAAGAAAACTTTAGGGATTTTCAATTCCGGTGCTTTACCATATTCCATAGACAGGGCGAATATTCCTGAGCTGCAACAGATGCCTTCTCTTGCTGAACTAGCTCAAACTGCTATTCATCAGATGAAAGATCATCAGGAAGGTTTCGTCTTACAGATCGAAGGCGGAAAAGTTGACTGGGCAGCACATGCTAATGATATTTCTGCTTTAATTCATGATCAGATTGCTTTTGATGAAGCTATAAAAACTGTAATGGATTTTGCAGAGAAAGATCAAAATACATTGGTGATCATCACAACAGACCATGGAAATGCTAATCCGGGAACAATTTACGGACCGGATGCCACCAAAAATTTTAACAGCATCTCTGATTATCGATACACCAATGAATATATTCTGAATGCTATTCACCCGGATTTTAATCTTCAGCAAATGAAAGACTGGATCTATGAGACCAACAAAATACGTCTTGCTGATGATGAGGCCAAACATTTACTCAGTTTTTATTCAGGGCTTGAAAAGCAGGAAGCTGGGCTTTACAACTATAAAAAATTACCTTTTAAAGCTTATTCAGAAATTCAGAGAAAGCATAATTCTGTCGGATGGATCAGTATGGACCATTCCGGAGATTATGTAGAAGTTGCGGTTTATGGCCCGGGGAAAGAACTTCTGCCACCTTTTATTAAAAATACAGATCTGCATTACCTAATGTTAAAAGCTGCACAGATATAAATATCACGAACAGGCATTTTTATTGATACTAACATTTTTAACAACAGTTCTCAGGATCTTGGTTTGCATACATATTTGTTGCCCCTGACATAAAAACGCCATGGCAGCAGTGCATCTTCCTGAGCGTAGGCAACTCCAATCCTCGGTCCTGAAATGATCTCGTCCGGAGAATATTTAATTCCGTGGTCTTCGATCCATATTTCATTTTCGGTTAAATCTTTTTTGTTAAAAGAACGGTCAATACCCAAAGCCTTAGCTGCTGAACCAGGTCCTGATGAAATAGCAGTTTTAGAAGCCGGCATATTCCGCCTGATTTCCATGATTTCTTTGCCTATTAATGGTTCCACAGCCCTTACCAATATTGCATGGGGTTCGTCTTCAACGGAACTTACAACATTAAAGAGATGATGAATTCCATAACATAAATAAACATAGGAAACACCACCTTGGGTATATAATGTTGCGGTACGTCCGGTGCGTCGGCCACCGTAAGCATGGGAAGCTTTATCTATGACACCAAAATAGGCCTCGGTTTCTACAATGATCCCCGCAGTGATGTCCCCATTTATTTCTGTGAAAAGTACTTTTCCCAAAAGATCCTTAGCCAGGAAAATAACATCCTGATTTAAATAATAAGAAAGTGGCAGCTTCAAATCTGTTTATTTATTTGCAGTTTTAAGATGAAGCAAAGTTAAACAACTGATATTAATTTTTGTTATAGCGATAGACTTAAAAACAGAATGGATATAAAAAATTATCATCTAAATTTATTAATTTCAAAGATGAATGATTTAACTTAGAAGATTATTGATTAAAATAATTTAAACTTATGGACAATTACCATTTTTCAGAAAAACCGGACCCAGACACCGCTGCGTTTGGAGAAAGACTGGCCAATCTTGTCGCCGATAAATTGCAGACCGGTTCGGTTTTAGGTTACAGTCATAGGGATTATTGCGGAATGGGTATGAAAGTAAATGAAGATCAAAAGTTTATATACGGAGAAATATATGATAGTGATTTCAATGTCCCAAGAATCTTTGAAACCCGGGATTTATTTGTGGAATGGCTTTCCTCTCAATCTACAGCATCACTGGCACGTTTAGATAAAGAAGAATTCTATAAAGAAAACCAAGTGATCACAAGAAAACGTCTGCTGGATTTTATAAGCTGATTAAGTGGTGAATTTCTGTCATGAAAGAATTAAAAATAATAGCCTGAATCAATAAATATAAAAAAGAGACCTTTTGAAGGTCTCTTTAAATATATTGAATTGAGTTTTTATATTGCTTTAGTATTAATGGCAGTATCTGCTATTTTAGTGAGCAGCTCATCACATTTTTTTTCTTCGTTAAGAGTCGCTAATAGGTTTTTTAAGCATACTTTTTCTTTAAGAACTTTAGCATAGGCAGCTAGTGACCCATAAGTCGCAATTTCATAATGTTCCACTTTCTGTGCAGCGGCAATTATCCCGGCATCTCTTACAGCTCCAGCCTCAGTTTCTTCCATAATGCTTTTACCTTCATCTAATAATCCCTGCATGGCATCACATTTTTTAGCCTGGGCTTTTTTGCCGAGAGCAGCAAAACATTCTTCCAGTCTTTTTACATGAATTTCTGTCTCGTTAAGATGCTGTTCAATAGCTGTTTTCAGTTTTTTGTCTGTGGCATTTTTATGCATCTTAGGCAGAGCTTTTACGAGAGCTTTTTCTGCCCAGTAAATGTCTTTCAGTGAATCTTCAAACAAATCTTTCAGCTGTTTGGCTGCATCTTTTTTAGCAGGCGTTTTTCCTGTTTTTTTTGCTGCAGTTTTCGAGGCTGTTTTTCTTGTTGTTTTTTTAGTTTCCATAATAATATATTTTAGTGATTAATTATTCGATGGTACAATATCTACAATTATGGGACCAGCCTGCATTTTCGGGTATGTATGTGGCAGATCATAACAGTTTACGAATACGGAAATTTTTAATAATCCAATAGGGAAGAGGCTCTTAATTTTCCGTTTCCTTTTTGAAGCTCATCACTTCGTACTCATCATTCGAGCAGTATTTTTTACAGCTGCTGTCATTAAAATGATCAGGATTTTTCGAAAAATCTTCTATATATTTTGCGCTTTCTCCGGTATCGGCAGGTGCAATAATGATATGAAAATTCTCGAGTACAGATTGATCGGCTTTTTTTAACGCTTCTTTTTTATATTCTAAGGCTTCACTGTATTTCATAAACTTGTTTTTATTTTTCAAAAATAAGTCTGCCGTCGAATGGCTCGCTCCATTTTATAAAGATACGGTCATTCAGCCTGGTAATCATAGCCTGAACTGTTTCATATTCTCCGTTTTCATTTTTCCTTTCAACGATAAGGTTCGATCCTTGACCAATTTCCTGAATGGTAAATTCTAACTGATACTGATTTTCATTATTCAATATGAATTCTGCTTTTGTAAAATTTTTATTTAACATGGGATAATGTTTTATTTTTATTGTAATGAATAAATTATGCCAATATAATTCCGGATTTTATTTTTAATATACAACATTCCATTTGATGGAATAATTATTGCCTTCTAAAACAGGTAAATAGTTTCTAAATCATCTCAAACTATGAAAATAGCAACATATAATGTAAACGGAATCAATGGCCGTTTACCGGTCTTGCTGCAATGGCTGAAAGAAGCCAGTCCGGATATTGTCTGTCTTCAGGAACTAAAAGCACCCCAGGAACGTTTTCCTTTAAAAGAGATTAATGCAGCAGGATATGAGGCCATATGGAACGGACAGAAAAGCTGGAATGGAGTAGCCATACTTGCCAAAGATTTGGAGATCACAGAAGTTCAGAGAGTCCTGCCCGGAAATTCTGAAGACGTGCAAAGCCGTTATATTGAAGCTATTATTGACCAGATGGTGATATGCTGCCTATACCTTCCCAACGGAAATCCTTATCCGGGCCCAAAATTTGATTATAAACTAGACTGGCTCAAACGTTTTAAAAAACGAACTAATGAGCTCATCAAAATGGAACTGCCTGCAATACTTATCGGTGATTTTAATATTATTCCTGAACCCCGGGACGTTTATAAACCTGAACGCTGGGAAAATGATGCATTATTCAGGACAGAAGTCAGAAAGGCCTACAAAGATCTGCTAAATAAAGGCTGGCTTGATTCCATCCGTACGCTATATCCGGATGATACTGTTTACACTTTCTGGGATTATCTGTATAAGGCATACGACCGTAATGCAGGTATAAGGCTGGATCATATTCTTTTAAGTCCATATCTTCATTCAGACTTAAGATCCGGCGGTGTCGACAGTCATGTCCGTGGCTGGACGAAAAGCAGCGATCATGCGCCTGTATGGATTCAATTGGAAAAATAAATATCTATTGCCTACATTTCATGAACCAGGCGGAAGGTTAGGTTGATCCGTGGCTTCATGGGTTTTGCAGATTTGGCAATACGGTGCTCCCAGTTAACCTGCAGATCTCCTTTCATAATCAGCAGAGATCCGTGCTGAAGCGGCAAGCTGTATTTATTCCGATGGTCATCTGCTTTGCGGAAATCAAAATTCCTTATCTGACCAAGACTTACGGAAGCAATGACCGGCCGGTTCCCCAGCTCGCTTTCTTTGTCACGATGCCAGGCTACAGAATCGTTTCCGTCACGGTATAAATTCAGCAGTACAGAATTAAACTTGTAACCGGATGATTTTTCTATCTGTTGTTTTAAGGATAATAATTCAGGAAGCCATGGATTGACATTAAAAGAGTTGCCACCCAACTGATAGGTCCTGCTTTCATCTCCATACCATGCTGTCAGCCTCGGGGTCAGAACCATTTTATCATACATTTTCTGGGTTCTCTGCTTCCACGGTGCAGCACGAAGTAGAAGCTCCTCAAGTTCTGAGGCTTCATCTTCCGGTAAGAAGTGTTCGGTGTACTCGATCAATTCTTTCGGGAACCGGAAATATTCATCTGAATTAAATAAGCTTAACTGATCCATTTCACTGTTTATATCAGCTTTATTTAGGTTTCCGGCGTCCGGAAACTTTTTGGTCCAGCTGTTTGATATCCTGCTTCAGTTCCCGGAACATTTCTTTAAAATTATAATTATCATAGTCACCGGGCTCGAAGTCTTCAGGAAAAATCCCTGATGCGTACTGCCAGATTTCCACAATTTCTTCAAAAGGGATATCATAAGGTTCGTAGAATGAATTATCGGCACTTACACAGATAGTATTCCCCTTTTTTTCCTTGAAACGTTTATAGGTAATTCCGTCATTTAGAGTGATAAAAACATAAGTTTTTCCCGGTTTCAGCTCATCAATTCCCTCTACATATTTCCCAACGATATAAGATCCGTTCCTAAAAGGCGGCATTGAATCTCCATCTGCAGGAAAAGCTCTGTATTTGCCGTTAGTTAGGAAGGGTAGGGCAATTCTCTGCAGGCTTTCAATATAACCTACGTCACTGTAACCTTCAAGGTATCCCATTGATGCTTTCTGCGGAATAATTTCAATGGTATCATTACCCAAATCATCTACAGCCACCGGAAGGACAATTCTGTTATCCGAAAGCTTTAGCATGTCTTCAACCGGATATTTACTGATATCTACAGAGACCAGAAGATCAATGCTGACGTGAAAATATTTAGATATTTTTATCAGAAGCCCGATAGGCGGTTCAGAAACTCCGTTTTCATATTTGGAATACCGTACACGGGAAATTGCCAGTTCATTGGCTACAGATTGTTGGGAGAGCTCTCTTTTATCCCTCAAAAAGCGAATATTGTTTGAAAAAATCGACATTGATACAAAATATATCAACAAAAGTACAAATTCCGATTAAAAAAGCACTTGTTTTTGCAGTGCAAAACTTATAAATCCCATGGAATCAACTTGTTTTTTTTCTTGTTCGTATTTATTAGTTATTTTTCCTTAAGATCAGTGTTGATCTGCTTTTCCGCATTTTTCGCTTTTTGTTCCTGAGCCTGTTTCTCTTTGCGTTGCTGACGTCTTGTCTTTTTCTCGGCACGTCTTTCTTCACGGATCACTTTATTGGATTTTTTATTGTACAGGGCATCAATAATTCCCTGTCCAGTTTTACTGAAGATCTTAATTTTCGGCTGGGCATGGGTTCCCGTCACAACGACAGGAAAACCAATCCATCCGCCCGGTGGCAGCCCAACTCTTATTCTGAGATCCAGTAGTCCATTGAAGCTTGTTGTTCCGCTTATGGAAGGCCTCAGCACGGAAACTTTAAATGTAATTTTATCCACATGGATCAGGTTGTTTTTGATATGGGATTCAATATTTACTCCTTTCATATCAGGGTTATCAAAAGCCTGTGCACCGATGTTATCACCGACAGCAGAGAGCATTTTTAAATTTTTCACTTCTACATCACGGAGATTAACAATTCCACCGCCTTCCAGTGACGGATAAATAGGTTTCATATTTTTATCAAAATCTCCTTTCAATTTATAGTCCAGCGACACGATTCCTTTAACATTCCTGGCAGCTGTGGCCATTTCACGCACCATCTCAATTTCTTTATAAGCACGCTGAACATCAAAGTCCTGAACTTTAAGAGAGATATCGTAATTAGCTGTCAGGGGAGACTCATCCTGGTAACGGGCATCAATATTCATACGGCTTCCGATGATGTCGAATGATGTGTTTTTAAGATAAATCTGGCCTGTATTGACAGAAGCATTTCCTTTAAGATGATGAAACGCCAACCCTTTGAATTCAACTTTTCTAGCATTGGCTTCCAGGGAAACATCAAGATTTTCCGGAATAATGACAACACCGCTGCTTCCCGGATTTTCTACTTTGGCATATTCTACTTCTATAGACTTATCGGTATTATCCCCGTTTTTAAGCGCCATAAACTCATCAATCAGGATATAATTGGAGTTTAAGCCAAATTTTCCGTGAAGGGTTCCTTTTCTTTCAATAAAATAGTTGATGGTATTTAAAAGATAACCGTTTAAGGCAAAATCGGATTTTCCATAGGTTGCCAGGAATTTTCTGAACCACATTTTTTCATTCTCAAACCGGAAGTTTCCTTCTCTGATAAAAAATGATTTTGGAAGATATTCTGTGGTTGCTTTAATATTCTTTAAAATCAGAGTTCCTTTGTTGTCCAGCTTGCTGTACTGACCTTTTGTAGCATAGCTTTGGCGGCCATTAAGCGAAAGATCTGCCATAATGAGACCGCTGACATCAAATCCTTCTTTGGCAAAAACTTTATAGATTCTTCCGACATTCAGGACTCCTTTTGCCCGCACTTTATACAGCAGGTCTTCAAAATCCCGCAGATCAGCATTGACGAAAACTGGATTGCCTTCAAAATCAAAGCTGAAAGGATCCAGCTTTACACCAAGGCTTCTGAAAGTACCGTCTGTATTGACAATATTGGCTACCAAATTGATATTCTGAATAGGGTTGGGGTAGTATTTTGTTTTCACCAGACTGTTTTTGAGATGAAGATAACCGTCAGTTTTGGGGAATAACTTTTTGTCCATACTAAAAATACCATTGGCCTTGATATTGGTATCCATAAGTCCACGGATGTCAATATCTTTCAAACCTAAAGCCTGATCAAGTGTCTGAAGGTCTACAGCACCTTTTATATCAGCATCTACCTGCATTTCATTCAGGCCTTTGGTTTTCACGAAAGCACGGAAATTATTGTTCGGACCGAGATCAAAGTTTAGTTTTTTTAAGTCCACAACAAGCTGATTGGTATCTAATGACGGGAGATCTATATTCAGATCCATATTCAGGTGGTTCATAGGAACGGGTGCTTTTCCGTTGGAGACAAAACCGTTTTTAACCAAAAGACGTACTTTGAGTCTTGGCTTGATGTTTTTAGGCTCACTGAACCTTCCTTTTATATGGAAATACAGATCACTGTTCCCTTCAATTTGGGTGCCTTTTGCCCAGTCGAGATATTGTGGCGGCAATACGGAAATCATTTCCCGGATTGTAGTTTTTTCCGAAGCGGCATTGATATCCATATTGTAGCCATCCCTGAGAATACTAATAAAACCAATGAATTTCAAAGGAAGATCATTAATCCTTAATTCATTTTTCTTCAGAACAAAAGTTAAGGCATTGGTATTAATTCTTGTAATCAGATCGGCATGTAAGGTTTTTTGTTTGGCATAATAGATCCTGTTCAGGCTAAAATCCACTTTATCAATATCAAGATTAGTCTCAAGATCGAAAATATCTTCACTTAAGCCGCCTTTTCCGGTGTAGTTAAGACCTTTGGCATCGACTAAAACTCTTGCGGAATGATCATTATATTTGATATTCCAGTTTCTGAATTTAATCAGATCCAGCTTTATGGATGCTCCTGTTTCTGTAGTATCTTTGGACTTTTCGGAAGTTTTGGAAATGTATACGTTGTAGTTGGCCTCTCCTTTACTGTTCACAAAAACATGGGCATTGGCATCGGTTACATATATTTCATCAATTTTTACTTCACGGTTGAAAATCAGATTTTTCAGATTAATTCCTACTGCAACTTCTTTCGCCGTCAGTAAGGTGTCATTTTGAAAAGGTTTTGAACCCTGTAAAACAAGATTATCCACTGAAACCGTAAGGGAAGGGAAGTGCCGGAAAAAAGTAAGATGGGTCTTTTTATAGTCGAGCTTTCCCGCAAGATGTTTATTGGCAAATATTTTTACCTGATGAGAAATTGTTCCCGGAAACAGTATGGGAATAATAAACATCAAAAACAAAATGGCAGCTATTGAAATTCCTGTCCATTTTAGAATTTTCAAAATTATTTTTTTAAACCTTTCCATAGATCCATAATTTTGATATGTTATCATTATGAACTGATAACAATAATTAGTTATCGCAATCTAAAATCAAGCCATTTGTTAAAATTATCATCATAAAAACAAAAAAGGTAAAGTCCGTTTTTACAAATAAAAAACCTGGCTTAATCAGCCAGGGTATCTTTGAGATTGTGAAATTTTTTTGAGATTTTCAGTTCAGTTTTAATTGAGGTGATTTAAATTTTTGGCAATACTTTTTATATCACTTACTTTTATGAACGTTTCAAAAGGCTCATCATACCGATCTTTAATGCATCCTATGATTTTACTATCCACATTATCATCAAATTTCCTTGCAAAAAGATGGTTCCCTGTTTGCAAAAAATCTAAATCTGTTTCAGTGAAAGTTTTTGGCCTCAATTTAATATCGCCATCAGGAATCCAGATAATTGCTCTTTTATCATCATCTACCAAAATACCGTCAAAAGAGGTATTCATCAACACGGTCTGGAAGAAAGACTCATCTGCAATTAAGGTATTCAGATAATAGTCTTCAAACCTTTTCACTTCCGAGCTGTTGCAGATAAATTCACAGCAGTTTCGGGTGAGGATCATCCATTGTCCGCCAATATAGGGAATGACACCTTTCATAAAATCTCTTTTATAGGTTTCCTCTGAAATTTTATCTTCTGATTCTTCGAAGTAATTTTCAATCCGGTTCATCGTTTCTGGCCTGCTTTTCTTCTGATCCGCAATTTTTATATAGCTCTTCCCATTGTTTTTTGACAGAAATTCTTTAATAATTTTCTGTGATTTCAAAGGATAATCCTGGCCGCTTAAGTTAATAAAGTAGTCCCACTTCATCTCCATGTCCAACAGATATTTCATTCCGTCCAGCTCTGCCTGAACCATGCTGTAGCCACCCCAAACAACATTCTTACTTTTAAGAATGTGTACATTCGGGTATTTCTGTAAAAAGACACTGACTTCTTCGCCAATCTCCTGATTGGCTTTCTTGTCGATATGAATAAGATAAAAGTTGGAAGGATCGTAAAGAGCTTTAAAAAGTCGCTTGAATTGGTCTGGTAAACGATGTACTAAGATTAAGTACGCAATATTGATGGATTTCATCGGAATATTACCGATACTATGTCCATTACTCTCTTCAGGGCAAACATTACTCATTTTATATTATTTAAAAATTATGAATGTTTACAACTTATTTTATAAAGTATTAATAGACATTTCCGTAAATATACAAAAATTAAATGGATTTTTTTATATAATAAGCAATACAATATAGTGATTTATACTTAAAATTTAATTGGCACGGTTTTTTATATTATAACTCAAAAAATATGATGAAAATAATTAAAAGAATTGGAGCAGCTGTATTAGTTGGATTATTTGTAGCTTCTTGTGCTCCCAGATTAAAGCCTAATGGAAATCATGGCCTTCCACCGGGACAGGTTAAAAAAGTAACCGGTGCTAAATCAGCAAAGCATTATGCACCAGGTCATTATAAAAAGTAAAAATTCAAAACCTCTCAATTCAATCGGGAGGTTTTTTAATAATTTCATTTCTGTTCATTTTTGATGTTCATATTTGTCGAAAAAAATTCTTTAAAATATCAGGTTTAAAAAGTATTGGAGTATTTTATAAATTCAAATATTTGAAATCTCAAAAACAATAAAAATTACTTCCGAGAATGGTTTGCCCGTTATTCAAAAAAACGGCTAAGTTTAGCCGTTTTTTAATCAGTTACTTTCAAACGTTGTATTTGTCCGTCAACAATTTCGAAATGAAATTTTAATATAATTGGACTCCCAGGAAATGTACCTGAACACTCTGCAGATAAGACACTTGAACTGCCATTTTCTTCATAACTGACAGGCGTCATAACCGATTTGTAACGCTCGTTGGAATCTGCGATCCAATGCTCTATTTCTTTTCTTCCATTGTGTGTTTTTCCTTCATCAAAAACAACAGCTGTATCAGAAAAACAATTTGCGTAGGCAACGCTATTAAAATCGTTCTGAGCTTTTACTAATTCTGTGATTACTTTTGGTAAATTCATATTTTCTTTTTTTTAAGATTATTAAATTGTTGGTACTGTGCCACCATCGATTACGAATTCAGTTCCTGATAAATAGCCGGCTCTTGGTGATACAAGAAAACTAACTAATTCAGCTACTTCTTTTGGTTCGGCAGGTCTACCGAAAGGTATTCCACCTAATGCATCTATTACACTTTGTTGCGCTTCTTCTACAGTACTGTTTGCGTTTCTTGCAATTTCGCCCAGCCAGGCTTCAGATGCTGTCGTATTGATCCAGCCTGGCGAAACAGTCAGAACCCGAACACCTTTAGGGGTAACTTCGTTTGATAAACTTTTACTATAGTTTCTCAAAGCTGCTTTTGCAGCTGCATAAGGCAAAGTTGAATCGTACAAAGGGAGTTTACCCTGGATGGAAGCGATGTGAATGATAACACCACTTTTCCTATCGATCATTTGTGGTAAAAAACCTCTGTCCAGTCGAACAGGAGCAAGCAAATTAGCTTGTAGGGTTGATTCCCAGTCATCATCTGTTAGTGCAGCAAAACCGCCTGCAGGCGTAGATGATCCCCCAAGGTTATTTACAAGAATATCCAGCCTTCCATAAGTAGACAATACTTCGCTGATTACTTTTTGTGTTCCTTCCGCCTTGCTCAGATCGGAGGCAATAAAATGCAGATTGCTGTTTTCTTTTTCAGGTGCATTTCTAGCAGAAATGATAACTGTTGCGCCAGCTTGTAGCAACCTTTCTGCAATTGCTTTTCCTGCTCCTTTTGTACCTCCTGTTACCAATGCAATCTTGCCTGATAACTCATTGTTGAAATTAAATTGTTCCATTTTTAAGAATTGTTTATAGGACAAAATTGGGGTATAAAAACAGTTTGCACAAGTACGGAATTACGATTCATATAGGGATAAATTATTCCCCTATTGCACTAATCGGAACATACGTTTAATTTTGCAATATGTATGAGAGAAAAATAATACCGAACTTAAATTGCGGTCTTGATCTGATCGGTGAAGTACTTTATGGTAAATGGAAAATACGTTTGCTTTGGTTCATTGATCAGGGACATAAAAGACCAAGTGAATTGCAGCGTAAGATACCGGATGCAACACGACGGGTTTTAAACATTCAGTTAAAAGAATTGGAAGACCACGAATTGGTTACAAAGAAAATTTATCCGGTCGTACCTCCAAAAGTAGAGTATAGTTTAACTGAGTTTGGTAAAAGTTTGATTCCTGTAATAGGTATTTTAGGTCAATGGGCAGATCAACATGAGGATCGGCTAAGAACGTTGATTATAAAAAGAATTCAAGGATCTGCTGATATAGAAAATTTCAGCTAAATTAATCTCAAAAAACGTTAAAGAAGATAATTATAGAGATTGTCTGTCTGGGTTAAAATACAAAAATCTGATAAAAAGGACAGACCTTCAGATCGTGTTCTTACAAAATGAACACCACATCTCATTTAACATAATATAAATTATAGGAAAAATAATAAATAATAGGACAGGAGTATAACCTCTTCAGATTCTGCTATTTTCAAAACTTTTCTGTCAGACATTCTTTAACGGATTCTGAGAACTCTTCTTTATTCAAAAACTTTCCTTTTTCAATCTCGCCCAATAAACTTATTGTCTCTGATGTACATTGTTAGATTTTTATTCTCTATAAACCGGTTAAATTATTTCTGATTTGCTGTGCATGGCTATACGGCATAAAAATCCGATCTTAGAAAAAATAATTACGGCAAGCTCGTGATCATAGCAAGTTCTCCATAATTTTTCCTGTCATAAAGATGCTTATGCTCTGTCAGCTCAACAAAGACTTTTCAACGCTCACAGCCTTGTCTTTGTATTTGCTTCTGAATCATTGAATTTTCTTTATAAACATTCCGCTCACTGTATTTACTGGTTGACTTACTGGCATCAATATATTATGTTAAATTGGATCATAAATACAAAATCTTGTCCCATGGCAATTTCAGTTACTCCAAAAAGCAATACCTTTATTCTAACCAAAAAATAAAATAATATGAAACCTAAAATGATCTGGGCCAATCTTGGAGTGAGCAACCTTGAGCGTACCCAAAAATTCTATACAGAACTCGGATTCAGGCCTAATAATCCTAATTCTTCCAATGAGCTGGTCAGCTTTTTTTTCGGGGAAAATGAGTTGATCATTCATTTTTTCTTAAAAGAAATACTGGAAGCCAATCTAAAAAATGTAAAATTTGGTGACTCTCAGAGCCCCAATGAAATTATATTCACTCTTTCTGCAGAAAGCATAGAACAGACAAATCTGTGGGCCCAGGAAGTCGTGAAAGCCGGCGGTACTATCATTTCGGAACCTGAAAGCTTCGGAGACCATTATTATGGTTTTGTCTTCGCAGATCCTGACGGGCATAAATTTAATGTATTTCATATGTAGAATAAATTAAGTTAATATTTCTCACAGATCAGGCAGATGTTGCAGATTTTTATACATTCAATCTGTTTTAATCGTTAAGATCTACAGGAAATATGAAACAATTATTTATCGTTAAACCCTTTTATTTCAATATTAATTACAATTTTCACAAAAAAAACTTGCGTAGTCAAATAACTTCATTTAAATTTGTAGTCAAATAACTACACAATGAATTTAAGAAGAGATGTATTCCAGGCAATAGCCGACCCTACCAGAAGATCTATCCTGATGTTGGTAGCCGCGCAATCTATGACCGCCGGCGCTATCGCTTCCAATTTTGACACTGCAAGACCTACCGTTTCCAAACATCTTCAGATCCTTACCGAATGCGAATTGCTGAGATCTGAACAGAACGGCCGTGAAATTATCTATCACCTAAATCCCAATAAAATGAAAGAAATAGCCGATTTTATAGAACCTTTCCGCCAGATGTGGGACGACAGATTCAATAAGCTGGAAAGTGTAATGAAAGCCTATCAGAAAAAGATAAGTAATGAGTAATATTTCCGCTCCTACCCAAAACTCTCCCACTCTAATACTCTAAAACACTCAAACTACCTAACCCAAAACACTCAAAATCATGGAATTAAAAACAAAAATTCACGCCGAAGACGGCAAGCAGGAAATATTCATCATCAGGGAATTTGATCTCCCGGTTGAGCTTCTTTTCAAAGCCTACACCGAACCGGAAATTTTTGAACAATGGATGGGCACCAAAGTCCTTAAAATGGAAAACAAACCGCATGGAGGCTATCAGTTTCAGACTTCCAATCCTCAGGGCGATGTGGTTTTTAGCGCCAACGGAACCATCCATGAGTTTGTTCCCGGCTGCAAGATCACAAGGACTTTCCAGATGGAAAATACGCCCTTCCCTGTTCAGATCGAATTTTTAGAATTTGAAAAACTAGCAGACAGTACCAGCAAAATTACCATTCATACCATTTACAAATCTGTTGATTTCAGAGACCAGATGCTGAAACTGCCTTTTGCACAGGGGCTTAATATGGCTCATAACCGACTTCAGGAATATTTAGAAACTAGATACTAGATTTCAGTTACTAAAGGTTAAGAATTGATATACTCTCCAACTCTAATACTCTCAAATTCAAAACTATCACCACTATGAATCCAAAAGTTGATTTTTTCTTTGACAAGGCCGGACAATGGCAAAAAGAATTTGAAAAATTAAGAACGATTATTCTCGATACAGGATTGGAAGAAGATTTGAAATGGGGCTGTCCCTGCTACACCTACCAAGGCAGAAATATTGTTCTGATCCATGGGTTTAAGGAATACTGTGCCCTACTCTTTTTCAAAGGTTCCTTACTGAGTGACACTCAGAATATCCTGATTCAGCAGACAGAAAATGTACAGGCGGCACGACAGATCCGCTTTACTGACCTTAAAGAAATCACTGATTTGGAAAAAGTAATCAGAACGTATGTGTATGAAGCTGTAGAAATAGAAAAATCCGGTATAAAAGTTCCTATGAAGAAAACCAGGGAGTTTGAAATGCCTGAAGAATTTCAAAGTAAACTGGATAAAAGTCCGGAACTCAAAGAAGCTTTTGAAGCCCTTACTCCCGGACGGCAGAGAGCTTACCTGCTCCATTTCTCTTCCGCCAAACAATCTGCAACAAGAGAAGCCAGGATTGAAAAATATATTCCACACATCCTTACAGGAAAAGGCATAAACGATTAACTTCAAAAAAACTACTTATGGAAACACAGAACAAATCTCAAAAAAGAAACAGGATTATCTACTGGATCTTCACGATCTGGATGGCATTGGGGATGGTATCCACAGCCATTGTTCAGCTTATGAAAAATAAAGATGAACTTGCAAACTTCACGAATCTAGGTTACCCTGCTTATCTGATGACCATTATCGGGGTCTGGAAACTCCTGGGCGTTATTGCTGTACTGATCCCAAAACGTCCGCTGCTTAAAGAGTGGGCTTATGCAGGATTTTTCTTTGTAATGTCCGGAGCACTTATTTCCCATATCATTGTGGGGGATACTTTTGGAAGGACTTTTCCGGCTCTGTTATTGCTGATTTTAGTTATTATTTCATGGTATTTCAGGCCTTCAGACAGAAAAATAGCTGTAATAAATCCTTCTGAGCATGCATAAAATGATCGATAAGAACTAGACAGTTAAAATCAAACATTAAATAAAAAAACTGATATGAGCAAAAAGAAACTGACAGCCGAACAGAGCACAGGGCTTTTAAAGGTATTGAAAACCCGTTTTGAGAAAAATATGAACCGTCATAAAGACCTGAGCTGGGAAAAGATTCAGGAAAAACTGGAAGCAGCCCCGGAAAAACTCTGGTCATTGAACGAAATGGAAGAAACGGAAGGAGAACCCGACGTGGTAGCCTACGACAAAAAAACAGACGAATATATCTTTTTCGACTGTTCTCCGGAAAGCCCGAAACGCAGAAGTCTCTGCTACGATTACCAGGCCTGGGAGGCCCGTAAAGCCAACAAACCTGACAGTAATGCTATTGACAGGGCTTCCGAAATGGGCATCGAATTATTAACAGAAGCGCAATATCGCCAGCTTCAGGAACTCGGAAAGTTTGATCTGAAAACTTCCAGCTGGATAAAAACTCCGGCAAATATCCGGGAACTGGGAGGAGCCATTTTCGGTGACCGCCGTTACAATACGGTTTTTATATACCATAATGGCGCAGATTCCTATTATGCGGCAAGAGGATTTAGAGGGTTATTAAAGGTTTAAAATATGATAACAAATACTGAGAGGGGGTAATCTGTTCCAATTTATAAAAACAATAAATTCATAATTTACCCTACTCTCTTCTGAAAATCATTCGCCTTTCAGATATTTCAAACCGTATTTTTTCTCCATTTTCTAATGGTATTTCTGCTGATATTAAAATGGCTGGCTACCTCGCTGTTACTCAAATTGTTATCCTTTTGATAATCAAGAATCTTTTGTACCGTTTCATTATCATACGAACGGTGTCTCTGATTGAGGGAAATTTTTTTCGCATTATTCCCGAAAATAATAATATTAATTCTAATAATATCGATGCTGGATAGCTGTTCTTTAGATAATATTGTTTTACATTTTTCCTTCTTTTCGGGGTGCTTTAATTCTATAAGGTCTGAGTATATTCTTTTATAATCCGGCCTTATTCTTTCATGTACTTTTCTATCCATCTATATAACGTAGTTTTAGGAATTTTGTACTCATTTACGATTTGATATTTACTTTTTTTCCCGGTTTTAATGAGCTCTAGAATAAATTCAATAATTTCTTTGGTATAAATATTTTTCCGAAATTCAGGCAGTGATGATTTCTCTTTACCAGAGTCTTCCCCCTTGATTGTTGAGGGCGAAGAGTATAGCATTAAATGATGAGAATAGATTCTAAAGAAATCGTATTCCAATAATTTGCACCATTTTAAAACTAAATCTGTTGAAAGATTCTCCTGTACCAGCATTTCCTCCATCTCATCTTCAGTACATTTAAAAAAGTTGCAGATACGGGGGATCTCTATATCATGTTCTGCAACGCGCTGTTTGATGAGAGCTCCGATATGTATTTCTTTGAAATTCATTGCTTTTCTTTAGTACGAATAGACTAAATTGTTTAGCATTTTAGTCATCATTTGTGTTTATTTATAAATCTGTGTTTTTACTTATATATTTATGACATCTTGTATGGCAAATCAGCAATTCCTGTATGAGAACTATAGGTCTCTAAACACGAGCCGGAGAATTATTTCCCATAACTAAAACTGTTTAGTATATATAAGATTACAAAGATATCTTTTCTTCTATGGAAAAAATAGAGCAGCAAACGCAATCACTCATAATTAGCTGATAAACAACACATAAACAGATGATAAAATTCGGAATTTCATTAATTTTACTAAAAAAGTGATGTAATCAATGTTGTAATAGTTTTTAATCCTTTCTATGAGCATAGCATGGCCTTGATTATGTCTGATCTCAAAAATGTTTTCTGGGAAATGCAGATTTTATATCAATTTTTTGTAAATTAGACCATGCAGGATAAGAATGTCAGAATAGTTTGATGGTTATAGAAGTTCTTCCTTCGAAAGTCCGTTTGGCTATGAAAAGTTCCTCGGTTAGTAAGATTTGTTTTAAGATATTTTTTCATTTCGAGTTAAACAAAAAATATTAAAATTCGGAATTCGAGTATCATTATCAATGCTGATTATTTTTATATAATGATTTTATTATTAGATTTGTTACTAAAGAACACCAATGATGAAGTTTGTAAATTAATACAGTTATAACAACTCAATCATATTAAATTAAACAAAAACATTATGAAAGACAAAAATCCAAAAAAGAAACCTTTTTTTGCATCATTCTTAGAAAAGCAAGTTAAAGATCCTAAAAAAGTGAAAGGAAGTGGGCCAAACTATACCACAAAATATCCATCAGACAATGATGAAGCTGTAAACTAAGACAGTTATAATAACAAATCATCTCCAAGGAAACTTACCATAAGTTTCCTTTTTTAATAAAATCCGGCCAATGATTCTCTGCATTACCCACTCGAATGATTTTTACAATATTGATAT
>NZ_JBAOJR010000003.1:318452-854170 GCF_037083525.1 Chryseobacterium sp. CCNWLW53 | reverse complement strand
ATATCAATATTGTAAAAATCATTCGAGTGGGTAATGCAGAGAATCATTGGCCGGATTTTATTAAAAAAGGAAACTTAGTGGTAAGTTTCCTTTGAAAGATTGTATAATACGATTATTTCTTTAAAGTATTAGTCTAATGGTACTGTTGGGGCATCATCATCTCCGTCAGATGGATACTTCATTGTATGCATCAGATCATCTTGAGGTGAAGTCACCGTATCAACTGACGGTTTTGTGATCACATCTCTTTCAGGAATAGTAATCTCACCACCTCCTTTCACTGTTTCCGGATCTTTAAGCTGCTTTTCTAAAAACGAAGCAAAAAACGGCTTCTTTTGTGAATTCTTGTCTTTCATAATAATTTAGTTTTGGTTAAAATATGTTTTAAATTTTTCTAGAGAAATTTAAACAACATCATCACCACCGTCAGAAGGATATTTCATCGTAACCAAAAGATCCTTGCTTGGAAATGTCACGTGATCAAAAACCTGTGCTGTTACATTCAACTGAAGGTGCCGTAACGATATCGTTATCAGTGTTGTTAATAATTCCGCCTCCCTGGATGGTATCCGGATCTTTGATCTGCTTTTCCAGGAATGAAGCAAAAAAAGCTTCTTTTTTAAATTCTCGTCTTTTATGGTAATTGAGTTAGATTATAGAGCATCCAGTTCTCCACTCTCATCACTGTCGGAAGGGTATTTCAGTGTCACTACCTGATCTTTTAACTGCGATGTTGCATTATCTAAGAACGGTGAAGTCGTTATAGTGTCTCTCGTTGGTACAGTAAGTACATCAGTAGTAGGTGTTGTAATTCCACCTCCTTGAATAGCTTCAGGATCCTGAATTTGTTTCTCTAAAAACGAAGCAAAGAATGGCTTTTTTGAGTTTTTCTTTTCCATAAGTTATTATATTTAGTTTTATGCAAACTAAAATACAAAAAATTTCAATACACGGGGATATATTGCTTTATTTTAAGAAAATTTTAACTAAATCAGCAAAAAGAAAGAATTAAATTAATTTAAACCCAAAAAATCTTTAACAACTTTCGCGAAATCAACTGGATTTTCAGCCTGAACCCAATGTCCGGCGTTTTTTACCGTAACAATTGTCGCTTTTGGAAACTGCTGTTTGATTCCGTATTCATCCTGAGGAAGGATATAATTTGATTTTTCGCCTGCAATAAATAAAGAATCGCCTTCAAAAACCCCAAATTTTATCGCATTAGAAACAAATTCGTTATATTTTTCAGATAAGGTTTTAAGATTGAATCTCCAGTTCAGCTTTTTATTGTCGTCCCAGTACAGATTTTTTGCCAGAAACTGGATCGTAGACTTTTCAGGAATGTATTGGCTTAATATGGCTTCTACATCACCACGTGAGCCTGCTGTATTGAAATCTACCGTTTCAAGGGCTTTAATAATCCCCTGATGATGCGGAGGATAGGCTTTTGGGGAAATATCCACTACAATCAGCTTTTCTACTCTTTCAGGGTATTTTAAAGCAAACTGCATCACGGCTTTCCCCCCTAAGGAATGACCCAAAACATGGGCTTTCTGAATACCGTAATGATCCATATAACGGACAATATCGTCTGCCAGATCGTCATGTGACATACTTTCGGAATGAAAGCTTCTCCCGTGATTTCTAAGATCGATCAGGTGTACGGGAAGATATTCTCCTAGGTCCTTTCCAAAACTTCCCCAGTTGTCGAGCATTCCAAACAGTCCGTGAAATACAAGAAGTGGCGTAACCGTAAGGTTCTCACCGAATATTTTTGAATTAAGTATATTATTATCCATTATGTATTAGTCTAAAAATGATGAAAAAAATTCTCCAACTGCCTGAAAGATATCCCCAATATCCAGCCAGGATAAATCGATTTCTGTGTCGGAAAGCTCAGGAATAACGAAATTGAATCCTCCTGAAGAAATTCCCTCCAGCATGGCCTGCTTCATTTCGGCATAATCGCAGATTTCTCCCGAAACTTTATGATATGAATCAAAATCCTCATGCGAGGAAAAAACAGCCATTCCCCAACAGGAATAATCAATTGCAGCGCTTATATTACTCCATGAAGTTTTTTGATTGGCTTTTTTTATTTCCTCAGGTTTATAAAATTTCTTCTTACCGTAATCATCTACAAGGATGCTTCCTAGATCTTTAATATATTTTTTCCTGTCTTCAGGTAAAGGGGTACAAAACTCGCTCATCTTATTAATCAATTACCATTTTGCCAGTCTCTTCAAATAAGCCTGAACGGTGTTTTCAAGTCCCATATAAAGGGCTTCGGAAACCAAGGCATGCCCGATTGAAACTTCAAGAAGATTTGGAATCTGGTCCGCAAAGTATTTTAAATTTTCCAGGCTCAGATCATGCCCTGCATTGATTCCCAAACCGAATTCTGTAGCAGCAACCGCTGTATCATAATAAGGTTTTATAGCCTGTTCTTTGTTCGTCAGATAGTTTTTCGCGTAAGCTTCAGTGTAGAGCTCAATTCTGTCAGCTCCTGTTTTTGCAGCGTGCTCTACCAATTCCGGTAAAGGATCAAGAAAAACAGAGGTACGGATTCCTGCTTTTTTAAATTCTGTAATAATCTCGGTCAGAAAGTCCAGATGTTTTTTAGTGTCCCAACCTGCATTGGATGTAATGGCATCATCTGCATCAGGAACCAGGGTTACTTGTTCAGGCTTTACTTCCAGAACCATATCAATAAAAGAGCGGTGCGGATTTCCTTCAATATTGAATTCAGTGGTAACCAGCGGTTTCAGATCATATACGTCTTTTCTTGTAATGTGCCTCTCATCAGGTCTCGGGTGAATGGTAATCCCCTGGCCTCCAAATTCCTGGATTTTTATTGCTGCCTCTGTTACGCTTGGTGTATCACCTCCTCTGGCATTTCTTAATGTTGCAATTTTATTAATGTTTACACTTAGTTTTGTCATTTCTTTATTTAGATGTTATTTTTAAGAGATTAGAAATTAGCTTTTGGAATTACTTCTCTAGTTAGATAAAAGTAACGGTCAAATTATATTAATCTCTAGTTTCTGACTTCTTTATTTATGCCTTAATGCTTATTTGCATCACCTGAAGATCAAATTCTTTGGAAGCCACCAGGAGATGGTCGAAAATATCAGCCTGGATCTGCTCAAAATGTTCCCATTTAGAATCATTTGCAAAACAATACACTTCAAGGGGAAGTCCCTGTGGTGTAATATCTAGCTGACGGACCATTTTAGCTCCTTTTTGATCTATATCCGGATCATTCTCTATATATTTTTGGGCATAATACCTGAAAACCCCGATATTGGTAAGCTGCCTTCCGTTAATGGTCTTATCATTATGCTTCAGGTCCTGTTTTTCTTTTTCTATCTCCAGTGTTTTCTCTTGAAGGTAATCTGAGATCAGGTTGATTTCTTTTAAACGTTCAATATCTTCTTCATTCAAAAATTTAAAAGAATTGATATTAAAGTAAATAGATTTTTTGATCCTTCTCGTATTGGATTCGGACATGACCTGAAGGTTTCTGATCTCTGTCGTCAAAAGGTCATAGGTAGGAATTGTAGAAACTGTTTTATCAAAATTCATGACTTTCGTTGTCAGAAGGCTGATATCTATAATATTTCCTTCCATACTGTATTTGGGAATGCTTACCCAGTCCCCTACCTTAAGATTTTTGGAAGTAGCAACATGTATCCCAGTTACAAAACCTAAAATGGTATCTCTGAAAACCAGTACCAATACAGCTGTAATAGCTCCTAAACTCCCGACAATAGTGGTTCCTTTAATTCCAAATATGACGCATATTCCCAATACGGAAAATATGAAGATTCCTAAGATCTTTACGGTTTCTGAAATAGCATTCAGCGCCATGATCTTATAAAAGTCCTGCTTTATGGTAAAATAATTTCTAAAACCCGTTAATGACCTGTAAAGCATTCCGGCAAGAATAAGTACAAGCCCCAAGTTGATAGATCTGTTAATAAAAATATTTGTTTTAGGGAGTGCCGTTGCAGGAAATATAGAAGGATGTATTCCTGCGACCACCAAAAGAGCGGCAAAATGAGCCACAGAATTGGAAATCTTAGACTGATAAATTGACCGGATGATCGGATATTTTTCGTCATTCCGGAAAAACCTGAAAATAAAATTGATCGCAAATTTAAAAACAAAATCTACTACTAAAAATACAGCACACAAAAGTGCCAGCTTGATAATAATATGAACAACCCAATCCATCCCGCCGGGTGTTACCTGGCTGATATAGATGTATAGCTGCTCACTTATTTCCTGCAAAAAATTCTTAGTGTCTTGTATTTCGTCTTTCATTACGGCAAATTTATAAAATTAAGAATGATGATCTTACTATTGACAATCAATTTTCATCCCAAATATTAAAAAGGCTTCTGCGAATTTTCTTTTTTCCTATCTTGCATTGATAATTTAAAAGAATGGATACCACCTTAATTAATATTCTCTGTCTTATTTTATTGGTTCTCGGGATGCTGGGAACTTTCCTGCCTGTACTTCCGGGGCTTTTGCTAAGCATCTGCGGGCTTTTAATTTATAAATTCGGGACAGATGCAGATTTGCCGATGATTTATATTTGGGCATTTGGGATCCTCACAGCAATTTCTGTAGTTTTAAGCTATGTAATTCCGGCAAAAACCAACAGGAAATATGGTGGAACGCGTTGGGGAAGTATCGGATCAGTTATTGGGACCATCGTAGGAATTTTCATTCCTATTCCTTTAGGGTTTCTGATCGGAATGTTTGCCGGGGTATTTATCGGGGAACTTCTTCATGACAGTAAGGATATGAATAAGGCCTTACAATCTACTAAAGGTGCGTTTATCGGCTTCATTTACGGAACTGGTTTTAGTCTTGTGGTAGGTGTGGCAATGTTTTTGGTAGTAGTTTTAGATATGCTTGATATTATTTAAAAAAAATAAAATATGTTCCATAAAGCCATCATACTCAGTCTGGGACTGCTCACTTTAGCAGGATGCAATGCCCAAAAGAAAACAAAAGCCCCGGGATCAACCGTCGGAACACCCTCTCCTATGAATGAAACCAAAAATTCAGCACAAAAAGGAGGCGTCATTTATTTTAATCAGGGAGAAAATAAATTCCTTAAAGAATACGAAATGAATGTGACCTTCAAAGGTATTTCTGAAGACAGCCGCTGTCCTGAAGGAGTTGCATGTATTTGGGCAGGAGTTGCCGTAGCACAGGTAGAAGTTATGGGAACTTACTCCCGCCCTATGGTTTTAACCCTTGCCACCATGGATAACACGGGGCGAAACTACCACAAGTCTGCAGAATTCAATGGATATACCATTTCACTGGAAGAAGTAATTCCTTCCCGGAAATCTGAAGCCGGGGGAAAAGATCTGGATGGAAAATACAGAATCGGAATCAAAATTACAAAAGCTGACGAGAAATCAAATTCTACCAAGAAATAGGTTTCTTCCCTTTTGAGACCAGATATTCATTGATCTTTGAGAAGGGCTTGCTTCCATAAAAACCTCTATGTACAGAAAACGGTGACGGATGCGCCGATTTTAGAATAAAATGCTTAGCCGGATCTATGAGTTCGGCTTTTTTTTGTGCAAAAGCCCCCCAAAGAACAAATACTACATTCTCTTTTTTATCTGAAATTTCTTTAATAATAAAATCTGTAAATTTTTCCCAGCCTAAATCTTTGTGAGAGTTAGGTGAATGGGCACGAACTGTTAAAGTAGCATTGAGTAATAATACGCCCTGCTTTCCCCAGTCATCCAATTCTTTGGAGGTTCTTTCAATTCCCAGGTCGTCTTTTAATTCTGTAAAGATATTTTTAAGTGAAGGCGGTGCCGCTACCTGCTCTGAAACGGAAAAACACAAACCATTGGCCTGATAGTCATTATGATAAGGATCCTGCCCCAGGATCACCACCTCAACATCTTCAAAAGGAGTAATTTCCAGTGCTCTGAATATCTGTTTTTTAGGTGGAAATACTTTCGTTGTTGCGTATTCCTGCTTTACTTTTTCCCAAAGGTTGGTAAAATATTCTGTTTTCTTTATCGGGGCTAAAACTTCTGTCCAGGTCATGGGATTGGTATGATAATTTGTAAATGTATTAATGTGATATAATTCTTCCTTTACCGAAATTATATTACAAAAATATTCTTTAATTCCTGGATAGCCAAATCTGGTAATATAATGATTGAATGATATAGTTATTGAAATGAATGGTGAATTACGTTTTAAATATTTTCACTCTTTTTTCAATAAGTATGTAAGAAAAATAAGACAACAGAATAGAAAATCCAATCAGAAGAAAATTATTGAGATGGTAGGAATCTACAATGACTATTTTCTGTCGCCTTACGATATAATGGATAATATATAATGAATATGAAATATTTCCTAGAAAGTAAACTGCTTTTGTTTCTAAAAAACTTTTGACCAGACTCTTTTTTTCTGAATACAGATGCTTTATAATAATTGCTGACAGTAACGGAATAAAAAATAATCCTCTTGCAGTGTACAGAAGTAAAAAGGATAGAATAACTACACCATAAATAAACAGGTTACTTTTCTTTATTTTTATTCCCTGTAAAAATGCAATTCCAATTCCTATAAAATAGCAGGATACCGTTCGCACTAAAGAACTTACTCCAAAAACGATATCAAGGTATTGAGAAGATCTGTCTATCTCAAGCGGTGCATCATCAAAATATATGTCCGGCAGATAAGAAACAATACCTCTTAAAGCTAAACCTAATATGATCAGGAACCAACTGCTTAGTTTATATTTAAGTATGCCCCATAGCAAAAAGGGAAATATCAGATAACAAATCCATTCTGTGCTCAATGACCAGTATACTTCATTTAATGAATAATTGGGATTAAAAAAACACTGTATAAGTGCTGCATTGACTAAAAATTGAGCCCAAGTAGGATTTTTTGCTATAAAAAGGATGATAAAAACAACAGACAAAAAATATACGGGATAGATCCTGTTGACTCTTTTCTTATAAAACCTCTGCACACCGTCAAAAGTCAGGTGCTGAAATTTTCCCGAATAAGATACCGCCAGCAGAAAAGCACTCAGTACAAAAAAGATATCTACCGCTACATATCCCTTCCCATTCACGGACTGGATCCAAAAATTTCTAAAGTAACTGAAATGGAAAAATGTTACCCATAGCGCAACAATACCTCTAAACCCTGTTAATGATTTTATTTCATTTTTCATATGCTAAACAATGCAGTCTGTGGGAAATCAATTCATTATTTTCTTTAAACTAAAAATAATATTGTCGGGAAAATCCTCATCTTCTCTGTTCTCTTCCAAAACAAAATTATGCTTCAAAAGAAGACCTTTCGAGTTTTCATTAAGCTTGTGGGTAATCGCTAAGATTTCCTGTAGATGTAATTTATTAAATCCATAATCTAAAACAGCTGATAAGGCTTCAGACATAATTCCTTTTCTGTGATAGTCCGGTAATAATTCATAGCCGACTTCAGCCGTTTTTCTGTCTTCAGAAAAATTCCACAGGCAGATGGTTCCGATAAGATTCGGCTGATTTTTATAGGTAATTCCCAGATAAAGGGTTTGCCCGCTCTGAGTTCGTTCTTTAATCGTTAAAATAAATTGCAGAGCATCATAGTTCGTTTTCGGAGAATTCCTTTTCACAAACTGATTAATAGTTTCGTTGCTTCTAATCTTCAGGATATCTTCTACGTGGCTTTCGTTAATTTCCTTTAATATTAGCCGGTCTGTTTCAATCATTAATTTGGTAAATATCTCAAATATACATAATAATCACATTTTCTCACTAAATTTGCAATGTGTATATAAATAAAGAAGATTTAAACGAATTAGAGTTTCCGCAATTGCTCGCGGAAATCTCTCCATTTGCGTATTCTCCGAAAACGAGAGAAAAAATTCTTCAACTTCGTCCCATGGAAATTGACGAGGCGGAACTTTCACTGAAAAAAACGTCGGAGTACCTTTCGAGTTTTGAGAGTTCAAATGCAATTCCGTTCGATGAATATGAAGATATCGAAAGTGAGCTGAAATTAATGCTGATCGAGAATTACCGTCTGGAAAACAGTGCTTTCATTAAAATAAAAACCTTAACTGAACAGATAGGAAAACTTCAGAAGTTTTTCCCGACCATGCCCGACACCTTTCCTAACCTGATAGGAGATGTTTCTGAGCTGGAATTCAAAAAAGAGATTATTGATAAGATAGATAAGGTCTTTAACCGTTTTGGGGAAGTAAAAAGTGATGCTTCTCCTGTGCTAAAGGAACTCAGAGCTGAAATTCAACAGGCTAAAAAAGCCATTCAGGAGAATTTCAACCGTGCGCTGTTCAATTACGGACAAAGCGACTTTCTGGATGATATCCGCGAAACTATTATTGAAGATCAAAGGGTTTTAGCAGTAAAATCCGGGTTTAAGAAAAGGGTGGCAGGAAGAGTTTTAGGAATTTCAAAAACAGGTTCTATCACATATATTCAGCCGGACAGCGTTGTAAAACATTACTTTAAGCTGCGCGAAAGTGAAGAGGAAGAGAAGAAAGAGATCGATAAGATCCTCAGAAAACTGACTGCGGAACTGGCAGAATTCCAACCCCAGCTTTGGAGATACCAGATTTATATTTTTGATCTTGACCTTACAAGAGCAAAAGCAAAATTTGCTGAGCTTGTTAACGGAATCCTCCCGAAGATCAACCGTCACAGGACGTTAAAGCTGAAAGACGCATACCATCCGCTGTTATGGCTGAGAAATAAAGTAGAGAACAAAACTATTTTCCCACAAAGCCTGTCATTGACAGACCATAACAGAATTATCTGTATTTCCGGACCGAATGCAGGAGGAAAATCCATCACACTGAAAACCGTTGGGTTGCTTCAGCTGATGATCCAGAGTGGAATTCTGGTACCGGTACATCCGAGGTCTGAAATGTTCTTCTTCGAAAAGATCATGACCGATATCGGAGATAACCAATCGATCGAGAATCATCTGTCTACTTATTCGTCAAGGCTTAAAAAAATGGCAGGGATCATTCGTGAAGCTGATGCCAATACGCTTTTGCTTATTGATGAATTTGGAACCGGATCTGATCCTGAACTTGGCGGTGCCCTTGCAGAAAGCTTCATGGAGTATTTCTATGATAAAAAAAGTTTCGCCATCATTACCACACACTATACGAATATCAAGCTGGTGATAGAACAGCTTCCAAATGCTGAAAATGCAGCAATGCTTTTTGATGAGGAAACCCTTGAGCCGATGTATAAGCTGGAAGTGGGACAGGCAGGAAGCTCGTTTACCTTTGAAGTAGCAGAAAAGAACAGGATCCCAAGGTTTATTATTCATGCTGCCAAAAAGAAAGTAGAACATGATATTGTCAATCTTGATAAAACGATTGTAAAGCTTCAGCAGGAAAAATTTGAAGTTGAAAAACTGAAAACCGATCTTGCGGAAAGAAAGGAATCTGTGGAAGACAAACGCGACAACCTTCAGAAGCTGAACGAGCAGTTGCAGCAAAAGCTTTTCAACTTTCAAAAACTATATGAAGAAGAACACCGAAAGCTTCAGTTTGGAAATAAGATTGAAACGTTTATCGACAGCTATGTAAAAGGAAAATCCAGAAAAGATGTTGTCAAGGATTTTGTGAAATTGTTGGAACAGGAAAAATTCAGAAAAATAGGTGCTGATAAAGATGAATCGAAACGTCTTCAGGTGGTGAAAAGAAAGATCACGCAACAGCTTAAAAAGGAAGATGTAATTGAAAAGATTGCTGAAACCAATGAAAAGCTGGAAGAAAAACGTAAAACCGACCGTGCCGTCTGGATGAAAGAAGGACAGCGTGTCCGTATTCCGGGAAGTACCAGCGTAGGAACTATTGAGAAAATTTCCAAAAATAAAGTGATCGTCAACTACGGAACTTTCAAAACAACAATTAATGCAGATGAGCTGGAAAGAATCTGATGATTTAGGATTTATAGCTTAAAACTTATAAAAAAATAGCGCTGAAAAATCAGCGCTATTTTATCTTTATTTATTTCCTGATAAATTTCAACCGGGCTGTATTTTCTTTACTTTTAAGCTGAATAAAGTAAATTCCTTTAGCGAGATAACGAATATCTACTGTATTCTCAAAGGTTCTGCCCTCTCCCACTTTCTGCCCTGAGACTGAGAAAATTTCATACTCAGCTTGTGAGGAAAGTCCTGAAATATATAAAACGTCTGAAGCAGGATTCGGATAGATACTTATTTCTTTGGATTTCCCAGTTTCATCTACAGCAAGATTCATGTTCACAAAAGTTACTCCATAGTCTTCCACTTCTCCATACGCAAATATTTCGCATGGACCAGCAGGCTGTGTTTGGCTGATGATTACCCTCATTGCTGTTCCGCACTGGGTTATACCGGCAAAAGAAGGAACATTAAATATAAAAGCTTTAGGATTTGTAGAATCTACAATAGTAGAAACGATCATTTCCGAAGCTTCAAAAATGGCGTTCGCATTAAAATCTATCCACGCTTTTACATAAGATGTCCCCGGTACTGCTGCCCAACTGGGTGTTACCGATAAAACATTATTTACACTACCCACCCCAAGCTGTATGCGGCGGGGTAAGTCCATACGAAAATCCGTATGGTTTGACATCGATGAAGCACTTACCATTGCCGGAAGTCCCCCGGAAGGAGTTATCGTAACGTTCGATAAATACAATGCTCCCAAATTAGTAGAAGTGGATCTGCAGTAATTAAGATGGGTATAGAAGGTTAACGGAAAGGATATATCTCCGGACGCATTATCAATCACCTGAACCATATGTCCCAGACAGGGTGTGAGATTATCCAGATCAGCAGAAGTGGCCCCGGCAGGAATATTCATCGAGAGCCATACCGCAGATGTTGAGGCCCTCCATTTCACGGTATAGCCTGTAGCTCCGGGTATAGGATCCCAGGTGATATGTGCAGAAGTAAAACTAATATTGGAAGCTGCTAAATTCATCGGAACAGTAAAGGCAGATTCTGCGCACATATTGTCTATTCTACTGGCTGCCTGAAATTGTACTGCACCTGAAAAAAGCAGAAGCATAAAAAGTAGCTTTTTGATCATATTTATTTGTTTATGGATTTTCGTTTGAAAAATAATTTAAATTATTTACATATTATTAAATTTTAATTAATAAATACTCCATCTGAAACGTTTTACACAAAAAAAATTATTATTTTTTGATCAGATAATAACTTTTTTAGAACATATTGATCATTTTAATCAAATACTGTTATATTTTACGGATCAAAAAAACATTTAATTTATATATTTGAGGGATCAAAAATTTTCATCAAATGATTTCCATAAACAAAGCATTGTACCTCTCCGCTTTCAGCCTTTTTTCTTTGGCATTTGTTAAGGGACAGAATAAGGTTCCTTTTGGTGTTGTAAAAGCTGAAGAAGGCTACGCCAACGTGCGCGTCCATAAGGATGACTACAGAAAAATCGTAGACAAGATCCGGATGCGTAAAGGGGATGTATTTGTTTATGTAAAACCTGCACCCGGAGAAACGGAATGGGTATGGATTAAATATCCTGAAAAGCAGGATGAGGAAAAACCTTTTGTAAGATATGAGAATCTTGAGAAGGAAGGAATGGTAAATAAAGGGCGTATTGCCTTTATCGACCAGCTTCCTCAGTTTACACCTTCTAAATCCAAGAACGGGAAATCACTAATCTTCACAGACAACAGCAATCCAAAAATACCGACTTCACAAAGAACCAAGGTGGTTATTGACGTTTATCCGTCCAATGCCGGTTACAGAAAGCAGGAAAAAGATACGGATGGAAAGATCCTTACTATAGATAAAGTAAAACCATGGGGAATTAAAGACGGGCTTCCGGAAGGGATGACAGAGATTAAGTCCATCAGAGTACAACAGCCGGGAAGAGGTTCTGTTTTTGTAAGGGAAGCTATTAAAAATATGTTCCAGCCTACCATGGATTTCAATAATGTCGGAGTAACGGCTCTTGACAATGATCACATCTATCTTTATATGATCAATGGCTCTGGTGAAAACAGATATGTCACACTTTGGACCATCAAGGAAGGAAAGGTAATGAGCCAGATTATTTACAATAGTCCGGAATAATTGTCGTTTTTCACAGTAATATTCTTATTTTTGCCCTGAAAAAGTTTAACGCTAATTCATCACAGAAATTGGTTCTGCTTAACGCAGATTAAAAGGGAACCGTGTGAAAATCACGGACTGTCGCGCAACTGTAAGTAACTGAAGTCTTTATCAAGGATCCACTGTGCAGGGCACGGGAAGGAGATAAAAGATGTTACAAGTCAGGAGACCTGCCTATTTCTTTAAACAAGAAACTTTCGCGATTTGAAGTTTATTGATCTGATGGACTGCTTCAGGGATTCTCCATGATTCCTGTCACTGTTCTGTTATTTTGATATTATTTCATTTCGCATTAATTAATAATGAAATATGACTACAGAAGAAAGAATTGCAGCATCCGAGACCAGAATTTTTAAAGCGGTTTTTCCCAACACTACCAATCATTATGACACTCTTTTCGGAGGTACTGCCATGCAGCTGATGGATGAAGTAGCTTTTATCACTGCAACCCGTTTTGCAAGAAAAAGAGTGGTAACTGTAAGCAGCGATAAGATCGATTTTAAAAAGCCTATCCCTGCAGGAACCATTGTAGAGCTGATCGGAAAAGTTGACTATGTCGGAAAAACTAGCATGAAAGTGAATGTAGAAATCTATACGGAGCAAATGTACTCGTATGAAAGAGAAAGAGCCATTGTGGGTGATTTCACTTTTGTAGCGATTGATGAGTTTAAAAAACCGATAAGAATAATGTAAAGAATAAGTTTCGGGCGGCCTTTGGCCGCCCGAAACCCTTTATAAGGTAAAAAAAAATTGTATTTGTAAAATTGTATTATTCTGATAAGTGAAACGCTCTTGTTTATCTTAAAAAAACAGCAGTTTTAATTTTAATTTTTTTTGCGATAAATCTACCGAACAACCTTGTCAGTATCCAAGCTTCTGATCAGTAATGTCTCAAAGGCCTCTCCCATCTCATCCGATGCCCTCCTAATAGCATTTTCCAGCATGTTTCTGATCTGCTTTTCAGTCACACCGGCTTCCGTCCAGCTTCTTCCTGAAGTGTGTGAATTTAAGATAAACGGCATGATACGGTCAATGGCGCAGGCAAAAATAGCGTCCGGCGTTTTTTCTTCCTCAAATTCAAGCCATAATTCAAAGAACTCGGTACGCAAAGGTTCATCAAGGATTCCAAAGATTTTCTGCGCTGAAATCTTTTCCCTTTCGAATTTTCCTACCATCGCCCGTTCATCAAAAAGGAAAGTATCTCCTGCTTCTATTTCCACTAAATCATGAATGGAAAGCATTCTTATGACCCTTAAAAGATCAATATCTGCACGGTTTTTAGCATACGGATAAAGGATCTGCGCCAAAATAATGATCTGCCATGAGTGTTCGGCCGTATTTTCCCTTCTGGAATCATCGGCATTGTAATTTCTTCTCTGTACGTTTTTCAGGGCATCAACTGCCAGGATAAAATCGATCTCCTTTTGTATTTTCATTTCTTTTTTATTATTTGGATGATTTTCTAACGATCCATTTATTATTAATCTTTTCTCTAACAGTCACTTTCGTTTTTTCATCACTGAAATCACTGATTTTTTCGTAAACCAGATCCAATCCTTTGTTGGGAATCACCTGATATTCGTAGGTGTAATGTAGAGATGCGCCGGATCTGGCATAAGTGGTCAATCGTTTTCGTTTGGAATCTACATCAAACATTCCCTGATAGGCGCTGGCAATTTCAGTAAGTTCTTTACTCAGAACAAATTTTTTCTTTGTGGAATTAAATACATACACATCAAAAGAAGCACTGCCATAGTTTCCGCCACTGCCGTTTCTTATGGCTACATCTTCCGTCCCGTCAAAATTGAAATCTCCAAAAACCACAGGATCATCATGGACCATTCCGTGGGTTAGTGTTGTTACACTGGTGCTTGACGGTTTCGCCTCTTTTTCAAAATACATGACAAAATCTCCGGAAGCAAGAGTCTGTAGCTTCTCTCCGCTTTTACTGAACAATATGATAGCAGCGTTATTTCTACAGGCATCAGCCTGACATTCTTCAACAGTAACCTCTGCGTTATATTTCCTGGATGCATCTTCGATGGCAAAACGATATTGCCCGAAACAAAGAGGTCCAAGCAGTATCAATGCTGACAGCGACCTGTATAATGTGGTTGTATTGATCATGGGTGATTTTTATGCATTAGTTTTTCAACAAATTCTATGCAAAAATAGGGGTTTTGGCTGAAAGCTATTTTATATAAAAGATTAGTTGTATTTTTAATGGAAATATCTGTAATATGTCTCCAGAATTCAATTATCCAACGGAAATTAAAGGAACAAGAAAGCTGTATTCTTTATTTAAAGGAATAAAAAATCCGTTAGAGGTTATTACCGGAAACCACAAAATTGCAGGAGATAACTACTATATCAAAACCAATTTCACCAATAAGAACTTTATTTTTTCTCAGGATAAAGAATTCACAGAATATATTTTAAAGCAAAATCATAAAAACTATTACAAATCTGAGATCCAATCCATTACTTTAGGAAAGTACCTGGGAAACGGTTTGCTCACGAATAACGGAAAAGACTGGCTGAAACAGAGAAGGCTGATCCAACCTGGTTTCAGCAAAACGAAAATCACCAACCTGGTTTCAATTATGGGAGAGGAAATTGATAAAGCTTTTCATTCATTCCAGCCTGGGCAGGATATAGATCTTTATGATTTCTTTCATAAGCTCGCTTTTAATATTGTCGCAAAAACTCTTTTCAGCTCTGATATTGGTGAAACCCAGGTGAAAGAACTGGGTAAAATCATTACAGAAGTTCAGGAAGTTTTCGCCAAAGAGGTTCGCCTGCCTTTTTATTCTAAAATTTTAAAAGTTTTGGGCATTATAGACAAAACTATTGAAAAAAGCGAAAGGTCAAAAGCTATTATTCAAGGAGTTTTGGATAAACGGAAAAGTTCAGGAGAAGAGAAAGATGATTTGCTGAACATGCTTATCCAAACACGATATGAAGATACGCAACTTCCGATGTCTGATGAGCAATTGGTCGATGAAATGCTTATCCTTTTCATCGCCGGTCACGAAACAACCGCTAATGCGTTAAGCTTTATCTTTTTTGAAATCAGTCAGAATCCTGAAGCTGAGGAAAAATTAAAAAAAGAGATTGCAGACGAGGGGGAAATGGTTTTTACGTCTGAAAGCTTAATGAAAAAATCTTTTACTTCAAATATCATCAAAGAAGCTATGCGGCTGCATTCTCCAGCCTGGGCTATTGATCGTCAGGCTTTGGAAAATGATCATTTTAAAGAATATTCCTGGCCGAAAGATACTTTAATCATACTATATATCACCGGTCTTCACAGAAATCCTAAATATTGGACAGACCCGAACTCTTTCATTCCGGAGCGTTTTGATGATGAAAATGCCAAAAATTTCGCTTACTACCCTTTTGGTTCCGGGCCCAGGCTTTGTATTGGTGAACACTTTGCCATTATGGAAATGGCTCTTATCATCCGTAAATTCTACAAAAAATTCAGTTTTATATCCTATCAGAAAGCATTGAAGAAAAAAGCTCTTGTTACTTTAAGACCTACCAGCTTAAAAGGAAAAATTAGTAAAATTTGATCTGATTTTCTTTAAAATTCTCATATCTAAAAATCATCAATAAAATAATTTATTTGATTTTCAACTAGTTACATAATTTATTTATATTTTTTCACTACTTTGTATTGCATATTACCATTTTAATTACATATCTTTGTAATGTAAAATCGGAATAGGTTCATCTAGCTAGGAACATTATTCTGAAACTATAACTAATTAACAAAACTTATTAAAGATGAATACTGAAAATACCAAAGCGCAAATGCGCAAAGGAATTCTGGAATTCTGTATTTTAAGTCTCATCAACCATCGTGAAATGTATGTTTCCGACCTTATCGATGAACTTAAAAAAGGAAAACTGGATGTAGTGGAAGGAACCCTCTATCCTCTCCTTACAAGACTGAAAAATGGCGAGTTCCTTTCCTACAGATGGGAAGAATCTACAGGAGGACCACCAAGAAAATACTACCAGATTACAGAAAAAGGCAAGCTTTTCTTGGACGAACTTCAAAATACCTGGGCAGAGCTGACAACATCAGTAAACCAAATTACTCAAAAAATTTAAAAAACAAAGCTATGAACAAGACACTCTCAATAGGACTCGCAGGTTTTTCTTTCACTATAGAAGAACACGCATATATAAAGCTCAGCGATTACCTGAATGCACTGAGAAGCTCACTGGATGCTTCAGAAGAGGAGGAGGTAATGCATGATATAGAAATAAGAATGGTAGAAATCTTCAGAGATTCTTTAGGAAAACGTGAAGTTGTAAATGATTCTGATGTAGAAAAAGTAATTGCTCAGATCGGAACTCCGGAAAAAATTGAAGAGCAGGAAGAGGCTTATTTTTCTGAGAAAAATACTAAAAAAACAACTCAGTCAGGAACGGAATATACAGACAAAAAACAGCTGTTCCGTGATCCTGAAAGACAAAAGATCGCTGGGGTATGTGCTGGACTTGCTCACTATGTAGGAATGGACATTACAGCAATGAGAGCTATCTGGCTGGGGATTTTTGTACTGGGGATCTTCACAGCAGCTATCTCCTCTTCGCTGATTGGACTTCTGTATGTAATTCTCTGGATCGTACTTCCAAAAGCAGAAACAGCAGCAGATTTCCTGAAAATGAAGGGAAAGCCTATGAACTTCGACAATCTTAAGAATGAGTCTAATAAATTGGTTCAGTTTGCCAATGAATCTACTCAGAGAGTCGGGGAAATGTACAACGAATCCAAACCTTACATTGACAATGCAGGCAGCGGTATCTGGAATATTCTGAAATACTTTGTAGGAGCAATCTTTGTATTGATGGCTATTGGAAGCATCATCGGTATATTTGTGATCTTTGGATTATTTGGTATGGATGCAGATTTCCCAGGAGCTAATGAGATGAGATTCTATATGGATGACAACGGTCTGGATAAAGTATTGGTCGCTATCATGATCATCGGATGTTTAATTCCTACTATCCTTTTCAGTTTGTTAAGCATCAAAATATTCTCACCGAAGACTAAACTTAGAAATATCGGATGGGTAATCGGAGGACTGTTTCTTTTACTGATAGGTCTTGGAACTTATTTCGGAGTAAGCATGGCTAAGAAAAACCTGATCTATAAAGGAAGTAAGGAAGATACCGAGAATATTGCCATCAATACTACATCGGATACCCTTTATGTAGATTTGAAACAGGTGAATATTCCTCAGAACTTCACAGCCTATGACGATGATATTTATTCTGATAAAAAAACAGTTTACAAAGAAGATTATGTATATGTAGAAGTAACAAGAAAGCCTGAGGTAAAAACACCTTACCTGATCATCAAAAAAGAAGGAAATGGCTATAATGTTCCGGTTCAGATTAATGTTCCTGTAGAAATAGTGGGTAACAAGGTAATGCTTCCTAACTACATCAAATATCCGTATGAGCACAGATTCAGACATTACAGAGTAGATTATGAGCTGGTAGTTCCTCAAAATGCAGTAGTAATTCCATTGAAAAAAGATAAAATGGATTTTGACGGAGATCTGAACGGAGACGGCCTCAATGATGACGACCAGGATCAGGACGAAAACGGTAATATCAGAATTGAAAAGAATAAGATTTCTGTAAATGGTTCTACCATAGAATATAACTCTAATGATAAAGACAGCATTATCATCAACGGGAAAAAAGTTCCGAATAACCAGGCAGACCAGGTAATTGATTCTATGAAGTCCAGCATCAAAAAGATGAACAAAAACGTGGACATCAAAATCAAAGACGGAAAAGACGAAATTTCCATACAAACTAAATAATTAACTTCAGAGAGTGCAGAAGGTGTGAATGGAAGGCAACCGTTTGAAATTCACACTCTTCTTCTCTCAGAAATCAGAAAAAATATTATTATTTAGTTCGCTATGTTAAAAAAATGTTATACATTCGTATAGTTAAAAATAATTAACCAAATCATTAAAAAACACCTTAACCATGGTACAAGTTGCACTAGAAATTGTTATGAAAATCGTAGATTTAATCAGCGGTTTGTTTTAAGAGCGATAATATTTCAATATATTTGTAAAGTATAACCAATTTGGTTATACTTTTTTGTTTTTAATCTAAAGATATATGAAAAAACTGATAGGTAAACTGATGTTAAAGATGCTGGGCTGGAAAGTCGTTCTGCAGGGCGATGTAAATAGTCTGAACCGATGTATCCTTGTGGTAGCACCCCATACCCACAACATGGAATATCTGTTAGGAAATCTTGCCTACTGGTCTTTAGAAAAACCTTTAAAAATCATTATCAAAGATGCCCACACCAAAGCATGGTACGGAAGTCTTGTAAAAGGACTTGGCGGTATTGGTATCGACAGAAGCCAGAAAAATGACCTGGTGAATTTTGTTGCCAGACAGTTCGAAAAAGAAGATTTCAGCCTTGTGATTACTCCTGAAGGAACCAGAAGCTGGGTTCCGAAGTGGAGAAAAGGTTTTTATCATATGGCATTGGCCGCAAAAGTACCGATTGTTCTGGCGGCGGGTGATTTCAAAAGAAATATCGTGTATTTAGGCTATACCATACCTTATGAAAGGATCGCTTCAGTTCCTTTTTCCGAGATCATGGAAGAAATTCAGGATTACTATGTAAAATATGATATTGTTCCTAAAATCCCTGCGAACTGGAACCCGAATATTATGGGAGCTGGCAACGAAGAAGAAGTTAGAAGTTAGAAGTTAGAAGTTAGAAGTTAGAAGTTAGAAGTTAACGAAATTACTCTTTACTCTCTTAATCATTATTTATTATTTATCAATCATCATTCATCACTTATACAATGAAAGGTCAGACTAAAGAAGAGCTCCTTACGTTCTTAAACAACTGGGGAGAAAATATAACATTAGCAAAAACACTTGAAATACAGTTCATCGATATTGACGTTGAAAATGAAACTTTAACTGCCACAATGCCGGTACAGCCAAAGGTACATCAACCTTTCGGAATCCTGCACGGAGGGGCAAGCTGCGTACTTGCTGAAACCTTAGGTTCAAGCCTGTCCAATATGTTTATCGACGGCAGCAAATATTACGGGGTGGGAACCAATATCAATTCCAATCACCTAAAAAGTAAAAAAGATGGAGTCGTAACAGCTACAGCACGTTTCATCAGAAAGGGAAAAACCATGCATGTTTCTGAAATTGAGATCAGAGATGAAAAAGGTGTACTGATCAATCATACTACGATGACGAACAATATTCTTCTGAGATAATTCAAAACATCAACAAAAAATAAAAGACTCAAAAAATTTGGGTCTTTTTTAATGCGTTTATGACAAATATTTCATAAAAACAGCTCTTTTAATTTTGACAGTTTTAAGACTAATAATACCTTTGCTGAAAGGAAAATCAACTTGGGAATTTCCTACTGTATTTCCGGGTGGTGATTTTCAAAACCTATTCATAACCCATGATTTATTTCAAACTTCCTTTCAACGAAACATTATATTCAACTGATCAGAAACAAAACGGTGAATCTGTGAGTTTTCATTCCTTTGACCTGTTGAGGCAGATCAGTTTTGAAGGCAATATTACTCATGCTTCCGAACAGTTTGATCAGTCCAACATCACCAATGAAACCCTGTTGAAAGACGAAAGCTTTTTCAATGCAGAAACCAAGGAGGAGTATATTAGCAAACTTCATCAGGTCATTAGCGTTATTAAAGATCATCAACTTCCAAAACTGGTGTATTCAAGAAGGAAGATCTTCAAAGACTTTAACGGGATAGATTTCAAAGAAAGTTTTAAAAAACTATGCACATCCTACCCAAACGCATTCAGATATATCTTCAATAATGGGCAGCATGCCTGGATGGGGGCTTTTTCAGAGACTCTGGGGAAATTTAACAAAACAACCCATGAGTTTGAAACCATGAGCCTGGCGGGAACTCTTCCTGTATCCGAAGAATGGACAGAAAAAGAAATTGAAGAGCAAAAACCTGTAACTTCCTATATTCAGGATACCCTTAAAAACTATTCCGGCAATATTGAGATATCAGAGACCTACGACCATATTTCCGGAAATATAAAACACCTAAGGACAGATTTTAAAGCTCATATTAAGCCTGAAGATCTGGACAGCCTCATCAATGAGCTCCATCCTACTCCGGCAGTCTGCGGAATTCCAAAGGATTTCTGTAAAAAAAGTATTCAGGAGCTTGAAAAATTTCCCCGCGAGCTGTATTCCGGCTTCATTAAAGTGGAAACAGAGGAGAATATCATGTATTTTGTCAACCTGCGATGTGCAAGACTTTACAAAGATTCTGTACACGTATTTGTAGGCGGCGGCATCACGGCTCAGAGCAGTCCGGAAAAAGAATGGTGGGAAACAGAACTGAAATCGGAGGCCATTTTAAAGAACCTGGTGGTTTTTTAAAATACAGATAATAGTGGACTTCTGGAACATCAGTCACCAGTAACAGACCCAAATTTTATATAATGGATTTAAAATAAAGAAGAGTATTGTAGGTAGCTGAAGACCTCGAAGTACCTCTCTCGAAACAAAACAAAAAACCTCCTTCCAACGAAAGAGGTTTTATTATATAGAATAATGTAATTCTGAATTATTTCTTAGCTCCAATCCTACTCCATGTATCCAGTACAAAAAGCAAAATCAGACCTAGAACTGCTGAAGCGATTGAAAATACAAACTTCAGGTTATCTTCCGATAAAAGATCCGTCTGCCAGTCCAATGCATAAAGATTGATGGCAATAAAAACGATAAACACAACTAGAAATACTTTATAAAACTTCTGCATGATTCTTAAAAATTAATATAGTTCAGCACCAATTGGGCAAAGTTTGCGGTAAATAATTTTATTGAAATAGCTAAAAGGATGATCCCGAAAACCTTCTGAAGAATAGACAGGGTAGCTTCCCCCATTTTGTTTTCCAGCCATTTCGCTGATTTCAGCACCAAATATACGAAAATTGTATTGAGAATGATTCCCAAAATAATATTAATATCATGAAATTCAGCTCTGAGAGATAAGGTGGTTGTTAGTGTTCCTGCTCCTGCAACCAACGGAAACGCAATGGGAACAATGGATGCAGCCTTTGCTTCGGTGGTCTTGTTGATCTCAATACCTAAAATCATTTCAAGGGCTATGATAAAAATCACAAAAGCTCCTGCAATGGCAAAGGAATTCACATCTACCCCAATCAGCTTAAGAATTTTGTTTCCTACAAAAAGAAAAACAATCATAATTGCACCGGCAGTAATGGATGCTTTTCCAGCTTCTATCTGACCAAACTTCTGCTGAAGGCTTACGACAATAGGAACAGAGCCAATAATATCGATTACGGCAAAAAGAACCATAAAGCAGGTAACGATCTCTTTAATAGAGAAATCATTAAATATTTCCATCTCTTTGTAATTAATAATTTCGCAAAAATATGAAAAAAGATTGATTATTTGCTAATTCGTGAATACAAATTAACAACTGCTTTTAGAAGCTCTTCCATACCTTCTGGTGATTTCAGAGGGGAGTATTTCTCCATTTGAATTCTTTGCAGCAAATTTCTGTATTCTTCAGCAACAGAAAGTCCTTTATGCCTTTCCAGGAATACCCTGAAATCCTGTGAAGAACTCTGAAAATACTGCTTTCTGACCTCCATATCCATTTCCTCCATAGTGTCAAAAAACTTTTCATAATCTCCGGTATCCTTAAGATTCTCAAGATAACTGAAATAATCGTTAATATCCGTTTTCAACGTTTCTCTGATCTGTTTTTCTGTTTCAGCCACAGAACCAAGAGGTTTCGGAGATGCTGTTTCTTTAACTAACGTTCGTTTTTTTTGCCATGTCTTAAATAACAGGTACATAACAAATAACCCGATAAGAATAGAAATATTGGTTAAAAGGATGTTCCAGTGGAATTTAGTCTTTTCCTTTACTTTAAATGTTGTTGTCTTCAGAACAGGAGTATCTACCGTTTCCAAAAGCGTGTTGGTATATTCATTTACCTTTTCAACTGTGGTACGTGATTCCAGGATCTGGTCATGGGAAAATGCGTTCAGGGCAAGCGTTTTGTTTCCAAGGTCCACATATTCGTGACTGGCCGGATTAAAAAATGCGAACTGCTCGGTCTGTACCGAAATGGCACCTGCTTTTTTAGGAATAATAACATAATTAGCCAGGATCTCTCCTTTCATTCCTGTAGTTCCGGGAGCCACTTTGGATGTGATTTTAGGCGTAAAGACTTCATAATCCGGAGATGATATGATTTTAGGAAGATGCATATCCGGAAGATTTCCTTCTCCTGAAACCTTAACAATAACGTTGATTGGTTTGTCGACCTCTATTTTTTCCTTTGATACATTATATACATTCACGTTGAAGTTACCCACTGCATTTTTAAAATATTCAGGTGATCCCTCCGGAAGCTTTTTTACATTAAGTTTTACTTTATTGGAAACAATTTTATTTTTATTCGAATAAGAACTTACCGATGCCGACACCGCCGGCACATCTACATACCCTGATTCATTAGGAAAAACCATAAATACTGCCACAACCTGGGAAGCCATATTTCCGGTACCTGAAGGATCTATCTCGGACTTGCTGAAGCTTATAGGATGTACATTAAGGTTATTCTGACGTGGAAGACGAACATCTTTCACCTTTCTCAAATTGTCCACGTTTTTAGAGTAAACCTTCAATACGGCTACTGTGGGCTGGTCCTGGTAAACTTCACGGTCTTCGATCTCCATATTCAGATAGACTTCGCTGGAGATATTACCGGCAAGAGACCTTCTTTCAATAATATCTTTTATATTGATATCAAAAGGTTCTGTTTTATAGATCTTATTATTAACTGTTACGAGTACGGAACCAATCTTGATTTTACCTTTCTTTTTAGGTTCAAGAGCAATTCTGGATATTTTTTGAGTAACAAGCGTATTGGTGGCAGGATCAATTAATGTATTGGTCATTGATCCGCTCCCTATAATATTGAATTTCGAAAGGTCAGGCAGCTGAAAACGAGTTTGAGGCTCAAGATCCACCCCATTAAGCTCAAGAACAATCGTAAGATTTACAATATCCTTTCCATTATATTCTAATTTATCAGGTTCCATGAACAGGTTCACCTGTCCGTAAGAAATTACGGATGCTAAAAGGAATAATATGTAAATCAGTTTCTGTTGCATCACCAATCTTTTTCGTTGCTCTGAGGCATCGAATAAGAATTCTTGTTTAAGATTCTTCTGGCGGTTTCTTTTTCTTTTTCGTTGACTTTATCTAATATAGCATTTTCAAGATTCTTAGGCATTTTTCCTTCATTATCCTGGTTCTGCTTAGGGGTATTTCCCTGCTCGCTTTCCCCTTCGTTCTGCTGGCCATTACCCTGATCCTGCTTTTGATCTTTTTGGTCACCTTTCTGATCATCATTTTTATTCTGATCATTTCCTCCTCCGCCTTTTCCTGAATTGTTCTGTTCGTTTTTCTGCTTCTGCTGTTTTTCTTTTTCTTTCAGCTTGGCAATTTCATAATTCTTTCTGGTTGCTTCATTATAAGGATTCTGCTTCAGAGCCTGCTTATAATAGTCTGCCGCTTTTTCCGGTTGGTTCATCTGCATGTAGGTATTGCCCAGATTATGAAGAGCGGCCGTTTTATCCGGCAGCGTCTGCGAAAGCTTCTGTGCTTTGTCAAATTCTGCTTTAGCCTCCTCATACTTTTTGCTTTTATACAATGCATTGCCCAGATTGTAATGAGCTGTAAAGTCTTTTTCATTTTCTTTTACAGCCTCCATATACTTGGAAGAAGCACCATCATAGTCTTTACCGTTGAATTTCTGATTACCTTCATAAACTAAAGTTCTATAGTTTTCCTGCCCAAACAGTATGTTTGAGAATGAAAAAGCAATAAGAAACGATAAAAAAATGATTTTAGTATTCATTACTTGCAAAATTATTCCTTTATATGTTAATAAACAGACTTCTATTTGTTAAAGTTCGGTTAAAGTACTTATTTAAAATCTTGATAAACAAAGTGTAAAAATTAAATATTGAAATCTTTTTTCGGATTCAAGATATAAATTAAAAAGAAAAAGAAAATAGAAACTATTAAAAAGTATTGATAATAGTGATTGGCATTCTGGGACTTTACCAAAGTCTGCGCAGATGAGGATTTTTTACTCACGGCATCAATGATCTTATCGGGAGCTTCATTGATGTTATTTCCGTCCACATAATCTCCTCCTGTAGATTCTGCCATCTTTTTAAGGGCCTGTGTCTGTCTCTTGGAGATCACTGTTCCGCCATCCATATCGGTCTTATAGCCCATCAGCTGTCCGAAGACATATTCCGGAACCGGCGCCCCTTCATCCGTCCCTATTCCTACCGATGTTATGGAGATCCCTTCTTTATTGGCCAGTCTTATCGCAGCATTATCATTGCCTTCATTATCTTCTCCGTCACTTAACAGAATGACTTTTCTTGAACCTTTGCTTACATTTTTAAACTTTTCTGCTGCAGCCTGCATTCCTTTCAGGAAATCAGTTCCCTGGATCTTCATAGAATTTGTTTCTACTGCACTTATGTAGGTTTCTGCGGTTCCATAATCAGTGGTAAGTGGCATAATAGAGACTGCTTCACCCGCAAAGATCACAATACCTATCTTATCATTCTTCATCTTCTGCATGGTACTCAGCATCAGGTTTTTCGCCTCTGTAAGACGGCTGGGATCAATATCTTCCGCATTCATAGAATTGGAGACATCCAGCATAAATATCACATTATTAAGCCGTTGATTGGTTTTTACTTCTTCGGAACCGTTCAGCAAATCTATGATCGAAAATATTAGAAAAAGCGTTCCCAAAAGATATAAAGCCGGAAAGAATTTTGTAAACCCGGATCTTTTTTCGAACAGGCTGTCATGAAAGCGGCTGTCTGCAAAGGTCTCTCTCTTCTTCTTCTTCCATCTTAAAAAACGGATCAGAAAGAAAGACAGCAGCGGCAGCAGCAACAGCAAAAGTAAATACCAGTAATTTCCTAACGACCAATTCATCAGCTTAAAAATTTATATAATACCCATCGCAGCAGTGCATCAAAAAACAGCATTCCCAATGCGATCCAAAGGAAAATTTTAAAATATTCATCATAGTTATACAGCTTGGCAACCTTGATATCAGTCTTCTCCAATTGGTTGATCTCATCGTATACTTCTTCCAGGCTGCTGTTGGAAGTGGCTCTGAAATATCTTCCTCCCGTCGTCTGTGCTACTTCTCTCAAGGTGTTTTCATCAATCGTAACTTCTGTTTCTGTAAAGATCAGGTCTCCGAAAATATCCTGTGAGGTAGGCATCAGCGCAAAACCGTTGGTTCCTATCCCAATGGCATATACTTTTATATTATTATTTTTGGCAAGTTCTGCAGCAAGCTGTGGAGGAATTGCATTCTGAATATTGCTTACTCCGTCTGTCATAAGAATAACCACCTTACTTTTAGCTTTGCTTTTGATAAGATGATTTACCGCTACAGAAAGTCCTTCTCCGATAGCTGTTCCCGGTTCAAGACCTGCAGAATTAAGGTTTTTAATTTCATCAATAACCACCTGATGATCAGAAGTTACCGGTACTTTGGTAAAAGCTTCTGCAGCATAAGCTACTACTCCTATCCTGTCATTCGGACGCTTCTGGACAAATTTTACGGCAATATCTTTTAATGCAGTAATACGGTCCGGTGTAAGGTCTTTGGCTAGCATACTCAGAGAAACGTCTATGGAAAGCATAATATCTACACCTTTGGTATCGTCTCTGTCCTGAGAGACTGTAAAAGTTCTCGGTCTGGCCATCGCAATAATCAATGCAGAAAGGATAATATATTTCGAAAACTTAAGCAGAACAAGCACAGCACGGATTCCCCCGCTGCCTTCCATATTTTGGACAGTAGGGACTTTTATCCCTTTCTTTTTCTTCCCTCCCGTATCTTTAATAAAAAGGGGAATAAACAGCAGAAAAAGCAGCAGGAACCACGGACTGTAAAATTCAAAATCAGGCATCCTTTCTTAAGTTTTCAAATTCTAAATCTTTCGATGATCTCTTCACAAAATCGCGGATATCTGCAAAATCTTTTTCCATAGTAGTCTGATCAGGGAAAGTCTTGGCAAATTTCACCAGATCTCCTCTTAAAAATACATCTTCCACTATTCTTTCATTTTCCTGTGAAATGGTATTGTTTTTCTTCATGACGTCAATAAGATCATCTGTAAGAAGAACATCCGCCGGAAGATGATATTGTTTGGCAATAAATTTTCTGGATATGTCTATCAGTTCAACATAGAATGAACGGAAATCACCTCCTTCAATATATTTTTTCTTTTTTAGGGAGTCCAGTTCCTTTAAAGTCTGGTTAGTGGCAACAGCCGGTGAACTTTTAGATTTTCTGCCCCATTTAATAAACATGATAATGGCAATAATCAGAGCAATCCCGGCTAAAGCAGCGAGAATATAAAATTTATAGAGCTCCCAGTAATCTTTTGCTTCAAGCTTTACTTCCTTATTGTTCATGATATCATTGATCTGGTCTGCCTTTTGGGCTGTATTCACCACATCAATCTCATAAGGAATGGTTTTTAGAACTTTACCTCCTACATTAAATTCCAACTCAGGAATAGTAAATTTTCCTTCTTCATACACTGAAAATTCAATTTTTCTTTCGTAGGAATTCTGGTTTTGTCCGATACTGTCTTTAATTTCTTCAAAATGGAAAGGCAAGAGTTCATTTTTAGGAGCGGAAATTACCTGCAGCTCATGAACATTGTCTATTTTAATAACCAGATGGTTAACCTCACCTAAGGCAAGGGTTTTCTTTTCCAAATTGGAAGATAATATCTGCGAAAAAGCATTTCCACAGATTAAAAAAGAAAGTATGAATAATATTTTTTTCAATTTCAAATAATAATAGTTGAGGCCGGAGCCTTTGTTATTGATATTTACTTCTTCTGGAAATAATGATAGAGCATTTTAGAATAATCGGCACCCGTGTTCATATTCATAAAACTGGCTGAGCTGTTGGCAAAATCTTCTTCCAGCGCCCGGACTTTCTGCTTCTGGGCTTCTGCAAACGTATACCTCCATCTTGCACTGGAAGTATTGGCCCAGACTTCTTTTCCTGTTTCAGCATCATACAGAAGAGCATAGCCTACATCAGGAATTTCATTATCTTTTTCGTCATAGATCCTCATGCCCAGCAGCTGGTGTTTTTTTGAAGCCACTCTAAGCATTTTGGAATCATAAGTATCTTCAAAATCTGAAAACAGAAAAACCAGAGACTTTCTTTTGAATATCCCCATCATATATTCCATAGCTTTATCAATCTTTGATACAGCCGGGACATAATCTGCTGTCAGAATATTGCTGATAATAGAAAGAATATGTTTTCTGCCTTTTTGGGGCGGAATTACTTTATATACTTTATCTGCAAACAGGATCAGCCCTACTTTGTCATTATTTCCTGCCGCTGAAAACCCGAGGCTGGCAGCAATTTCTGCTACATATTCCCTTTTCAGCTGGTTTTTGGTTCCGTAATCCATAGAGGCGGAAATATCTACCAAAATCATCATGGTCAGCTCTCTTTCCTCTTCCATTACCTTTACGAACGGTTCCCGGAAACGGGCTGTTTTATTCCAGTCGATTCTTCTGATCTCGTCTCCGAACTGATACGGACGGACTTCCGAGAAAGTCATCCCCTGTCCTTTAAAAGCACTGTGATACTGTCCCATAAGCGAAGCTTCCGTCTTCTTTCGGGTACGGATCTCTATCTGCTTTACTTTTTTTACAATATCTTTTATTTCCATACATTCGTTGCTGATTTAGGATTGCAGGGGGCTTGTGCGACACACTTCCATCTTCCATCTCCCATCTTCCTTACTTTCTAACTTTAATCCTTCAATTCAATCGAAACATTCAGCCATTCATTATCAAATTTTGGGCTGTATTTCTTATAAAAATTAATAGCGGGTTCATTCCAGTTCAATACCTGGAAAACCATTCCGCTGTATTGGTTTGCTTTTCCATATTCCAAAGTGGCATCAAACAAAAGTTTTCCGATCTGTTTTCCTCTCATTTTTTCGGTCACTACCAGATCTTCAAGATACAGCCTTCTTCCTTTCCAGGTTGAAAACCGGTCATAATATAGGGAAATTCCTACAATTTCATTGTTCAGCTCAGCAACGAAAGCTCCCCAAACCGGAGATTTTCCGAAGCCGTCCTCTGTAAATTCATCTAGTGTTATAGTCACCTCATGAAGTGCCTTTTCATATTCTGCAAGTTCCTGGATCAGCTCCAGCATGGGAGCGCAATCTTCCCGGACAGCTTTCCTGATAATCACTTCACTCATTATGGTGCCTGTATTTTTGCCAAAATCCTGTTGACAATCTCTTCTGATGAAATTTCTTCTGCTTCCGCTTCAAAGGTAAGACCAATTCTATGTCTTAGTACATCCTGAGCCAACGCTTTTACATCTTCAGGAATAACAAAAGCTCTTCCCTTTAGGAATGCGTAGGTTCTGGATGCAATGGCAAGGTTGATGGATGCTCTCGGAGAAGCTCCGAACCCGATATAGTTTTTAAGCTCAGAAAGTCCGTAATTTTCCGGATAACGTGTTGCAAAAACCATATCCAGAATATATTTTTCGATCTTTTCATCCAGATAGATCTGGTTGATCAGTTCTTTGGCATCTACGATATCCTGCAGTGATATTACAGGTTTAATAACAGGCTGATGAGAGGTAGAAACCATTCTCATAACTGTTCTTTCATCTTCAAAATTCGGGTAATCTATTTTACACTTCAGCATAAAACGGTCGCTCTGTGCTTCAGGTAAAAGATAAGTTCCTTCCTGATCTATCGGGTTTTGGGTGGCCAGCACAAGAAACGGTTTCGGAAGTTTCATGGTTTCATCACCAATCGTCACCTGTTTTTCCTGCATCACTTCCAGCAATGCAGACTGTACTTTTGCCGGCGCACGGTTGATCTCATCTGCCAGTACAAAGTTGGCAAAAACAGGACCTTTTTTTATTGAAAAATCGTTGTCTTTGATATTGAAGATCATCGTTCCCACCACATCTGCCGGAAGCAGATCGGGCGTAAACTGTATCCTGGAAAATTCACCGTGAACAGCTTCTGCCAGGGTTTTGATCGCTAAAGTTTTTGCCAGTCCCGGCACTCCTTCCAAAAGGACATGCCCGTTACCTAGAAGACCTACCAAAAGGCGGTCTATCATATATTCCTGGCCAATAATCACTTTATTGATTTCCTGTCTGAGAAGGGAAAATAAGTAATTCTTTTCTTTTACTTTTTCCGTCAACTGGCGGATATCTTCAGCTTGATATGTATCTGACATAGCTTTAATTAAAAATAGGTGGTAAATTTCTGATAAATACTGGCATTAATCAACATAATGAATGCCATATTAGAGTTAAAGTTTGTTAAATATTCCTTTATTAATAACGTATCCAAATAACAGACAGGAATTTGTGGTGCTGTTTCTTTTTAAAACAGTTTGCTTCTCTGAAACATATTTCTTTCAATGACAACTCAGGTTATCATTGAAAGCATTGCAATAAGTGTTTACAGACTAAAGTTTAGTAATGCTAATGGTAAAAACATTTTCCGGCATATCAACCGTTTCTTCATAGGCCCCGACATTGATAAAATATTCGGTTCCTGCGGTTGTTGTAAATGTATAGGTTTCTGCAGCTCCGCCTCCGCCGTTGTCCACTGCATTTACACAGGCCAGATTACCACATGCACCGCTGTAGATATCCATCTGAGGATCATAAGCACTGCCTGCAGGCATGGTTATTTTAACAGTAAACTGACCACCATCCCCGGTAAATCTGAACCAGGTCCCATCGTTCATTGCATCAGGACACGTGGTTATAAATCCGCCATTGTTAGTGGCAGATACAGCATCACTCTGAGTATAGGTGTAAGGAAAAGCAGATGCCGCCAAAGCTCCGGAACACGCATCATTAACAGGTACGGGAGGAACTGTAGTAAAAATAACATCCGCACAGCCGGAAGATGTAAGACTCCCAGTAACGGAAGTAACTTTCAGATAATAAGTAGTATTCGGATTAAGAGGAACTGAAGGAGAAAAATCTGTAGCAGTTACTACCTGCTGATTAATAACATCTGTACCTCCCGCACTTGTTCCTAATGAAATTTTATAAGAATCGGCTCCGGAAACAGGAAGCCATTTAAAATTTGGAGTTAAAGAAACAAATTGAGCATTATTGATCGGATAATTAACAAAAGGACATGCCGGTGTAGAGCCAGGTGTTAATCCTGAAATTGTCACTGCAGCTTTATAATCCGCTCTTATTCCTCCGGGTGGAGTCGCAGGGTCAACGATCATACGGTCTCCTTTATAATAAAGAGTTGAATTCTGGATATGCGGATAAACACGAAAGGCTTCATCAAAATTATTAATATCAATACTTTGAGAATTTTCCTTTGCAGCGATCACTAAATTATCACTGTTATTATAGGCAAATGGTGTTGTAAAAGTAACTTCAACCTTGTTATTAGTTTTGGTTACGGTACCTGCAAATACCTGAGTCAGCTGTGAAGCTGGAATCCAGTCTGTTCCGGATATAAAGGATGTTTTAGTGGTATGCCCGACATAAACCGTCCAATCCGAAGAATCATTAATGCTGGCCAAAGGGTCTACATAAAAGGTAAGGCCCGTAATATTTCCCGCTGCAGCTGCATTTAATTCCTGTTTGGGATAGATCTGCTGAACATATGAATATGAAAAAAAACTACTTATAGGGGCCGTTCCGACATTTGAGCTTCCAATGTTTAAATTGATTTGGGCATTAAGCATTAAAGCTATCGATAACAAAGATAAAAGTAAAATTTTTTTCATTATTGATTAATTAATATTGAACATTGCGCTAATTTAATTATAAAATTTCAATTTTTCAACAAAACATGAATTATAAATACAATATAATAATATTTTAAACGAATATTTAATATATTTGTGGTAAACACCAACAATATGTATCAAAAGCTATTTTTTACAAGCATTCTTTTTGCAGGGCTTTTTCAATCGCAAACAACAAGCAGAATGAATTTGATTTCAGATGCAGTGTATTATGACGGTTACGCAGCCACAGTATCCGATCCGGTACCTGCCGGCCTCATCAGATTATCAAATACCAGATACGCCAGAAAACTTACAGATGCTGAACTGAACTCCTTTAAGGCAAAAATTGCCATGAGAGTGACTATAGGTGCTTTGTGTGATAATTATGACCGTCTGGGAAGCGTATATTTAGCCATGATACCTAAAAACCAGCCTACCTACACTATTAACGATGCGAATGTGAAAAGAATTGAGGTTGGCAGGTACATTACCCCATTTATGAGCAAAAACCGTAGCCCTACTGAGGTTCCTTATACATATGACTTAAGTAATTTATACAGCATATTTCATGATACCACATTACGTGCTTCTTATGATATGTATATGGAACTGGACGTTTTTGGCGTTCCTTATGCAGCTCAAACACAGGTTGCAGGATGTGCCGGCAGGATCGATGTCTTTTCAGGAACGCTTACCTTCTTTTCGACAGATGCAGGAGCCACACCCACAGACTACAATGCTCTAGTTCCTGTATTAACTTATAGCAGATTAAATAATTATAACAGCACCGATGTTCCTGGTGAAACCGTTAGAATCGTCAGTTTCAATCTTCCTAATGCAGTCACCAATGCCCGCTTCTATGTGATATCCACTCCTCACGGTGCCAACAGTGGTGGTGAAGAATATGTTAGAAGGCAGAATTACACCTATATAGATGATGTACAAATGCTTACCTATACTCCCGGAGGAATTTCCTGCGAACCGTTCAGGGTTTACAATACACAAGGCAATGGAATTTATGGAGCAGTCCCAAAATCACTTACAGAATGGACTTCATGGAATAACTGGTGTCCGGGTAACTCAGTTCCTGTCAGAGGCTTTACACTGCCTACTATAACCGCTGGAAATCACACCCTTAAACATACAATTCCAACTGCTGTTTTTAATCAACAGCAGGGAGATGTCTATTTATCCGTCTACATGCAGGGGAAAAGCAATGCCGCCTTGGACGTAAAGGACATTAAGACCGTAGATGTCAGCATATACCCTAATCCTACGGCTGATTTCGTCAATATAAGATCCAAAACAGATGTAGCTTCGATAAGCCTTTTCAGTATTGACGGGAAAAAATTAGCTGAAACTCGCGGGGAAAACAGAATAGACATTTCAACGTATACTGCAGGAGTCTATTTTCTGAATATTGTTATGAAGGATGGAATAACATTCAAACATAAAATCATCAAAAAATAAAAAAAATCTAATTCGGCGTGACATTTCCGGAATTACTATCATATTAACACCATACTCAGATTGTTTGAATTTGAAAAAAGTAAAGAGCTCTTTTGAATACTTTTCAGAGGAGTTTTTTTACGATCGATAAAAAGAACACAGCAATTAACATCTTTTTTCAGCATTTAAGAACATTTAATTCAATCCCTTATCCAAAAAATTGTCACTTCCAGTTTATTAAACTATTTTTGGTGATTAAAAATTTTTGCAAAATGAATTATCATTTTCAAGCACACAGACAAGTGAGAAAGAACCTTTTAAGTATTCTGCAGAACAATTCCCATGAAGATCTTCTGCTGATTCCTGACGGTTTCAATAACAATATGTACTGGAATATTGCGCATACGGTTGCTACCCAGCAGCTCCTGCATTATTATCTTAGTGGAAATCCTTTCAGAATAGATAAATATTGGATCGAAACCTACAAAAAAGGAACTCTCCCTAACCTGAATGTACAAAAATCTGAAGTGGAAGACCTTGAGTTTTTACTCACTGAAACTTCAAAGATTTTAATGAAAGATTATGACAGCGACTTCTTTTCAGATTATACACCTTACACAACCAGTTTTGGAATGGATCTGAAAAGCATTCAGGATGCCATTATCTTCAACAATATGCATGAAAGCCTACATTACGGCTATATCATGGCACAAAAAAGAGCAATACTTGGAGAGAACGGAAGATAGTGAATTCGAATTCACTGCGTGAGTCAATGGTCAGATGTGAATTTTATACATACCAAAATTGACTTACAAAGTAAAATTCACTATTGACTATTCACCATATAATTTATAATAAATTTCAATGAAAGACGATTTTATTTTCGGGCTGCGTCCCGTAATTGAAGCTATTGAAGCGGGAAAAACGATTGACAAGATCTTTGTGCAGAATGCACTTCAAGGTCCTATTTATGCTGAGCTGAAAACGATTTTAGCCAAAAATAAAATTCGTCCCAACTATGTTCCAATTGAAAAGCTGAACCGTTTTACAAGAAAAAACCACCAGGGGGTGGTTGCTTTTATTTCAGATGTTCCGTTTCACAAAGTGGAAGATATTGTTCCACAACTGTTCGAGGAAGGAAAAACACCTTTCCTTTTAATCCTTGACAGACTTACAGATGTGAGAAACTTCGGAGCGATCTGCAGAACAGCAGAATGTGTAGGGATAGATGCCATTATTATTCCTGAAAAAGGAGGAGCACCTATCAATTCAGATGCCATTAAAACGTCTGCGGGAGCACTTTACAATATCAAGATCTGTAAGGAATCGAATCTTGCGCATGCCGTAGATTTCCTTCAGCAGAGCGGTATTTCTGTATTTGCCGCTACCGAGAAAGCTCAGAAACTGATCTATGATGTGAATTTCACAGAACCTTGCGCTATTGTAATGGGGAATGAGGAAACCGGAATTTCTAAAGAAGTCATGCATCATTCAGACGAAAAAATAAAACTTCCTATCGAAGGAAAAACACAGTCTCTGAATGTTTCTGTAGCATGTGGAGCCATTTTGTATGAAGCGGTAAGACAGAAAATCGTAGCGGCTCCAAATCTTTAATCGGTAACGAATAAGTATTTTATCGTAATGTTTTGTGGTATTGTTATTGATGCACAGAACGGAAATATCAGTAAAATTTAAACTTAAAAAAAATTAAATGAAAAACGTAGCAGCATTAATGCTTATCTCATCTATAGCTCTTGTATCTTGTAAAAAAGAAACAGCAACCATCACTAAAGTAGATCCTAAAACAGGAAAAACAGTTACGGTAGAAGTTCCTGCCGATTCTGTAGCTAAAGTGGCTGAAAATCCTGCCATTAAAGATTCTGCGGGAGTTTTCACTCAGACATTTAAACTGGAAAAAGGAAAAACCTATCCTCTTACCACCTACCAGAGAGATGTGAAAACAATGGAAGATCCTCAGGGAAAAACGATTACAGCAACCAGCGAATCTACGGATGAAATGAGCTTCACCGTTAATGACATCAAAGGGAATGTGTATGATATGACCCTTAATCTTGTAGCAAAAAGAAATTCGCAGAGTGCACAGGGTAAAACAGTAATCGTAGACACCAAACTGGCTATCCCGAAAGAAGATGACCTGAAAATGATCTGGAATATCAACAAAGCTTTGACCGGGAATAAGCTTAACATGAAGATGGATACTAAAGGAAATGTAGTTTCTATCACAGGTTTCGATGCTGTTTATACCAAAGTTGCCGCTGCTGTAGGAACCCTGATCAAAGATGCCAATCAGAAAGCAAGCGTGGTAGCCAGTCTTAAAGAAACTTTCAATGAAAAAGTCTTGAAAGACCAGCTGAATAAAAACTTAACGATTATTCCTAAAAAAGGAGTGAAAATCGGTGAAAAATGGACTACTTCTGAAAACGCAGATCCAAGCGGAAGCGTTAAAGTAACTTCAAACTATGTACTGAAAAGTGTAGGAAACGGTGCTGCAGAAATTTCTGTAACAGGAGGAATTCCTAAAAAGACAGAAAAGAAGACGCAGGGACCTATCACACACAGTCTTAGCAGTGAGCTTTCCCAGAACGGAACCATTAAGTTTGACCAAAGTACAGGATGGATTACCAACCAGAACATTGATGTAAAAACAACACAGGTTGAGACTATTTCAGACGGAAAACAGTCACAGTCTATGAAAAGTATTTCCAAATCTTCTGTAATGGTCAATCCTTCTGCAAAATAATTGAATTAAAGACGTTTTAGGGTCAGAGGGTTTGAGAGTGAAAGGGTGTTAGAGTTTGAGAGGAGGTTTTTATTATTAATAATTGCTTTCATGATTATTGTATACCCTTGAATTTTAAACTTCAGGCTTTAAACCATAAACTTGAATTTAAATTAGAAATTATGAAGTACATTCTTGAGTTAGTTCTCTCTGCCATCATTATTTTCTTTGTCTGGAATATCCTGAAAAGGCTTTTCTTCAAGACCTTTTACAGCTATAGATTTGATAACAATAAAAATAATAACAGACAGCAGGATCTACACAACTCGAATAAGAATAAACAGAACCTCAACTGGGATGCAGAAACAGTTGACTATGAAGAGGTAAAAGAAACTAAAGACAAAAGGTAAAATCCAAAGAAATAAAAGATAATAACCCGTATGGCTAAAAATAAAAACTTAATTTATATTGCAATTTCATTAGTTGTATTTATAGTTTTAGCATTTTTATACTCCACCCCTGTTTTTTCCGGAAAGCAGCTTTTTCAGCATGATATCGTACAGTACAGAGGAGGCGCGAAAGAGCTCCTGGACTACAGAGCCGATACCGGAAACGAAACCTACTGGAGCGACTCCATGTTTGGAGGGATGCCGACCTATCAGATGGGCAGCCAGTTCAAAGGTGACATCATCAAAAAGATCGACAGCAACCTGAACTTCCTGCCAAGACCGGTTAATTATCTTTTCCTGCTTTTTGCAGGGTTCTTCTTCCTTGGAATGGTAGCCGTCAGAAACTGGAAATACGCCTTATTGGGTGCCACTTTCTTCGGGTTATCTACCTATTTTTATATTATTATAGCAGCAGGACACAACGGTAAAGTAAATACCATCGAGTATTTTGCACCGCTCCTTGCCGGAATTATATTAGTTTATATTAGGAAACAGTACATCTGGGGATTCATTGCAACGACCCTTTTTATGGGACTTCAGATTGCAGCCAACCACCCACAGATGACGTATTACCTGTTTTTGGCCTTAGGATTTTTATTCCTGTCCGAACTGGTAAGAGCCATCCAGAAAAAAACTCCGATGAAGCATTTTTTGATCTCATCAGGAATCATTGCTGCTTCATGCGCAATTGGTGTCGGGATGAACTCTCAAAGAATCATGGCCAATTCCGAGTACATCAAAGAAACGGTACGTGGAAAACAGATTCTGACGAATGAAAGCCATACTTCAGGACAATCAGGACTGGATAAAACCAGCATCCTGATGTGGAGCTACGGAAAGCTGGAAACACTGAATCTTTTCATTCCAAGGCTAATGGGTGGCGGAAGCCAGGAACCGGAAGCTAAAGAAATGATGAACAGGGTTCAGGAGCTTATCCAGGAAAATGTAGGGTCACAGGCTGAAATGGACCGAATTTCAAAAGGATTCAATGGGGTAACCTATTGGGGAGACCAGCCGGGAACTTCAGGTCCTGCCTATCAGGGAGCTGTCGTATGTTTCCTTGCTTTATTAGGATTTTTCTTCGCATGGAAAAAATACCGTTACTGGATCCTCGGAGCTTCCATTTTGACCGTTTTACTCGCATGGGGAAGCAACTTTATGCCGCTGTCTGACTTCTTTATAGACTACGTTCCTTTCTACAGCAAATTCAGAGCACCCTCTTCCATATTGGTGGTTGTGGAATTATTATTCCCTTTGATTGCCATTATCGGAATCTACAGGTTCTTTACAGACGAAAAACTGACAGAGGAATACAAAAAGAAAATCCTTATATATGTAAGCGGAGGAACTTTAGGAATTTTATTGATCCTTCTTCTTTTCGGAAAATCACTGCTTGGTTTTTATACGGATGGAGAAAAAACATATTTCCCGCCTTTCCTATTGGATTACCTTGCTGATGAGAGATTTAAATTATTCAGAATCGATGCCATAAAAGCATTGATCTATGTCGCTATAACGGCAACAGTTCTTTTCATGACCATGAAGAAAAAACTAAGCCAGAATATCGCTTTGATTATTATTGGCGCAGTGAGTTTATTTGATCTCTGGACGGTAAACAAACGTTATCTGAATGATGAGAATTATGTAGATAAGGTTTTTGCTGAAAATCCATTTCAAACAGAGAGTTCAGACCTGCTGGTTGAAAAAGTTCAGGGAAATCCGAACTTAGAATCTATTCTGGCGAACGTCAACGTTAATAAAACGCTTGAAACTATTGCGGAAAGAGACAAAACACATTACAGGGTTTTCAATAATATCTTAGGAACATTCAGTGAAACCAATACGTCTTATTTCAAATCTTCAATCGGAGGATACCATGCCGTAAAACTGAGAAGATATGACGATGTAATCAACGAGTATTTCCAGATCATGGACTCTGTAAAAGTACCGAATATCCTTAATCTTCTGAACGCAAAATACTGGGTGATGGGAGGTCCGGAAAAGCCTCAGGCCATGCCGAATCCTAAGGCCAACGGAAATGCATGGTTTGTAAGCGATCTGAAATTCGTGAATACACCAGACGAAGAAATCAAATCTATTGGCGTGATCGACAGTAAGAAAACGGCTGTCATTGCATCCTCAGACAAATCTTATTTCAGCAGTAAACCTGTTCAGGCAGATTCTACGGCATTTATCAATCTAACGAAATATCAGCCGAATGAACTGGAATTTAAATCTCAGTCGAAAACCCCTCAGCTGGCTGTATTTTCTGAAATCTATTATCCTCATGGATGGAAAATGTTTGTAGATGAAAAAGAAGTTCCTTACATCAAAGCAGATTATCTTCTGCGTGCTGTACACGTTCCTGCAGGAACTCACAACATCAGAATGGTCTTTGAACCAGAAGTGATACAAAAAGGTAAATGGCTATCGCTTTTATGCTTTGGATTGTTTATCGCACTGAGTGCATTCGGGATCTTCTGGATGAATAAGAATAAGAAAAAGCTAACTTTAACTGAAGAAAAAGCCTAAACGAAGTTATACTTAATACTCTTAATTCTTAACTCAAACCTTAATGGTTAAATTTTAAAACATTAAGAATCTTTTAAGTGGTTAAGAATATTAAGACTTATATTCAAATCTTCAATTAATGGAACAAAAAAAAATACTGATCATCACCTATTACTGGCCTCCTGCGGGAGGTCCTGGTGTTCAAAGATGGCTGAAGTTTGCCAAATATCTGCCGGAATTTGGCTGGAATCCCGTGATCTACACTCCCGAAAACCCAAGTTATCCCTTACTCGATGAAAGTCTTTTAAAAGATGTTCCGCAAAACCTGGAGATTGTAAAAACCAAAATATGGGAACCTTATCAGCTGGCTGAAAAACTGAATAAAAGCAATAAAAAGTTCAAAGCCGGACAATTTGATGTTGGTAAAAACCAAAGCTGGAAATCCAGACTTTCCATTTGGGTAAGGGGAAATTTCTTCATTCCGGATGCCAGGGTATTCTGGGTAAAACCTTCCATAAAATTTTTAGAACAGTATTTAAAAGAAAATAAAATAGATGTCGTGGTCACTTCCGGGCCGCCCCACTCTCTTCATATGATTGGCCTGGGATTGAAAAAGAAATTCCCTGCTCTAAAATGGATCGCCGATTTCCGTGATCCATGGACAGAAATTTCTTATTATAAACATTTAAAACTCACCAAAAGTTCCGACAGAAAACACCGTCAGCTTGAAAGTGCCGTCTTTAAAAACGCAGATATAACATTGGCAACAAGCTATACGGATGCTGAAAATTTCAGAAAAGCAGGAGCAAATGCTGTTTGTATCACGAATGGATTTGATGAAAGCGATTCAGCTCCAATCAATGTGGTGGGTGAAAAGAAAGAAACAACCTTTACTTTAAGCTATATCGGAGTTCTTGAACAGTTGAGAAATCCTGAAAACCTCTGGAAGGTCCTTGATGAGTTAGTCAAGGAAAATAAAGAGTTTGCAGACTATTTTATTTTGAAGTTTGCAGGAAGAGTTGACGATAAAATCCTGCAATCTATAGAAAATTCGAGCCTGAAAAATCATATCCTGAACCTGGGGTATATTTCTCATGACAAAGCTGTTGAAGAGATGGCCAATTCAAATCTGTTACTGATCACCAATTTCCCGAATGAGTCTTCTCAAGGAATTATTCCAGGAAAAATCTTTGAATACCTGGCGACCGGAAAGCAGATCATTTCTTTTGGTCCGGATGAAGCAGATGTTTCAAGAATACTTGCGGAAACAGGTGCGGGAAAACATTTCGGTTACGAAAATTCTAAAGCAGTCAAAGATTTTATCATAGAGAAATATGAGCTCTGGAAAAAAGGAGATCTTCTTGAAAACACTCAGAATATTGAACAATTTTCTAGGAGAAATCTCACTAAAAAACTGGCTGAAATTTTACCTTAAATTTGGAAATTTTCTGATAGGAAAGAAACCTGTCAATTCTCAGGATCATTATACAATGCCATAAATGCTTCGAATCCGCTCAGCATAACACTTTCTAAACTTTATAGTTATTTATTAGAGATGTCATGCTGAGCGGATTCGAAGCATCATTCATTTACAAAGATTAGTAACTTCCGGCTTCTCTCTTCCAGCTTCAAGCCTTTAAGCACAGGTTAGATTAAATTGTCCATTGATCGTTGACAACGGCCACCAGATATTGCTTACCCTGAAATTCTTCAAAAACGAAGCGGATAGTTTTCCAATCCATTCCGCCATTCTTTTCAGAACCTTTTATATAGTTTTCAGTGAAGTCCTGGCCAGGATATATTTTCTTTAAATTATTAAGTGAATTTCCTCCTGCAAGAAATTGATTGAATGAATATTGTGATGCCGTGAAGTCCGTGGAGAAAACCCATTTCGCTAAGTAATCCTTGATGGTTGCTTTATACGGATCTCCTGAACCGTCCTGTGCTCCCCACGTATATAAAGTTTTTGTCGGCAGGTATTTTTCAAAATCAGCTTTGGAAAAATGCATATCCTCTTTCGGGTCTACAAATCCATACATTGAAAAACTGATTCCTTTTTCCGGATGAATAAATGATGTGAAAGTCTTATAATCTTTACTTTTTAAAGCCTGTAGGATTTCGTCATTAGCAGTCTTTACAGCTGCCACATCCGTTTTTTTCTTCTGAGCTGCCGTTTCAATATTTTTTTCCTTAGCCTGAGCCATAGAATCTATCACATTAGGAACAGGTTTTTCAGGATTTTTCTTACAGGCCACTAACAGGGTTAATGCCAATACTGGAATAATGAAGTTTTTCATCTTTTCAATTTTTTAATTCATAAAAAACACCAAAACTGATGCCAATACAATATCCCTGATAGATAAGTTCTGTTGTCAATTTTCCACTTAATATCATGGTTTTAAGTAAATTTGTTGTATGGAAATTTTAGACATCCTTATTATCGGAGGAGGGCCTATCGGTCTCAATTGTGCCCTTGAAGCCAAAAAAAATAATCTGACTTACCTAATCATAGAAAAAGGAACTATTGTCAATTCCTTATATCATTATCCTTTATATATGCGCTTCTTCTCCACGGCAGAAAAACTGGAGATAGATGGTATTCCGTTCATTTCCACAGCTCCCAAACCCGGCAGACAGGAAGCCTTAGAGTATTATCAGGGAATCGCAAGACAAAAAGAAATCAATATTAACCTCTATGAAAAAGTCCTGAAGGTTTCCAAAACCGGAGATATCTTTGATATTGAAACCTCAAAATCAGCTTATAGAGCCAAAAATGTAGTGATTTCCACAGGATTCTACGATATTCCGAATCTGATGAATATTCCGGGTGAAAGTCTTCCGAAAGTGAAGCATTATTATACGGAGCCTTATCCATATGCAAAGCAGAAAGTAGTTGTAATAGGATCAAGTAATTCTGCAGTGGATGCGGCATTGGAAACTTACCGGAAAGGAGCCGATGTAACTATGATCATCCGTCATTCCGAAATTTCTAAAAGTGTAAAATATTGGGTAAAACCCGACATTGAAAACAGAATTACAGAAGGAAGCATCAAGGCTCATTTTAACTCAGAAATAGTAGAAATTACCGAGAATTCTGTCATTTTTAAAGATGAAAACGGACAGAACTGCGAGATTGAAAATGATTTTGTCCTGGCGCTGACCGGATATCTTCCCGATTTTGAGTTTTTAAGAAATTCAGGAATAGAATTGCAGGGTGACTGTCTGAATCCGCTGTATCATCCTGAAACCATGGAGACCAATGTTCCGAATTTGTATCTGGCCGGCGTTGTATGCGGAGGAAAAGATACCCATCTCTGGTTTATTGAGAACTCACGCGTTCATGCGCAGATGATTGTTGGAAATATACTTTGTAAGTAATATTAATTGTGCTTTTTATAGATTTTGAATTCAATTTCGCGAATTCTGATGTGATTACAGTCTGCTAAAATTCAACATGGGCTCCGAAGATAAAATTCCTTTTTGCAGCAGGATTATAGAAACGGCTTCCAAAAGCATTGATATCAAAACCGGCAACATAATCTGTATTGTAAAGGTTCTGAATCTGTAGATGTAGATTCAGTTTTGCCCTATCAATCCGTATTGGAAATCCTAACCGGATATTTCCTACCAGACTTGATTTTGACCAGACAGAATTGACGTCATTCAGAGGTATTTTTGAAATATAATAATGAGAATAGTCTACAGTAAGATTTTTAAAAAAAACAAAGTTGAATAAGCTGTTTACCATTGTGTCCGGTACTCCTGTAACCTTATTTCCTGAAAAATCATTATTCAGCTGTTTGTAATTTCTGAATTTAAAATCATAGAAGCTTCCGGAAAACCGAAACTTAAAGCTGTTGAATATTTCATTTTTAAGATGAAAACTTTTAGACTCTAAAAGAACTTCTACCCCTTTCTGCGTGATACTCCCCTGATTGGCAAAATATTCCTGCCCGCTTTCATTTTGTCTTCGTACAATGGCATCTTGCATCCTGAAATCAAAATAGCTTCCTTCAATAAAAATAATATTTCCAAACTGCTTTCTTATACCAACCTCTTTATTCCAGCCGGATTCAGGAACAAGATTAAAATTAAACTCCTGGTTGGAAGACCGGATTTCTTCACTTGTAGGAGCTGAATTTCCTTTTCCTATTTTTCCTCTTATCGAAAAACCTTTTCCCAACAGATAAGTAATTCCCAGGTTCGGAAGCCACTGTTCTTTAAATTTCACACGACCTATATTTGAAACCGGATACATCCTCTCCCATTCGTAGGAATTTGAATTTAAGCTTATCGAAATATCGGTAAAAAGCTTTTCATTAAAATTCAGTTTTTGTGACAGAAAATAAAAGCCGGAATTATTTTTCAACTGATCAAAATTCTGAGGATTACCTGGTATTCCTTTATTATTGCTGTAATTTTTAACCAGAATATTTTGATTTCCGCCCTCAAACCCTAACCTCAACGCCAGGGATATATTGTTCCAGTTTTTCTCATAATTTAAATGGGTCCTCAAGGCAAAATTCCTTTCAAATCTGTTTTCAAAATTTGTGATGAAAGGATTTTTAAAATCCACATAGGAACCCTGTACTAAAATAAAGTGTGAAAAATTTGGGTTAATGGCAGTCTCATGTGAAATTCCTGCCAAAACCATTTTATTACGGATTCCTGCATTCTGTTCCTTTGCGCTTAAAAGCCCGCCGGCAGCTGGCCTTGCATGTTTCCTGCCAGATTCCATTTGTTGCAGGATAAGTCCGCCCGGGGTTTCATAATCCAGATCAGCAAGCAATAATACAGTATTCAGCGAGGTCCTGGGAGCATATTTAAAATGATCTTTAAGATAGATCTGCTGCCTCTTTACAGTCGATTGCTCACGGTAAGAGTCTGTCTGGTAATAATCCTGAAAAATTTCAAAGAAATGTTTTCCTTTCTGACGGGCAACATTAAAATTCTGTTCAAAAGTTCCGTAACTTCCTATAGAAATGCCGGCAGATAAATGATCTGATTTCCTGGTTTGCAAAAGCACCGTTCCACCGGTTACAGCACCGTAATCTCCACTTTCCGGACCTTTATAGATCTCCATCCTGTTAATAAGCTTCGGGGATATGATATTAAAATAAGTATTCCCGGAAGCATCAGATAAAATGAAAGCGTCCAGATAGACTTTGATATTCCTTACTCCAAAAGGAGATCTCAGGGTGCTTCCACGGATTGATATCCTGTAGCTGGCTGGTGAGCGCTCTTCCATTCTGGCTCCCGCAATTTGATTGACTGCTTCCAGAAGTCTTTCCGGAGGATTCTGCTCCAGAAGATTTTCAGAAACAACGGCAACAGATTTCGTAGAAGTCATAAAGAGAACCGGTTTCTTATAAGCATCAATTTTCACCTCGGATATCAGAACGGCAGTATCCTTTTTCTGCGAAAAGAAAAACGACACAGTGAGAATAAAAAAGAATGCTAATAATCTCGTCATCAGCACAAAGCTAGCAAAGTTTTTATTGTAATTTTATGTGTAATGTAAAATCCAATGATATTTAGCTTTTAATCTCTCTTTTCTTAAGCATCCAGGGAATCACAAAATAAAACCCGGCAGCAATACCCACAGTCAATACTCCGGTTCCTATCCACAAGGTATTGAAGCCCAGTTTATCTGCAGTCATGGTCCCCACGTAAGGAGTAATGATAAAGGCTAAGGCCACCGATATTCCGTTCATTCCCATATAAGCCCCTTTGTTGTTTTCGCCGGACCGCAGTGCGGTTATGGTAGATATAAACGGAAGCGTCCAAATCTCGCCAATACACAGCAAGGTCATGGAAACAACAAGGGTAAGAATGGAATGGTCAAAGGCTAACATTGCATAAGAAACCCCACATAATACAGTTCCTATGAACAAAGTAAAGGCAAGGTTGAAATATTTTTCTGCGATCTGTACAAAGCCCATCTCCAGGAGTACAATCAGGAAACCGCTATAGCCTAGAATATAACCGATACTCTGCTGGCTTAAATGCGCGGTATCCTTATAAAAAATAGTCAGTGTACTGAATAACTGAAAAAAACAAATGGCGAACAGCATACAGAAGAAACTGTAAAGCAGAAATTTTCCGTCGCGGTATGGAGAATTTTCTTTTTTAACGGCGATGGCTTCTTTTACTTTTTTCGGTTTCAATGAGGCCAGCTTATTACGTTTTCCGAAGAACCGGATATACATCAAACCGGCCAGCAGTGCGGCCAGGGCATTACTGAAAAATAAAAATTCATAAGATATGGCAGATAGTATTCCACCTAATGCGGGCCCTATAGAAAACCCGAGGTTAACAGCCATCCGATTCAGTGAGAAAGCTCTCGTGATATTTTGAGGTTTAGCATATTTAGTAATAGCTACCGAGTTGGCAGGACGGAAAGTCTCGCTTACGATACTCTGGATCAGAATAATGGCAGCCAAGCCGACTTCCGTTTTAAACAGCGGAATCAGGCAGAATAACGGGACACTCAAAAGAAGGCTCAGACTCTGGACACGGTATTCTCCGATTTTATCGGTAATTAATCCTCCCAGCCATGAGCCCAATACGGAACCCAATCCGAAGAAGCTCAAAATAATCCCTGAATTTTCAATGCTGAAATGAAGATGCCCCGTCATATACACTCCCAAAAACGGAAGCACCATAGAACCTGCACGATTGATGAGCATGACCAGCGCCAGCATCCAGCTTTCTTCTGAGAGTCCTTTAAAAGAACCCGTATATATGCTAATTAATTTCACAATATTATTATTTTATGGGGAGAAATTCGAGTGAGATGCAAAAATAGGCAAATTGGCCAAGAATGCCTTTTAAAAGGCACTTTTTTTATCAATCATATTGATAGAGGCAAGAAAATACACTGACAGGAATTAATAGAAATGATCTTTAAGGTTCTGTTTGATTTAACCAATTAAAAACAAAAAAGCAGGATTAGAGAATCCCACTCCTATCATTACAGAATGATACTGCAAAGTTTTTAATGGTTTGTCTAGGTTCCAAATCCTTAGGTTTCGGTTGCATAACAGCGACGCACAGGCTTCAGACTCTTCCGGAAACTCCGGAACCCCAAAGGAAGATTCTAGTACGTAAAATATAAGCGTACAAATAAGCCCGGAACCTAGGTTCTGGGCCTTATATGTGGTATTATTTTGCTTCATTCGGGAGGTCTTCACCCGTTTGGTCAGATTTTCCGGAAACCTGCTTCAGCTTGTTTTGCTGTATAGATGCTTTTATTTTTTAAGTAGGCTTTCTATTAGCTTGCTTTGTAATTCTATCAGTTTTGTAATTTGTTCCTGATTCTTTAGTATACTCTCAGTAATTTCAGGGGATTGTATATTAAATATAGGATTATATTGATTTACAGCTGCAACAGCATGATCACTAAATTCGTTATTTGACATAATATTGTTGGAAGAATCATTTAAAAGATCATTAATATCTACTTCTAATTCTTTTGCCATCTTACTTAATAATAGAGAATTAGGAATATTTTTGTCAGACTCTATATTAGAAATAGTAGTCTGTGTGGTATCCAAGCGTATTGCCAGATCCTCCTGAGACCAGTTTTTAGCTTCTCTATACTGCCTAACTTTAGTACCTATACTCATATTATAAGAATTTTTATCAAAAATATAAAAATTCTTATAATGTTGAGAGATAATTTATTTTAGTTTTGCTAAAGATCACTTCGCGGTGACAAGAAAATTATTATATATTTAATAACTTAAAAACACAACCAATCTATGAGAAAAAATTTATTTCTCCGGCTGTTTCTATTGATAGCCCTCAGCATTTCGCTGTACTCCTGTATTCATGATGACATGTCTTCAGCAGCTGACCCTGTTTCTAAAGAGTACGAAAACAAATCTCTGTGGAGAGAAGACGAAAAATACATCCACAATGTCAAAAAAGTTTTTGATCAGTATGCCGACAAAAGCTATTTCTCCGGCAAATACGGAAATGTACTTTGGGACTACGCTCTCACTATGGGGACATTTGATGAAAGTTTCCTGGAAGTTCCTATTTCCAGAAACGGAAAGGTAAATTCCGTTCTTACTGCGGAGCGCAGAGGAAACAGGGTATTTTTTAAAATAAGAAATGAAAAAAGTTCTAATGACTTTTTTGATGTATTGGTTTTTAAAGACCGAAGCCAGCTTAAAGGAAACATCATAAGCGGAAACGGAGATGGTATTTCATCAAAAACGACTTGCTACACCGTAACAGTTACCTGGACATGGACCAGTGAAACTACAGGAGAAGTAATAGATTCTTATGTATTTACTAAAACCAGGTGTACATCTACCGGTCCTGTTTTGACTGAGCCTACAACGCCTGGTGACTGTTTAGAGGAAGACTGTACAGGTGGAGGTACAGGAGGTGGTGGATATCCCTATACAGAAACCCAGACGGATCCGTGTGAAAAAATGAAAGAGCAGAATTCTAATCAAGTTTTTAAAGATAAAGTAGCAGAAATGGATAAAAAAGACGTATTTGATAAAGATGAAGAAACCGGGTTTGCTGCTGCATACGGAACCCATCCCTTTGAGCCACTAGCAAATACGGCAAATGATAACCTGAAATTTCCTCCGGGAAATAAATATTTTGGCTATATTCATACCCATCTTGATAGTAAGGAAGGAGTAATTAAAATATTCTCGCCTGCCGATGTTTTTACATTTCTTACAGGATGTGTACGAAATGCTGAGACCAATGGAACAATGGCAGATGCTTATGGTATGGTTATTACATCACAAGGAAATTATATTTTAAAATATTCCGGAGATGGTAATTATGGAATTGGTACTAATACAAAGGATAATTGGCAATCTTGGTATGAAGACGAGTATGTTAAAATAATGAATGAAGATGGAACCTTTTCTCAAAACAAGGTAGAAAAGCTATTTACTAGGTTTTTGGTTGAGAAAGTTAAGATTGATGGCTTAGAGCTATATAAAAGTGATAAAACTACAGGCAATACAGAGAGATTAGAATATAATGCAACTAATATGGCTGTACAAACAACAACCTGCCCTTAATAACAATTTAATTTTTAAGAATTATGAAAAATCTATTTTTATTTATACTTTTTTGTGTGTCAATTTCTTGCAATGCACAAACATATCCCTTAAGAACCTACACTGAAGTACCAGCGAATGCATATATACAGGATATAAACAATGAATTGATTCCATATGAAGGAACCTGGAAAGGAACCTGGAATGGAAAAACTGTTTTTATTTACTTAAAAAAGATAAAAAAATATTTTACACATTTAGAAAATAAACCTTATTATAATGATATTTTAATAGGTAAATATAAAATTCTAGATGCAAATGGAACTATCCTTTTTGATAGTTCTAATCTTGCTGATGAAAACGTTAAAATTAAAGGAGCTAGATTTCTTTCAATTCCAAATACTAGATATATTCTAAATTACATTGATACTAATTTATGTAATACTTCGGGTAATATATCTATTAGTTTTACAGATAATACAAAAACACAGCTTAATTGGAAACTTAACTTTAGGAGCAATATGATTACAACAGATTGCCAGTATTATAATACGGGAATTCCTGAAATACTTCCTAAAGAGATTGTTTTAACAAAACAGTAAGCAAGGCCTCTGAAGAGAGGCTTTTATTTTAAATTACAGAATAATGAAAAAAGTATTTTTAGTTATGTTTTTTTACTGTATAAACATATATGTTTTTTCACAGACAAAAGAAGATAGCTTAATTGTTTTTGTTGGAGAAAAAATATCCGTCCAAAGTTATTCACCCTTAAAAATAGATAACGATTCTGTGAAAATAGTTTATCTGAACTATGCTATAAAGGCTAGGTATCGCATATTTCAAAAATTGAATGGTAATTATGAAAATAATATTATCGATTTCATTTCTTTTGATCACAATGGTGATTTTTATTTTACCAAACCAAAATATGTTTTACTTTTTGTGAGAAAAGGAAAAGACGGAAATTTCTATCATTTAAAACACCAATATCATCCTGTTGCAAAAACTACAGATGGTAAATGGGCCTGTAGAGGAAATGATATCAGGTTGAATAAAGATATAATAAATAAAGTCACGTTTGAATCTATGACATTTGAAAATAGCTTTTCATACTTAATAAATAATAAAAAAAGACTTAGAAAAAGATTTCCGAAATCGTTATATAAAAAAGAGAATAACAGAATGGTTCCGATTATGGGAGTACGTGTAGATCAAATATTTGATGCTTCAAAATACTTACTAAATAGAGAATGGGGATATAATTTCAAATTATAATATATCATTAAAAATTGACATTAACAAAGTAGTAAAATGTATAGAAAAATTGCATTCTTCATCTGTTTCATTTATAGTACTTATTGCTTCTCTCAAAATCGGTTTGAAGAAATTGAACTCAGCCATTCAAATGCTATGGTAGTTGGAAGTGCTATAAAAATTATCATTAAACCTACTAAGGTTGGAAAACACAAAATGAGAATAATCGTAGAAAGTAAAAATAATTACTTCACTAAAAAACTTTCAAAGAAAGAATATGCAGCTATAGATAATGCTGTTTTGAAAATTAATCCGAAAAATTTATATAATATTTCCAATAATGGCAAAGATACTATACAAACTAATTGTTTAGATGGTTTTAATACATCTATTACAGTCTTTAAAAATAGTAAAAAGGGCTCTTATTCCCTTGATTGTCTATCAAAAATGGATAAATATAATAATCGTCGAAAGGATTTTTGGTACGCAGCGAAGCTAATTTCTAAAGTTGGTGGAGTAGAAATAAAAGAACTGGAAGACTGAAATTCCAGAGAATGTTTAAAACAAAAAAGCAGGACTTGTTGAAGGTCCTGCTTTTATATTAATCCTTGTAAGATTATTCCGGTTTGAATGAATCCTTCAATGTTACCGTACGGTTAAATACTAAATTAGAATCCGTAGAATCACGGTCTTTTGTAAAATACCCGATTCTCTGGAACTGAAGTGGCTCTCCCACAGCAACATCTTTTAAACTTGGCTCAGCAAATCCTTTAATGGTTGTTACCGATTCAGGGTTGATGAAGTTCAGGAAATCTACATCCTTCTCTGCATCAGGTTGCTCTACGGTAAATAGTTTTTCGTAAATTCTTACATCTACCGGGATTGCATGAGTAGCAGATACCCAGTGAAGTGTCCCTTTTACTTTTCTCAAGCTTTCTTCGGTACCGCTTCCGGATTTGCTCTTTTCATCATAGCTTGCATAGATCGTAGTGATCTCTCCGTTTTCATCCTTCTCAACTCTTTCCGCTTTGATGATATAGGCTGATTTCAGACGAACTTCCCCGCCCAATTTTAGTCTGAAAAACTTATTATTAGCCTCTTCTTTAAAATCTTCTCTTTCGATATATAATTCTCTGGAGAAAGGAACTTCTCTTGTCCCTGCATTTTCCTGTTCAGGATTATTTTCAGTTTCAAGCCATTCTTCCTTACCTTCAGGATAATTTTCAATAACTAGCTTAACCGGATCTACAACTGCCATCACACGTTTTGCCACCTTATTCAGGTCTTCACGTACACAGAAATCAAGCAACTGAATTTCGATCAGGTTTTCTCTTTTGGCCACCCCTACTTTTTCAATGAAATTTTTGATTGATGCCGGCGTGAAACCTTTTCTTCTCATTCCGGAAATAGTAGGCATTCTCGGATCATCCCAACCTGTCACTGCTTTTTCAGCAACCAGCCTTTGAAGCTTTCTTTTGGAAGTGATCATATAAGAGACATTCATTCTTGCGAATTCTCTTTGCTTAGGTGCTATTTTAGATTCATCGTATACCTGCTCAAGATACCAGTTATAAAGCGGTCTGTGATTTTCAAACTCTAATGAACACAATGAGTGTGAAACCTGTTCCAGATAATCAGATTCTCCGTGTGCCCAGTCGTACATCGGATAGATTTTCCATGCTGTACCTGTTCTGTGGTGAGGTCTTTTCAGGATTCTGTACATCACAGGATCACGTAAGTTCATGTTTGGGGACACCATATCGATCTGCGCACGAAGAGACATAGAACCTTCCTCAAATTCTCCGTTCTTCATTCTTTCGAACAGGTCAAGAGATTCTTCTACCGGACGGTTTCTGTACGGCGACTCTATTCCCGGCTCTGCAGGATTCTTTCTCTGCTCCGTGATCACTTCAGAGGGCTGCTCATCTACATAAGCTTTTCCGTCTTTAATCATCTGTACGGCCCATTCGTAAAGCTGCTGGAAGTAGTCGGATGCATACAGTTCTTTATCCCATTTGTAACCTAACCATTCCACATCTTTTTTGATAGAATCCACGAATTCCTGCTCTTCTTTCTCAGGGTTCGTATCGTCGAAACGAAGGTTTACGGGAGCATTGTATTTTTCGCCCAGTCCAAAGTTGATGCAGATGGCTTTTGTATGGCCAATATGCAGGTATCCATTAGGTTCAGGCGGAAAACGGAAACGGATCTGTTCTTTTTTCAGACCGTTTGCCATATCATCTTCAATAATTTGCTCAATAAAATTGAGTGATTTTTTTTCTTCTTCCATTTAAATTAGCTTTTATTGTATGCAAAAAAAGTTTGACAAAGTTACGGAAAATTTAGGGCTTATGGAAATGATAATCTAAATGCTGAAAGACTAATAAATTCATTATTTATAGCTAACTTAGATAGAAATAAGACCAATTACAAAATTTACCCACTATGGCTGTTTATATCCTAAGCAATCGTAAGATCGTCCGTCACAAAGGCGAAAAAGCAGATTCATTTTCCAATGATGAATATTCTATTCCCAATTTCAGGATCGCAAAATGTGATTTTGACACCTACAAAGAGCCTACTGCACCCAAAAAGAAGAAAGATTATACCAACCGTAACATCTTAAATTACAAATTGTTTTCTGAGCCCGAAAAGCAGGGCTATGAAGAAGTCCTGGAAGTTTTACGGAATGAAAAAGGCATTAAAAGTTCCTCACAGACAGCCAATAATCTAGGCGGAACCCAAAGAATGTTCTATGAATTATATAAGAATATGTCTTCTACAAAAGAAAGAAGCGATGTACTGATTTTTATTCATGGGTATGCATACGATTTTGATGATGAATTAAAGGCAATTATCGATCTTAAAAAGCTGTTTATCGATAATCCGGCATCCCCTGTAGAGCATATTCTTTTTGTGAGCTGGCCTGCTTCAAGCAGTATTATTCCTCTGACTTATTTTGATGACAAGGCATCAAGTATTAATTCAGGATCATCGCTGATGCGGTTGTTTTATTTTTACACCCAATTTTTAAAAGATATTTTTTCAACCCGCGACCTGGCTCCGTGTAATCAAAGAATTCACCTGATGGCCCATTCTCTTGGAAACAGGGTGCTTCAAAGTATGCTTTACAGCCTTAAAAAAGAAAATATCCTCCGCGTTATCGATCAGGTTTTGCTTTTAAATGCTGATGTATCCTATAAAGTCTTCGAAGACTCTGAAGATTCATATAATAAGCTTCCGCTGCTGGCCAACCGTATTTCTATTTATCTCAACAGAAAAGACACGGTCTTGGGGATTTCACAATTTACTAAAAATATTCTGACCCCCAGATTAGGCAAGAATGGCCCCAGCGATATTGAAAAACTGAAAGATATCGTTTCTATCATCGACTGTACTTTTGTAGAGGATGATATCCTGAAAAGTTTTAAATATGAAATAGGAAACCATTGGGGATATCTTTCCAGTTCAATGGTTCAAAAAGATATTTTTCAGAATTTATATGGAATTGACAGAAATTTAATCACAGGGCGATCAAAAAATAACGAAAATATTTTCACAATTATTCCTTAATGATTAATTAAAAAAATCCCATAAAATGAACTATATGTTAAACTTCGTTCCAATACCGACATTGGCATAAAGATTGTAAATTTCATTACAAAGAGAAATAAAAATATTTTATCATGAAAAGAATTAAAAACAAGTTTTCTTATATAGTAAGATATATAAAGGAAGCAATTTTTGTAAAAGACGTGATTTAATAAGAGTACTGATCATAAAATAAAGTTTATCGACCCTAACATTACTTTTGCCTCATTTTCACGTCTGTATCTTCTTTAATTATTGAAGAGATTTTACTATCCGTAATATATACTATTTACGGAAAATTTGCATTTGCATGAATTTAGTTTAATTTCTTGGCGTTTTAAACCACAATAGTTCATTGTTCAGATCTAAACTAGATTCAAAATTATTTACAAATAGAGATCCGGTGCCCAAACCTTGCGGCATCGGATTTTTTTTCGTGAATGTATACTGGGCAATAGCATTCAGTCCTATATTACTTTCAAGAGCAGACGTGATCCACCAGCCGATATTCTGCTCTTCTGCAAGAGAGATCCATTCATCTGAGCCTGAAAAACCTCCGACCAGAGCAGGTTTTAAAATAATATACTGAGGCTTAATGCTTTCTAAAAGCTTTTTCTTTTCGGCAGGATCAGTAATCCCAATCAGTTCTTCATCCAAAGCAATCGGCGTAGGGGCTCCGACACACAATGAGGCCATATCACTCCAGTTTCCAGCCTTGATTGGCTGCTCAATAGAATGAATATGAAGATCTGAAAGCTGCTGTAAAACAGTCTTTGCTTCTTCCCTACTAAATCCGCCATTAGCATCTACCCGAAGCTCCAACGCATCTTTTGAGAATTTTCCTCTTAACTTCTGAAGGATTTTGTGCTCAGACTCCCAGTCAACACCAATCTTCAATTTGATACAATGAAATCCTTTTTCAAGCTTTTCCCGGATTTGTTCCTCCATATACAGAATATCTCCCATCCAGATCAATCCATTGATCACGATAGCAGATTTCCCTTCGGTAAATTCACTTGGAAAATACAGATTCTCTCCGTATTTCAGATTCAAAACTGCCTGCTCATATCCGAACCATATAGACGGAAACTCTTTCAGTTGTTCTTTTAAATATAGGTAACCACGATCAATATTTTCACAAAGCCATTGGAGTTTTTCTTCATAATCCGGTCTGTCATCAAAACTCAATCCCCGAAATATTGCACACTCCCCTGTTCCCTTTTTTCCGTTGTCTCCAACCTCGAGAATAAAGGTTTCTTTTTCATACAAAACGCCGCGAGACGTTCCGCTCGGGCGTTTAAATTCCAATAAATATCTGAAATATTTTGCTTTCATTATTTTACACTGTCAATCCGCATGAATTCCTCTGCTTTTTCCACCATCTGAATACTTCCGCAGAAAAACGGAATTCTCTGATGCAGCTCTGTAGGTTCTACCTCCAGAATTCTTCTGAATCCGTCAGTAGCTTTTCCTCCAGCCTGTTCAGCAAGGAATGCCATAGGATTACATTCGTACAGCAATCTTAATTTTCCGTTCGGAGCCTGGGAATAGGAAGGATAAATATAAATTCCTCCTTTCAGCATATTTCTGTGGAAATCTGCTACCAAAGAACCGATATATCTTGAAGTATAAGGACGGTCTCCTTCTTCCATCTGACAATATTTAAGATAGTTTTTCACACCTTGAGGGAATTTGATATAGTTACCTTCGTTGATGGAATAAATCTTTCCATTGGTAGGAAATGTCATATTAGGATGAGAAAGATAATAGGTTCCCAATGAAGGATCCAGAGTAAATCCGTTTACACCATTTCCGGTCGTATAAACGATCATGGTAGAAGAACCGTAGATTACATATCCTGCTGCAATCTGGTTGATTCCTTTCTGAAGAAAATCTTCCAGCTGGACCGGAGTTCCGGGTTCTGTTACTCTTCTGTAAATAGAGAAAATAGTTCCGACAGAAACATTCACATCAATATTGGATGATCCGTCCAAAGGATCAATCAGCACGACATATTTACTCAGGTGGCCGTTTTCACCACACTTAATGTCAATAAAATCATCATTTTCCTCCGAAGCAATACCACAAACAACCTCTCTCTGAGACAAAGCCGTAATAAAAATTTCATTGGCAATCACATCAAGTTTCTGTTGTTCTTCGCCCTGAATATTCTGGTTACCGGCAGCTCCTGTTATATCTACGATTCCGGCTTTGTTTACTTCTCTGTTTACCACTTTTGAAGCCAATCTTATGGCGCTCAGTAGACGGGAAAATTCACCTGTAGAATATTGAAAATCGTCCTGTTTATCTATAAGAAATTCTCCTAAAGTCTGTAATGGTTGATTTGACATATTTTTCTTTTTACGTTTTCCCCAAATTTCGGAAAATTTATCGGAGAAAGAAAGCTTTTATTAGAAAAGACCTTAACAGTTGTTTTTCAACACCATACAGAACCAACAATGGTATAGACCTAAAATTATCATTGCGTAATTAATCCCCATTTGATGACAATAAATCAACAAAATTCTGATAATATTCATCAAGTCTCAATTTTAATTAAATCTTAATTCTATCCAGCCGCCAGAAACTTTCATATCTCGTTGTAAATTTATAATTTTGACCTCCGTAAAAAACTCATGTAATTTTTAATCTAACAATTTTATTTTTAACAAATTAATGAAAATTTTCAAGTTTGGTGGAGCATCTGTAAAAGATGCCGAGAGTGTAAAAAATGTATCCATGGTTTTACAAAGTCAGGGATTTGCCAAATGTCTGCTGGTTATTTCAGCAATGGGCAAAACGACAAATGAATTGGAAAAGGTTGTAGAACTTTATTTCAAGAAGGATAACTATCAAACTGAGATTGAAAAGATAAAACAAAAACACATCGAGATTGCGGAAGGTCTGTTTCCTGAAAACCATGTAGTTTTTGCTGAGATCAATATATTTTTTGATGATATTGATTCTTTCTTAAGACGAAACAAATCGCCTAATTACAGCTTTGTCTATGACCAGGTCGTAAGCTGCGGGGAAATGATCTCTACAAAAATTCTGAGTGAATACCTGAATGAAATTCAGTTTACGAATCAATGGCTGGATGCCAGAGATTATATTAAAACAGACAGTTCCTACAGGGAAGGTATGGTAGACTGGGCAAAAACAGAAGAATTTATTTCAACTTTAAATACGGATATCTGCTATGTAACGCAGGGATTCATTGGTTCTGACGACAATAATTTTACGGTAACTTTAGGAAGGGAGGGCTCTGACTACTCTGCTGCTATTTTTGCGTATTGCCTGAATGCTGATGCCATGACGATCTGGAAAGATGTTCCGGGAGTAATGACTGGGGATCCAAGGAAATTCAGCGATGTTTCTCTTCTTTCCAATATTTCTTATGAGGAGGCCATTGAAATGGCTTATTACGGAGCAAGTGTCATTCACCCGAAAACACTGCAGCCTCTGCAGCAAAAAAACATTCCTTTTTATGTAAAATCTTTCGTAGATCCTACCAAAGGAGGAACTAAAGTTGGAGCTTCGGATAAAAACCAACATGAAGAATCTTATATCTTAAAAGAGAATCAGATTCTGTTAAAGATCTCAACAAGAGATTTCTCATTCATTGCGGAAGACCATATGAGTCTTATTTTCGGATATCTCTCTAAATATAAAATCAAGGTATCTCTTATGCAGAATTCTGCTATTTCATTGGCTTTGTGCCTGGAAGACAAATTCAATCAGGTGGATGAGCTTAATGAAGAACTTCAAAAAATATTTAAAACCAAAGCGGTTAAAAATGTATCTTTATTCACAGTAAGAAATGCGAAGATGGATCATATTGACAAATTTTACCAGGAAAAAAATGTATTATTGGAACAGATTTCCAAAAATACGGTTCAAATGGTAACACAATAATTTTAACTGCGACTAAACACATATGAGTTTAATTTCGAAAAACGATCTTATCACAGCTTCCGGCTTAAGCAAAATTGGGTTCCTGAAAAACCCGGTCGCATCGGCCGTGATGAGTATTGCCAAAATAAATGAAGTTAATAGATTATACGACAAATTAAAAGATAAGGAAGGCAAAGATTTTTTCGACTCATTTGTAAGAGAAAGGAACTTAAGCTATGTGGCTTTTGAAGAAGATCTGGCAAAAGTTCCGAAAACCGGACCGTTTATTCTGGTCTCAAACCATCCTCTGGGTGCTATTGACGGAATTTTAATGTGTAAAATCCTTTCAGAAGTGCGTCCGGATTTCAAAGTAATGGGGAATTTCCTTCTGGAAAAAATTAAACCCATGGAACCGTATGTGATTTCTGTAAATCCTTTTGAAAACAGAAAGGAAGCTTACAGCAGCACTTCGGGAATGCGTGAAACCCTGAAACATCTTCAGAATGGAGGCTGCGTGGGGATCTTTCCGGCAGGAGAAGTATCTAATAAGAACAATCCTTATGGAGAAATTCTTGACAGAGACTGGGAAAAGCCTGCCCTTAAGCTGATCAGAATGGCTAAAGTACCGGTAGTTCCCTTGTATTTCCACGCTAAAAACAGCCGCCTTTTTTATCAGGTTGCAAAGCTTCATCCAAGTTTACAAACGCTGATGCTTCCTGCGGAAATGATGAATGACAGGGAAAAACCGATCAGAATCAGGATAGGAAAGCCCATCACTGTAAAGGCAATGGATGAAATGGAAACCATTGAAGAGCTAGGTGAATTCCTGAAGCGTAAGGTATATATGATGAAATCTTACTACGAAAAGAGAAAATCATTGGCCCAAAGCATCAATCTTAAAAACCTAACGTTAAAATTCCCGCTGTTAAGGGAAGAGAATATTGTCCAGAATATCATTGATGAAACTCCTAAGGAAGATATCCTGAAAGACATCAACCGCCTGAAAGGGACAGAAAAAATGCTGTTCAGTAACGGAAATTACGAGATCTATTTCACGACTTACGAGGAAATTCCTTCTGTGATGAGGGAGATCGGCCGTCAGAGAGAACTTACTTTCCGTGCTGTGGGCGAAGGGAGCAATTTACCGTTTGACCTTGACGAATATGATAAACACTATCATCATCTTTTCCTTTGGGACAGCAGTGCGGAGAAGCTTGCAGGAGCCTACAGAATGGCTTTGGGGAAAGAGGTTATGAAGAAATATGGTATCAAAGGATTCTATACAAGCTCTTTATTTGAGTTTGAGCAGGATATCCATCCATTCTTCAAAAAAGTGATCGAAATGGGCCGTGCTTACATCTGTGAAGAATATCAGCAAAAGCCGCTTCCGCTTTTCCTTTTGTGGAGAGGAATCGTTCATGTATGTTTAAGAAATTCCGACCATAAGTTTTTGATGGGCGGTGTAAGTATTTCCAATAAGTTTTCTGAGTTTTCAAAATCTCTGATGATTGAATTCATGCGCTCAAACTACTTTGATTCAGCAGTTGCACAATATATCACCCCGAGAAATGAATACAAGGTAAAGCTTCGCGACCGGGATAAAAATATTTTCTTTGAGGAAATGGAATCTGATTTGAATAAGCTTGACAAGATTATTGATGACCTTGAACCTGAGCTAAGGTTACCTGTTCTGATCAAAAAATATATTAAACAGAATGCGAAAGTGATTGCTTTTAACGTGGATCCAAACTTTAACGATGCCATTGACGGATTGATGTATATCCGAATCAGTGATCTTCCGGAAAGTACGATAAAGCCTGTATTGGAGGAGATGAGTGACCACATCAGAAAGGAACAGGAAAATAATTCAGCTGAAAATCAGTAGGTTTTATTTTTATTTTAAAAAAGTACGGTTAATACTTGCTTCATATAGGAAAACTTACTACTTTTGCATCACTTTAAAACAACGAAGTAAGTCAACAAAAATATAATGGTTTCTTAGCTCAGTTGGTAGAGCAATGGATTGAAAATCCATGTGTCCCTGGTTCGATTCCTGGAGAAACCACAGAAATTAAATAATTTCTAACAAAACCCCTCAAATTGTACAATTTGAGGGGTTATTTTTTTGTATGATATATCAAAATAAGACAAATTCTCTCAAATTGAAGGTGACCTTTTCGGTCATCTTAGCATATTGATTTTTCAGGTAACTGAATTTCTCGGAAACCTCCACTATCAAAGTAGATCTATTCAAAATTTGAATATTTGACTAGCAATTCATCGAAAGGTAATTTAACCTTTAAAATCAATAATCATGAACACTAAAATTCAATATTATTGTATGCTAAAAAATCTAACGCAAAAAGCAATTGGTGTGTACCGGTTTATTTAAGAATTACAGTTAATGGAAAACGAGCTGAATTCTCAACAGGTAAAACTGTAGATCTCTAAATGGAGTTCGGAAATGAGCCGCTTAAAAGGCAATTCTGAAGAGGCACGCACGGTAAACAAGTTATTTGAAGTTTTGCTGTCAAAGATCCTGGAAATCGAAAGAAACATGGTTTTATCAGGCGAATCCTTTGACGCAGGTGATGTTAAAAATCTTTTGACAGGAAAACAAGAGGCTGAACGCTTTAAATGCTTTTGATATTCTTCGGGAATAATTTGAACTTCATATTCTTTGGCTTCTCCTTTCTTGAGACAGGTCATTTTTCCAAAACATTCTTTTACATCTCCGCACAAAGCCATCAAAACTATATCGAGTATCAATATAATCTTTTTTCAGCACTATAAACCTCTATATCTGTAGGCCTTGCAAAATTTGGATTAAAAAAAGAGGAATTTTTATTTTTTTTCACCTATATTTTAATACTAAAAATTATTTTGCCATTTTCTGAAAGATAGTTATTGGAAAAAGATAATTTACATGATTGATGGGCTGATAAAAAACTTATGAATAATATGAAAATTAATTTATACATAACATTATTTAAAGAAATACGATTTTACAAAATCATTATATTGTGATTGATATGCTTTAATAAGAGTTGGATGTAAATCAATATAATTGAAAAATTGTTTAGCATTATTCTAATAGCCTTCCACTCCCAAAATAGGGGCTTTTCGGGTGACTATTATTGAATAAAGTACAGACATCATACCTCTTGTCATGATGTGTATTCCTGCTTGCAATGCTGCTTTCCCCAAAAGCCGGAAGAGCATAAAATAAATACCACATTGTTTAATTAGAAAATTCTTTTGGAAATACTGGAATTTTTACACTTATACTGTCTTCTAATACTTTATAACCTTTTGACTCTAATTCCCTAATATATTCTTCACATCCAAAATATGTTGCAGTATTCTTATTATGAGCAGATTTAATAATTTCGAAGTATTTTTTTCCTTTAGAATAATGGTATAAGGCAGTATTACTATAATTAGTATTAAATGTTTCTATTTTTTTTGATTCATAAGGTAGAAGAATAATCAAATCATTTTTACACCATTTGTCACTTGGCCTCTCATAATAACCTTTTAATCCTAATATATATGGATTCAATAAATTATTGTCTTCATAGAGAGTTGCAGTACCCCTAAATCCAAAAGGGTCAATTATATAAGTATTCTCTGTATTATTTTTTATTATATAAATAGGCTTATCTTTAGAATTATTATTAGATTCATATAATATATCAATATTTTCAGATTTATTTAATTTTATAATTGTTCTATTTTCATTAATCGAAATACAATTCCATAATAAAATTGGTAAAAAAAGTAATATTTTCATGATTTTTATAAGTTTTAATGAAAAGAAATTAATGATAAAATGTTAGCTACTCCGGGTAAATACTCTTTTATTTTAGGAGAGAAAAATCCTGTCCACTTTGCTTCTTCTGCATAAGCTTTAAATTCGTTAAAAGGATTCATAAAATTACTTAAATATCCTAATTTAAAATCAATAGAGTGTGTCTGTTCGTGAATAAATGTTTTTGCTAGTTGATATACTGATTCTTGTAATAAAGCAGGTGCCAATATAACCTTCCCAGTTATGGGATTTATAACTCCCCAAGCAAGATTTCTATCACCATTCAAATCAGTATATGTTAATAATTGAGACGTTTTATCTATTTCGTATTTTAAATATCCTTCAGACCATTCTGCCAGAGTTTGTTCAGTTGCAAATTCTGTCCATTGTGCACTTCCACTCCAATATAAATCTTTGAAAATATGCTTTAATAAAACTAAATCATTAGTCTTTGCATTTTTTCCTTGTGCATCATAACTTATACCATTTGCATTCAGATATTTTTCTAATTTATTTCTATTATCAAATTCTGTGGCAACAAAATGTGTCACATGATTTAACCCGGCAGTAATTAAACCTTATCTGAAACCTTGCCAGAAATTACCTCCTGCAATAGTAGAAGAAATCCCTCCGGATAATCCACCCGATACCACCATTACAGCTTTTATTAAATCACTTTTTCCAAAACTATTCATAGAAATATAATTGCGGTTAGCATCCTGGGCTGCACCAGATCCTGAAAAGTTAGTTCCTAACGTCTGTTTTCATTGGATATGATTTGTAACGATGTCTATAAAATATCATCCCTCTATTAAATAATGTATTACATCTTTAAAATATTAGCTAAGGTTTCACAGGTATTGTAACTATAATACTATCTTCTAGGACTTTATAACCTTTAGACTCTAATTCTTTGATGTAATCATCACACCCTAAAGCAAGTACATTATTTCTATTATGAAGAGATTTTGTAATTTCTTCATATTTATTAGATTTAGAATATTTATATATGGCCTTATTATTTGTATTCAAAGCTATGGAATGGTGTAATATCTGAAATGGCTTTAAAATAATTAATATGTCGCGACATAATCTATCATTCCTAGAGGCATACCCATTTCTAATGTACATATTAGGCTGCAAAAGATTTCCATTTTCTAACATATAAGATTCACCATAAAAAGCATAAGGATCAATAATATAGGTGTTATTTGTATTATTTTTTATTATTTCCTCTATAATTTCTCCAGTCTTTTGAGTAGAAATATATTTTTTTGGAAAAATAATATCCACCTCTTTACCTTTATTCAATTTAATTTGATTAGAACAAAAACTGAATAAAAAGCAGAATGATAATAAAATAATTTTTCTCATAATATATTATTTAAAGGTTGGTAATTTTAAAATGTATGAAATTACATTATTCAAATGAATAAAGCCTTGCTTTTCCATAGTTCCTGTCCATTTTTCAGCAGCTCTATAAGCAGATAATTCATTTAATTCCCGATCAATATAACTATTACTTTGGAAAAGACCTAATTGAAAATTGGTAAAATGATCTTGCTCATGTATAACTACTGATGCAGCCCAAAAATTATCTTCTATTCCATTTAATAGACGTGGCGCTAATATTATTTTCCCATTAACAGGATTTGTTATCCCCCATGCTGGTGATCCAGAAGGCGCACCATTTATTAATAAATCAATTAGCTGATTGCTATCAACAATAGCTGTTAAATATCCTTTAGACCAATCAGCTAAAGTTGTTGGATTTGCAATCTCAACCCATTGTCCAGGTTTTGTAAATAGTGCTATTATTGCTTTTAAGCTATTAGTAGTAGCAGGATCATATGGATTTATACTATTTTTAACTAAATATCCAGCTAATATGTTTTTTGACATTATGTTAGTTACTATCAAATGCTCCACATGGTTTAAACCACTTGTGATTAGTCCTTGCCTAAAGCCTTGCCAGAAGTTACCTCCTGCAATAGTAGACGAAATCCCTCCAGATAATCCACCCGATACCACCATTACAGCTTTTATTAAATCACTTTTTCCAAAGCTATTCATAGAAATATAATTACGGTTAGCATCCTGCATGGCTCCCGATCTTGTAAAGTTTGTCCCTAACGCCTGTATTCCACTGGAAATAATAGATGAGACAGCACCAGATAAGAATCCAGATCCAAAATTCCCATCTTCTAAAACAGACATCATACCTCCGGTCATACCATGCATTCCAGCCTGTAGTGCTGCTTTTCCGACAAAACTGGCTGCTGCACCGGTAGCTGCCGAACCAATTCCAAAACTTATTGCTCCCATTACCGCGCCAGTTACCGCTGATTTGCCCAGACCATACCAAATAGGAACCCCTGCAATGGCATTCATGATTACCTTTGTAGTAACAGCAATGGCCACACCAACAACTATAGCTATCACAAGAGGCGAATTACCATCTATATCTACATATAACAATGGATTGTTATAAGCATACCCAAACCTGTCATAACTCTGTGTATTAGTAGGATCAGGAATCAGGTTATCCGGGCTTAAAAACTTCCTCATTACTGGATCATACAGACGGGCATTCATATTAATTAGCCCTACCTTCCATAAGTGTTCATGTCCTGTATATCCCCTGTCTAAAAACATAGCCCCTGAAGCCAGCTGCTGAGCATCTGTTATCAATTGCCCGGAAGCATTTGTTAGAGCTTTTAAGTTTCCCCACGCATCAAAGAAACGTTTTTCCACTACCGACCCATCTGTTTTGGTAACAGCTAGAATACTTCCTAAGTTATCCCTGTGAAGATAATAATTATTTTTTTCTGTAAGTGATCCAAAATCCAGAATTTCTTTTTTAATATAGTTGGCTGAATATGGGTCTCCCGTAATATAGGTGATGATCTCTACAGTTTCTCCAAATTTGCTCATTTTTTTGGTAATCTCCACTGCAAAATCAGAAGAATATAATTTTGTTTTCCCTGTGACATAAGATGTCATAGAATACCGTGTCTTCAGTATATTATAGGCAAAACGCAGGTCTTCTTTCCCTGTCAATACAATCGTATTCGGGCTTTTGAAGGCATTATAAGTAATTGCAGCAAAACCTCTTTGGGTATTTACATTCTGCCCGTTGGTATTAAAATCAATCCCCTGAAGTTTATAATTAGTTTCATTATAATTATACTTACCAAGTTCTGTATTAGAAGTGATTCTTCCTCTTTTATCGTAAGTATACTCGTTAGTCAAAACCCCATTAACTGCTTCACTCAACAGTCGGTTTAGCTTATCATAGGTAAAGTCTTCTTTTTTGCCAAAAGTATTATTTCTGCGCCAGTTTAAAACACCTTTATTGACATCATAATTATAGTCTACATCAAGAGCAACTGTTCCGTTATTGGTATTCTGATGCTTGATGTTAAAAAGAGAAAAATCATTCGGATTATACTGATTGGTTATGGTATACCCGTTCCCATATTCCATCTGAGTGGTCTGGCCTTTTGAGTTGGCATCGGAAAGATGCCAAACCATAGCTCCGGTCTCGTTATCATTCTGCCGAATAAGGATTCCGTTACTGTCATATACATTTTTAAGAGAAGAATTTGAAGTATATCCCGCCGATTGGGTTTGTTCAGCTTTTCTTAATTTGCAGTTTACAGGAGCTGACTCATTTTCAGAAATTGAGATTTTAGATCTTTTTAAACCTTTACCCAAAGATGAGCAAATAATGATCGCACAGAGTTGGTAATCCTTTCTTCTCATATTACGGGATGGCAATCTGGGACTGATGAATAAAATCAAAGCCAACTTTTTAGGTGACTTTTTGTAATTTTACAATGCTAACTACATTTTTTGAGTGAAGATAATTATGAAACAGAAATGTTATGCTCACCTTCAATTTGAGAATCTCTCTTATTGATATCTGGGCAAAAAAATACCCCTCAATTGTGCAATTTGAGGGGTTTTGTTAGAAATTGTTTAATTTCCAGTGGTTTCTCCAGGAATCGAACCAGGGACACATGGATTTTCAATCCATTGCTCTACCAACTGAGCTAAGAAACCAATTGTTTCGTTGTTTAACGTGGGTGCAAAAATAGAACTTTTTGCAATATCGTGCAAGTTTTTTATAATTAATTTCAAAAGTATGGGTAAAGATATCTTTTGTGATTTGTATTTGCTTAAAAATCAATACAGTCATTTTATAATCCTTTCTTTATTTTCTTGTGATCTTCGCCCCATATTTCCAATTGATCCAAAACAGGGATCAACTGTCGCCCGATTTCCGTTAATTCATATTCTACTCTTGGAGGAACTTCAGCATAGACCTTTTTTAGAACCAGCCTTTCTTCTTCCATTTTTTTAAGCTGCATGGTCAGCATTCTTTCACTGATATTTGGGATGCTGTTCTTGAGTTCAGAAAATCTCAGTTTTCCTGTTTTAAGGCAGTAGCAGATTGAAAGAATCCATCGGCCACTGATCAGGTTTACGGCATATATCTCAGAACAGCTAAGCTCCAGACCTTTTTTATTTTCTTGATTGGTTGATGATTCTTTAATGCTCATACTTACTTTTTTGTTTGTTCCGCACAATTCATTGAGTATTTGGAGACCCGATATTCATCATATAAATTTACAAAAATAAAAAGATTGACAGTTGAGCCAAAACTTAAAATTCGTTCATCCAAAACACATTACATAATACAATGGATTTCAATAGAATTGATAAAGACCTGAAGAAAAGTATAGATAGTTTTCCGTTTTCATTGGAAATCAATCAAGCTGAATTTCTTAATAACCCGGAAATCATTCAGAAAGAGAAAAAAATATGGGCAAAGAATAATCCTTTTAAGGGGCCTGATAAAATTAATGTGAAAGATATCTGGAATATACCGCTTATTATAAAAAATATCTATTGCCTTCTCATCAATATTCCTTGAAAAATTAGGAGTATCTACAGGTGTCCAGATATTCAATGGTCCACTTTTAATTTGTAAATGATCTTTCGAAATAAATAAATACTGCTCTTTAAATTTCACTTTGATTTCACATCCAGAAATGCAATTCATTATATCTGCACCAGAAACATAATCTATTATATAATCGTTCTCAAAAGAAGAATTATTTAACATTAATTTTCCATATTTCACTTCATCATTAACGGCATAATTCCAAAATATTTCTCTTACATCTCTAAAAAGTAAATATGAAAAATCTAGCTTATCATATCTTTTAATTATGCTTTGAGTGAAGTTAATATTGAAAATTTCAAGGTTTACATAAGGAATAATTATCCATTTATTATAGACAAAAATATCTTTATTATACGCTTCAGATGTATTTACTTCAAAAACATCGTCTTCTATACTAATAATCATTATTCTTTTTTAAAACTATTTCATTAATGTTGTTTTTTCACCAATAGGAGTTCCGTCTGTTTTATAATAATATCATCGTACCAATCGACTATATATAATTTAATAATTATCATTTTTAAATTGTTTTTATTAACAAATGCTCCTCCTGTCATAAACAGTCGAAGATAAAAACCCCGCCTTGATTATTCCTTAAGCATACAATACAATTTTAGTTGGATTAATCCTATCCAATTTCAATTACTTGCCCTTGTTTAAGTTTCATTATTTCAAATAATAAATCTTCATCAATATAATTCATATCAAAAGTAAGAGCTAAATATGATTGATTCTCTATAACAGTTTCATTAACTATATTTATAGGTATCATTAAATCTTTTAATACTATTGTATTTATTTTGTAATTCTCTAGTTCAGAGTCAGATTTAACATTTCCTGTAACAATTAATTTATTTCTAGTTTGTAATCTAAAAACACTTTTTATTAAGAAAGAATCCATTTTATTGTAATTTTTTAGCATCTTATCAAAATTTTCTTTTATTTCATTGTATCTGGCTCCATAATAGTAAAGATCTGTTTCGCTGTCTAATTCCTTCGCATTAAACTTATATGGATCGACATAGGCTGTTGGTTCCTAATTTATTTAACTAATTATTAAAAATAATTTAATCTCAAAAATTAAGACGACAGATAATAATCATTGGAGATTCCTGATCATATTCCATAACTATTTACCCAAGAAAATTACAAATCTTAGTTTAGTAAAGAAACTTTAATAACAAGTTTATAATTTTGAAAGTAATTACAGGTTAAACCAATCATTTTATTTAAGGCCCCTAACAGTCTTAAAGTTCGTTAATATAGAGCATACTAAGTCAAATTCATCCTCTATTTTTTGGAAAATAACTATCTTCGCCTACAAATCTAATTTGAAAATGAAGAAGATCATCTCCGGGGTATTTGTTTTCTGCTCTGTTGTTATACTGGCTCAGGAAGCCATACAGTTCCAGGAACTACCTTTCAAAGACATTATAGCAAAGGCAAAAAAGGAAAAGAAACTTGTTTTCATCGATGCTTATGCTTCCTGGTGTGGACCGTGCAAGATGATGGAGAAAAATGTATTTACCCAGAAGCCTGTAGGAGATTATTTCAATACCAACTTCGTCAATGCCAGATTCGATATGGAAAAAGGTGAAGGAAGGGAAATTGCCGCCAAATATGGTGTACGCTCCTATCCCACTTATCTTTTCCTGAATGGTGAAGGCGAGCTGGTTTCTCAGAATTCCGGTTATATGGAGCAAAGCATGTTTGTGGCCATGGCTCAGGATATTAATTCTGCAGGTAATAAAAAAGGTTCTTTAAAAGAACGTTTTGCCAATGGAGAGAAAGACCCGGAATTCCTGATCAACATTATGAAACTGAACTCCTCCTCAGATTACGATTTTGCTAAAAAAGCTTCCGAACGGTATTTTGAAAACAAAAAGAAAACAGAAGAAATATCTAAAGAGGAAATAGGTTTCCTGTTATTTTTTGTAAAGTCGACGGAAGACAGTAACTATAGCACGTTTACATCAAGAAAGGCTGAAATTATTAAATATCTGCCGGAAGAAACTTACAATGAATTTGACAATCAGCTGAAGCTTTCAAAAATTGTAGAACAATCTATTGATGATAAAAATAAAAGGATCAACGACGAGTATTTCATGAAAACGGCTGAACCGTTAGTAGGAAAACAGCTCGCACAATCCAAACTGAACCAGACGAAACTCAGCTATTATGAGCAGAATGCCAATTTCCCTGAATTCGAAAAAGCAGCTTTGGAATATTATAAAAACTCCGATGCATTTGAGCCTAATGAACTGCTGAGAGCAGCGTGGGTATTTAGTGATCACATCAAAAATCCAGCATCACTAAAGAAAGCCTCGGAATGGGCAGAAAAATCTGTAATGCGTGGCGAAACATCGGAAAACACTTACATTCTTGCCAAGCTTTATTTTCTTACAGGGAATAAAGAAATGGCCAAAAGCTACGCAGAAATGTCTAAACATATGGCCGTTCAGACCAATAAAGACTCCAAACTCGCAGAAGAATTATTGAAACAAATAAAATAAATGCTAAAACACAAATTTCTTACCGCATCTATCACACTTCTGTCTGCTGCAATGTTGACAGCCCAGGAACAAGAACAGGAAAAAAGTCTATATATCAAAGGAAATGCACTTCTGGCTCCAATTGGACTCATCAATATTGGTCTGGAAAAGCAACTGACTTCAAAGATTACAATGCAGGGCGACGTTCTGGTATCTCCCTGGAAGTCTTTTGCAGGACATGAATTTCAGTATTATTCTGTTTCTCTGGAAGGAAGATATTATTTCAATGAAGCATTCAGCCATTGGTATGTAGGAGCTAATATTGCAACCTCAGCATTTGTACTTCAAAAATGGAACTATTGGAAAGATACACCATATATAAATGATAAAAATGAAGTATTCACATCATCAAACTTATATCAAAAAGGCGTATCATTTATATTAGGAGTAACAGGCGGATATCAGTTTAAAGTATCTGACCGCTGGAATATTGATGTATATGCAACGATAGGTACATCACAGGACTTCTATAAAGGGTATGACCGTACCACCGGACAGCGGTATGAATCAGCCAAAAAATTTAATAAAAGCGGAGAAATCCTTCCCTACAGAGGAGGTGTCATGATTTCTTATAAACTAAAATAACAGCATGAAACTGTTCGGAAAAAATCATATTATTATTTCAGTGATCACTTTTGTGATCCTTTTTTTAATGAATTATATCGGAAATGACCTGCCCGACAAGCTGGAAAGAGCATTGATGACAGCTTTTGCCGGAGTTATAGGATTATCTCTTGGGCTTTTCATCCTAAATAAAGGTAAGAACGATAAAAACCCTCCACAGAATTTTGATTGATATCAAAGTGAATGGTCAATTGTGAATTTGGCTTTATCCGTGAATTTTATGATCTATAGGTTCACAATTGACAAGGCAAAGCTAAATTCACAATTGACTTTTAAACTCAGTCTTTATAAACAATATACTTACGGCGGATCTTTTCGAATTTCTCCAGATCATTTTTCCATGAAGCTTTGATTTCCTGAATTGATTTTCCGGCTATGATCTGTTTTCTGAATTCATCTGTTCCGGCCAGCTTATCGAAGAACAAATTCTCCAGGAAGAAGTTCTGCTTTGGATTCTTATAGCCTTTATAAGATTTAATCAGCCATTCAAGATTCAGTTCTCTAAGATCTTTCGGATAGGCTGAAAGATCTTCACCGTAACACAATTTTCCGTTTAGAAAAGGATCTTTTGCTCCAAAATTAGGTTTTGGTGTAAACTGATAAGGAAATCCCTGCGTCCATGGAGAACCATAGACCTGGAATGGCAGATCAGTACCTCTTCCCACAGAAACCTGAGTTCCCTCAAAAAAACATAAGCTCGGATATAGATTGATAGATTTATCATTAGGCAGATTTGGGGAAGGCTTATCTAAAATCGGGTAACGTTGATTTTTATGGTAATTTTTCATAGGGATCAGGGTATATTTTGCCTGAACTCTATTTTTCAGCCACTTTTCGCCATTCACCATTTTCCCGTACTCTCCTATCGTTAATCCATAGACTACAGGAACTTCATGCATTCCTACAAAACTTGACCATTTTTTTTTCAAAACAGGTCCGTCTGTATAACCATCATGTGGGTTCGGACGGTCCAGCACCATTATTTCTACATTATTTTCGGCTCCAGCTTCCATCAGATAGGCTAAAGTTGAAATATAGGTATAGAACCTGACACCAACGTCCTGGATATCAAAAACAACAATATCAATTCCTTTTAACTGCTCCGGTTTTGGCTTTTTGTTGTTTCCATATAAAGAAATAATCGGAATTCCTGTTTTGGTATCCACTCCGTTCTTTACTTTTTCGCCTGCATCTGCATCTCCTCTGAAACCATGTTCAGGAGCGAAAATCGCCTTAATCTTGATATTATTTTTTACCAGAAAATCTACGACATGGTTTTTATCACTCATCAGTCCGGTCTGGTTGGTGACCACTCCGATGGTTTTATTTTTCAGCAGAGGAAGATAAAGCTCAGATTGATCTGCACCGGTTTTGAAATCCGGCTGATCTTGAACCTGAGAATAATATTGGTTGAATACACCTAAAAAAATTAGGCAAATAAGAAGTAAATTTTTAATTTTGAAATCTAAATTCATAAGCTTGAAATTTCCTTTATATTTCTCTAGAAAAATAGCGTTTTCCAAAGATAACAAAAATAACCTTTCAAGAGTTATCATCTTCATCGGCAGGCTTTCTGTAGCTTTGGGGATCATTGTTTCTTTGATTACCGTATCTACGGGCTTCGGCTCAAAGAAAGCCATCAAAGAGAGGCTGGCAGATTTCAGCGGACACATTACAGTACGGTCTACAAGATCTAATTCTTCTTACAATACCTCTGTTCTTGACAATCAGGGACTGAACATTCAGAAAATTAAAAATCTTCCGGATGTAGAAAGTGTTCAGAAGTATGCAACAGTAACGGGAATTATGCGTAATGAGCATAATTTTTCAGGCATTATATTTAAAGGAATTGGAAAGGATTTTGACAGTCTGAGGTTCAAAAAATTCTTGGTTGCCGGTACTACTCCTAAAGTAACAGAGAATGGCTTTAACAATGATGTAACTATTTCACAGAAGATTGCTAATGATCTTCACCTGAAAGTAAATGACAGTATTGTTACCGTATTTTCAAAAGCAGATCAAAAGCCGATCTACCGTAAATTCAGGGTGATAGGAATTTATAAAACTGATATTAAAATGATTGACGAGCAATTCGTCATCGGGGGAATCAATCATGTAAGAAAAATTCAGGAAATGAAGCCTGATGAAATAGGTGGTCTTGATATATTCTTTAAAAATGTAAATGACATCGACAAAGATTTTCCGGAAATTGAAAAACTGATCGGCTATAAAAACTATGCTGAAAAAGCAACGGAAAAATTTCCGCAGATCAATGACTGGATCAGTATTTTCGACACCAATATTGCCCTGATTATCATCATTATGCTGATTGTGGTTGTTATTAACATCATTATGGTTCTTTTAATTCTGATCATTGAAAGAACTAATTCTATCGGCCTTCTAAAAACGCTGGGGGCAAGCAATTCACAGATAAGAGCTACGTTCATCAATTATACACTGATCATCATGATCCCGGGGCTTCTGTATGGTAATGCCATAGGTCTGGGTTTGATTCTGATTCAGAAATTCTTCGGCATCATTAAACTTAATCCTGAGAACTATTATGTAAGTACGGTTCCGGTAGATCTTAATCCTGTTGCCATTATATCTATTTCACTAGGAATTTTGCTTATTTCCGGACTGGCTTTGATCGTTCCGAGTTACCTGATCAGCAAGATATCTCCGGTGAAGGCGATTAAGTATAATTAAAAGTGAAATGTGAAGGAGTCCATTGTCAATGACAAAACAGTGATCAATTCTATTTTATTTAAAAAATTCATCATTTGCGATTCACCATTCACTTTATACAATTATTACAATTAACCCATTTCAATGACCTTAGTAAAAATTCATTATTAACAATTCACCATTCACATAAATCACACAGCTAATTTTTAAAGCCTTATCTTTGTACCGCTTATAAAACATTTATGAAATACGCAAAAAATATTCTTGAAACGATAGGAAACACCCCTCTTGTGAAACTTAATAAAGTATTGGGAGAAGATTTTCCTGCTCTGGTTTTAGCAAAAGTAGAGACATTCAATCCTGGGAATTCTGTAAAGGACAGAATGGCCCTTAAAATGATAGAAGATGCCGAAAAAGACGGCAGATTAAAACCTGGAGGAACCATTATTGAAGGAACTTCCGGAAATACGGGAATGGGGCTGGCTCTTGCTGCCATCATCAAAGGCTACAAATGTATTTTTGTAACCAATTCCAAACAGTCAAAAGAGAAATGTGATATCCTTCGTGCTGTAGGAGCAGAAGTTATCGTATGTCCTACTGATGTGAAACCTACTGATCCGCGTTCTTATTATTCAGTTTCCAAAAGACTGGCTAAGGAAACAGAAAACGGATGGTATGTGAACCAATACGACAACTTATCGAACAGAGCGGCTCATTATGAATCTACAGCTCCGGAAATCTGGGAACAGACAGATGGAAAGCTTACGCATTTTGTAGCGGGTGCCGGAACAGGAGGTACTGTTACGGGCTGCGGAACATTCTTCAAGGAGAGAAATCCCAATATCAAAGTAATTGGTGTTGATACGTATGGTTCTATTCTGAAGGAATTTCATGAGACCGGTGAGCTTCATTACGATCATGCTTATACGTACATTACGGAAGGAATTGGGGAAGATATTATTCCTGAGAATTATGACATGTCTGTTATTGATCATTTTGAAAAAGTAACGGATAAAGACGGTGCTATCTACGCCAGAAAACTGGCTAAGGAAGAAGGGATTTTCTGCGGATATTCTGCAGGAAGTGCAATTGCTTCTCTGATCCAGATGAAAGATCAGTTCACGAAAGATGATGTGATTGTAGTTCTTCTTCACGACCACGGTTCAAGATATGTAGGAAAAGTCTACAATGACGAGTGGATGAAGGAAATGGGTTGGTTGGATTAATCAAAAACGAAGAAGGTAAATTTATCTTTATATAAATAAAAAATCAGAGCGTTTTGCTCTGATTTTTTTATTGTTTGATGTTTTTCTTTATGGTCTGTTTTAAGCTACTGTAATCTCCTTTACTCATTGATTTTTCGGGAAACATATAATTGTATTTTCCTTCCAATGCAATAAATGAATTATTTATATCATATACTTTGAAATCTTCCCACTTGCTTAGCTCTTCCTGATGATTAAGATTAACGTTAAAAATATCATCATTAAAACGGATCTCATAGATTTCAGAATCTTCCAGAGATTTCAGATAACGGTTAACCTCTTTTTTCCACCGGGAAACCTTGTTGATGCTTAAAGAAAGATAAACCGTACAAAGCAGGAACAAAAAGCTCACGAAATATAGAATCCCAAACTTTTCTTTGCTTAAATCATCTTTAAAACAAAACAGAATCAACAGAATTAATCCTACAACTGCCGTAGTAACGGTTTTTCCTTTGGTAGTCTGTGAAAAAAACAAACTTCCTTGGTTACCGCTGAAATAAATTTCCTCGAAATCCTTTCTGTTTATATTTAATTTAATGATTTTCTCTCCATTCATTTCTCAGAAATATTTAATTTGTTTTTAAAGATTACAAAACTAAATCAAATATCTTCATATTGGTCACTTATTGCAGAAAGTTTATTCAGTAAATCACGATTTTTTCTCTTCAAATCTTCCATTTTCCGAAGCATATCATGAATAACTTCCAGACCGGGAAGATTAATTTCCAGATCATAATGCCAGTTGGTAAACCTTTCAAAAACAGGCAGGTCTTCATACAGTAAATACCGGACATCATTCTCTGTTTCTACATGCAGTAAACCCTCGTCTACCAATTCATCAAAAAAAGTGATCTCTATATTGTATATTTTTACGAGTTCTTCCCGTGATATTCTTTCATTCATGGCTTAGGAATTTTTAAGTTGTTCAAAAAGTTCTTTCTGCTTGTCTGTCAGATGGGTCGGCAGCTTCACCTCATACGTCACAAAAAGATCTCCGGCCTGCCCTTCTTTCTTATACACCGGAAAACCTTTTCCCTTCAGCCTTACCGTTGTTCCGTTCTGTGTTTCCGGCTTCACTTTAAGGTTAACGCTTCCGTCCAGTGTAGTCACTTTTACGTCGCCTCCTAAAACAGCGGTATACAGATCTATTGAAGCCTTGGTTTTCAGATCATCTCCTATTCTTTCAAAATTAGGATCTACGGGGATATTGAAAGTAATATACAGGTCTCCGTTTGGACCACCATTAAAACCCGGGTTTCCGTGCCCTTTCAGTTTGATCTGCTGTCCGTCATATACCCCCGCCGGAATCGTAATTCTTACTTTTTTACCGTTGATATCAAAAGTCTGCGGATGAGTCTGGGCAGCATCTTTTAAACTTAAATTTAATTCAGCATGAACATCCTGTCCCTTGAATTTTCCTGAAGAACTTCCCCTTGAGCTTCTTCCAAAACCACCACCGGCACCGCCAAACATACTTTGGAAAAAATCTGAAAAATCTTCTCCCTCACCGAAATCAGCACCGGAAAATCCACCGCCGCCATAGTTCTGCTGCTGATACTGTCGTTGCTGTTGCTGAGCTTTTTCATACTCTTCACCGTGTTTCCAGTTTTCCCCATACTTATCATATTTTGTACGGTTTTCAGGATTACTGAGAACTTCATTGGCTTCATTCAGTTCTTTGAATTTCTTTTCAGCTTCTTTGTCACCCGGATTGAGATCAGGATGAAGCTTTCTCGCCAGTTTACGGTAAGCTTTTTTAATGTCATCCTGTGTTGCGCTTTTATCTACGCCTAAAATTTTATAGTAATCTATATAAGCCATAGAAACGATATTTACTCAAATTTATGAAATTTGAGTCTGAAAATTATATAAGAGAGTGTTAAAAATAAACCTATCTTTGATAAAAAGCATTGAATGAAAGAGGTACTGAACAACTACTCAGGAATTATACTTTTACTCTTAGGAATTGTTGCAGGAAGCATTATAGGTATTACTGCTCCCAATATTGTGGAATATGTTAAACCTTTGGGAGATATCTTTCTGAACCTCCTTTTTGTGAGTGTAGTACCGTTGGTATTCTTCGCTGTTTCCAATTCTATTGCGTCGCTGGAACAGCAGTCTAAATTTGGAAGAATTATTTTAGTAATGTCCTTTACTTTTCTGTTTTTTATTTTGACAGCAGCCATTTTTACGATCTGTGTCGTTTATGTATTTCCAGTTTCCGGGATTTCCGGCAGTTCTGAAATCATTTCTGAAACGGTTAGTGAAGACAGTTGGGGAAACAGGATCGTAAGCTTTTTTACTGTTGGAGAATTTACCCAGCTTTTTTCAAGACAAAATATGCTGGCTCTTCTTATTTTTGCTTTTATGACCGGATTTGCAGCCCGCAAGGCCGGAGAAAAAGGACAGCCATTCAGGGTTTTTATCGCTTCCGGATATGAGGTAATGAAAGAGCTTCTTTTATTGATCATGAAGCTTGCGCCTATTGGTCTTGGAGCTTATTTTGCCTATCAGGTAGCCACTTTGGGACCTCAGCTTTTTGGCTTTTATGCTAAACCTTTAGGACTTTATTATATTGCAGGAATCGTTTATTTCTTTGTCTTTTTTTCCCTGTATGCTTTTATGGCGAACGGGCAAAAGGGGATCAAAAGTTTCTGGACAAATGCAGTCTACCCCACTCTAACTGCTCTGAGTACCTGCAGCAGTTTTGCGACCATGCCGGCGAATCTTCAGGCTGCCTCGAAAATAGGTATTCCGAATTCCATTGCCAACCTGGTTATTCCAATTGGAACCACATTGCATAAGAACGGATCTTCCATGTCATCCATTATCAAGATATATGTTGCTTTTCTGATCATTGGGAAAGACTTTTTTGACCCTGCAAATTTATTGCTGGCACTAGGAATCACTGTTTTTGTAAGCATTGTAGCCGGTGGAATTCCGAACGGCGGGTATATTGGTGAAATGCTGATGATTTCGGTTTATAAACTGCCACAGGAAGCTATTCCGGCTGTGATGATTATTGGGACGCTGGTGGATCCTTTAGCTACGGTTCTTAATGCTGTGGGAGATATAGTCGCTGCTATGTTTGTGAACCGGTTTGTCAAGGTCTGATGGGATAAAGAGAAAAAGAATAAAGAACAAAGAGAAAAGAATAAAGAGCAGATATAATACATATTTATACGATTGGTTCAAATCTATACTTATAAATCCTCTTGATCTGCGATAGTTTAAATAATTATTTTCTGAGTGATTAAGTTGATCTGATATGTCTTCTCTAGCCGATTGTTTCAAAGGTCAGTTGATAGTCAATATTCTATTCGCTACGTTTTACTGGTTCCAGATGTTCATATTCTTCTTTGGTGAAAAGTCTGTACTGGACTTTGAATGTCTTGCCTAAAGGAGTTTCCAGAGAAAAACCTCCCGGACCGAATCCATCTGTGACATCCAGTGTAAAGTGGGAATATTTCCAATATTCAAATAAATCGCGGTCTATCCAGAATTCATGACCGTTGATGGTTCCTATCATAGCATCATTCATTCTCGGAAAAAATCCGCCTTTCTCAAAGCATTGTGGCTGAGTGCCTTCACAGCATCCGCCGGCCTGATAAAACATCAGGGGGCCGTATTTATCTTCCAGTTGATAAATAACATCAAGCGCTTTTTCTGTTGCTGATAATCTGGATATTGTCGCTTCCATTTCTTTCTTTTTAAACGAGTTGTTTCTATTAAGGTACGAAGATTAATTGATCAACTCTTTCTCTTAATATATTTTTTAATCGCAAAGGCAAAAAAGTTTTTATCTCATGCTGTTTTAGGACGCAAAGATTTTATCTATGATACAATTGTATACTGCTGTCATTTTGAACAATTTTACATGTCAAATCGTAAAAATTATCATCAGCATATGGTCCTCTGCTTTACCTCAAATCTCTGATTTTATTATGTATTAAAATGCAAACTGTAATTCCAGAATAATGGCTAAGTTTTCGCGTGAGGGATTGGAAGGGCGGCGAGGAACGAGCCGGTGCGGAATGAAATGGAGCACCGAAACAAAGTGAAGCCCTGGAAAAGCCCGACCGTTTTGCCCCGGCTCTGCCGGGGCAAACGGGCACGCCCTAATATTTAAAAATTAAAAGAAACCTAATTTGTTTTTGTTGTAGGAGATCAGCATATTTTTGGTCTGACGGTAGTGGTCAAGCATCATTTTATGATTTTCTCTACCGATTCCCGACTGCTTATACCCTCCAAAAGGCGCTCCTGCAGGATAGGAATGATACTGATTCACCCAAACTCTTCCCGCCTGGATCTGGCGCGGAACATTGTACAGCTGGTGTGCATCTCTTGTCCAAACTCCTGCTCCAAGACCATAGATGGTATCATTGGCGATTTTTACAGCTTCTTCTTCATCTTTGAAAGTCGTAAATGCCAGCACAGGACCAAAGATCTCTTCCTGGAAGATTCTCATCCTGTTGTTTCCTTTGAAAATGGTAGGCTGGATATAGAATCCATCTTCTAAGTTTTCTCCTACATTGTTTACGTCACCACCTACAAGAACCTCAGCTCCTTCTTCTTTTCCTAACTGAATGTAAGACAATATTTTATCTTTCTGGATCTGGGAAGCCTGGGCACCCATCATCACGGTTTTATCAAGCGGATTTCCTACTTTGATCGCTTTTACTCTTTCGATTACTTTTGCAATGAATGCGTCTGCTATATCTTCCTGTACCAACAGTCTTGAAGGACATGTACAAATCTCTCCCTGATTAAGGGCAAAAAGAACAGCTCCCTCAATTGCTTTATCAAGAAATTCATCATCAGCATCCATTACGGAACTGAAGAAAACGTTTGGAGATTTTCCGCCTAGCTCAAGGGTTACCGGAATAATATTTTCTGTAGCATACTGCATGACAAGACGTCCTGTAGCTGTAGAACCTGTGAATGCTGCTTTTGAAACTTTAGGATTAGTCACTAAGGCTCTTCCCAGCTCCGCTCCGAAGCCGTTGACAATATTAATAACACCTGCAGGCAGCAGATCGCCTATAATTTCCATTAAAACCAAGATGGAAACCGGAGTACTTTCAGCGGGCTTTAATACAACACAGTTCCCTGCAGCTAAAGCCGGGGCCAATTTCCATACGGCCATCAATATTGGGAAATTCCAAGGGATGATCTGGGCAATTACTCCCAACGGTTCGTGAACGATCAACGAAACAGTGTCTTTATCCAGTTCGTTGTGAGAACCTTCGTCTGCACGGATCACGGAAGCAAAATATCTAAAATGGTCTATAGCAAGAGGTAAATCGGCAGCCAGCGTTTCTCTTACCGCTTTCCCGTTGTCGATGGTTTCAACAATGGCAAGGTATTCAAGGTTCTGCTCGATCCTGTCTGCAATTTTGTTTAATATAACGCTTCTTTCTGTAGATGAAGTGTTTTTCCAGGTTCGGAATGCTTTGTCTGCGGCATTTACGGCCAGCTCCAGATCTTCTTTGGAAGAGTGTGCTACTTGGGTAAAGTTTTTACCATTCACCGGCGAAACTACATTGAAATACTGTCCGTTTACCGGAGGTGTAAATTTACCGTCAATGTAATTATCATATTTGTTTTTGAATTCAGGCCACTGAAAAGCGGTTTCTGATTTCGGTTCTGTCATAGTGCTCATATTAATGTAATTTTATTTTTTTCGTAATGCCAAATTACATTTCCAGATGAAAAAGTGATAGCACAATCGTGTAAAAAAATATCACAATAGTGCAGATGGTTAATTTTATAATTTTATTAACAACAGTCTAGGGCTAAAATTTATATATTTGAGTAATTGGGTCTTACAAAATGTTTAGAAATGAATAACAATAATAAATTTTTATTAAATACTCCTGAATTAAAGAAGGAGAGCCAGTTATTGAACCTTGTTGAAAACCAGACAAAATTCAATCTAAACAACTGTGAATTTAACATTTATGAAACCCACAAAACAGCTTTCGGTGTGAAACTTCACTTTGAAAACATCGCATTTACAGCAATGCTAAGGGGCAAAAAGCATATGAAGCTGGATAATAAAACAAATTATTTTGATTATTTTCCCGGTGAAAGCATTCTCGTTGCACCCGGTGAAACCATGGTCATTGATTTTCCTGAGGCAGACGAATCTCCTACCCAATGTATTTCTTTAAGCCTTAATCCTGAATTTATAGAAAATTCGCTTAATTATTTAAATTACAGTCTTCCCAAAGTGGATGAAACTTCCCAATGGAATATCAAGCTGGATGAATTTTTCCTGTTTAATAACAAATCCTTAGCGTCTGCTACCAACAATATCATGAGGATTGCAATGGACGACAATTCCCAGAAGGATATCATGGCAGATTTTGCTTTGAAAGAACTTTTGATCAGACTTATGCAGACGCAGGCCAGAAGCATGGTTGAAAAAAATATTGCTAAAAATAAATCCAGGATAGGTTTTGCCGTTGATTATATCCGTAAAAACCTGCATCAGAAGCTATCTATCGACAGTATGGCAAAACTGGCTTATGTAAGCAAGTCCAATTTCTTTAAAATGTTCAAAGATGAGCTGGGAACTTCTCCCAACGATTTTATCCTGCAGGAAAGGATCAACAGAGCAAAGGAGTTACTCGCAGGGCAGAACAGCATTAAGGAAACTGCTTATCAGACAGGATTCTCGGATACAAATTATTTTACTAGAGTTTTCAAGCATCTGGTAGGTGTTACACCGAAAAATTATCAAACCTCATCAGTATTTTCTGAACATTATTAGATCATAAAGTAATATTTTAAATAAAAAAGCATTCCCAAAACGGAATGCTTTATACCTTATGAAAATAAGTTTAATCTTTATAATGATAATATCTTGCTCCTTTCAAAACAGGATTATCAGTTTCTACTGAGGTCAGTCCGAAACCTTTATAATTTTTATTAACGGAAGTCTGAAGCTGTTTTCTATGAAGTTTTTCATAGGTTTCAAAATCAACTGCCGTTCTGTTTTTTAAATTTTCAAATAAATTCCATTTGGCAGCCGCAGTTTTCCAGTTTTTGGATATTTTTCCGGCAAAAACTTTGGATTTCGAGCCGCTTCCGTATCCTAAAAAGCCTATTTCTGCACCTGCCAGCTCTTCTCCTTTGTCAAAAGCAACCTGTATTGCAGAAAGGAATGCCATAAAGATGGAAGCTGTATACATATTCCCTATTTCTGAGGAGGCCCGCTGAGACCTTTCGATCTTTTCACTGATAAAATTGAGATAGTCTTCAGATTTCGCAACCGTTTTCTGCTCGTCAGAAGTTTCATAAGGAAGTCCCTTTTCCAGGCTATAAATTTCTGTGAAGACTCTTTTTCCGTGGAAGGCATACGGAAGATGGAAAATAAGGTATTTCCAGGCTTCATAAGGCTTATCTTTTCCTGTAATTTCTTTATAATGCTGGTAAGCTTCCCTGATCCTGTCCTGATAGCATTGGTTTGAATACTGCCCGTCAAAAACCGGCTCATCCGTAAAGATCTCAATTTTATCCGGGAAAGTTTCGGGAGCTGAATTCAGATCTTCTTTGCTGTAGCCTCTTCTTGGTTTAAAAAAGTCAAAAACACCTTCGGTAGCTACTCCCCAGTTATTTTCAATCTCCAAAAGATCCGGTTTTGATGAAACAAGCAGGGCCACTGCACCTCCTCCCTGGGTATATTCACCAGAAGAAGCCAGCTCGTATTTGGCATAATCGCTGGCGATAACTACTGCTTTTTTATCGGGATTCACCCTTACAAAGTCAAGGGAATTATGAAGGGCATCTACCGCTCCGATACAGGCGAAAGTCATATCCACCACATCGCAGTTCCTGAAACATCTTTCGCCAAATTCTTTTTCCAGAACTTTCTCTATCATCTGCATGGCATAGGAAGCCGTAGGTTTTGCAGCATCCAGGGCACTTTCAGTTCCCAGATAAATCCTGGCTATATCTTTAGGATTGAGATTATGATCTCTGATCAGTTTCAACAAAGCTTCTGCTGCAAAGGTAGCGGCATCTTCATGAACATCAGGAAATCCCATTTTATGCAGTCCTAATCCTTTTTCCAGTTTTGCGGGTTCAATTCCTCTTTTTTCCGCCAGGTCTTTGATTTCTAAGTACAAAGACGGCACATAATAGCCCGCAGCCTCAATTCCAAAAGTCATTTTATTCTTAATTTTTATACGAATTTATAAAATGATGTTTGAATAAGCCCTCATTTCTAAGGCATAATTTGTCTTTTAAATACAAAAATCATAAAAAAACCGCTGTTCGATACAGCGGTTTTATATTCTTGTCAATTTTAATGATCTGTTTATTTAAAATCTTCAATCGCTTTATTGATGGCATCAATCTGTTTGTTGATGCTTGCAGCATTCTGAGGATTCTGTCTCAAAAGTTCCATTTTTTTACTTAAACCGTCTTTCAGCATCTGGGAAATCATCATTTTTACCTGAGGATTATCTCCCATTTCACCTTTTGCATGGCTGATTATTTTGGTAATGTTCTCAGTAGCTTTTAGATTATCTGAGCTCATAATCCAGTTATATCCTTCTTCTGCAGATTTACCCAATTCCGGATTCTGGAACTTAATAAATGGATAAAAGGCTACAAGCGGAGTGATATTGGACATCTGTGAAGTTACTTTATTCTTTACAATCACCGGAAGCAACTGGCTCAATAATTCGTCTGAAGCCCCTTCAAGGTCAATTTTATCCGCCAGTGTATTAGCTTTTGACGGGTCAATAGCTACAACAGCGCTTAATGAAGTTCCTTTTACAGCATTGGAGACAGCGTTTACTCCTTTTTCAAAAATTGGAAGATATTTTTTATCCTTAGTTTTAGCCAATGCGGAAATGGCAGCAGCCTGAACTAATGTTTTCGGGTCGTTAGAGGCTAATTTTTCAACATCTGCCCCCAAAGCCTTCATCTGTTCAGGATTTGAAAGATCCATCAACTGGAGCGCTTTGATTCTTGTTCTGAAGTAAGGATCTTTTAACGCAGCAGCCAGTAATTTTGTAGCAGCAGGGTTTTTGCCTACCTGATCTTTTATAGCGGATAAAGCTTTATATCTGCTCTTAAATTCTTTGGAGTTGGTGAACTGCAACAGGTTCTGCTCCGGAGTTTTGGTGTCTGTGATATCTGCCAGTAAAATTCCGTCTGCGTTGATGTTCACAAGATCAGGAGTTTTGGAAACATCAAAGTTAAATGTATTCTTCGCTTCAGCATTTACCCATACGTTATATCTTTTCGGCTTCCCGTTGTCATACACATCGATAGCAAGAGGAAACTCAAAAGGCTGCTCCTGTGTCTGGTTGATCGTTACGGCCACCTGCTTTTTTACCGGCTCGAAAGTAAATGAGTAATTGATCTTTGGGTTTCCGCTTCCGAAATACCATTGATTGAAGAACCAGTTCAGGTCTTTCCCTGAAACTTTTTCAAAGGAAAGTCTTAATTGGTGTGCTTCTCCATTCTGATACTCATTGGTTTTCAGATAGTCGTTCATTCCGGCAAAGAAAGCATCATCACCGAGATAATTTCTCAGCATGTGAAGAATTCCACCTCCTTTCTGATAGGTCACAAGATCAAAAACATCTTCACGGGAATCGTAATTGAATCTCACGAGGTTTTTCTTGAAATCAGCAGGATTGTGGATATACATATTCACATCGGTCATCTGGTGGTAGTCTGCCTGGTCTTTTCCATATTTATATTCATTCCAAAGGTATTCGGAATAATTCGCGAAAGATTCGTTTACGGTAAGGTTGCTCCAGCTTTCTGCCGTCACAAGATCCCCGAACCAATGGTGAAATAATTCATGGGCAATGGTATCTTCCCATTTGTTTTCATCGATCAGCTGCCCCGGCTTCTGAAGGATATCGCTTCCATGTAGGGTTGCTGTTGTATTTTCCATGGCACCACTCACATAGTCTCTTCCTGAGATCTGTGCATATTTTGCCCAAGGATAATCATAACCCATCTTTTTGGAGAAAAACTCGATCATTTCCGGAGTATTTCCGTAGATCTGTTTAGCATAAGGTTCGTATTCTTTTTCGATATAATAATCTACCGGAATATTTTTCCATTTATCTTTAACGATGGCATATTCTCCTACGCCCATGAAGAACAGATAAGTGGCATGTCTTTTATCCATTACCCAATGGTCTGTTCTTAAATTATTTCCTTCTTTCTGTGAATCTTTTAGAATTCCGTTGGAAAGCGTTACATATTTATCAGGAACGGTCATATAGATCTCCTGGGTAGTCTTCTGATTCGGTTTATCGATTGTTGGGAACCATGCAGAAGAAGATTCTGTTTCCCCTTGTGTCCAGATTTGTGTAGGCATATCCGGATCCTGTCTCTGTGCATTGACGAAATAAAGACCTTTGGCATCATTGATGGCCATACTTCCTTTCTGTTTTACTTCATTAGGTCGTGCGGTATATTTGATGTACACCGTATATTCCTGATTTTTCTGATAGGTTTTGTCCAGATTGATTTTCAGGATGTCATCTTTATATTCATATTTCAGAGGTGATCTTTTTCCGTTGTTGTCAAGAGCTACTTCATGAATCAGCATTCCTTTTGCATCAAGTGTCAACTCATTGGAAGGGTAGAAATACGGAGAGGCTGTCAGCCATTCTTCCCCTCCCATCTGTTCTTTCTGATAATCAAAATTGACTTTAAGCTTAGTATGTTTAAGTTCCGTTACTTTCGTGTGTGTGGCTCTGTAAGCCTTTTCCCTTCCTGAAGTTTCGGTCTGTGCTGATACGTTCGCGGAAAAGAAAATTCCGAGTATAGCAATGGACAAAATCGCCTTTTTCATGTATTACTGTATTATTTTTTAGAATTATTTTTTGTTATTATATCAAAAATATCATTAACTAAGGTCTCGTAGTCTCCTTTTTTGAGCTGTTCCTTGGTTTTGGCAAAAGCTTTTTTCAGTTCACTTTCGGGGTTTTCATCATCAACGATCTCTGCCGAAGCTACACCTTTCAGTTGTAGAACTGCATTTTGAAGTGCTGCAAGGTCTGCATTGTCTTCTGTATTGATTTTTAAATATTTCATTTTATTGTTTCTTAAAGGTAAAATTATTGGCTCCTTGTGAGAAGTCCATAGTTCCTTTCTCAGCATTGAACTTCATTTTAATGCCTGCCATTTCAAACTTAAATTCGCTTTCAGAGACTGCTTCCAGTGGAAATGCGCCCTGTCCTGTAGCCTGCCCCATCAGCTTTCCTTCTTGCTGAAATATTTTTATATCCAATGGAAAGCCTTCTGTCTTGTAAAGCCCTTCATATTTTTTCAGAATTTCAGCTGCTACAGAAACTTCTTTAAAATTAGGCATTTTAAAATCTTTTCCAATAGCTGTCTGGATCATTTTGATCGAAATATCGTTATTATCATAGTCTGATTGATTGGTGATGGCACTCACTGCTACTTTCAGCTCAGGAAAATAATACAGTACTGATCGGAACTGATCAATTCCCCCGTTATGTCCATACCCCGAATATTTTTCAAAAGGTACCTGTGCAATTCCATAGCCATAGCCGTCGATAAAATTTTTCATCCGGGAAAGGCTGGTTTTATTGATGAGCTTTCCGTTTTCCAGAGCAGTGATAAACTTCAGAAGTTCTGTAGGGGTAGAAATGATATTTCCTGCACCAACAGGAATGCTCATATCTGTTTCCTGCCACGGCTGATAACTTCCACCGGAGTAGGTATAAGAAAGGGCCTGGTTTTTGGAAGGATCAATCTTTCCGCCCACTTCCGTCAGTGTTAACTTCAGAGGATTTGTAATTTTAGCCTTAAGCAACTGTGCATAAGTTTTTTTATAGACCTTTTCCAGTATAAAGCCCAGCAGAATATAATTTGAATTGCTGTATTCATATTTTGTTCCCGGAGAAAAGTCGCTTTTATATTTTTTGATGATTGACACCAGGGATTGTTCTGTCTGAGCTGTTGTATTATAGCTCCAGTACTCCTGTTCATCCGTTAGATTATGAATTCCGCTTCGGTGCTGTAAAAGATTTTCGAGGGTAATTTTATCTGCATTTTCTATTTCCGGATACCAGGTGGAAAGTTTAACATCGAGGGATAGTTTTTTTTCTTCAACAGCCTTCATCACAAGTACTGCGGTAAATGTTTTGGAAATAGAACCTATTCTGTATTGGGTATTGATATTGGCTTTCTGCTGTTTTGCAACATCGGAGAATCCTGTAGTTTTCAGAAAAGTAGATTGTCCGTTTTCTGCAATAGCAAAACTTCCCATGACTTTATGATGAACAGAAAGTGAATCAAGATAATCCATTAATTTCTGTTTATTTGCACTTTGAGAAAATGCCATACATGAAATACTTGCTGTCGCCACAAAAAACAGTCTTTTCAGAATCATATTATTAATTTTCCAATCAGTAGTAAAATTAAGGATTCTGTTACAACAGTACGTACCGGAAAGTTATCTATAGTCTTCAGAAGAAATCAAGATTTCTCAGTTGTGACATCATCTTATGTTCATCTTTACACAAACTGTCTTTTTTTGAGATAAAAAAAGTGAAGACCTTGCTTCACTTTTATATTTCATACGATTAATTAAATTGCCACAGGAGCTTTGATTCCCGGATGCGGATCATAATTTTCCAGGGTAAAATCTTCAAAATTAAAACTGAAAATATCTTTTACCTCAGGATTCAGCTTCATAACCGGAAGTGGTCTAGGTTCTCTGGAAAGCTGCTTATTGACCTGTTCAAAATGATTGTTATAAATATGAACATCTCCGAAACTATGAATATAATCTCCTACTTCCAGATCGCAAACCTGAGCCACCATCATCAGCAACAAGGCATAGCTTGCAATATTAAACGGTACTCCAAGAAATACATCAGCGCTTCTCTGATATAACTGCAGCGACAGTTTTCCATCTGCTACATAAAACTGGAACAAAGCGTGACATGGCGCAAGGGCCATATTGGGTATTTCAGCGGCATTCCAAGCGGAAACGATCAGTCTTCTTGAATCGGGATTCTTTTTGATCTGGTCTATTACTTCAGTGATCTGATCTACTATTTTTCCATCGGCTCCCTGCCAGCTTCTCCACTGTGCGCCGTAAACAGGTCCCAGATCACCGTTTTCATCAGCCCATTCGTCCCAGATGCTCACTCCGTTGTCGTTGAGATATTTGACATTAGTATCGCCATTCAAAAACCAAAGCAATTCATAAATAATAGATTTCAGGTGTACTTTTTTTGTGGTCACCATCGGAAAGCCTTTTGACAGATCGTATCTCAGCTGGTACCCGAAAACACTTCTGGTTCCCGTTCCCGTTCTGTCCGTCTTGTCTGTTCCATTGTCTAAAATATGCTGTAAAAGTTCCAGGTAGTTCTGCATTTTGAGAGTGCTTTTTATGGTTCAAATTTAGAAAAATTTAAACGATTTACGGGTATCATGGATCATAAAAAAGCATCCATTTCCATGAATGCTTTGTTTATTAGAGTCTTTGATCTTCAATCAAAAGAAGTAAATTTTACCTTCAAAATTCAAACAGGATAATTCTACCAGATATGCTGAATAGTCTGGACCATGTTATTAATGGCAAAAGTCTCCCCCTTTTTTTTCCCTGACATGGCTTTCACAAGGGGTGATTCTACAGAAACTGTCATCACTTTTTGTTTTTCAGAAGTAATTTCGCCCACAGATACAGCAACATAAAACAAACCTTTATCTGTTTTGACCAAAGCTCCGATCTGAGCTTTATCTGAAGGTTCAACTGATATTTTTTGAATAACAGATTGCTGATTTAAAGATTCATTAAGCTGCCGCTGAAGGTTATTGATTTCCTGCTGAAGCATTTCGCGGCCTGTTTCATATTTGTCGCCCATGGAACTTTTGGTATCATTATTAGAAGCGCGGGTTTCTGCAATCAGGTTTTCAAAAGATTGTATTTTTTCTGTAAGCTTTGCTTTTATGATGTTTAATAATTCCTGTTTGTTCATATCATGAAGTTTCGTGTAAATTTTGGCTAAAACCGGTTACAAATATGCATAAAATAAGCGGGCTAAAGCCCGCCCCTATTGAATATTTTAGAAGATTAATATTCTTTTAAAAATAAAAGGAATATAAATATTTCTGATTTTTAATGTTTAATTTCTGATTTATTTTTCAAAAACTGCATAGTCTGAAACTTTGAATGTGAAATCTTTCCCGCTGTCAAAATCTCTTTTGGTCTTGTCAAAAACATTACGGAAAACTCCTGAAAGATTCTGGTCCTCAATGGTAAAGTTTACAGGTTCTTTTGACATGTTCAGGACTACCAACACTTCATCTTTTCCGTTCTTTCTGACGTAAGCCAGAATTTTGTCGTTGGCTGTGGTATTTAAAAGATAGGTAGATACGTTGCTATCTCCGCCTCTTAATGCAGGATTGGAGGCTTTCAGTTCCAGCAAAGTTTTATAAAATTCTGCCATCTGGTAGGTATTGGTCCATTTGATGACATCTTTTTCAAAAAATTCAAGCCTTTTCATATTGGGAAGTTCCTGGCCTGAATATAACAGGGGAATACCATTCCATGTTGCAGAGAATACAGCCATAGGTTTGGTTATTGCTCCATACTTTTCGTATTCTGTTCCGTTCCAGGAATTTTCATCATGGTTGGCTGTAAACCAGGCTCTCATGGAAGCATCTCCGATATTGGAATATTTTTGCAACAAATCTTTAAGTTCCTGAAGAGGCTCATTTTTCTTATAATAGTCTGCAGATTTATGCATCCATTTCCATGAATAGCTTGCATCAAATACTTTTCCGTATTCGGGGCTCTCGATTTCATCAAATTCTCCCAGCCAGAAAAGAGGCTTTATTTTTTCGACTTCCGGGCGTGCCTGCTGCCAAAAATCCACTTCTACCCAAGAGGCAAGATCGCATCTGAAACCGTCAATTCCCGTTTCCTTTACCCAGAATTTCATGGCATCTATCATCGCCAATCTCATTTCCTGGTTTTTGTAATCCAGCTCAATAATATCATCCATTCCTGAAGCAATATGAAATTTTCCATCAGGATCTTTCAGATAGAATTCCGGGTGTGTTTTTGTCCAGACATGATCCCAGCCGGTATGGTTGGCCACCCAATCTATGATAACTTTAAAACCCAACCGATGGGCCTCGTTCACCATATGTTTGAAATCATTCATGGTTCCAAATTCGGGATTAATGGACGTGTAATCTGAAGCTGCATACTGGCTTCCAAGGCTTCCCTTTTTGTTTTGCTGGGCAATGGGGGTTATGGGCATGAACCACAGGGTTTTGATTCCCATTTTTTTCAGACGTGGCATTTCTTTTTCAAATGCTTTAAATGTCCCTTCCTGTGTATATTGTCTTAGGTTTACTTCGTAAATATTGGTCGTGTGCTTCCATTCCTTCGGCAGATCCATAGTGTTTTGAGTGTTTTGAGTGGCACAGGAAACAATTCCCAGGCCAATTATTGCTAATAGAATTGATTTCTTCATTCATCTATTTTTAGCAAAAGTAAGGAATGTTTTTTTGTTAGAAGCAGAGAACGTGAAGAAGTGAGAAAGGTAAAATGTGAATAGTCAATGGTGAATTTTGCTTCGCAAAGTAATTTAAGTTTGAAAAAGTGAACGATGAATAAGAGGCTGTTTAGATTTTTAAAATCTCGCAGATTTAACAGATTGCGCAGATTTTTATAACTGAAATAAATCTGGTCAATCTGCGAGAGGAATATGTTTCTTTAATAATTATTCTGCACCAGAATTTTTATTGAATAAAATTTAAACAGGTTCTAAGAAATTTTAAAAATTACAGATCTTTAAAATTCATGATTCACTTGCGAAGCAAAATTCACAATTTACCTGCAACAGCTGACATAAAAAAGCCCCGGACAGAATCCGGGGCCTTATATTGTTCAGATGTTATCTTTCATCATCGTTATCATCATCCTCTTCGAAAACATCGTCATCGTAGTTTTCTTCTTCTTCATCATCGAAACTGTCGTCATCCTCATCTTCAAAATTTGTACTTCCTCCAAAGTCATCCTCGAAACTGAAATCATCATCCATCAATGGCATTGCTGATCTTTTCTTGGATCCTCCGCCTTTGCTTGGTGCCTTTAACGGAACGTTTCCAAATCTGTATACCGTGATAGGATAATTAACTCCTTTTGTTTCTTCGATGATTTCTACAAGCTCACAATACAGTTCCCAAAGATCAAGAAGCCCATACTGGAACTGAGCTTTGTCGCCTACATTTCCAAAAGCTTCATCAATGTACACGTCCGACATAATTTCGCCATCACCATCGTCACTCATATCTTCCAGGGGAACGCTTTTAATTATTGTTCCGTCGTCTTCCAACATATTAAAAGTGGAAAGTTCGTCTCCTTGCAGACTGAACGCACTTTTAATTCCCAAATGTAAGTTCCATAGTGATTGTTTTCCCTTTACTTCAATATCACGGAAAATATCCTCTTTCGCATCTAATATTACGCGGATCTTGTAAACCATATCAGTTTCTTAAATTACTTTTTTGCCTTAATTATTATGATAAATCTCTGTTGCAAATATATAATAAATGACATGTGACAAAAAAATATTTCAGGATTTTTTAAAATATTTTTTTTTCTTACATTTTACCAGAATTATTTGCTTTTTTCAAGCATGAAACTGAATTTAGTGCCTTCAAGATAGACACTTTCTACGGTAATATTTTCGTTATGGGCTTCCAGAATATGCTTTACAATAGCCAGCCCAAGGCCGGAACCACCTTCTCTCCTACTTCTGCTGGTTTCGACACGGTAAAATCTTTCAAAGATTCTCGGAAGAGCTTCAGCTTTAATTCCCATTCCGTTGTCGATCACCTCAATCAGTACCTTATTTTTAAGAACACTGGTTTTTACGGCTACTTTTGCTTCCTGCCTGTTGGCATAATGAATGGCATTGGAAATCAGGTTAATGAAAACCTGTGAAATTTTCTGCTTATCGGCATCTACAAAAATCTGTGGATGAAGGGTCTGGATCTGCAGGGTGGCATTATGTTTTTCTGCTTCAAATTCAAGAAGCTCAAAAATTTCTTTGATCAGAAGGTTAACATCAAATCTTGATACCGTAATACTGATTTCTCCTGCCTCAAGGCGGTTGATCATATCCAGGTCTGTAACGATTGCGATCAGCCTTTCTACGGATTTATCTATCCTTTCCAGATATTTATCGCGGATGGTAAGATTGTCAACACCTCCGTCTCTGAGGGTCTCTACATATCCCTGAATGGAAAACAGCGGTGTTTTAAGCTCATGGGAAACATTTCCGATATATTCTTTACGGTAGCTTTCCATTTCCTTCATCATATCGATTTCCGTTATCTGCTGCTGGTTAAGATCGGAAAACCTCTCACCCAGTTCTTTAATGGTAATATTCTCGTTATTGTCATGAACAATTTCCTGCGGAAGCATTTGTGAAAGACCGCGAACCTGCTTTTTCCCGTAATAATTGAAAAGAAGCTCGAGGACCACATAATTGATCATAAAAATGAGGATGAGGCAGGTAAAAAGGCCAATCTTAAAAAAAGGTGTCTGGTAATAGATATCCTTCAGTGAATCAAAGATGATCACTAAAAGAAACATCACCAGTGTCAGAAGACACGAGGCGACGAGTGTAAGTCTGTAAAATTTCAATTTTACAAGTTTTTATAGGTTTATGTAAAGGTAGGAATTTAAAGTATTAAACGATAAGCTTATACCCGATTCCTTTTAATGTCTGGATGGTATTAATTCCCAGTTTTTCTCTCAGTCTTCTGATGTGGACGTCAATTGTTCTTTCTCCTACGATCACATCATTGCCCCATACTTTTTCCAGAATTTCTTCTCTCTTAAATACTTTTTCAGTATTTGAAGCAAGAAGATAAAGCAAATCAAACTCTTTTTTAGGAAGAAGGAACTGCTGTCCGCTTTTGGAAACTCTGAAATTGTCTTTGTCGATCACTAAATCACCAATTTCAATCAGTTTAGCATTATCAGAAACCTGAGAAGTCAGCTTCAATAAAGCATTCACTTTAGAAATCAGAATTTTCGGCTTGATCAGCTTTACGATGTAGTCATTGGCTCCGGCCTGAAATCCTGCCAACTGAGAGAATTCTTCGCTTCTTGCAGAAAGAAAGACAATAAGTGTTTTCTGCAGCTCTTTTACTTTACGGAGTTCCTGGCAGGTTTCGATACCATCTTTTTCGGGCATCATAACATCTAACAGAATAAGATCGGGAATGATCTCTTTGGCTTTATCTATTCCTTCGTTACCGTTTGTGGCTGTATAGATATTATAGCCTTCTTTTTCCAGGTTGTAAGACAGAATCTCTAAAATATCCAGTTCGTCGTCTATTAAGAGTATTTTCTTTTGGTTCATTTTCAATTTTTACAGAGTCAAAGTTAATAAATTTTAAAGCACAGATGAACAAATCTATTATCGTTCATATAAAGTTAACAATAACCTGCTTTTATTAATGTTTAGTTAAAAAAAAATTAAAACAACCTAAACCATTTACCCCACTAATCTTTTATTCCTTTGCACCGAAAGAATCTAGTAATAAAGTAGGTAAAATAATGAAAATTAATAAACTTAGCATTGCAGTCATATTTTTATCCGGATCCATGTTTTACGCTCAGGAAACGAAGCAGGACACGATCATTAAGGAGAAAAAAATTGATGGCGTAGTAATCCAGGGAAGCAGCAACAAGAAAACTGAAACTGCTGTATTAGGAGAACAAAAAAAAGCGGTTATTCAAAAGCAGGCTGTAAGTGCTGAAGAGATTTCCAGAAAAGGGATCTCCAACGTGGAACAGGGACTTACGAAAGTAACGGGAATCACTACAGTAGAAGGAAGAGGTCTTTTCGTAAGGGGTCTTGAGGAACGATACAATTATTTATTGATCAACGGTCTTGGATCACCTTCCAACAACCCATTCCAAAAGATTATTGCCCTGAAGCAGTTCCCAACAGATGTGGTAGGAAAATTAAATATTTATAAAACCTTCAACTCCAACCTTTACGGAGATTTTGCAGGAGCAACTTTTGATATTGAAACACTAACGATCGACAAGCCTTTTACGAAGATAGAATTCAGTGTAGGGGTAAATACTTTAAGTACATTCAGAAATAACTTTAAAGTAGCTGAAGGTGCAGACGGAATGAACGGGTATTTGGGATTGAACTCCAGAGACAGAAGGCTTCCTGACGAAATCAGAAATGCAAGACCGGATAACTATAAATTTACGCCTGATCAGGCTTTAAATTCATTCAAAGATTCATGGAATGTGGACAATGTAAAATCAATGCCAAATACAAGCATTGGATTTACAACCGCCCAAAAAGTGAAAATGGGTGAGACTGGAAATTTAGGAATTTTATTCTCTTTAAACCAGGGTAGCAAATTTGAATATAAGGATGGTGATAATAACCAGTTCAAAGGACAGGGAAAAGGTTCATTCATCGAAAACATGAACTTTCTTAATCGTAAACAGTATAATTACGAGATAGAATCTTCGGTTTTATTAGGTTTAGGATATAAAAATAAAGGAACCAATGTTAATCTAAACGCTATTTACTTACAGAATGTCAATAATATCATAGAAGACAATTATGGTTATAAAGACGGACAGGTTCTTAACAAAACCACTTTCTTTAGAACTAATCAATTAGATGTTTCAAGATTTTTAGATTTACAGTTAACTGCTTCTCAGAAAATAAATGAAAGACATCAAATCAAAGCCGGAGCCAGTTATGTAATCAATAATTATCAGCAGCCGGACAGAAAAATTATAGAGGGTAACCGTATTGATCCTACTACAGGAGCAACTCTTTCTGACGGAAATATCGCCATGCGTTATGGAGGAAATAACATTATCCGTCAGTATTTAGATGTAGATTCCAGGTTCTATGGTTCAGCTTTTGCGGAATATCAATTGTCTTTAGGAGAAAAAGGAGACAGAAAAGATTTTCCTATTCAGATTGCATTAGGGTATAACGGGTTCTCTGACTTCAGAAAAACTTCTTACCGATTTATCTTCGGGCGTACAGCTAATTCTTCAGCTCCTTTTGTGATCAATATTGATACTCCTCAGGACGTTTTTAATGCTTCTCTTAGAAATGGAGATCTATATTACCAGGAAGGTTCTGACGTTTCACAATTCTACTCAAGCTTCTACCAGATTATCAACGGAGGGTATGCCAACGTTAATTTAAAACCTAATGATTCTTGGGATATCTTATTAGGTGCAAGATATGAGAATGACATGACCCTGATCCGTTATTCTGACCAAAGTGCTGACAATAAAATCAACCTGGATAAAAACAAAGACTTCTTCTTACCTTCATTATCGGTAAAAAAAGCTCTTAACAATAAAAACAATTTAAGGTTCTCTTTCAGTAAGACCGTTACGCGCCCTATCCTTATTGAGACAATGCCTATTACCTATATTAACCCGGATAACGTAAATATTGTTGGTAATCCTGAAATTAAAAACAGTGAAAATTACAATTTCGATTTGAAGTGGGAATATTTTCCAACCAATAAAGAAATGTTTGCTGTAAATCTATTTGCGAAAAGAATTGACAATGCCATTGAGCGTTCGTTGGTAGCTTCAGGAAATGCAACAGGTTCTACCATTACTTTCTTCAATGCAAAAAAAGCAGATTTATTCGGGATAGAATTAGAAGGGATCTTCAGTTTAGGCAGAATATCTGATGCTTTAAGAAGCTTTACTTTAGGAGCTAATGCCACTATTATGCATTCGGACGTAGAAAGAAGCCAGGATCAGTTAAATATGGAAAGACCTGACTGGTTTGATATTACTGGAGAGACATTACGCAAAAGAGGTTTACAGGGAGCTTCTCCTTATACCATCAATGCTGATTTGAAATATGAACTGAAAGACCGTAACAACTTAGCCCATACATTCTCTTTGGTTTACAATGTATCAGGAAGCAAAATCTATGCAACAGGAGGTGCCGGTACCGACAACTACTATGAAAAGCCATTCAACCAGGTTGATTTTGTATACCAGGGACAATTAACGAAAAACTGGAATGTGAAATTTGCCGTACAAAATATTTTAGACAGCAAATATAAAATCTTAATTGGTGACAAAAATTATCTCCCTACTAATTTTGAACAGGGTAATAACACACTTACAAACTACTACAGAGGAACTACCTTCAACCTTACCGTAGGGTATACATTCTAAAAATAATTTAATAAAAAATAAAATAAAGTATAAAAATGAAAAGAAGAGTTTTATCATTATTATCGTTAACAGCCGTGTTAACATTAGCCTTAAATTCATGTACTATCGAGGTAAATGATGGCCTAGGAGACGGTACTACAGTTACTACTCCGGGAACTACTGAAAGTGTATTAAGCGGAAGCGGAACATTATCAGGGACTATTTCAAAAGATATCCTTATTAAAAAAGGAAACTATACATTAGACGGAATTGTAAAAATTACGAATAACGCTACAATTACTATTGAGGCAGGAGCTACTTTCAATGTAGTAACTTCCAAAACAAGTGGTTTGGTAATTCTTCAGGACGGAAAGATCAATGCTGTAGGTACAGCTGCTGAACCAATTGTATTCACAACTTCTACTAAAACTCCTGGTGACTGGGGTGGTATCACGATTTACGGAAGAGCTCCTATCAAAGCTGTAAACGGAAATACTCAGGCTCTTTCTGAGGACGGAAACAATGTTTACTACGGAGGAACTGATGCCAATTCAAACTCAGGAACTATGAAGTTTGTAAGAGTGGAATATGCCGGTAAAAAAATTGGTGATGGTACTTCTGAAACCAACTCTATGACGTTCTACGCTGTAGGAGCAGGTACTACTTTGGAGAACCTTGTAACGTATAAAGGAACAGATGACGGTTATGAATTCTTTGGAGGTACTGTAAGTGCCAAGAATATCGTTTCTTATGGAAACTATGATGATTCTTTTGACTGGCAGGATGCATGGAGCGGGCAGAACAATACCAACTGGTATGCTTTCCAGACAGGTACCGGTAACTTCGGAATGGAGATTGAAGCTTCTGGTAATGCTGACAATGTAGCACCAAAAATATCAAACATCACCCTGATCAGAGATGCGAATACGCTTCCGGAAACAGCCAACTCTCCTGAAATTACTGCTATCCAGTTTAAAAAGCAGGGAACAGGAATTTTCTCAAACGTTTATATCAGCGGGTATAAAAATGTTGGAACTCAGAAAGCGTACAGCGTACTGATCCAAGATGCAGCTACAGAAACAAGCCAAGTAAACACAGGGAAAGTGGTGGTTGCACCTCTTACTTACTTAAACTCTGACAATGCTGGGGTTTGGGGATATGCATTCACTCCAAACGGTGGAAAAACTTTCACGAACACCGCTACCGTTACCAAAGTGTCTCTAACTCCTGGAGCTTGGGCTACTGTAGACGGAGTAAACCTTTTAGCAGGATTACAATAATAAGTAACTAGTTTCTTCATATCAAATCTAAAGGCCATCAGAATTCTTTCTGGTGGCTTTTGATTGTTCAAATAAATCAAAGAAAAGCCATCAGAAAATCCAATGGCTTTATTACAAAAAACAAGTATATTAAAAAATATATTTAATGTCTCCAAAATAAGTTCCCGTCATTCATCAGGGCTTCTATTTTGGATATTCTGGAAACAGATTCTGCAGAACATGAGGCATCAGTAAATACAACGGATGCATCGTCGCCTGGTTTGGGCCATTGCTGTTTTCCTTTTTCATCCAGCGGAAGAATACTTTGAGTTGCAAACTGAAGTGTTCTTGACAATTCAAATTCGGTTTCATATCCGTACAGTTCCGCAATCAGATTCGCTTTCTGAAGCATATTTCCTGATCCGAAGGTACTCCAGTAATCCTGCACATTATCATTTCCGATCACAACCTTCACTCCATACTTTTTCAGCATTGGAATGGGCATTACCGTTCCTCTAAAGGGTACAGAAGAGGCAATTCCCACTTTTCCTTCAGCCAGTCTTTCTGCAATCTTTTCCGTTTCTTTTGGTGAAAGGTGGGCTAAAGCAAAGGCGTGACTTACAAATGTTTTTCCCTGAAGCTGTGGATTTTCAATAGCTTTATCGATAAGATAATTGATGGTCTTCATCCCGGACTCTCCTACTTCATGCAGGTGGATATCAATTCCTTTTTTATGGTCTAAAGCCAGTTGTATTGTGAAATCAATTACTTTTTCAATATTCCCGTCAATACTTAACGGATCAAGACCTCCGATAAAACCTACACTTTTCAGCTGTGCCGCTTCTTTCATCAAAGGAAGCGTATCTGTATAATACAGGCCATGCTGCGGGAAAGCAACAAGTTCAGCTTTAAAAGAATCTTTTTTATGTTCTAATGCTTTTTCCAGATTCTCAAGTGAGTGCAAACCAGAAGTAGAATCAATATTAAAATGGGCTCTTGCAAAATGAGTCCCGTAATGCTGAAGCAGGCTGATCAGCTGCTCTGCTCTCTCCACAGAAGTTTTTAAAAGTTCAGGGATAATTTCCTGCTCATAGGCAATCATATCCTTCACCGTTCTCCGTTTCGGTGAAAGTGCCTGCCACGGAAGTCCGTATAATGTCTTGTCCAGATGAATATGCATATCTCTGAAGGCAGGAAGCATCAGAAAACCTTTACCATCCAAAGCATCAGAAGCAGGATCATTCGGTTTTATGGATTTGATCTTTCCGTCTTCTATTTCAATACTGAAAAGACCGGTTTTCGTCCTGATTACTTCTTCATCATCATATTCAAATCCCGTTTCGAGACGGACATTTTTGAGTGAATAGGTTCCTTTTGCGGCCAATTGATAGGGAAACTGCATGACTTATCTTTTTTAACAGGACAAAGCTACGACCACCCCGTTGCAAAACCGGTGTATCAATTATGCTTTGTGTTGTACAGATTATTATTTGAACTGTGACGGAGTCATTCCCGTCTGTGCTTTGAAAAATTTGGAAAAACTGGCATGATCATAAAAACCGAGATCGTACAAAATATCTTTTACAGACATTTCCGATACTTTTAAAAGGCGTTTTGCTTCCAACAGAATCCTGTCCTGGATGAGGGAGGAAGCAGAAGCATTCAGATTTTTTTTGCAGACAATATTTAAATAATTGGCCGAAATATTAAGCTTTTCCGCGTAAAAAGAAACCGATCTTTCCGTTCTGAAATGTTCATCAATAAGATGTAGAAACTTGGAAATAATAGGATTGGAATGATACATTTCAAAATCTTTAAAAGTCCCCTTCACCGATTTACTAACCAACAGCCCGATGAGCTCGCTCCGTTTCTGAATGACTTCCCAAAAAACATTCTTTTCATTTACTTCTTTCCGGATAGCCTGAAATTCATACAGAAAAGTCTGAAAGGCTTCTTTGGAAAGATTAATGACCGGATGATTCTGGTAATACGAAGCAGAAAACCTCAGCGAAGGCAGAAAACTCTCAAACCAGTCTCTGCTGATCATCAGTTGATAGCCCACAGTTTCCTTCTCAATCACCCATTGATGTACCTGATCCGGAAAAACAAGATGGATCTGGCAATTTTCTACTTCATATTCTGTGAAATCAATGGTATGAGTCCCTTTTCCATGCTCAAAAAGATTAATGATAAAAAAATCATGCTTGTGAGGTTCATCAATAGAACGTTCCCCGTGCAGTTCATTGAACAGCAGATGACAGCCCTGAAGCTGATTTTCGCTGAACTCCTGAATTCCCAGGATTGGAAAATGATCGGTATGATGCCCCACGTACTCTGATTTTCTCTTAAAATTAGTAAAATTTATGTGAGAAACCTGAACGGATGGAGATATTTTCATTTTTAAACAGATATGATTGCTTTTAACCATAAAAAGCTACTATATGGATTTTCAATATTTTTAATTTCCTACAGAGCAGAATAATTTTTAAGACATTAAGATAAATGAAGTAAATAAGGAAAGTTAAGCTCTACTTAGTATTCTTAAAAACGGAATGAATCTTCATGGTTTTATTATTTTCGTAGAAGAAAAGATCATTTTAATAAACTGTATTTCCCTGATGAACTAAAGATTTCACCTCTGAAATTCTTGAAACCGCTTCTGCCGAGCAGCTTGCATTTATCAGGACAAAATCTGCCTGATCTCCGGCTTTTGGCCATTGCTGAATTCCTTTATCATCCAGCGGGAGGACATTCGCTGTTGCCAGTTTCAGGCTTCTTGATAATAAAAACTCCGTAGAATATCCGTACAGCTGAGCCATCAGATTGGCTTTCTGAAGTACACTTCCGGTCCCAAAAGTATTCCAGTGGTCCACAATACTGTCATTACCTGTCAGGACGGTTACATTATGTTTGTACAGAGTAGGAATCGGCATTACAAGACTCCCAAAAGGGATGGTGGAAACAATTCCGATTTGGGCCTCAGCCAGTTTTTCTGCTGTTTCTTCCTGTTTTACTTTGTCCAATTTTGCTAAAACAAAACAGTGGCTCAGATAGGTTTTTCCTTTCAGGGAAGGATTCTCATTGACTTTTTTAATAAGGTACTCTGCCGTATTCAACCCGGACTCACCAGATTCATGAAGGTGGATATCAATTCCTTTTTTATGATCTAAAGCCAACTGAACGGTAAAATCAATTGTTTTTTCAATAGCTCCATCAATCGTAAACGGATCTACTCCACCGATAAAATCAATATCCATCCGGGCCGCTTCTTTAAGATAAGGCACCGAATCCGTATAAAAGACACCATGCTGAGGAAAAGCAACCAGTTCGGCTCCAAAACCTTTCTTTTTATTTTCCAAAGCCTTTTGAAGGTTCTTTAATGAGTCCAGTTTTGAAGTAGGCTCAATATTAACATGACTTCTCGCAAAAGATGTTCCCTTTGACTGCAACAGTTCAATCATCCTTTCTGCTTTGAACGTTGAGTTTTTCAGCATTTTGGGAAGCATTTTCTGCTCGAGCGCGATCATTCCTTTTACACCGCCCGTTCTTTTTCTGGCCGCCTGCCATTTATTGCCGTAAAACGTTTTATCCAGATGAATATGCATATCCTTAAACGCAGGAAGCATCAGCATTTCTTTGGCATCAACAGCTTTTGCATTCGGCTGGTTCGGAGCTATATTTTTGATTTTTCCGTTTTCGATTTCAATATAAAACAGATCGGTTTTAGTAGAAACAACCTCTCCTTCTTCATACTCAAAACCGGTTTCCAGACGGACATTTTTAAGGCTTAATTTTCCTTTTCCTGAAACATTCTGATCATCAAAAAATGGTGATGCTGCCATAATATTAGGTATTAAAGTAAGCCCGGCGGCGGCCAGCGCTGAATTTCTTATAAAATCTTTACGGGATATCGAATTGTCAGAGGTCTTCATTCCAAACTATTTATACAAAAGTAGAAAGAACGCGAATGATCAAGGTGTATGGTTTATTACAATATCTGTATGATTTATTGGATGGCTTAATTTCTTTTGTCTTGAAACAAAAGAAACAAAAATTCAAGACTGGAATTCTCGGCTAAAAATGAATTCTATTCTCTAAAAATTCTAAAACTCGTGCGGTTACTATCTATGTTTAGAATCAAGATTTGTCCCGCACTTAAACAGTAGAATTTTTTTAACGTTCATAGAAATCATTTTCTTAACGCCTCCACTTCCTATGTCGTTTCTAAATACTTAATACTTTTCTGGTGGATATAAAAAAGGCCGGATTCTAAAACCCAGTCTTTTTATAATTTATTTTTTAACCCTTAAGAAGAATATTCAAATTTTCTTACGGCTTCCAGTGTCATGTCAATTTCTTTATCCTTGATGGCATCACTGATAAAATATGTTTCATACCCACTTGGCGGAAGATATATTCCGTTCTTCAGCATCTGGTGAAAGAAATTATTGAACAGAGAATGGTTGGAAGCCTCTGCCTCATCAAAATTGGAAACCCTGTTCGTATGGAAAAACACAGACATCATGGATCCTTTTCTGTTAATTTTGTGAGGAATTCCTTTTTCATTTAAAATTTTCCCGATTCCGAAATCCAATGTTTCTGCAGTTTTATTGATTCTGCTAAAAAATTCCGGATCATTTTTGATAAGCTGTAAAGTTTTCAGTCCGGCTCTCATTGCCAGTGGATTTCCACTTAAGGTTCCGGCCTGATAAACACCTCCTTTCGGGGCCAGATGATCCATAATTTCGTTTCTTCCTGCAAAAGCTCCTACCGGAAGGCCTCCACCAATTACTTTTCCGTAAGTAACCAGGTCGGCTTTTACATTGTACAGCTCCTGCGCTCCTCCGAAAGCCAGCCTGAAACCGGTCATCACTTCATCAAAAATCAATAAAGCTCCGTTTTCATCACAGATCCTTCTCAAGTTCTGAAGGAAATTATTTTCAGGAAGCACACAGCCCATGTTTCCGGCAACCGGTTCAATGATAACGGCAGCAATTTGACCCTGGTTGTGACGGAACAGATCTTCTACCTGCTCAAAATCGTTATAACGGGCCAGAAGAGTATCTTTAGCTGTTCCTTCCGTTACTCCCGGAGAATTGGGGTTTCCGAAAGTAGCTGCACCGCTTCCTGCCTTGATCAGAAATGAATCTGAATGGCCATGGTAGCAACCTTCAAATTTAACGATCTTGTCTCTTTTTGTAAAACCTCTTGCCAGTCTTACGGCACTCATACAGGCTTCTGTACCTGAAGATACCATTCTGATCTGGTCGATATTAGGAACATTTTCTACGATGAATTTGGCAATTTCTGTTTCCAGCTCTGTAGGTGCTCCGAAAGAAAAGCCTTTTTCAGCCTGTATTTTCAGCTCTTCAAGCACTTCAGGATGGGTGTGTCCTAAAATCGCAGGACCCCATGAATTGATGTAATCGATGTATGTATTATCATCTGCATCGGTAAGGTAGGCGCCTTTTGCAGATTTCATAAATACAGGAACACCTCCTACTGATTTGAATGCACGTACCGGAGAATTTACACCTCCCGGAATGTATTGGTATGCTTCATCGAATAAAGCTGAACTTCTTTGGTATTTCATATTTTAGTTGAACGTTGATGGCTTATAATCGACAGTCAGATAGCAGCTGGCAATGAGAAACCGGCAACAAAAATTAGTTTCTGGGTTTTTTATCAATTAAATAAATCAGCTGACCGGCAGACGGTTTCTGTCCTTCGTCCATTCTGTTTTTTGCATATAATTTATTTAATTTGATTCCGAATTTTTGAGCAATATCATGCATATCCTCACCAGATTCAGCTTTATAAATGGCTGTATTTCCCGCAGAATTTTTAGATTCAAGAAATACGATATCATTTTTCTTTAAAACATCACTATTAAGCTCATTCCACTTAATCAGTCTGCTTTCGCTTACCTTGAATTTGTCTGCAATGAATTTAACGTTAGTATCTTCGGGAATGACAATGTATTTTAAGCCCTCATTCGGATGGCTTTTGATAAGAATTGAATTTAAAATTTCAGCTTTTGTTTTGATCTTTTCAACTCTTTTCTGCTGCTGGGCATACGAGGTTTGTTTATAAGGAACTTCTACTGTAACAGGATCTTTAGCTTTCTTCACTGTCATTTTTGAAGGTTCCAGCTGGGCCATGAATGTTCTGTCGTCTTTCAGGTCCGGATACATTTTAAGAACGGCATACAGCACTTCTCTGGAGTTGGTATCGTCATACTCGTAAAGTCTGTATCTTTCAATTTTACCGATTAAAATTGAAGCGTAGCGGGGATTAGTTGCATAGCCTGCTTTTTTAAGTCCATGTGCCCACGCTTTGTAATCTTTCATATCCAGATTGAAAAGATTGGTGTAATATTTTCTTGTGGATAAAAATATGGAATGGTCTTCATAAGACTGTCTGGGATCGTCATAAACCCTGAAACATTCATTGGGAGCATCATCGGTATGCCTCATGGTTTTTCCTGTCCAGTCTTCCTTACATTTTATTCCGAAGTGATTTTTACCTTCCTGAGCCAGTCTGCTCTGTCCGCCTCCAGTCTCTAAGAGACCTTGAGCCAATGTAATAGAAGCCGGAATTTTATATTTTTCCATTTCTTCTACTGCATATTTCGCAAATTTTTGAATGTACTGGTCTTCAGTCGCCCAAGTTTGGGCTGAGAATGTTGATAAAACTAAAAGGCTTATGATTGAGAAAAGTCTTTTCATGTTTTTCAATTTTTACTTATATAATTAAATTTCTATTCTGTTTTTCCAAAAGCAGATTGGCTCCTTCAATACCCTGCAGTCCGCCGGTATGAAAGCACAAGATCCTGCTGTTCTCAGGAAAATATCCGTCATCAATCAGTTCGAAAACTTTCTGCATCATTTTTCCTGTATACACCGGCTCCAAAGGAATGCCGTACTTCTCTTTAAAATCATTGATAAAACGGATGTTTTCATCTTTTATTTTACCATAACCCCCAAAACATGAATCTATTAGATTAAAATTCTGTCTTGAGGTTAATTCTAAAATTTTATTCTCCAGTGAAGCATCGTCAACGACATTAAATCCTATAACTTTCTGATCTTCTTCACAAAACTTTGTCATTCCCGCAACTGTACCTCCGGTTCCAACCGCGGTGCAAAGATAGTCAAAATCTTTTGTTTGGTCATTGAGCATCATTTTAACGCCTTCTACAGCATCTTTATTGGTACCGCCTTCCGGAACAATTAAAGCGTCGGGGAATTCTTTATGCAGAAATTCGGTTAATTTTTCTTTATGTCTGTACTCTTCCCGGGTTACAAATTTCAGGTTCATCCCGTTTCTTTTTGCTAAAAGAAGTGTAGGATTATCCCTCCATTTATTTTGTAGTTCTTCCCCTCGTATTATTCCCAACGTAGGAATTCCGGACAGGTTCCCTGCAGCAGAAACGGCAGCAATATGATTGGAAAATGCTCCTCCAAAAGTGATGATATAGGGATTTTCAGGATTTCTTTCCAGGTAGCTGTTGATATTGTAAAAAAGCTTCCAGTATTTATTTCCTGAGATTTGAGGATGGATAAGGTCTTCCCTTTTTATAAAGAGCTTTACATTTTTATAAATAGGTATTTCCTGAATGGGAATAGGCTCTGCCGGAGGTTTTAATAGCATTTCTGTTGTTTAACTATTATCTGCAAAATTAGTAAAAGATTGCTTTGTATGATTTATAACAACATGAATCATTTTGTTTTTTACATTTAAAGAGCACAGAAAAATTTATGCCTATTTTTTTGACTACAGATGACACAGATTTTCACAGATGATAGACTGTTTATTTATAAGTTGCTTTTGTGATTATTTGTGGGAATATTTGTGAAATTTGTGCTTTAATTTTAGGTTTTGGCTAAAGCCGGGTAAAGGCAGTTTATTTTTTGAAGGCAAGCTAAAGCTCATCCCTATTGAATTTTAAGGTAAACATTTTACATTTTACATTTTACATTTTACATTTTACATTTTACATTTTACATTAACTACAAATACTTCCTGAAATTCCAGATTTTTCTTGTTTTCAGGTAATTCAGATTGCTTTCATTTGCATATGCTTCCTTTTCAAATGAGATTCTTTTATAAGCAAGAAAGCCATCTTTCAGTTTAAAAAACCAGTAATAATATTCGATGACATAAAAAACATAAAAGAAAATAATAAGCATTTCCAACTGCTGTCTCAAATGGATTTTTTCGTGATTGATAAGTACTTTATTTTCCTTATCTTCGGGTTTCCTAATGAAGATAAAGGGAAAGAGAGCAATGCCGTTAATTTTTAATTTTTTTAATGGCTTTTGGCATATAATTATCATACTAACAAATATAAAGTTTTTTGACTTAGAGATTTAACTTATGGCCCAATATGACATCAAAGAAGGTGAAGACTTCTACTATAATGAGCAGGGGTACAAGGTTTTTACGGAAAAATTCCATCTGAAAAGAGGATATTGCTGTAAAAGCGGATGCAGACACTGTCCTTACGGGTACGATAAAAAGACTGATACATTCATTAAAAACGATAAAAAAAATAAATAAAATGAAAAAATATATTTTTATTTTGTTAGCATCGGCTGCATTAGGCCTTACATCGTGCAGCCCGTTCCAGGTACGTTCGGATTATGCTGAAACAGCTAATTTTACGACTTACAAGACCTACAAAATTAGAATTGACGATCTGAAACTGAATGACATTGATAAAGACAGAGTTTTAAACGAATTATCGAGACAGCTTCAAAGCAAGGGACTTCAGTCGGGAGAAAATCCTGATCTGATCGTTAACGTAAAGGCCAATCATAAAAAAATCACGGACATCAACAATAGTTCTCCTTACGGAATGTGGGGATGGGGCGGACCTTTCGGATGGGGTGTTGGCATGAGCAGAACATGGACAAGCAATTATAATGAAGGTGCACTGATTGTTGACCTCATTGATTCTAAAACCAATAAACTGGTTTGGCAGGGTATCGGAAGCGGAATCTCCGTGGATTCTCCAAGAGCTAAACAGAAACAGATTCCTGAGATCATGGCTGAGATTATGAAAAATTATCCTCCTCAGAGAAAGTAAGATATTTAAATCAATTTTATATATAATCCGGTGCAGTTTTTCTGTGCCGGTTTTTTTCATCCAAAATAACTGAAAGCTTCAACATCATTAAATTTCTTTTTACCTGTTCTTTTGTCTTGAAACAAAAGAACGAAAAGTTCAAGACTGGAATCTTCCTAGGTCGGTTAGATTCCCTCTTTAAATAAATCGTCTGCCATTGAAATGAGTCTACAATCATTTGAAGTAATTCTGGTCTTCATAAACTGCATGCGCTACATCTTAAAATTAACACTAATGTAATTTTTTATTCGCAAAAATATAGTATTCTTACAGAAATTTTATCTGTATGAAAAAAATTATCTTATTTACTGCAATAGCGGGGCTTGCCAATGCCCAGGCTCCTGCAGGATACTACAATTCAGCGAACGGACTGAGTGGTGCAGCGTTAAAAACGGAATTAAGTTCTATCATCACAAACGGACACCAGGACAAAGGCTACAGCGGACTCTGGACAGGTTATAAAACGACTGATATTGATAAGAACTATGAAAATGATGGCTCTATCATGGATATTTATTCGGAAAGACCTTCCGGGACTGATCCTTACAAATATACCCCCGGTACGAACCAATGCGGAACATATTCTACGGAGGGTAACTGCTATAACAGGGAACATATTGTTCCACAGAGTTTATTCAGTGAGGCTGCTCCTATGGTTTCGGACATTCATTTTATCCGGGCTACCGACGGAAAGGTAAACGGAATGAGAAGCAATTATCCTTTCGGAAAGGTAGGTTCAGCTACATTTACCTCTCAAAACGGCTCAAAACTGGGCAGTTCTTCGTCTTCAGGATATGCAGGAACTGTTTTTGAACCGATTGACGAGTTTAAAGGTGATGTGGCAAGGATGATCTTTTACTTTGTAACCCGCTATCAGAGCAAACTTTCTTCTTTTTCTTCAGGAAATATGTTGGGCAGCTCAACATTCCCGGGGCTTCAGACCTGGGAGCTGAATGTTCTTCTGGCATGGCATGCTCAGGATCCTGTTTCACAAGCTGAAATTAATAGAAATAACGCCTCTTATACTTTTCAGGGGAATAGAAACCCGTTTATCGACAATCCTAGTTATGTAGGTCAGATCTGGGGCTCCAGTCCTGGAACCACGGATCCCGGAACTCCTACTCCTGGAACAGAATGCATCAATGAAACATTCGGAACAATTCCTACCGCCAGCAGTGCTTCTTATCTAACAAGAACCTGGACGGGCAGCGGTATTTCATGGACGGCTACAGATGCAAGAACTGACCAGACCATCAACGGCCAGACTATTACGGTAAGAAACGGTTCTTTAACTTCGGGAAGCTCGGCCAACGGTATCGGATCACTGACGGTAACAACTCAGCTTAAGTTTTCGGGAACAAGCGGAACTTTTGATGTAAAAGTAAACGGTACAACAGTAGGAACAGTGCCTTACAGTGCCACTGCTACCACTACAACCATCAATAATATCAATATCACCGGGAATGTTACGGTAAGCCTTACTAACAGCTCATCGAGCAACAGAGTGGCTATTGATGATCTTAAATGGACGTGTTATTCAGGAACTGCAAGAATGGCTCAAAAAGTCTCAGCAAATGAAATCACAGTTCAGGAACTTCAGATATCTCCTAACCCAATTTCAGGACAGGAAATTTTTGTACAAGGTGACACCCGGAATATTAAAAAGGCAGAGATCGTTAATCTTCAGGGAAAAACGCTTGAGACCATTAACAGTCCTTTTAAAAACGGAAACTCTATTAAGATCAAAAATCTTGAGCAGGGTGTTTATATTTTAAAGCTTGACCAGTCTGCTTTGAAATTCATTGTAAAATAATCTGTTGATTAAAATAATATAGCCGGCTCAATGTTTTGAGCCGGCTTTTTTTTATTTAAAAAATAGTGTTTCTACTATTTCATATACTGATACCAAGGAGATCCCTGCGGAGTAGGATATTTTAATCCGAAAACCACATCATTTCTGTAGGCATCTTTGGTTACGGTTACATATTTATTTCTGATTCTTCCATCGTCCTCAATAGAAATACTCAGTATGGAATAGTTTTTCCCGTCGTCCCAGAAAAAAGAAGTAGGATAGGTAAATGAGTTTTTCTCACCCTGGTTCCATGATACCTTATCCGGTGCCACTTTCTTCAGCTTTTCAAAAATCTGCTTTACCATTTTAGCATCTACAGTTGCTTTATCTGTCACTGTAGCGGTAGGTTTTCCATGTTTTCCTGCAATTTTTTCAACAAACTCCAAAGAGTTTTTTTCAGCGGCATTTGTGTCGATTGCACTTACTTTACCTTTGAATACGGTAATTCTTGTTCCCATGGTATTGTCCAGAAGAATTCCGCCATACGTCAATCCTTTATTTTCATCTGCATAGTATTGTATAACATCCGGTTTGCTGCCTTTATCTTTCAGAAATATATCTTTATTTTCAAGATCATATTTTTTCGCATCTTCCCCTAAAGAGACAGATGAAAGGTCAAATGATTTATTTCCGCAGCAGATATTGATCAATACAATGAAAATTAATGCCAAGAATTTTCCTTTTTTCATAATACTTTATATTTGATTTATTAATGTCATTCACAAATTCTTGCAGAGAAACAGGTCAACTATTTTACTGTTTTAAATAGATGAACAGAATGCAGCATACATTGATCAAAGTAAGTGCCAGCCCTACACCCAGAGACCATTTTACTCTTTTTTTCATGTTATATGATGTACCGTAAGTAGCAAGCAGTGCCGCAAAAAAAGCGGCAACTCCTGTAAAAACACCTCCACCAGCCAACACTATCCAATCCAGTTCCACAGCATTTGTACTGTCCTGATTTTCCGCATCTGTAATTTTTATTTTCTCTCCCAGTTCGGGTGGATTATTGCTTGTAATATCAAGTGTTTTCACCACTTTTTTGCCTTCCATATCAATATATTCTACTTTCGGAAAAAAAATAGCTCTGTCACTGTAGGTAGAGGAACTTGGAAAGTTTTTAGCTTTTGTGATTTCTTTCTTATATCCTATCACTGTTGCAGTGTATTGGGGTTCATCAAAAGTTCTGTAGGCCTTCTCCCAAAAAAATGAGTAGGATAAAATGAACGTTAAAGCATTGATGGAAATCATTATTAACGAAATAAAAAACAAAAGAAAGGCCTTCTCAAGAAAACCTCCTGTTTTTCCGGAATCATGCTTTCTATCCGAAATTTTTGAAAAAATCCTGTATCCTAAGAATACGGAAAACAGAACAACCACCGCTACGAAACCTCCAAAAAAAGTCATGATCCGGATAATTTAAATAATACTAAATCCTTTTTCTTTCGTTCTCATGTGAAGCTTGACCTCCATTTCAATATTGCCTTGCTTTTCAAGGTCGGGGCTTTTAAACTGGAGCGGCTGAGATCCGTCTTTTCTCATGAGTCTTACCAATTTACCATAGCCCATGATTTCCAAGTGCAGATCGGCTTCATTAAGTTCTTCAACTGCTAAATTCTGTCCAAACAATTGACCGGCACTGTCTAAAAATCTTTTTTTCCGATCTTCAGTATAATATAAAGCCTGCTCCTGAAGCTGCATTTTGTCATGAGACATTTCCAGGTATTTTCCGACATCATGTTCAACCAATACTGCGCGTATCTGCTTATAGTATCTGAAAACATCGCTGAAGAGGTCTTCTTTTTTCATGTCTTTAAAATCTACTGAATGCTGCCAACCATCCAGTACAAAAGGAAGTTCCACTTCTATTTCGCCGGCAACATTAAAAGTCGGGTGTTGGACATTCTCTGTCAGTCCGTCCCATGGGGATTCCATTTTAGGGCGAAATTCAGCACGGGATGCTTTCCAGTTATCAAAATCTGCACAAAAGAAATCTACCGACAGGGTATCATCCTCATCCAAAACATTTTTACCCAATCGCGGATACATTTTCCCAACTACCTGATATTTCCCGCTCTGAAGCAGTGCCTGGTTGATCATGGTATCTCCTCCAAACCCGCCTTCTTTTGTCTCATCTCCGTACCAGTCTATGACAGGAACATCATTCACATAAATAGTTCCCGAACAATACATTCTGGGATAAACGGAATATAATGGTTTTTTAAAATTATGCATACCTGAATTTAAGTTAAATATTTTTTATCCATATAGTAAGTCTCTTCTTTCATCACCTTTTCTTCTACTTTGAAATTACTTTTCCACCAACCTACTTCCCCTTCTATCTCTACGGAAAGAACAACTCCTGAAAACTTCAAAATGGGCTGGATAAATAATCCTGTGGTATCTGAATCTATGACGAAGTCACCTCCAAAATAAGAATCAGCTTTAGCCGCCGCTTTAAATGTAGCGATAGGTTTCACTTTGGTTCCTTTTACGGTTCCTACTTCAATGCTGATACTGAGTTCTATTGTAGCACCCATTTTCCCGCCGATCGTGGTTTTACCCTGCATATTGATCCCGTTGATACTGTCAATTTTCAGGGCATCCACCATAATTTCAAGCTCACCATAAAATGTAGCTGTAAAGGTAACTGAAGCTCCAAGTTTTTCTAATCCGCCTCTAAATTTATTAATAATTTTCGCAGCGGCGGGGTTACCTGTTGCTCCATAAGACGCTACGGCAATAGCTGCACCGATGATATCGATAACAACTTCTGCCCCTATCAGAGGTTTGAAGCCAAATCCTACTTCTCCGATTACACTTAAAGCAGCTCTCTCATTGATTCTTTCCAGATACCATTTTCCTACAACAGTAAATTTGGGATATCTGAGATTAAAACCAACAGGAATAGCAGTTTCTTTTGCGGCACTCTGTGCATAATTTATGGCATTCTGAACGATATTGACAGCGGTAGCAATCATTTTTGCGACCAGCTCTATCTTATCGGCAAATTCGTTGGTGAAACTTCTTTTTTCCCTGCCGGCGTCCCATTCTGCGGATAATCCTACTCCTATGTTAATCGGGACTTTTCCGGTTTCATTCATCCTCCATCTTTTGTAGCCTGCCTGCCTGGATTTTTCCTGATGTTTGGCAAATATGTTTCCTGCCGGCATATTGGCCGCTTTGTAGTTGGATACATTGACCTGAAATTCCAGTGCCAGTTCCCATTTAATATCCGGATATGCTTTGATTAAAACCGTTGTTCTCTTATCATTGCTGAAATACCTGCAGCTGTGAATGTGCATGTGAAACTGGTTCGGATTGGTCGCTATAGGCCAGATATACTGTATGGGAGCAGCATTTAACCTGGATATATTCGAATACACTTTATAATTAAAGGATGATGGAGCGAAAGTCTGTTTGGTATCTCCTTTATCTATTGCCTGACCGACATCAACCATCAGGATCTGCTTTTTATGTTTACCTTTACTGTCGCGATAGCATTCAGTGGTATCAAATCCTGTGATATCAATAGTGATATCTTTTTTTGTTGACTCTGTAGGAGCCACCACTTCGTAATTAACAGTCTGGGCATCGTGGGCATTAAATACAAAAGAGATGTCTACTCTACGGTTGTTTTCGTAGTCTTTCTCATTTTTGTATTTGATATTATCCCTGCCCATTTTATCATCGGTAGGATCTACTTCTCCTTTACCAACGGAAATGATTCTTCCCGGATCAAGGCCTCCGTCTGCAAAAAATTTCTTTACAACGTCAGCTCTCCTTTGGGACAGTCCTTTATTGTGATTCTGTTTCCCAATAACGCAGGCATAACCGCTGAGATTCATGGTAGAGTCTTTATGCTCAAGAAGAAACTTAAGCACATTGTTAAGTATAGCTTCCCCGTTTTTATCTATTACCGTGGAATCGAATTTATAATAAATCGTTCTCTCGATACGTTCCTGCAAGGCTGCAGATTGTGCCTTTTTTATTCCTTTACCATTATCAAAAACCATCACGGTTGTACTACTGGCTTTTCCGTCTTTCACTTCGGTTTCGGTGATCTTTATCACTTCAAACCTGCAGGGTTCCTGACGGACGGAATTTACATCCGGCTTGTATACTTTTGTAGGGGTCTGATTTTTACTGACATTGGCGTTGGTGGTAACGACTTTATTTTTCACATTCAGGTAGATGGCATGAAGATCATCACCCAGATTATCTTTGATGTACTTTTTGGAAGCGGAATCTTTTACTTTGACATAAAACTCTTCTACGTTCTGGATGTTATCTACATGTGCCATCCATGAGTAGGTATTTTCTATTTTTAAATTGACTTCACCATCTATAACCTGTACATTATTGTATACATGAACCAGCTTGTCATCTTTTGCAGACTGTTGGTTCCAAAGTTCAATAGTCAGCGTATTTCCATTAAGACCTTCTGTGGTCAGGTTAAGATATACGATATGACCGTAGGAAATATGATTGACTTTATTCTGGTTTTTAATGCTGGTCTTGCTTCCTCTCTGGGTAGTCCATTTACTGGTAACAATTTTGGGTTCGCACCACCCTTTCACATAAAGTCCCACATTATTTTTGGTATCTCTCTTTCCTGAAAAACTTGCCTCAATGTAGAATTGATAACTTCCGCAGTACTGTTTATCAATACTGAATTTATAGCCTGTGGTAGATGGAGCCTGATAGATAATAATTTTGCGGTCGTTGGTCTGCCTCATCCAAATCACGGGTTTCTTTTTATCTTCAGCCGTTGTATCCGGCAGCCATTCTTCTACCTGGAAAGTGACATCCTGATTGGGCATAATTGTAACTCTCTGACCCGGAACAGACATTTTCGGATAATACCTGCCTTTTGTAATCTTTATTTTTTTTACTCCTTTTGCCATTTCTTTATCGTTTAGATTACACCATCCTGCCCGCCATATTCAGGCTGTTCTTTATACATTTCTTCGGAATTCACCAACGGATTGATCTGCTGCTGTACATCCGGATCAGCATTTTTAAAGTTCTGCGGGCTACCCTCTGTTCTCTGTCCGTGGTCTATGATCTCAATACACGGTGTCCCGGCAATGGCACAGATGGCTTTGCTGGTTTCTACGATAATATAGCCGCCGTTATTAAGCTGCACTTTTTCATAAAAATCTTTCCACTCTGTTACCATGATTTTGCATGGTGGCGGCGGAACTCCCATTTTTATACAGTTTCCGAAGGTATTTTTTTCAAATGTAGCCGCACCTATTTCTTTCGTGGTTACGATAAGTTTTTTGGAAGCATTTTTATCATTAGCGTATTCTTTCTGGTGTGATAGCACTTTGAGTTTGTCCGGAAGCTGTCCGAACTGGCATTTGCAGATAGCACCCTGTACTACAATATGTTTTTCTGCCATGGCTAAAATTCTTTATTTGAAATTACTATTCTGGTTAAATATTCATTCCCGAATTCCAGGCGGACAAAGGAGGAATTCATCTTGAAAGTAACAACGGTTAGAGCTTTTTCTGAATTTTCATTTGTATCTCCTACGGTCTGATAAAGCTTTGCGTTATACCTTGAAAATTTCTGCTTACATTCTGATGGTGAGCTGTCATTGAATACCAGTCCATGAGGTAATCCTGAAACCATATCCTCCCCGTAATATTGAATGGCATAATATTCCAGGCCAGTGCTCATATTTGCGTAGATCATATTGAAATCATCAAAATCCCAGTTGGAATATTTTCCACCTTTGCAGTCTTTGCATTCCAATTCACTTGGACTTACGTGTAACAGTTTTGTGAAGGTATCGGACGTGGTCGGTAACGCTATAAACTGTTTTTTCCCGAACAGAGTCTGTAGTTTTTTTGACACTTTTTTCTGCTTCGGATTTTCTTCAATCATATCCGTTGTAGTTACTGCAGTAGTATAGGTTGTGGCAGCTACGCTGTCAGTTAATGATGCATCATAATCATTTGAAGGTTCTTTGCGTTTGTAGGTTAAAAGAAATTCTTTAATCTCTTTCTCCACTTTCCCAGTAGATTTGGTCAGTTTTGTATCTACCTCTTTCTTCGACCAGCTGTCCGGAATTACTTTTTCAAGAAAAACGGTGACTTTCGTGCTTTTTGCGGAGATCTTTTTCAAATTGACATTCCATACCGCCTGCTGGATAAACTGTTTAGGCTTCGAACCGCTTTTTAATGCCAGATCCAGATAAGGATTTTTGGTATCTGCATCATATTTCAGATTATAAAGATCGACAGTGGTTGAAAAATCTCTGTCGGATGCTGCGGCAGCTTTAGCTTCATCTTTGGTGAAGTCATTCTGGAAATAAAAAATAGAGTTTTGTAAGGTCTCGATATCTTGCGGGACATTAAATTCCACTTTTTGCCCGAAATACAGGCTAAAACTCAATATAAAAACAAATATGGAAAATTTATGATTTGGTTTAATTTTCATTTTGGTAGTTTTTTTAATTATTCAGTCAGCATCGCAATGACTACTGCTATTTTCTTTTTCTTCTCAAGTTGGATATCACATTCTAAATACATGGATTTTACAAGTAAATTTTGCCCGTTCAGATAATACACTATCCTGAAATTCCCTTCATGATTCATCTCCGGATTATCTTCAATGATCATGGAAAAAGGAGCTTTATTTACGAAATCATATATGCTTCTTTCATCGTTTAATCTGCCTTCGCCTTCTACATTAACCAAGCCTGATTCTCCTTTCAGCGGATCAATCTCCAGTTTTATTTCATACTTCGGCTCTACCGGATTATCTACCACAGGGAAACTTTCCATTAGCTTTGTCTCATAATTCTGTCCGAAGCTCTGATAAACCCCGAAAAACAATGTTCTGATGAAATAATCATTTTTAAGATAAAGACTGATCACATCAGGCTCATCTATTATTTTTTCTATCTTTTCACAGTAGGTGTCTACCGTTTCGCCTTCAAACTCTTTATAAACTTCCTCTTTTACAGCTGCCCACCTTTCTTTAAAGACTGAAAAACTTTCCACTGCATTAAATTTCCCCTGCTCATCGACACTGATCTGTAAGGGATACAAAACTTTGGATGTTTTATATGCCAGGAGATCAGCTATTTCATTTACTTCCTCTTCGTTCAGATACAGATTGGAAGTTCTGTCTATTTCAAAAAAATGAAGCTTATTTTCCTTTTTCAGCCAGCGTACCGATGTTTCGTATTTCAGTTCATTTTTATGATCATTATTTTCAATAGTCACCGTAACTCCATATCTGCTGAATGAGCTCTCCGGCTGAAAGATCAGGCTGTTTGCCTGGCCGAACTTTACCAGTCTGTTTTTATCCGTTACAGCCGTCCTGGGAAGAAAAATTTCTTTCTGCCCCGTGAGCTCAATCAGAATCATATCTTTTACGTTGCAGTGGTTATTATGAAATAACTTTAAAGCACCTGCGTCTAAATTGTACAGCAGACTTATGCTTTTTAAGCTTTCTCCTTTCTGAACAGTATGTATATTAAATTTCTGCATAAAAATAATCCGGCTTCGTATTCTCTTTCTTATTTTGCTTGTTTATGATAAGCCATTAATGGAGCACTCTTACTCTGTCCGGTGTCGGATCCATTCCTATCCCTTCTCTTCTTGCTGACCTGTGAAGGTACGTGTTTCTTAATGTTCTCAAGTCATCCTGTTCTTTCATCTCTTTCTGATAGTCAGCATATTTATGTTCCGGTATAGGTATTCCGCCGTATGCTCTTTCAAGATCTTTATACCGCTTAAAGATGTACTGTTTTCCATCTCCCATTGCATAAGGTCTTAAGCGGTTTTTTATTCTTACCAGCAGGGCATCTGATGAAATGGAATACTTTTCGTCAGTAATTTTCTTTAAAGTCAGGGGAACTGTTTTCTGAACACCATATTCTGCCATAAAATGTAACGGAATATAGCTGTATGTTTTTTTTATAAGCTTACGTTCTCCCCTTAACGACAGATAAAAGCCCGGAGTAATGGTAAGTTCTTCTTCTTTATACCAGGATTCTGCTATAAGCTCGCTTCTAAAGGCCTTTAATTTTGTGCTGGTTGTCCAGGATGTTTCAAGTTCTTCCCATATTTCCGGGCCGTTTTCGTAAGCTCCTCCTACATCACAATGAACGCCGGGAAATATTTTTTCTATTCCTACATGCACATTCGTAAGGTCGAAATTTTCCCTGTGTTCATTTTCTGCCACAAAATGAATTACGCTCTGTGCTCTACCGATATCATTCAGGCTCAGTTCTTCTACGTCATTATGAAAGTTCGGCGTGGCAGAAAAGTTTTTTGAATAGGAGGAAACGGTATCATAAATACCCAGAAACCTCACTTTCAGCACATCCACTGTAATTCCGGCCTCCTGCAGCTTAAGTCCCAGATGGCCCCATTTCGGAAGCTCTTCACTTTGTATTCCTCCGGTACCGTCGCTGTCGTAACGGGCAGTTACCGTGACACCTTGATGTGAAACAGTAGTGGTGGTCGCTTTATATTTGGATTTACCTATTTCATGGACGAAATTACGGGCGGCAGCAGCACCTCTGCTGAAACCGAAAACATCAAAAGTAAGGACTGCAATTTTATCTGCTTTTTTTGCATTCTTTATATTTTTTACTTTTTTTACGATCTCTTCGCAGCCTTTTCTCACCTTCCCACGGATCCCGGTAGCACCTGTTCCGAAGGCATAGCCAAGCATAGAATCTTCTTCTTTATCTTCTGTACCGATACCTTCAATGTAAATGCCAAAATTTTTATCATAATTGTCCCATAAACGCGCCACATTGCTCCAGTCGTTATTATAACTGTTGTTATCGGTGGGTGAGCCTCCATTTTTCTTGTAGTCGGCAGTTTTGCTTCTTCTTTCTATGGTATTGGTTTTATTATTCAAAGTTCCGTCAAAAAACATCCCAAGAGTAATGTCTAACACTTCCTCTTTGGATATTTCCGGTGTATAATCTCCAAATTTATTATTGTGCATCGTTCTTATTTTATTTTTGTTGACAGACTGATTATAATTTTATGAAGGATATTATTCTATTGCACGCGAAAGCCTGATTTTTGCTTTTGTAACCGGAAGTTCTTCTTTCTCGCTCTTTAATGATAGATTAGCTCCTGTATTATCTGCATTGACTTTAATGATTAAGTCTATATTTTTTTCATTTCCGAGTTTCCTGAATAATTCAAAAATTTCTTTTTCATCAAAAGAGTCTACCCATACGCCGTATCTTTTTTTATTCTTATCCCTCCAGTAAAAACCGCAGAATTTTGGGGCAGCCCGTTTTTTATAAGTATCAGCTGTCAGGCTTTCCCCGAAGAGGTTTTCCTGTTCCCCATTGTAATTAGTGAATCCGAAATCAATCCACTCACCGCCTTCCGGCAAAGTAACTGAGGGTTTCCAGTTATATTTTTCTCTGTATACTTCATAGAGATCCGAGGCTGGATACCCTTCTTTTTCTATTTTAGCTCTGATCTCAGGTTTAAATGTTTCATAAGACGGATCTTTCAGCATTCTGTCTGCGAAACCTTCTTTCAGCATATACTGTGCGTTTTCGTATGCTTTTTCTTTGGTAATAATGGTATCATGAGCCTGAAAAGCGCCTACTTCTTTCTGGTTTCCCGGACCGTTGATCCATAAAACCACCCGTCCTTTTGGGGCAAGACCAACAATGAAATTACTGTATGTGGTCTTTTTACCATTATCCTGATCTATAAAACCTTTATCGAAAAGATCTTTTATTTTTTCTTTATCCAGGTCCCATTTTCCGGTATAGAATTTATTTTCCACCAGAGAATACCAGGTAAATTCCAGCTTGTGGGGAATATCCATCTGGCTGGTTTCTACACTCATTGTTCCGCCTTCATTTCCCCAGCCTGTATTCTGTGTACCCCAGATGGCATCGAAGCCGTAGGTAAAATCATCTGCGATGAGGGCTCCTTTGTAAATTTCCATCGGATATTCCTGCGGTGCCGAAAGGGTTCCCAACCAGCTGTATTTTTGTTCCATTTTTTTATTTTGACAATTGATTAACGAGAAACTACTTACAATAAAAAGAATCAGAATTCTTAATTTACTTGTTTCCATGAGACATTATTTTCTTATTGCTTGCCAAAACAAGATTGTTTTTCTGTGCTTCCACATTAATTTTCTGGGCAATTTTTTCAACCTTTTTGCCAACATTCAGATGATAAGAGTCTGTGACTTTTATCTGTATATTTTTAGCTGTTTTAATGATCGCCATATCAGAAAAGTTTTGATTTTTCAGCACTGTTGAATTCTACGATTTTACCGCTCTGCATCGTCATGTTTTCAAGCTCGCTGAACATGGATATTTCTCCGGCTATTTCATTGGATGTTTCGGATTGTCTTTTGAATTCTTTTTCTACCATTTCGGTTCTGGTGTCCGAAGATTCACGGATATCACCGGACGCTGTCTGTACAATATCTTTTCCGGCTGTAGAAATAATACTGTTGTTGGCAGAACTGTTGATTCCTTCTCCCGCACTGATCGAAATTTCTTTTCCGGCCGTAATGTTGATATTATCCCCCGCATTCAGGGTGAAATTTTTAGGAGCCTTCATGCTGATATTTCCGGCACCATCCATATAGTAAATATTTCCGCTAGGGTCCATAATCTTTACACTTCCTTCTTCATCATTCATCAGAATTCTGATTCCGCTTCTGGTCTGGATGGATTTCAAATGGTTATTGACTCCTCCGCCCAGGGCTATTCCTCCATGAAACATACCTCCCATCACGAAAGGTCTGTCCGGATGACTGTGAACAAAATTCACCATCACCTGGTCTCCCACTTCCGGAATGGCAACATATCCTCTGTTCTGCGTAATCTGATCTGTTCCTCCTGCATCAGGACTCATCATCCTGATAAAATGGGTTGTATCGCTCGTCTGCCAGTCAAACTGCACCTGTATCCTGCCCTGTCCTTCCGGATCGGTATTGGATATAACGACTGCAGTCTGCGGTTCAGCTTTAGGAATCTTATATTCCGGTCTTGGAAGAAATCCCGTATCTGCAGCTATCCCTGAAAAGCTTCCTTTATAGTGCCCTATGGTGTCGATCTCATGTTCAGCTTCCGTGATCATAATTCTTGTAAAATAGGAGGTTTCATTGGAATCCTGTTTCCGCATCTGAACATCGGCTATGCATCCCGGATGAAGGAATGGAACGGTTGTATTTCCTGAAATGGAAAAAACGTTCACTGCTGCACTTCCCGAAGCACTTTTCTGTGAATATTCTACATCCAGATGGGTTGTTGCCTTAATAGGGGCTATCTGAAGCGCGGGGGTTTTATAAATACTGTTGTTGTGATCGTAAGCTGTCTTTGCAATATCACTTACATGCTGAATAGGCGTAGAACCTGAAGTAAGTTTTTCATTTTTATTGCTGTTATACCCATAAAACTGGGGCTTGGTATGGATTGCTTTCAGCTCAACTTTAATATCGTTGGCGCTGCTTCCATAGGTGAGAATAATAGGTTTGTTCTGAGGCGGCAGTTTCCCAAAATGCAGGACTTCACCGTCATAAAAAAACTGTTCACCATATGCTTCTGCCATTCTTGCCAGATAGTTGTAATGGGTTTCGTCATACTGGCTACTATAGATGATCTGGGAAAAATTATTGGCATCTATCCTTACGTCAAAGCGGCCTTTATCAATCCCTTGTTTAATCACTTCTTCAGCAATAATTCCTATATTGACCGGCTGACTTCCTCCAAAGCTTTGGATATGGGAAGCTCCGTCTAAAAGAATGGTTGGGCTGTATCCTGTAAGCACAATATTCCCCAGACTCATTTTTTCCTGGCTGAATGCTACTCCTGTAATGATTCCTACAAAGGTTCTTTCAGGACTGTTGTCTATGCCTTTATAAGAAATGACTGCCGTGAGGCGTTTTCCCAGGAATTTATTGGCTTCTTCCAGCGAATGGGTCTGGCGGTCTCCCAAGGTATCATGAGCCAGGGTAAGTGTAAACTCATGATGACGCTGAGCACTCTGTTTAAGTTTGAAATGTTTATAAAATTTGATGATTTTTCCTTCTATGACTAAGGAAAGCTTAACCAGACGGTTGATACCGGTATGATGATTTTCGGATACCCCGTCTGCATTCTGTGCCGGGCGAAAACTCGTTCCCTTTGATTTTTCAGGTGTAGTAGACATATTTTATAAAGTGATTTGTGTTAAAATATATATTATTCATCCAATCGGGAATTTTTGAAAATAAACAAAGATCCCCTGCCAGAAAATAGTGTTCACAGGTAAAAAAAGACCGTCTTGAGGGACAGTCTCTTTATATTTTGTACTACTCCGGACCTAGCTTAATGGCCAGAATCCGTCGTATAATGAATTTCCATATGTAATGCTTTCTGCACTTACCACAAAGCTTACCAGCATATTGTTGCTGTCGATAGCATCAAAATCCATTTCGTGCTGAATTACATATCCGTTTTCCCACTTCAGGGTAATTAAAGTTCCTTCTTCATGTGATTTATTGAATGTAACTTCACCACTTGTGGGCTTATATTTACCATTCAGTAAGCTTTCCAGAATATCAGACTTTTCAGTTGCTTCAATTGTTACTTTAATCAAAGCGTTCGACGGATCTGATGCTACACGTCCTGAAACATCTGTAGACCTTGATACGCTGTAATTAAGCTTTAACAACTTTTGTCCTTCACCTCCATTGAATTTTAAGATTCCTCTTGAATTTCCTGCCATATTCTTCTATTTTAATCATTAATGATTATACTATTCATAAAGTTTATCTAACAAAGATAGACTTCATGGTCTAATTTAAAAAGTTTTTAGTGAACAGATTTACATTTTGTAGTAATTCTACGACTTTTTTTCTACTTATATTAATTTAGCATTAAAAAAATACAGTTCTTAGCTTTGTTTTTTATCAATGAGAATGCATGTAAAAATGTTTATCATAATAAGATATGATCATGATGACCAAGTTTACCGTGACCATGATCATGAGAATGTTACTGTATTTCCTTTTCTTATCTACAAAACTCAGACCCAGGGTAAAAAGGAACAGGAGCAATGTATAAACAGCCGGATACAGATGAAAGGCTTCTGAAAATCTGCCTTCAAATACTAATACGACAGCTCTCTGGGCACCACATCCCAAACATTCTATTCCCAGAAATTTCTTACTGGGACAGGTTAGCATAAAGTCTTCAATGTTCATTCCGGATGTTATGATGAAATTTTCGCTCTTGTATATTGGTGTGGAAAGAAACAGTCTTCCTTCATTTCAAATGATCCCTGAACGGCAATATACGGATTCCTTAAAATTTCTCTTGCTACAAATATGAGGTCTGCGTCTCCTTTTTCCAGAATTTCTTCAGCTTGTTCCACCCTTGTGATTAACCCGACTGTTCCGGTTTTTACCCCGGCTTCTTTTCTGATCTGGGATGAAAAAGGAACCTGATAGCCATCAAATACAGCTATTTTAGCGCCGTGGATATTTCCTCCGCTTGAAACATCTACCAGGTCTACGGAATGTTCTTTTAAAACTTTAGCAAGCTTTACACTGTCGGTGATATTCCATCCGTTTTCGGCATATTCGGTTCCGGAAATTCTTACGAAAAGGGCTGTATTTTCGTCCAGTTCTAAGTTAACAGCGTCAACAATTTCCAAAAGAAAACGGATCCTGTTTTCAAAGCTTCCGCCATATTCATCTGTCCTGATATTGGAAAGCGGTGATAAAAACTGGTGGATAAGGTATCCGTGTGCACCGTGAATTTCTATCATATCAAAACCGGCTTTTACAGCTCTTTTTGCTGCTTCTTTAAAATTCTGTACCTGTTCCTTAATCTCGTCAGCAGTCAGAACATGCGGAATCCTTTCAGTAGGATGATAAGGAATAGGACTAGGTGCAACGGTTTCCCAACCTTCTTCAACAGGAATCTGCAGGTTATTCCATGTGGAACCTTTTCTTCCGGCGTGGGCAAGCTGGATCCCTATTTTACTTTCTGAACGGGAATGGACAAAATCAACAATTTTCTTAAGTTCTTCTGCCTGTTTATCATTCCAGATACCCATACAGTGGTTGGTAATTCTTCCACGAGGCTCTACTCCGGTGGCTTCAACCATGATAAGTCCGGTTCCGCCCTGAGATCTGCTTCCGTAGTGTACAAAATGGAAATCATTAGCCAATCCATTTTCGCATGAATACATACACATGGGAGACATTACCCATCTATTTTTCAATTCTATATTTCTAAATTTTACTGGTGTGTATAACATTTTACTTTTTGATTTTCAATTTAATGATGAATAAAAAAAACATTGTCGAAGTGATGAAAAAGAAGTAAATTTGGCCCCCTTTTTAGTCTTACTAATATATGAAAAAAGACATACAGATCAGTTACGAGCATTTTAAAAACAGCAGTGAACTGAACGATATAGAAAAAACCTTATTTGAAAGAGCAATACAAGCCCGTGAAAATGCTTATGCGCCCTATTCGAATTTCCTTGTAGGATGTGCTGTCTTACTGGAAAACGGTGAAATTTATTCCGGTAACAACCAGGAGAATGCAGCCTATCCATCGGGGTTATGTGCAGAAAGAACGACTCTTTTCTGGGTGGCAGCCAATTTTCCGGATGTCAAGGTGAAAAAGATCTTTGTCGTTGGGGGGCCTAAGGAATTTCATGAGAAAAATCCTCCGATTCCACCTTGTGGAGCCTGCAGGCAAAGCCTGATAGAATATGAAACGAAACAGAACGAAAACATCATCCTTTATTTTTCAAGCATGAATGATGAAGTGGTAAAGGTTCATTCTATTAAGGATTTGCTGCCTTTCTATTTTGATTCATCGTTTTTGTAAAGGTGAAATTTTGCGAATAGTGAATTTTGGTTGATGTGAATAGTGAGTTTTGCTTCGCAAGTGAATGGTGAATTAAAGTTTTAAGAATCAAAAACCAAGAACCAAGAATCAAGATTTCAAATACCATACTTTTGTCAATGGTCAATTTTATTTTACAAGTGAATTGTTAATTTAAGGATTATTTTCAATTTTGTAGTGTCATGTTCATTAATAATCATTTATACTTTTTAAAAATTTCCCTGCGAAGCAAAATTCACTATTCACCATTCACTATTCACAATTGACCACTCACAATTGACTTTTTGTCTTTTTTGCGCAATAATTTTAAAAAGTTATCTTTGCAAAAATTTTGGTTTCCAGCATTTTGGAAATAATAGGGAATTGGGTGTAACTCCCAGACTGTCCCCGCAACTGTAAATCGCAATAAGATTTCTGTAAAAAACCACTGTTCAGACGGGAAGGTGCAGAAAGCGAAAGTCAGGAGACCTGCCAAAATTATAACTAAAAACGTATTACTTTCGGAGGAAAAGTAAAATAGTATGGATATAAAAAGGTCTTTATTACTACTTTGTTCGTCTTACGGCAGCTTTCTCTTCGGACAGGAGAAGGCGGTTGACACCATTTATATTTTCGACAGCCAGATGAGCAAGGTAAAGCTTTTCCATCCGGTACGTACGATCACTCCAAAAGATCTCGAGAAAAACTCAGCCAATCTTTCTGAACTTTTACGCTTTCAGTCTTCTATTTATGTGAAAGAAAATGGCCGTGGGGCGGTTTCTTCTCCTTCATTCAGGGGAACAACAGCTCAGCAGACTGCTTTTGTGTGGAACGGAATCAACATAAATTCCAGCTTTTTGGGGCAGGGAGATGTGAATAATATTCCACTTTTCGGATATGATCAGATTGATATAAAAGCGGGTGGCGGAAGTGTTGTTTATGGCAGCGGAGCTATTGGAGGAAGTATTCATTTAAATAATATTTTGGATTTCAACAGGGGCTTCAAAGGTTCTGTTTATTCGGAGGCGGGCTCTTTTGATACTTATAATAATTTTCTGCAGGCTTCATTCAGCAATGATAAATTAAGCGTTAAGGTTTCCGGGAGCTATTTAACGAGTCAGAATGATTATAAAGTTCCTGAATTTGTTGTAGGAAGTACGGGATTTTATAATGTTAACGGCAGATATTACAATACTTCAGTTAACATCGGAGCTTCTTATAAAATTGCTAATCACCAGACTATTTCATGGCAGAACCAGATGTTCGATGCATCACAGCATTATCCTGTTTTTGAACAAATCGGAAACAGAACAAAATATAACGCGCAGACTTTAAGAAGCCTGATCGCATGGGATATCAATAAAAGTAATCTTTCAAACAGCTTAAAAGCAGCTTATACGGAAGATAATTTCCAGTATTTTTCGGATCTTAACCAGCCTAAAGCAAGCGGTGCAGAAGGAAAGAATTATATTTTCAAAAATGATTTCAACTATTTCATCACTCCAAAGATCAACATCAATGCTATCGGGGAATTTCAGGTGAATAAAGGGGAAGGTTATCAATCCGGAATTGGAGTCATCAGCAGAAATGTAGGTTCCCTATCCGGCTTAATCAGGTATTTTACCACGAAGGAGCTTCGTTTTGAAGCCGGGATCAAGAAGGATTTTGTGGAAGATATCTCTTCTCCGCTTCTGTATTCTTTTTCGGGAAAATGGGATGCTTTACAATGGTATCATATGGGAGCTAGTTTTTCAAGAAACTTCAGATATCCTTCTTTTAATGATCTTTACTGGCAGCCGGGAGGAAATCTGAATTTGCTTCCTGAAACATCCACGAATATTGACATGAGCCATGAGTTCAGCTTAGGAGATTTTAAAATTACATTGAGTCCTTATTATATGGACATCAAAAACCTCATCAACTGGCTTCCTACACCTTATGGATACTGGGCACCTGTGAATACGTATAAAGTTGAATCTTACGGATTGGAATCACAGGTTAAATGGAACAAAAAATTCGGGAAACATGCTCTGAAGCTGGATGCAGGGTACACATATTCGAAATCTGTCAACAAGAATACTGAAATGCAGATGATGTATGTTCCGATCCATAAAGCTGTCGGAAATATTGAGTATGGCTATTCATTCCTTAAGCTATACGCACAGGGACTTTTCAACGGTCTTACCTATACGACTACGGATGAGCAAAGGTCTACAGCTATTGATCCTTATTTTATTTTAAATACAGGAATTTCGGCCTCACTTTTCAAGAAATACACTTTGGGATTTAAAGTGAACAATGTTACCAATACGGTTTATCAGACGGTATCTTTGTATCCGATGCCGAAAAGGAATTACAGTATGTATGCAACTATTAATTTTTAAACTTAAAAATATTATGAAACTGAACAAACTTCTACCTCTTCTTTTTGCTTTTACACTCCTTTTAGGCATCGTGTCTTGTAGCAGTGATAATAATGATGAGCAGGAAATATTCTATGGCAATGGCTTTCTAATTGCTAATGAAGGTACTTTCGGAAAACCTGAAGGTGACGTAACGTTTGTAAGTGCAGACCTAAACCTTAAACAGGATAATGTTTTTACCCTTAATAACGGAGGAGCAAAACTAGGTGATGTTTTACAAATGGTTGCTTTCAATGGTGAAAATGCTTATCTGTTATTGAATAATTCTAATAAGATCCAAATCGCAAACCGTTACAATTTTAAGGCGAATGGCGAGATTACCGCTGAACTTAATTCTCCGCGATATATGGCTTTTGCCAACAACAATATTTATGTAACAAACGATAAATATTTAGGTGCCAAGTATGTAAGCATCTATAAAGTTTCAGACCGTTCTTTCATCAAAAAAATCACTTTCACAGATGCTGCTGAAAGAATTGTAGAAGCCGGAAACAATATCTTTGTCCAGAATGCTTCATTTGGCTTTGGAAATAAGATCTCTTACATCAATACTTCTACCAACAATGTTCAGTCTACGATTACGTTACCGGCAGGAAATATCAACAAGATCATTTCAAGTAATCAGAATGTATATGCTATTGCTGCGGGAACAGCAGATTCTTATATCTACGAGATCTCAAGCACAGGAAGCATTACAAAAACAACTACTTTAACAGGTATTGCTAACGCTACGAATCTTGAAATTGCCAATGGTAAGTTTTATTTCACTTCTGGGAAAAACGTTTACAAGATGGATATGAGCGCTACAACAGCACCTACATCGCCGCTGTTTACTGTAGCAAATAGTGTTGATGCGTATTCTGCTTTATACGGATTCAGCGTGATCAATGACAAAATTTTCACTTCGGATTCCAATGGATTTACCCAGGCCAGCAAAATTGTAGTTTACAATACTTCAGGAGCTATCATCAGATCATTTACAACGGGTATAGGCTCAAATTCAGTCTATGCAAACTAAGATATTAATACTTCGGTATTATTTATAAATTTTATTTTTTTTCATCATTTGTGTTTTTTTTCAGGCCGCTTCTCCGAAGCGGCCTGATTTTGTTTTTACTGATAAAAAGGCTTCGGCGGGACAAAGTCCCGCCGAAGCCTTTTTTATATTTAAGTTTAATTACACTTCAATCCCAGCTTCTCAGCTTCTGCAATCACAAACTTTTCAGCTTCTTCCTTATCATTGGGAATCTCACCTTCCAAAATGGCTTCTTTTACTTTTTCTTTAAGGATTCCAATCTCTTTTCCGGGTTTAAGACCAAACATCTGCATAATCTCTTCTCCTGTGATTGGCGGCTGGAAATTGCGCACCTGATCTTTCTCCTCCACTTCTTTGATCTTCACTGCTACATACTCAAAATTCTTCTTGAATCTGTCCTGCTTTTTGGAGTTTTTGGTGGTAATATCTGCTTTACACAAGGTAAACAGATCTTCCAGGTCTTCGCCGGCATCAAATAAAAGTCTTCTCAATGCAGAGTCTGAAGCATCATCGGTGATCAGGGCAATTGGGCGGGATGAAAGCTTTACCATTTTCTGAACATATTTCATATCGCTTCCCAACGGCTGTTTTAGTCGGTGGAAAAGAGTCTTCACCATTTTTGAGCCTAAAAACTCGTGACCATGGAAAGTCCATCCTGTTCCTTCAACAAATTTTTTGGTTGGCGCTTTACCTACATCATGCAGCAAAGCGGACCAGCGTAACCAAAGATTATCTGTATTTTGAGAAATATTGTCCACCACTTCTAAGGTATGGTAGAAATTGTCTTTATGGGTCTGCCCTTCTACTTCTTCTACTCCTTTCAGCTCAATCAATTCGGGAATGATCAGCTTTAAAAGGCCTGTTTCTTCCATTAATCCCAATCCTACAGAAGGTTTTTTGGACATCATAATTTTATTGAATTCAACCATGATCCTTTCCATAGAAACGATCTTGATTCTTTCTGCTTCCTGTTTTATAGCGTTCAGCGATTTTTCTTCAATGACAAAATTTAACGTTGAAGCAAAACGAACGGCTCTCATCATCCTCAATGGATCATCAGAATAGGTTTGTGCCGGTTCCAAAGGAGTTCTCAAAATTCCTTTTTCCAGATCTTCAACACCATTGAAAGGGTCTATCAGTTCTCCGAAATTAGTTTTATTTAAAGAAATCGCCATGGCATTGATGGTAAAATCTCTTCTTTTCTGATCATCTTCAAGTGTCCCGCCTTCTACTTCAGGTTTTCGGCTATTCTCGGTATAACTTTCTTTTCTGGCTCCAACAAATTCAAGCTCAAGATCTTTGTATTTGATCATGGCTGTTCCGTACGTTTTGAAGACAGAAACTTTTAATTTAGGATCAATATCATTCGCAACAGTCTGGGCAAGCTCAATACCGCTTTGCTCCGTCACAAAATCTATATCTGTAGATGCAGTCCTCTTCATCAGGAGGTCACGGACATAACCACCGACAATGTATACGGATTGATTATTCTTTTCCGCAGCATCGGCAATGATCTTAAATAGTTTTAAATTTTTATTTTGGGTAAGATTAATTTTCATCGTTAATAAATAGATCGTCTTTTTTCTGTCAATGTATCTTTTCCATTAATCATAATGGGCATACATTCTATTAATTTTTCCTCCACCGTCAAAAAACATGACTTCCACAGCATGTTTGTCCATAATAGATTTGTAGAACAATGCCACCGAATTGACGCCTGCTGTTGATCTTATTAATTCAAAATGCAAATCGGGAAATTTGTCCAGTGCTTTTCTCCAGTATTTACGGACCGCTTCTTTTCCCCTCAATGTATTCTCTTTTCCTCCTGTAGCCAAGGCAATAATTGGTGTTGTCACCTCTATATCTTCGGCATAATGAGACAGTATATTTTCAAGATCATGAGAATTCCAGGCACGGATCCATTCTTCAGCAAAATTTTGGTGGTTCATGGCACTTCTTTTATCAGTTGAAGAATGCAAAGATAGAAATTAAAAAAAAGAAATCCTGCCGATATACATGGACAAGATTTTAAAATGAAGGAATTATTATAGAATTTTTACTCACGAAGAACCTTAATTCTGTTATCACTCCATATTTTTATCACGGAAGAACCCGAATATTTTGAAACTTTTTCTCTGTCTTCCTCTACCGCGTAATCTACCAGCTTAATTATTTCCGGAGAAATATCGGAAAACTTCAAAGGACTTTTATCCCCACTGAAATTGGCGGAAGTGGAAACCAAAGGTCTGTTTAGCTTGGTGATCAGTTTTTTACAGAAATCAGTTTTTACCAGCCTTATTCCTATGCTTCCGTCTTCAGCAAGGAGTTCTTTCGGAAGCCCGCGTGGATTTTCATAAACAATGGTGACCGGTTTTTCGCTTAGGTCAATAATTTCCCAAGCCATTTCCGGAACATCCACAAGATCCTGAAGTCTCTTTTCAGATTCCACCAGAATGATCATGGATTTGTTTTTTTCCCTTTTTTTGATGTCAAAAATCTTATTGACAGCTTCTATATTGGTGGCGTCGCAACCTATTCCCCAAATGGTATCTGTAGGGTAAAGAATCGTTCCGCCGGATTTTAATATTTCGATAATGTTTTCCATAATTTAAAAGGGTACTAAACCCGTGGATAAAGGTAAAAAAACGGGAAGGTCCGGCCAAAAAATATGGGATAAATGTTTTTGTTTAGATGAATGTTTTAAATTGGGCTAAAACCTGAATAATAGGTCTTCTTTTGTTGAATGGGCTAAAGCCCATTTCTATTGAATATATTGGTCTCTTAAAAGTAATGTACAAGCTTTTGACAAAATATGTATACAAAAATTCAATAGGGACGGGCTTTAGCCCGTTTAAAATAAGGTTCCATAACATTTGGCTTTAGCCAAAACCTATAAGAAATTATCCCTTTCAAGAAATTCCTGATATTCTTCTCTAAAACTTTTTCTCTGATGATGTTTCTCCTGATTCTTAATATATTCTCTCACAGTCTCAACCTTTGACTCCGAAACAGAAACGGCAAAATATTCATCCTGCCATGAAAATTTTTCCCGAGTAAGTTGATTTTTATTAATCCAAAAAGAAGATTCTCCCTTTAGCAATTGTACTATTTTTTCCATATTCTGACCTGATCCTAGTGAAATCAGACAATGGCAATGATCTGAATAGCCGTTAACCATATCTAAATAAATTCCTTTTTGAGAAGCATTTTCCTTGATATGTTTCCAGACTTTAACCCTCAAATCAAATGTATCCAGATGTGGAACTCTGTTTTTTGTGGAAAAACAAGATGAATATAAATTTTAATAAATGACATTTGTGTTGTTTTAACCAAAAATAATATTTTTTAATCTATATTTTGGCTAAAGTCATATTTGACTGATTATCCAAAAAAAACAGGCTAAAGCCCGTTCCTATTGAATTTAAATATCATTCACGAATTATCATGGATCATAGATCTTATCTCTTTGTTCCTGATTGTTCATTCTACAAATCCCAAACCCTATTTCAAGCCTGGCAAATACCTCTCTTTAATAATATTTAAATGATGATAATTGTGTCCCACGATCAGTTTCCCGATTGTTTCCACAGCCAGTTTATTTCCATTAGCTATGCCTGTATTATTTAAAATACCGGATTCAAGGGTTTCAATGAGGATTTGTGAAGACTTTCTTACAAGTTTGTATTCTTCCAGCAGGGATTCCAATGATCTGTTATTGGCAAAAGAGGCCGCAGCATATTCTTCTTCATCAAAGCCGGGCAATTGGGCTTTTTCTCCTCTGGCAAAAGCCAGAATTCTGTACTGAAATATTCTTTCGGCATCAGACAGGTGGAGTAAAAGTTCTTTCAGGGTCCATTTTCCGTCTGCATAGGCAAAAAGAGACTGTCCTTCTGTAAGGGCTGCATATATTTCTACTGTTTTTTCTCCTGATAATTTTAATTCTCCGATCCAGTCCTCTGAAGGAATCTGGTCCAGATATCTTTGTACGTATTTTTGAAAATCAGACATGCTTTTTCGAGTTATAAGTTATTAATGATAAGTGATAAATTATAATTGATGAATGATATGTAAAGTGAAATTCACAATTGACTATTGATCATTCACAATTTACTTTTGTTCCATTCCCCTGTTCGTCCATTCATAAAAATTCACAGAGTCATAGAGTTCAAATCCGCAGGCGGGATACAACTGGTTTCCCACATCGTTGTTTTTTCCTGTTTCCAGGAGAACTCCGCAGGCATTGGATGATCTGCACAACCCTTTGGCTTCTTCGATCAGCTCTTTGGAATAGCCTTTGCCTCTATGGTTTTCATTAACATAAAGGTCATTCAACAGCCAGTATCGCTGCATTCTTGTGGATGAAAATATTGGATACAGCTGAACAAATCCTGTTAGTTTTCCGTCTTCTTCTGCCACAAAAATTTCGGAATCTTTGTTTTCTATTCTATCTCTGAGAAAATGTTCCGCTGCAGGAATATCAGATTCTTTGTGATAAAAGACTCTGTATTGGTCAAATAATTCTGCCAATTGATTCACATCTTCAAAGGTTGCCTTTCTGGTGTTTTTCATATAATTATAAATGATGATCGTAGCTCAATACCCTTTTCATCTTCCACTGCTTATCTTCCAGAATCCACAAAATAGTAAATTTCGCCCTACTCCCCTGATTCCATTTGCCATTGGAAAATTCGAAAAATTCATGTTCTCCTTCTTCTATGAAAGCGTACAGAACATTATTGTTGTATAAAGGATAGACTTTCATACTATTAGGCACGAGATCACGCTTTACTTTGTTTCGGTTACCACAGATATTGTTTTTAATAGAAGCGGTAAAAGCAGGCTCACCGGAAGTAATTCCTCCTTTATCGTGATAAAATTCCAGATCCTTACTGACTATAGATTTATAATGAGAAAGATCACATTTATTAAATCCGACATCAAATACCAGACTGTCCAGCTTTTTAGCTGTCTTATACAATTCGTCGGTAGTTTTTACCTGTGAGTATACCATCTGACTGACAAAACTTAAGATCAAAAAAAACTGAATCTTTCTCATTATATTTTATTTTAAAGTGTTAAGAGAAAGCTTTCTCAAGATCTGCAATCAGATCTTCTGCATCTTCGATACCCACACTCAAACGAACTAAGTCGTCTGTAATACCTAATTCTTCACGTTTATCGGCAGGAATGGAAGCGTGCGTCATCAATGCAGGGTGATTCGCTAAAGACTCTACCCCTCCTAAAGATTCAGCCAGAGTAAACACTCTTACTTTCTCAAGGAATTTTACAGCATCTTCTTTTTTCCCGGATTTGAACGTAAAAGAAACCATTCCTCCTGATTCTTTCATTTGGGATTTGGCAAGCTCATATTGAGGATGAGATTCCAGTCCCGGATAAATTACTTTATCTACTGCAGGATGCGTTTCAAGGTACTTCGCTACAGCAAGTCCGTTGTCTGAATGACGTTGCATTCTTAATGCTAATGTTTTGATTCCTCTTAAAACAAGGTAAGAATCGTGAGGTCCTAAAATACCACCGCTCGCAAACTGAATAAAGTGAAGCTTCTCTCCCAGTTCAGCATCTTTTGCGATCAGTGCTCCGGCGATAACATCTGAATGTCCGCCTAAATATTTTGTAGCCGAGTGCATAACGATATCTGCTCCCAGATCAATAGGTCTCTGAATATATGGTGTTGCAAAAGTATTGTCCACAGCAACCAGGATATCTTTTCCTTTTGCCATTTCCACTACCGCTTTGATGTCTACCAGCTTCATCAAAGGATTGGTAGGGGTTTCTACCCAGATCAGTTTTGTTTTGTCCGTGATTACATCAGCAATCTTCGAAACATCATCAAAGTTCACGAAAGTAAATTTAAGCTGATATTTTTCGAAAAGTCTTGTAAACATTCTGTAAGTACCTCCGTAAAGGTCATCTACCGCTACTACCTCATCACCCGGATTCAGTAGTTTCAAAACACAGTCGATGGCAGCCAATCCTGAACCGAAAGCAAGTCCTCTTGCCCCGTTCTCAATGCTTGCCAGAGAGTCTTCCAAAGCCTGTCTTGTAGGGTTGGCAGCTCTTGAATATTCATATCCGGAATGTACTCCCGGGCTTTTTTGAGCGAATGTAGAAGTTAAAAATACAGGAACATTAACAGAACCTGTTGCAGACTCGTGATGCTGCCCTCCGTGAATTACTTTTGTATTAAAATTCATAATATTTTTATTTTTTATAAGCCTCCCATGAAAAAATCAAGGCTCTTTGAAACGTTATCAGATTTTCTTTTCACTTCCAGTTTTCCGTTAAAAGCATACGCAAGAACGTCTATTTCTTCCGGAACTTTATCGGGAACTGTGGTTGTAAAAGAAACCAGATATTCACTATTTTCGTATTTATCTTTACCTGTTTCTTTCAGCTGCTCAAATTTCCCGTTGATTTTGAGAATTATTTTTTTCAGGGAATCATCTATATAAGCAATATCCGAGCCGTTTCCTTTAATGAAATCGTCCATGCTGGGAACAAGCTCCATGACAGATTCGCCTTCCATATCATGTGGGTGAAGGCTTCCCTTTAGCATGTCTGCAGGGATTTCCTTTTCTTTGAATAAGGTGATCTCCATATCCGCATTTTCAGAAACCTTCTCCGTACCGGAAAGATCTTTGTTTTCAGAAGCCGGAAGTTTTTCAGCCGTTACAACAGAATCTGTTGTTTTGGTTTCTTTGAGTTCGGTTTTTTTATTGCACGCGGCCAACAATACCGCTGTACTGATGAGTAAAAGTGCTTTTTTCATATAATTTTGTGATTGGTGCGTAGTTTGGATATTACATTCTGATGGCTGATTTTATAGCAAACTCATCTGCAATCTGCTCCAGCCATTGTGCTACATCCTCTTCCCCGGTAGCTCTCTGGTACGTACTGCCTAAAGATACCAAAATCTGGTGAATAAACATCTTCATCTGGTCTACCGGCATTTCTTTTGTCCAAAGATCGATTCTTAAAGCTTCCATTGTTTTATCATCCCAAACAGAGATCATTGTTGCTTTTGTTTCCTCTTTTTCCACACCGCCGTCCTGGGCGTTCCATGTTATATTTTCAGGAATGTGGTTTTCATCCAACTCTACATCTATTGTAATCTGAGTTTTTCTCATATCAATCTAAAATTTTTCCGCAAAGTTACTACTTCTTCAGCTTATCTAAAATTTCTACGAACTTATCTTCATCTGAAAATGCTGATTAATGTAAAAAAAATTTCGCTTTATTAAGATGCAAAAACCCTGAGTTTTCAAATCAAAAAAATAACCTCCAAATTACTTTGAAGGTTTATATTATTTTGACTATTACTATTACGGGGTTTTAGGTTTGTAAACAGCTTCATTAAAGATGTTGGTAGCATCAAGCTTTAAAAAATCAACAAGTTTAGTTTCAGGTTTTTGTCTGAAATAGGCTTTACAGATCTGCCATCCGGTAAAAATTCCGATCTGAGGTGAAGATTCATTATCGATTTCCGTATAAAATTTTGAGAATGGTCCCGGAGAAATGAAACGTTCTACCAGTCTTGGATCATCGCCAAAGATCAGGTTACTTTCTACGAAATAATTCCAGATATTAGCTTCATTAGCAACAGCCCAGTCGTATTGTTTCTTGGTATAGTTCATTTTCAGGTAATCCAGTGTATCCGGAAGAAAAGCATCCTGCAAAATCATGATCTTTCCGTTCAAAATAACTTTGTCTATGAATTTCTGATGATCAGGGGATTCCGTCACAATACTTTCGGCGAAAATCTGTGAAACTTTCGGAATAATATTCTGCGGGTTCATCGATTTCTGAAAATATAGTTCAAGTCCTTTGTAATTGGCATTGCCATCTCCCATAAAGCCGGTAATATCTATGAACAGAAGATTCCCTTTTGAGTCGTAAAAAATAGGATCCTGAACCATCTGAAGTGCTGATGAAAAAAGGTAAACCTTAGGACTTTTAAACTGTGGAAAATAGTATTTGATATGAGAAAACAGATCCTGAAGCTCCTTCTGAAGTTTCGCCTGATCTATTTTAGCAGCTGCTTCTTTATAGATCTTAATCTCTTCTGCATCTGATTTTCTTTTTCCAAAATCCGCATCGGAAACCGTTCCCTGAAACCAGGGAAACTTAGCTTTGAATTGGTCCAGAGGAATATCCTGATTATAGAATTCTTTGGAAATATCCGTCATCTCAACTTTTTCGGCAGGTGCTTTTACTTCTATTTTCCATTGGTTCTCAGGTTCTTTTTTACAGGAATACAAAGCGAGAACCAAAATAGAAGAAAGGGCAATAATTCTAAAAATCTTCATTATTTTTACATGAAATTTAAGTGTACAAAAATAAGGATTAAAAACACATTCGATGATGAAAATTAAAATATTTGCAACTTTCAGCCTTATTATTTCAGGATTTTTTCTTTTCCGTGCCCAAAAACTTAATTTTAAGGATCCGAACTTTGAAAAAGCTGTCCTTGAAAATTTTGATCTCAATAAAAACGGCTCACTGGAGAAACTGGAAGCTGATATGATCACCAATTTATTTCTGGTTCAGAAAGGCATTACATCAGCTGATGATATGCTCCTTTTTAGCAATGCCAAGATGATCGTGCTTGATGATAATACCATTCCGAATGTTTCGATTATGGGACTACCACAGCTCGAGCTGTTTTCCTGTACAGGATGCAAGATTTCTTCTTTTAGGGCAGAAGGTCTTAAAAGCTTGGCTTCCTTGTATCTTGACAACAACCTTCTGGAGAATATTTCGTTAAAGGAAACCCCAAGAATTGATCAATTAACATTATCTTTAAATCAATTAAAAGCAGTTGATATCACTCCGCTCAAAAATTTAAGAAAATTAAACGTAGAGCACAATAAGATCCAGAAACTTGACATTTCAAAAAATCCAGCCCTTCAAACACTGAATATAGGCGGGAATCCAATGAAGGAATCAGACATCAAGAAAGGAGTGAAAACTGATATAACCATTTTCGGAGCTGAACAATAATTATGACCATGAAACTAGAAACAGAAAGACTTATTTTAAGAAAATTTGAAGAATCAGACGTTGAACGGATGTTTCTGCTGGATTCTAATCCGGAAGTGATGAAATATATCGGCGTTCCGGTACTCACAGAACAAAGTGAATCATTAGCTGTAATCAGAATGATTCAGAAGCAATATCAAGAAAACCGCATAGGAAGGCTTGCTGTTATTGAAAAAGAAACCGGGCTGCTGATTGGCTGGAGCGGGCTGAAATTACTGACCGAAGAGATCAATGGTTATAAAAACATACTCGATCTTGGCTACCGTTATTTACCTGAATTCTGGGGGAAAGGTTATGCACTGGAAGCTGCAAAAGCATCCCTGGAGCTTGGTTTTAATGACATGAAAGCTGATGTGATCTATGCACATGCCCATTCCGGAAATGAAGGATCCAATCATATTTTAAAGAAATTAGGCTTTGAAAAAACCGATGAATTCACAGAACCTGATGGAGTCTGTAACTGGTATGAACTCAGACGTGAAAAATATTTACCATAGTATGGTTACAAAAAAACCATTAATTTTGGATTTCTTTTCCGTTTGAAATTCGTGAAGTGAATGCAATGGCTGTGGAAATGATAAAAGACGGATTAAAAAATGTAAAAGGCGTAGAAATGCCTAAAGAATTTGTAATAGACTAAAAAAATAAATAATGCAGACTCAAAAAGTAATAGATCATATTGTAGCATGGTTAAAGGATTATGCTGTAAAAGCTAATGTAAAAGGATATGTAATAGGTGTTTCCGGGGGTGTAGATTCTGGAGTAGTTTCCACGCTTTGTGCAATGACCGGACTTGAAGTATTGCTTCTCGAAATGCCGATACGTCAGAAACAGGACCAGGTCAACCGTGCTCAGGATCATATTGAAGATCTAAAAAAAAGATTTCCAAACGTTCAGGGTAAAACCATCAATCTAACTCCTGTTTTTGAAACTTTTGAAGATGTCGTTGAAGATCATATTGAAGGAAGATGGAGTAACAATCTTGCTCTTGCCAATACCAGATCCCGTTTCAGAATGTTGACATTGTATTACTTTGGACAACTTCACGGGCTTTTGGTCTGCGGAACCGGAAACAAAGTGGAGGATTTCGGAATCGGATTTTATACCAAATACGGGGACGGTGGTGTAGATGTTTCTCCAATTGCTGATCTATATAAAACTGAGATTTATAAGTTGGCAAAAGGATTAAACCTTATCGAAAGTATTCAAAATGCAATTCCGACAGACGGACTTTGGGACGCAGACAGAACCGACGAAGATCAAATCGGAGCAACATATCCGGAACTGGAGGAAATTCAAAAAGAATACGGAACTAAAACTGCAGATGATTATGAGGGTCGCGATAAAGAGGTATTTTTAATTTTTGACCGAATGCATAAAGCAGCTCAGCATAAAATAAATCCTATTCCGGTTTGTGATATTCCTGAGGAATGGAGAAACGATTAGTTTTGAATGATAAGATGTATATATGAACGGTAAAATAAGGTCAGTATTTTTTATTTGTCTGGGGCTTCTTTTCGGAATGTCCGCGATGTATATTTACAATAACTTTATTGCAGACAAAAAGGGGAATACAGAGACTGTAAAAACAGAGGCTACAAGCTATGGAAGTGAATCTCCACATTCCCAAAGTAATAATGCAAACCATCCCTCGCAGCCTATTGACCGGCTCACAGAGGAGAAAACGGTCATTAATTATGTAAAGCAGAATCACAGACTTCCTGATTATTATATCACTAAAAATGAGGCTAGAAAACAGGGTTGGAATGCTTCAAAAGGTAACCTCTGCGATGTATTGCCAGGCAAGGCTATAGGCGGAGATAAGTTCGGAAACCGCGAAAAGAAACTTCCTCAGGGTGAAAGATATTATGAAGCTGATGTGAATTACAGCTGTGGAAACCGAAATGCAGACCGGATTATCTTTACGGAAAATGGTGATGTTTATCTGACTAAAAACCATTATAAAAGTTTTGAGAAGCAATAGTTGAATATGTCATTGCGAGGAGCGTAGCGACGAAGCAATCTTTAAATCAATAAGATTACATTCCTATGAAACCAGGATTTGTTTATATTATGACCAATAAGAATCATACAACTCTTTACACAGGAGTTACTTCAAACCTGTCCAAACGCATACAACAGCATAAAGAAGCGTATTACGAACAAAGTTTCACATCAAGATATAAATTATACATACTTGTCTATTGGGAATCTTTTCAGGAAATAGGAGATGCTATTTTTCGGGAAAAGCAAATCAAGGCAGGCTCAAGACAGAAAAAATTAGATTTGATAAATTCAATAAACCCTGAGTGGAGAGATTTAACCGACGATATTGAAAATATCATGGATGTTTTTTAAGATTGCTTCGTCGCTACGCTCCTCGCAATGACCAATATTAAATTAATAAGAAAAAGAAAGGAATATGAAGACAATATATATCGATTTTACAGACATAGGAGACTATGAAGATTTTTATACCCAATTAAAGGAAAAAGTTAGTCTTCCAGAACATTTTGGAGATAATCTTGATGCTCTTTCCGACATTATTACCGGAGGATTGGAGCTGCCGCTTCACATTGAATTTGTGAATATGACGGTAGACCAGCTTGAGATCTTTGAAGATCTTCTGACAACTCTTGAAGATGCAGAAGATGAAACAGAAGATTTCAGCTTCACTTATTACCTCGAACAGTATGAGGATGAAGAAGATGAAGATAATCCTGAAGATGAAGAATAATTCTAATTCAATAAAACAAAACTCGCAGAAAATCCTGCGAGTTTTTTGGTTATTTTTTTATTTTCACTTTTCAATCTGTTAAATAGAATCTACTGAAGAATAGATTCAAGGGGCTGATAAGGTCAAATGATCAGCTATGAATGATAATAAAAAAAGCATCCTTTTCAGAATGCTTTTTGTGATTTTATCTTCCAATAACTTCTGTGATTGGGTTTCCTATATTTCCACTCGGGAACTGAATTTTCAGTAATGATGAAACGGTAGGTGCAATATCCGTCATATTATAAGGCTTATTACTTTCTCCTTTCTGGATTCCCCATCCCATAAAGATCAATGGTATGTGTGCATCATAAGAATTCCATACGCTGTGGGTAGTTCCTGTTTTAGAATATGGAGGAAGCATGGAATCGTGAGAAATCAGCTGAATATCTCCGCTTCTCTGTCTGTTGATCCCGTTGATGATTCTCTGTTTGATAGGCTCCGGAATAGTAGCTTCCTGAACTTCATCCACAGAAACAGCATATAAAACAGTAGGATCTTTCTGAAGCTCTTTTATCGTAAAGTCTCTCAGATCATCCAGTTCAATTTTATTATCCTGCATCAGCTTTCTGTCAAAATAGATCTGATAGTTGTCTACTGCATTAATAAGCTTATCGACTCCGAATTTATCCTTCAGCTTCTGATTGATATCTTTTTCCATTCCTTCACCAAAGAATCCTGTAGTAATTTTATGTTCTTTCAGGAATCCTACAGAATGAGCTCCACCGTGGTCAGCAGAAAGGAAAACAGTATACTCTCCTTTTCCTACTTTTGAATCCAGGTAGCTGAAAAACTGAGCCAGATCCTGGTCAAGTCTTAAATAAACATCTTCCACTTCTATAGAATTAGGACCGAATTTATGTCCTGCATAATCTGTAGAAGCCAGGTTGATTGCTAAAAAGTCGGTAATCTGATCACTTCCTAATTTTTCACCTTCCACAGAAGCTTCAGCCAATTTAAGCGTCAGCGTATTTCCGAAAGGTGTATAGCGGATATTATCTTTTTTTGCCTGGTAATCCTGTGCTAAATTACTGTAAGGGAAAACAGGAGTTTTTGCACTTCCCAACAGCCCCTCCCAAGAAGAATTGTCAGGAGAACTTTCTGTATACTGATTAATCGGGAGCAAAGTATTCCATCCGTTTGCCACTAATTTTTCAGGCAGGTTCTGCGAATTGAAAGATTTAACCCATTGAGGCAAATCGTTCATATACCATGTACTCGTAATAAAGCTTCCGGTACTGTCATCAAACCAGAAAGCTCCGTTCGGAGTATGTCCCGCTGGAAGAATGGAAGCACGGTCTTTTAACGAAACCCCGATCACTTTTCCCTGGAAATTGGTAGCCAGTCTCAATTCATCCGTTACGGTTGTAGACCAAAGGTTTTTTGGAGAATGGCTTCCTATTTTTGTATTGGTTGTTCCTACCGGCTGAACGTTTTCATCTGTTGTACAGTAAACATTTTTCCCTGTTTCTTTATCCGTCCAGTCATTTCCGGCAATACCATGAATCGCAGGTACAGAACCTGTATAGATGCTGGTATGTCCCAAAGCCGTAACAGTAGGTACATAGTTGATATGAACATTATTTAAAGAATATCCGGTATTCAGGAGTCTTTTGAAACCGTCATTTCCGTATTTACTGTAAAAACGGTACAGATAGTCCCACCTCATCTGATCTACCACTAATCCTACGACTAATTTGGGTCTTTCTAATTGAGAATTTTTGTTCTTCTGAGCATTGATTGTAATCACGGACAATAAAGCTGCTGCCGCAATTGAAATTTTCCTAAGCATCTAGTAAATTTTTGTTGACCACAAATTTACGGGTTTTGAAAGTTTTGGAGTGTGAAATTTTCTTTAAATTTGAGAACCGTCTATTAAACCAATAAGTGCAGAAATGATTTTAGGAGTATATTGGTATTTTAAATTTCCGGAAAATGTATACAATTTCCAATTTTTCAGGTTTTTCAAAGGCTTTGGAGGGCATGCTGACAATCCGGCTGAGTTAGAAGCCCGGGTTTCAGTAGATCATCCCGAAAATCTCATCACAAAACTGGGGGAATTGCATTTCCGTTTTAAAAGATTGTATTTAGATATTAAGATCAATGAAAGCCAATTATTGATTTCCACAGGCGATTATACTCTTTTTGATGAGCATTTTCAGTTTGTTTCGGAAATAGAACAGTTGCTGATTCATCACAATGCAGTTCTGGCTGATCTGCCTTTTGAAGTAAAATCAAGCAGAAAGTTCAGTCCGGAAAGGAAAAATTTTGAAACTATAGAGCATAGTTTTCTGCAAATCATCAGTTCCGATTTCAAGAAAAACAATGCTGAAAACCTTTCTGTCAGGATTGATTGTAATTTGCCTTCAGCAAACAAAAAAGATCTGGTCAATGATTTGACCCGGATATGTACTGAAGAAAATATTCACGTGTTCTATTATTATCATTGCAATTTTAAACAGCATTCCAATCTGATGCTTTTTTTCTCCAACGGAAGACAGCTGGAAAATGCAGTTCAAAATGTCGATGTAAATACTTTTGGAAACAAAATGCGTCAACTGGAACAGAAATATCAGCTTCACTTCGGGCATTTCGGAGGAATGGAATATTATCCGCGGAACGGTCCTTTTGTAGAACTGATTACTGACGAAGAATATATTTTAAATAAAAAATAAGCTATTACTATGATCAAATTCAAATACGTCATTTTATATGTTGAAGATGTGGAAAAATCAATGAATTTTTATCACCAAACATTTGATATGCCTATTAAATTCATCACTCCTGAAAAAGATTACGGAGAACTTCTTACCGGGGAAACGAGTCTTTCTTTCGCATCTATAAGTCTGGCCAGTTCCAATATAAAACAAGGATTTCTGTTTTCCAAATCTGAAGAAAAACCTTTCGGAATTGAATTGGGTTTTACAACAGATAATGTTGAGAAACTGGTAGAAAAAGCAGTTAAAAACGGAGCCGTTCTTTATGAAGGTATTGCAGTAAAACCTTGGGGACAGAAAGTAGCCTATATCAAAGATCCTGATCATTATTTAGTAGAAATCTGTACAGAAATTCAATAAACCAATCACATTCCGCATTTCCATGGAAATAAAAAAATTAGAAAAACTGACTGAAAACCCTACCCTACACTGGGGACTTAACGGATACACCACAGATAAGATCTTATCCATTTCTTTTGTTGAATATGGCGGTTCTTTTGAATTTGTATTAAAAGAAAAATCTATGCCCTACTCTAAGATTTGGGAAACCCATTCGGATGAGCTTGAAGAACTTAATGAAATCATTGAAAAAGGACATTCTTTCGGAGCTTTTGAAGATAATGAACTGATAGGCTGGATCATCTGTGAGCACCGGACATGGAACAACAGCTTTTACATTGAGAATATTCTGATCAATGAAAAATTCAGAAGAAATGGAACCGGGGCGCAGCTGATCAAAAATGCTGTCCGGGAAGCCAGACATTTAAACTGCAGAATCATTGAACTTGAAACGCAAAATACCAATTATCCGGCCATGCAGTTTTACAGAAGAATGGGCTTCAGCATCACAGGAATTAATACAAGACTCTATAAAAACCCGGAGGAAACTGCTGTTTTTATGACTTTAGATCTATAGGATGATGCAGTTTTACTCTGTTCATTAGTTTATATCGACAGAAACTATAAAACATATTGAAAATATTATTTTGTACCAAACAGTACAATAAAATACCTTTGTCTCAGAAATAATCCCAATGGCAGGAAGACCTAAAATATTTGACGAACAAGAAGCTGTTGCAAAGGCAACTGAAGTTTTCAGGGACAAAGGCTATGATACAGCTTCTGCTGATGAGTTATTATGCGCTATGGGTATCGGAAAAGGCAGTTTTTATCTTGCTTTTAAAGGTGGAAAGCGGGAACTTTATATCCGGTCGATCACCCAGTTTTCAGAATATTTTTATCAAAAGCTTTCAGACGGCATTGCCGAGTCTGAAGACAAAGTACAATTCATCAGACAGTTTTTCCTGAATCTTGCTGACGCTTCTGATTGCGATAAAGAACGTGGCTGCTATTTAGGAAATGCCTTGGTTCAGCTTTCTGAAAAAGATCATGAAATAAAAAAAATAACAGTCCAATTGCTGAAAAAACTGCAGACTCTGTTTGCAGAAACTATCAAAAATGCACAGGCAAACGGGCAGATCACCAGTACCGAAGATCCCGAAATGACCGGGTGGTACCTGAGCAATTTATGGAACGGGATTCATGTTACGAGAAGAATGGAAGGCTCACCGGAAATTCTTAAAAGCATTATTGAAATGAATCTTAAAATACTCAGTTAAAATTTTTTATTCAATTATGTACCATTTAGTACAATTTAAAATACCTATTAATTTAATACCAAAAATGTTATGAACATTACCAACAACACGATTTTAATTACTGGCGGAGGCTCAGGAATCGGATTAGAAATTGCAAAAGCACTGAGCACAACAAACAAAATTATTATTGCAGGAAGAAATAAAGAAAAGCTTGATGCAGCAGCAAAAGGTCTTGAAAATGTCTTTACTATTCAGGCAGATATTACCAATGAACAAGATGTAAACCATCTGATCGAGGAAATTAAAGTGAATTTCGGAGGGCTGAATATTCTGATCAACAATGCCGGACATGCCTATGCTTATACAATCTCTGATACATCAGACACGTATAGCAAGGCTGTTGCTGAATTTGAAACCAATTATTTTGCTCCCATTCGTCTGACCGAAAAGTTACTTCCTTTACTGAAACAACAGGAAAACGCTGCAGTTGTAAATGTTTCTTCTATTGTAGCATTTGCTCCGGGTTCCCACGTTCCTACTTATTCCGATTCTAAAGCAGCACTCCATTCTTACACTAAAATATTAAGGCATGAGCTGGCAAAAGACACTTCTGTTAAAGTTTTTGAATTGATGCCACCTCTTGTTAATACAGATTTTTCAGCAGAAATCGGAGGTAGAGAGAATGGTATCCCTGCGTCAGAGGTAGCAGAAAGCTTTGTAAATGCCCTTATTAATGATACTTACGAAATCCGTGTAGGAATTACTGAAGTTCTCTACAACAACTTTTTTGCAAATTCCGAAGGAGCTTTTAGCATGATAAATGCATAATTTTTAACGTACCGGTTATTCACTGCGGGAAAAGGAAAAACTTTCTCCCGCAGTTTTGTTACTATCCTTTCTACTTTTTCTTTTAATTTAAAACAATGCATTTAAATCACATCCACGTGTATTAAAATTTTTATATCTTAGTAATCAACAAACTAAAATATTAACTGCTATGAAAAATCTAAAGAAATTAACAAGAAAAGAGTTGGGAATTATCAGCGGGGGTGATACTGCCTATGCATTGTGTGATATGGATGGAAACTGCCCTCCTACCAGTGGATCTTACTATTGCAGCAACGGAACCTGCTACAGATCTGACGGTGGTGGAAATCCTGGCGGTGGCTGCGATGAACCACAACGCTTATGTCAGCCTTGGGAAACCGGATGCGGATGCGTTTATTTTTAGAAAGAAATTATTGTTAGATAAATGAGGGGCGGTTTTTACCGCTCTTTTTTATTTAGAATTATTACTACCAGATTTGACTACGCGAAAAGCAGATTCGGATACAAATATCTTTTAACAATTATGGAATTTTGCTTCAACAAAAAAAAAGTCAAAATGAAAATTATCGTAACAGGTTCATTAGGAAATATCAGCAAACCGCTGACAAAAGAATTGGCAGGCAGAGGACATTCTGTAACCGTTATCAGCAGAAGCAGTGAAAGACAACCCGAAATTGAGGCTTTAGGAGCAAAAGCCGCAATCGGATCCATGGAAGATGTTGATTTTTTAGCAGAAACCTTTAAAGGTGCAGATGTTGTGTATGCTATGGAGGCCTTGAATGTCAGCGTATTCTTTGATCATACTATTGATTTTATAGAGGCCAATATCCAGATCGCAAGAAACTACAAAGAGGCTTTTGAAAGATCAGGCGTAAAGAATATTGTTCATTTAAGCAGTATCGGAGCACATATGAGTGAGGGAAACGGGATTCTTAGATCTCATTATAATGTAGAAAAAATACTGAATGAGCTTCCGGATGATGTTTCCATTAAATTTATGCGCCCGGTCGGGTTTTATTACAATATGTTCTCATTCATTCCTACAATCAAATCACAAGGTTTAATCATTCAAAATTATGGTGGAGATCAAAAAGAACCCTGGGTATCGCCACTGGATATTGCCAGTACCATTGCGGAAGAGATTGAAAAACCATTCAGCGGAAGAGAAATCCGTTATATTGCTAGCGAAGAAATCTCGCCCAACGAAATTGCCCAAACATTGGGTGAAGCTATTGGTAAAACAGATCTTAAATGGCTAACTGTTTCTGATGAAGACCTTCTAAAAGGTATGGTGAACGCAGGAATGAATCCGAAAACAGCTAAAGGTTTTGTAGAGATGAATGCAGCAAGAGGAAACAGCGTTTTATACGAAGATTATTATCTGTACAAGCCTGTTTTAGGAAAAGTAAAGCTGAAAGAATTTGCAAAAGAATTTGCAGCAGCTTATCATCAATAATAATTAATTTTGTGATATGAAGCAGCCCATCAGAATCAAAACAATCAGTGAATTTCACCAGTTCCGTGGCCTTGCAAAGCCTGGGCATCCGCTCATCAGTGTTGTGGATTACAGTACGATTAAGGATGATACAAATGAAGCTGAACTGAGCTGGATCCTTGACTTCTACTCTATTTCTGTTAAGCGAACATCTCTCACAAAGATAAAATATGGTCAGCAGCAGTATGATTTTGATGAAGGATTCATGTTTTTTATGGCTCCGGGACAGGTTTTCAGCATTAAAAGAGATCCGGATTCAATTACAAAACATACGGGATGGATACTGCTCATTCATCCCGATTTTCTTTGGCACACTCCTTTGGCAAAGACTATACAAAATTATGAATTCTTTGATTATTCTGTGAACGAAGCGTTGTTTCTATCCGAGAAAGAGGAAAATATCATTGATAATATTGTTCAGAATATTCACCAGGAATATCGTTCCAATATTGATACATTCAGTCAGAATATTATTATTTCACAGATTGAGACGCTGCTCAATTATTCGGAACGTTTTTATCAGCGTCAATTTATTACCCGCAAAATTTCCAGCCATAAAATCCTGGATTCTCTGGAGACATTGCTTGCTGATTATTTCAACAGCGAAGATCTTATCACCAAAGGGCTACCAAGTGTACAGCATATTGCTGATGAACTGAATGTGTCTCCAGGTTATTTAACCGGTTTGCTAAAAGTTCTTACCGGCCAGAATACCCAACAGCACATCCACGAAAGACTGATCGGAAAGGCAAAAGAAAAATTATCCACCACCCAGCTGTCGATCAGTGAGATTGCTTATGAATTAGGTTTTGAGCACTCTCAATCATTCAGCAAGCTATTCAAAAGTAAAACCAGTCTTTCTCCCTTGGAATTCAGAAAGTCTTTTAGCTGATATTTTCATGCAATCTTTTTCCCATAATGATAATAAAAATGCATCCCGTAATATGTTTTCTATAAGATACTGCAATATCAGTATAAAATAATATATTAGTACGATGAAATATTTAGAAAAAATTCAGGGATTACTGCCTTTGGGATATTTATATCTTATCATTCTTGGACTTTTAAAGGAAAGTATTCTTTTTTATCAGTTGGATGTAAATATTTTGAAATATTCATCGATCACGGATATCCTGATCAGCCCGCTTGCAGATATGACTTCGAGTCCTATTCTGATCATCGTGGTAATCTCTGTCATTCTTTTTTTCTTTATTATTCAGACTATTATCTTCAGAAACAGTCATACAAACTGGGGTAAGAAATTGCTGGGAAGCTACAAAATAGACAGTGAAGTTGATAAGAAAGGCCTTCGAAAAGCGATGATTCCAATATTTGGCTTACTGGTGGCGATAGAACTTCTCGCTTTATTTGTGGGTTTAGGTATCGGACAGGGCAACATCATCAAAAAAAGAATTGAAAGCCAGGATTTAAAATATAATTATAAAATAACTTCCGGCTCAGGAGCACCTGCAGATATTTATTTGATTGATATCAACAGTACATATTATTTTTATGTATCAAAGGGAAATAAAAACATCATCATTGCACCTGTCGGGAACATAGGAACCCTGGAAGTCATCAAAAAAAACTAATATGAGAAGTAAACCGATATCCGAATACACCGATGAAGAACTGATCAGTAATGAAAAAAAACTGAAGATACTTACTGTTATGCTTGGTGTATCAATAACTCTTCTTTTTCTTGCCTCTATGGCCCTGATGCTTAAGAAAGGCTTCAGCCCAATCATGATCATTCCCATCTGCTTATTCCCTTTAGTGGTCGTCAATATCATTAACTGGCAAAATCTCAAAAAAGAAAAGCAAAGAAGAAATCTACAGTAAATTTTAAAATTCAACATTTTGAAATCTGTAAAGTTCATTTTAAAAAGTGAAAGTACAGAGCCCTATAGCTGTATAAGGATTTTTTATACAATAATCGATGCAGATGATTGAACTTAAAAGCAGAAAAAAATAACCTGCCATGAAGTAATAAATCTTCTCCATGAACTGTTATTATGATATGAAAAACATCCACTTTCTCCTGTTATTATTCCTTGCTGCAATTGGTGTTTCAGCACAGAAAAACAGTACAGAACAATCTTTTGAAACCTCTGATCATGTTAAGATCAGATATAAAGTTTCCGGAAAAGGAGAAGCCTGCATTTATGTTCCGGGAGGACCTGGGCAGGGATTTCCGTCATTTGAACTTTTAGGTGGAAACAACCTTGAAAAAAACATGCAGATGGTTTATATGGATCAGCGGGGATCCGGTGAATCCGGGAAATCGGAGAATTATCACCTGGATGCAATGGTTCAGGATATTGAAGAACTGAGGCAACACCTGAAGCTTGATAAAGTTTTTCTATTGGCTCATTCTTTCGGAGGAATTATAGCGGTTAATTATGCAAAAAAATATCCTCAGCACACAAAGGGATTAATTTTGGCTAATATCACGCTTCATTTCCTCAATGATGAAACCCTGAAAGAGCAAATAGAATATGGAAACAATCTTCTTCAGCAGCCCAACAAAGCTGTTCCTGAAGACAGTCTTTCTGCGGAACTTTCGAAAATAAGTGCTGCCTTAAGAAAGAAAAGAATCGGATATAAATTCCTTACCGAAGATATTGAAACCATCAGAAAAACCGATAAAATAGATTCTCTTCACCCAAGGATCATAGATTTTGGGATGGCCGTGATTTCAAAACCAAAAGAGTTTCCTGAACATTATACTGATTATGCACCGATCACAAAAGATATTCATGTTCCAGTCTTAGTTATCACTGGAAAAATGGACAAAGCCGTAGGAACCATGCATTATAAAACATTCCGGTTTCCAGATCAAAAGGTGGTTGCCATTGATGGGGGACATCTTTTGTATTATGAGAAAAATAGAGAATTTGTGAATGCAGTTTGGCATTTCATAAACAAACACAAGTAATAAATGAGGAATTGGCCTCTGGAATAAAAAAGCCTCAGCGCGGCCTTTGGCCGCGCTGAGGCTTTATATAAAGCTTAAGTCAATTAAAACTTAAGATCTCCATTCACTTCTCTTACAGCATTAGCTGCTTCGGCAAACTTCAACTGCTCATCTGCAGTAAGCGTTACATTTACAATTTTCTCTACTCCGTTTTTCCCGATAATAGCAGGAACACCTAAGCAGATATCATTTTGTCCGTATTCACCTTCAAGCATTAAAGAGCAAGGGATCATTTTCTTCTGGTCGCAAGCGATTGCCTGAACCATTACAGAAACTGCTGCACCTGGTGCATACCAAGCTGAAGTTCCTAACAATTTAGTCAATGTAGCCCCTCCTACTTTAGTTTCTTCAATTACATATTTTTGTTGCTCATCACTTAAGAATTCAGTTACTGGAACACCGTTTCTTGTAGCTTTGCTCAATAACGGAAGCATTCCTGTATCACTGTGTGCAGCGATTACCATACCGTCTACATCAGAGATAGGGCTTTCCAATGCTTCAGCCAATCTGTATTTGAATCTTGCAGAATCCAATGCACCACCCATTCCGATGATCTTGTGCTTAGGAAGACCTGAAGTTTTGTGTACCAGATAAGCCATAGTATCCATTGGGTTAGAAACTACGATGATAATAACTTCCGGAGAATTCTTTACTAAGTTTTCAGTAACTTCTTTCACAATACCGGCGTTGATACCAATCAGTTCCTCTCTTGTCATTCCAGGTTTTCTTGGAATACCTGAAGTGATTACTGCCACATGAGAACCTGCAGTTTTGCTGTAATCTCCTGTTGTTCCGGTAATTTTTGTATCGAATCCGTTAAGCGATGCAGTCTGCATCAAATCCATTGCTTTACCTTCAGCAAATCCTTCTTTAATGTCTACTAAAACTACTTCTGAACAGAAGTTTTTCATTGCGATGTATTCTGCACAGCTTGCTCCTACAGCGCCTGCACCTACTACAGTTACTTTCATATTGTATACTTTTTTTAAATTATTTTTTAGTTTAGTCTAAAAATTGAAACGCCCAAATTTAACAATTCCTGAAAATGTGGGCAATTTTTCAGGAATTTAATTAGGGTTCGTTGAAATTAATTGACGTTCAGTAAAAACGTATATAGCTTTTTTGCTCCCGAAAGGACCTCATTGTAATGTTCCTCGGTAACTTCAGTATCTAAAACCTCTTTGAAGCTCTTCCACATGGAGCCCGTATTTTCCTGGTAGCATCCGAAAAAATTGAAGGTCACCTCATCAAAACCCTCTGTTTTAGAAAGCTGTTTGGCAATTACATTTCCACCTAAAGTAGAACCTTCAATCACGTACATTGCTCCCAAAGCTTCATGTTCATTATTAAACTCAAGATTGTGGGAAGCATTCTGATTTTCAAGAGAAAGACTTTCAAGATCCTTTTCGATAAGAGAAAGCTTTTTCCTGTTGCTGAGCTGAAGTTTTTCGGAGTACTTATCGGAAAGACTTTTGAATATTTTATCTTCACTGTGAAGAAGCATAAGATAATTCGTATTGATGATCTTTTTGTAATCTTCTAAGGTAAAGGTTTTATTGAAAATTTTTTCAGAATTGAAAAGTTTCTCTGCTGCATCGTGATATTCCGCTGTATTTTGCTTAAGATATTCTGATACCATAAATAAGGATTTAAAGTTTCCCAAATTTAGGGTTTTTTAAACGTTAAAATAAAACAAGTTCCTCCTTTATTGCTCTCGTAATCCACATTTCCTCCGATACGCTTCATAATCCTGTGCACAATAGACAATCCTATCCCATTTCCTTTGAAGGTTTTAGCATTATCCATCCTGTTAAATATCTTGAACATTTTATGTTTTTCCTGTTCGGGAATTCCAATACCATTATCTGAAATCCTGTACACGACAGTCCCGTTTTCTTCAGTTCCCCGGATTTCCACTTTCGGCTCTTCCTGATGAGAAGAATATTTCACAGCATTATTGATGATATTTAAAAATACCTGATGAAGCATCGTTTTATCCGAAAGTACATCGGGACACTCCTTAATCGTGATTACACTTTTCGGGCTATCGAAGGTGATCTTTGCATTTTCCGATATCTTCTGGATCGTATTCAGAGGCTGCAGGCGTTCCAGTTCTATCTCGCTGTGTTTGGCGCGACTGAGCTGCAGTACATCATGCATCATTTCCGCCATATTGTCGATTTCTTCAACAATGGAATTCAGCTTATTTTTATTTTTTTCTGTTTTTTCAAAGTTAGAAAGCAACATCTGTGCATTCAGCTTCATCACGGTCAAAGGTGTCCCCAGATCATGAGAGATCGTGTAAGAAAAACTGTCAAGCTCTTCATTTACCTTTCTCAGTTCATTATTCAGCGCTTTGATCGCATTGTACTGCTTGTGCGAGGTTTCAAGGATCACATCGCGGACAGCCTGCACCGAAACAATATCTCTGGAATTCCATCTCTTTGAATTTCCTTTAATATTTTCTGTAAAAATCTGGAAAGAGGTTCTTGGTGAAACAACCTGTATTTCCTTACCGTCCTGCAGCAATACTTCTACTTTCTTCTCAGGATTTCCGGCCCAGTCGATATGTTCATCAAACTCTTTACGGAACCAGATCAGCATTTCCTTTTTATTTCTCTCAATAAAATAAATAATGATTCCGGCTGCATTTTCGTCCAGTCCCAGCTCCTTTCCATAATCTTTAAGGAAGCTTCTGCTCACAAAAATACTGTCAGCAGTATTCTCAAGAGCCCAATGTGCAATGGCATCAATAATCCTGTTTTCAGGAACCACTCCAACAGTCACTGTATTTCCTTCCGAAATAATAGCTAAACCGTCTGCCTCAGGCAGCTTTCTTATCTTTCCTTTATTGTCTGCTAGTGAATCAAAAAGATTATTATGTTTCAAAAACTCCGCTTTCAGCTGTGACGATTTTTCGTTCAGCTCCAGACGGTATTTCAGTTCATTTTTAGACTTGAACGAAGAATAGGCATTGGAAGCCAGAGCCGTAAAAATTCCCGCCTGTACCCTATCTTCAAGATCAATATGCTTTGCCTCCGAGTTCTGGCAGGTAACCAAACCCCAAAGATGATCCTCAATAATAATAGATACACTGAAACTGGAAGAAGCTCCGGAATTTTTTATGTACTGGCCATGAATAGGCGACATTCCTCTTGAAGCCACAAAAGTAAGATCAATATTTTCATCCGTTCTGCTTATCAGCGGAACCGTTTCAGCATATACATTACTGAATATTCTTTTTCTTTTCTTTAAATAAAGCTCTCTGGCCTGTCTTGGAATATCAGATTCAGGGTAATAAAGTCCCAGATAGCTCTCCATATTATCATTCCTTCTTTCTGCAATCACTTTTCCCGAGCCGTCCATCATAAATTTATAAACCATCATCCGGTCATAATTCACAATTTTAGAAAGCGTGCTTAGCAATTGCTCCCACAGCTCCTTTTCATTATCTATGACATAAAAATTGTCGTACTTATTAGAAATGCGCTTGTTGGGATTTTTCAGTACCGCCTCAAATTCAAGGAAAATATGTTTACCGCTTCTGAAAACGGAAAAATGATATTCCTTATCACCGATAAATACTTTATCGAAATGGGTCTCATTTTCTCTTCTTGTAAAGTCCTGCAGGGAAGTATAAAGATCGGAATCAATAACGGTCCGGAAGATTTCAGGAAAATCCATAAGGCCTCTTCCAAAAAGCAGCTCCGCATTTCCGACTTTAAATATATCCGTAATATTCCGGCTGAAAAAAGTGATGGATTGAGATTCTGCATCAATGCCAATCAGGTATCCAAAACTTTGTATATACCCAGGAATATGGATAGGTTCCTCATGACACTCTACAAAATTCATATATTTCTTTGATCTATCAAAGATAACGATTTTTTTAACGGCATATTACTTTGTGGTATTAAATCACGAAGTTCCTGAAACATCATTATTCCTATAATTAATAAGCTGAAACTTCCTGAATTCCAGCGCAAATACTCCCGCTTTTTTAATATAATAATGGACTTTATTCATAATATATTAAAAATTTTGAAACAAATCAAGTTAAATTTTCTGATCATGATTCATTGCATGAATTTCGGATTAACACCTGAAATAATTATGTTAATTAAGCAAAATTTATTAAATTTATATCACCAAACAATGAATACGTTTAAAAATTGTTGATTTTTTTCACATTATCTCCAATTAAATTCTCATTTAAATTCAAATAACACGACTATGAAAAAGTTCCCTTTAATAATCGTCATCTCTATTTGCATATTAGGAATCGGAGGAACCAGTTATAATGCCAGTATAAACGAAATTACAAAGGCTCAAAAAAATAGGATAATCGATACTCATCCTATGAATTGGAGTCAATGCCTTTCAAATTTCCGGAACTTTTAAATAATAATCCATTAACACAAATACTATGACCCTTTTTTCACCAAAAAAGAGAAGCCTGTTACTATGCATTTTACTGGCCGCTTTTTCAGCCAATGCACAGATTCAGGACTCACTCCGCCCCGATAAACAGGAAGAAGACCATGTGAAATACCCTGTAATTCAGATAAAAGGACTTTTTCAGGCACGCTATCTTGTAGGTATGGCCGAAGATGTCGATGTGAACGGCCTGCATCACACAGACGGATCAGGAACCAGCAACAATTTTATGCTCAAGTATATGAGGGTTCAGGTACGTGCACAAATCAGCAAAAGAACAGAAGTCGTAGCACTCGCCAATTTCGCTGACTTTAAAAACGACCCTAAAAGCAGGGTCCTTGAAAATGCTTACCTGAAATATACTTTCAACCCTAAGTTAGCATTTACCGTGGGTCAGTTCAGACCCTGGTTCGGAATTGAAGAAACGTATCCTATCGACATCATCAAATCTTTGGATTGGTCCAATCAGTATACAGAATTCGGGAAACTGGGCTGGACAAGCTTTCAGATCGGACTTTCTGCAACCGGACAGCTTCAACTGGGACAAATACCTTTCCAGTATGCTGTTTCAGTTGTTAATGGAAATGGTAAAAACCAGGTGAATGATAACGACAACGGAAAACAGTATTCCACAAGACTCGTTTTCGGTCTTTCAAAAAAGTATAATTTCAATGTCGGACTGAACGGTGGTGTCGGTGAAGTTTTAAGTAAAAAAGTATATGCAGTAGGAATTGACCTCAGCTCGCTGATCCAGTTTGATCCGAAATGGAGTCTGGACATGCAGTTGGAAGCCAAACAGGCAACCAATCATGTTCTTTACAACACGATCGATCCTGAGCTCAGACCTTCGAATCCTGACCAGTATCTGATCCGTGGCGCTTACTTCCTTCCGAACGTAAGATACGAGATCAATCACAAAAACCTCAGCGCCTTCGAGCTGTCATGCCGGTATGAATATCTGGATACCAATTTCAGGCTGAACTCCAATCCAAGACAGACCATTACACCTATGTTCGGACTGGAATTCCTGAAAAACTATGGTGCAAGAATCCAGCTGGGTGTACAGTTTGACCGTTACAGGCACCAGATAGAAAACACATCACAATACAATAATAATCTGTTCATTGTTCAGGTACAAAGTAGATTTTAACCGCTTAAAGATTTATAGATCATGAAAGAAATTAATATCAGAAATATCGCGATAACGTTTGCCGTTGCGCTGATCATATGGTTTATTCCCGCTCCGGAAGGCGTTGCCGAAAACGCATGGCATCTGTTTGCTATTTTTGCAGCAACCATATTAGGTATCATCCTTAAAGCAGCACCTATGGGCACCATGTGTATGATGGCCATTGCATTTACAGCACTTACACAGGTTGTAGCTCCCGGAGATGCAGGAAAATCCATCACAAAAGCACTTTCCGGATTCGGAGATAAAGTAATTTGGCTTATCGGGATCTCATTCTTTATTGCCAGAGGATTTATCAAAACCGGATTGGGAAACCGGATTGCCTTTTTATTCATCAGAATATTCGGTAAAAGCTCATTGGGACTGGCTTATGGGCTTGGACTTGCAGATGTTTGTTTAGCTCCAGCCATTCCGAGTAACACTGCAAGAGGTGGCGGAATCATCTATCCGATTATGAAATCTATGGCTATCAGTTTCGATTCTGTTCCTGAAAAGCCGGAAACCCATAGAAAACTGGGCTCTTTCCTTACCCTGAACAGTTACTATATGAACCTCATCGCGTCATCTATGTTTCTTACCGGAACCGCGAGTAATCCAATGTGTCAGAAATTTGCAGCCAATTTAGGAATCAATATTACGTGGATGTCATGGGCTGCAGCTGGTTTTGTTCCGGGATTGGTTGCATTCTTTGTCGTTCCTTTAGTTTTATACAAATTATATCCGCCTGAATTGAAAAAAACAGGTGATGCCCCGAGAATGGCGGCTCAGAAATTAAAAGAAATGGGGCCTATTTCCAGAAATGAATGGCTCATGTTATTAGCATTCTTCATTCTTTTAGCACTTTGGATATTTGGAGGAGCACTTTCTATCGATGCTACTACAACAGCTTTCATTGGATTGACGATGTTGCTTCTTACTTCTGTATTGACCTGGGAAGATATCAAAGGTGAAAAAGGAGCCTGGGACACGATTGTATGGTTCGCTGTTCTGGTGATGATGGCCAGTTCTTTAAATGAACTTGGTTTTATTGGCTGGTTCAGTGATTTGATCAAAGTAAAAATCGGTGGATTAAGCTGGCAGGTTGCCTTTCCGGTAATTATTGTCGTATACTTTTTCAGCCACTATATTTTTGCGAGTGCAACGGCTCACGTAGCTGCTATGTATGCAGCGTTATTGGGAGTTGGTGTTTCTCTAGGAATCCCGCCTATGCTATTGGCGATGATGCTTGGTTTCTTAGGCTCAATTTACGGGGTGCTTACCCATTACGGCCATGGTCCTGCTCCGGTATTCTACGGAAGCGGTTATGTCGAACTGAAAGCCTGGTGGCTGAGAGGTCTTGAAATCGGAATCGTGTTACTTATCATCTATATGGTAGTCGGAGGACTGTGGATGAAAGTTTTAGGATATTATTAATCATTAAATCAAAAATATGCTGTCAACCTTGTCAAGAAAAATGCTGATGTGCCTTACAGGATTATTCCTGAGCTTCTTTCTGTTGATCCATTTCTTGGGAAACCTCCAGCTGTTTCTTCCGCCGGAGCAGGCGCACTTACAGTTTAATGCCTATTCACATTTTCTGTCCGGAAATATTCTGATCAAAATGGTTTCGTACGTTCTGTATGCAAGTATTATTCTACATGCTCTGGACGGACTGGTCATCACTTTAAAAAATAAAAAATCGGGAGGCAGTTACCAGTCGGAAAGACGTGGAAGAGCAAGTAAATGGTATTCCCGTAATATGGGAATTCTGGGGACGCTGATTCTGATCTTTTTGGTGATCCACTTCCAGAATTTCTGGTACGTCTACAAATTTGGAAACCCACCACTGGATGACAACGGAAATAAAGACCTGTACATTCTGGTAGTAACGGTTTTCAAAGAATGGTGGTACGTTATCATTTACGTAGTATCAATGGGGGCTTTATGCTATCACCTCATTCATGGGATTCACAGTGCGGCCAGAACGCTGGGATTATACCATCCTAAGTTTGTCAAATGGTTCAAAACTGCCGGAATTGTCTATTCAATAATTATCAGCGTAGGTTTTGCGCTGATGCCAGTTTACGTATTCTTTACTGCCCATTAAAAAGAAAAGTTATGATCTTAAATTCAAAAATACCTCAAGGCCCATTGGAACAAAAATGGGACAACTATAAAAAGAAAGCTAAGCTCGTCAATCCTGCTAACCGTAAAAAGCTGGACATTATTGTTGTGGGAACCGGACTGGCAGGAAGCTCTGTTGCTGCTTCTCTGGGTGAGATGGGATACAATGTGAAATCATTCTGTTTCCAGGACAGCCCGAGAAGAGCCCATTCTGTAGCCGCACAAGGCGGCGTGAATGCCGCTAAAAATTATAAAAATGATGGTGACAGCGTCTACAGAATGTTTGTAGATACGCTGAAAGGAGGAGATTTCAGAGCCCGCGAAGCCAATGTTTACCGCATGGCAGAATGTTCTTTAAACCTCATCGATCAGGCCGTAGCGCAGGGCGTGCCGTTCGGACGTGAATATGGTGGTTATCTCAACAATCGTTCATTCGGTGGCGTTCAGGTGAGCCGGACATTTTATGCAAGAGGACAAACCGGGCAACAGCTGCTTCTGGGGTCCTATCAGGCACTGATGAGACAGGTTGGAAAAGGAACCGTACAACTATATTCCAGACATGAAATGCTTGATCTGGTCGTGATCGATGGCAAAGCAAGGGGAATTATTGTCAGAAATTTAGATACCGGGGAAATTGAAAGACATGCTGCCCATGCAGTAGTTCTTGCAACCGGAGGTTATGGAAAAATTTATTATCTCTCAACCTTAGCTATGGGATGTAACGGTTCTGCGATCTGGCGGGCTCACAAAAAAGGAGCTTTAATGGCTTCCCCCAGCTGGATTCAGGTACACCCTACTTCCCTTCCGCAATCCGGAGATTATCAATCCAAGTTAACCCTAATGTCAGAATCATTGCGTAATGACGGAAGAATCTGGGTTCCTTCAAAAGCTGATGAAACCAGACCGCCCAATGATATTCCGGAAAACGAAAGAGATTATTATCTGGAACGCCGGTATCCTGCTTTTGGAAACCTGGCTCCGAGAGATATTTCTTCCCGTGCCGCCAAAGAAAGAATTGACGCCGGTTTTGGAATCGGGCCCTTGAAAAATGCTGTTTATCTTGATTTTTCCAAAGCGATACGAGAACAGGGAAAAGAAAAGATTCAGGAGAAATATGGCAATTTATTCGATATGTACCTTAAAATCACAGGATACAATGCCTATAATGAACCGATGATGATCTCTCCTTCTGCTCACTTTTCAATGGGTGGGCTTTGGGTAGATTATGAGCTGATGACCACTATTCCCGGATTGTTTGCTTTGGGAGAAGCTAATTTTGCGGATCACGGAGCCAACAGACTGGGAGCCAATTCATTGCTGCAGGCTTCTGTGGACGGCTATTTTATTGCGCCTTATACCATTGCCAATTATCTGGCCGATGAGATTCATACCGGAAAAATTTCACCTGATGCTCCTGAGTTTGATGTGGCAGAAAAAACGGTGAAAGAACAGATCCAGGGTTTCATGGATATTAAAGGAACCAAAACAGTTGATTATTTCCATAAAACTTTGGGGAAACTTTTATATGATTACTGCGGTCTGGCCAGAAATGAAGATGGTTTGAAATACGCGATAGAAGAAATCAGGAAATTAAAACAGGAATTTTACAGAGATGTACGGGTTTCCGGACAGGACAATCAAATGAATTCAGAACTAGAAAAAGCAGGACGTGTAGCCGATTATTTCGAGATCGGTGAGCTCATGTGCTATGATGCTTTAACCCGGAATGAGTCCTGTGGTGCCCACTTCCGCGAAGAATTTCAAACCCCGGACGGAGAAGCGTTAAGAAATGATGCCGAATATCAGTTTATCTCAGCATGGGTATGGAAAGGCGAAAGTGCCGAACCGGAACTAATTAAAGAACCGTTGATATTTGAAGAAATACAGCCGACAGTAAGAAGCTACAAATAAAAAACAGAAATTATGGATTTACATCTTAAGATATGGAGGCAGAAAGACAGAAAGAGCGAAGGGAAACTGGTCAGTTATGACCTGAAAGAACTGAATCCCCATATGTCTTTCCTGGAAATGCTGGATACTTTAAATGAAGAGCTCATTACGGAAGGCGACGAACCTGTAGAATTCGATCACGACTGCCGTGAAGGGATCTGCGGACAGTGCGGTATGATGATCAACGGAATTGCCCATGGTCCTTTAAAAAATACAACGACCTGTCAGCTTCACTTACGGTCTTTTAAAGATGGTGAAACTATTTTAATCGAACCTTTCCGGGCAGAAGCTTTCCCGGTGAAGAAAGACCTTAAAGTAGACCGGTCGGCTTTTGACAGGATTATTTCTTCAGGCGGATTTGTATCGGTGAATACGGGTCAGGCTCCTGATGCAACAGCTATAGCAGTGACTCACCAAACAGCTGAGGAAGCGTTCGATTCTGCAGCCTGCATCGGGTGTGGTGCATGTGTAGCCACCTGCAAAAACGGAAGTGCTGCCTTATTCACTTCAGCAAAAATCACCCACATGGTCCTTCTCCCTCAGGGTAAGGAGGAAAGGAGCGAACGTGTCCTGAGTATGGTTACCCAGATGGATCATGAACTTTTCGGGCACTGCTCCAATACGGAAGCCTGTGAAGTGGAATGTCCTCAGGGAATTTCTGTGCTGAATATTGCCCGGATGAATTATGAGTATGGAAGAGCATTGTTTTTTAAGAAAAGGAATAAATAAAAGGACATAAAAGTAAGCGGAGGAAGCAAATTGCCAATCCGCTTTTTTCTATTTTACCTGAGTTCCGGTTATTTATTTTTCATCATTCTAAATTTCCGGGATCGTTATTTTTTTAGGATCGTTTTCGTTGTACAGAATTTCCACAGTTCCCTGTTTTGGAACAGAAGAAAGATCAAGAAGCCGTACAATCTTTTTGTAGACTGTCATATGTTCAATACCTTTAAAGTCTTTAAATCTAACTTGAAACATGATTTGGGGCTGATCATTCACTGTTAATCCGGTTTGACTGACACTGATGATTTCTGCCTGAGCACTTCTCCCGGCAAACAGGATCTGTTCTTCTTTTTTATTCTTTATAAATTTTCCAACGATCAGCTTATATACCAAAAGGGTTAAAATAAACATGACCCCGCTGAAAATAATTGGATGCATAAAGGTAAGGAACCTCCAGCCGAAATCAAATGATTCCCTGAGGTAAAAATAAGCGTACAGACCTATGACATAAACGATCATAAAAATCACAAATAAGATCCTCAAGATCATATTTTTAACTTTAAATTTAGTCTGTGCCCCGCTTAGAATAAAATAAGGCTCTTTCGAAGGATCAGGATTCAGAAGTATTTTAACCATTTTCCCAACGTCAAATCTTTTTTCCTGGGGTTTTGTATCATAGAACATCATTTCGTGCCGGATCAATGTATTGCGGAGATTCTGAAAAGAAAGCACAATATGGATGAGATTGATATTGGTTCTGGGATTATATTTTACAAGCTTATAGTCTGTAATTTCCGCTTCCCTCGGAAGTCCGTTCTGCAAAATATAGCTGATAGTATTTTTTTCCTTAAAGGTTTTAATAAGAAGATTGTTGATCAGAAAAGCTAAGACATACAGCCATATTAACAAAGAAAAACCGAGATATACATAGCTCACTGCCAATGTATTTCTCGGTTCCGTTGTTATTTCCGAAGTCGTCATATAAATAAAGATCGGAAATGGTATGCAGAAAAAAAGCATATAAAGCGTCCAGAAAATGATCATAAATTTCATAACTGTTTATTTTGCGGTGCGATATAAAGTTATGATATTATTCTTTAATGGGCTTTTCTCTTTTTAAACTTCTTTATCGAAGTAAAGTCTGTAGTATTTTCCTTTGTCATCTTCTCCCATTTCGAGCTTCTGCCTGTCACCGTGAATATAGATATGGAAGTTCTTGTCCAGTTTGATAATACTTTTGAAATGACGCTGGGTTTTCTTTACTGCTGCTTCACTGATCGGGAATTCTTCAGCAATATTCACCTGCATATCCTGTTCATAATCGGTCTTGAAGTTCACGAAACTTTCAATGACGTGCTGGTCTCCCAATACTTCATTGGCAAAATCATCCAGCTTAAATTCTTCTTTTTCCTTGAAGAAATTGATGGATTTATTGAGGAAATCTGCCTGGTCTGCTTTGGAAACTTCAAATTCCTGCGGAAGTTGCTTGGTGATATAATCTTTGTACACCATCAGCGCTTCCTGCGTGTGGAAATATTCATCGTCACGCTGTTTTACTTTCAGGAAATCTTCGAACCAATAGTACATATCTCCGTTTTTGTTATTATCAACTACAGAAAGTACATATCCGGTCTCTTTATTATTGTTATAGATCAAAGCTGCCTTATCAATTTTAGACAAACCGATTCCCTGGTCTTTTTCAATATCAAATGTTTCTTCCTTAGGCGAAATTTTCAGGAAAGATTCTCTCTTTTCGGTTTTAAAGATCCCGATCTTATCTACTTTATCCGGACGGTCACTTTCTTCCTCGAAAAGTACAATAAACAGCTCCCCACCCTGAACTCTTGGATTTTCAGCCGCTTCAAATAGATGTTTTGCAATATTTTCAGATTCCCAAAGAAATTTGGCCTTGTCTTCAAAGATCTCGGATACTGAACTGTATACCGGATTATTGACCAAATACGTGTCACTGTAAAAATTGAAGGTTTCTTCTGATTTAAAAGAACCTAAAAAGTAATCTTCAAGCAATTCTGCCATTCCTTCTTCCAGCTTCAGCTCTTCCTGAGACAGCGTTAAAGATTCTCCGTTGATTTTATTTCCTACTCTGTGTACTATAATTTTTGAAAACATGTCCTGAATAATTTGGAGTGCAAAGATATTCATTCTATTCTTTCCATCATACAAATAAAATAATCCCAAAAACCAAAAATTGATATAACATTAAGTTTTGTCAACTGATAAACTAAGACTAAAAAAATCTGCTCCAAAATCTGTGAGAGATAAAAAAATTAAAATATCAACTGTTTATGTTTTCCCGCAGGTTTGCAGATGAAGCAGATAATCAAATCATAAATAAGTTCCTTCATTTCGTTTTGATAAAAACCTTATCATTTTGACATGTTTTTTAAGATCGAATATTTTTATTAAAATTAAATAATTATTTGATTTTCAATTAATTAAATAAAAAATCATTTCAAAGGAATGCCATTCGCTTCATTATTTTAAAAATATATAATATGGACTTAAATACCTTAAACCGCATCGACAAGCTAAGAAGATTAAAAAGCAGAGGTCCGAAAACTCCGAAATGGCTGAAACCTTACCATATGCTATTCATGGCTTTCCTGACCATTTTCATCTTTGGAGCTATCATTAAAGTCTTAGAACAAAATCATTAATCATATGAACTATTCAGAAGCTGTCCGGGAAATTTCAAAAATTATCCCTGACTTTGAAAACGAACTTACGAAAACGATGCCCCAGAACTCGTACAGTGTGATTCGTACTTTCACAGAACGCATCAAAAATATGGTCCGACAGGATGACAGGAGTATTCTATTTAAAAGTCTTCAGAAAATGGACAAAATTTATACAGAAGGAGATATTGCATTAAAAAACGCAGTAGAAGGAATTTTCATTTATTCTCTGGACAATTTTACAGCTTTCTGCACCCTAGAATATAGAAAAGTGATCTTTAGTCACATTTCAAAAAATTTACAGCAGAGCTATTCAAGACAGATTTACAATCATGGCACATAAATTTTGTTACATATTTCATGTGTTTCATTACAAAAGCATTTTTTATTCAAAAATTAAAACCATTCAAAATCAATACGTTATGAAAACAAAAATCAGAAAAATTTCAGACTGGAAAACATTGAAAACCACGACTAACAGACACAATGTAGAGGTATTGGCTACTCACATCGCAGTGATTATAGGAGTTTTTATTTTTGCTGCCATGCTGTAAATTTTGGTATACATTTCGCTGAAAGATAAGTACTGAAAAATATTAGTTATGATGAAAGTACAAATGCAGGCTATTAATAAGAAAATAGCCGTTGAATACTTAAAATTTTTCTATCCGCCACTTCGAAATGAAATTACACAGTTATCTGTTCAGGAAAACTTTGCCGGCGTTATTCAGGCTACCATCAATTATTTGAAGGATATGCTGCAGGAATCAAAGATCTACATTGTAGCCCATCACATCAAACTGATGGACTGGATCTACAGAAACGGCGATTCTTATGTAAGAACCGTCATTGAAAACCTGTTTGTGAGATCTTTGGAGAGCTTTAAAAAACATGCAAAGATCCAGCACTGGAAGCTTCTTTATCAGAATATGCCTGATAATTTTCAGCTTATTTATCATGAGCAGCAGAAACAGGACGAGATCTTTTTCGGTAAGTAAAATAATTTAATTTGTAAATAGGCTCTTCAGGCATCTTGTCTGAGGAGCTTTTTATTTAAGTTTTTTGAAATATTGGGCAAAACGGAGACTTAACAAAATATTATTATGCTTTACAGATATTTTACTGAATTATATTTCACCATATGGTGCAAAATACATACTTTTACAAAATGATCCGATGCTGTTGATAATCATCGGAGATACTGATCTTTAGTCAGCTACTGATTATAAAAATTTACAAATTTTGACGATGTGTAATCAGATCATAGAAATATCCTTTCATACATTTATTTGATCTGAGAACAACCTCCCCCGACTAATTGCCAGGGGAGTTTTCTTTTTATTTATCTTTTTTCACAAAGACTTTCTGGATGATCTGAAGTTCCTCTTTATTCATTTTTGAACTCTTTTCCAACTTGGCCAGAAACGAAGAAACTTCTTCAGGAGTTGCGGGTGACCCCAAATTTTCTCCCTTACTGTCGAATGAATCGGCAAGCACTTCTCCTTTCGGATTTAATATCAGCCAGAAAGGAAGTCCGGCATTTTCTCCTTTATAGGTATTCATCAGTTCCTGCCCGCCGGGATTTTCAAGCTTTTTCTTTTCTCCTCTTTCCTGAACATCAATATAAGTCGTTACAAATTTCTTGTCGAAAATAGGCTTTGTTTCAGGAAGATTCATATTCTTTTCCATCAGTTTGCACCAGCCACACCATGAAGCGTGAAATACCAGCAAAACATTTTTCTTTTGGGTTTGAGCTTCTGCAAGAGCTTTATTCAATTCTATATCGGCTTTTTCCTGAGCAACATTCAGCTGAAACAGGAATAAAGATGCTACGATGATTACTTTAAAAAATTTCATTTAAATTTTGGTTTGGTTTTACTGACATTAATTTACATAAAAGTGGATACCCATATCCCATTTATTCAGAAAAAATGTATATTTGAAATAACTCATCATTTGTTGAATAAAAATAAACTCAATGGCATATTGTTATAGTTGTGGCCGTTCAGGAGCTTATCATCGCAGGAATGTTGTCACCGGCCACTCTTCATCCAGCCGTACCAACGTAACTTACACTGGTCCAAGGTTTCTGTGTGACGAATGTTCACTGAACATGGACAAAGCGGCTCTGGAGAAAAAAATTTCCACTAAATATATTATCATTATAATATTAGTGATATTAATTTATTCTATTAAAAGATAAATGGCACATTCAGATAATTTAAAATCACTCAGAACTCATTCAAATATATTGAGCCTGGTTATTATCGGGCTTATACTTTTTCTGTTAATGGCTCCGGAAAACTTCTTTGGAGATAATTCAGTTGAAGACAGCAATTCAGTTTCAGCTAAAATAATAGCTAAAAAGGGAGCTTCAATTAGGGATAAACCTTCAAAGAATGGTAAAATTTTAATTATTGCTCCTGCAAACTCGGAAGTAAAGATCATTCAGAGAAAAGTACAAAACGACATCGTTGACAATAAACAAGGAAGCTGGGTAAAAGTGCGATACCTAGGTAAAACAGGATATGTCTGGGAATATCTGATTGATTAAATCATGGTTCCAATTACATACAAATAAAAAAAATCCCCGAACTCACGTTCGGGGATTTTCTATAGTCTGGGATTATTAATCCTTATTTTACTTCTTCGAAGTCTGCATCCTGTACATCATCAGCACTTCCTGCATTACCTCCAGGATTCTGCGCTCCTGCATCTGCACCTTGAGCCTGCTGTCCTGCTGCATACAGTTCTTCTGAAGCAGCCATCCATGCTGCATCTAAAGCTTCAGTTTTAGCCTTCACATCGTCTGCATTTTTAGCTTCGAAAGCTGTTTTCAATTCTCCGTGAGCTGCTTCAATAGCTGCTTTTTTGTCAGCAGACAGCTTTTCTCCGAATTCTTTTAACTGCTTTTCAGTCTGGAAGATCAATCCGTCAGCTTTGTTGAAGATTTCAACTTCTTCTTTTTTCTTAGCATCTGCTGCAGAGTTTTCCTGAGCTTCTTTCTTCATTCTTTCGATTTCTTCGTCAGAAAGACCTGAAGAAGCCTGGATCTTAATTGTCTGCTCTTTTCCGGTACCTTTATCCTTCGCAGAAACGCTCAGGATACCGTTGGCATCAATATCGAAAGTTACTTCGATCTGAGGAACTCCTCTTGGTGCAGGTGGAATATCTGCAAGATCAAATCTTCCGATTTCTTTATTATCGTTGAACATTGGTCTTTCTCCCTGTCCTACTCTGATGCTTACAGCCGGCTGGTTATCAGAAGCTGTAGAGAATACTTCAGATTTTTTAGTTGGGATCGTAGTGTTCGCTTCAATTAATTTCGTGAATACAGAACCCATTGTTTCAATACCTAGAGAAAGTGGTGTAACGTCAAGAAGCAATACATCTTTTACGTCTCCTGTCAATACTCCCCCTTGGATTGCAGCTCCAACAGCTACTACCTCATCCGGGTTAACTCCTTTTGAAGGTTTTTTACCAAAGAATTTTTCCACTTCTTCCTGAATGATCGGGATTCTTGTAGAACCACCTACCAGGATTACCTCATCGATATCAGAAGTTGATAAACCTGCATCTTTCAATGCTTTTGCTACCGGCTCCATAGATCTTCTTACTAAATCTGAAGCCAATTGCTCGAATTTAGCTTTAGTTAAAGTCTTTACCAAGTGCTTAGGACCTGTCGCTGTCGCTGTGATATAAGGTAAGTTGATCTCTGTCTGAGCAGAAGAAGATAACTCGATTTTTGCTTTTTCAGCAGCTTCTTTTAATCTCTGAAGTGCAATAGCATCAGATTTAAGGTCTACTCCTTCTTCAGCCTTGAATTCATCTGCCATCCAGTTGATGATCACATCATCAAAGTCATCACCTCCTAAGTGTGTATCACCATTAGTAGATAACACTTCGAATACTCCGTCACCTAAATCAAGGATAGAGATATCAAAAGTACCTCCACCAAGGTCATATACAGCAATCTTCTGGTCTTTATGGTTTTTATCCAAACCGTAAGCCAATGCAGCAGCTGTAGGCTCGTTGATAATTCTTTCTACTTTAAGACCTGCAATTTCTCCTGCTTCCTTAGTAGCCTGTCTCTGTGCATCGTTAAAATATGCAGGAACCGTGATTACCGCTCTTGTTACTTCCTGTCCAAGATAATCTTCAGCTGTCTTCTTCATTTTCTGAAGTATCATTGCTGAAATTTCCTGTGGTGTATATTCTCTGTCGTCGATTTTTACTTTTGCCGTATCGTTTGGTCCGGATACTACTTCATAAGGTACTCTTGAAATTTCTTTAGCATCTTCCTTAAAATGAGTTCCGATAAATCTTTTGATAGAGTATACAGTTTTCTTTGGATTCGTTACAGCCTGTCTTTTTGCAGGATCCCCTACTTTTCTCTCACCATCTTCTGTAAATGCTACGATAGATGGAGTCGTTCTTTTACCTTCCGCGTTAGGGATAACAACAGGGTCTTTGCCCTCCATTACAGCAACACATGAGTTGGTTGTTCCTAAGTCAATTCCAATTATTTTACTCATAATATTTATATTTTTTCTAATTTTTATATTTTAATTTACACTCTCAATTTCTCAATATCTGTACCATATCCTATTTTGTGACAAAATGACAGAATCAAAAATGGTCAAAGTAAACAACATTCGCCAGATTATGTTAAATTGTACTATTCAAGACAGTTTGAACATTGAGAATATTAAAAAATTAATCAAAGTTTAACCTTAGAAATATCAGATTAAACTGTACGAATTGCTATTTTTGATAAAATATAAACTTTAGAATGTCAGTACACTTCAATCCGCGAGATATTACATGGCTTGCTTTCAATGAAAGGGTTTTACAGGAAGCTATGGATGAAAATGTCCCCTTACATTTAAGAATACGCTTCCTGGGAATTTTCTCCAACAATTTAGATGAATTTTTCAGAGTACGTGTGGCAGGATTAAAGCGGGCAATGGATTTTAAAGAAAAAGTGATCGCTGAATCTTTCTATCAGCCACCATCAAAGATTCTTCAGCGTATTAACGAAATTGTGATCAGACAACAGCAGAATTTTGATAAAACCTGGAAGCATATTCAAGCTGAAATGGCGGGGCTTAAGGTTTCTATTAAAACCTCTAAGAACCTGACCGCCAAACAGAAGGAATTCGTGAGACAATATTTTGATGAAATAGTAGAATCCAATGTGATCCCTATCCTGCTTCATGAAAATACTCCGATGCCCTATCTGAGGGATAAAAGCCTCTATCTGGGTGTCGCCATGAGAAAAAAAGACTGGCAGTATTCCAGCAATTATGCAATTATTGAAATTCCGTCACGTTTTGTAGGAAGATTTGTCCTGCTGCCTACGGAAGATCCGGAAGAAAAAAACGTTATGCTGCTTGAAGATGTTATTACATTCAACCTTCCGCATATTTTTTCTTATTTTGGCTATGACGAATTTTCTGCCAATGCCTTTAAAGTAACGAAAGATGCTGAACTGGATCTTGACAATGATATCCGGACCAATTTTGCAGAAAAAATAGAAAAGGGACTTAAAAACAGAAGAAAGGGAAAACCTACCCGTTTTGTTTTTGATAAGGATATGGACAAGGCTTTACTGGAACTTCTTATCCGAAAATTGAATTTAACAAAAAAAGACAGCATTATTCCGGGAGGAAAAATTCATAATTTCAAACATTTTATGGATTTTCCTGATGTTTTTGAAACGTATGAAAGACCAGAGGAAAGATCTTCTTTTACCCATCAGGCTTTTGAAAACGGAGAAAGAGTGACTGATGTTATCTTAAAAAAAGATGTTCTGCTTACTTTTCCTTATCACAAATATAATCCTGTAATCGATCTTTTACGCGAAGCTGCCATGGACCCGGATGTAAAATCTATCCAGATCACTGCTTATCGCCTTGCCAGCAACTCAAAGATTAGCAATGCCCTGATCTACGCCGCCAGAAATGGTAAAGAAGTAACGGTCATGCTGGAACTTCAGGCAAGGTTTGATGAAGAATCCAATCTTAAGTGGAAAGAAATGTTTGAGCCTGAGGGAATTACCGTGTTGGTAGGCCTCCCGAATAAAAAAGTACACGCTAAGCTTTGTGTAATCAAAAAAAGAGCACACAATAAAACACTCCAGTATGGTTTTGTAAGCACCGGGAACTTCAATGAAAAAACGGCAAAAATATATGGTGATCATTTATTGATGACTTCAGACCGTGGCATCATGGCGGATATCAATAAAGTATTTAATGTCCTGAAAAAACCAAAAGATGATTTTCTTCCGGTTCTGAAAACCTGTAAAAATTTAATGATCTGTCCACAGTTCATGCGCGAAAAGATCGTTCACCAGATAGATAAGGAAATCGAAGAAGCCAAAGCAGGAAGAAGAGCAGAGATCATCGTTAAGGCCAATTCCATGAGTGACAGAGCCCTTATTGAAAAGCTTTACGAAGCTGCAAAAGCCGGAGTCATTACAAAAACGATCGTAAGAGGAATTTACTGCCCCGTCAATCAAAAAGAGTTTAAAGAAAAAATAAAGGCAATAAGTATTGTCGACGAATACCTGGAGCATGCAAGGGTTATGTATTTTTATAATAAAGGTGCAGAAGACATTTACATCTCATCTGCCGACTGGATGACCCGAAATCTGGACTACAGAATTGAAGCGGCTGCAAAGATCACAGACAAGGAACTGAAGAAGGAATTGAAAGATATTCTCGACATTCAGTTAAGAGATAACGTAAAAGCTCGTATTTTAGACAAAAAATTGAGCAACGAGTATGTGAGGAATGATAAAAAGGAATGCCGTTCTCAAATAGAAACCTACAAATATTTAAAAGCTAAAACAAGCAAAAAATGAAGATTGCAGCGATAGATATAGGAAGCAACGCCGCCAGACTTCTGATCAATGAAGTAAAGATCAGCAACAGGAAACCTGAATTTATAAAACTAAATCTTTTAAGAATTCCTTTGAGGTTGGGTATGGATGTCTTCACCATGGGAATGATTGGTGAGGAAAGAGAAAAAATGGTCGTCGATTCTATGAAAATTTTCAGCGACCTTATGAAGATCTATAAAGTAGAGCATTACCGTGCCTGCGCCACCAGTGCCATGCGTGATGCCTCCAATGGAAATGAAATCATCAGACGGGTTCAGGAAACTTCGGGAATCAATATAGAAATTATTTCCGGTGACGAGGAAGCTACCCTTATCTATGAAAACCATGTTGCTGAAGGTCTTGATAAAGAGTTTGCCTATCTGTACATTGACGTGGGAGGAGGTTCCACGGAACTTACTTTTTACGAAAACGGAAAAATGGTCTACGAAAAATCCTTCAATATCGGAACCATCCGTCTTCTAAACAATCTGGTAACACCGGAAAACTGGCAGGAAATGAAGGATGAGATCAAAAAGAATATAGTCAGTAAAAAGCCTGTTGTAGCTATCGGTTCCGGAGGAAATATCAATAAGGTTTTCTCGATGAGTAAGACTAAAGACGGCAAACCGATGACACTTTCCCATCTTAAAAAGGTTTATAAGGAGTTTAATGAGCTTTCTGTAGAGGAAAGGATGACCAAGCATACCCTCAGAGAAGACAGAGCCGATGTTCTGGTTCATGCTCTCAGGATCTTCAATAACGTCATGTCCTGGTCGGATATCAACAGGATATTTGTTCCCAAAATTTCTGTAGCTGATGGGCTTATCCACAATATCTATAGCCAGTTGCACGAAAAAAAGTAAATTTCTACTCTATATTATTTGAAAACCAGCTATCATTTGGCTGGTTTTATTTTTATGTCATTGAAGCAATCTCAATCTTTAAATTTTTAAAACATTAAAAGTATCCCAGTGATTAAGATTATTAAAAAGATTGCTCACATCATTCACAATGACGGAAGGTTTCATCCTATAAAGCTGCTCTTTAGTATTATCTTTCAAATTGTAAAATTTTTACTGTACATTTAAAGTAAAACTAAACGTAGTACGTCATACATAATATCAACAGAAAAAATGAATCCGATTAAAATAATTCTTACAGGTGCGACCGGTATGGTAGGTGAAGGTGTTCTAATGGAATGCCTTGAAAATCCTAATGTTTCCGAAATATTAAGTGTAAGCAGAAAGCCTTCCGGAAAAACACATGCTAAACTCAAAGAATATTTAGTTCCGGACTTCCTGTCCATATCTCTGAATGATGAAAATCTTAAAGGCTATGATGCCTGTTTCTTCTGTGCAGGAATCAGCAGCGTGGGAATGAGCGAAGAAGATTACACGAAAATCACCTACGATACTACGATTCATTTTGCCAAAGCAGTTCTGAACCAAAATCCGGAAATGGTCTTCAACTATGTTTCAGGAGCATCTACGGACAGTACAGAAAGCGGAAAGCTCATGTGGGCAAGGGTAAAAGGCAGGACAGAAAATGCTTTGAAAAAAATGGGTTTCAGAAACGCCTTCAATTTCCGCCCCGGATTCATGAAACCCGTTGAAGGTCAGATTAATGTGAAATGGTTCTTTAAACCATTTATTTGGGTTTTTCCTGTTTTATTACCTTCAAAATCATTAACTTTACACGAAGTAGGTAGAGCAATGATCAATGCCGTACATAGAGGCTATCCTACATCTACTTTGGAAATTAGGGACATTAAAAATTTAGCAATATGAGGGATATGTTAAAAAGAATAGTTCTTGTTGTTTTTATACTTTTGGTTCTGATGGCTGCTTCAGGATTTTTATATATGCAGAAACATCCTCTGGAAGGGAAAAATTCTGCGGATAAAACACTGAATCTTTCAGGAAGCAAGGTAACTGAGTAAACAGTAAAAATAAAAGAAACCTAGAAAGCAGATCAGTTGGTTTGCAAATTTGCCTTTTTTTCATATACCTTTCTTTCCATTTTGACTTTTCACAATAACTGTTACCTTTTTATTAAACATTTCTTAAAACTCCATTAAAATACTTGCCGTATATAAAGTTCATTTTTGCATACATCTAATGCAAGTAAAAAATGACCCACAATTACCTATTAAAAGGATCTGTCATTGCCGCATTTTTCCTTCAGGGCGGACTTTTCGGACAGACACTTATCCATTACTGGAATTTCAACAACAATGTTTCAGCTACATCTATTACAACTCCCTCTTCCACTCTGGTCAGCGGATCTCTTACTGCTGTAGCAGGCGGGACCAGCGAAATCGATTTTGCAGGTGGGACAGGACAAAATTTCAGTATTGCCAATTTAAATACAAGAAACGGCGATCCTTCCGGAACCCATTTACGATTCAACAATCCAATCGGGGGAGCTTTACAGTTTAATCTTCCTACAACAGGGTATCAAAATGCTATTGTAAAATTCACAACAAGAAGATCCGGTCAGGGGGCAGGAACTCAAACCTGGTCTTATTCGACAGATGGAACTACTTTTGTTCCGTATCAGACTGTTAATCCTCAAGATACCGATCCTCAACTGATCACTTTTGATTTTTCTTCAGTTTCAGGAGTTTCCAACAATCCGAATTTTAAATTAAAAGTAGAATTTTCCGCCACAGGAGGTGGAACGGGAGGAAATAACCGTTTTGACAATTTTACAGTAGATGGCACCGCTACCGGAGGAATAGATACTACACCTCCAACGACTGCCTATTTTCCTGCTCACAACACAAATAATGCTTCCATTTCGGTAAACCCAACTATTTCTTTCAATGAAAATGTAAGACTTACTGATAATTCCGCGATCAACGATTCTAATGCACAAAGCCTTGTAGAGTTCCGTATTGGAAATGCTTCAGGCACCCAGGTTCCCTTCACTACAACTTTTAACAGTAATAAGATTACAGTAATTCCGACAACGGCACTTACTCCCGGACAGACCTATTACCTGGCTTTAAAACCCAATACGGTTGAGGATATAAGTGACAATGGAGTAACAACAATAACTTCCAGTACCTTTGCTACAGCGGTAACAACGGTTTCTCTGGATAAAAACTTCATTAAGGTTAATGAAAATGCAGGAACTCTCGCGTTCAAGATCAATGTAATCAATCCTTCCGCAGCTACAGTCAATCTTGTGGTAAAGCCGGCACCGTTCAGTACGGCAGACAGCAATGACTTCACTTTAGCCAATCAGACGATCAATATTACATCTTCTACAGCAAGTTACACAGTCAATATCCCGATCATTGATGATACGATGGAAGAACAGCAGGCAGAATATTTCGTGGTAAGCCTTGAAAATCCAACTGGAACGGCTATTTCCGGAGATAATACAGCCACTGTTTATATTGTGGATAATGATAAGCCTGCACCGGTTCCTTCAGGGCAGATTCAGCTGAACTATGTCGGAAGTTTTGATCCTTCAGGAAATAACAACAGTTCTACGGAGATTGTCGTTCATGACCCGGCCAGCCAGAAATTATTTACCATCAGTTCGATCACGGATGTTTTTGATATTATTGATTTCACTAATCCTAATGCTCTTTCTGTAGTTAGAACGGTGAATATGGCCCCTTATGGAGGAATCACAAGTATCGCTGTTAAAAACGGAATCATTGCAACGGCTTCCCCGAATGCAGATCCACAACAGAACGGTTCCGTGGTCTTTTTTGATATTAACGGAAACTTCCTGAAACAAGTCACTGTAGGTGCTCTTCCTGATATGATCACTTTCACTCCGGACGGAACAAAAGTGATCACGGCTAATGAGGGTGAGCCCAATGATGCCTATACCACAGATCCTGAGGGAACGATCAGCATCATTGATATCTCGGGTGGTATCGGAAATCTTACGCAAAGTAATGTTACAACCCTTAATTTTAACAGTTTCGATTCTCAGACAGTCGCTTTGATGGCAACGGGGCTGAGAAAAGTGAGAACAAACAATACTCTTTCCCAGGATCTGGAACCTGAATATGTCACGGTAAGTTCAGACAGCCAGAAAGCATGGGTAACGCTACAGGAAAATAATGCAATCGCCGAAATCAATTTAGCCACAAAAGCAATTACAGGAATCTGGGGATTAGGTAAGAAAGATATGAGCCTTCCGGGTAATGGTTTTGATGCTTCGGATAATAATGGTGAGGTACTGATCGCCAACTGGCCTGTAAAAGCCTACTACATTCCTGATGCAGTGCAGAATTACAAAATAGGAGCCACCAATTATATCGTCACAGCCAATGAAGGGGATGAAAAAGATCTTTCCGGATACAGTGAAAGAACAACAGTTGGGGCTAATACTTATACTTTAGATCCTGTGTTGTTTCCCCAGGCATCTGTTCTAAAGGCTTCCTATAATTTAGGAAGATTCAGGGTTTCCAGCGCGACAGGAAATACAGATGCAGACTCAGAATTTGAAGAGATCTCAGCTTTGGGAGCACGTTCATTCTCTATTTTCAATGCAGATACAAAACAGTTGGTGTATGACAGCGGTGACCATTTTGAAAGATACATTTTCGCAAAGCATCCACTTATTTTTAATGCTGATAATGAAAGCAACAGTGTTAAAAACAGAAGCCGTGCCAAAGGTCCTGAACCGGAAGGGGTTGCCTTGGGCACCATCAATGGACAGACTTATGCTTTTATCACTTTAGAAAGAACCGGAGGAGTAATGGTTTATAATATTACTGATCCCAATAATCCTACGTTTACGGATTACAAGCATTCCCGTTCTACCTCAGCTTACGGTGGTGATAATGGACCTGAAGGCATTACTTACATCGCTCCGGGAAATACAACAACCGGAAAAGGCTATGTGATTATTGCCAACGAAATCAGCGGAACATTATCCATGTACGAAGTTGCTTCTCCTATAACATTAGGAACCGGAGAAATAAAAACAGATAGAGCGACATTCAATGTATTTCCTAATCCTGTAACGAAAGGAAATACATTATACTTCAACAGGGCACAGGATTATGAGCTGTACGATATGTCCGGGAAAATGCTCGGAAAAGAGAAAAATGCTTTAACAATAGATAGTTCAAAGCTTTCTGCAGGCGTTTACCTTGTGAAAACATCAGAAGGTCACATCAAGAGAGTTATTGTAAAATAGAATATCTGATTGAGTTGATTGAAAGGCCCTGGATTTCCGGGGCTTTTTTTTGACGCTTAAATTCAGTAGTTTTGAAGCTACTAATGTCCTGAAATAATTAAAACTTAAAATCTTTGCAGATCACCACGTAAAAGTTATTTTAAAATAAAAAGCCTCGGGCGGAAAGCTTTGCTTTCCGCCCGAGGCATATCCATTATCTTAATGTTACGCTTTCGGAGTTTCAGGCCCCGGATTCATATCGTCGAAATTCTTTTTCTCTTTCTTCTCGGGAACCAGTACAATTTCTTTCTGTACCTCATCTGGCTTTCCTTTTAAATATTCGGGTAAATTAAGACCGGCCATATTAAACAGATCGTTCAGCGGCGGTACTGTTTTCATCATTCCTGAAACAAAATTAGCGGTAGAACCATTTCCGTCCTGTCCGTTTCCACTGTCCCAAACCGTAATTTTATCGATTTTAATATTCTTAACGGCTTCCACCTGGGTTTTAACCAATTCAGGAAGTTTTTCAATTAACAGTAACTGGAAGGCACTGTTGGTATCCCCCCCTGCAGCCTGTACTATTTTATCGTAACCTTCAGCCTGCTTGGTCAGGATTTCGTAAAGACCTTTTGCTTCCGCTTCCATTTTAGCAAAAATAGCATCTGCTTCCCCTTTTGCCTGTAATCTGATTTTCTCAGCTTCAGCCTGCGCATCAATAATGGCTTTCTGTTTTGCAATTTCTGCATGGACTACAATATTGGCCTGTTGCGTAGAACGTTCTCTTTCTGCTCTTGCGGCTTCCGCTTTCTGTTCTGCAAGGTAAGATTCTTCCAAAGATCTTGCGGCCTGTACTTTTTCTGCTGCAGTGGCAATTCTTAATGCTTCCGCCTCTTTTTCTCTTCTTTCAGCATCGGAGTTGGCTATGGTAATTTTAGCTTCATTCTCCCCTTTTACTGCAATAGAATTTGCTAGTGAGGTGGCAATTCTGGATTCTTTTTCCGCTTCCGCCTTACCGATAGATTCATCTTTTATGGCCGCTGCAATACTGATCTCTTTATCTTTTTGCGTGATGGCAATTTTTACATCTCTGTCTCTTTGGGTTTCTGCAATCTGAGTATCTTTTTCCCTGTCGGCAATTGCTTTTCCGGTTTCCCCGATCTTCGTTTGCTCGGCAACACTGATAATCGCTTCGTTAATAGCTTTTGCCGCTGCTTCTTTACCCAAAGCTTCAATATATCCGGACTCGTCTCTGATATCCGTTACGTTCACGTTGATCAGCTTTAAACCGATTTTCTTTAATTCTGTATCTACGTTTTTAGAAATATTGTCTAAAAATTTATCTCTGTCTGAGTTGATTTCTTCAATCGTCATCGTAGCAATCACCAAACGAAGCTGCCCGAACAGGATATCTTTGGAAAGCTCCTGGATTTGTTCCTGAGCCAGTCCCAATAATCTTTCTGCTGCATTTCCCATAGAATCCGGTTCTGTAGAAATGGCGATGGTAAATCTACATGGTACATCTACACGGATATTCTGTCTGGACAGGGCATTGGTAAGATTGGCCTCTATAGAAATGGGTTTCAGATCAAGGTAAGCAAAATCCTGAATAACGGGCCAAACAAAAGCACCACCTCCATGGATACATTTTGCTGAGGTACCGCCTGTTTTACCGTAAATAACCAAAATTTTATCCGAAGGACATCTTTTGTACCTAGAGATAAGGGCCAAAAATGTGACGAATAGTACAAGTACAATAACTAATGTTAAAATAAGACTTCCTGGTATTGCCATAAATAGTTTTTATAAAATGGTTGATAATAATTAAATTTTTGAAACGACAAGAATCTTGTCATAGATGTAAGTGACCCTCACAGAATCACCGGACGGAATATTTTCTTTTGCTTCCGTCATTGCAGGAAGTTCGTGGCTGGTTCCGTTCACAGAAATGGTGATCTTGCCTTTTCCGCTCATATCTGCAGGAATGGTAAGATAAACTTCTCCTGCCCTTCCAATCAGATTTTCCATCTTGAACGTATTGTCTTCCGTAAGTTTAAGGATCTGCATGATAAGAATAAAGAACAGAAATATAAATCCGGCTCCTACAAGCACTGCAACAAAGATCAACAGTGACTTGTTGCCTATTGAACCGTAGAATGCTACACCACTCCATCCAAATCCTAAAAGGAAATTGATCAGGTTTCTGAAAGAAAATAACTGAAAAGGACTGTCAGCATGGCTGTCGCCGCTAAAATCAGCATGAATTGTATCTCCGTGGCCGCCTCCGACAAAAGTAAGAACCGTTTGAATTAGAAAGATAAGGCTAGCTGCTATGGCTGTATACCAGAACCCCTGTTGCAGTGGTTCTAAGTTTTGCAGAAATTCAAACATAAGATGCGTTTTTAACAAATATAATTAAAAAAAATAAATAAAGCCAATAAAAATCAGTATAAAATACAGCTATAAGTGTAAATCGTGGAACGTTAAAATGCTCATCAAACATAACCCTTAAAAATAGTATCAGGAAATGGGAGCACAAAAAAAAGACAGGCTGAAAAAACCTGTCTTAAAAAAATATTTCGTGTAATTTTTTACTCTACATTGATTACTTTTTCAATTTCCGGGGCATGTTGCTTAATGGTATTTTCTACGCCCAGTTTCAGGGTTGAAAAATTCAGCGAACACCCGGAACAGTTACCCAAAAGTTTTACAAAAACCTGGTTATCCTTCACGTCAATAAGCTCGATATCGCCTCCATCCTTATTCAGGAACGGTCTGATGCTTTCCAGAGCTTCCATTACTCTCGTTACTGTATCTTCGTGTGTTATATTTGTTTCCATATTTCTTTAGTTCAATTCGGTTTTTTCAAACTTAATTGAAAATCATTATTTTTTAGCTTTCGGCGAGCATCCTGCCATAGTGGTAATCTTTACTGCTTCTGTAGGCGGAAGGTTTTTATTTCTTTCCACAAGACTTTCCACCATATTTCTTGCCGTTTCGGTGTAGATCTCTGCAATCTTAGACCCTTCCTGAAGCGCAGCCGGTCTTCCGACATCCCCCGCTTCTCTGATACTCTGGATCAATGGAATCTCTCCCAATACCGGAATCCCCAGATCTTCAGCAAGATACTGAGCTCCCTGTTGTCCAAAGATGTAATACTTGTTATCAGGAAGTTCTGCCGGCGTAAAATACGCCATATTTTCGATTAATCCAAGAACCGGAATGTTAATACTTTCCATCTGGAACATTGCGATCCCCTTTCTTACGTCTGCCAATGCTACATGCTGAGGGGTACTCACAATTACAGCACCGGTTACAGGTACTTCCTGGATGATGGATAAGTGAATATCTCCCGTTCCCGGAGGAAGGTCAATCAATAAAAAGTCAAGTTCACCCCATGCTGCATCTCTGATCATCTGGTTCAAAGCTTTGGAAGCCATAGGGCCTCTCCAAACTACAGCCTGATTGGCTCCTGAGAAATATCCTATAGACAGCATTTTCACCCCGTAATTTTCTACAGGCTTCATCATACTTTTACCGTTAACTTCTACAGAGATCGGCTTTTCACCTTCCGTATCGAACATCGTAGGAACAGACGGTCCATAGATATCGGCATCCAGTAATCCTACTTTGAAACCCATTTTAGCTAAAGTAACTGCCATATTTGCAGCCACTGTAGATTTTCCTACACCTCCTTTTCCGGAAGCAATAGCTATAATATTCTGAATTCCTGCAATCTGCTTACCTTTAATCTGGCTCTGCTGAATCTCGCTGGGCTCCGGAGAAACAATTTTTAATTTCAGATTAATATCTTCTCCAAACTCACTGGCAAAAGCCTGCTTCATAGCTGCCTCCAGCTTTTTCTTTTCGTGCATTGCCGGTGAATGGGCAGTCATGTCAATATAAACATCATTACCCATGATTTGAAAGTTATTCACCAAATCGTCTACTTCTATCTCTTTAAGGAAATCTTGAACCTTTTCTTTCGTCAACATACTAAATATAAATTGTTCACAAATTTACGTATTTTTTCGACAATTTAGAATCAATAAAATCTATAACCCGATGTGATAAATAAGATTACAAAAATTCTACCGTTATATTTATTATCCTCACTCTTACAATATAATTTATTACCATAAAAATAACCTATGAATACCAACAGTTATCCTTCTAAATATGCATCTCCCAAAGGTATTTTTGTGCCAGGAAAGACAAGATTCAAATGGTATGACCTTGCCGAAGATCCGTCTGCAGTTTCTGCTCAAGATATTATCAATGCAAAGACCTGCATCGAAAATGCTGAGGAAAATTTCCAGAATAAAGATGACCTGGGTTTTGTCATTATGCACAGATGTGGTGAGCATTATCTGTTATTGGTCTGCACATGGAGGAGCGAAAACGAACTATGGGAAAGCGTTTATTATGATGGTTCAGGAAAATTAGAAGTTTGGAACAGGAACAAAATTCATCTTCCCACGTATTGTGTTTGGGAAATGGGCATTGTATATCATGAGTCCAGAGCCTGGAAAAAATTTTTGGGGACAGACCGAACGGAAGTTGATCAGCAGAATTATTTAGATGATCTTTTTGAAGGAGAAGTTTAGGTCTTAAGATTAAAAGGTGTAAACAATCCATATAAATTCAAAAGGAATAGGCTTTAGCCCATTAACCACTATATTTTTACCGTTCATCCGGCTTTAGCCAAAACTTAATCCTGCGAAATATGCACAGGTTTTATTCCTGCTTCTCACAATTCCGGTCTTCTTTTATTACATTCCGGTCTAATGTTTTTAATATATTCGTTGATATAAAATTATGATATGAAAAAAAGCCTGGCAGTTTTCTCACTATGTATTGCCCAGATTATCTATTCCCAGAATTATTCGCAGTATGTAAATCCTTTTATAGGAACCGGAGGTCATGGCCACACCTTTCCCGGAGCCGTTGTTCCGTTCGGAATGGTTCAGCTTTCTCCGGATACAAGGATAGACGGGAGTTGGGACGGATGCAGCGGTTATCATTATTCAGATTCTGTAATCTATGGTTTTTCGCATACGCATCTCAACGGAACAGGGGTTTCGGATTACGGAGATATTATGCTGATGCCTACGATGGGAAATGCAAGCCTTAATTACAAAGATTATTCTTCAAAATTTTCGCACAAAAATGAAAAGGCTTCTGCGGGATTTTATTCCGTCAAGTTAGATAAAAACAATATTGATGTTCGCCTGACCACCACCAAAAGGGTTGGTTACCATGAATATATTTTTAATAATTCGGGGAAGGCTAATATTATTCTGGACCTCAACCACAGGGATAAACTGCTGGAAGGTGAAGTAAAGATTATTGATGACAAAACTATTGAAGTTTTCAGAAGAAGTGAAGCTTGGGCAGCCAATCAGTATATCTACGCCAGAATTGAATTTTCAAAACCAATGAAAATCTCAAAAAAAGAGGTTAACGGAAAGCAGGAAGACAAGCTTTTCACAGGAACAAAACTGGCTCTGGCATTTTCGGGAGATGTTAAAAAAGGAGAAAAGATTAGTGTAAAAGTGGCTATTTCCCCCACAGGTTATGAAGGAACGGAAAAAAATATGATGGCAGAAGGAAAATCCAATGATTTTGAAACCGTAAAAAAGCAGGCCGAAACTGATTGGAATAAGGAACTGTCAAAAATTGAAGTAAAATCTGATGATAAGGATAAACTCTCTGTCTTTTATACAGCTCTTTACCATGTTTTTACCCAACCGAATATCAATATGGATGTGGATGGAAAATACAGAGGCAGAGACAATAAGCTATATACAACAGCACGCTTTGATTATTATTCTGTATTCTCGCTTTGGGATACTTTCAGAGCTGCTCATCCGCTGATGACACTGATCGACAGAAAGAGAACAGCCGATTTCATCAATACTTTTATCAAGCAGTATGAGCAGGGCGGAAAACTTCCGGTTTGGGAACTGGCTTCCAATGAAACGGAATGCATGATTGGTTACCATTCTGTTTCTGTAATTGCAGATGCGATGGCGAAAGGCATTCAGGGATTTGATTATGAACAAGCATTCAATGCGTCTAAAAATTCTGCCATGCTGGATATTTTTGGCTTAAATGCTTATAAACAGAATAATTACATCAGTATTGATGATGAACACGAGAGTGTTTCAAAAACGGTAGAATATGCCTACGACGACTGGTGTATTGCACAAATGGCCAAGATTTTAGGCAAAAAAGAAGATTATCAGTATTTCATGAAGCGTTCCCAGAGCTGGAAAAATCTTTACAATCCGAACAACGGCTTTATGCAGCCAAGAAAGAACGGAAACTGGTATGAACCTTTTGATCCGGCGGAAGTCAACAATAATTACACAGAGGGAAATTCATGGCATTATTCCTATTCGGTACAACAGGATATTCCGGGACTGATCGCAGCTCATGGCGGAAAGGAAAAATTTGAACAGTTCATTGATGCTATTTTTGCGGCACCGGATAAAACAACGGGAAGAGAGCAGGCAGACATCACAGGATTGATGGGGCAGTATGCTCAGGGAAATGAACCAAGCCACCACATTGCTTATTTATACAACTATGTGGGGAAACCGGAAAAAACAGATGCCAAGATTAAATATATCCTTGATCATTTTTATAAAAATACGCCGGACGGGCTTATCGGAAATGAAGACTGTGGCCAGATGAGCGCCTGGTATATTTTAAGCTCACTGGGAATTTATGCTGTAACACCGGGATTGCCCGAATGGCAGACAACTACACCTTATTTTGATGAGGTTAAAATTCATCTGGAAGACGGCAGTACAAAAGTGATCAGCAAGAACACCAGCAGATCCGAACTGCAGAAATTAGGTTTTGAAAACAGCAAGCCATCAAAAGATTTTAAATATACACAGCTGACTCCAGCACCGGTTATTGCCTCCGACAGGATCTTTGACTTTTCTGCAAAAGTACAGATCACTCCACTGAACCCTGCTGATAAAGTCTATTATATGACCCTAAGCGAAAGCGATGCTAACGTAAGAAAAACCTTCATAGCCTATAAAGGACCTTTCACCATCAGCAAAACCACTCAGGTTCTTGCCTATTCGGAAAGAAATGGAGAAAAAAGCTCTGTTACTGTAGCCAATTTCAACAGAAGACCCAATTATTGGGATATTACTATCAATTCAAAAGTTAATCCACAATATACCGCCAATGGGAAACTGGCTCTGATCGATGGCATCAATGGTGATGTGAACTGGAGAAAGGGTGAATGGCACGGCTATCAGGGACAGGATTTTGAAGCAGTGATCGATTTAAAATCTCCACAACAGATTACTAAATTATCATCCACTTATCTTCAGGACAGCAGAGCCTGGATCCTGATGCCTAAAAAAGTGGAATATTATGCTTCCATGAACGGAAAAGACTTTGTCCTTCTGAAAAACATCGACCATACGATTGATGCTAGAGACGAAAAAGTACAGATTAAGGATTTCTCCGCTGAAATCCTTCCTACTGAAGCCAGGTACATCAAAGTAAAAGCGTATTACTTCGGAAAGCTTCCGGAATGGCATCAGGGAGCTGGCGGTGAGTCTTATATTTTTATTGATGAGATTTCTGTTAAATAATTAATGGTAAAGAAACTGGAAAACAGCAATCTAAGATGGCTGAATTTCAATTTTATTAATTCTATCTTTACTAATCAAAAAAATGCACTTCAATTTCGAAGTGCATTTTTTATAGGTGTCTATAAGTTTTTCTTTAGATTATACAAATCCAGGACACCGGGCGCAATTTTCAAATCAGGCCTGAACAGACTAATTCCTTTTAGGAAATGTTTTTTTAATGAGTTTCCATTAATAATTACAATATCTCCTTCTATGAATAATGCTTTCCTTACCACTTTATTTACTGCATCATCGAATACATAAAAACACAAATCCATATCAGTATCGCTCTGGTCAAGATATATAAAAATATCATATTCTCCGTTTTCAGGATTTGGCATCAGTTGACTATACTGTATTGATTTTACTAAGCCCTGATTACTATAATGATGAATTCCTGTTTTGTCAACCGTTGCCCGAATTATTTTGGTGGTTGATTTTTCTCTTATTTGTACCATCAAAAGCCATACAAATAAACCAATAACTAATATCGCTAATACAACAATTAAAATTTTTATTTCAAACTTAATGCTGTTTGAAGCTAAGGTAAACCATACCATTAAAATCATCATCAGCGGTGTCAATATGGCGAATATTGAAAAAAAAACTTTAATAGCCAAAGTCAAGCCTTTAGAAGTTTTTGAATCAATGGCCGGAAATTGATTTTCGTCTGATACCATTTTATAGCTGATTTTAATTTAATTTTTCAGACCATTTTAGTCCCTGTGGCAGCTCCATATCAGAAAATTCTATGTGGATCACTCTTCTTCTCCTGCCATCGGTAGTTCTGTTGGAACCGTGAAGCGTAAGAGGTTTCATAATCATGACCCCACCCTTCTGTACATCACAGAATCTTTCCGTTTCCTCACTCCAGTCTATCGTTTCCGGTCTGTAGATTCCTTTGGTGTGAGATCCCGGAATAACTTTCAATGCTCCGTTATATTCATTCGTATCATCCAGATGGATCCTGATGGTACATATGTTCTCAAGAAACGACAGAGGCGGCTGTACAGCAAACTGATCTTTTTTAGTGGTCCAAGGTCCGAAGCCCTCCATTTCCAGCTTTTTATCTACTGAAATTGTCAGATCCTGATGATACGCCACATACCAGTTTGAGGTTTCCGGTTTGTCAAAATAAATGCTTTTTACAGCAAAATACTTTTCTCCGAAAAGTTTTCTTACAATGGTTTTAATGGTATCGTTAAATATCAGATCTTTAACCTCCGGAATTTCTTTCAGGAACTGTCTTACAGCAAAAAGGTCATCGGATTTTCTGAAATTCTCTCTCGATTTATCAGCATTTCGAATGCTCTTTGCGATCTTTTCAATCTCATCATCAGAAAAGACCGAATTGATTACGGTAAGGCCTTTTGTAAGGAAATATTGTCTATGATTCTCTATATATTGTTTTGTCATGTGCGATTAAACTTCCTGAGGTGTATTTTCAAGCTGTCCTTCCCATTTGGAAACAGCGGAAGTGGCCAATGCATTTCCTAATACATTTGTCATACTTCTTCCCATATCACAGAAATGGTCGATCGGCAGGATCAAAGCGATACCTTCCGGCGGAATTCCGAACATGGAACATGTTGCCACGATAATCACCAAAGAAGCTCTCGGAACTCCTGCAATTCCTTTCGACGTAAGCATCAGAACTAAAAGCATTGTGATCTGCTGCCCAATTTCCATTTCAATACCATAAATCTGGGCAATGAAAATGGAGGCGAACGTCATATACATCATACTTCCGTCAAGGTTGAATGAATATCCTAAAGGCAGGATGAAAGATACAACTCTATTGTTACATCCAAATCTTTCAAGCTCTTCCACTAGTTTTGGAAATACAGCTTCTGAACTTGTTGTTGAAAAAGCAATCAGTAACGGGGCTTTTATTCTTTTAAGGAGTTCGAAAAGACGGTTTCCTAAGATCAGATAGCCTACCAATAAAAGAACAAGCCAAAGTACACCCAATGCAAAGAAAAAGTCTCTCAGGTAAATTGCATAAACTTTGAATATTTCAAACCCGTTCATGGCCACTACGGCAGCAATAGCTCCCAAAACTCCAAGTGGTGCAAACCACATGATATAGCCTACCATTTTAAGAATAGCATGGGCAATAATATCAAAAAGTTTAACTACCGGCTTTGAATATTCTTCCCCTAAATTAGCAAGGGCTACTCCAAACATAATGGAAAAGACAACAATCTGAAGCACCTCATTGGTAGCAAAAGCTTCAAATAAACTTTTAGGGATCATATGCTTTACGAAGTCTTCCAGGGAAAACCCTTTACTGCTTTTTAAAAGATCTTCTGCGGCAGCTGCATCCTGGATAGGCAGTTTGGTTACATGTCCCGGCTCCAGCCAGTTGACCAATACCAGTCCTATAAAAAGAGAAACCAAGGAAGCACTGATAAACCACAGCATGGCTTTTGTCCCTACTCTCCCGATCATTTTGATATCACTCATTTTGGCAATTCCAACGACGAGCGTAGTAAAAACCAACGGTGCAATAATCATCTGTACGAGCCTGATAAAAATGGTTCCCAACAGTTTGATGTTTTTGGAAAACGGTTCGGCACTTTCAGGATACTGTACGTGTACCAGACCTCCGATCCCTACTCCCAGGATAAGCGCAATGATAATGGCAATAAAAAGTTTATTCTGTCCTTTCATATAAATAGTTCAATTCCCACAAATATAATAGTTTTTCAATTGGTACAAGATTTTGTCTGAATTCGGTTAAGATTGGGTTAAGTTTATAATACATTAAAATTAAATCACTGATTCCGAAAATATTGTAAAAAAATTAAGAAACATTTATTAAGCTTTTATTATTTTGGTACAAATTTTATTATTACATTTGATTGTATTAACAACATTAATAAATATACAACTATGAAAAAAACTATCGCAATGGCTGCATTAGCTGTAGCTATATCTTTTGGAGCGGTGTCTTGCAAAAAGAAAATTTCAGATGCCGATCTTCAGACTCAGGCTACAACTGTGGTAACTTCTAATCCCAATGCTTCTGTAGAAGTAAAAGAAGGAGTAGCTCATTTAAGCGGAACTTTCGAAGATCAGCAGTCTAAAGATGCTATGATTGCAAAATTAAAAGCAATTAATGGTGTAAAAGAAGTGATGGATATGTCTACTGTAGCTGCTCCGGTTACAGCTGCACCAGTGGAAACAGCATCTGCTGTAGATCCGGCGGTTCAGAAAAAAGTTCAGGATGCTGTTAAAGATTTCCCATCTGTAAAAGTAGAGGTTGTAAACGGACAACTTACGCTTACAGGAAATGTTTCAGGCCCTCAGGCAAGAAAAATCAAAGAATCTGTAGATGCTTTGAAAATCGGAAAGTATAACAATAACCTAGTGGTAAAATAATTTTAAGATGAGCACATTACAAGATAAATATTCAAGTGTAGTTTCAGCAGCTCAGTCTGCAGGAATTTCTAACCTTCAGGTTCAGGAGCAGGATGGTATTCTTTATGTTACTGGAAATGCTTCCAGCACAGCAGCGAAAGATGCAGTCTGGAATGCTTTAGGAACTATTGATTCTACTTATTCGGCTTCAGATATCAATATTGATGTACAGGTAGCAGGATTAACTTCAGGAGCTTCTTTAACGGTAGCTACGGAAGATTCTAATCTGAACATCAGACAGGAGCCTTCTACTGAGGCTGCTGTAGTAGGAAAAGCTGCAAAAGGATCATCGGTAACTTTGATTGAGCAGACTTCTGATGACTGGTGGAAAGTGAAAACTGATGACGGTCAGGAAGGTTATGCTTATTCAAGATATTTAAAAGCTTAATTTTTCAAATAGTTAATCTTCAATAAATATTTACGAAACATCCCCAAATGGGGATGTTTTTTTTATAATTTCCCACAGATCCAGCAGGTGTTTATACTTTGAGAGCTTTATAGTTTTTTATTTCCTTCTATTTTCCATTGAAAGATTGTGGCTATAAGGTATATTAAAGCCATTTTATTTCTAAATTAGCGGTAAATTTTATTTATGAAGATCCATATTTCAATTTTATTTATTTTCTTTTTTATCCTTGGAATTGCACAGAGTACAGACCAGAAGGATACTTTCGTAAAAGATAATTTCACCAAAAAGGAATTCTATATCCCAATGCGTGACGGAGTAAAGCTTTTCACAGCGGTATATATTCCGAAAGATATTTCAAATAAGAACAAATATCCTTTCCTGATGCAGAGAACCTGCTACAGCATTGCTCCTTACGGAGAAAATGAATACAGAACCAAACTGGGGCCTAACCAGTTCCTGATGAAGGATAAGTATATTTTTGTCTTCCAGGATGTCCGCGGAAGATACATGAGTGAAGGTACTTTTACCAATATGACCCCTCAGGTGGACCGCAAAACCAAAAAAGATGTGGACGAAAGCACGGATACTTATGATACCATAGAATGGCTTTTAAAGAATATCAAAGACAATAATGGTAAGGCAGGACAATACGGAACTTCATATCCGGGATTTTATACTGCGGCAGGCATACTGGCACAGCACCCGGCTTTGGTAGCTTCATCTCCCCAGGCTCCTATTTCGGACTTCTGGAATGATGATTTTCTTCACAACGGCAGATTCATGCTGGGCTATTTCAGAACATTCCCTGTTTTTGGAGTTCAGAAAACAAAGCCTGAAAACAAGGCCTGGTATATGGATACTTTTGTAAAGCAAACTTCGGAAGACGGTCTGAAGTTTTACCGAGACATGGGTACTTTGAAAGATGGCTATGAAAAATATTATCAGAACAATTTCTTCATGACCGAAATCATGAACCATCCCAACTATGATGAATTCTGGCAGAAAAGAAGCCTGCTTCCCCATTTGAAAAATGTAAACCATGCCGTAATGACGGTTGGAGGGTGGTTTGATGCCGAAGACCTTTCAGGACCTCTGAATATTTACAAAACCATAGAAAAAACAAGTCCGAAAGCCAAAAATACCATTGTCATGGGACCTTTCTCTCACGGAGCATGGGCTCAGGAGCAGGGAAAACATTTCCACAACCAGATCTATTTCGGAGACAGCATTGCAACGTATTACCAAAAAAATATTGAAACTAAGTTTTTTAATCATTATTTAAAAGGAAACACGAAAGAAGATACCGGACTTCCGGAAGCCCTGATGTATGATACAGGTTCTAAAGAATGGAGAGAATTTGCCTCTTATCCCCCAAAAAATGCCCAGAAAGTTAATTTCTACCTGGCAGGCGGCACTTTAAAAAATGCAGCAGGCCAAGGGTTTTCAGAATATTACAGCGACCCGAACAATCCGGTTTTAAGTTCTGATAACCTGAAAGATTTCAATGGATTTACTCCTAAAAATTATATGTCTGAAGATCAGAGATTTGCAGTGGGAAGACCTGATGTTTTAACGTTTACAACAGATGTTTTAACGGAAGACATCAGTTTTGCGGGAGAGATTATGGCTAAACTGAATATTGCTTCCACTTCTACAGATGCAGATTTTGCAGTAAAGCTAATTGATGTTTACCCTGAAGATTTTAAACCTGCAGAGAAGAAAGACGGTGTGATTTATCCAAACTACCATCAAATGGTAAGAAGCGAGATCATGCCTGCCAGATTCAGAAATTCAAGAGAAAAGGGAGAAGCATTGGTTCCCAACCAGAAAACTGCAGTGAATTTCAGGCTGCAGGATGTGATGCATACTTTCAAAAAAGGACACAAGATCCAGATCCAGATCAGCAGCACCTGGTGGCCGCTTTTTGCAATCAACCCTCAGAAATTTATGGAGAATCCAAATTTTGCAACGAAAGACGACTATACAAAAGCCTTCATCAAGGTGTATAATGACAGCTCTATTGAAGCTGAAGTATTGAAATAGAAAGAAATGGTAGCTTCGAGAACCTCAGTCACCAGCCAAGTATAGATATATATCAGAAAACATAAAAATCCGGTCGTTTGGGAAACCTCAGCGACCGGATTTTTTTATTATGGACCGGCTGACTTCAAGAACCTCAGTCAACAGACGTTAATAATTTCTGTACAAAAAGATGGTGGCTGAGGCTCCCGAAACTATCATCTTTTTTTATTCCTCAATCGTTCTGAACGTAAGATTCACCCGTGGCGTTTTCACTTTGGTGGTCGGCGGCAGTCTGTGCAGCCAGTTTTCCTGAGTTGTTCCTTTCATGATCAGAAGGCTTCCGTTTTCAAGAAATATTTCTACTTTCTCTTTGGTTGTTTTATGCTTAAATAAAAACTTTCTTTCCGCCCCAAAAGTCAGAGAAGCAATAGCACCGTGTTTCTTAAGATCGGTTTCGCCATCGCTGTGATAAGCCATTCCCTCACTTCCGTCGTGATATAAATTAAGAAGACAGGAATTATAAGTCTCGCCTGAAACCTCTTCACATTTTTTCTTCAATTCTAACAGTTCCGGAGTCCAAAATTTCGCCAGTTTTGTCCGCTTTGAATAGGTATATTCAAAGGCTTTTTCTCCAAACCAGGCTACTTTTCTTTTTGTTAAAATTAATTTTCCGAAGATCATCGCCTCATCGTTTTCCCATGGAATCTGATTCAATAGATAATTATAGAAAAAATCTGATTTTTCCTTACTAAAAACTTTTCCATAATAATGGACGGTTCCGTCATGCGGAAGAATATTCAAAGGATATTCTGATATTTCTTCAAACAGGCTGTTCATGATTTTGATTTGTAAAAAGTATAATGGATTAGTAACTTTTAATTAATTCTTTAACCATAAAAGTCGTAATTTTTTTTAACACTTTAGTTTTTAAGCTATTATTAAAACATTGAATAAATTGCACTTAAGTTTTTGAAAAAAACTAAGATTTTTATTCTGTAATAATATTTTAAATATATGATTTACAGTATTTACATCAAAAGGAACGGACTTTAGTCCGTTTTATAAATAAAAACATCAATCTGGCTTTAGCCAAAACTTAAATCAGATTAAGGCAACACGGAATCTAATCTCCAGCGTAAACCTGCGAGCTTTCCCACCCCACGATCAGTTGCTTTCTTCCGCTACCCCATCGGTAACCTCCAATATTTCCGGTAGACTGGATCACACGGTGGCATGGAATAAGAAAAGCTACAGGGTTGCTGCCAATCGCTGTTCCAACAGCTCTTGAGGCATTCGGGTTTCCTATTTTTTCAGCAAGATTTCCATAGGTGGAAAGTTTTCCCATTGGAATAGAAAGAAGACTTTCCCATACTTTAAGCTGAAAATCTGTTCCTTTTAGATGAAGTTTAATCGTGTTCAGCTTCGTCCAGTCTTTATCAAATATGGAGAGGGCATTTTTCTGCAGGGCATCCTGTTTTTCAAAAAAAGAAGCATTGGGAAATTTAGCATATAAATTCCCCAATGCTGTTTCTTTATCGTCTTCAAAAGCCATATAGCAGATCCCTTTTTCCGTAGATGCTGCCATTACATATCCAAAAGGACTTTTGGAAAAACTGTAATTGATGTTCAGGCTTTTTCCGCCGTTTTTATATTCCGCCGGAGACATTCCTTCTATGTTCACAAACAGGTCATGAAGCCTGCTTGTGCTGGAAAGTCCCGTCTCGTAAGCGGTATCAAATAAAGTCGCTTTCTCTTCCTTCAGCAAATTTTTAGCATGTTCAAGACTGATGAACTGTAAAAATTTCTTAGGACTTGTTCCTGCCCATTCTGTAAATATCTTTTGGAAATGAGCCGGACTCAAGTGAATATTCTCTGCCACTTCCTCCAAACTTGGCTGAAGCCTGAAATTGCTCTGGATATATTCTATCGCTTTGGCAATTCTGTTATAATCTATCTGACTTTGTGCGGACATACTATTTCTTTTTTACCTCACAAATTTCCAAAGAATATAGGGCAGAAAAAATCTGATTCTTGCGGAATTTTAGTTATTGTTATAAATATGGTTGTAAGCAAGCATTTTATAATATAATTTAGCTGCTAAGAAAGCTGTTGGCTTAGCCATCGGAGAATCCATTAATTCTACAATATCGAACGCTACTACATTACATTTTTCAAATACTTTTCTCAACAATTCCAGAGTTGGGTACCACTGAAGTCCACCTGGTTCCGGAGTACCTGTAGAAGGAGCAATTGACGGATCAAAAGCATCAAGGTCGATGGTGATATATACGTTTCCTGAAACTTTTTCTAAAACATCATTGATCCAGTTGTCATTGTTCGCAATCTCATGGGCAAAAAATACTCTTCCTTCCGGCAGATATTGAGCTTCTTCAGCATCCATGGAACGGATTCCCACCTGAACCAGGTTATGCTTCTGATTCGCTTCAAAAACCGCACATGCGTGGTTAGAAGTAGATCCATGGAATTCAGGACGCAGGTCGGTATGAGCATCCAGCTGAAGAACAGTAAGATTTTCAAACTTCTCTCCTACCGCACGGATAGAACCGATAGAAACCGAGTGCTCCCCGCCGAAAAGTGTAAATACTTTTCCTTCGTTGTTCAAAAGCTCTTTTGTTTTTTGGTAAACGGCTTCTGTCATTGCTTCAGGACTTGAATTTTCAGAAATTTCTCCTGCCAGATATACACCGTCAAGGAAAGGCTCAGTTCCTGTTTCAATATCATAAAGCTCCATGTTTTCTGAAGCATCTAAGAATAATTCAGGGCCTTTATCAGCTCCTTTTCCCCATGTTGAAGTTCCATCGTAAGGAACAGTTACCAGCATTACTTTAGAGTTCTCTAACGTTGCATTTTCTTCAGGAATTCCTGCGTATGTTCTCATGTTTTATTTAAAAATTTAAATGATTTAAAGATTAAATGATTTCACAAAGATACAAATAGTCGTTGAGTTATAAATCAAGAGTGATGAGCTCCGAATTTTTTAATTCTAAAATCTTTTTAATGTTTAAATTTTAAAAGTTATTTTTGTAAAAAACAAAATATGTCCTTAAAAGCTGTTCTTTTCGATATGGACGGGGTTATTGTAGATACGGAACCACTGCACAGAAAAGCTTATTTTGCCACCTTCAACAAACTGGAAATTGCTGTTTCCGAAGATCTTTACACTTCTTTCACAGGAGCTTCCACAAAAAGAGTCTGTGAAACGCTGATTCAGAAATATGGTTTAAACCAAACTCACGAAGCCATTGCCGGCATTAAAAGATCATACTTCAAAGATTATTTTGATAATGATGAGGAATTTGATCTGATTCCGGGAGTAAGGGAATTGATCCAACATTATCATGAAAACGACATTAAACTTATCCTCGCTTCTTCGGCTACAATGACGACCATCAATATGGTTTTTGAGAAATTCGGGCTTGAAGATTATTTCAGCGGGAAAATAAGCGGTGCCGCTCTAAAGGAATCCAAACCTCATCCTGAAGTATTTCTTCTCGCGGCGCAAATGGCAGAAGAACCGGTAGAAAACTGCATGGTTATTGAAGATTCCACCAACGGGATCCTTGCCGCGAACAGGGCGAAAATTTTCTGCGCTGCCTACAGAAGCCCGCATTCCAAAAATCAGGATTATACTTTAGCGGATATCGTAGTTACAGATTATGAAGAACTGGAGCTGGATAAGCTTTCAAAATATTTTTAAAAGAAAAAGCTCTCAAATGTTGAGAGCTTTATTTTTCACAAAAATCTTAATGATTAAAATTGAAACATTAAGAAGCAATTTAAATTGTTAAGAGTATTAAGATGAGATTGCTTTATCACTCCCGTTCTTCGTTATAACTAGTAACCCAGAATTTTCAGAATATCTTCAGGTTCCTGTTTTTCACGGAAAATTTCGTACTGAAGCTCTCCGTTTTCGTCTTTCTGGATCAGGACGTGTCTCGGCTGAGGCATCAGACAGTGGTGAACTCCACCATATCCTCCAATTGTTTCCTGATACGCTCCTGTATGGAAAAATCCGATATACAGAGGCTTTGTATCGCTGAAAACCGGCAGATAGATTGCATTCGTATGCTGTTCAGAATTATAATAATCATCTGAATCACAGGTTAGTCCTCCTAAGAATACTCTTTCATAAGTATCTTCCCATCTGTTCAATGGAAGCATAATAAAGTGTCTTGAAATTGCCCATGTATCAGGAAGTGTGGTCATGAATGAAGAATCAATCATATTCCACTTTTCTCTGTCATTCTGACGCTTCTGAGAAATGATTTTGTAAAGGTTGGCGCCACTTTCCCCTACGGTAAAGCTTCCGAATTCCGTATAGATATTAGGTTCTTCCACTCCTTCTTCTTCACAGAACTTTTTGATCTGAGAAACGATTTCCTCTACCATATACTGATAATCGTACTCGAAGTTTAAAGATGTTTTGATCGGGAAACCACCACCAATGTTCAGTGAATCCACTTCCGGAGCAATCTTCTTCAAACGTGCATATACACGGAGACATTTATATAATTCGTTCCAGTAATAGGCTGTGTCCTTGATCCCTGTATTAATGAAGAAGTGAAGCATTTTCAGTCTTGCATTCGGATGCTCAGCGATTTTCTGGCTGTAGTAAGGGATAATATCTCTATACCCGATTCCTAATCTTGAGGTATAGAATTCGAATTTAGGTTCTTCCTCTGAAGCAATTCTGATCCCGATATCGAAAGTGGTATCTATACTTTCGGTAAGCTTATCCAGCTCACGGTAGTTATCCAGGATTGGGGTAATATTTTCAAAGCCACTGTTGATCATTTCTGAAATTTTCACCAGATAATCATCGGTTTTGAATCCATTACAAATGACTTCAATATTTTTATCTACTTTTCCTTTCTCATAAAGAGATTTTACAATGTCCATATCATATGCTGAAGAAGTTTCGATAGAGATATCGTTCTTAAGAGCTTCTTCAAGCACAAAATTGAAATGACTGGATTTTGTACAGTAGCAGTAGGTATAATTCTTTTTATATTCGGCTTTCTCAAAAGCTTCCTTAAACCAGCTTTTCGCCTTCTGGATATTTTGAGAAATTCTTGGCAGGTAGCTAATTTTTAGCGGGGTGCCAAATTTTTCAACGACTTCCATTAAAGGAACATCGTGAAATAACAAATTGTTCTCAGAAACATTAAATTCTTCCGTAGGAAAATATAATGTCTGATCAATAAGTTCCGAGTACTTTATTTTCATTTCTTGACAAGTGAATTACGAAATGCAAAATTGCTAAAAAAGTTTGATTTTTAAGCGTTAAATTTATTATAAATTTCAAAACAGGATCAGGCAAAAACCTGAACAGATTATTAATTTGTAAACTTCTTAATGTATTCTTCCCTCTTATCTGCCGAAATTCCCAATACCTGTTGAATATAAGTGTCGGTGGAGCCATATTTCTTATTGATTTCATCAAAAGCTGCATCGAGATAAGCGATTTCTACCCAGCTCAGTTTTTCAAGGACCTTCACATCCATCTTGGGATATAGAAAATGTAGATTATTTGCTAGATTTAGTCTTTTCAGGACCAATTTCTCTCTGTAATTATTGGATAAAAGATAATCATTGTAAATTGTTTCTTTATCAAACTTTAGAATAGTCAGAATTAAAGCCGTTGTGATTCCTGTTCTGTCCTTTCCTGCGGTACAGTGATAGAGAACCGGCTGATCGGATTCCAGGATTTCAGTGATGATTTTTTTGATCACTTCCGGGTTTTCCGTTATATATTCACGGTAGAAATCAATCATTCTTTTATCAGCATCGGAACCATTAACTTTTCCTTTTAAAACAAGCTTTTTAGCTTTGGTCAGCTGGTCTCCCTCATCTTTAAAGGCTGAATATTTTTTATAAATGATGCCATCGGGAAGCTGATCCGGCTTATCAGATATTTCTTTTGAATTTCTAAGATCAATGACTTCTTTTATTCCCAGGCTTTGCATTTCTTTGAAGGATCTTTTCCTCAATTGGTGAAGATGACCACTTCTGTAAAATTTTCCTGCTTTTAAAGTTCTGCCTTCAATATTTTTAATATTCCCGACTGTTCTGAAATTGTATACTTTTTTGATTTCAATAGATTTCCCTGATTTATTTTTCCCATATTCAGGTTGGATAAAATCCTGTGTTTTACAGGAAAAAACACAAAATGCTGCGATAAGCAGAACCGATATCTTTATGAATTGTTTCAATATATTCCGGGATATTCTATTTCATTAATTCCTACAAAAAACAACAGATCTCCGGACTGATACTGAATGGAAACTTCATCTTCAACCGCAAAATTTCTTGTTCCTATTCTTGAAGTGATACTTAAATTCCCGTTGGTCAAAGGCCAGTTCAATCCTGTTGTTGTTATATTTTCAACTGAAGGAAAAGGATACAATGAGATCATTCTATTCTTAACTCCTTTTATTTTAAAATTCTGCGGAACAAAATAATATTCAGAAAAATCATCATAGAATTTTATTCCCAACCGGTCTTTAAATGTATAAGCAACGGTAAGATTCCCTAAAAAATGATCCTGCTCGCCGCCACTTCCCCCGAAAACATCTACAGAAAGACATCCCCTTTCTAAAATAATTTCCAAAGCTTTATGAAAATCTGTTTTGTCCTGATCCAGGGTAAGAATAAATTTTTCCTGGTAAACATCTTCATCTGCTCCTGAATGGGAATCGAAATCACCGGAAATAAAATCCAGCTTGTCTAAAGGAAAACCCAACTGCTTCAGATAATGAAAAGCGCCATCCGTGCAGGCAATTAAGCCATACTGATCCGGGTTTGGAAAAGTTTTGGGGTGGTCTCCGTTGATGAAAAGTAATGCTTTATCTTTCATTCGGATTCCAGTATTCTTCCGGTTCGTTGTTGATTTTTGAAATATATCTTGCTAAAACAAAAAGGTAATCAGAAAGCCTGTTCAGGTACTTGATGAGCTCTGGACGTACTTCTTCAGATTCATTCAGGAAAACCAGGGAACGTTCCGCTCTTCTGCAGATGGTTCTTGCAGCATGTAAAAATGTTGCAGATTTTCCACCACCGGGAAGAATAAAGTATTGAAGGGGCTCCAGCTTTTCTTCAAAGGCATCCATCCACTGCTCCAGCTCTTCGATCTCAGTGTCTGAAATAATCAGTGGCAAACGAGATTTTCCGTTGGCCAACATTAATTTATCAACCGGCGTTGCAGCTTCTGAGCCTACCGTAAACAGATCAAACTGAATTTTTTTCAACTGCTTCAAAACCTCTTCATCTTCAATATGACTTTTAGAAATACCAATGAATGAATTAAGCTCGTCTATATTTCCGTAGCTGTCCACTCTTGCACTGGCTTTGGAAACTCTTGTTCCGCCGTATAATGCAGTCTGACCTTTATCTCCTGTCTTTGTATAAATTTTCATACTACTAAAGTACTTTTTTTTGTACAATGTAAAAAGTAAAATGTAGTAATAACTTCCTATTCTATCTGAAAAAATGATTAACTGACATTAGGAATTAATGTCAGTTAATATTTGTACATGTGGGTTTTTATATCTTTTGAGATTGCTTCCTCTTTGGTAAGCATGACAAAGCAAACACCAGTTCCTTTATTTTATTTATAGATTAAAAAGTATAATTAACATTTAGCTGAAAAGTTGTTCCGTTAAATCCGAACTGATTCACCTCCCAAGGATATTTGAACCTTCCTCCAAGATCTGTTACTACATCTCCTTTGCTGTCTATTACATCCGGATAAATATTAAATAAATTATTTACGACTCCGGAAACTTTAAGATCTTTGGTGATTTTATATGTTAAAACGATGTCAGTAATTACTTTACCGGAAAATGTCTGGTCTTTGGCAGGATCAGTTGCATGCTGCCATGTAACAGAACCAAAATAAGTATTATTAAGGTTAAAGTTAAACTTTGAAATGTCATACGAAAGACTAAGAATAGTTTTTGTTTTTGGCCTTGCAGAGGTAATTCTAGATTGTTCTTTTCTATCAAAAAAGTTTTCCGAGTAACCATTTTCAGCCAAAATAGGCGGAACGGCAATATTATCTACTATTTTAGTTTCGTTATAATTGAAAGCAGCAATAACTCCCAATCTTCCTTTGCCAATAGCGGAAGTATAATAATTAGCTACGAAATCTATCCCCTCAGTAACTGTATTTACAGCATTAGTGAAAAACTTCAAGGAGGTTATTTTATTATTATCTAATATTACTTCCACAGGGTTTGTTATATCCGGACTACCCGGAGCACCGGTTTTGTAACCAATATCTCCTGAGAAAAGTACCCGGTCTTTAATTTTTATTCTATAATAATCTGCTGTAATCGTCAAGTTTTTAAAAGGTTTTATGGCAAATCCCCCAGTAATGTTAAAGGCTTTTTCAGCATTTAATTTTTGTACCCCAAGATCTGATCTTACAATTTGAGAGTCATTGTTAAAAGTACCCTGATTAGCTACCGTATTCCCTGTAATTTTGGTTTGAACATTGGAATAATAAATCTGGTGTAATGAAGGTGCCCGAAATCCTGTAGAAACAGACCCACGGAAAACTAATTTATCATCTAACAACTTGTATCTTGCATTTCCTTTCCAGGAAACATTATTTCCAAAATCACTGAAATTTTCATATCTCACAGTTCCTCCAAGTAACAGGTTTTTCGTAACATCCCATTCAGCATTCATATAAGCTCCAATATTCTGACGATTTTTATTGACTTCATTTTGAGACTGCAGTCCTGGAAACGATTCTGCACCACTTCCTATATAAGATGCCTCTTCTCCTGCCTTCGCCTGATAGTTTTCATTACGTACTTCAACACCAGCTCCTAAAACAAATGCACCAAAATTTCGGTTGATATCTATATTTCCTATAATATTACTAAACTGATGACCACCTGCTTTAAAACGGGTTGGTGAATTTGCACCCAAAGACGTATTAATCGTGTTTCCTACAACATAATCTACTGCATTAGAGCCAAAAGTTGCACTCCCATCAAAACTCCATTTTCCAAACATTCCCTTCCACCCGGAGGTTAAATTATAATCATAAACATCCGTTTTAAATTCCGGCTGAAATCCATTATAAGGTTGCCCTTTTGGAGTTAATAAACCAAAATCTGAAGTTACCCAATAGGGTGTTCTATACAAGCCAAAACTAGTTCCATTCCTGTAAGTTGTACCACCAAAAGCATAAAACTTGCCTGTTTCACCTGTTGGCAATTCAAAATTTACAAACATATTGGCCACTTTTGTCTCCGGCTGCCCTATAATCATTCCTAAACCAGGATTAGCCTGCGTCCAGGCATTATCAACACCAAAAAGTTCATCTTTTGTAACAGAACCTGCACGGTTAGTTTTATTTTGGGAAGAATATCCCAATGTAAGGTTCAAACTTCCATTTTTTGCAACTCTGATTCCTGTATTAAAATCTGCTCCGATATTAAAGCCGTCTCCTTCCGAAGTAATACCTGAAAAAAGATTGACTGTACTTTTTCCAACGCTGTTCTTAAGAATAATATTGATCACTCCTGCAATAGCATCAGAGCCATATTGTGCAGATGCACCATCTCTCAATACTTCTACATTCTGTAAGGCGGCAGATGGAATACTTTTCAGATCCGTACCTACCTCACCTTTTCCCGGCGTATCATTTACATAAATTAAAGCGCTTTGATTTTTTCTTTTACCATTAACCAAAACTAATGTTCTGGAAGGCCCTAATCCTCTTAAATCTGCCGGATCAAAATGAGCCGTTGCATCAGAAACGGTTTGCTGTGATGAATTAAAAGATGGTACCGAATACGTCAAAGCCTTATCAAAAGTAACCTGCCCCGTAGATTTTAGCTGTACAGCAGAAATATTATCAATAGGAATTGCAGAGGTAATTATGGTTCTGGGCTTAGTTCTGCCGGTAGTAACCACAACTTCATCTATATTGTTTTCTTTTACAGTTTCCTGAGCATATGCCATAGTACCCGCTCCGCTTAATACTAATACACAGATTTTTTTATTAAATAATTTTCTTTTCATATATTGTTAATAATTTAATAAATCTAGTAAAAATATCAATATTAAACACAAAAAATAAAAATATAATAAAAATCCCTTTCCCAACTTATGCAAAACATATTATTCTATAAAAATTAAGAATTGATTTACAAAACATTAAGTAGCTTATTAATAATCTGAAAAAGAAATAGTAATAACTTCCTATTCTGTCTGAAAAAGTGATTAATAGACATAAGAAATAAAAATGATTTCCTTCTAATACGTAGTTTTCAACAGATTGAGATTGCTCCGCGAATGGCTCGCAATGACTGTGTACAAAAAATGACCGGAAAAATCCGGTCACTTACAAATTATTTATTTACCTCTACATATTGTATGACGGTCTGGTTTTTGGGGTTATAGATTATTGTACTGTTGTTGGGAAACCTTTTCAGCTTATAATATTCTATATTTTTATCGTTTTTGATATCCTCCAGGAAACTGGTATCAATAGTATTTTCAGGAAGGAATTTAGAGACAAAACTTATTTTGTCAATGATGCTTTGTCCGTCTATTTTATGGGCTGTTTTGTCTGATTTGCTTTCGTCGGAAGAAGGCTGCTTTTCCAGAAAGGGAAGCAGTACTGCGATATCCGATTTATATTTGAAAATATAGCCTTCGGAACCGTTAGGAAATTTAAATTTCTTTCCGGTCTCTTCTGAAACTACAGGCTTTCCATCATCGGGAAATACCTGGCTGAACTTTACATCCTGGGAATTCGTTAAAGAATTAATTGATTCACTAACTGTTTTCTTCACTGTTTCTTCAACTGCCTGCTGAGCTTTCTGCTGTACAGTTTCAGTAGTTTTCTGAACAGTCTGGTCGATTTTTTCTTCGATTTTATTACATGACAGTAATAAAAGAGCTGGAATAACAGGTAAAATATACTTCTTCATTTTAAAATTCTAATAGGGATCAATTTTTTTTACCCATATATTTTCTCTCTAACGGAAAAACAGGTATAGATATTTCAATAAAGAAATAAAATATTTTTTTAATATCAAAAATCCTACTGACAAACTGTTGTCATAATGCTGTCATACCTTTGTATCAACAATAACAAACTAAACAATACAATTATGACAACTACAGCAACAGCCACAAAACAGTTCATGACATCCGATCAATTATTAGAGCACTGGCAAGGACACAGAAATCTGACAAGAAGAGTAATAGAAGCTTTTCCTGAAAAAGAATTATTTGAATTCTCTGTAGGAGGCATGAGACCTTTCGCAAAGCTGGCAGTAGAACTGATTAGTATCGGAGGATCTGCTTTGAAAGGAATAGTTGATAAAAACATGGAAGATTACAATGAGGAAGGATTCAACCCAAAAACAAAAGAAGATATCCTGAAAAAATGGGATGAAGAAACAGAAGTGATCAACCATTATTTCAGCCTGATTACTGAAGAGCGTTTCCAAGAAACCTTCAATTTATTCGGACAGTATGAATTCCCGGTATATCAGAATATTCTTTATTTCGTGGATAATGAAATTCATCACCGCGGACAGGGTTATACCTATCTGAGAGCATTAGGGATTGAACCTCCTTTTTTTTGGGAGAGATTTTAGGATCATTAATGCCTTTATTTAGACTGAAAATGATAATTCAATCCAGGCAAAAAGATGAAACAGCAGAATCAAAATTATTCAAATTATCCATTCATTAAGTATAGACACCCCGATTTTGTTGTTTCTGATTTTTGTCATTCAGTTGAAGTGAAATTTTTTATTCAGATGATATAAATTTCTAAAACTCGGGCTTCACGAATGTGAAGCCCGAGTTTATGTTTTTCATTCCAAACTTTTTGAAATATTTTCCACCAAATTTCTGAGCTTTGTTTTTAATGATTCCGGCTCCAAAATAGTTGCATAATCTGCAAAAGTGATCAGCCACCTCGGAAAACCTTCATCTATCCATTCTGTATCAAAGATCATTTCCATTCCATTTTCCGTTTCCGTTTCTTCAATAAACCCATAATATCTCCTGGAATTTACGATATGTCCTATTATTTTTTTCTCAACTAAAAGCCTGACCCTGGTTTTCTCTCCGCTTGAATACCTTCTGTAATCATTGATCTGTCCATATTCCTGGGAAAAAGGGTTCTGGGTTTTGAAAATCTGCAAAATCCTGTCAACACGAAACTGCCTGAAATCTTTTCTCATGGTACAGAAAGCCATAATGTACCAATAATTGAATTCAAAGAAAATACCAACAGCTTCAATGGTTCTGTTCGTTACCCGGGAATCAACTGTTTTATATTCAATAATCAGCTGTGTTTTATCTGCAATACTTTCCAGAATGGTGGGTATCACATTTTTGATCGTATCATTTGTCTGTGGATGATGATTATAAACATCGATCTGTTTTTCAATATTCAGGATCAGATTTTTATCTGAATTCCGAAGCACAGAGCGGACTTTCTCCATGGCCATCTGGTAATGGCTTCCAAGGCTTTGGGGAGAAAATTTCTGCATCAGTTTTTCCGCAGTGATGAAGCTCAATACCTCTTCTTTTGTAAACATAATGGGCGGAAGCTTATAGCCGTCCATCAGGGAATAGCCGTTTCCCGCTTCTCCTATAATGGGAATTCCGGCATTTTCCAGCGTTTTCACATCCCGGTAGATCGTACGGATGCTGACATCAAATTTTGCAGCAAGGTCCTGTGCCCTTACGGTCGGTTTTGACTGTAATTGTGTGAGAATAGCCGTTACTCTGTCGAGTTTTTTAAGATAGTGATCGTTCATATTGTTATGGCAAATCTATCAATCTTTTTTGGTGTACAGAATATAAATTTAGGTGCTTTTTTATTATATTTAATTTCTTTATAAACAATATTGTTGAATATGAATTCTCCCCGTTTCACTCAAACCATTGAAAGTATTATAAAACCGGAACAATCTGTAATGGAAGCTCTGACATCAAATTTAGAAGCAAAAACTTACAGAAAAGGTGACTTTCTTTTAAAAGGAGATGAAACCTGCAGGTATTTTTATTTTCTTGAGAAAGGTCTGGTAAAGCTGTTTTTTGATAACGGCGATAAAGATTTTATCATGACTTTTTTTGCAGAAAATTCTTTTTTCACAGAACTGAACGGTTTTCTGACGGGCAGTGCTTCAAAATATATGATCGTCGCACTGGAGCCATGTGAAGTTTTGCGCATACACAAAAATGTTATTGAGGAACTATGTAAGAAATACCATACGGCGGAAACACTTTTCAGTAAACTGTATTCAAAAGCTCCGATCAATATGATGGGACGGATCAGCGAAATGCTTGAGGACGACGGTAAAAAACGATACAACAATTTTCTGAAGCAAAGACCTGATCTTATCCAGCGAATCAGTCTTGGGGACATGGCAGATTATATTGGGATCACTCAGGTTTCTTTAAGCCGGATCAGAGCACAGAAATAGTTTTTTATCAAATGTTAAAAAATTCCGGAAAATTCCGGTCTACATTTGTTTCATAATTAATCAAAAAAACAATTATTATGTCACAAAGAATCAATGCGTTTGCAATGGGAAACAAAGCTGTAAACGCCCTCCACAACATGGGGTTTCAGGTACAGCATTCATCACTCGACAGTTCATTTCTGGAGCTTCTGTATTTCCGTGTTTCCCAGATAAACGGATGTGCTTTCTGCCTGGATATGCACTCCAAGGAATTAAGAGCCAAAGGTGAAACTGAAGAACGAATTTTTCTGGTAAGCGCATGGAGAGAATGCTCTTTTTACACAGACAGAGAAAAAGCCGGATTGCTTTGGGCTGAAAGTTTAACCTCTTTAAATGGTAAAGAAATCCCTGACGAAATTTATTCGGAAGTCAGCAGATATTTTTCTGAAACTGAAATGCTGGATCTTACCATGGCTGTGATTGCGATCAACAGTTATAATAGAATCAATATTGCTTTTGGAGCGGATGTAGGTGCTTATCAGGTTGCTGAAAAAGCACAGTAAATTGATTGTATTTTTTTAACGCAAAGTTTTATGGTGAGAACTTTTAAATATGGAGCCTTACCATAAAATCTTGCGTTTAATCTCTATTTAAGCCCTCAAAAGTTTACTATAGAAAATATATATTCTCTCGCTGATTGAGCAGATTTGGCAGATTCATTAATTAAAATATGCGGAGCCTGTATGGTCTGCGAGAAATAAAAAGCATAAGATCAATTATCTTTAAAAGAATTCACCAGCTTATCCAGATTTAAACTTCTGGCAGAAGCATCGAAAATCTCACGGTATGTTCCATTCATCTGAACCAGCTCATCATGTGTTCCGCTTTCCACTACCCTTCCTTTTTTCATCACATAAATAGTGTCAGAATCCAGGATCTGCGACAGTGAATGAGAGATAATAACCACGGTACGGCCTTCTTTGATGGCATCCAATGAATTTTTGATCTGTTCAGTAGCAATAGCATCCAGACTGGCAGTTGGTTCATCCAGGAAAATAATAGGTGGATCTTTCAGGAATAATCTGGCAATGGCAATTCTCTGCTGCTGGCCACCGGAAAGCTGGGTAGCATCGTGCTGATAACCATCCGGAAGATCCAGAATCTGATCATGAAGATAGGCTTTTTTTGACGCTGCCTGAATTTCCTCGAAACTGGCATTCATGTCACCATATCGGATATTGTCTTCAATGCTTCCCTGAAAAATATGGTTTTTCTGCAATACCAGACCAAGATCGTCCCTCAGGAAGGTATTGTCAAAATTATTTAAATTGACTCCATCCAGTAATATTTCTCCGGAATCCGGAAGGTAAAATTTACAGAGAAGATTAATCACAGTTGATTTTCCGGCTCCACTCAACCCTACTAATGCAGTAGTTTTTCCGTTCTCTATTTTCATGGATACGTCATGCAGGGCTTTTGTTCCGTTCGGATAGCTGAAATCTACATTTCTTAATTCAAAATTCCCCTTGATCTCTTTTTCTATAAAAGTTCCGTTCGGTTCTTTCTCATCGTCTGCATTAAGGATTTCAAAATAGCCTTCAGCATAGATCATGGCATCGTTCATATCGTCATAAATCCTATGCAGCTGGCGTATAGGTGCCGATATATTATTGAACAGCATGATATGCAGCATGATCGCCCCAATGGTCATCTGCTGATCCAGCACCAGATAAACAGTCAAAAGAATAATTAAAACCACACCGAACTGCTCGATGAATGTTTTTAAACCATCATAAATAAAGTTGGTTTTTCTGGTGAACATCTGGCTTTCCATCAGCTCCATCTGCAGGTCGTACTGTTTTTTACCTTCAAATTTTTCACGGACAAAGCTTTTGATCACCATAATAGAATTGATCAGGTTCAAAAGCCCTGAAGTTTTTCTCTCTCTTTGATTTCTGAGCTGGCGGCGAACTCCTCCAAGCTTTTTTGCCTGTAGTGAACTTATATAAAAATAAATAGGGACAATGATCGTAGAAACCATTCCTACATATACATTCTGCATATACATGATGATCAGGGCAATAATGGCATTGGAAAAAAGCGGCAGTATATCGATGAAAAAATTCTGTACCAGCCTTGTTAAACTTTCTATTCCGCGGTCTATTCTGATCTGTAATTTCCCGGATTCATGATTCTCATCATTGAAATAGGCCACCCGGTACATCAGTATTTTATCAATAGCAGACTGAGCCAGAACGGAGCTTACATTGATTCTTATTTTTTCACCGTAAAATTTCTGTCCGAAGTTGATAAAAATATTAAGCAGCTCTTTTCCCAGTAAAATAATGGAGATCACCACCAGAATATGAATACCCTCAGACATCGGATGCGGAAGATGGGTAAGCTCTGTTACCTCATCCACCGTATATTTTAATACAATAGGATTGACCTGTGCTGCGAGAGCTCCTAAAAAAGTGAGAAAGAGCGTCCCGTAAATCATCAAACGGTAAGGTTTTATAAATGGAACGAGCTGTTTGTAGATCCCGAATAAAGTAACTGTTCTGTTAAAGGGTTTTGCCATAAGAGTTATTTTAACTAAAAAACGTACCGTTTCCGAGAGAAAAGGTACGTTTTATTCTATTTTTCAGCAAATGCTTTTATTACAGATATGATTTTTATCCCTCGTAAAAATAGGTTGTAAGGTAATGCAGCTCTGGCTTACTGGCAGCTTTGGATTCAGCCTGCGCCTGCTCCAGAGGATATTGTGAGGTAAGTTCTTTTCTTTGGAAAACGAATGAATTATTAGCATTTTTATCTACTACATCATTGAAAATATGTTCGATCTCAGAATTGGCAAGCGATGCGAAGCTGATATCTTCAAATCCGTACATCAGCCTCAGATCGTCATACTGTCCAAAGTGATCATCTACAAATCCCTGCAGCTGCGCTTTAGAATCGAAGTTACCAGCCCAGATATTATAAATGTACTTTTTCTTTTTCGGTTTGTCTAAAATACTCTGGTACACAAAGTTCTCACCAAGATAGGCCTCTCTTACCTGCGGATCATTGGCAAGATCTTCCGGAAGCCCCTCTTTCAGGATTTTTCCTTCAAACATGATGTATGTTTTATTGGTGATGGCTAAGGTTTGCTGTACGTTGTGGTCCGTGATCAGGATTCCGATATTTTTATCTACCAGGCTTCTTACAATTTTCTGGATATCTTCTACCGCAATGGGGTCTACTCCGGCAAAAGGTTCATCGAGAAGAATAAAGTTAGGGCTTGTGGCCAGACAGCGTGCAATTTCGGTTCTACGTCTTTCCCCTCCCGAAAGAAGGTCTCCTCTGTTTTTACGTACGTGCTGCAGTGAAAACTCTTCAATCAGCTCATCACATTTAATCTGCTGCTCACGCCTTGAAAGCTTTGTAAGCTGCAAAACACCCATAATATTGTCTTCTACAGACAGCTTTCTGAAAACTGAAGCTTCCTGTGCCAGATACCCGATTCCTTTTTGAGCACGGCGATACATGGCATCGGTAGTGATCTCCTGTTTATCCAGGAAAATTTTCCCTGAAGTAGGCTTAACCAGTCCTACGATCATGTAAAACGAAGTGGTTTTTCCTGCTCCGTTGGGACCAAGCAAACCAACAATTTCTCCCTGTTGAACCTGTACAGAAACGCCTTTTACTACTTTTTTAGGACCGTATTCTTTGATTAAGTTTTCTCCTCGTAAAATCATAGGGGCAAAGATAAAGTTTTTTTGAATTCAAATTTTAGATTATGAAATGTACCTGTCATTTTTAAGCGAATAATCTTAATTTTTATATTGTTTATAGGTCAGGCCTTATAAAACTCCGAACCTCCTCAGCATGAAAACATTACTGAAAGGAATTATTTAAACTGCTATTCTGTAACTCTTAAGGGTTTTATCCGACGTATTGAGAAATCATTTTACTCATCACAAATAAATTAACAATGGAAAATTACGGTTATACAAAAACAGAAGGTACCCAGAATCAAAATCAGCAGAATAATGTTCCTTACCGTTCGGAAAAGAAAATTCCGGCAGCAATACTGGGAATTCTCGTAGGCTGGCTGGCGTTGAATAAATTCTATCTTGGCTATACGAAAGAAGGTGTAATTCAGCTTGTCCTTAATATTGTCACTTTAGGAGCAGCCTCTATTATTCCTTTTATTGAAGGGATTCTATACCTGTTCATGAGCGATAAGCAGTTTGATGATACTTATGTTTACGGAAGAAAAGGCTGGTTGTAAGAATTATTTTATTTCATAATTTTATACGACCAAACCAAGAATTAAAATAATATGGAAAGTAATCAAGACCTGACAGATCTTCTTGCACTGGATCTGGGTATTAATATTGTCGACAGAAGACCTTATGCCAAGGAAGTTTTCAAATGGCAGGATATGGATCTTCTTCCCCATTCATCCACAGATACACTGCTTTGTGAGATTTTCGAATGGAACGGGAGAAACTGGCGAACTACAGGAAACAACCTTATCGGATACCTGTTTTCGGGGGATGCTCTTAATACAGTAAAGGAGCAGCTGATTAATACGCCTAAGCATCCTGCACTGATCCCTGATTTTGAATTCACAAAAGAGAGCATGGTTGAATACGGCCTGTCGCTTCCGTCTTTATTCAATATCGGGGTGAACGGAAATATTAAAAACGCCAAAAGCTTTTCAGTGAGAGTAAACGGCGTAACCAAATCCCGAGTTACCAACATTGATTCTCCCGGAATTGAGATTCTGAAAAATTATTCTTTATTTACACAAAGTAAATCTAAAACCTATAGAAAGAATATTAAGTTCAATTATCTGAGTACTTCCCTGTTTTATGCTGAAAGTGTAGAAATCTTCCTTGAAAAAGAATCGGGAGTGGGGTTAGAGGTGAGTTTTCAGACACAGAATGTAGAAGTGGATGCTAAAATAAATACGGATACCAAGAAACATTTTGTTTTGAAATACTCCGGAAACCAGGCTCCTTTTGCAGCAAAATTCACAAAAGGAAAAGATTTCAATATTATGTAACAAATTACTATTTAGTTATTTGTCAATAATAGAATCTGCCCCTGAAATACAAATTAGGGGCAGTTTATTTTGTTCAGTAATTATTTTATTTATTCAGAATCATTGCTGCTTCTTTCGCAAAATAAGTAAAAATCATATCTGCTCCTGCTCTTTTGAAACATATCAGGCTTTCAATAATGGTTTTATCATTATCCAGCCAACCATTCTGTGCAGCTGCTTTTACCATGGCATATTCTCCACTCACGTTGTAAACTGCTATGGGAAGATCAATAGCTTCACGGACTTTAGCAACAATGTCCAGATAAGGAAGTCCCGGTTTGATCATGATAATATCGGCTCCTTCATCAATATCTTTGAATACTTCGTTCAGCGCTTCACGGGAATTGTGGAAATCCATCTGGTAGGTCTTTTTATCTTTCGGAATTTCCATATTATCTTTCGGGGCACTGTCCAGGGCACTTCTGAAAGGTCCATAGAAAGAGCTTGCATATTTTGCTGAATAGCTAAGGATTCCTACATCGGTAAATCCGCTTTCCTCTAAAGCTTCACGAATTGCCAGTACTCTTCCGTCCATCATATCACTTGGCGCCACAATATCAGCTCCGGCTTCAGCATGAGATACGGACATTCTTGCCAGTGCATCATTGGTAGCATCATTCACGATCTTTCCGTTTTCAATAATCCCGTCATGACCGTAGATCGAATAAGGATCTAAAGCGACATCAGGCATCACAATCATTTCCGGAACTGCATCTTTGATGGCTTTGATCGTCTGCTGCATCAGCCCGTCTTTGTTCCAGGCTTCTTTTCCTGTATTGTCTTTCAAATGTTCTGACACTTTCATGTACAGATTGACAGATTTTACACCCAAAGAAAATAACTCTTTACATTCTTTTACCGTTAAATCTATACTCCTCCTGAAAATCCCCGGCATCGACGGTATCGCTTCCTGTTGGTTTTCGCCCTCCATTACGAAAATCGGCATTACAAAATCATCAGTTGTAAGACTATTTTCTCTTACTAAACTTCTGATAGATTCATTAACTCTAAGTCTTCTATTTCTTGAATGTATCATTTTGGAATACTTTTTGAATAAGTTTCTACAAATTTACTACAACTTATATAAAAAACTATTGTATAGAATTGTAGAATTGTTTATTTTTGTTTTAATACATTCGAGAAATTATAATTTGATGAAAAAACTTTTACTTTTATTTCTATTTACGGGCGCTTTCGTTGGTTTTTCCAACAATATGCAGGCACAGCTGAGAGAGCCGGGTTCCATCACACAGAAGTCTGATGACGGTGTATTGGTAGCATATCCAAATCCTGCAAAAGATTTCCTTTTGATCAAAGCAAAAGATTCTGCATTAAAGATCAAGAGTGTTACCTTTTATTCAATTTTAGGAACGCAGGTAGCCAATTATTCTGTCAACATGAATTCCGGAGAAATCAATATTGAAAAACTGAAACCCGGGAAATATCTGATTCGCTATATTTTAAGCGATAATACCCAAAAGGTTACTCAAATCGTAAAACAATAAAATTAAATCCTGATAATCATCAGGATTTTTTCTTTTGCATCAGTTCTGCCTTAATATTTCCGTAACTTTAAGGACTTTTTATACTCATTGTTAAAAACAATTTAATGCTTAAAGCTGAACATATCAGAAAGACCTATAGTGCCGGGAAGAAAGTAGCATTGGATGATTTCAGCATCCATGTACCACAAGGCAGTATTTATGGTCTTCTAGGCCCGAATGGAGCGGGAAAAACTTCCTTCATCCGTATTATCAATCAAATTACCCAGGCGGATTCCGGAGATGTATTCATTAATGGAAATAAGCTTAATCCCAGCCACATCAGAGACATTGGTTATATGCCTGAAGAAAGAGGACTGTATAAGAACATGAGCGTGGGCGATCAGATCCTTTATTTCGGGGAACTGAAAGGAATGAGTAAGAATGATGCTCTGAACGAAGCCAAGAAGTGGTTTGAAAAACTGAACATCGACCAGTGGTGGAAAAAGAAACTTTCGGAACTTTCGAAAGGGATGGCACAGAAGATCCAGTTTGTAGTTACGGTTCTTCACCGCCCGCATCTTCTGATCCTTGATGAGCCCTTTTCGGGTTTTGATCCGGTAAATGCCAACTTAATTAAAGACCAGATCATTGATCTTAAAAATAATGGAACTACGATCATTCTTTCTACCCACAGAATGGAAAGTGTTGAGGAAATGTGTGATTATGTAGCGCTGATTAACAATTCTAAAAAGATTATTGACGGAAGAGTATTTGATGTAAGGGAAAAATTTAAGAAGAATATTTTTGGAGTCACTCTTTCTGAAGTAGATGAAATAAAATTTGAGAATTTCAAAAACAGCTATGATATTTTTAATTTCTCTAATGAAAACAATATGGTTTCTTTCGATCTGAAAAATGAAAGCAGGCAAAATGATATTCTTCTGGACCTTGTCAACGTAGGAAAAGTAAGATCATTCGACGAAAGAATTCCGAGCATGAATGAAGTGTTTATTAATGCTGTAAGTAACCATTCTTAATTTTTTATGAACAATATTTTTTTAATTACAAAAAGGGAGTTTCTTACGCAGGTTAAGAAAAAATCCTTCATTATATTAACATTGCTGGCTCCTCTTTTACTGGTTGGGTTTGGAGCAGTGATCGGATTAATGTTTAAAGCCAACGAATCCCACAGCATTATTGAGGTTGTGGATAAAAGCGGGCTTTTCAAAGGCCAGCTAAAATCTAATGATAAGCTGAATTATGTATTTGTTTCTACAGCGGATGAGAAAGCTAAGATCAATAACCTGAAGGATAATGAATCTCTGGATGGCATCCTGATCCTTCCCGAATTGAAAGATCATGACTATACCGGACTTGAAAATAGTACAAGACTCATCGTCAATGTCAAAATGGGCCTTGATACGAAACAGAAGATCGTTTCTGATATTACGGATGTGATCAAAAAGGAAAAAATCAAGCAGCTCGGTATTGAAGAAGCCCAACTGAACAGCCTTGACAAAGGTTTTACTTTAAAAACCATTAATGTTTCTGATAATAATAAGGAAGATTCTGATCTTGCTTTTGGGGTAAAAAGCGGTCTAAGCATCCTTTTGATGTATGTAACTTTCATGTTCATTATTATCTATGGAGTAAGGGTTATGAGAAGCGTTCTTGAGGAGAAAAACAACCGTGTGGTAGAGATCATTATTTCATCTGTGAAGCCGTTTGAGCTGATGATGGGTAAGATATTAGGGGTAACACTGGTTGCTTTGACGCAGTTCCTGATCTGGATCTCCATGTCTGTTATAGGTGCATTGGTTTTAAATACCGGATTTTCTTCTTTCCAAAAGAACATTCCGGGAGGCAATGAGGAGATTGCCAGTAAGCTGGATATTGCCCAGATCGCAACACAGGTCTCACACAGTTTACTGGAACTGAATTTCCCGCTGATCATTTTTGTATTCATCGTATTTTTTCTTTTGGGATATATTTTTTACAGTTCCATTTATGCAGCCATTGGCTCTGCAGTAGATAATGAAACTGAGACACAACAGTTCACCTTATTTGCTATTTTACCGCTTACCTTAGGAATGTATGGAAGCTTTTCCCTGATGAACAATCCTGACGGTCCGTTAGGCTTCTGGCTGTCTATTATCCCGTTTACCTCTCCGGTTGCCATGATTGCGAGAATACCTTTCGGCGTTCCTGCGTGGCAGATTGCTTTGTCTATTGTATTATTGCTGGGAACTACCATTCTTATGATATTCCTTGCCGGAAAAATCTATCGTGTAGGGATTTTGATGTATGGGAATAAAGCGACTTTAAAGGAGATCTGGAAGTGGATCAGAGGTTAATAAACTCATAGATGGAAGTCTGAAGAAGGAAGATGGAAGTTTACCGGAAGTGATTCCGGTTGTTCTTGGTATTCTTAATAACTTTTCTCTTCCAACTTTATACTTCTATTAAAAACAAAAATCCCGGAAATTAAAATTTCCGGGATTTTTTATCATTGAATAACGAGTTATTCTATTTGAAGATATAGCTTAAGCTAAGGCTGATCACCTGCTCGGACTTTTTCTTATCAGAACCTCCTTTTTCTTTTGCAAGATCAGGATAAGTATCTGAAAGACCTAAGTCATATTTAAGAGCTACTTCCAGCTGTCTTTTATAGCTATAACCAACTCCTAATCCTAAAGCAAGGTTAAAGCTTGATGCTTTTCCACTTACTGACGGATATAGAGGATCGGTAACATCCGGATCATAATATGGTCTGCTTATAGGAGCATTTTTAACATTCTGACTCATCAAAAAGTTAAATCTTGGTCCTATCATTCCAAAGAATTCTGATTCTGCTTCAGAAAAATATCCTTTAAAATAGATAGGTACGCTCAGATAATTGTTACCATATACTGCATCATAACCATCTTTTCCTTTAGCATCTTTATCTTTTCCGGTTTCTCCTGCACCGTAATACACGACTTCGGGCTGTATAAAGAACTGGTTAGCTTTTCCTACGGGGATAAGAGCTAAAGCTCCACCCTGGAACGCGAATCTTGGACCAGAAGGGTTATGGGCATTTCTTACTCTGGAGTAATTACCTCCTGCCGTGACACCAAATCTTGTATTTGCAAAATCAATTTGGGCAAACGACAGAGTTGAAAGGGCCAATGCTGAGGTTAATAAAAGTTTTTTCATATGTTTTGTTTTTGTATGTCTTATCCTAGAACTTTAGCAACTGTAACACCGATATCTGCAGGAGAATCTACAACGTTGATTCCGTTTTCTCTCATGATCTGCATTTTTGCCTGAGCAGTATCTTCATCACCACCTACAATAGCACCAGCATGTCCCATAGTTCTTCCTTTAGGAGCAGTCTGTCCGGCAATAAATCCTACAACCGGCTTAGTAGATCCGCTGGCTTTATACCATCTTGCAGCTTCAGCTTCCAATCCACCACCAATCTCACCGATCATTACTACCGCTTCAGTTTCAGGGTCATTAATGAATAGTTCCAAAGCTTCTCTTGTAGTAGTACCAATGATTGGATCACCACCAATACCGATTGCTGTAGAAACACCGTAACCAGCTTTTACAACCTGATCAGCAGCTTCGTAAGTAAGAGTACCTGATTTTGAAACGATACCTACTTTACCTTTTTTGAAAACGAATCCTGGCATAATACCAATTTTAGCTTCTTCAGAAGTAATGATTCCCGGACAGTTTGGACCGATTAATCTGCAGTCTCTGTCAGCGATGTAAGATTTTACTTTCACCATATCCGCTACAGGAATACCTTCAGTAATACATACGATAACTTTGATACCTGCCTCAGCAGCCTCCATGATCGCATCAGCAGCGAATGCAGGTGGTACGAAAATGATACTTACATTGGCTCCAGCTTTTTGAACGGCATCAGCTACTGTATTGAATACAGGCTTTCCTAAATGCTCAGATCCTCCTTTTCCCGGAGTAACTCCTCCCACTACATTGGTTCCGTATTCAATCATCTGGCCCGCATGGAAAGTACCTTCGTTCCCTGTAAATCCTTGTACAATTACTTTAGAATCTTTGTTTACTAAAATTGACATTTTATTGATGTTTTAATTTATTTAAATATTTTATTAATGCTCACAAATTTACTTATTTTTCTTTGATTTTAGACAAAACCAAGTGAATAGTTTATTTGAGATTTCTCAGCTTTACTTCTTTTTTCAAATAGCCTTTGAAATCTTCTGCAAACATCCCAATATAGGTTCCTTTTTTAAGATCTCTGTTGACTCCTGTTTTACCAAGAATAACAGATCCGCTTTCAATTTTATTTCCGGAAGCGATGCCTACCTGTCCCCAAAGTGTTACTTCATCTCCTATGACACAACAGCCTGCAATTCCCACCTGTGATGCAATGAGACATTTTTTTCCGATAACGGTGTCGTGTCCTATCTGAATCTGGTTATCTAAAACAGAGCCCTCCCCGATTACGGTAGAATCCGTAACGCCTCTGTCTATCGTACAACCATTTCCAATTTCTACATTGTTTTCGATGACTACATTTCCAACCGAAATAAGACGGTCAAAATTTCCATTCAGCTTTCTGTAATAAAATGCATCACCTCCTAAAACCGTGTTTGACTGAATGACAACATTATCACCAATTACCGTTCTGTCTCCAATAACAACGTTTGGAAAAATTAAAGTATTTTTTCCGATCACAACATTATTTCCGATAACAGCCGTACGATGGATCTTTGTTCCCTCACCGATTTCTACGTCGTGAAGTTCCTCAGTGAAATTATATATTCTTGTAAAGTGGGTATTGATCTTATTAAAATCTCTGAAAGGATCATCAGAAACCAGAAGTGCTTTTCCTTCCGGACATTCTACCTTTTTGTCGATCAGAATAATCGTTGCTGCAGAATTTAATGCTTTATCATAATATTTCGGGTGGTTGACAAAAACAATGTCACCCGGCTTAACCATATGAATCTCATTGGTTCCCAAGACTTCAAAGTCTTCAGGGCCAACAAATTCTGAGCCTATTAAATCGGCAATAGTTTTGAGCTTTTGTGGAGAATGGAATCTCATAACAATTGGTTTTCTTATAAAAACAAAATTCGGACTGCTGATGCAAACCGAATTGATGTAAATTTTATTATTATTTTACTCTTTCTAAGTAGCTGCCGTCTTCTGTACTTACTTTAATTTTGTCTCCCGGCTCGATAAATAGAGGAACCATCACTCTGGCTCCGGTTTCAACGATTGCGTTCTTAAGAGCATTGGTAGCTGTATTTCCTTTTACTCCCGGATCAGCTTCAACAACTTCCAGGTAAACAGACTGAGGAAGTTCAGCAGAAAGCGGCGTTTCGTCAGCTTCTTTCAGAATGATCGTTACTTCTTCTCCTGCTTTCATGAACTGTGAATTTTCAATCATTTCTTTGTTCAAATATAATTGAGAGAAATCATCATTATTCATAAAGTGGAATCCGTTCTCATCATCATAGAGATACTGGAACTTTCTGGTGATTACTTTTACTTCGTCAATTTTATGTCCTGCAGAGAAAGTATTATCAATCACTTTCCCGTTAGTTACTGACTTTAATTTTGTTCTTACGAAAGCAGGTCCTTTCCCCGGTTTTACGTGAAGAAATTCTATTACTTTAAAAATATCGTTACTGTACTCAATGCAAAGTCCTTTTCTGATATCGTTGCTTGTTGCCATTAATTTATGTTATCTTTTATTTTAGTTTTTTACTTCAGGTAAAGTATTAGTTACTTTCCTTGGTTGTTCCGTATCCTTTTACAATACCTCTTGGTGAGTTTTGGATAAACTGAAGGATTTCATCTCTTTCAGCAGTTGGAAGCATTTCTTTTTCAATGTAAGTTACAGCCTGAGAAACGTTCATTTTCATTTGGAAAATTGTTCTGTAGATCTTTTGGATCTCAAAAATTTTCTCATTAGTAAACCCTCTTCTTCTCAAACCAACCGAGTTGATTCCTGCATAAGACATAGGCTCTCTTGCTACTTTTACATAGGGCGGAATATCTTTTCTTACCAGAGTTCCTCCGGAAATCATTACATGTTTCCCGATTTTACCGAACTGATGCACAGCACTAAGACCTCCCATTACAGTATAGTCTCCAATTTCTACATGTCCTGCAATACCGCAACCGTTTACAATGATAACATGATCTCCGATCACACAATCATGTGCAATATGAGAAGTTGCCATGATAAGGCAGTTTTTACCGATTTTAGTAAATCCGAGAGCTTTTGTTCCTCTGTTTACGGTAACGCATTCTCTGATTGTTGTTTCATCACCGATAATTACCTGGGTATCTTCACCATCAAACTTTAAATCCTGAGGAATTGCAGAAATTACCGTTCCCGGAAAAATTCTGCAGTTTTTACCTATTCTGGCTCCATCCATGATGGTAACATTAGGACCAATCCAAGTTCCTTCTCCGATCTCCACGTCCCCTGCAATTGTAGTAAACGGTTCTACAATAACGTTTTTGCTGATTTTTGCACGTTTATCTACGGCGGCTAATTGATGAATCATTTAATCAACTTTATTTTTTGCAACTTGAGCCATTAACTCTGCTTCTACAGCCACTGTGTCTCCCACATATCCGTATCCCTGCATATGTACAATTCCTCTTCTGATAGGCTCTATCAGTTCAATTTTGAAAATCATTGTATCTCCGGGAACTACTTTTCTCTTGAATTTTACTTTATCTATTTTAATAAAATAAGTGGAGTAATTTTCAGGATCCGGAACGCTGGCCAATACAAGGATACCTCCTGTCTGTGCCAAAGCTTCCACTTGTAATACTCCTGGCATTACAGGCTCTTTGGGGAAATGTCCTACAAAGAAAGGCTCATTCATGGTAACATTTTTCAGGCCTACTACGTGGGAATCTGAAAGTTCAAGAATTTTATCGATCAATAAGAACGGTGGTCTGTGCGGCATAAGACGCATAATTCCGTTGATATCAAAAACCGGCTCTTTGGTTAAATCAAAATCCGGAACATTTTTTTTCTTTTGCAATTTCCACTGTCGGTTCAGTTTTTTCGCAAACTGGGTGTTCACATAGTGTCCCGGTTTGTTCGCAATTACTTTACCTTTTATTTTTACACCAGCCAATGCCAAATCGCCAATTACATCGAGTAATTTGTGTCTTGCAGCTTCGTTGGGATAGTTTAACGTAAGATTATCAAGAATACCATTCGGTCTGATAGAAACGTTATCTTTTCCGAATGCTTTTTTCAATTTTTCTGTGGTGTCAGGTGTAAGATCTTTATCCACATATACAATAGCGTTTGAGATATCTCCGCCTCTGATCAAACCGTGATCTAAAAGCATTTCCAATTCATGCAAAAAGCTGAATGTTCTTGCAGAAGAGATCTCGTCTTTAAATTCTGAAATATTTTTAAGGGTAGCATTTTGAGTTCCCAAAACTTTAGTTCCAAAATCTACCATAGTAGTCACTTCATAGGTATCCGAAGGAATAATGGTAATTTCTGATCCCGATGCAGGGTCTGCATAGCTCAGCACTTCTTTGATGACCAGGTATTCTCTGGCAATACCCTGTTCTGCAATTCCTACACTTTCAATAGCTTCTACAAAGAATTTGGAAGATCCATCTAAAATTGGCGGCTCGGAGGCATCCATTTCAAGAATGGCATTATCAATATCACACCCTACTAATGCAGCCAAAAGGTGTTCACAAGTAGTAATTTTTACACCTAATTTCTCTAATGTTGTTCCTCTTTCTGTCGCTACTACATAATTAACATCAGCTTCTACCTGAGGATGTCCCTCCAGATCTGTTCTTACGAACACAAAACCTGTATTTTCTTTAGCTGGTTTAATGGTAAGTTTTACTTCTTTACCTGTATGAAGGCCAATTCCAGAAAGTGTTACTTCTTTCTGGAGTGTTTTTTGCATATCACTCATTAGTTTTATCTTTTGAGATATCCTCAAGATTATTTATTCTCTTTACAATTTCAGTGAAATTTCTGAAATGGACATAATTTCTAAGATAGTCATTGTAGCTTATCGCCGGGGACCCATACAATGTTTCTTTATCATTAACACTGGAATTCACACCACTCTGAGCCTGAATTTTCACCTGGTTCCCAATTTTAATATGGCCAACCACTCCTACCTGTCCACCGATCTGATTCCAATCTCCAATTGTAGTAGATCCTGCAATTCCGGCCTGTGCCGCAATAACGTTATTCTGCCCGATCTTCACATTATGTGCGATCTGGATCAGGTTATCGATCTTTGTTCCTTTTCCGATAATGGTAGACCCTATTGTAGCTCTGTCGATGCTGCAGTTTGAGCCGATCTCTACATCGTCTTCGATAATCACGTTTCCTAGCTGAGGAATTTTTTTGAATCCTTCTGCAGTAGGCTGAAAGCCGAATCCGTCGCCACCTACAACCGTATTGGAATGGATCACACAATTGTCTCCGATAATACAGTAGTCATAGATTCTGGCACCGCTGTCGATTTTACAGTTTTTACCAATCTTAACTCCTTTCCCAATATAGACCTGCGGATAGATCTGAGAACCTTCTCCAATCTTAGCTTTCTCCGAAACATAAGTAAATGCTCCGATATAGGCCTTTTCTCCAATTACTGCAGTCTCATGAATAGAAGAACCGGTTTCGATTCCCTCTTTTCTTCCCTGCATTTCCTGGTACAGATTCATTAAAACCTGGAAAGAAAGGTAGGCATCCTTTACAACAATTAAGGTAGGATTATAATCAACTTTATCTATAAGTTTTTCCGAAACAATAATAACGGAGCATTTTGAGGTATTTAAAAAATGTGAAAATCGATCCTGTGCTATAAAAGAAAGATGTCCTGATTCACCATTCTCAATTGGTGAAACCCCTGTAATAACCGTACTTTCGTCGCCTATTATTTGTCCGTCAATAAAACTTGCAATTTGCGAAGCTGTAAATTCCATATTCTGCAAAGATAAGAAATTCTGTAATTCGCAAACATTTTTTGATTTTAGGAACGTGAATTTTAAGATTATTTAAGATATTATGTGGGAAATATCTCTTGGAAAGGTAAGAATATACCGGGCAGTCTTGTGTACCATAAGCCCAGACAATAACTGGTCCTGTGACTCTTCTAACCTAATCTTTTTACCGTTTTTCTGGAGTAAATAAATTGGCTGTTTTTTGGTGTCATAAGGCAGTAATTTTCTTTTAATCTCGTGTACAAGCTCTTTTCCATTATTGATTCCGAAAAATTCATTGGTGTTTTTTATTTTTTCCTCAATAAATTTTCGTTTGAAAGGACGTGTTGAGATAACCGTTTTCGGAAGGTTTCGCTGGATCACACATCTGCACCAATAGGAAAGAATAAAGTCTTCTGAATCCTGCCAGGATTTCATCGCATGAATTATATCATTGTCATCAAGTTGCGTAAATCTATAAATATCTTCATCGGTAGCAGAACTTTTTCCACGATTCAGAAAATATTTCAGGTTTTCCCCGGCAGGCAGATCCATCCCTTCGGAAATCAGATATTTGGCTCTTTCCAGGATCTTAACTAAAAGAAACTCTGCCAATGCCGATGTTTTATGATAGTATACCTGCCAATACATGAACATTCTGGCTGTCAGAAAGTTTTCAATGGAATAGACTCCTTTGGCATCAATAACTAACTCGCCCTCGCTGCAGACATTCATCATGGAAATGATTCTTTGGGTATTGATGTTTCCTTCAGAAACACCTGTGAAAAAGCTGTCCCTGTTCAGATAATCAAGCCTGTCGACATCAAGCTGAGATGAAATAAGTTGGTTAAAAAACTTTTTATGATATTTTCCCTGAAACATTTCGATAGCTATAGAAAGCTGCCCGTCAAATTCCTCATTCAACTTATTCATTAACAGCAGTGAAAGTTTTTCGTGATGCCAGTCGTCCATCAGCATGTTTTCCAATGCATGAGAGAAAGGCCCATGACCAATATCATGCATCAGGATGGCAAGCATGGCTCCTTTTTCTTCCTCTTCAGTAATTTTAACTCCTTTCTGGCGTAGGGTTTCTAATGCCGTAAACATCAAATGCATCGCTCCCAAAGCGTGATGGAATCTTGTATGGGTGGCTCCCGGAAAGATCAGATTCAGAAGTCCGGTCTGTCCGATTCTGCGCAGTCTCTGGAAATAAGGATGCTCTATAATGTCAAATAAAATTTCGTGTGGGATTCTGATGAAACCATGAACGGGGTCGTTAATGATCTTTAGCTTATTCTGCATTGAAACTTTGGTATTAGTAAACAAAGTTAGGGATTTTAAATTTTAAGCATGATAAATTACTATTAAAGAATTCAAACTTGAGAAAACATATTATCTGCATGGCCCATGAAGTAATTATTTGTGATACTTGTGAAGATATGTATGTGAGTTATGTTTTTATTTTAACCACAGACTACACAAATTTACACAGATGTTTTTCGCCATATTCTGTTTTAAACATATATCTTTGATAGCATAAATAATGCTTCATTTTAATGAGAAAAATTTCTCTTTTCATCTTATTTTTTTTCAGCTTACATTTTTCTGCGCAGTCATTATCTGAAACTCAAAAATTAGAATCACTCTGTAAAATCTGGGGATTTTTAAAATACTATCATCCCCGTGTTGCAAAAGGAGAATTTGATTGGGATCAGCAGCTTTTTCAAAAAATTGAACAGCTTGAGCATATCCAGGATAAAAATCAGTTGAACGAATTATATTCCAAATGGATCAGCAGTCTTGGAAAAGTGGAGGAATGTAAAAAATGCTCAAAAGAAGATAAAACGAAAATATATTTTCTGAAAAACTTTGATCCAGGCTGGATGAGTAATGAACAAATATTCAGTAAAGCAGTAACCCAACAGCTATTGTTTATCCAAAACAACAGAAATTCAGGCAGCAGTCATTATTTCGGAAAAGGTGGAAAAAAGGTTTACTTTAAGAATGAAAATTCATACGGTTCACAATTCACTTCAAAAGAAATCGGTCTTCTGGAACTGTTCAGATACTGGAATCTGGTAGAATACTTTTTCCCATACAAGTATCAAACGGATCAGAACTGGAATGATGTCTTAACGGAAATGATCCCAAAGTTCCTCAATATTAATAATGATGAAAGCTATCATTTGGCTCTTGCGGAACTGGTGGCAAAAATTGATGACTCGCATGCTTTTCTTTATTCACCTACCTTCAATTCCCATCAATATGGGAGACGAAAAGTTCCTGTGGAATATATTTATGCAGAAGGAAAACTGGTGGTAACAAAGATCATTAAAAATAAATTGAACGAAGAAACATTTTTGAAAACCGGAGATGTCATTTACGACGTCAATGGGCGGACAATTCCTCAGATGATCAACAGTTTTGGAAAATATATTCCGGCTTCCAATTCCTGGGGGAAGATTTCAAAAGTGAAACATCTTTTTCTTTTCAGTAATAATGATTCTATTGCCTTAAAAATAGAGCGCAACGGACAAAACCTTGCTGTTACTGCCAAAACCTATCTTCTTAAAGATATTGTCAGGGAAACACCAACTGTTCAGCCGAAGTGGAAATTTCTGGATGAAAGTAAGAAAACAGGCTATGTCAATATGGGTAGTATTGAAAAAAGTGACCTGAACGATATGTATAGGGATTTAAAAAAAACAACATCCATTATTTTTGATCTCAGAAATTATCCTAAACAGACCATTTTTCCTTTAAGCAAGCTGATTCTTCCGGAAAAATCAATTTATTATCAATTTAATTTCCCGGAGACGGATTATTTAAGTAAATTTTATAGCGCAAAAAGCAGCATCGGCAGAAAGAATCCGGATTACTACAAAGGAAATGTTGTGATCTTAGTGAATGAGAATACACAGAGCCAGGCAGAAACCACTGCTATGATGTTTAAGCAGCACCCAAAAGCTAAGGTGATCGGGAGTAATACTTCGGGAGCCAACGGGGATGTGATCAGATTTAAAATTGCGGATCTGGATACCTGTTTTACAGGACTGGGAGCATATTATCCTGACGGAAGGGAAACTCAAAGGATAGGAATTATCCCTGATATTGTCATAAAGCCCACTATAACGGGCATAAAGGAAGGAAAAGATGAAGTTCTGGAAAGAGCTTTAAATTATATAAAGACCGGTTTTTAAATGAATTGAATATCAATAATAATGGCAGGATTTTCATTTAACTAATATTTAACTTTTGTTGTCTCTAATTTGTGAGAATTTAAAAGGGATTGGTCAACATTTTGATGCTATAACCATGTAAAAAAATAAATTATGTCGGAAAAGATATTATGGATAGATGATGAAATAGATTTACTCAAGCCCCATATCGTATTTTTAGAAAAAAAAGGTTACCAGGTAACCCCTGTTAACAACGTGAATGAAGCTCTGGAGCTAATGGATTCGGAGAAATTCGCATTAACGCTTATTGATGAAAATATGCCCGGCATTTCGGGATTGGAAGCCATTCCCATGATTAAGGAAAAAGATAATTCTTTAAAGATTGTGATGGTAACAAAAAGTGAGGAGGAACATATCATGGAAGAAGCCATCGGATCTCAGATTGCTGATTACATACTAAAGCCGGTAAACCCTAACCAGATTTTATTGTCGTTAAAAAAGAATCTTCAGGAGGATAATCTTGTAGAGCAGAAAACAATTCTCCAGTACCAGCAGGAATTCAGAAACCTGTCTATGGAACTTTCTTATATCAGAACTTACCAGGAATGGGCAGAATATTATAAGAAGATCCTGAGCTGGGAGATTAAATTTGATAAGGTAGCGGATAATGAGTTCTCCGATCTTCTGCAATCACAGAAAGAGGAAGCCAATATCCAGTTTGCCAAATTCATTGAAAAAAATTACGAAAGTTGGCTTACGGATCCTGATAAGCCATTAATGAGCCATACTCTTTTTAAAGAAAAAGTAAAGCCCGAGGTAGAGAAAGAAAAGGTTCTTCTTCTTATGGTGGATAATCTCCGCTTTGACCAGTGGAGGGTTATTGAACCATTATTCACAAAATATTACAATAAAATATCGGAAGATTATTATTACAGTATTCTTCCTACGGCCACTCAGTATGCTAGAAACTCTTTCTTTGCCGGACTGATGCCTTCTGAAATTGAGAAGCGTTTTCCGGATAAATGGTTCAATGATAATGAAGAGGGAAATAAGAATGAGTTTGAGCGCGATTTCCTGGAAGACCAAATGAAAAGAATTGGTTTAGGGTCTAAATCTATGAAGTATCTTAAAGTTTTGAATGCAGATTTTGAGCGAAAGATTTATGATGATTTCAACCAGCATAAAAATAATGACCTTCTGGTAATTGTTTACAACTTTATTGATATTCTTTCTCACGCTAAAACAGATAATCATATTGTAGACCAGCTAATCAGGGACGATAAAACATTCAGATCCCTTACGCTTAACTGGTTTGAGAATTCATCATTGCTGAAGATTATTAAAGCGGCTGCAGAAAGTGGATACAAACTTGTGATCACTACAGACCACGGAACGGTATACGTTAAAAAACCTAGTAAAGTAGTTGGAGACCGTGAAACATCAACCAATATCCGTTATAAAACCGGAAAGAGTTTAACCTATGACGACAGTGATGTATGGGCCGTTACCAACCCTGAAAAACTGTTTCTGCCAAAAGGGAATTTAAGTTCGAAATATATTTTTGCAAAAAACAATATTTTCCTGGCTTATCCGAAGAATTACAATCACTTTGTGAATTACTATAAAGAGACATACCAACACGGAGGAATTTCATTGGAAGAGTGTATTATTCCTATCAGCATTTTAGAACCCAAGTAGTTTTTTTCATAGTTTATTTAAATTTTGGGTTTAAGGCGGCAAAAATCGAATGATTTTTGCCGCCTCTTTTTATAACCACTTTTAATAATCTTAAAGAGTTCATATCTTAGCAAAAAAACAATGTTTATTATCTCGCTGACCTACAAAAGTGACCTGGAAAATGTGGAACCGTTGATCCCGGAACACAATAACTTTCTTGAAAAACATTACGCCTCCGGAAACTTTATTGCTTCCGGAAGGAAAGAACCGAGAACGGGAGGAATTATTCTTGCCAATGCTGGTTCTAAATATGAAATTGAAGACATCATTAAAGAAGATCCTTTTTATATTCATCAGGTAGCAGATTATGATATCACTGAATTTATTCCATCAAAATATAACGAACATTTTAAATTTCATTAAAAACTCATGAGGTTAATCACATATAACGTTAACGGAATCAGGGCTGCCTTTACTAAGGATTTTTTGGGATGGCTGAAAACTGCTGATCCGGATATTGTCTGTATTCAGGAAAGTAAAGCAGGAAACGATCAGATAGACATTGAAAGTCTCGAAAAAGTTGGTTATCACAGCTATTGGCATTCTGCCGTAAGAAAAGGCTACAGCGGCGTCGGAATTGCGTCTAAAATCAAACCTAATCATATTGAATATGGATGTGGTATCGAAAGCTATGATAATGAAGGCAGGATCATCCGTGCAGATTTTGACGGATACTCTGTCATTTCAGTGTATGTTCCGTCTGCCAGCAATATCGAAAGGCTGGATTTCAAAATGCAGTTCTGCCATGACTTCCTGGCTTATATAAAGGAGTTGAGAAAAACGATTCCTAACCTTATTATTTCCGGCGATTTCAATATATGCCATCAGGCTATTGATATTCATGATCCGGTCCGTTTAAAGAATGTTTCTGGCTTTCTGCCAATGGAAAGAGAATGGATGACCAGCTTTATTGAGGAATGTGAACTGATCGACAGTTTCCGTTTTTTCAATAATGAGCCTGACAATTATACGTGGTGGAGCTACAGACAGAATTCCCGGGCGAAGAACAAAGGCTGGAGACTGGATTATAATTTCGCAACCTATACTTTGAAAGATAAGCTCTCACGAGCAGTAATTTTAAAAGAAGCTGTACATTCTGATCACTGCCCAGCTTTATTGGAATTTAATGTATAGAAAGACTAAAAATAAAAAGCCAGCTGAATCAGCTGGCTTTTATAAATTTAAATCATAAATTTAGTCGACAATTTCATATTCAACAGGAATGGTACCACGATTGGTATCCCCGATTTCATCGAACGCAGCTTTAGAAATATCTAATGCTCTTGATGCATGGAAAGGTCCTCTATCATTGATCTTCACTATCACCTGTTTTCCATTGTTCAGATTGGTAACTCTAATATTAGTCCCAAACGGAAGCGTTCTGTTTGCAGCAGTGAACTTTGAGTTACTAAAGATCTCTCCGCTTGCTGTTTTTCTACCATTAAACTTATCGTGGTAGTACGATGCATAACTTGTTTTCTTCGCATCTAAGGTATTACCTGTAAAAGAATAAACACCTAAGGTTGAAATCATCATTATGATTACGAGAATGAATCTTTTCATCATCTTGAATTTTATTGGTTTTGACGGAGCAAAAGTATAAGGAATGTTGTAAAGTCCCTACTCTATATGTTAAAAACCGTTAATGAAAACAAAATTATATGTTAACAAGAGCTGTAAGTCCCTATTATCAGGGGTTTTAGGTAGTACTGTTAAAAAACGTTAAAAAAATAACCTAAAAGTTAATATAATTAACTTATTGTCAAAAAAATTCAAAATATGAACTAATTAAATGATTGATAATCAATGTTTTATATATTCAATGAAAATTTAAAATATAAGTACAGCTCACTTAAAAAAACAAAAATTTTATGATATCAAATGGACAAAAGCGTTTAATAGAAGTCAATAAGAGCATAGCATATATCACTCTATATTTATTTTAACAAAGGTTTTAACAGTAGAATGGATTAAACATCAATTCTATGTTTAAAAATTATAATTATTAAAATCCTCATTTTAAACATTCTTCTTCATTATATTCAAATTAGGTACCAAATAAGATTTTGAATATTAAGGATTCTTATTATTAATAAGCTTCATCATATTAAAACAAAAAACCAATGATTTCTCATTGGTTTTAATTTATATTTAGATATAAGTATTATCTTATTTTAAATATTCTATTACATAGTCATATGTTCCAGAAGGATAAACCACTGACATACTTGGCGAACCTGTAATTGCATTTCCTGCAGTAGTTGCAATTGTATAAGAGTATAAACTTCTGTCATATACAGTGTTTGTACCCGCTTTATAAATAGTAATACCATATAAAGCAGTCATACCCGTCGGCGCTGGGATATTTACAGCTGTTGAACTTCCTGTTGCGTTAAATGTCCCTTTAATAGCGTAAACTTGCTTATTTGCTACTAATGTATTTGTAGCTGTTTCAGCAGCGGTTACGTCAAATTTAGCGTTACCTCCTCCTATTGGTAGCCATCTACCTCCAGTAACATCAGTACTTTTATTAGGGTTATCAAAATAATAGAAACCACGGCTTACTGGTGTAGAAACAACACCATCATTTGTAAGCGTGTTACCAACACCAATATTAAAAACTATCATGCCATCATAAGCAGAAGGGAAGTTAATACCATCTAAACTAGCTACTTTAAATGTAAAAGCTGTTAGATCTGTTGTAGGAAACAATAGACCTTTACCGTCATTTACTGCAGCATTGTTATTTGTAGAGGCATCTAAGAAAATGTTTTCATTAGGGAAAGTGTTTGCAATTACACCGTTAGATAAAGCCTGTGCACTGGCCAATGTACCTAGTGATACAAACAGTGCTAATATGATTTTTTTCATCTGTTTAAAATTTAATGATTGTTATTATCTACCTGAAAGAATACCCCAGTTATTTACACCAGCATTACTCACTACAATAAAGCAGAAAGATCCACCTGAAGTTACCGTTGATGGTATGCTATTCATTCCTCTAGTGATACCTGGAACCGCTGCAGGATCCCAACCCACGTTACCTGGGCCATTCGCAGATACACATCTTACCGAGTTTAATGGCAGTGACGTGGCTGCAGGCAATAATAGCTGGCTAGTTCCTCCCATAGCAGTAGTAACGACAGAATAATCATCCGATGCCCATGTAATAGGAGCATTTAAAGAGTGAAGTCTACCTTTCTGAATCTGGAAGTTTGGAGGTGTTGAACCACCACCACCTACAGCAACCCAAACAGAATTTGGAGCATCATAGTAATAGAAGCCAATTCCAATTACATTTACTGTCTTACCAGCTGCACTACCATCTAAAGTGGTAACAAATGTAAGGGCACCATTCTGAGCAGCCGTATATGCTGCGTCTTTAGCTGCTAACTGAGCTCTTGACAAACGAGGGACTAGCAAAGCATCAGGTCTAGCATTGTCAGTAGTATTAGCTACTACGTCTAGTGTTGCGGCTGGTGTAGTTGTGTTAATACCTACACGACCCGTTGTCTGAGCCTTGGAAACTGCCGAAAGGCCAACGAGCATTGTCGCTGTTAATAAAAATTTTTTCATAAGTTTTTAAAGATTTTAAATTACATTATTTTCCATCAATATTTGCAAATGGGACATGCATCCCAACTTGTGCTAAACATTAAAGTTTCTATTTAACATTATTAGATAGATAACTTATTGAAGCATTTGATTTTAAAACATTGCTTATTGCGCAAATTTAAGACATAATTTTCAAATTTATTCATTTTATATAAAAAAAATAAAAGAGTTTTACCAGGCAAAACACCAACTACCTGAAAATCAGCCTAATCATTAAATTAATAGCTACTTTAATTATGTTAAATTTTATTAATATTTTCAATTATCTGCGAAAACCATACAATTGTTATAATTACAACAGAACTAGATTGTTAAATCAATTCTCCATATAAGTCAAATTCTTCTGCAGAAGTAATTTTCACTTCAGCAAATTCTCCTATAGAAATGTAAGTTTCATCGGCCGAAACCAAAACAGTATTGTCTACGTCAGGTGAATCAAATTCTGTTCTTCCTATAAAATAATTGCCTTCTTTTCGATCAAATATACATCTGAAAGTTTTTCCGATCTTCTCCTGATTCTTCTCCCAAGAAATCTGTGATTGCAGCTCCATAATCTCTTCTACTCTTGCTTCTTTCACTTCCTGTGGAATATCATCCTCTAAGACATAAGCTCCTGTATTTTCTTCATGAGAATAGGTGAAGCAACCCAACCTGTCGAATTTTTGCTCTCTTACCCAGTCTTTCAATTCCTGGAATCTTTCTTCTGTTTCTCCCGGGTAACCTACAATCAAGGTAGTTCTAACAGCCATATCCGGAACCTTTTCTCTAAACTTAGCTAATAATGCATTTGTTTTTTCATGAGTTGTTCCACGTTTCATTGATTTCAACAGATCTGAATTGATATGCTGAAGAGGAATATCAATGTAATTGCAAACTTTAGGCTCTTCACGGATAATATCAAGAACATCTTCTGGGAAACCACTCGGAAAAGCATAATGAAGGCGGATCCACTCTATCCCCTCAACTTTTACAAGCTCTTTTAAAAGTTCTCCAAGCGCACGTTTTTTATAAAGGTCCAGACCATAATAAGTAAGGTCCTGCGCAATAAGAATAATCTCTTTTGTTCCTTTTTTTGCAAGCTTTTGAGTTTCCAAAACCAATTTTTCGATAGGCGTGGATATATGTCCGCCTCTCATTAAAGGAATCGCACAGAAAGAACAAGGTCGGTCACAACCTTCCGAGATCTTGAGGTACGCATAATGTTTGGGAGTTGTTGTCAGTCTTTCTCCTACTAATTCATGTTTATAATCTGCACCAAGATGCTTTAGGAGAATGGGCAAATCTCTTGTCCCGAAATACTGATCCACATCAGGAATTTCCTTAATAAGATCCGGTTTGTATCTTTCGGAAAGACAGCCTGTAACAAAAACTTTTTCGACTTCACCTCTGTTTTTTGCGTCTACATAATCAAGAATTGTATTAATTGATTCTTCCTTGGCATTATCAATAAATCCGCATGTATTAATTACTACAATATCTCCGCGGCCTTCGTGAACCACTTCCTTTCCATTTGCTTTCAGCTGACTCATTAATACTTCAGAATCATATACATTCTTGGAGCATCCAAGTGTAACCACATTGATTTTCTTCTTCCCTACAGATTTTGTGCGCATCGTTTTGATTTTGAGTGTGCAAAGATACAAAATATAAAAGAGTGAGGTGTAAAAAATAATAACCACTTTAGGAAAGTGGTTATCAATATATTATATTATTTAAAAATTTTTCTCGGAAAAATTAGGGAGCAATCTATCTTTTTCAGAAAGTATGATAGATTCGATTGGAAGCTTCCAATCAATATTCAAATCCGGATCGTTCCATATAACACTTCCTTCAGATTCTTTATTGTAAAAGTTATCACATTTATAAGAAAAAACAGCTGTTTCGCTTAAAACCGAAAACCCATGTCCGAATCCCCGGGGAACATAAAGCTGAAGCTTATTCTCCGGTGTAAGTTCAACCCCAAACCATTTTCCAAATGTTGGTGAATCTTCTCTCAAATCAACTGCTACATCAAAAACTCTTCCTTCCAGGCATGACACTAGTTTGGCCTGAGCATATTCTCCTTTCTGTAAATGGAGTCCCCTGAGCACACCATATGAAGATTTTGAAATGTTATCCTGAACAAAATGGCCATTCATTCCCGTTAATTCTTCAAATTTTTTTTCATTATACTTTTCAAAGAAGTATCCTCTATCATCTTCAAAAATTGTAGGCTCGATGATATAACAATCTTTTAAGAGTGTTTCTTTTATTTTCATCTTATGTTTCTATAAATTATATTCCTTTTTAAGTTTCCATTTTAGGCTCAGATATATTCCTCCAAGTGGAATAAATATAATCAAAATTATGAACCAAATAGGAAATTGTGAATAAATTAAAAATATATTGATTAATAACTGACAAACAGCATAAACTGAACTTATTATTAAATGTGAAACTTTTTTCTCATTGGCAAAAAGCTGATATAAATGTCTCCTGTGAGCTTCAAAAATATTTTCTTTTAACAATATCCTTTCTGTAATCGTAAGAACTACTTCCATTCCATAAATTGAAAGTAACAGGATATATTTGTATTCACCTGTTCTCATAATAAGGAGTGTGACAAGGCCTATTACCCAAAAGCCTATCCCCATACTTCCGACATCTCCTGCAAAACATTTTGCTTTTTTTCTAAAATTAAAAAACAAAAAAACCAAACATGCCAAAATCGGATATACGATAAAATTTTCATCTGTAAACTGAATAATATTCTTATTAATATATGCTAATGAACCTAAAGTTATAAGACTGTAAATCCCTGTCATTCCATTAATTCCATCCATAAAATTATAAGCATTCAAGGTTCCTATTATCATAACAAATAAAATAGGCCAAACCCAAAAAGACATTAGGTTAAAAGCTCCTGTAAAATACAAAAGCAGAATTACCGAAATTAAATGAACCGAAAGTCTGATTTTATTTGATAAGGTTTTAACATCATCAACAAAGCTAATGATACAAATTGCCAAAAGTCCTAATCCAAAGGACCAATAGTTTTGTACGGCTTCATTAAGGTTGAATAAACAAAAGATAACAAATGCTACAGGAAAAATAATCCCTCCTCCTCTTAATGTAATCTGAGTATGTGCACTTCTGTGATTGGGTTTGTCAATAATATTATATTTATCAGCTATTTTAAAATATAACAGTATTACAATAAATAAGATAATTATTATAATTATATATTCCATCATGTGTTTTTAAAGCTTTTTATTGTTTTAAAAAGTCCTTCTTCTGCAGAAACAGGAAGTTTTTTTATACACAAAGCATTTTTAATTTTTTCATTAGAAACCTGATAACTTTCCGTTAGCTTTTTCAATCTTTCAGAATTTAAAGGCAACTTTAATATATCACCTAATTTTGCTGCTGCAGTAATCATTCCGGAAGGCAACCTCCACAGTTTGCTTTTTCTGCCTGAAGCCTTTCCTATAATTTCTATCAAATCATTTGTAGAAATACTTTCATCGTCTGCAAAATTATAAATTCCTGACTGAATATTTTTATCTTTAAGTATTTGCAATATCAAGAAATTGAGATTATCAATACTTAGAAAAGAGCGTTCGTTTTCAAATGCTGCCAACAGCCACGGAATTCCTTTCTCCACTACTTTATATAAAAGATTTAGGTTTCCCTTATTTCCCGGACCGTGAACCATACATGGACGAATGATGAATAACCTTTGACCTTCATGCAGATCTTTAGATAATAAATATTGTTCTGCTAAAAGTTTTGATTTTCCGTAAGGCGTCTGAGGATTAGATATGTGATCTTCATCTAAAATTCCTTCAACCGTATCTGCTGTTGCTTTTACACTACTGAAATAAATAAAATCTTTGATATTTGAATTTAAAAATTCATCAAAAAGTTGAATTGTTAAATCTCTGTTTACCTTAAAATATTCTTCCTCAGCAGAAGTATTTGCAGTATCATGAGCTTTTCCCGCAAGATGGATTATTGCATCAGCATCAATATTAAAAACGTAACTGTTTCTAAGGGAAATCCCAGAAGCAACAAAATTTTGTTTTATCAAAAATTCTGAGAGATTCTTCCCAACAAATCCAGATATACCTGTAATAATTATTTTCATTTTTAGTAACCTAATCGTTCATGTATTATATCCCAAATTTTAGTTTCTTCAAAATTTCCTCTTACAAATTCTCTTCCTTTCAAACCGTGAATTATTTTCATCTCAGGATTTTGGATATAATATTCAATTTTTTTCGCAATATCTTGAGGATTATTTTTGATAAAAATACCAGTTTCATTTTCAACAATAGATTCTTCACAACCAGTTGCTTTAGAAATCAACACCGGTAATTTCATTGAGGAGGCTTCTAAGGAAACCGTAGGAAAACCTTCACGATAAGTAGGTAAAATGAATACATCCATCAAACTAAAATAGGGTGCAGCACTAAGGACAAAACCTGTATTAATAATATTTTTATCAGTTTCAATAATTATTTTTGATTCATTACTAATTGTATCCCTATCTTCAATTGGTCCTACTAAAAGTAATTTTAAGTTCTTGTGTTTTGTTCTTAATATTTCCCAAGATTCAATCAATTCATTAATTCCTTTATCTTTAACCAATCTCCCGACATACCCAATAACAAAATTATCTTCGGAAAGCTGTAAATTCTTTGTAATGTTAGGTAAGGTTGCTAACTCATTCTTTTCAGGATTAAATTTATTTTCGGTGTCTATGCCATTGCAAGTACCTAAACCTAAGACAATATTTTTAGATGGATTGTTTAATTTATCGCGTTCGCTTATTTTTTTGACAGAATTGCTTACACAAACAACTTTTTTCGCCAATGTGCCTGAAAGTCTGTCAATATTTTTGAGCAGAAATCTTTTGAGACCTTTACTTGTTTCATAAATAATCCCATGTCTAAAATATACTCTGTTATGGACTCCTGCAAAAAAAGCGGCAATCATGGCAACCATCCCACCTTTTGGGGTATGACCTATAACTGTATCAATATTATTATCTTTTATGAATTTATAAATCTTAAATATTGCTTTTAAATCAGTAATGGGACTAATGTGCCGCGTTACATTGACGGCAAATGGAGTATAATTTAGCGATTCACTGAGCTGAAAAAATTCATCAGAAGGGCTACAACCTAAGAAATATTGGTTTGATGTTTTTTCTTTGAGATAAGAAAACTGTTTTCCGAAAAAATGATTTATAACAAAAGAAACAGTTATGATATGTAGAACTTTTTTGTTATTCATTTATAAGATTTTTATAAAGACTATAGTGATTGGAGACCATTATTTGCACATCATAATTCTTAGAACGTTCAAGTGTATATTTTTGCATTTTTAAATAATGAATTTTATCAGTAATTAATTTTTCAATTTTTTTTGCCAAATCAACTTCATTCCCACTCTCAAATAACAAATCGGGGTTTCCTATTACCTCAGCTAATCCGGAAACATTTGATCCTATTATAGGTACTCCTGCTGCCATAGCCTCTACGGCAGCTAAACCAAATCCTTCCCAGTGAGAGCTTAATATTGCTATATCCGACATTTTTAATAATGAATAAACATCTTCTCGAATGCCTAAAAAATTAACTCGCTCTTGTAAATGAAGTGAATTCACCAAAATTTTTAATTGTTCTTTTCTTGCTCCTTCTCCAACCAAAATTAATTTGCAGTTTTCAGGTAATTTTTGCATAGTCTTAATAACTGTATCCTGATCTTTTTCATTTCTGAAAGCTGCAACCATTATTAACAGAACATCTGTCTGGTTATATCCAAAATTTAATTTATCATATTTAATAGCATTTTTAATTTTTTTAAGATTAACTCCATTTTCAATAACAAGTAGTTTTGAATGATCAATCTGAAGCTTCTCTATTAAAATGTTCTTAACTTGTGGGGTAATGCATATAATTTTAGAATAATATTTATCTATAAATTTTTCAGCAAATCTGAGTTTGGGATTATTTAGTCTTTTATTCCCCGTACTATGTTCAGTAAATAATAACTTAACCTTAGAAAAAGATAAAATTTTTGCTAAAACAACAAAATATTGAGCAGGAAACAAATGAACGTGAACCAAATCATATTTTTTCAAATAAGGTATCATTTTAAAGATATATTTGGGATTATAATAGGAATCTCCCAAACTAAAGATGTTTGTTATGCCTAACTTTTCGAGCTGATAATAGAATGGAGTTTTATTACCGTTCAGCAATAAAACATCTACTACAAAGCCACGCTCGACTAGTAAAGGAACTATTTCTACCAAATTTTTTTCAGCACCTCCTATGCTCAAACAGTCAATCACTTGAAGAATTCTCATCGTATATCAAAATTATTTTGGAGCTTGTTATTACTTAGCTTACTCTTACCATAATTAAATATTGAATAATTTTTACTCATGCTGGTGCTCTTGAAAGTATTTCTAAGTAATTCTACATTTTTTGACCTTATATTAAATACAGAATTGGAATTATAAGTATAATTATCGTCCACTATGAATTCATTATCCTGAAAAATAATCAAATTTTCTTTACTCTTTCCTGTTGTTATAATAAACACAAACGACCTGTCTCCATAACTTCCTTCTCCATAGGATTTAGTTAATTTAACATTTTTAAGAAGGTTTACATTTGAAATATTGTTGTTAGAAAATATTGTTGGTTTATAAGGTTTCTCAAAATTTTCTACTATAACAATGCCTAAATCTGAACCTTTGAAAATATTATTTTTAACAGAATGCCCACCATATGTACTCTCAATATGCAAAGGGCGATCATAACCTTCTACTACTTGATTATTTAAAACTTGGATATTTTCGGAAAAAAATTCCAATACTATTCCGCATCTGCCTAATTGATTTGTACGTAGAAGTTTGTTTTCTATATAATTATTTTTCACTATTCCGTCTGCAACATTTGCGAGATATATAGCATCACCATAATCATCAAATTTAGGGTTACTACCCCAAACATCTATTAGTTTACAATTTGTAATTTCCACAAATTTAAATCTAGAATTCAAAGGTAATTTGAGTGGATCCGTTGTTGTGATATGGATTCCTTGTCCATAAAAGTTTTCAATCTGAACATTGTCTATGTATACATTGCTCATATCAGTAATAATCAGAGCCGCCTTCCATTCTTTCTTGTTTATGTTTGGATGTTTGGGACTGTATGGCGTATTATTACCGATAATTTTAATGTGATTTAATTTAAATGTGCCTGTTGATGGATTTGTAAAAAAACCTCTAACATGAATGATATGTTCCTGAGAGGTAGAGTGAATTTCGGCAATTTTACCATTAATCATTTCACTACTGATTTCTAAAGATTTATTTGTATAATCTATAGCCAACTGCTTATTAACATTGTACACCCCAGATCCAAAAATTATCTTAGAATCTGAATATTTAACTGCTTCATTTATACATTTTTGAATAGCCTGAGTATCATCTTTATTATCATTATACACTGCACCAAAATCTCTTACGTGAAAGACTTTGACCGATGCGAAACCCAAAATTCCACAAAAAGACAATGCAAGAATCAAAATACCTTTTTTCATACAAAATTGTTATTAGATTGGTTTTCTCAATAATGTTTTCAACACTAAATTTTTAACACTTATCACTTTAAAAGAATTTTTGATTACTATTACAAGACGCTGAATAAGATTAACTTCCGTAAATCTCAAATAATCTTTAAAAAGCTTTCTTTTCTTTTCATCCATTATTAGTTTGTATGTTTCATAAAAACTTTTATTTGCATTGTAGTGCCTTTTTTCAATAATAGGATTATTGTAATTTAAGAAAGTTTTAAGTCTTAGGAAAAAAGAAGTTTCAATATTTCCCGTCACATTATTATCATGTTGACGATATAACATAAGCGGTTTGTCTATGTAAATCGTTTCCCCAAAAGTTACAGAAAGCATGGTAATAAAATGATCGTGCATATATACATAATCAGGAAAAATATTGTTAATTTTTTCTAACATCAATTTGTTTATCATAACACAGCAACCATGAATTCCACCGTTCAAGAAAATACTATCTTGAATATTATTTCTATGGAAAGTTATGAATTCAATCTGAATATTTACATTATTTTTATAGATGTAGCCATTTGAATAAATCATGGCGGGTGTCTTTTTATCTTTTATTCCATTATAGTGAAATTCTATTTTATTATGCAGCCAAATGTCATCCTGATCACAAAACATAACAAAATCGGATGTTGAAAAAGACAACAAATGCATAAAATTCTTGCCCGCATTTCCAAATTTTATGCCATCTTCAATTAGAATTATCCTCGGATCATTTCTTTGATACTCTTTAATGATATCTATCGTTTTGTCGATCGAACCATCATCATGTATTAACAGCCTCCAATCATAATAAGATTGATTCTTAAGTGAATCAATTTGTTCTTTTAAAAAATTCTCACCATTATATGTGGCTAAAAGGATATCAATCATTCGGAAAAAGATATTTCATATGGTCGTATAAGTTCAGGATTTATAATCCTTATTCCATAAATTAGATAAAAAACACTTAAACAAAAATATAATATGAAAAAATTTTCTTTTCTCTTAATATGTTTTCTTGCCATAAATAATAAAATTGATATTACTATAATGGAACACTGAAATAAAATAAAAGTAAATCTTTGAAAAATAGCAGATTGAACAAAAAGTAAATTGAGAGAGACACTAAAAGCCAAAATTCTAAAATAAAAGTTTTGACTCTCAGTAAATACTATTTTTTTTGAATATCTATCAAAAATATAATAAATTAAAATTAAAAAATAACCGAAAATAGATATTGCGTATCCTCCTCCTCCCTCTTCCTTCAAATATTCATCCATATGGGCATTACTGTAACCATAAATAAGAAGCAAAGGAAAAAAATTGACTAAACTACCTAAGATAAAGCAGGGAATAGGGAGCAGAATCAAAACCTTTTTATTTTTGAAATACTTCAAAAAGGGTAATGTAGGCAATAGGATCAGTGCTGAATTATGAAATAAAAATGCTAATAAAAAAAACACTAAGCTTCTCACATATTTTTTTTCAATAAAATTGTCAATACACCAAAAACAAAATGCTGCACAAAGACCATATCTTATCTGTGTAAAATCTCTGTATATGAGAAAAAATGATAAGTATGCCAATAATGAAATAAAAATAAAATTCGTCTTCTTAATAAAAAAACTATAATTGACCGCAGCAGTAGCAATTGCCATAACCATTAATACATTTCTAAAAGTACCTCCTAATTCTCCAATAAATTTGTTTAAGAAAGTATAACCCTTTTCGACGTACCCATATCCTCCCTCTATCAATTCGCTTATAGTAGATTTCGAATAAATATAAAACATACTTTCATACATTGGGCTATCATTGTCATTTCCTATTTTTCTAAAACTTATCAAAAAGACTACTATCAAACAGAATATACAATAAACAAAAAGTTTCGGACCTCGATAAGAAACGAAATCAAAAAAGCATAATAAAAATGCAACAAAAAGTATCAGGTAATATGTGTCCACTGCAGATTAGTTTAATTTTCAAAATAGCTTAGCATTTGTCTCGATACATTTGTCCAATCAAACTGTTTAATATCTTGATATGCAATTTCCGTTTTCTTTATGATATCTTCTTTACTACATTCTAAAAAACTAAGTATCATTTCTTCTATGGCATTCACATCTTCTATAGGGATTAGAAATGCATTAGAGTTTGATGAAGGGTAATATCCTGTGGTTATAACTGGAACTTTACATGCCATGGATTCTAGGATTGGGTAATGGATAGCATCCAACTGTATTGTCTGTGCACAAATATATACGTCCAAAGAATTATAAAAATTGGCTAGATTTTCATCTCCATCAGGCTGGCAAGTTATTATACCTTCAATATTTTCTAAATCTTTTGGGCCAAAAGCAACATTCAATTCAATATTCAAATTATATTTGTTTTTTAGGTTTTTGAAAGCCTCTATAATATAACCAGTTCCTTTGTGTTTTTCTTTTCTACCAATAGTACCTATAACAAGCTTTTCGCTCTTTTTATTTTTTATTTCTTGAAATATATTTAAATCCAGACCAGGTGGAACATATTTTTCAGCCTTAATTTCCTTATAATCAAAATACATTTTAGAATTTACAATCATATTTAGACCCAATCCATAAGACCGTTTACTAATATACTGAAGCACTCTATTCTTTAATGTAAGTGGTTTAAAAAAGTCTGGTTCATATGCCTGAATATAATAAAATTTTTGGGCACTATTAATACATTTTGCAACAGGTTGTGCAGTCAATGAATGATTGGCTAGAATTATATCACAAGTAATGTTATCCAACACATTTTTCAAAATCCTTCTTAATGAAAAGATGCCTAAAACAGGAGTGTTATACTGCATCTGATTTGTAGAAGACAAGTTGCCATTATTGTCATAATATAAAACTTCAGCCTGGGTAGGATAGTAGGGAATATCACTGCTTTTATGAGATAAAAACACGACTTTGTGCCCATCCTTTATAAAGTGGTTCGCCAATTGAGAAAGCACTCTAAAACCACCCGCTTTACCATACGCATATATAGGAATAATTATCTTCATGTAGTTTTAAATAGCTTATTTTTAAATATAAAAATCATTGCTCCAAAATATATAATATAATTGATACAATATGATTGAGTTGCTCCAACAACTCCGTTTTGATTAATGAAATAATAAGACAAAACAACCAACAAAACAGAAAACACTATTTCGGTTGTGATGTAGGTTTTTGTCATGGATTTTGCTACCATTACAAATGCCAACAACCAGCTCATAATTTTGAAAAAATCTCCAATCAACTGCCATAAAAATAGTCCTTTCATTGGATAAAATTCCTTTGTAAAAAGTATATTTATTACCATATCTTTTAAGAAATAAATGAGCAATAAAGTTATAAATATTACTGGAGTTATAATTTTATAGGTTTTAAGGATTTCTTGTCTCAACAGTTTGTCATCTTTTATCTCAGATAATTTTGGCAAATAATAAACACTAAAAGATGTCGTAACAAACATAAGATACATTGCAGAAATCCTGTTGACTCCTTCCCAAAAACCAGCTTCTGTTATCGAAAATTCTTTAATAATATAGCCTCTTATCAACAATTGTGATACAGGAACCGTCATCGCAGTTACAAGCGCCATCAAACTGAAAGAAAGGTATTTCTTAATGATAATCTCATCCCAACTACCCCATAATTCTTTCGAAAACCATTTTTTTTCTTTTAAATAAAAGAGAGTGATAAAAAAAATAATGCCTTGATAGGTAACTAAAGCTACTAAAGCTCCTTGCAAATCATAAAACCAAACTAATATAATTGTAAATAGTAAGCTAACAATATTTGTAAAGATATTAATTGTAACAAAGATCTTAAACTCTTTGAAACCATTAAGCACTGATAAGAAAAAATTGTTAAAAGATAATAAAACCAAACTCACCCCAAAAAGGATAAAGAGATAATAGTATTTTTTCTCAAACAAAATCCATTTACTAAGATATACGGAAAAAATGATTAAAAACAGTCCAGATATTAATGAAAAAAAAGTGGTTAATTTAAAACCATTTTTAAGGTATTTTTTTAGTTCTGGTTCATTCTCTTTATATTCTGAAACATATTTTACAATACCATTATTGATTCCACCAGCTCCTATTGTTGTAAATATTGCTGTAAAATTTTGCAACTGTCCTACTAATGCAACACCAGCAGGACCTATTACACTAGCTATAACTTTTACAGTAATGTAACTGGTAATCAATTTGATTAATGTAGAAAGCCCTGTAAATGAGAAAACTTTTACAAGATCACTTGTTAGTACTTTCTTTATTTTCGAAATCATTTAAACCGGTTAATAATAGAGATTACATCAGAAACTTCTTTCTCACTCATCACTGGCGAAATAGGCAAGCTCAAAACCTCATTATGTATTCTTTCCGTAATTGGAAATGACAGATCATTCCATTCCTTGTAAGCTTCTTGTTTATGAGGCGGAATAGGATAATGAATAAGAGTCTGAACACCATTCTCCACCAAATAATTTTGTAATTTCTCTCTGTCTTCAGTTCTAATGATGAATATATGCCAAACGTGTTCCGCCGTGTCAGCAGGATTTTCTGGCAAGAAGATCTTTGGATTTTTAATTTCTGTAATATATCTAGCTCCAATTTCTTTTCTGCGGTTGTTTTCAGCATCAATATAGTTCAGTTTAACATCTAAAACTGCAGCTTGTATTTCATCAAGTCTGGAATTTAAACCCTGATATACATTCACATATTTTTGATTGGAACCATAGTTAGCTAATGCTCTGATAATTTTCGCTAATGTTTCATCATTGGTTGTAATTCCTCCTGCATCGCCCAATGCTCCGAGATTTTTCCCTGGATAAAAACTAAAACCTGCTGCATCGCCTAAATTCCCGGTGCTTATATTTTTCCATTTGGCTCCGATTGCTTGAGCGTTGTCTTCGATGATTTTAAGTTGATATTTTTTGGCAATATCATTTAATTTTTCAGAAAAAACAACTTTTCCATAAAGATGAACAATTAAAATTCCTTTTGTTTTTGAAGTAATTTTATCTTCAATTTTATCTATGTCGATATTGTAATTATCCAATGTAGGTTCTACCAGAACAGGAACTAAGCCATTATCTGAAATTGCAAGAATGGAAGCAATGTAAGTATTTGCAGGAACGATAATTTCATCACCTTTCTGCATTACGCCCATCTCAATATAGCCACGAAGAATAAGGCGTAAGGCATCTAAACCGTTAGCAACACCAATTGCATGTTTTGAACCTATATAGTGGGAAAGATTTTTTTCAAAATTAGAAAGTTCACCACCCATAAGGTACCAACCTGATCTGAAAACTTCCAGAAGCTTTGCTTCTATTTCGTTTTGATACTGAAGATTGATCTTTTGTAAATCAAGAAATTTAATCATTATTCTATATTTTTAATCTTTTTAGCGGGATTACCTACCCATAATTCATTAGCTGGTACATCTTTAGTCACCACACTCCCTGCACCAATTAAAGCATTTGTTCCGATGGTAATTCCTCCCAAAATGGTAGCATTTGCGCCAATGCTCGCCCCCTGCTTAATAATTATCTGTTGAAATTCTTCAGGATATTTCTTAGATCGCGGATACCTATCATTGGTAAATGTTACATTAGGTCCAATAAATACGTTATCTTCTATTCGTAATCCATCCCAAATCTGTACTCCAGGTTTTATGGTTACATTATCACCTATAATTACATCATTTTCAATGAAAACATGACAATTGATATTGCAATTATTTCCAATGACTGCGTTTTTTAGAATAATACTAAATTGCCAAACGAATGTGTCTATCCCGATATTAGTTGTTTGAACATCAGATAAAGAATGAATTCTACTCATTGATATATTTTAAAAAATCTTGATAATTTCTAATATAGTCCTTTTCATTAAACGAATGGGAGGCTAATACTAAACAAATTGCACCCGAAGAAAAATTAATTTCTGAAGCCCATACTCCCGGAGGAATATGTAATCCTATATCAGGACGATTAAGAAAGACCTGTCTTTTGAATTTTCCATCATCTAATGAAACCTCAAAGCTCCCACCTGCCGCAATAAGAAATTGATGGCATTCTTTATGGGCATGTGCTCCACGGCTTTCACCACCAGCAATATCATACAGATAAAAAACTCTCTTTACATTAAAGGGAAATGATGAATCATTTTCAACAACTGTTAGATTCCCTTCTGCAAAATTGATTTTTCCTAAATCAATTACACTGCAATCAAATACTGAAACCTTACTTTTCATTGACTAATATTTTAAACTCTTCAAAATCTCTAACATAATCTTCATTATTATATAACTTGTCTGATACAATAAGGGCTAATGAATTAGTAGAAAAATTCTCTAATCTTCGCCAATACATTTTGGGAATATACAAACCATAGTAAGATCTGTTTAAAGAAAATCTTTCTTCTTTTATACCATCATGCAGTACTACGTCAAAGCTTCCTGAAAGTGCAATTATAAATTCCTGCTGTTCTTTGAACGCATGGCTTCCTCTTATTTCTCCTCCAGGCACATCATAGACCCAATAAGTTCTTAAAATCTCAAAGGGTAATTGATTAGGATATTCATAAAAAGACAAATTACCCCTGGGATCAACAATTTTAGGAAGTGTAATGAGAACCGGCTTATCCATAATTAAAATCTGTTTTTTAGTTTTGTAAACCAATTTTGTTCTTCAGCATGATACCCATACCCATACTTATTACCATATCCAAAGTAATCCTTATCAACATCATTTAATATAAAGCCTACATTCTTAATTTTCTGGCTGCTGATACTCTTATTAGCAAAATCAATTAATGCATTTTCTGTATATCCTGATCTTGTAACATATAAAGTAACATCGGCCATATCGGCTATCAGGAATGTATCTGTAACAAGCATTAAAGGAGCCGTATCCAGAATAATATAATCATATTGGTCTTTCAATTCTTCAATTAAATGTTCATAACGCCCATTTGTAAGAAGTTCTGTAGGGTTTGGAGGAATACTTCCAGAATAAATAACATCCAAATATGGATTGAAGGTGGAAACATGTATAATTTCTTTACCAGTTACCTTTTCACTGTATAAATATTCTGTAAGACCTAACAAGCCCTTTCTAGCCGGATTATATCTTTGAAGTTGTGGGTTTCTAATATCAGAGCCAATAATAATAACTTTTTTGTTTGGAGTAGCTAAAGTAAGAGCTAAATTAACGGAAACAAAAGTTTTCCCTTCTCCCTTTACCGTTGAGGTAACGAAGATCACTTTAGCATCTTTCTTTTTAGGGATCATAAAATTCATATTGGTAATAAGAATTCTAAATGCTTCTGCCAAAGGTGAAAGGTCATTAAGTTTTACCAATTCATCCTGACCTCTTAATAAACCTGGAATTTCACCTATTACAGATTTACCATGAGAAAGTTTTTCAAGATCATTTCTTGATTTTACTTTATTATTCAGAAGTTCTTTTAAGTATACAATCACAAAGGGAATGACAAAGCCACAAACCAATGCTCCTAAAAGTATAAGCATTTTTTTTGGCGCAACCGGTTTAGGTGATGCATAGGCATAATCTACTATTCTTGCTTTACTTGCTGTTACCGCTAACGAGATAGCGGTTTCTTCCCTTTTCTGTAATAGAAGTAAATATAAATTTTCTTTTATCTGTTGTTGTCTCTCAATACTCCTAAACATCTTCTCCTGAGCAGGAATTTTCGTGATTTTTGAGCTTATCTTGTTCTGCTCTCCTTCATATTGATTTTTAGCTAACTGAATTCCTGTTCTGTTTTTAATAAGACTTTCCATAACAGATCCTTTTAACGACGAAATCTGTTTGTTAAGATCTATAACTAACGGGTTTTGTGGAGTCGCATTTTCTAATAAACGGTTTCTTTCCAATACTAACTGATTGTATGCAGAAATATTAGTGGTAGCAGTTGTATTATTTAAACCAATATTGCTAGGTAGAACCTGACTGTTATTTTGTCTACCCATAAAATCAATCAATGCATTGGTCAATTCAAGCTGAGATTCAAGATCAATTTGTTTTGCTCTTGCTTCTGCAGAAACTTCAAGATTAATTTTAGCTTCTGTTACTAGGTCCGTAATCTGGTTATTTGATTTGAACTTTTCTTTTTCATTTTCTACCTGTCCCAATTCATTGGAAATAATGTTGATCCTATCATCTATAAAATCTTTTGTCTTTTTAGATTCCGAATTTTTATCTGAAATAGCTTCGTTATTATAAGCTTCTACTAGTTTGTTTACTATATCTTTAGCTTTAGCTACATTCGCATAATTCAGAGATAATCCAATTACTGTAGCATCCTTATTTACTAATGCTACATTTAATATTTTCTGTAGGTTATCTACAGCACCATGAACTGTAGAATATGTCATATAAATATCTCCCATTTCACCAGCTTCTAATTTATTAAACTGGGAATTTTTCAATATAATTATATTAGCATACGGAAGATTTATAACTTTATTAAACTGAGTTTTAATTTCAGGTAATTCATCACTAGCTAATGTTATGTTATCTCCGGAAATTTTTATTGAAATAGGTCTTTGAGGTTCTTTTGTAAAAAGTTTTTCATTAACTACTTCAATAATAACAGGAGATGAACTTTTGTAAAGCTCTTTTTCTTTTAAACCATATTTAGTATAGACAGAAGTTTGTAATCTTAATTGTTTTACAACTTCCTGCATTAATTTTTTAGATTTAAAAATTTCTATTTCATTATCTATACTATTAGTTCCCATACCCCCCAATACCGACAGATCCTGCAACATACCAAAATCTCCACCAGAAGCTGCTTTTTTAGCATCTTTAATAAGTACCGATGATTGAATGCTAAATACCGGAGTAGTTAGTTTTAAATAAAAATACGCTATAATTAAAGAAATTATAGGAACAATAACAAACCACAACCAGTTTCTTAAATAGGGTTTGATTATTTCCTGAACATTAATTTTTTCTGATTCTTCAATAACTGGATTATCCATTATTTAGTTTTAAATTTTACAAATTATTCTGTTATTTATTTAGCAACAGATATTGATTAGTTGATCAGTTTATTATTTTAAATTATAGTCTTGCGTCTACTAAACTTCTATCCAAACATGCCTTCGTATCAAAAATCACACTTTTTGCTTTTTTCAATTTTTCAATATCCAATTTAAGAAATTCATTATGAGCAACTGCAATAATTATTGAATCATATTTTTTTCCCTCTTCAAAATGATCTAAAATCTCAATTCCATATTCAGCTTTCACTTCATCTTTATTTGCCCAGGGATCATATACTTCTACATTAATACCATAATCCACCAATTCTGTATATATATCTAATACTTTTGTGTTTCTAACGTCAGGGCAATTTTCTTTAAATGTAACACCTAAAATTAAAGCTGTAGAATTTTTAATAACCCTATCTTTTTCAATAAGAAGTTTTACAACTTTAGAGGCAATAAATCTTGCAATAGAATCATTAACTCGGCGTCCAGATAAAATAACGTCTGGATGATATCCAAGTTGTTCTGCTTTATGGGCCAGGTAATAGGGATCTACTGAGATGCAATGCCCACCAACCAAGCCAGGTTTATATTTAAGAAAATTATACTTTGTTCCAGCAGCATCTAGGACATCGTTTGTGTCAATACCCATTCTGTCAAATATTAATGCTAACTCATTCACGAAAGAAATATTAACATCTCTTTGTGCATTTTCAATCGCTTTTGATGCCTCAGCTACTTTAATGCTTGGAGCTTTGTGAGTTCCTGCAGTAATTATTTTTCTATATAATTCATCTATTTCTTCTGCAATTTCTTTAGTAGAACCAGATGTTACCTTTTTCACACTTGTAAGAGTATGTATTTTATCTCCTGGATTTATTCTTTCAGGCGAATATCCTACAAAAAATTCCTCATTATATTTTAGATTGGAATATTTTTCCAAAATGGGAACACATTCTTCTTCAGTACATCCAGGAAAAACCGTTGATTCATAAATAATAATATCTCCCGATTTAATGATTCCGGATAACATTTTAGATGCAGAAATTAGAGGTCCCAGATCAGGTGCATTATATTTATTAATCGGTGTGGGGACAGTTACTATAAATACATTAGATTGTGAAATTTCCTCTAATTTATTTGTTGCTTTATAACCGAGCTTTCCTTCTGTCTGTATGTATTTTTTTAAGTGGGTATTAAGCTTTTCAGGATCAGCCTCAAGAGTCACATCATAACCTCCATTCAACTGGTCGATCCTGTTTTTGTTAATATCAAATCCTAGAACTGGATAATGTGCAGCAAATTCTAAAGACAGTGGTAAACCTACATATCCTTGCCCAATAACCGCCATTCTATATGATTTGTTTTTATTCATTATGATATTTTATAAGAATATACGCGGAGTTACTTTTTAATTAAACTCACCACAACTGCGACTGCAGTTATTGCAATAGATGCAGCTGTCAAATACAGTCCTGTATTAGGATTTTGTTTAGAAGTTAAATCTTTTGTATTATTAGCTGCTACAATAATTGCATCTCCTTGTTTTAGGTTATAATATGGGGAATTAATTAGATTGGCGTCTAAAAGATTAATTTTACCGTGAGTCACTACCCCATTTTCAGTTCTTATAACTAGAACATCTTCTCTTTTTCCAAACATTGTGAGATCACCTGCAAGGCCAAGTGCATTTAAAATAGTAGCCTGCCCGTTTGATATTGTATAATCGCCTTGCTTATTTACCTCTCCCAATACAGTTACCTTAAAGTTTGCCAACCTTATATTTACACTAGGATTAATAACATACTGCGATAATTTACTTCTTAATTCTTCTTTAAGATTAATTAAATCTTTATTCACTGTATTAATTTTCCCGATTACAGGAAAATCTATATTTCCTTCTGCATCAACTATATACATCGGCCCTGAAATACTTGTCATCCCTTGATTCGGAGTATTTCCTCCGGCACTTGCATTTGTCTGAATGATTTCTGAAGAAGAATAGTTTTGATTGAATGGCTTTACAACATCCATATCTTTGGCAGTCACCAATATTACCAATTGATCACCAACTTGTATCGTATTATTAGAATTTCTGGAAGATGATTCAACAGCTACCTTTTCTATATTCTGCATATAATTTAGGTCATTTTTCGCATTTGGATTAGTTTTGCAAGACACCAGCCAAAACGCAGTTAATACAACCAATATTTTACTTTTCATATTCTTAAATTGTACAAATATACATTTATAATTCATTTATTTATCTAATTGTTCATACACAGAATTATTGCTCTTAAACTCCGGAACAATTGTTTTTAAAAGCTTGACTACATTTACTTTATCTTCCATTACAGAAGCATCAGTAATCAACTTAATGAGGCTTTCTATTTCCAGGAATTCCATAGTTGGATCTTTAGAAATCATGATCTTTTCATTATGAGTAGGAAGTGTTTTAGCATTATCGCTTAAAAGCTCTTCATACAGTTTTTCACCTGGTCTAAGACCTGTATAGATAATTTTTATATCAATGTTAGGTTCAAAACCTGATAATTTAATCATTCTTCTCGCAAGATCAAGTATTTTTACCGGCTCTCCCATATCGAAAACAAAAATTTCTCCTCCCTGTCCCATTGTTCCTGCCTGGAGAACTAGTTCGCAAGCTTCAGGAATCGTCATAAAATATCTTACGATATCAGGATGAGTAATCGTCACTGGTCCCCCAGCTTCAATCTGTCGCTTAAAATGTGGAATAACAGAACCGTTTGAACCTAACACGTTTCCAAATCTTGTTGTAATAAATTTTGTTTTATTTCCTTCAACATGCTGTAAGGATTGAACGAATAATTCCGCTGCTCTTTTAGAAGCTCCCATTACATTCGTAGGATTTACAGCTTTATCTGTAGATATCATTACAAATCTGTTGACTTTATAACGGCTTGATAAAAGTGAAATATTTTTTGATCCTAAAACGTTAACACGGATAGCTTCATTAGGATTTTCCTCAACCAATGGAACATGTTTATAAGCGGCAGCATGGTATACCATTGAAAAGTTATAGATCTGAAATATAGGTTCAACTCTATGTATATTGGAAACATCAGCCAAAACAAATTTAAATCTGATATGAGGAAATTTTTCCTTCATTTCGAGCTCAATATCATATAACGGAGTTTCAGCCTGATCCAGAACAACAATCAATGCAGGATTGAACTGAGCTACCTGTCTTACGATTTCGCTTCCGATAGATCCGGCACCACCAGTCACTAAGATGTTTTTATTAAAATGTCTGCTTTTGACCTCTTCGCTTTCTATTTTTATTGGTTTCCTGTTAAGAAGATCCTCTATCTGAAGATTCCTGATTGCTCCCCCCAAGTCACTGTCTCTTAATTTCTGTACAGATGGAGCTTTGAAAATATTTAAGTCTTTTTCTAAAAATAAATTAACCCATGAGTTCATTTCATCTTTAGACATCATTTCTTTTACAATAATGACTCCGTCAATAATAAGATCGTCTTTTGTAGATTCTTCAATTCTACTTTTTTCGTAGATAGGCTTTCCTAATAAAGAAGCTCTTTTGGAGTCTGTTCTCTGCGTAAGAAATCCTACTACCTGATAAGGCAGGCTTGGATTATCTAAAATAGCACGGGCTATAGCAATAGACTGCTCATCAATACCCAATACCAAAATCCTTTTTTTCAGAGCACTTCTTCTATATTCTCTGACGATATGGAAAAATTCTTTCACATACAATCTGAAAAGGAACAGTCCCATAAAAGAAATGATAAAGTAGAGTATTAGAAATGGTGTCAGTATAAACTTTCCGCCTGTAGACCAGAAATAAATAAGGTTAACTAATCCTACTACTGTCATAGTACAGAAGCAGGAAATCAGCAGTTTGAAAAGATCAATAAACGTAGAGTGCCTTATAATTCCTGCATAAGTTTTGAAAAAATACATAAAGATTGTATTTATCAAAATAATAAAGGCAAAAACAATGCTTTTATCTTCATGATAAATAAACTCTTTTTGGGTAATTTTTTCAATAGTATAAGTAGAAAGAAATAAAGACATTACCAGAATAATAATATCTATTACAAGTATTATCCATCTGGGAAGATATCTTACGTCTGAGAGATTGACAACATTATCACCTCCAAATATTTTTTTTCTAAGAGAGTTATACATTGTCTGAATATGTGTTCATGTTTAAATAGGTTAACACCTGCTTTTATTAATATTAATTCTTTAAGAATGGATACAAAAATAAAATAAAATCCTATCTATCCTTAAATTTTAAACAAATTTAATGAATTTCATTTTCTAAAACTTCAGAAATTCTAGATCTATAATCATTTGTTAAATTGGTCCCGGACGGCAGGCAAAGTCCTGTGTCAAAAAGTGTACCACATAAATTATTTCCAAAAAAATCACACTTTTTATATAGGGGCTGAAGGTGCATTGGTTTCCATAGATATCTGGTTTCTATATCATTCTGTGAAAATATCTCTCTAAGCTTTTCTTTTGAAAGCTCATTTTTTAAAATAACGGTATTAAGCCAATAGTTTGAAAAAAAATCATTGTTGGGAGCAGAAAACAGCTCAATATTTTCATTATTTTTCACCAGTTCTTGATAAAAATCATGATTTTTTCTTTTCTGTTTGATTTTTTCGTCCAGTGTTTCCATCTGTCCTCTTCCGATCCCTGCTGCAATATTATCCATTCTGTAATTATATCCTAATTCAGAATGGCTGTAAAATTCTGCATTATCCTTGGCTTGTGTTGCAAGAATAAGTGCTCTGCTTTTGAATTGTGCATTTCTTGAGATCAAAATTCCGCCGCCACCGGTTGTAATAATTTTGTTTCCGTTAAAACTTATAACAGAAAGGTCTCCAAAAGTTCCGCAGGGCTGTCCTTTATATTTACTTCCCAGTGCTTCTGCACTGTCTTCAACAATAGGAATTTCATATTTTCTTGAGATCTGGAGTATTTCTGCTGCCATAAAGGGCATTCCGTATAAGGATACTGCAATAATAGCTTTAGGCTTTTTTCCCTGCTGTATGCAATGCTTTACGGCATCTTCCAGGGCATTTGGACACATATTCCAGGTCTTGCTTTCGCTATCTACGAATACAGGAATGGCTTTAAGATAAAGAATAGGATTGGCAGAGGCTACAAAGGTAAAAGACTGGCAGATCACAAAATCTCCTTCTTCTACATTTAATAATCTCAATGCCAGATGGATAGCTGCAGTACCGGAAGACAAAGCTGTGACATGCGAATTATTGCCTAAGTAATTTTCCAGGCTCTTTTCAAATTCATCTATGTTAGAGCCGTATTGGGAAATCCAGTTGGTATCAAATGCGTTGTGTATATATTCAAGCTCACTTCCTCCCATATGAGGAGGTGAAAGCCAAATTTTTTCTTTTTTCAATTATCTATTTATGTTTCGTCAAAAGTATCACTTATTTTTTCATATTCAAAGCCTCTGCTCATTAAATATTTTATTGTTTTAGATTTTTTCTGATATTCCTGCATTCCTTTTTGCCTGGAATAATAATCTTCGAAGATTTTCCTGATCATTTTTTCATAATCATCTTCATCTATTTCATCAAAACAGCTGTTGATTAGCTTTTCCGAGATCTGTTTTTGCTTTAGATGCATTCTTATCTTATTTCTACCCCAGTGCTTGATATAAAACTTTCCCCTAATATAGCTGCGTGTAAACCTTTCTTCGTTAAGATAATTCTCTTTCAGAAGGTAGAGGATAATTTCATCTTTTGCCTCATCAATCAGCAGAAATTCTCTCATTTTTTGCTCAACTTCTGCATGACAGCGGTCCTGATAAACGCAGTAATTTACTAGTTTCAGCTTTATTTCATCAAAGGTGAAAGATTTCTTCTCCATAATAGATATGAAAAAGAATGGACAGATGCCCATTCTTTATTATAATGTTTTTTAATCAAATTAATAGTTGAACAGGGCTTTGCCTTCCATCAGTTCATTTACTTTCTTTCTTACCGAAGCAATAACTTCTTCATTTTTAATATTGTCAACCACATCAGAAATTAGTCCCGCAATCGTATCCATATCGTTTTCTTTAAGGCCTCTTGTCGTGATCGCTGCCGTTCCCAGTCTGATCCCAGAAGTGGTGAATGGCGACTTGTCATCAAAAGGAACCATATTTTTGTTACATGTAATATCTGCAAGCACTAAAGCTTTTTCTGTTTCTTTTCCGTTTACATTCTTATTTCTAAGGTCTACCAACATTAAGTGATTATCTGTACCACCGCTTACAATATTGAAGCCTCTGTCAGTCATAGCTTTTGACAGTGCCTGTGCATTAGATTTAACCTGCTTGGCATAGGTCTCGAACTGACCATCCAATGCCTCTCCGAAAGCAACTGCTTTACCAGCAATAACATGCTCAAGCGGCCCACCCTGAATTCCAGGGAAAACAGCTCCATCCAATACCTGGCTCATCATTTTTGTTTCTCCTTTCGGCGTTTTGTGGCCATATGTATTTTCAAAGTCTTTGCCCATCATAATCATTCCTCCTCTTGGACCTCTTAAAGTCTTGTGGGTAGTAGTCGTTACTACATGACAGTGTTCAAACGGAGAGTTCAACAGCCCTTTGGCCACTAAACCAGCCGGGTGAGCAATATCTGCCCAAAGTGTAGCCCCGATCTCATCTGCAACCTCTCTGAATTTAGCATAATCAAGATCTCTTGAATAGGCCGAGAAACCTGCAATAAGCATTTTCGGTCTTTCTCTCAAAGCAACCTCTCTCATCTGATCGTAATCGATAAGTCCTGTTTCTTTCTGAACACCATAAGAAACCACCTGATACTGAATTCCTGAGAAATTAACTCCTGAACCATGAGTAAGGTGTCCTCCCATTGAAAGATCCATACCCATGATTTTGTCTCCTGCTTTCAAAACGGCAAGGTAAACGGCAGCATTCGCCTGAGATCCTGAATGCGGCTGTACATTAACATAGTCAACACCGAAAAGCTCTTTTGCTCTGTCGATGGCTAATGTTTCAACCTCATCTACTACTTCACAGCCTCCGTAATATCTTTTTCCGGGATATCCTTCAGCATATTTGTTGGTCAGTACACTTCCCATTGCTTTCATCACGTTCTCAGAAACAAAGTTTTCTGATGCAATAAGCTCTAATCCATGGGATTGTCTTTGTCTCTCTTTTTCAATCAGGTCGAAAATAATGTCCATTTTACTTTTAGTTTTTGAAATTTTTCACCCCAAATGTACGGAATTTCCTGTAAGATTTCTTTATCCTAAAATCCGATTTTGGAATAAAATTTCAGGCATTATGCAGTAATTTACCATCAATGGTGACTTTTTTACTCCAATTTATAGCTTCTTTTTAAATACAAACTTGCTTTAACCAATAATATCAATATAGGAACTTCCACTAAAGGACCGATAACTCCTACAAAAGCCTGTGAGGAATGAATTCCAAAAACAGCAATACTTACTGCAATAGCCAATTCAAAATTATTTCCTGTCGCCGTAAAAGCAATGGAGACATTTTTATCATAAGGAACTTTAAGCCATTTGTTTATTGAAAAACTAATAAAAAACATCAATACAAAATAAATGATCAGTGGAATTGCAATTTTTACCACGTCCATGGGCAGTTCCAATATTTTATCCCCTTTTAGGCTAAACATTAAGACAATCGTAAATAATAAGGCGTATAAAGTAACAGGTGATATGAAAGGAATGAATTTTTGGCTGTACCATTCTTTTCCTTTGAGCTTCGTAAGAAAATAACGGCTTAGAAAACCGGCTAAAAAAGGAATTCCCAGATAAATTAAGACGCTTTCCATTACGTCACTGATAGGTACAGAAACATTAAAACTACCCAATCCTAATTTTTGAGGAAGAATATTAATAAACAGCCATACCATAAAGCTATAGGATATAATCTGAAAAATACTATTTAAGGCGATCAGCAAAGCTGCATATTCCCGGTTTCCTTTTGCCAAATCATTCCAGACAATAACCATGGCAATGCATCTTGCCAGGCCTATAAGAATCAGCCCTATCATAAATCCGGCTCATTCTTAAGAAAAATAACAGCTAAAACAAACATCAAGACTGGACCTACGACCCAGTTTAATAATAACGAAACAGATATTACTTTTTTATCCCGGAACACTTGTGGCAATAGGCTATAATCTACTTTCGCCAGAGGTGGATACATCATCAGGATTAAGCCGACAGCTAAAGGGATGTTAGTCGTACCTGAAGAAAATGAATTTGTTATTACAGAGATACCAGGAAAAAAATATCCCAAACCGACTCCGATGATCATAGCCAGAAAAATCCAAAGGGTTAAATACCGGTCAAGAAATTTTAATTTGGTCTTCATTTTTAATGATTTATTTGGGAAAAAACGTAAAACATTTCGGCCCCGATTTGTAGACTTCTTTCTCTGTATATTCTGGTTTGTTCAGGTGTGCTATCTGAGATTTTCGGATCTTCAAAGGTAACAGGAATACGTTTCTCTGCACCTGAAATGAAAGGGCATCCTTCATCTGCCTGGGAGCAGGTCATAACTGCAGCAAAACCTGTATTTGGATTAAAATGATCATCGTACTTTTTAGAAAATCCAATGACAGGTAAAGCATTTTCAGAATACTTAACAGCATATACAGGGTTTTCGCTTTCACTTAATTTCCAAATATGAAAGCCAGCTTCCATCAATGTTTCAGCAACTTTAGGAAATAAAGCAGTTGCCTCTGTACCTCCGGAATAGCAGTTTACATCAGAGATTTTAAAATAGGCGGATGCAGTTTGTGCCCAGATTTGTGCCAGATGGCTTCTCCGGGAATTATGGGTACAGATAAAATTAATAGATATTGATTCTTGATTTCTTTTTTTCTGCTCTACAAAATCTATTAATGGCTGCAGAACAGCTTTTCTTTCTTCGCCGATCTCTATAGAAAGAAGTTCTTCTATATATTTTGTCAATTTAAGATACATTCCAGTCATTATAAAGGTTAATATTAGCAACAGCCCGAACCTGGTGTACAGCTAGAATCCTGATTAGCCTTCAGCCCGCTTAAGCTTATTTTTTGCTTTTCCTGAGGAATTCCACAGGCGTCTGTAGCTAAACAAGCCGTCAGTTTATTTTTTAAGATAAAGTTGTTACCGTTAAATTCCAGATCATATTTTCCAATAGTCTGATCCTGATATTCTACTTCAATTTCAAAATCTCCGATTCCCAGCTTCTCTTCTGACAAATTAATAATATGTAATAATTTTCCGGGTTTAAGACGGTGTTCGTAATCTTCCGCATTCCAGAGCTGAAAATTTATGCGTTCTTCTCTTCTGATGGTCCCTCCGCAGTCGATGAAGTTTTTGGTAACCATTCCTATCTCAGTAACGTGGAAGTGTTCCGGTACAAATCTTCCGTCCTCCAGCTGGAATTCTACATTTTCCAAGCCTGGTAAAATGCTTTTAATGTCTGATAATTTCATAATTCAATATTTTAATTGTTATAATGCAATATTACGATGATTCAATTCAAAAAAAATTTAGCAGCAATTCTGCTTTTTAACGGTGGAAATAATATTTGAAAAGAAAGCATTTAAAATTTCGAACGCTTTTTCATCGATACAGTAACATACAGAATTGCCTTCAATGTTTCCTTTGATCAGGCCTGCATTCTTTAATTCTTTCAGATGCTGGGAAACGGTAGGCTGTGCAAGAGGCAATTCATTGACAATATCTCCGCAGATGCATTCATTAACTTTCAGAAGATATTCAATGATGGCAATTCTTGCCGGATGTCCCAAAGCTTTTGCAATGACAGCGATCTTATTCTGCTCATCTGTAAAGAAATCTGTTTTTGTAGCCCCCATACTTTTTATTATATCGCAATATTACGATAATATATTTTAGCAACAAAATTTTAAGTGAAAAATCCCCACAGAAAATTTCTGCGGGGACGGCACCAATTTATAATATATAATTAAAAACTTTCTTCTGCAAGCTCTTTATTGACAATAGCTCCTGTGAAATTTCCCTGGGCAACAGCATTGGCTACAGACCTCATCATGGTGACATTGTCACCACAAGCAAAAACACCGGAAATATTGGTTTTATGCATAGAGTCAATTTTGATAAACCCATGCTCGGTAAGCTCACAGCCAAGATATCCTGAAGCATTGATGTTCTGCTCAAAAGGTATTTTGGCATACAGTGCTTTCAAGGAGATTTCTTTTCCGCTTTTAAAGATGACTTTCCGGATGTTTCCGCTTTCATGCTCTATTTTTTCAATTTCATCTTCAACAAGAATGATATTATTCTCGGCCAGTTTGTTTTTCTGATCTTTTGAAAGAACCGATTGGCCATTACTGAATATGAAGAGATTCTTTGTCAGGTTATACACCAGTTTTGAAAATTCAAAGGCCATATCACCATCTGAAAAAATTCCGGTCACTTCATCTCTCACTTCATAGCCATGGCAGTACGGGCAGTGGAGAACTGAAATTCCCCAGCATTCTGCAAATCCGGGAATATCAGGCATGAGATCAATCACTCCTGATGCCAAAATCAGTTTTTTAGCATAGAATTTTTCGCCCCCAGAAGTTTCCGTTTCAAATCCTTCATCAGTTTTTCTCAGTTTTATGACAGAATCTTCATGAAACTTCACTGTATCATATGCTTCGACCTGCTTGCGGGCAAGATCAGCAATTTCTTTTGGCACTTTTCCGTCATGGGTAATAAAGTTATGTGAATGGGGCGTCTGTCTGTTACATGGTTTCCCACTGTCTATGATCAGGGTATTTCTTAATGATCTTCCTAAAGACATTCCTGCTGATAATCCGGCATAGCTTCCGCCTATAATAATAACCTCGAAATTTTTCATTTTACTAAATAATATTGGATGTTAGTCTGTTTTTCAGCTGTTCGCTTCTCATCACAAAGTTAAAATAAAATCTCATTAATGCAATATTGTTGCATTAATATTTTATTACAATAATAAAAAGATTAAAAAAAGAAACAGCTGATTTTAAACTTATTAAAATTTAAAATCAGCTGTCAGTCATATTTATTGTCGAATATGATCTGTGAATCAATTATTTTTGAAGAGTTTTATGGTGTAATCCAGGAGTTCTATCCCACCTGTTTCTCCATGTCCCGGAATTATAAGTTTGACATCAGGATATTGGGCTTTTACTTTTTCAACGGTTTGGGACCAGGCCTGAACATTGGCATCTCCGAGGTATCCTTTTGTAGCATTCATTTCTTTGATCAGACAGCCTCCGAACATTGCTTTCTCATCAGGAATATAGGCTACTACATTGTCTTTTGTATGTCCTTCTCCAAAGTATTTCACCAAAATTTTGTGTTTTCCGGCATTCAGTGTGATGGTATCATTAAATCCATGCTCCGGAACATTTGCTCCATTTTGTTTTGCCAGTTTAATGGTTTTATTGTTGGCATAAGACGGAATATTATTTTTGCCAAACTCTTTCAGTCCGCCTACACAGTCATCATGGAAATGGGTTGCCACAACAGCATTCACTTTGGAATGAAGGTTATTCTTAATCCATGAAATCAATTCCTCTGTACTTTTATCATTGGTAGGGCTATCCAGGATTACGGTTTCATTTCCGTCTTTCACAATCATCCCATTACATTCTACTTTTCCAAAGGAGTCTGTATTCAGATAGGAAATATGCTGATAAATACCATTGGACAGTTGAATGATGGAGAGGTTATCTGTTTTATAGACTACTTGGGCCTTCTGAGTTTCTTTCTGAGAACTGCAGCTTAAAAATAACAAAGCTGAGGATAAAAATAAAATTTTGGATAGTGATTTCATAGGGCATTACAATTACAGCGAAATTAGAAAATATTTCACCCTATGATATGATCCATTATAGTTAATTAAGTGTTAATATCTGTGCTTCACCTCATTAATTTCCTCCCTGATGTTTGTACGGATGTCAATTTTTGCTCCTTTAAAACTAAAGATTGTAGTTCCTTTTTCACGGGCAAATTTATTGACAATGGAATCTGCGGCTTTGGAGTTTTCGAAATAAGGACCTGTCTCTTTTAATTCATCTTCTTCTTTGGAAAATTCTTTTACCCGGATCAGGTTATCGTATTTTTTACTGAGATCAAACCAATTGATGTAATCCGCATTAAAGGAAACTGCCTGTACTCCTTTTTTGGAATAGTAATTAACAGCTCCTGCCTGTCCATAATTATCACAAAGAACTAAAGTCCTTCCGCTCCCTGAAAGCAGGGAATATTCCTTGTCTACTTTTTGGGCAAGCTCTTTCCATCCCTGCATATCTGCAAAATCCTGGGGCAGCGGATGGTCTTTACCGTCTTCCCAGCGGAGCAATCCCATTTTTTTATATTTTTCAGGATGGTTGACTATGTATTCCGGACTTTTATTGGGGAAAGCAAGATCATACAGAGGCAGAAACAGAAGTACAGGAACAAGGATAAAAACAGGCTTAAGAAACTTTTTCCAACTTTTATCAAAGATGTGCGCCAGAAAAACAGCCCCGAATGCTATAAAAACCGGATAAATCCCAACAGCGTAATAATCTTTAGCTTTGAAAAATAAAAACAGGGCAATAGTTATGACATATGCCCAAAAGAAAGATCTGAATTTCTCAAACGGTTTGTAAAATAACAACGCATAAAAGCCTGCAATAATGACCAATAACGAGCCTATAAAGAAAAGGATCTGGGATTTAAAAAAATCAAACCGGTCAACATGAACCAGTTGTCTTTCCGAAAGTTCTTTCATATGTGAAACAACTGGAAAATCGAATTTGTATTGCCAGATCAGGTTAGGAAGCATAATTAATACAGCTACGAAGGCCGCACCATAAAGATGAGGCTGAGCAAATATTTTTCTTTGTCTGGTCAGTAGAACGGCAGGAATAATTCCCAATACGGAAAAGACAATATTATATTTATTCAAAAAGCCTATCCCAAAGATTACTGCAGCAAGGTAGAGCCATTTTACTTTTTCGGAATTAAAATACAGGATCAAGACATAATAGATAAGGGTCCATAGCAATACCTCCAGGGAAGTCGGCTGAAAAAGCAAATTGATGCGAAGAAGTACTGAAAGCAGGATCCCTGTTGAAGCCAATATTTTGGCATACAAACTACCCTGAAGCTCATCAATAATTTCCCATACAACAACAATGGTCATTGCTCCGAAGAATGCCGGGAAAAATTTCACCCAAAATATGGACCCTCCGAGTGTTTTAACGAGCCAGGCCAGCCATGAATTCACCGGCGGAACGGAAAGATATCCCCAAGCCAGATGATTGCCCTGATCCAGATGGAGGTATTCATCTCTGTGTAACTCATATTCGGAGCTGATCAGAGAATATTGGAGGATGAATTTTACAATGATAAAGAAAAAGAGAATCAGGTAGCTTTTCTTCATAGTTATGAGATTGTATGGTTACTGTTTCTTGTAAGACAATTTATTAAAAATATCCATTACATCCATTTAAACAATAAAAATCCTGAGAAAAAATTTCCCAGGATCTTACAGTTTAAATATATAGTGATTGTTTACTATTTTTTCTTTTCTTTAAGCTCTTCCTTGTCCTTATCGGAAGGGTTCCATACTTTCACTTCAGAGTCTTTGGTGATTCCTGAAAGGATCTGAACATTGATCCCGTCGCTGGCCCCTAATTTCACATATACTTTCTTGAACTTTCCATCCGGCTGTTTCACTTCTACAAAAGGGGTATCTTTTCTGTTTTTCTTTTCGTACTGGATAAGTGATTCATCCAAAAGCAATGCATTTTTTTCAGATTTCAGGACAATTTCACCGTTAGCAGAAAACCCGGCTCTGATATATTCGTTGTTAGGGTTGTTTACGTCACCTTCTACCGGGAATTTTATCGTTCCCAGATTATCTTTTCCTTTAGGAGCGATCATGGTCAGTTTTCCCGGAAATGTTTTGTTCTGAAGGGCACCGATCACAATTTTCATATCCATTCCCTGCTTCAGTTTTCCTGCCTGAGCTTCATCTATTTCTCCCTGAAAGATCAGAGAATTAAGGTCTGCAATGGAGCAGATGGTTGTTCCTGCGTTGAATGAGTTAGCCTCGATTACCTGGCTTCCTACTTTTACAGGAACTTCAAGAACAGTACCTGCTGCTTTTGAACGGATCTGCGTTGTTGCAAGGCCCTGAAGTTCCGGAGTAGCCCCCGTTTTTACGATCTGTAATCTTTTTTGAGCTGTAGCCAGCTGCTGGTTGGCATTTCTAAGGGCCTGCTGCTGTGAAAACAGTTGCTGCTGAGAGTTCAAGTACTCCTGCTTGGAAATAACGCCTTGCTTGTACAGTTTTTCCTGCATAGAATATTGCTTCTGCATATTATCCACATTCATTTTAGCGTTGCTGATCTGCAGCTGAGAATTCACCACTTCCTGCTGAGCATTGTTTACATCAGCAATATTAGGAATGATTCTTACTGTAGCAATCAGCTGTCCTGCCGTTACCTTATCTCCTTCATCCACCAGAATTTTATCAATGATTCCTGCAATATTCGGCTTGATCTCGATCTCTTCTTTTGGAATGATCTTCCCTGTCGCCATCACCTTGTCTTCCATGTCCTGGTACTTTGGTTTTCTGGTCAGGAAAGCTTCACTTTCTTTAGAATTTGATTTTACGAGATACCCAATCCCGAAGATCAATGCCACTGCAAATAAAAGCCCGAGTACAATATAAATGGCTTTTTTCCAAGTGAATTTCTTTTTCATATATCTAGTTTATTTTTTACGATTAAAAGGAGAAAAATTAATTGAGAGGATTTAAATATTTAAACATTAAAGCCAATCATTATTTTTTCAAATTATTTTATTTTCAAATTAACATATTACTATTCTGATCTCAGGGCTTCAATCGGCCGGATCTTTACTGCACGCTGTGCAGGAATCATCCCGATAATCAAGCCAAGAATCACCATTACCGCCATGGCTCCGAATACGTTTCCATAATTTACGGTTGGGTTATAGAACGGAAACTCATCCTGGTTCTGGGTCACCATATTTAAAATAATCAGAACAAATATCCCGCACATGAATCCGAGAATCCCCGAAGAGAGTGTAATAACAACACTTTCCAGAAGAATCTGGTTTCTTACTTCAGCTGGTTTTGCTCCTAAAGCTCTTCTTATCCCGATTTCCTTTGTTCTTTCTTTTACCGTGATCAGAAGGATATTCGAGATGGCAATAACTCCTGCAAGGATCGTCAGTGTTCCTACGATGATTGTTAAAAGCTGCATTCCTGTAAGGAAACCTGTCAGTTTTTTAAATTCTTTACCCAAGTTGAAACTTCCGAAAGCATTGGTATCTTCGGGAGATACTTTATTTTTAGTCTTCAGTACAAGTTTTACGTCTTCTTCTACTCCATTAACGTTAGCATTGGGCTTGCTCACGATAGCAAACATATCAATCTGTTCTCCGGCGTTATACATTTTCGTATAGGTTGAAAGAGGAATAAAAGCAGTCCGGTCATTTTCAAAACCACCTCCTTTTTTCACTCTGAAAACACCAATCACATTAAAGAACAGTCCTTTTATATTGACTTGCTTCCCAACAGGATTTTCTTTTTTCTTGGCATCAAAGAAATTCTTATAAATCTCTTCCCCAATCACCACTACATTCTTATTTCCCATAACATCAGCATCGTTAAGATAGCGTCCGAAAATAAGTTTTTTCTCAGAAATTTTATTTCCTACCGCATAATCTCCCGTAAGGGAATAGGTGCCGTTTTTACCGTTTCTTGACATAGATTCACCGGGTGTTCCGGTAAAGCTTCCCCTAGCATTCTGCGGAGAGATGTAATCTATAGCAGACACTTTTCTTTTCAGCATATCCATATCGGATAACTGTAGATGAACCTCCCTTCCTTTCGGAAATCCCTCATATGGAATAGAGGTTTTCTGAGCCCAAAGAAAAATAGAGTTAGTCGCAAATCCGGAGAACAGCTTATCGAAACCATTTTCCATCCCTTTTGCCGCTCCAAGAAGACTCACATACAAAAACATTCCCCAACCTACCCCAATCATGGTAAGGAACGTGCGGAGCTTATTATTCCTCAGTGAATAATAAATTTCCTGCCAAGTATCTTTTTTAAATAAAATGTTCACTTCTTTGAGTTATAAGTTTAAAATATATATGAATGATGATTGATAATTGATCAATGATGATGTCTGTTTACCGCATCACTACTCAGTTCTTAACGCCTCTATTGGTTTAATCCTCGAAGCTCTGTATGCCGGAACGAATCCTGCAATAAGCCCTGAACACACCAAAGCTATAAATGCCATGAAGATGGTTCCCCACCCTACACTCGGGCTTTTGATGAAATATTCTTCAAGACTGTCTCCTATTAAACTAAGCGCCAATACACCTACTGCCACTCCAACAATTCCTGAAACTACCGTTATCACCACACTTTCCTGTACAATAAGAGCTACAATACTTTTCGGTTTGGCTCCAATAGCCTTACGTACACCAATCTCTTTGGTTCTTTCTTTTACGATATACACCATGATATTACTGATCCCGATAATTCCTGCCAGCAATGTTCCCAGTCCGATAAAGCCTACAATAAGGGTAAGCACGGCCATAAACTGGAAGGTTTCATTCATATTCTGGGCATTATTCCAGACACGGACTCCGTTTTCATCGTCAGGAGCAACATTCTTCCTGGCTTTTAAGCGGTCTTTAAGCTCATCCCCATATTTTATGGCTTCCTGGGGTGTTAGTTTTTCGTTATAGGCAATATATGCAGTAGATACGGTATCCGAACCTTTTTTCATCTGTTGAAGGGTTGTAATAGGAACGGTAATATGTCTTTCGTCCCAGTCTCCTCCGTCATCGGAAAATACCCCAACTACTTTGAACATAGTTCCGTTGATATTCAGGTCTTTTCCCACCGGACTTCCGTTCTTGATGAGGTCACGCTGAACCATTCTTCCGATCACCGCTACATTCTGTTTTCTTGCAAGGTCCATAGGCGAAAGATAGCGCCCGTCCAGCATCTTCCTGTTCTCAATAACCTTTTCTCCCGGTTCCGCTCCGTTAATCTGGTAAGTACCGCTTTCCTTTCCGTATTTTACCATTAAACTTGTGGTATATCTTGGGCTGGCATCACCTACTTTTTCTTTATCTGTATTGATCAGGAAATCATAATCTTCATTATCCATGGTGACCGTTCTGTCAGACTGAAGTCCTTTATAGGCCAACGTGGTTTTACCGGTATAGATCGTGATAAGATTCTGTGCATCTCTTGCAAAACCTTCGGTAAAGGCATTCTGAAGCCCTTTCCCTATTCCGAAAAGAACAACAAAAATAAAAAGCCCCAAAGCCACTGTAAACCCCGAAAGCACCGTCCGCAATACATTACTGCGAATAGAACTGAATATTTCCTGCCAACGATCTAGGTCAAACATTTTTATTAGTATTTAAAGATTGAAAATTTAAAGATTAAAAAACAGGCTCTAAATTTTCAAATTATCTTATTATCAAATTCAAATCAATACAGTTTACAAAACAATCTGCTTGATAAACTCATCACTTTCTATGATGCCATCCTTCAGTATTACGTTTCTTTTCGTCTGTGCCGCTACGTCCGGTTCATGGGTGACAACGATGATGGTTCTTCCTTCATTATTGATATCCTGAAGAAGTTTCATAATATCGTGCGTCGTTTTTGAATCCAGCGCTCCGGTTGGCTCATCGGCCAGAACTACTTTAGGATCTGTGATCAACGCTCTTGCAATGGCTACTCTCTGCTTCTGTCCTCCGGAAAGCTCGTTGGGAAGATGTCCTGCCCATTGTCCGAGACCTACTTTTTCCAGATATTCCAATGCTTTCTGGTTACGCTCTTTTCTCGGAACATTTTGGTAATATAAAGGAAGCGCTACATTTTCCAGAGCTGTTTTATAGCTGATCAGGTTGAAGGACTGAAAAATAAAACCCAGAAACTTGCTCCTGTACTCTGCAGCTTTCACTTCAGACAGATGCTCAATCGGAACATTATCCAGCTCATATGTTCCCGAATCTTTTTCATCCAGAATACCGATGATATTAAGAAGCGTAGATTTCCCGGAACCGGAACTTCCCATAATAGAAACAAACTCGCCCTCGGAAATATTAAGATTAATCCCCTTAAGAACGTGCAGTTTGCTTTTCCCCGTATCGTATGATTTATGTAAATCCTGAATTACTAACATGAAGTGATGCTTGTTTTATACCCAATAAGTAGGTGTTATTTTCAATTTGTTACAAGAACAATAATTTATTCGAATATTTTATTGTTTAACTTTTTAAACCTTTATTTACAGTACATTAAGGAAAAGTGTTTAACTGTAACTTTAATTTTTCATTTATTTTTTACTTATACCCCCGTCTAAGCCATTATCCGTGCTGGTTTCATGTAAATGTGGAAAACTTTTACAGTTAAAACTCAGCCAATTACTATTTACCCCTTTCAAAATCAGTTCTTTTTTTCGAACTTTGTCATTAGTTCTTTACAAGAAACCTCCACTCATGAATGTGAATATGTTTCTCACGTAAATACCAAACATACAAGAAGTTAAGCATTACTTCAACGTTATCCACAGTGATGCAGATTATTTAATTTTTAAAGCTATTTTAATATGGGAATTTTCGATAAAAGAGTAAGTTACAAGCCATTTGAATACCCTGAGGTTCTTCAGTTTGTAGAGGCGATCAACAAATCGTTCTGGGTGCATTCGGAAGTGGATTTTACTGCAGATGTTCAGGATTTTCATTCGCAGTTAGAGCCGCACGAAAAACACGCTGTAAAAAATGCACTTTTAGCCATTGCACAGATCGAGGTGTCCGTAAAGACATTCTGGGGAAACCTATACAATCACTTGCCAAAACCTGAATTCAACGGCCTTGGAGCTACTTTTGCAGAATGCGAATTCCGTCATTCTGAAGCCTATTCCCGATTGGTAGAGGTATTAGGATATAACGAAGAATTTTCCAATGTTATAGAAATTCCTGCCGTGAAAAAGAGAATTGACTTCCTGTCAAACGTTCTGAAACACGCCAATTCTACAACACCGAAAGAATATGTATCTTCTCTTTTATTATTCAGTATCCTGATCGAAAACGTATCCTTATTCTCACAATTTGCGATCATCCTTTCTTTCACAAGATTCAAAGGGTATATGAAGAATGTTTCCAATATCATCGCATGGACATCCGTTGACGAGCAGATTCACGCCAATGCAGGAATCTATCTGATCAACAAGATCCGTGAAGAACAGCCTGATCTGTTGACAGATTCAGATATTGAAGACATCTACACATTGGTAGATCAGTCTATTGAGCTGGAAGGTGAAATCCTAGACTGGATCTTCGAGCTGGGAGAATTAAGCGTTTTCTCAAAAGAAGATCTTCTGAACTTCATGAAATACCGTGTAGACGACAGCTTAAAGAAAATCGATATGGAAACCCGTTACAATGTTTCTCCTGAGCAATATCGCCCAATGAAATGGTTTGAAGAAGAAGTTTTCGCAAATTCAATGGATGATTTCTTTGCCAAAAGACCGGTAGATTATACAAAACACGACAAGAGTATTACAGCGAACGATTTGTTTTAATATAAGTGAATGTAGCGCGAGCGAAGCGAGCGTCAAAGCAGATAGTATCAGCAATATCAAACTGAGCCTATCGAATTATATTATTCAAATAAAATTTCTTCATTCTTTACAGCGACAAAAAATTCAAAGTACAACAATGATCAATGTAATTGTAACCTACACCGTAAAGCCTGAATATGTTTCAGAAAATAAAACCCATATTCAAAGGTTTCTGGATGATTTTAAAAATCTGAATCAGGAGACATTTGAATATAAGGTGTATGTAAAAGAAGACGGAGTTACTTTTTTACATTATTCAAACTACATTAATGAAGAGGTTCAGCATGAGGTATTGAATACTCCTTCTTTTAAGGAGTTTCAAAGATTAAGAGATGAAAGCGGACTGAACGGTACGCACAAAGTGGAAATATTACAATCAATATAAAAAGCAACAAAATTCCGGAGCACAAACACTGTTCCGGAATTCGAAAATATAACATCTATGGAAGAACAAAATTCAAATATATGGTGGCTCAATGAAGAGTCTGAGCAGATGCTGAACAGAGGATATCTGTTGAAAGGAGAAACTGTGGACGGAGCCATCGACAGAATTACCACTGCAGCTGCAAAAAAATTATACAAGCCGGAACTACAACCTGCTTTCAAAGAAATGATCACCAAAGGATGGATCAGTTTCTCATCTCCTGTATGGGCGAACATGGGAACACAGAGGGGGCTTCCTATCTCTTGTTTCAATGTTCACATTCCTGACAGCATTGAAGGAATTACTCACAAAATGGGTGAAGTTATTATGCAAACGAAAATCGGAGGCGGAACTTCAGGGTACTTTGGAGAGCTTAGAAACAGAGGAACTGCCGTAACGGACAACGGAAAATCTTCAGGAGCGGTTTCGTTCATGAAATTATTCGATACAGCAATGGATGTAGTTTCGCAGGGAGGCGTAAGAAGAGGTGCTTTTGCTGCTTATCTGGATATTGACCACGGGGATATTGAAGAATTCTTATCCATCAAAGATATCGGTAGCCCGATCCAGAATCTGTTTACAGGGATCTGCGTTCCTGATTACTGGATGCAGGATATGATCGATGGGGATATGGATAAGCGTAAAATCTGGGCAAGAGTTCTTGAAAGCCGCCAGCAAAAAGGTCTTCCGTATATTTTCTTCACCGATAATGTTAACAGAAACAAACCTCAGGTTTACAAGGACTTAGGAATGCCTGTCAATGCAAGTAATCTTTGTTCCGAAATTATGCTTCCTTCTACCAGAGAAGAATCTTTCATCTGCTGTTTATCTTCTATGAACCTGGAATTGTATGACGAGTGGAAAGATACTGATGCTGTAAAATTAGCTGTTTATTTCCTGGATGCTGTTTTGACTGAATTCATCGAAAAAACAGAAGGAAACTACTACCTGCAGGGAGCCAGAAACTTTGCACTGCGTCACAGAGCGCTTGGATTGGGAGTTTTAGGATACCATTCTTATTTACAGAAAAATATGATCCCGTTTGAAAGTTTTGAGGCAACTCAATTCAATGCGAGAGCTTTCAAACACATCAAAGAGCAGGCAGAAACTGCTTCAAGAGAATTAGCCAACATCTATGGAGAGCCGGAATTACTGAAAGGTTACGGATTGAGAAATACCACCACAATGGCTATTGCTCCTACCACTTCAAGTTCTGCGATCTTAGGACAGACTTCTCCTGGAATTGAGCCATTTGCTTCCAACTATTATAAAGCAGGTCTTGCCAAAGGAAACTTTATGCGTAAGAACAAATATTTGGCAAAATTACTTGAAGAAAAAGGTCTTGATAATGAAGAAACCTGGAGAACGATCATGCTGAACCATGGTTCCGTACAGCATCTTAAAGAGCTGACAGACGAAGAGAAAGCAGTATTCAAAACGTTCAAAGAGATTTCTCCTATGGAAATTATCTCTCAGGCTGCTCAAAGACAGCAATATATTGATCAGGCTCAATCTCTGAATTTACAGATTCCATCTACAATGCCTGTAAAAGATGTCAATTACCTTTATATCGAGGCTTGGAAAAAAGGAGTAAAAACTCTTTATTACCAAAGAAGCTCCTCTGTCTCTAAAGAAATGATGGTCAATTTTGTGACCTGCTCCGCTTGTGAGGCATAGCAATTTGTAATGAACTAACTAAATATTAAAAGCACACTTTTCAGTGTGCTTTTTGTTTATATCAAAATTTTAACAAATTTTAACGCTCAAGTTAGAAAAACAAAACTTCTCATTAATCCTTCATTAATGCTTAAAATACTCACTCTACATTCACCAAATAGTGAATCAAGTGTCTGCTGCAATAATTTCTAAGTATTATTTTTAATAATTTTATATTACATTTGTTGAAAATTTATTAAAAAACACAGATTCCAAATTAAAGTATTTAATATTAAATCAGCAAGAAAAATAGATCATTTGAGCTTTATTGAAATATATAAAGCAGATATATTTTGAATAAATATGATATAATTTAATATTAAACATTTGTAATCAAAAACAGAAATTAATTATAATAATTCATTTCCAGATTATACAAAAGAAAAAGGTATTCATAAAAAAAACACAAATAAAATACAGGAATACCAAAATATTTAAATAGAAAAAACACAAAAAAACAGCTTTGTATAAATGCTAAACGATGAATTTAACAAATTTTATTTATAATATAAAATAACAAAAAAATTTAATTAAACAATTAATTTACTATTGGCAGGAAGTTTGCTAATAGTACACAAAAACAACACAAAAAAATTATTTCGAAATGCACAAGATTATTACTTTAATTTTGGTAATGGCTTTTTGTACCATTACTGCTCAGGTGGGTATTAACACTTCTACACCTGATCCAAGCTCAGCTTTAGACATTACAAGCACTTCTAAAGGACTTCTTTTACCAAGAATCAGCAATCTAGCAACAGTTACCAATCCAGCAACAGGACTCGTTATTTTTGATACCAACAAAAAATGTATCAGTCAAAATGTAGGAACACCTGCCGCTCCGGACTGGGTATGCCTTTCTCCGTATGTTGCTAAGTTCTTTTACATGCCGAGCGTAGTTTTTGACACGACTACTCCTGCAACAGGACAGACAAAGGATCTGTATACTTTATATAGAAACCAGTTTTCCAATATCCCGGCAAATGCAAGAAGTACATCAGCTCCGGCTGCGATTCCGTTTTTTCCAAACGCAACAGATTTACACTATTATGTAACGGGTTATGATACTTCTGTTTTCAAAATAAACAGCATCAGCAACACAGGTGTATTAAATTATGATGTTTTATCAAATGCTACCTCAGCATCTTTCATCAACATCGTATTTGTTGTAAAATAAGCAGCTATGAAAAAGAATTTAAAAGGGCTGTCTTGGATGAGCCTGATTTTCGTTCTGTTTACCAACTTCGCGTATGCACAGACAGATAGTACTGAGGTAGCAAGTATTTATGGGTTTTATTCCTATTCAAGTTCATTAATGAATGCTTCTGCGGCACCAGAACTTTCGATACAAGGAAGCGCTTCCCATACTTCTACAGGAATACAGCTTACTCCTGCAAGCTCAGGACAGTTTGGAGGATTGTTTATCAACGGAAGAACCTTTACTTCGGTAAACGGGCTTCATGTTGAATTTGAATATGACATGAAAAATGGAACACCCTTGGGTGGAGCCTATGGAGACGGATTGTCTTTTTTCCTTTATGACGGGGCAGTAACAAGCCCTACCATTGGAGCACCTGGTGCCGGTATCGGATATTCCTATAACAGGACACAAAATACCTATGCAAGCCAAAGAAAAGCTGGTTTATCTGGGGCTTATCTGGGTATTGCCCTGGATGAGTTCGGAAATTTTAAATCGAAGCGTTTTCAGGGTGAATCCAGAGTAAATGGTATTGCGGGGGTAGCATGGAGCCAGGCAACAAGCCATGTCACTTTAAGAGGGGCAAGAGGAGCCGCCATTAATGCCAATGGTTTAGGATTGGGATATACCGGATATCCCGTATTGGTTACCCGTTCTACCTTAAGCAACTCAGGTGCGGTAGGAAGAATCCTGCAAACTGACAGAAGCTATCTTGCGACTTCCAATTCACTTTCCTCTTTATTTGACCTCAGAAACAACGCAGGAGAGTTCAGGAAAGTATACCTAGATCTAATTCCCCATTTTACAACTCCGACCACAACAGACGGGTTTGATATAAAAGTGGATATCCAGACTACACAGAACGGAACTCCTGTGAATGTCATCAATTATTACCACTACAAAACTTCAGTACCTTATACCGAGAATGCCAATCCTCAGATCACTGATTTTAATACTTCGGATGTTGAAGGAGCCGCTACTCCTCAAACTTTGGATGCAACGGTTCCGGCTGTTTTGAAGCTTGGTTTTGCAGCAGCTACAGGAGGAGCTTATCAACAGCATATTATCAGAAATGTAAAGCTTACTCTTCCTTATGCCGCTGTTGCTAATGATGATATAGCTTCTACGTGTAAGTTACAACCGGTTAATATTCCTGTTTTCACTAATGATATAGCTTATAAAGGCCCTATCAGCGTTACGACCCCACCAACCGGAAGCAGTTCTAATATTGATTATTCGACATTCAGTTTTACAAAAAACAATGATACAGATCTTACGCTGTACCGTAAAAAAGTGACTCCACAGGGAACATGGACTTATAATAAAACGACAGGTATTGTTACCTTCAATCCTTCAAGCGGATTTACAGGAACAGCAACGATGACCTATACGATAAAGGGAAGAACTGTAAAAGACTCAAACGGTAAGATCATTGAGCCATATGGTGATACTGCTTACCGGTCTACTCCCGCTACTATTACTGTCAATTTAAAAACCACAGGTTGTATCTATTCTGTTATTTCGAACAGAATGGTAACACAGGGAGTAAAATAAGACGACAAACAAGACAGTTCAATAATAAATAAAGCTGGAACAAACAGAAATGTCCCAGCTTTTTGTTTTATTATACCAGTCTAATCATGAAATTCAGACCAGTAGAAGATCATTAAAAATAGATCTTACACCTCCAATAGATTATTTACTATATAAAAAAATGATTTCATTTTTTTTTAAAATATTTATTAACTTTATATAAACAAAAACACACACATTTATGAAATTAAATTTTACATTATATCCCTTCTCTATTGTTTGTATTTCATAAGATACAAATAAGATTGACAGACTCGTTCGTAAGTTTTTGATATTAGTTGCTATAAAAGGAAGTACATAAAACATTATTGATTATACTGTTTAAATGAATTTTACTGCGAAATACTGAATTCTAAAACTTTCTACACCAATTATTAAAGATTTATACAACCTGGGTACAAGTTAGTTCATGGTATTTAACTGACTCCCGTGAAGTCTGAATAATATTATAAATCCATTTCCAATTTGATTTAAATAAAAAGTATTAATGTATTTAAAATTCATTAATATCTTTTCGGCCTTATTAAAATAATAATTTTCAATTAAATACAAATAAACAAATGAAAAAAAATGTGTTATTCGGGATAGTTATTTTCCCGTTATTTTATTCCGCACAAGTAGGTATAAATACATCTACTCCAGCTGCAACATTAGATGTAACTGCTAAAAATGCAACAGGAACCACTACGAGTGTAGATGGTTTGTTAATACCCCGTGTAGACAGACAAAGAGCGCAAAGCATGGCTTCTGTTCCTACTTCGACTCTCATTTATGTGAATAGCATTGCAACGGGAACCCAAACAGGAACCGCTGCCAACATAAATGCAGTTGGGTATTATTCATTTGACGGATCTGTCTGGGTAAAAATAAATACAGGAAATGATGTTAATATTTATAACTCAGACGGAACACTTGCCGGAAACAGAACGGTTGAAATGGGAACCAACTTTTTAAGATTCCAGAATACTGCATCCGGACCGTTTTTCAGACTTCTTCATACGGCTACTGATGGTCAGGCCACTCTTCAGGGAACCAACCGTTCCAGTATGACATGGTCTTCTAATGCCGCCTCTTTCCTTGATATTTTTCAGGATGTAGGGTCGGCAGCGCAAGTTGCCATTAGAGGAACTTCTACGGGACTGTTCTTAGGTTCATCTACGGGAAGTACAGCTCCTGTCAACCTTATGACCAATGGAACCACAGCCCTTACAGTTATTAATGGAGGTAATGTAGGAATAGGAACTACAGCACCCAATGCCAATGCATTATTAGAATTAAGTTCATCATCAAAAGGGCTTTTATTTCCAAGAGTAACTCTTACCTCTACAGCCCTTGCCTCTCCGCTTTCCGCACATGTGGCAGGTATGAAAGTATATAATACAGCAACCAATACATCATCTGCAGGTAATGAGGTCTATCCTGGCGAATATATAAATGACGGTGCAAAATGGGGACGTTCATTAAGCACAAATGATGTTAGTATACTGGTCGGAGCAGATGGTACAGACGGTGTGGCTACATCAGCGACGATAACAGTGCCTAATGCTGTAACTAATGTTGATACTAATTTAAGTACGTTTAATTTTACATTGACCAGACCTTCTTTAGTCACTTTCAGCGCAAATGTTTCAGCAAGTTTAACAACCACTACAGGAAATGCAATAACAGATGGGGTACCAAGACTATATCGTGTTTTTTGGCAGTTTACAGCACTACCTGCCGGCTCTACATTAACTACAGGAGCTGCCTATGGTCCGAGTTCCGGTATTTATACAGGAGCCAGTGCCGCAGGTGGTACAACAGGAAATATGAATACGACTCCCAATATGTCTCTTAAGCTAATTGCAGGTTCATACACCGTAGTTCTAACCGGACGATTATCAAATGTTACCAGCTCCTCCTATAATGGACAATTTGGAGTAGCCACTAATGACAATGTGAGTATTGTTGCTATACCTATAAAATAATATTTTTATTCTAATAAAATATCATTTACATTAATTTGATAAAACCGCAGAAAATTTCTGCGGTTTTGTTTTATATTTGTTATACTCGTTTAATCCTAAAAATATAGATATGAAATTCGGCCAGGTAGAAGACCCTTCAAAAATAGATTTTACACTTCCTAAAGATCATTCCAGAACTAAGGAAATTCTAAGTCAGAATAAAAAAGGATTGGAAAATATTTCTATTGGATGTGCAAAATGGAACAAAACCGATCTTAAAGGATTTTATCCTAAAGGAACCAAGGACGAATTGACCTATTACGCCAAACAGTTTAATTCTATTGAACTGAATGCTACTTTTTACGGAATGCCTACCCCAGAACAGGTAGCGGTCTGGAAAGAAAAGACGCCTGAAAATTTTAAATTTTTCCCAAAAATCACCAATACTGTTTCGCATTTCAGAAGGCTGATTGACATTACTGAACCGGTAACCAATTTTGCATCGGCCATCATGAATTTTGATCAGAAACTAGGCATGGCTTTTTTACAGCTTCATGATAATTTTAAACCTAAAGATTATGACAGGCTGGAAAAATTTGTAAAAGACTGGCCTCAGGAAGTTCCTCTTGCTATTGAACTCCGCAATACGGAATGGTTCTCTGATGAAGAGATCTTCAATACAACCTGCGAGCTTTTTGAAGCCAACAACATTACCAATATTATTGTGGATACTGCCGGGAGAAGGGATATGCTCCATATGCGTCTCACTACTCCCAACGCTTTTATCCGATATGTTGGCGCCAATGCAGAAAGCGACTATGAAAGGCTGGATGACTGGATGAAACGTCTGACAAAATGGAAAAAAGAAGGTCTGCAGAATGTATACTTCTTTGTTCATCAGAATATTGAAAAAGCGTCTCCCCTACTTTCCGCCTATTTCATTAAACAGATGAATGAGGAATGGAAAACCGATCTACATATCCCGCAAATGGCCACCGATAATAACGGAACTTTGTTTTAACTAAATTAACCAAATAAGTTTTTAATTGTTGTATTTTTCAGCCAGACCTGCAAAAAGATGCTTAAAAAGCTATTTTTGTTGAAAAAAAACAGTAAATTAGGATATACTGATGTTCATTATAAAGCACAGTATCCTAAAAACAAATGTCATGGAAAAAGAAATTTGCACAATCAGTATTGCCAGTACGTGGCTCGGTGATGAATATACGTTTTACGAGGATCATAAAATAAAAAGAGTCTACGATAACCATAGTCTGAGTTCCAACCGGACCGAGTGGCTGGAACCCCACCAGATCAGTAAGCACAATAAAGATAAGCTGATTAAAAACTGTCCTGAAGAATTTAAGGAACAAGTCATGCAGATTCTTGATTATCCATAATATATAAGCAATGAGTAATAAGGTTTAAAAAAACTGCTTATTGCTCATTACTCATTGCTTATTTTTTCTTAACAAAAGTACAAGGTTCAGGAAGAGGAGCAGGAGATCTAAGGATACCCAGATACCCAGCTTTGCATTTTCATAATTATAGGTCTCCACCTGTTTTTTTGCTGCTTCCGAAAGTTTTACACTCTGGTTGATATAGTTTTGGACTTCAACAATCTGGTCAATATTTTTGTTTGGAACAGCATGTTGGGAGAAATAGACCATATTCTTTTTTCCTAAATATCCTATGATCCAGTATTCGTCAGATTGGTCCATTTTAAGATATTCTATCCTATAATATTCCGGACGTATTTTCCCGATATGTTTAGGTTCCAGATTCTGGATTTTGGCAGTATCCACTTTGATCAGATAAAAATCCAGTGTCTGTGGAAGCTTATTGACCACCTGTAGTCCTACAGAATTATCTACAAAGCTTACCGCACTTTTTTTAATGAACCAATACGTAAACGTTGAGATTGAAAAAACCAGTGTAAGGATACGGAACAGCTTTGCCCATTTTGCCAGCCTTCCCGATTTTACTTTAAATAAAACCAAAGAAAGGACACAAGCCCAAAAGATAACAAAAATGATAAATACCATACTGCAAAGATACTGATTTAAGATTTTTCAGAGGAATGTTAATCTACATTCCATTCTTTGTAGAACTGATCCAGGAATCCCAGCATATAATCATGTCTTTGCTGAGCGATCTCCTTTCCTTTCTCAGTATTCATCAGGTCTTTTAAAAGCAGAAGCTTTTCATAGAAATGATTAATCGTTGTTCCGTTAGACTTTTTATATTCATCTTTAGACATATTCAGACTTGGCTGCACTTCAGGGTCATACATCGGATTATTTTTAAAGCCTCCAAAGTTGAACGTCCTTCCAATTCCAATAGCACCTATCGCATCTATACGGTCTGCATCCTGTACAATCTTAAGCTCAATTGGCAATTCAGCCGGAACTTCGCCCCTGTTTTTAAACGAGATATTTTTAATGATAAATAAAACTTTTTCTATCACTTCTTCAGAAACCTGTTGTTCTTCTAAAAATTCTCTTGCTATTTTTGGAGCAATGGTTTCGTCTCCGTTATAAAACTTTGGATCAGCAATATCATGCAGCAATGCGGAAAGCTCCACAACTTCCTGGTTACAGTCTTCTGATGCCGCTATTTTTTTCGACAGCTTCCATACTCTTTCAATGTGATACCAGTCGTGCCCGGCTTCGGCGCCTTCTAATTTTTCTTTTACAAATTCTACGGTGTTTTCGATCGTACTTTTCATTTATCTGCCAATTCGTTTAAAATAATATTCCAGAGTTTTTTGTTATAACTTCTAAAAAAATTGACGTGCCCGATTTCGTTTTTATCAGATTCTGAGGCTTTTATCAGCCTGTAAATAGGTCTAAGGTTAGGATATGTATTGTTCAAAAGGCTCAATACTCCTTTTTCAGTCAGCCATACATCGTCTTCTGCCCGGATCACAAACACTTTTTGCGTCAATGTTTTAGAATAGTCATCAATTTTCTCCAACAGCCTGTTGGTTGATTTCCTGTTTAAAATTAAGGTTCTCCAGTCATATGCACAATTTTTTGGCAGACTTTCTCCAAGTCCAAACCAGTTTGCCGGAAAATAGCCTAATAATCTGGTGGTTAGTGGCTGAACAATTCCAAAGCCAAGATAAGCTTCTATTTTTGTGCGAATCTTCAGGTTTCCTACAAATGCATTCTGAGTTCCCACAAAAATGAATTCATCAAACATCATGGAATCTTCATTCATACCAAGAATCAATGCCCCGACCGAGTGTCCAAGACAATACTTCTTATATTCCGGAAATTCTGCTTTAATATATTGAGTGATCGTTTTATAGTCTTCAGAACCCCAGATTCTCATGGAGGCTTTAAAACCTTTCATGTTTTCCGGTTTTGACAGTCCTATTCCTCTGTAATCATAAGCTATGACCGTAAATCCATGTTCTGAGAAGAAATGGGCAAATGAAAAGTACACCTGCTGCTTTACACCTGTTGCAGAGTTGATCAGAAGCAGCTTTCCGTTACTTTTTCCAGGCCTGAAAAGATGAGCTGCCAGAGATATATGGTCTTTTGTAATGAGTTCCAGTTTTTCCATATTATAAAAAGAAAAAATCCACTATAAAAGTGGAGATTTTACTTATATTTTTATGTTAAGTTTACAGCTTTCGATATGCGGCAAATAGCTTTAGGAAAGGAAATCCGACATTCTGGGAAGTCCGGTCTGTGAACCTTTCCCTCCGGAAACCCTCGAAGAAACTTCATTACCGAATTTCACACAATCTTCGATAGAATTTCCGTGGCATAGTGCTACAGCAAATCCTGAAGTAAAGGCATCTCCCATTCCCATTTTGTAAACCGTCTCGTCTTTATCATTCCTATAGTACTTCATTTCCGTTCCATCAAAATAAACCGTTGAATTGGTATCATCCCTTACGAAAACCTTATTGAAATATTTTTTAAGGATCTCTTCTCGCTTATCTTCACCGAAAACAGTATGCAGTTCACTACTTTTTGTCACAATAAAATCTACATTTTCTATAATTCCTTCACTGATTCTCATCGCCGGCGAAGCATAAAGGCCTACTTTTTTTCCGTATTTTTTAGCTTTTCGGATTGCATATTCTACTACCTCCATCGCCACTTCAAGCTGAACGAGAACAAGATCCACACTGTTAAAATAACGGTCCGCATCTTCCACATGCTGAATGCTGAGGTGTTTATTAGCAGCAGGAACTACTACGATGGCTGCATTTCCATGGCTGGTAGTTACATATGCTGTTCCCGTAGATTCCATATCGGTTTCATGGACAAAGCCTACATTTACACCTTCACCTACAAGATTTCTCATGATCTGCTGGCCAAGAGGATCCATCCCCACACATCCTATAAAATAGACACTGGCTCCCAGCCTTGCAGTTCCCACCGCCTGATTGGCCCCTTTTCCTCCAAAATAACTATCTGATTTGACAGCTAGAACCGTCTCATTGGATTGAGGAATTTTTTCGGTTTCTAAAACGAGATCAATTGATGAACTGCCTACTACAATAATTTTGGGTTGTTCTGATGAGAATTTCATTGGTGTTTTTATCTGAGTTTAATATAATGTTTTCAGAGAACTAGGTTCAAAAATAACTAATTTAATTAACTTATTTCAATAAATTCGGTAATTATCTTCACAGGTTTGTGATCCTGGTCGTATGCAATATAGCTGGCATAAAACCCTTCACCATATCCTGTTTCAAAGGCAAAGATTGTTCCGGGATGCTCCTCAGCAGGTTTCAGAAATGCATACTGGTCTATAGCTCCTTTCTCATCAAAGAAATAATCATGGAAAAATTCTTCATAGATTCCCATGAAATCTGCCCCTTTGTTGTGATACAACTTTTTTTCAAGCTCGTTAAGGCTATGCTGGGTATCTACATCCATCAGACATCCCATTCCACTTTCTACAGGATATCCGAAAACTTCCTCTTCAGCAAGATCTTTAATATCCTGGCCTTCAGTAACAGCCATTTTCCAGTCTGTAATTTCTGTATTGCTGAAAATAACTTCTGCATACGCAACACAGTTGCTTTCTCTTTCTTTATGTAGTAAAACAGAGAAATTACCTTTTGGAAATTCTGTTGTGAAAGGCAACATGTCATTCGTGATCAAAGGATCACAGGCAACGAGCTTTCCACTGGAAAGATAGAGTTTCCCAACTTCAAAGCTTTCCAGTAAAGGACTTTCCACGAAGTTTCTTGAGAATAGTTTTTTTATGTTGTCTATGTGTGTCATTTATTCTTTATTAATCTGCACCAGTCAATGTGATTTGTACATTTTCACTCCCTACATTGAGACAAAATAAAATATCATTCATTTCATCTTCCGGGCTTTCAATTATTAAAAGCTGATAAATTTTAGGGTCATTAGCCATTTCAATATCTTCTGTAGAAGAAATTTTTGCAGAAACTGCCAGGCTTGAATTTAAAACAATATTGACATAACTGTTTTCTATCAAATTTCCGTCCAACAGTTCTCCAATCAGGTAAAACTCTTTTTTTCTTCTGATGGTAAAACTGCTAATGACCCTAAAAGTCCCAACTTTATCTTTAAAGTTCATTACAAACTTTTCAGTTTCTCTTCCAGAATTGCAATTTTATCCTGAGCATCTTTTTGTTTCTGGCGCTCTACTTCTACAACTTCAGGTTTAGCGTTAGCTACAAACTTTTCATTGGAAAGCTTCTTGTCTACAGAGATTAGAAATCCTTTCAAATAAGCCAATTCTTCTTCTGTTTTCTTTTTCTCTTCACCCAAATCTAAATTTTCGCTCAGAGGAATAGAAATTTCTGTTGCACTAACAAGGAATGTAAAGCTAGGCTTATCTGTCTTTGCTCCGAAATGAATTTCAGTAACATTAGCCAGCTTTCTGATCACCGCTTCATTTTCAAAGTTTGAGGCACTTGTATAAACCTCAACAGCTTCTTTAGGCGAAATTCCTTTGGTCTGACGGTAATTTCTGATTCCGGAAATGATTTCTTCAGCAGTTTCAAAGTTTTTGATTATCTCTTCATTAAATACTGCAGCTTTCTTCTGCTGAGCAACAATTAAAGCTTCTTCAATACTTCTTTCCGAGATAAGCTGCCAGATTTCTTCAGACTGGAACGGCATAAACGGATGAACAAGTTTCATCAACTCTTCAAAGAAGGCTATTGTTGTCTTATACACTTCTTCAGAAACTCCTTCCCCATAGTTTGGTTTCACTGCTTCGAGGTACCATCCGCAGAAATCATCCCAAATTAGTTTATAAATCAGGTGCAGAGCATCAGAAATTCTGAATTTCTCAAACTGCTGCTCAATCTCCCCGATTGTTTTATTTAATTTATGTTCAAACCATTCGATTGCATTTTTATCTGAATCGTTCAATGGTTTATTTTCTCTGCTCCATCCTTGGGTTAAACGGAATGCACTCCAGATTTTCGTCATAAAGTTTCTTCCCTGAAGCATCAGATCTTCGTCAAAGAGAAGGTCATTTCCTGCTGCAGAACTCAATAAGATTCCTACACGAACTCCATCTGCACCATATTTATCCATCAATTCAAGCGGATCCGGAGAGTTTCCTAAAGATTTTGACATCTTTCTCCTCTGCTTATCTCTTACAATTCCTGTAAAATAAACATTTTTGAACGGAACTTCTTTTCTGTATTCCAATCCGGCCATGATCATTCTGGCTACCCAGAAGAAAATAATATCGGGACCTGTAACCAGGTCAGAGGTTGGATAATAATAGTTGATATCTTTATTTTCAGGATCCAGAAGACCGTCAAATACAGACATTGGCCATAACCATGATGAGAACCAGGTATCAAGAGCATCTTCGTCCTGTTTCAGACCTTCAAGAGTTAATTCCTGATTTCCTGTTTTTTGTTTTGCCAATTCTAAAGCTTCTTCTTTAGTCTCTGCAACTACAAAATCATTTTCTCCATCTCCGTAGTAGAATGCCGGAATCTGCTGTCCCCACCAAAGCTGACGGGAGATATTCCAGTCACGGATGTTTTCCATCCAGTGCTTGTAGGTATTCTTGAATTTTTCCGGATAGAATTTTACTTCATCGTCCATTACTACATCCAATGCAGGCTTAGCAATTTCAGACATTTTTAAGAACCACTGAACTGAAACTTTAGGCTCAATAACTGCACCTGTTCTTTCTGAAGTTCCTACTTTATTTACATAATCTTCTGCTTTCAGTAAAAGATCTTTTTCCTGTAATTCTTTTGCGATCTGCTTTCTTACATCAAATCTGTTTTTACCTGCATAGTGTAAACCGTGCTCGTTAAGATTTCCGTCATCATCCAAAGCATCAATCATTTTTAACTGATGCTTCTGCCCTATCTCGTAGTCGTTGGTATCATGGGCAGGCGTAATTTTCAACGCTCCGGTTCCGAATTCAATGTCTACATATTCGTCTTCAATAATAGGAATTATTCTGTCAACAATCGGTACGATTACATTTTTACCTTTCAGATGAGCATATCTTTCATCATTAGGATTGATACATATGGCAGTATCCCCGAAAATAGTCTCGGGACGTGTTGTAGCTACGGAAAGAAATTCTTCTGACCCTTCAATTTTATATTTAAGGAAATATAGTTTTCCGTTCTGTTCTTTAAATATTACTTCTTCATCAGAAATATTGGTCTTTGCTTCCGGATCCCAGTTAACCATTCTGTAACCTCTGTAGATTAATCCTTTATTGTATAGATCTACAAAGCTTTTGATCACCTGTTGAGAAAGTTTTTCTTCCATGGTGAAACGGGTTCTGTCCCAGTCGCATGAACATCCCAGCTTTTTCAGCTGTTCAAGAATAGTTCCTCCATATTTATCGGTCCATTCCCAGGCATGCTTTAAGAATTCTTCACGGGTAATATCTGATTTATTGATCCCTTCAGACTTCAGTTTAGCAACAACTTTGGCTTCAGTGGCAATTGAAGCGTGATCTGTGCCCGGAATCCAGCAGGCATTAAAGCCCTGCATTCTTGCACGGCGGACGAGAACATCTTGAATGGTATTGTTCAGCATATGTCCCATGTGTAATATCCCCGTTACGTTTGGCGGAGGAATTACCACAGTATATGGTGGTTTCTCATTGGGTTCCGAATGGAAAAATTTGTTTTCCATCCAGAAGTTGTACCATTTCTGTTCAGTTTCCTGTGGATTGTACTTTTCTGAAATCTGCATAAAATTCTATTTCTTTTGCTTACAATTTGCAAAAATAGTCTAAAGAAAAAAAATTTTAAGTATGAATTAAAATAATTTTTAACTTTGTTTCTTGAAATTTATCTAACAACATATTAACATTCAAGAATATGAAAAAATTAATTGCAGGAATTGCATTATTCGGAACATTTGCATTGGTATCTGCACAAACAATTACGTTTGACAAAACTACTTTTGACTATGGTACTATTAAGCCAAGTGCTGACGGTACAAGATTCTTTACAGTAACAAACACTGGTGACAAGCCTTTGATCCTTTCTAATGTAAAACCTTCTTGTGGATGTACTACACCTGAGTTCAGCCAGGATCCTATTATGCCAGGAAAATCTGCTAAGATTAAAGTGGGATATAACACTACTCTTAACGGACCTTTCAATAAAATGATCGAAGTTTTCTCTAATGACCCTGCTAACAGCAGAAGCGTAATCTACATCAAAGGTAATGTAGACGCTAATGCTCCTGAACCAAAGCCTTTAACAGCTGAAGAGCAGAAAGCAGCAGCAAAAGCTGAAAAGAAAGCAGCTAAACTTGCTAAAAAAGCAGCAGCAAAGTAATCTCTACTAAAAAAATAAAAAAACCGTCTTCATATGAAGACGGTTTTTTTATTACATTTAAGTAGGATTTAGAAGTTAAATTTGAATATTAGTTAATAATACCTTTTAATTCTTAATCTTTAAATCTTCAATTTTTCAATCTTTAAATATTAAAAATATGGATACCAATTTTTCAGATGATTTCCTGATAAAGGGAAAAATTTCGATAAAAAAAATTTCAACAGAGTATAAAGGAAAGCTCACAAAAGAAGAAGGTGAGCAGTTGTTAATCGCTGAAAAAGAAAAACTGCGGGAACTGCAGGAAAAGCTTTATGCTGATGGCAGCAAATCCCTGCTTGTGGTTCTTCAGGCAATGGATGCAGCGGGAAAAGACAGTTTGATAGAGCATGTTTTCGGAGGTGTAAATCCACAGGGATGCAATGTTACCAGCTTTAAGGCTCCAAGTTCAAAGGAATATTCCCACGATTTTCTGTGGAGACATTATCTGGCGCTCCCACAGAAAGGAATGATTGGTATTTTTAACAGATCACATTATGAGAGTGTTCTGGTATGTAAGGTTCATCCTGAATATAACCTCAGCGAGAAAACATGGTCTTCTGTAAAGGATTTTGATGCAAAATTCTGGGAAAACAGATATGAAAGTATCCGAAATTTTGAGCAGCACCTGGCACAGAATGGAACTACTATTGTGAAAATATTTTTAAATGTTTCTAAGGACGAGCAAAAGAAGAGGCTTCTGGACAGAATTGATGAACAGGAAAAAAACTGGAAATTTTCTGCCGCAGATCTTCCTGAAAGAGCGCTTTTCCCAAAGTATATGGAAGTTTATGAAACCGCTATCAACGAAACTTCAAAGGATCACGCCCCATGGTATATACTTCCCGCAGATAATAAATGGTTTGCAAGAGTAGCTGCTATACAGATTATTATTGATACTCTGGAGAAGATGGACCTGAAGTATCCTCAACTTGGAGAAAAGGAAAAAACAGAGCTTGCCGAAGCAAAAAAAACCCTTGAAGGTGAATAATACATAAGTGTAAATTATTACGTCGTAGCTAAATAAGATAAAATAAATTTAACATAGAAGACACTAAAAAGTGAATAATATGTTGTTCATATTAGTTTTTTTTATAAATTTATCAAAAATTAATTTTTAACCCCCAATCATTAAACTTTAGCTATGAAAAAACATTTATTATTATCAGCAATTGCTGTAATAAGTATTATCTCCTGTAATAGTGAAGGAGCAGCTGTCAATACTGTACAAAGTATGAAGACTCCTCAAATGGAAAACTTCGACAAAGCTTTCAAAAGTCTTGGTGATCCTCAGAACAGACCTACCGAAGAAGAAAAGAAAAGGAACACTTCCGAACTGAGTGACAGAAGAAAAGCACTTCTTGTACCGGCTTCCAAAGAACTTATTATTTCCTCAGGCGTAACAGAAGCCGAATTAATGAGAAAGACAGGAGGCGATATGAGCCAGATTATTGTATGGGCCACCAACATCTACATGCAGAAAAGTGATGAGATCCGTAAAAACTTAAAATCTGAGAAATAGATCATGAAGAAGCTGCTACTCCTGCTGGGGATCTGTTTTGTTTCCTCAGCATACGCCCAGGGAGGAACTCTGATCATTCAGAATCTGACTTCCAATTATGATTTCCATGGAACTATTTATGCCAATAACAACGTAGGAGGAGGATGTTATCCGTTAGTTATCTCCAAAGATCCTGACCCCATAATCATACCGCCAGGCACTATTGTAAAATATGAGAATTACAGAGATCAATATTCTTTTTCCGGTTACCCGATTTCTACCTGGGATGTTATTTTGGGAGCAGGATCCCCTGCCTCACCAAGACCCTGGAATCATGGAAGCCTAGTTCCGGGCGGCGTTATTTCCAATAACACAAAATGGTCTATGTCTAAATTCCAGATGTATCATGCCGGAACTTCAGTACCCGAGACTTACTTCAATGGGGATATCGGAGGAACTGCCGCTCCGTGTAATACTGCCCCTGACACTGTTACAACATCGTGGGGAAGCGCCAAATGGTTTACCATCACTTCCGGAACAGATGTTTACACTTACCTGATCATCCAATAAACCTTATTACTATGAAAAAGATATCATTACTTTTATCAGCTTTGGCAGGAGTTCTTTCTTTTGCCCAGACTTCTCCCCTGATTATACAAAACTATAGTGCATATGATGCCGTAGGCCGACTCCGTACCGGTACACCGGGAGTGCCCGGTCCTTATATGTTTGCAGCTCCTAATGCTCCTTACGGTACCTACACTGTTCCTGCCGGAGTCACTACACAATATAATACATTCAGTACATCAGGTACAGCTTCTCTTCCTATTACAACATGGTATGTCACAGATCCTGTCAACCCTGCAAATAGCGGAACATACCCATACAACCATCCTTTTATTGCAACGGTAATGAACCCTTCCAATATATGGGGTGGATTCCATTTCTGGCTGACAGATCCATCATTAGGAACTGATATGTATCAGCTTGGGAATCCTGTGGTATATTCAGGATTCACAGCTTCAGGAACAGGAGCTTTTTCGAGCGCAGACTGGTTTACAATAACCACGCCTAGCGGCCCGACCACTTACCTGCAGATATTCTAGATAAACGGCAGCTGTTCTGCAGCTGCCTATTTTATTGAACATTCCTTACGGAAAGCAACAGTTTTGCTCTCCGAGGGATATTATATGCCCCAATTTCACTAATCATTTACCTTATATTAATACAACTTAATTATGAAAAAAATCTTTTTATCGGCTTTACTGGCCGTTTTAACATTAGCAGCATGCAGCAATGAAAATACTGTTGCAAATACTGTGGAAAGCATGAAAACGCTACAGATGGAAAACTTTGACAAAGCTTTTAAAAGCCTTGGTGATCCGCAGAATAGACCTACGGAAGAGGAAAGAAAAAGAAATACGTCCGAGCTGAGTAACCGGAGGAAAGCTCTTCTGGTTCCGGCATCTAAAGAGCTAATTCTATCCACAGGCATTACAGAAGCTGAACTGACAAGAAAAACCGGCGGTGATATGAGCCAAATTATTGTTTGGGCTACGCAGATCTATATGCAGAAAAGTGACGATATCAGAAAAAATTTAAAATCAGAGAAATAATTATGAAAAAGTATTTAGCTATTCTAGGATTGGTATCCTTATCTTTTGCCTATGCACAGGGTGGGCCTCTTGTTATCAACAATTATACATCGTATGATTTCCATACAAGAGTTACTGCGGCCAATCTGTTTACACCGGGATGTTATTTTTATGTCGCTTTAGACAATCCTGAGCTTGTAATTTCCGGTGGTAATTCTGTCAGTTACAACAGCTACAATATTCCGGGGACAACCTGGAAAGTATCTACATCATCTTCGCCTGCGACCCTGAGATTGGGGAGTAATCCAAGTCTTGCCCTGGGAGGAACAATCTCCAACAATACGAAATGGGTGGTCTCTCAATTTCAGCTTTATCAGTCAGGAACATCTTTATCGGTAGGAGCTGTGGGAGATACTACTTATACATGCAATCCTGTTCCCAATATTTTCAACACTCCTCAGGCAATGGTAGAATGGTTTACGATTACTTCCGGTACTACCACATCTACATATGTCCAGATATATTAATCAGTTTATCCAATTAAATCCCAATTCTTTATGAGAAAACATTTTTTACTGGCAGCTTTTGCCTTATTAATCTTAACCTCATGCAGCAATGAAAGTTCTGCTGTAAGTACGGTGGAAAGCATGAAAACCCCGCAGATGGAAAACTTCGATAAAGCTTTCAAAAGCTTGGGAGATCCACAGAACAGACCTACGGAGGAGGAAAGAAAAAGAAATACATCTGAGCTGAGTGACCGGAGGAAAGCTCTTCTGGTTCCGGCATCTAAAGAGCTAATTCTATCCACAGGCGTAACAGAATCTGAACTGACAAGAAAAACCGGTGACGATATGAGCCAGATTATTGTCTGGGCTACGCAGATCTATATGCAGAAAAGCGATGAGATCAGAAAAAATATTAAATCCGATAAATAAACACTAACCATTCAATTTATTAAAGTATGAAAAAATTAACTGTTATTCTAGGAATGCTAGCAGGAATAAGTATTTCTGCACAATCTTCCTCAATAGTAATCCATAATTACAGCGCTTATGATGCTGAAGGCAGGTTTATGACAGTAGGATCAGCCGGCACAGGATCGTCTCAGCCCTATATGTATGCCCTTCCGAATCCTCCTTACTCAGTATATACTATTCCTGCAGGAGGTCACACGAAATATGACAAATTCGATAATACAGGCAGCCCGAATCCCATTCCCATTCCCGGATGGTACTATATCGATCCTTTAAACAGTTCCAACACCGGCAATTATCCGTACAATCATCCTATAATCACAGCGGTTACTCCTGTTGATGAGTGGATGGGCTTTGCTTTCAGGCTCACAGATACCACGGGATATACATATGATACTTTTGAGGTAGGGGATCCGATTCTTTCCAACGGTTTCTTAAGCTCAACCCAGACCGGGCCCAATACCACTGTTTCTGCAGACTGGTTTACCATCACAACAACGGGCGGACAGGTTACCTATTTCCAAATCTATTAATTCCCGTTACACAACCAGAAGTTTAACGTAATTAAAAAAACAAATATTTAAATACTTATGAAAAAACTACTTATATCATCAGTCTTTGCCCTATTAACTCTGGCATCATGCAATAATGAAAGCGCTGTCGTCAATACGGTGGAAACTATGAAAACCCCACAGATGGAAAACTTTGACAAAGCTTTTAAAAGCCTTGGTGATCCACAGAACAGACCTACGGAAGAGGAAAGAAAAAGAAATACGTCTGAGCTGAGTGACAGAAGAAAGGCTCTTCTAGTTCCGGCTTCCAAAGAGTTAATTCTGTCCACAGGCATTACGGAAGCCGAATTAATGAGAAAAACAGGCGGCGACATGAGCCAGATCATTGTATGGGCTACCCAGATCTATATGCAGAAGAGCGACGAGATCCGTAAAAACATCAAATCTTAAAAATAATTATCATGAAAAAAGTATTAACATTACTGGGATTAGCAGCCTTTTCTTTCGGTTACTCACAAGGAGGAACGCTTATTCTGAACAACTATTCACAATATGATTTCAAAGGATTCATAGTGGCTAATAATTTTGCCGGAGGGTGCTATCCTTACATTAGCTCCAACAATCCGGATATGGTAACGGTTCCCGCCAATTCTCATATTGGCAATGGTCAGGAGCTGAGATATACCAACTACAGAGATCAATTCAATTCTTCCTTATACCCGATGACGGAATGGCACGTCAGCACATCATCTGCGCCCGGCATACCAAGGTTATGGAACCATCCAGCCGTAATGCCCGGCGGGGTTCTTTCAAACAATACAAAATGGGCCACCACCAAATTTGTAATGTATTATCCGGGAACAACAACCCTTGCTCCGGATAATTTTAACGGTGCTATCACTCTTGCCGGCAACTCCAACTGCTACAGTGCCTCTGACAATATGACGACTTCAACAGGAAACAATAGTGCAGAAATATTCACCATAGCAAGTGGTGGAATCACCTATACTTATATCCAAATCTATTAATTTGAATTCCTTATGAAAAAAATATTCACCATTCTTTCCTTAGCATTGTTCTCAGCTGCATATTCCCAAAGCAGTATGATGATTGTTAATAATTATTCTACCACCTACGATTTTCAGGGAAATATCAGTGCTCACAATTTTTCAGGAGGATGCTATCCCTATGTAACATCCAGCACACCTGCGGCGATTACTGTTCCTGCCAATTCGCATACAGGTAATGGTCAGGAACTTGCCTATAAAAATTTCAAAGACCAGTTTACCGGCTCATTGTATCCTACTACAAACTGGACAGTACAGCTGAACCCTACTACATCCCAGATACGTGCCTGGAACCATCTAAGTATAGCACCCGGAGGAGTTATTGCTTCGAATGTGAAATGGGCTTCTTCACAGTTTCAGATGTATTTTGCAGGAACTTCCACACCGGAACCATCTTTCAGTGGGCTGATCGGAGAATCTCCCGATCCGTGTACAGGTGCCACAGGGTATATATCAACGCCTTATGGGGATGCAGAGTGGTTCAATATTACAACAGGGAATGTAGATTATTCTTATTTGCAAATTTATTAGTCAAAAAAATCAAACCTAAATTCTAATTAATTATGAAAAAACTTTTTTTATCGGCAGCTTTTGCCGCTTTAACTCTGGTTTCATGTAACAATGAAGGAAATGCTGTCAATACAGTGGAAAGTATGAAGACTCCACAGATGGAAAACTTCGATAAAGCTTTCAAAAGTCTTGGTGATCCGCAAAACAGACCTACGGAAGAGGAAAGAAAAAGAAATACTTCCGAACTGAGCGACAGAAGAAAAGCTCTTCTCGTTCCGGCTTCCAAAGAATTAATTTTATCCACAGGAGTTACCGAGACCGAATTAATGAGAAAAACCGGTGGCGACATGAGCCAGATTATTGTATGGGCTACGCAGATCTATATGCAGAAAAGTGACGAGATCCGTAAAAACATCAAATCTGATAAATAATGAAAAAGATCTTGTCAATATTAGGTATTGCAGCCTCCATAGCTGCATATGCGCAAGGAACCCTTATTATCAATAATTATACAATTTATGATTACAGGGGAGATGTAATTGCACACAATATGTTTGCCCCATGCTATCCGAGAGTGGTCAACAATGTTCCTATCATAGTGCCCGCCAATTCCAATACAGGAACAGGAACCCAGCTCCAATATGATAACTTCAGGGATCAGTATACTTCTTCTTTGTATCCGATGGCTGAATGGAGTGTAGGAACTTCTCCCAATTCCACGAATGTAAGACCGTGGGACCATTTTAGCCTGGCTCCGGGAGGAACATTTTCAAACAATACGAGATGGGGTATAACTAAATTCGGGATGGTATATGCAGGAACCAATAATAATGTTGTTGGTTTTAGTGCCGATATAGCTATAGCAGGAAACCCATGTTATACTTATCCTGATTATTTTACGACCCCAAACGGACTTAACAGCGGGGAAATGTTTATCATTACCAGCGGAAGTAATGTGACCACATATATCCAGCTTTATTAATCAAAAAATCAAACCTAAATTTTAATTAATTATGAAAAAACTTTTTTTATCGGCTGCTTTTGCCACTTTAACTCTGGTTTCATGTAACAATGAAGGAAGTGCTGTCAATACGGTGGGAAGTATAAAGACTCCACAGATGGAAAACTTCGATAAAGCTTTCAAAAGCCTGGGAGATCCACAAAACAGACCTACGGAAGAGGAAAGAAAAAGAAATACTTCCGAACTGAGCGACAGAAGAAAGGCTCTTCTTGTTCCGGCTTCCAAAGAATTAATTTTATCCACAGGAGTTACCGAGACCGAATTAATGAGAAAAACCGGTGGCGACATGAGCCAGATTATCGTATGGGCTACCCAGATCTATATGCAGAAAAGTGACGAGATCCGTAAAAATATTAAATCTGATAAATAATGAAAAAGCTATTAACCATATTGGGAATCACTGCAACTTCGTTCGCTTATTCCCAAGGGATGTTCATACTTAACAATTATTCCCCTCACGATTATCACGGAAATCTTATGGCCATCAATCTTAGCGGCTGTGTTCCGGCTGTCATAAACAATGATCCTGCCACAATTATTGTTCCTGCCAATTCACATATGGGCAACAGCCTTGCCTGGAAGATAGATAACTACAGAGACCAGTTCAGTAATTCCCTGTATCCTATCACCAGCTGGCTTGTAACACTTGGGCCATCACCAGCAACCGTAAGACAATGGAATAACCCCAGCCTTATGCCAGGCGGTGTAATCGCCAACAATACCAAGTGGGTGACGTCTAAGTTTGCCATGTATTATGCAGGAACAGGCAACAAGGTTTTCGGGTTCAACACGAACCTGGGAGATGCAACCCCGAATACATGCGTCGCCAGTGTTGATTATTTTTCTACTCCGGACGGTTCTGCAGAATGGTTTACCATTACAACAGGTACTGAAACAACAACTTATCTACAAATATATCCATGAAAAAAACAGCAGCTTTATTATTGGGTTTAGCGGGAATACTTTCCTCAGCCCAGACTTCTTCTTTTGTATTTAATAACTATAATATCTATGATGCAGTAGGAAGACTAATGACCTGCAGCCCGACTCCCGGACTGATTAAATATATGTATGCCTCTCCAAACGGTACTTTTGGTTCGTATACAATGCCGGCAGGAATTTCTTCATCTTACGCCTCTTTCGGCACCACCGGACTGGCGCCTTTCCCTATGAACATGATGCAGTGGAATGTGACTGATCCTTCCAACACATCCAATAACGCATCTTATCCTTACAATCATAGCTTTATAACATCTACAATGTCAGCTATTAACGAATGGGCTTCATTTCATTTTACGCTGCGTGACAGCTCCGGAAACGCCATTGATTCCTATCTCGTGGGAGATCCTGCTGTTGCAATTAATGCAGGTGTAACGGCAAACGCATATCAGATAGGTGCCAGCAGCGGGATAGAAGCAGAATGGTTTACCATTACAACATCTACCGGAAAGGTGACCTATTTCAGTATTTACCCATAAAAAAAGCGGAGACTGATCTCCGCTTTTTTATTTTAAACAGTTTGTATTGAATAAAAATCACGAGAAAATCTGTAAGCCGGATTTTGTTCTTCCGAAGAAGTGCCTGTTATTTATCTACGTCTTACATTGCTGTAAAACTTGAGCTGATTACCCCTCGGCTTTCAGGACGAGCCGCCCCTATTTCCATTACTGAAAAGAACCGATATACTTATCATTGCACCGCAAAGAGTTTACCTGGTTTCACTACAGCCGAACTGTACCTGCTTTCTGTTGCACTTGTCCTACCCTCACGGGTGACGGATGTTATCCGCTTTGCTGCTCTATGGTGTCCGGACTTTCCTACCCCTGCCGAAACAGGAATCAACAAGCCGATTTTCTCGCGGTTGCAAAGATACACGATAATTTCGACAATTGAGAATGTGGAAACAGGCCAATTTGAAATCTTAAAATGTAGGACCTTTTCAAATGAACAAATTATACCATCATATATCAACAAATTACCACATTATTATTATCTTCGTGCCATTATATATCTATGACTTCCAGGGAAAAAGAATTTGCGCAGCTTATTAAGGATAATCAGGGCCTGATTATTAAAGTTTCGCGCTTGTATACCAATTCTCTTGAAGATGAAGAAGATCTGTTTCAGGAGATCGTCCTCCAGCTTTGGAGAAGCTACGATTCTTTCAAAGGAAATTCTAAAATTTCTACGTGGATGTACCGCGTAGCGCTTAATACAGCCATTACACTTTTCAGAAAAAAAAGCAAAAGCCTTCTTACGAACGAGCTGGATATCAATCACAGGGATTTTGTAGAGGACGACGACGATAAGCAGCAGCAGATATCGCTTCTGTATACCGTAATTAAAACACTTCCCCATGTAGAAAGAGCAATTGTAATGATGTATCTTGACGACCTGCCTTATAAGGATATTGCAGAAAACCTAGGGATTACCGAAGTTAATGCGCGTGTAAAAATGAACAGATTAAAGAAAACCCTTAAAGAACAGATGCAAAAATATGCCTGATTTTGATTTAGACAGTTTTAAGAAAACATGGCAAGAGCAGCCTGTTCAGCCAAAATACGACAGCAATGAAATTCTTCAGATGCTGAACAAAAAATCACGCAATTACGTGAAGTATATTTTTTGGATCAGCGTGGCAGAATTTTTATTCTTTTCCGTTCTGGGATTATTTTATTTCTTTCAGGACGAGGAGTCGGATAGCTTCCGTAAGATCTTAGAAAAACTGGGAGCTCAGAAAGCCCCTGAAATAGAAACTAATTTTGACCATGCTTATTTAGCCATAAAAATTTTAAGTCTTTTAATTACAGCTTATTTTGTCCTAAAGTTTTATCAGAATTACCGCAAAATAAGGATCGAAGAAAACCTAAAAGGTCTTATTATACGGATCATCAAGTTTAAGAAAACAGTGAATGCTTTTATCCTTATCAGCATTGCGCTGCTGGTAGCTTTTACATTTGTATTCACAGCCTTCATTTTCTATGCTTTAAATTCTCAGAATGTACGTCCGGATAATTCCAACCTGATTATTGTTATTATCGGAATCATTGTAAGTACGGTATTATGCGTCCTGCTGATCTGGCTCTACTATAGGCTTGTGTATGGAATTATCATCAGAAAACTGGACAAAAATCTAAAACAGCTTAAAGACATAGAATCTCAGGAAAATTAGATAGACAGGCATCATTTCAAGATTTTTCATTAATTTTATTCCACCAAATCTTAAACTATGCCATTATCTTACGTCTATGGAGCCTCTGCTATTCCATTACTGGGACAAACCATTGGAGGGAATCTTAAAAAGACTGTTGAAAAATTCTCAAACCATGAAGCCTTAGTCTGTGTTCATCAGGATTACAGAGCTACCTATCAGGAATTTTATAATCAGACCACCGCTGTTGCTAAAGCTTTAATCTTTTTAGGAGCCAAAGCAGGAGACAGAATCGGAATCTGGGCTTCGAACCGCTATGAATGGGTTTTGCTTCAGTATGCTACAGCCCGGGTAGGTACCATACTGGTCAATATCAATCCTGCTTACAGAACACACGAACTTACGTATGTGATCAATCAATCCGGAATTCGGTTTATGTTTTCTTCTTTAAGCTTTAAAACGAGCAATTATAAGGAAATGGTAGAATATGCCAAGGAAGTATGCCCCAGCCTGGAGCATGAAATCTTCTTTGATGACAACTGGGAAGATTTCTTGAACAACGGGCAGGATATTTCGGATGATACGCTTCACAGCTTTGAAGAGCATGTACAATTTGATGATCCCGTGAATATTCAGTATACATCCGGAACAACAGGCTTTCCAAAAGGTGTTACTCTTTCCCATCACAATATTTTAAATAACGGATATTTTATCGGCATTCGCTTAAAATACTCGGAGAAAGACCGTGTCTGTATTCCTGTGCCATTCTATCATTGCTTTGGAATGGTGATCGGAAATATATGCTGTACAACTCATGGCGCATGCATGGTGATCCCTAATGACAGCTTTGATCCTGAAATTACTTTAAAAACAGTTTCTGAAGAAAAATGTACCTCTTTATACGGGGTTCCAACAATGTTTATCGCTGAACTGGCTGTTAAGGATTTTCCCTCCTATGATTTTTCAAACTTAAGAACCGGCGTTATGGCTGGGTCTGTATGCCCGCCCGAAATCATGAAAAAGGTGGAAAGCCTGATGAACATTAAAGAAATGAGTATCTGTTACGGAATGACGGAAACGTCTCCAGTTTCTACACAGACGCTGATAGGAACGCCATTGGAAAAACAGGTCAGTACTGTAGGAACCGTGCAGGATCATCTTGAAATAAAGATTATTGATGAAAACGGGAAAACCGTACAACGTGGTGAACACGGCGAATTATGCACCAGAGGCTATTCCGTAATGCTGAAATACTGGAATGATCCGGAAAATACAAAGAAAGTACTGGATGACGCCCGATGGATGCATACCGGCGATATGGCCGTAATGGATGACGATGGCTATATTACCATATCCGGAAGAATAAAGGATCTCATCATTCGCGGCGGTGAAAATATTTCGCCTAAGGAAGTTGAAGATTTCCTATACACTTATCCAAATATACTGGATGTACAGATCATCGGGGTTCCGAGTGAGAAATTCGGAGAGGAAGTCATGGCCTGGGTAAAAGTGAGAAAAGGATTTGAGGTATCAGAAACCGAACTTTTAGAATACTGCCAGGGAAGAATTGCTCATTATAAAGTTCCGAAATACTGGAAATTTGTAGATGAATTTCCAATGACGATATCCGGAAAAATAAGAAAAGTAGAGATGCGTGAGATTTCTATAAAAGAACTGGAACTGGATAAATTGAAACAGCGTTATTAAGGAAAATATTATAATAGAACTTTGCGTTAAAAATATCTTGCAGATCGAACATATTTTCACTTTAAAAACAAAAAAGCCCAGAAATACTGGGCTTTACTTATGTATAGAAAACTTATTAAAGTTCTTTTCTTAATCTCGCTACCGGAATATTGAGCTGTTCGCGGTATTTAGCGATCGTTCTTCTGGCAATATTATAGCCCTGCTCTTTCAGCATCACTACCAGCGCATCATCTGTAAGGGGTTTTCTTTTATTCTCCTTTCCGATTACTTCCTGAAGATGAGTCTTGATTTCTTTGGTAGAAACTTCTTCACCATCATCATTGGTCAGGCTGTCAGAGAAAAGATCTTTCAGATAAACAATTCCGTTCGAGGTATCTGCATATTTACTTTTTACTACTCTTGAAATGGTAGAAATATCAAATCCGGTAATATCAGCAATATCTTTCAGGATCATTGGCCTCAATGATTTTTCGTCACCAGTAATAAAATAATCCTTCTGAAATTTTACGATAGCGGTAATCGTCTGCAACAGGGTGTTCTGACGCTGGTTAATAGCATCTATATACCATTTTGCCGCATCTAATTTCTGTTTGATGAATAACGCCGCCTGTTTATGTTCAGAAGAGTTTTTATCGTGCGAATAGGTAGTTAAAATATCTTTATATTCTTCAGAAACTCTTAGAGTTGGCGCATTTTTACTGTTAAGCATCGGAATTACCATCCCATCTTTCACCTGGATCACAAAATCCGGAATAATTTCCTGATTAATGGTGATCGTCTGCGTATCAAAGTTTCCTCCTACTTTTGGTGAAAGCTTGGAAATCTCGTCCAAAGCATCTTTAAGGTCATCTTCTTCGATATCATATTTCTGAATAATCTTATTATAATGCTTATTGGTAAGAGCATCGAACTGATATCTTAAAATATTGGCAGCCAGAGAAACCGCTTTATCAGAGCTTACTTTTTTCTCAATCTGAAGCAGCAGACATTCCTGAAGACCTCTTGCTCCTACTCCTGGCGGATCAAGCTTCTGAATATAATTCTCCAGAATATCTTCCACTTTTTCTTTGGTAGTATAAATTCCCTGAGAAAAAGCAAGGTCATCTACAATCGCTTTGATCTCTCTTCTTAAATATCCATCGGTGTCTAAATTTCCAATCACATATTCAGCAATCTTCTCGTCTTCTTCATTGATATTGACCAAATGGATCTGCTCCAGTAGATAGTCGTACAAGGACTGCCCTTCGGTAAGAAGACTTTCGTTGTCGAATTCTTCATCGTCAGGAGAATAGTTGCTTGATGCAGTTTTATAGCTAGGTTCGTCATCGTAAATATACTCGTTGACGTCAAAATCCGTTTGAATACTTTCTGTTCCTTCATCCTGATAAGCATCTTCAAGAGAAGAATATTCATCTTCTTTAGGATCTTCCTTTACAATTTCCAAAGCAGGATTTTCCTCTAGCTCTCTTTCCAGCTCCTCTTCAAATTCCAGTGTATGAAGCTGAATAAGCTTCATCAACTGAATCTGCTGAGGTGCCAGCTTCTGTCCTAATTTGAGTTGTAAGTGTTGTTTAAGCATATTAGTCGTTGTGTTTTAACATAACATATCTACGAATTTAATAAATTAATTCGACAAAAAACACATTTAGCATGATTTTTGCATTAACTTATTAACATAATAAACTATTAGAAAATAAAAAAAGCCTTAATTTTTATATTAAGGCTTTTTTATTGATCTAGAACTCAGCACTTTTCGGCGTTCTAGGGAAAGGAATTACATCTCTGATATTGGTCATTCCTGTTACGAAAAGAACCAGTCTTTCCAATCCCAAACCAAAGCCTGCATGCGGTACAGAACCGAATTTTCGGGTATCTAGGTACCACCAAAGCTCGTGCTCGTCTACATGCATATCTGCCATTTTCTGTTTAAGTACGTCCAATCTTGCTTCTCTCTCTGATCCTCCGATGATCTCTCCGATACCTGGGAAAAGAACGTCCATTGCTGCAACGGTCTTATTGTCATCGTTTAGTTTCATATAGAAAGCTTTTATCTCTTTAGGATAGTCAAACAATACTACCGGGCTTTCAAAGTGTTTTTCCACCAGGTATCTTTCATGTTCAGACTGAAGGTCCGTTCCCCAGTTTTCAACCGGATACTGGAATTTTCCTTTTTTATTTTCTTTTGAGTTCATCAGGATCTCAATTGCTTCCGTATAGCTTACACGTTTGAAACGTTTAGCTATAACATTCTGAAGTTTTTCGATAAGTCCTTCTTTTGCTCTGTCTTTTTCTGGTTTTCCTTTCTGCTCTTCCTCAAAACGTTTGTCCAGGAACTCAAGATCATCTTTACAATTGTCCAGAACATACTGGATCACATATTTTAAGAAATCTTCTGCAAGGTCGATATTGTCTTCAAGGTTGTTAAATGCCACTTCCGGTTCTATCATCCAGAATTCTGCAAGGTGTCTTGTTGTATTTGAGTTTTCCGCACGGAAAGTAGGTCCGAATGTATAAATTCTGCCCAGCCCCATTGCTGCAGTTTCTCCTTCAAGCTGTCCGGAAACCGTCAGGTTGGTCTTCTTTCCGAAGAAATCCTGTGCAAAATCAATTTCACCGTCTTCAGTTCTTGGGATATTGTTTAGGTCAAAGTTCGTTACTCCAAACATTTCTCCTGCTCCTTCTGCATCGGCTCCTGTAATCACGGGTGTGTTAATATAGAAGAACTGGTTTTTGTTAAAGAATGAATGCACTGCAAAGCTAACCGCATGACGCACTCTGAAAACAGCTCCGAATAAATTCGTTCTGAATCTTAAATGGGCCTGATCTCTCAGAACTTCCAGAGAGTGTTTTTTAGGCTGAAGAATCGTTTTATCTCTGTCTTCCGTAAAGTTATCTCCTAAAATAATAATTTTTTTAGCTACAATCTCCACATTCTGTCCGGCTCCCTGACTTTCTACAACTTCACCTACTACCTTTAATGAGGCAGCTGTACTGATTTTACTGATAATTTCTTCATCAAAATTTTCAAAATCAACAACAATTTGCAAATTATTAATTGTAGAACCATCATTTAGCGCTATAAAGCGATTGGCGCGGAATGTTCTTACCCAACCGTAAACCGTAATGTCATGATGTAATACTTTCTTGTAATCCTGTAGGATTTCTTTAATCGTCTGCTTTTTCATTTGTTGATTATAAATTTTCTTATAAAAATTAACGTCTGCAAAGTTACAAAAAAACAGCGCAACTTGGTGATTACGCTGTCCTTTTAAAAAACCATTTATTAAAATATTGAATCTAAAACTATGCTATGGATATTATTTAAAGTAAATTGGGGAGCTTGGAAACTGGAAGGAGGAAGCTGGAAGTGACTGTATGTTCGTGATTGGCATCCTTGTCAAGGTTTTGAACCTTGACAAGGATAAGACCTAGACAACAGTTCACCAAACTGCAAAAAGTCAATGAAAATGAGTGACAGTAGTGCTTTTAAACTTCCCGCTTCCTTAGATACAATCTCTAATTAAAGAATACGGTTTTCTTCCGTTCTTTTCCGTTTCTAATTTTCCACGCATGATAGGAACTTGGTACGTCGTACTGCCATTTCGGAAGCAGTAAGATGATTAAAATCACGTCAATATGAGACACAAACCCTAATACAATCGTAAGATAAAACGCCCAGTTTGTTTGTTGAAATCCTATTAAATAGGTAAAAGCAATCAGCAGACTCAAACCCCACATTTTTGACAAAAAAGCATGGGTACAGGTTTCTTTTCCAAATTTCCAGATACTGACAACATAGCAAAGCGCTTCCATGATGAAGATTAAAAGAATTCCCTGCCATTCATTTTTAATCAATCCAGGATTGAGAAAATAGGACGCAAATCCCAATGAAAGCCAGAAAATCAGATCGGTCTGGCTGTCTAGTCTTCTTAACTTTTCTGAGGAAATACCGATCTTTCGGGCAATAATTCCATCGAAGATATCCGTTAATAACCCTAAATACATTAAAGCTACAATTAAGAACCTTGATTCTGTGCCTTTATAATAGGCTAATAACAGAATAACCGGAGCAAGGATAAATCGGGTTGCGATAAGCAGATACGGTAGCTTTTTCATGACTTTTTATTTTTAAAATTCCAATTAATCAGGGGAAGTTTTCTTTTTTCATTCTCGTTCCAAAAACCGATCTGTATCCCCCGTGAATCTTTACACACATTAATCAAGGCTATCTGGACACCTCTGCATTTTTGACTCACATTCGCAAAAGTAGAAATGGCAACACCTTTTGTGGTATGGTGAAAGTTGTACAGCGGCGAAACGGCAGCCCCGTTAGTTACCGATGGTGCACTTATATTACTAGATAAATTTAATTCCAGACCGTTAGTGACGGTAGGCTCCATATTGATGATAGAGAGTTGCATTCCGTTAATTGTATTCATTTTAGCAGGTAAGGGTTCAAAATCGACATCATTAATTGCCCAATTATCAATGGATGCAATATTGACGAGAAGCAATACGGGAAAAAAAATTCCTAGGCCATTAAACCCCAACCCAACGCCATTTACTTTCTTAGGCTGTAGTTCATTATCAATTTCATCATAATATTTAATCAACATTCCATTAACCTTTTTAGTTTCTTTCGAAGGGGAAAAAGCGATAAACTTAGTCTTATCCGATGTAGTAATCAAGCTATCCTGAGCACCGATAACACTTCCCGTAAAAAGGCCGATCATTATCAAAAGTTTTATTTTCATAACTTATTGTTTTAAAATTACACTTCAAAAGTATCTGTGGAAAACACAAATCCGAATGCGAAAAAAAATTAAAATAAAGAAGTATATTTGTGAAAATCACAAAACATGTATCAGGAACTTTTGCTTAAGGAAATCCGCAGAAAAATTGGTAACAAATCTTTAAATGATGAGATTGCCAATATCCTCAATATAAGTTATGATGCGGCACACAGAAGGACATCTTTGAAGGCTAAATTCAGTTTTGAAGAAGCTTTGGAACTGGCCAGGTTTTATCAGATTTCCCTCAATCAATTTATCACCTCGGATCAACAGATTGTGGTTCAGAAAACCTCAGTGGTGAATGAAACAGAAGACTTGCAGTCATTCTTCCAGAATAATCTCAGCATCTTTGAAAACCTGCCGCTTTCTGATGAAATGACCATCTATTATTCTGCGAAAGATATTCCTTTTTTCTATACGCTTTCAGATACTTTACTCTCCCGTTTTAAAATTTATGTCTGGATGAATCTGCTTAACGCGAAACAGGTTTTCGTTCCCTTTTTGCAGTTCTCGCCTCCTTATTTTGAATCCAACACACAGGAGCTCAAGAAAAAATACGAAGCACAAAACATAGTGGAACTGTGGAATGACAGGACCATTTCCAGTATTTTGCAACAGATTTTATTTTATTACGAAACCGGACTTTTACAAAAAAATGAAGGTGAAATTATTCTGCAAGAGCTCAAAGAACTTATAGAATACATTGAAAAGAAGACCGAAAACAATCCAAAGTTTCACCTGTATGAAAACGAACTGATGCATCTTTCCAATGACATTTTTTTTCACCATCCGCACCAATCCCTTTTTGCTATACCTGTGAATATGTTTGGGTATATTTTGATAAATGATGAGAAAACCTGTGGTGAAGCGATAAATTATTTTGAGCATCAGATTAAAAATTCAAAGTCTCTGAACACTTCCGGAAACCGCGACAGAAAAATATTTTTCAATAAAATGTATGAGCAGGTTGAAAATTTAAAACAAAAACTATAATATGAAAAGCCTCCATAATGGTGAATTTTTCGGAAAGACCAATGAAACCCTGCGTTTCGATGGACTGACTATTACGGATACGGAATACACGCATCCTTACGTCGACTGGCACTATCATGAAAATGCTTATTTCACTTTTATGCTGCAGGGAAATATGACAGAAGGAAACAAAAAAGAAACTTATGACTGTCCCGCCGGAACGCTGCTTTATCATCATTGGGAAGATGCCCATTACAACATCAAACCAGATATCTTTACAAGAGGATTTCATCTTGAAATTACTGAAAACTGGTTTGAACAATTTCAGATTTCAAAAAATTCTATTGAAGGAAGCTTTAATTTGAAAAATCCGGCTTTAAAACTGTTAATGTACAGGATTTTCAGAGAAACGAAATTGAATGATCCGTCTTTTGAACTTTCTGTTCATGAGCTTTTATTCAACATTTTCAGCGAACTATCCGATAAGACTCAGAACTCTGATAAAAAACCAAGCTGGGTAAACAAAATTGATGAAATACTCCATGAAAGCTTTACGGAAAAACTGAACCTGACAGATCTTTCTAAAACTATAGATATACATCCGGTTCATTTGAGCCGGGATTTCCAGAAACATTTTCATTGCAATTTAGGAGAATATATAAGAAAACTGAAGATCAATAAATCCATAACACTTCTCAACACCTATCCGTCTTTAGCTGAAGTAGCTCTGGAATGCGGTTTTGCAGATCAAAGTCATTTCATCAGATCATTCAAAGAAAATACAGGAATTACCCCGTTACAGTATAAAAACCTTCTCAAGAAATAACAATGTTAATTTCGTTCTATTTTTTCTAAGGACGACTTTATATTTTTGCTTAGATAAAATATCAAAATGAAATCTATTCTACTGTTTGTTTTGCTTCTTAGTTTCGGACTCTCTTCAGGGCAGTCCAAAAATAGTATAGCCCCCGACACCATCATACATCCTCTGCATAAAAAATACATCAACAAAATTGTTTTCCTGGATAAGACCGTCTCTCCAGACAAAATAAAAGAATCTGATTTTCTCAAAACAATAGTATTTCAGGAAGATAAAGACCTTGACATCCGTATTTTTATGGACAATTCTTTGGTTAATTATTTACATCAGCTCGATTCCTCTTTATCACCAGATGAATTACTGAAAAAAGGAAATTATCAATTCAGTTTCTATGTTGACGAAAAGCTGATCTACACTGAAAATCTGAATACCGGAGCAGGAATTTCAGAAGATAAAAAGAAGAAAACTACCCTTAGAATTCCTCTATTAAGTTCAAAAAATGAAGATTCGTGGGGAAAATATATGTGGATGAGATTTTATCTGGGTAATGGCGGAATTGATGCACTGGAGGAAGGAAATCATGTTTTGAAAATTGAAGTCAAACCTTATTTAAAAACTTCATCCTTAAAAGTTGGAAATACTATTGCTGTAGGTGAAATTCACATAACAATTCCTCACAAAAATAGCTCGGAGCAGCAAATTGCCATTCAAAAGATACAACCTAACAGCGGCTGGAAAGTGTCTGATGAAAAATTGGATCAGGAAAAAATCAGGCTTTTAAATACAAAAATTGCAGAAAACAGGTTCAGAGATATCACCAGTATTGTGGTCATCAAAAATGACAAGCTTCTTTTGGAAGAATATTTCAGCCAGTCCGGAAGAGATTCTTTGCAGGACACGCGTTCTGTAGGAAAGTCTTTTGCATCAGCTCTGATGGGTATTGCCATTAATGACGGATATTTTAAAAGTGAAAATCAAATGCTGAAAGAATTTTATGATCTGAAGCAATTCAAAAATTATTCGCCTCGAAAAGATAGCATTACTATCAAAAGCCTGCTGACGATGAGTTCCGGATTTGACGGAAATGATGCAGACGAAAGCTCTCCCGGCAATGAGGAAAATATGTATCCTACAGAGAATTGGGTGAAGTTTGCGCTGGATCTGCCTACAACACAAAACAAGCCCGGAAAAATCTGGAATTATTTCACTTCAGGTGTGGTACTGACCGGAGATATTTTAGATAAAAAAGTTCCTAAAGGCCTTGAAAATTATGCTGAGAAAAAGTTATTTCAACCTCTTGGAATCACGAATTACAAATGGCAGTTTACCCCACAGCAGAAGCCTTCTCTGGCTGGTGGACTTCGTATGAGAGCATTGGATTTTGCAAAATTCGGGCAGCTTTATAAAAATAACGGAATATGGAACGGCAAAAATATCATTGACAAAAAATGGATCAAGAAATCTTTCACTAATTATTTCCCGAATGATCATGATTTTGAAGGGTATGGCTATTTATTCTGGAGGAAAGTTTATAAAGTAGGAAACCAAAATTTTGAGGCCTACCAATCCAGTGGAAACGGAGGAAACAAAATTATTATATTTACCGAAATTCCTGTTGTGATCATAGTTACGGCAAAAGCTTATAACAGACCTTATGCCCATATACAGGTAGAAAAAATTGTTCAGGAGTATTTGCTTCCGGCCATTAATAAACAATGAGTAATAGTCTCCCATAGTTTTCCCGGAAGTATGACCTGATTAATTATAGTATTTATAGGATGTATGAAATTGGAGAAAGATTCGCGTCTGATCCTATACAAATCAAAGCGGAAATATTTTTCAGGAAGTAAATTGAAAGAGGATAAATTTCAGATCTATTATCTGAGAAGCTGATTATTCGTCTTTTTTAGAAGAAACTAAAAAGACATCGATAAGTCCTTCCGGAAGCTGCATTTTGATGAATCTTTCTTCCCGGTTCACCTCAAGGATCCAGTCTTTGATGATCGGAATTACCACTTCTTTTCCGTCCAGATTGGTCACGAAATAGTTTTGGGCAGTCTGGTCATTTACAGACCTTATCACACCGCATTCTTTATCGTTTTCATCAAGGATATCGAATCCGATGATCTCATGATAATAAAACTGCTTTCCTGAAAGTTTTGGCAGGGTAGCAAGCGGTAAGTAAACGTTTTTCCCTAAAGATTGGTCTACTAATGCTTCGGAAGAGTTTTTAAAGGCAAGATTCAGAGCATCATTTTTACTCCATACCGATTTGGCAATAAAAAATGGAACCAATAATCCGTTGATTTCAACGAATATTGATTCCAATTTATTGTAAAGCTCGGGCTGGTCGGTATCCAGTTTAAGGATAACATTTCCCGCAAGGCCATGTCTGCGTGTGATTTTTCCTAATAAATAGCAATCTTCTTTACGCATACAGGGTTATTCTTAAGCTTCAGTGTTTTCTTCAGTTTCAGCAGCAGGAGCTTCTCCTTCTGTAGCTTCAGCAACTTCTTCAGCAGGTGCGTTAGCAGCTTCTTCAGCAGCTTTAGCATCAGCCTCAGCTTGTGCAGCAGCAGCAACTCTGGCTTCGTTTACTTTAGCTTCAGCTTCTAAAGCAGCTTTCTTAGCGTCAGCCTGAGCTTTAGATAAACCTTCTACTTTACCTTGTACTTTTTGTTCTTTAGATTCTACCCAAGCATTGAATCTTTTTTCAGCTTCAGCTTCGTCAAAAGCTCCTTTAGCAACACCACCTTGTAAGTGTTTTTTGTAAAGGGCACCTTTATAAGAAAGGATCGCTCTTGCAGTATCAGTTGGCTGAGCACCGTTGTTTAACCACTTTACAGCAGAATCAACGTTCAAATCGATAGTTGCAGGGTTAGTAATTGGGTTGTAAGTTCCTAGCTTCTCGATGAATCTACCATCTCTTCTAGCTCTAGAATCTGCAACCACGATGTGGAAGAAAGGCTTACCTTTTTTACCGTGTCTTTGTAATCTGATTTTTACTGACATAATGTTGTGAATTTTATGGGAACTCGTCCCAGTTAAATATTTAAGAGTGCAAAGATATATAAAAAATTTTATCCAACAATTATTAAATGTAACAATTTATCAATCTAGCAATATAACAGTGTTTTTTGGTTCTCTTAAACCAGGAATTCATTGGTAAATTATCCAACTTTTATATAGTTACTTTAATCTACTTTTCCCATATAAAAAAGTCCCAGGCATTTCTGGTTTTCCTCAATGGTTAAAGATTCTTTAAGGTGGTTTACAATAGCGGGAGAACTCCAGTAACAGCCTATATTATTGGCTGTACAGGTAAGGTACATATTCTGAACGGCCATGGAAACAGCAGCAATCTCTTCCCATTCCGGAACCATACCACTGAAATTGACCACAATGGAAACAACAGCATCTGCTTTATTGATTTTAAAGCCAATGTCCTGATATTTCTTCTCCAAAAAAGTCTGTTCGGGTTGTGTTGCTTTGTAAATAGCCTGCATTTCTGAAGCCAATTTTGCTTTTTCCTCTCCTTTAAAAATCTTAAAACGCCAGGGCTTTGTACGCTTATGATTTGGGGCTAAGGTTGCGGAGTGTAGAATTTCATCCAGGATTTCCTGGGATATTTCCGTTTCAGAATAATCTTTTGGAAAGATGCTTCTCCTCTGCTCTATGATTTGTTTTAAAATTTCTGCATGATTCATACTGCAAATTTACAATATGTAATTGAATGCATTCTATTGATTTATGCCTGATTTTTCAACAGTAAATTTTGTTTTCTGTTCATTTTATAATTCGTGAATAGAAATGAAAGGATTTGAGAGTTTGAGGGTATCTGAGTTTACAAATTATCTGGCATCTTGATTCTTGGCTCTTGTATTCTCTATCAAATCACCTCTACAATCTTCTGGTGGATATTATTCAATGTAAAAGCATCACCGGATTTCATTCCCATCATTTTTTTAGCCATAGGGCTTTCCGGGGAAATAGCGTAAAAACGGTCACCTTCATAAAAGAATTCTCCCAATGAAACCGAAATATAGAAACGGGCTTTGTTAGTAATTACCAGGGAACCCAGCTGTATCTTTTCTGTAGAAGTGTTCAGAACTTTTGACATATTTCTTTTAAGATCATTCAAGGCGCCCAGCTGACGTTGCATCTGATAAATTTCTTCCTGCATTTCCTCCCTCATACTGTCATATTTTGGGGTCTTTTTAATATCACGGCTTGCTTCCAGGGTAAACTCGATAAAATTTTTAAGTTTTTCTATTTTTTCAGAAATAACTGTTTTCACATAATTTCTTATATCACTTTTTTCAAATACGATCTTCTCCATGAATCTAATCTTTACATAAAGATAATAATTTTTTAAAATAACCTGAGCCCGGATAATAAAATGTGTGGTCTAAAAAAAGCCTTGCATTTCTACAAGGCTTTTATCTTTATTTTTCAGCAATCTTTTTAAGATTTCCCAACCCCTGGTCAAACATCTTTTTCATATTCATATCCATCATAGGTTTCATGATCTTCATCATGGTAGTCAGTTCATAATCAATTGCCCAGGTTACTTTGGTTCCGTTTCCGTCAGGAGTTAACACAAAAGCAGTTTTAGCATCGCTTTCAAAAGGTTTGATAAAATGAAGTTTTGTAATTAATTTTTCATTGGGTACAATTTCAGTGATGGACTGCTCGCCCTCTCCTACCTGATCATTCCCTTTCCAGTGGTAGGAATCTCCCACTTTGTCGCCGGCTCCGGAATAGGTAATTACGATATCCTTGTCCGCTTTGGAAAAAGGATCCCAGACATTGTATTCTTTTAATGAGCCAACATGCTGCCACACTTTTTCTTTCGGTGCATTGATCACGACTGATTTCTCAAAGTGATAATTTTTATCGAAAACCAGCAGTGCAATAATTGCATATACTACGGCTAAAAGGATGATTACGCCAAGGATTTTTAAGAGTGTTTTCATAGTTTTTGATTATTTTGAGTTATTTTGTTTTAATTTTTTAACTCTGGCAGTTTAATAGCTGTCCAAAGTTTATAATTCCCTGTTTTCAAAATTAGTCATTCCACCCTCGCCGGCTCTTTTCATATGACAAGATTATTAAAGATAAAGTTTTTTTGTCACATCTCGATATCTGGGCATTATTTTTGTGGATTTCAGCTCTGATTCCCAATGAATCATTAAATTTACCTTTCATATAAAAATCGAAAAATGAATATTTTAACAGAGAAATTCAATACACCATATCATGCAGCGCCTTTTAACGGCATTAAAAATGAAGATTTTCTTCCTGCTTTTACGGAACTGATCAAAAAATCTGAAGACGAAATCAATGCTATTGTCAGCAATCCCGAGGCACCTACTTTTGAGAATGTCATTGAAGCATTGGCTTATTCAGGTGAGCAGCTGGATGTGGTCTCAAATATTTTTTTCAATTTAAATTCTGCAGAAACAAGTGACGAAATTCAAAAGATCGCCCAGGAAGTTTCTCCGCTTTTAACCGAATATTCTTCAAAGATCTCTCAAAATGAAGCTCTTTTCAGTAAGATTAAAAAAGTATACGACGAAAAAGAAAAATACCATCTGAATGAAGAACAAAAAATGCTGTTGAACGAAACTTATAAAGGTTTTGTAAGAAGTGGCGCTCTGCTGAATGAGGAGGATAAAGAAAAGCTGCAGAAGATCAATATGGATCTGTCTTTGAAGTCACTTCAGTTCGGGCAGAATGTTTTAGCATCTACCAATTCTTATTTTAAACATATTACCAATAAAGAAGAGCTCGCAGGAATTCCGGAAGCCATCCTTGAGCAATATGCTGATGAAGCAAAAGAAAGGGAACTGGAAGGCTGGGTGGTTACATTACAGTATCCAAGCTATATTCCATTCATGACCTATGCTGAAAACCGTGAGCTGAGAAGGGAAATTGCTCTGGTCAATGGTAAAAAATCTTTTGACGGTGGAGAATTTGACAATCAGGAGCTCATCAAGGAGCTTCTGCAGTTAAAGCAGCAGAAAGCTGAATTATTAGGCTATCAGAATTATGCAGATTATGTTCTCGAAGAAAGAATGGCAAAATCTCCGGCAAAAGTTTTTGATTTTTTAAATGAACTTTTAACGAAAGCAAAGCCTTATGCAGATAAAGAGATTGAAGAGCTGAAATCCCTTGCCAAAGCAGACGGAATAGATGAATTGCAGGGATATGATCATACTTTCTACGCAGAAAAGCTGAGAAAACAGAAATATGATTTTAATGATGAAGAACTGAAGCCGTATTTCCCTTTGAACCAGGTACAGGAAGCTGTTTTCGGCCTGGCAGGAAAACTTTTCGGACTTAGTTTTGAGGAAAGAAATGATATTCCGAAATACCATGAGGATGTGAAAGTATATGAGGTTTTTGAGGCTGGAAGTGTGAAGGTGGAAGATGGAAAAGAGCAGCCTGAAAAGAAGTTCAAAGCATTGCTTTATGTAGACTATTTTCCAAGAAAAGGCAAAAGAGCCGGAGCATGGATGACCAGCTATAAAAATCAGTATAAAAAAGACGGCGAAAACTCCCGGCCGCATATTTCTATTGTCTGCAATTTCAGCAAGCCAACAAAAGATACCCCAAGTCTACTGACATTCCAGGAAGTGACAACCTTATTTCACGAATTCGGGCATGCGCTTCATGGGATGATGGCAGATACACAATATCCAGGTCTTTCCGGAACTTCTGTGAAATGGGATTTTGTAGAACTTCCATCTCAGTTTCTGGAAAATTTCTGCTACGAGCCTGAGTTTTTAAAAACATTTGCCAAACATTATAAAACAGGCGAAGTTCTTCCGGATGAAAAGATCGAAAAGATTGAACAGTCTAAAAATTTCATGGAAGGTTACCAAACCATGAGGCAGCTTGGTTTTGGACTTCTGGATATGAACTATCATACAAAAGTTGAAGAATTAGAAGGTGAAAGCGTGAAGGCTTTTGAGGATAAATATACAAAGGCAACAACACTTTATCCTGTTAATCCTGAAACCGCTATGAGTCCAAGTTTCTCTCATATTTTCCAGGGTGGATATTCTGCCGGCTATTATTCTTACAAATGGGCAGAAGTTCTGGATGCAGATGCATTCCAATATTTTAAAGAGACCGGAATTTTCAATCCTGAAACTGCTGCAAAATATAAAGTTCTTCTTTCTTCCGGCGGAACAAAGGATCCGATGGAGTTGTATAAGAGTTTCAGAGGAAGTGAGCCAAAAGTGGAGAGTTTGTTGAAAAGGGCGTTTGGATAATCAATATATTAATTAATTTATAAAAAGAACAGTGAATAGCTGTTCTTTTTTTGTTTAAACCTGAACCATAGAGTAAAAACAAGTGTTTCAATCTGAATTTTAATTTGCATCTCTATAAAAATGTATAAATTAGCCTGAATATATAGCCTTAAAAATAAAAAAACAGGGCCCGTTAGAATATAATGGATGATAATAAAAAAACAATATGGAAAAACAATTTTATGCAGTTTATTTAAACCCCTCAAGACCTGACTTTGCTACGACCATGACAGACCATGAAAGGGCAATTATGATGGAACATGTTGCTTACTGGACAGAAAAAATGCAGCAAGGAAAAGTATATGCCTTCGGACCTGTTATGGATCCAAAAGAAATTTACGGATTGGGAGTTATAGCGGTAGAAAATGAACAAGAGTTAAAAGATTTCATTGTCAATGACCCGGCAGGAGAAATAAATACATATGAATATTTCCCAATGAAGGCTGTAGTGCCGAAGCATTTTACATAGTGATTTTATATGAACATACAGGAATACATCAAAGAATATATCACCAGTCAGCCTGAGCCAAAACGAAGTGACATGCAAGAGCTGCACCGCATCATTCAGGAAATCATGTCAGAATGTAAACTATGGTTCTTGGATGGTAAAAACGATGAAGGTAAAACTGTTGCCAATCCTAATATTGGATATGGACTTTACACCATACACTATGCTGATGGAAAAATCAAAGAGTTTTATCAAATCGGGCTCAGTGCAAACACAACCGGAATTTCTGTTTATATCCTTAGCATCAAGGATAAGGCTTACTTAGCTGAAACGTATGGAAAAACAATCGGCAAGGCAAGCGTGACCGGGTATTGCATTAAGTTCAAGGCTTTAAAAGATATCAACATTAACGTGCTTGAAGCAGCCATACGGGATGGATTTGAGGCAAAGTAACACCATCACAAAAACTACAACAAAGAACAAACTGAAATTTCTTTACCCTCAGCATACGTCTTTCCCCAATCGCAAAGGCTTTCCAGAATAGGAACTAAGTCCTGACCTTTATTGGTCAAAACATACTTAACCCCAATAGGAACAGTTTCGGGAATTTCTTTCTTGACAATTACTGCGTGTGTTTCCAATTCTTTGAGTTGCCTGCTCAAGACCTGCTCAGAAATATTCGGCAGCTCCTTTTTCAGCAAATGAAAGCGGTTGTTTCCCTGTGAAATGGAATAAACAATTTGCGACTTCCAACGGCCGCCAATCATTGCTATCGCTGAATTTAATTCACAGACTTGAAATAAGAACTGCTCATTTATTGCATTGGTGGAATTTTCTTTACGCATAACTCATCATTTTAACAGCTCACAATTTTGTTCGTTATTGTATACGACAAATTGCTTGCCGAATTTTGCAATAAAAATACAAAATATGAGCAAAGTAATTTTTACGATCATTGGATTATTGACTGCAATTTCATTAAAAGCACAGGAAAAATGGATTATAAAATCTGAATATTTAGCACAACCAGACACCATTCTGGTTTTTAAGCCAAAGGCATATAATAAAACAGAAAAATTTCCTTTGGTGTATCTTTTACACGGTTACAGCGAAAATTACAAACAATGGTCGCAAACTACAGATTTACAGAAAATGGCCGATCAATACGGTTTTATTATTGTTACTCCCGACGGTTTTACCTCTTATTACATCAATAGCCCGATCAACAAAGGTTCGCAGTATGAAGATTTTTTCTTCAAAGAATTAGTTCCGAAAGTACATCATTCATTTAATATTGATGATAAGAATATCTTCATCAGCGGTTTAAGCATGGGTGGTTACGGTGCCTTGCGGTATTTTATTTTACATCCTGATTACTTTAATACAGCGGGTTCCACAAGCGGAGCCCTGGAAATTGATTATCTGAATTTTCAGAAGGTAAGCCAGCAATTCTGGCAGAACAACAGAATGCCAGAGGACCTGACAAAAAAGTTGGGTAATCCGAAAAACACAAATTGGAATCAATTCAGTATATCTACTCTTTTGAAACAGCATCCGGATTTTAAAAGAGCCTTTATTTTTGACTGCGGAACAGAAGACATTTTATATTCAAATTCCATCAGTTTGAAACACCAAACCGAAAGTCTGAAAATCCCGGTAACTTTTATCAGCCAGCCGGGTGACCATAATACGGAGTACTGGAGCAGGTCTATTGAGCATCATTTCGTATATTTCCAGCAGCATTTGATAAGATAGTGAACCAAAAGCGGGTGAAAAATGACTTAAAATCAATAGATTAAAAGTAAAAGTTAATCAGGCTCTTTCTCCTGGACATTTATAAATTCACCATTTTTCACAACAACCTGGTTGCCCCATTCTGTAATTGCCTCTAAAACAGGGATAAAAGTTTTTCCAAGATCTGTTAAACTGTACATTACTTTAATAGGCGGTTTTTTACCAAAAACTTTTCTTGATACTAAACCGTCTTTTTCTAATTGCTTTAACTGTAAGCTCAACGTCATTTCGGTAACTGTTGCCAGCTCTTTACGAAGTTCGCTATATCTTTTAGATTCGTCTTTCAAATGGTAAAGTATAACTGCTTTCCACTTTCCACCTACCAAATCCATGGTAAGGCTTACTGTACAAGGATATATTTTCCCTTTCAATTTCACGTGATCCCCAATGCATTCTGTTTTCATTTTAATGTTATTTAGCCTATCTGTTTAGATAGTTATTGCATATTCAGTGTACTAAAAATAATTTTGTAACTCAATTAATTATAGTACAAATTTAGAAAAAATGAAAATACTTATTATTCTTGCTCATCCTGAAGAGAAAAGTTTCAATGCAGCTATGTTCAACACTGCAATCAGCACTTTAGAAAATGAAGGCCACGAAGTCAAAACGACTAACTTATACCAGGAGAACTATCAGCCTGTAAGCGGAAAAGGAAATTTCACCCGGTTAAAAAATACAGATTATTTCAAACAGCAGGACGAAGAGGTATTTGCCTTACAGCAGTCTACATTCATGCCGGATATTATATCTGAACAGGAAAAAATCGAATGGTGTGAAATGATGATCTGGCAGTTTCCTTTGTATTGGTTTTCGGTCCCTGCCATCTTAAAAGGCTGGATCGACAAGGTTTTTACAATGGGGAAATTCTATGATAGCGGAAAAATTTTTGACAATGGATTTTCGGCAGGGAAAAAAGCAATGCTCTCTGTGACGACCGGCGGTCCAGAAAAAAATTATGTAGATGACAGATATGGGAATATAAATTCAATCTTGTTTCCAATACATCGCGGAATTCTCGAGTTTCTTGGCTTTTCAGTGGTACAGCCGGAAGTGGTTTATTCTATAGAGCGGCTTTCTGAAGAGGAAAGAAACAGGGTATTAGATAACTGGTCAAAAAGGTTAATCAATATTGAGAAGGAAATCTCACAAAGGACTACAGAACAAACCGGATTGAAGTAGTACATTTGTATTTGCTATATGGCTTATAAAATGACAAAAATTACTGTCTGATCTTTTCATTATCCTTCTATTTAGTTTAATCTTGGAACAAGTGCCATTTACAGGCGGAACCCTGAAACAAGGTTATTAAAAAAGGTAGGGAAGAACAAAAATTGATGGGGTTTCCAGTGTGAAAATCAGAAAGTATTAATTCAAAAGAAGATTCTCTGAATTCATTGCTTTTAGTTTTATTTATTCAGATTCATTATTTTATGATTTAGTAACAAATAGGATTGCATTGATACTTATAAATCAGAAAACCCAATAAAAAATATCATCAAAACTTAAAATCATGTTACTAGCAATCCTACTTCCTTTTCTGTCTTTCATGGTCCGGGGTAAAATTCTTACCGGAATCATCTGTTTAATTTTGCAAATCACTGTCATTGGCTGGCTTCCTGCTGCCATCTGGGCTGCCTTATCCTTAAACAGTGCAAGAGCAGACCGACGCAATGAAAAACTCATTCGCACGATCAAACAAAATCAAAGATAAACGGCAGTACACCATTCATTTTTATGAAAAAACTAATTTGTACATCTTTACTCATCTTCTTTTTTAACACCTTTTTTTCTCGGGTTATTGAAACTGGAAAATACTGCACAAAAACAGAAAGATCATGTTTAACGCTGCTTCCGGACAACCGCTTTGAGCAGCTTACCAAGGCCGACATTGATCTTATCGGACTGGGCACTTACTCCATAAAAAAACAAATTCTGCCCCTTAAGTATGATAAAAAACGCGGACATGATTCTGATACAATATTTAAAATCATAAAAATAAAGCTGTAACGCTCTACAGAAAATAAAAATGAACGCATTGGTCATTTTTTTATTAATCACTATAAAGTATAACATAGTAATGAAAATATATTATATCTTTGCATTACAAAATAATAATTATGATTACTAAAAAATTATTTTCAGTACTAGCATTTCTTTTGCTTTTTTGCAATATCAGCGCACAAACCTATGAAAAGAAACTAGACAGTTTAATTGCTACTGAATTCAATGACCCAAATGGACCCGGAGGTGTATTTATGGTTTCTCATAAAGGAAAAACCATTTACCGTAAAGCTTTTGGAAAGGCCAATCTGGAACTGAATGTCAATATGAATCCTGAAAATGTTTTCCAGATTGGTTCCATGACTAAGCAATTTACATCGGTAGCTATTCTTATGCTGGAACAGCAGGGAAAATTAAACGTCAATGATCCTGTTTCAAAATACATCAAGGAATATCCTTCAGGAGACAAAATCACGATCCACCATCTGCTAACCCATACTTCAGGAATCAAGGATTTTACGAAAATGAAAGCTCTGTCTACGATTGCACAGAAAGAAATGAAGCCCGCCATGATGGTAGATTTTTTCAAAAACGAACCGGTAGATTTTGCGCCCGGAGAAAAATTTGAATACAATAATTCGGGATATGTGGTGCTAGGATATATTATTGAACAGGTATCAGGCCAGACTTATGAAGATTTCATTAAAAAAAATATCTTTGAAAAAGCGGGCATGGTTCATTCTTACTATGCCACCGACCGTCAGCTTATTCCAAAAAGAGCATATGGATACCACCAAAAAGAACAGGGATTTGTCAACAGAACAGTCATCAACTTCAGTGTTCCTTTTTCATCCGGCTCTTTAATGTCAACTGTGGATGATATGCTGAAATGGCAAAAGGCTTTGAACCAAAATGTGCTTCTTAATCAAATAGAAACAAAAAAAGCCTTCCAGAAGTATAAATTAAACAACGGAGAAGAGTTCACTTACGGTTACGGATGGCATCTTAAAGACATCAATGGAACTCCGGACAGGGAGCATGGCGGAAGTATTTTTGGGTTTAAAAGTATGGGGGTATACATTCCCAGTGAAGATATGTATGTTATTGGACTCAGTAACTGTGACTGCCACTCGCCAACGGAAATGACCAGAAATATGGCAAAAATTGCATTACAGTCAGTAAAAAAATAATTGTTTTTACAAAAGATTCTGGAAACCAGACTGTATACGAATACGCAGATCTGAAAAAGCAAATAAATTTGTATACCCAATGACGAAATAATATCTTTATGATCCAAACCATTGATATGAAAAGAATTTTACAAATCCTTTTATTTGTAGTAAGTACTTCAGCATTTTCCCAGGAACAGTTTAATATTGAATTAACGGCACCTTTATTTGAAAAAGACTCCCTGTTTTTAGCGCCACCACCCACTTCAAGAAATATCATATCACTGTACAGTCTTACTTTAAATGAGAACAACAAAAATGTAAAATCTATAGGAAATTCAAAAGGAGCACTCATTAAAATCCTGCCTCAGAATAACATCAGCGGAATTGTCCCTTGCCCTTTGCCCATGATGATAATGAGTTCTAAAGAAGATAGGAAGGGGTTCTATTTGTCCGAGCTATTTTTTATTGAAAACGGGAATTTAAAAGTTCAGGTCAGTGATAAGAATTTAACGCTGGTTCTGCCACCTGATGCAACCATCAATAATGATTATAAAAAACTGAAAAAATATCTTCAACAGGTAGACGAAAAACTCAAGCCTTTTGAGAAAAATGATCCTGCAGACCTTGAAACTAAAGAAAAACTCCTTAAAGCATACATCAGAAAAAATCCGGGATCATATCCTGCCTTCTGGGAAATCATTGATGTTTTTTCAAAATATGGCTTCCATAAAAGTTACTTAACTGATCTTCCCTTATTCTCAAAAAAAATAAAAGCTTCATCATGTTTTAAGGATTTTGAAAAAATAATGTATCTTGAAAACTCAACGAATGTAGGGGGAAATTTCCCCGAAATCGATTTCGGTTCTGAAGGCAAGATCACAAAAGAGGTATTCTCAAATTATAAAATTACCATGATCGACTATTGGTCCACGAGCTGCAAACCCTGTATTCAAGAGCTCCCTGAACTTGTTAAACTGTATGAAAAGTACAAAGATAAAGGAGTGAATTTCATCAGCGTAGCAGACGAAAAAACGCAGCAGAGAATTGATCTGGCCACTAAAATATTCCAAGAGAACAATGTCAGCTGGAAAAACTATTTTGACACTACCAAAGAATTCACCAAGAAGCTCAACGCCGGAGGCTATCCGCTTTTCATGGTGGTAGACCAAAACGGAAAGATTCTTTCAAAAGAACTGGGCGGACAGGAAACTCTGGAAACTGTAATAGAACAGCATTTAAAATAATTAGGATTTAAAAATTTTTCGTTTTCCTACGGGAAGTATATGGTCCGGAACTTTTATTATCGAAAATAAGACAATAAAAAGACAGATAATATTGACAGCCAAAGCCACCGAGAAGGCTCCATAATAATGCTGTGCTGAAGGCTTCGCTCCAAGAAAATAATAGAAAATACTTCCCACCACAATAATTCCTACAATCGCAGCAGCCTGCTGAAAAGTATTGTAAACTCCCGAGGCATTGCCGGCAAGTGTTTCCGGTAGTCCTGACAAAGCAATATTAGCCAATGAAGGAATAATAGATCCCACGCCAATTCCATGAAAGAATAGCAAAAGACAAAGCACAACAAAAGGTGTTTCCCTGTCAAATAAAAGGATTTGAAGAATAAGAACGGTCATGATTAAACCTAATCCAGTTATTAAAAATTTTTTACCATATCTTAAAATCAGTTTTGCAGAAAACAGGGAGGCCAAAATAAAACCAAAGCCCTGGAAAACAATGATTTCTCCTGCTGCTAATGATCCTATCTGCAGCCCGTCCTGAAAAAACAGCGACAGAATGTAAAAATAAGAATCCAGCATAATGAAGAAAAAAGAAACTGCCAGTATCCCCAGATTGAAATTTTTATAGTTGAATAAACCAAAATCCATAAGGTAAGGCTTTCCGTGCTTTAACCTCAACTTTTGATTTTTAATAAAATAAATTAAAATGAGTACTGAAAACAGCATCATAATTATACTTTTAAATTGAATTCCCTGATGTTCAGACATGGTAAGAGCATACGTAAAACAGAAAAGCCCTGCAGCCAATATGATTACACCAGCGAAATCAAAAGTATTTTTTTTAGCTGAGGTTTTAGATTCATTTAATAATTTCTGACTGAAAAATATCGCCACGATACATACCGGAATATTGATAAGAAAAATAAGTCTCCAGGATTCCTGCATCAGGGTTATTGATGAGAAATAGCCTCCAAGAAACTGCCCCAGAACTGTTCCCGCGCCGATCGTGATTCCATACCAGCCCATCGCCTTCGTTCTTTCTTCATGTCCGGCAAACAGGATCTGTATCATTGACAGCACCTGCGGAGACATCAACGCTGCACTGACCCCTTGAATGAAACGGGAGATGACAAGAAGCACCGCACCAGACGAAATTCCACACACAACAGAGCTCAGCATAAAAAATAGCAAACCCATCATAAAGATCTTTTTCCTTCCATATAAATCCCCAAGCCTTCCTCCTGTGATCAGAAATGAAGCAAAACCGATAAGATAAGATGCAATCATCATCTGCATTTCGCCATTGGAAGCATGAAGGTCACGCTGGATAGACGGAATGGATACATTGATAATGAAAATATCCATGATAGTAAGCAACTGACCGGATAGTATTACCATCATTTTCAAATATGTAGAATTCATTTTTATATAGATATATCTATTTTTAAATATTAAAAAAAATTAAGACAACTGAGCCTTAACCATTTTTTGGATCTGATCAAAAGAATCTGCGCTTTTATTGATTGTAGAAGTTACCACAGCGCCTTCTATTAAAAGGAAAATATGTTCTGTAATCATTTCAGTGTCGATACTCTTTTTGCCTTCTGCATATTCATAAACTAAATTTCTTATCATCCCTTTCTGTTTTTCCTTGTGGTTTTGTACAAAATCAGAAACTGCTGGATTGCTCTCTCCCACTTCAGCAATAATTTTAATGAAATGACAGCCTGCAAATGTAGAAGACTCCTGAAGCTTTTTGCGGTAAGCAATCAAGGAAAATATCTTTTCTCCCGGATCGGAAATTTTTGCCGAATGCTCTTCAAACCCTTGGAACCACTCAGTCTCTTCCTTGATCAGATAAGCCTGGAGAAGATCATTTTTGGATGAGAAATGATTGTACAGGGATCCTATGGCTATATCTGCCTCAGCAATAATCTGGTTGATACCTGTTGAGTTGAATCCCTGTCTGTAAAACAGATCCGAGGCTACTCTAATGATTCTTTCCTGTACTTTTTCTTTTTTCATCCTGAAAATTTTTACAAATGTAGATAAAAAATAGATAAATCTATCTATTTTAAGAAAAGATAAGAATAGTTTATTTTTAGGGAGTCAAAAAACAAACTAAAAGTATGTTGAAAACCCTACTTCTCAATTCATCCTTACTACTGATATCCGTATCTTGAGTCATTCCAAAAAAGAGATTATGCATCCGTCCAATCCTGTTGTCTACTTTGAAATTCCAGTTACCGACATGTAGTGTGCTGAATAGTTTTATACTGCACTTTTAATTTCAGCCTTGAAAAAGACAATATTGACGGTTACAATGTCCCTGTTTCCATCCGAAGAAAAGAGCAGTGGTATTACGGAGCTCTGGCGAAAGGTGATGTGTACAAACCGACAAAAGATGAAATTATTATTTATTTTAAACGCAGAATATCGATCGGCACCTGATCAGAGTACTTCAGAATGGTGGCAAAATACTCTGTCTTAAAAAAATCAATGAAAAATATGGATTGGCTGTTGCTGAATTTGAAGATTCTGAGGGAAACAGAATTGCGCTTCACGAAACTATACAAAGTGATTAATAATTTTCTGCATAATATTTTTAATTTTAATCGCTACATATTTTGTATCTTTAGTTACCACTTTACAAAAAGATCATGTGGTACAAAGCAATGGCAGAAGAACTTTATTTCATCAAAACGAATCCGAATATTGCTAAAATCAATTTGTACAATAAACTTTGCCGTGAAGAAGAAAATATCATGAAATTTCTTCAGGCTGATCCCAAAGTAAGTCTTGAAATTATCAAAAATAAAGTAAAAGACTCGGTAGAAAATCTCTCGAAAGAGGAGCTTTCAAGCATTTTTACGTGGTTCAGCAGCATTTATCCGGCTGACCGTGAAGAGGCCAAAACCCAGCTTTTCATCCATGGACTTGATCTTTTTTATGAAATTCCGAAAGAACAGAATGTAAAAACTTTCCAGGAGATGCTTTCAGCATACGAAAATTACTCTAAACAGAAACTGGATTTTATGGTAGACGCTCAACATTTCAATCAGTTCCTTCTTTACGGATTGTTTTTCGCAGACATCTCCTTAAAAGAAAAAGGAAACTCTATCACTCTTTCTCATTATTTGAAAACAGATTATCCGTCTTTATACGCCCTTGCGGAAGATCATTTCCGGACTAAAGGTTCTGATGAGAATAATGATCTTGCTTTGCAGAACTACTTTGGGGAACTGTATGATCTGACTAAATTTTATAAAGGATCAATTATTCAGCTTCACACTTTATAGCGCCGTTTTTGTTATTTAGAGTACATGCATTGAGCCTAAATGCATAAAAATTTGATTTCCTTCCAGACTACAGATTTTACAACTGTCAAATATAAATTAGATCGTTTGTTCTAATTTTGAAATATGATTTAAACTCTCTTATATTTGGACCATGAAAACCAAGGATAAAATATTGTCAAAAGCGATGGAGCTGTTCAATGAAAAAGGCTATAATAATATCACAACAAGGCATATTGCAGCAGGTCTGAACATCAGTGCGGGAAATCTGCATTACCATTTTAAACATTCAGAGGATATTATCAAAATCCTTTTTTCCGAACTGGTCATTAAAATGGACATTTTATTCAATGATTTACAGACTATAGAAAATAAAACACTGGAGGATCTGTATCATTTTACTTTTTCAATGTATGAAATCTTTTATTCTTTCCGGTTTATTTTCATGAATTTCTTTGATATTTTAAATCATATTCCAGCCATACAGTCCCAGTATGAATCCATTAACATTACCAGAAAGAACGAATTTCAGATGATTTTCAAGGGTTTTCAGAAGAATAATATTTTTAGAGATGATATTCCTGACTTTATTCTGAAAAGCCTCACCACCCAAATATTTATTATAGCAGATAACTGGATCATTCATAACAGCCTTGCTTTTAAGCTCAACAAAGATGAAGCAGTAAAACATTATGCATTGATACAGATGAACCTGTTTTATCCGTTGCTTGCTGAGGAACAGCAGAAGCTTTATGAAGAAAAATATATCAGTTAGATCATGATCATCAGAAAAGGAAATATCAACGACCTGACGGAGATGCTTAAGATTTTTACGGATACCATTACTGCTATCTGTAAACACGATTACAATAGCGATCAGATTAATGCATGGAAATCCGGTGCGGAAAATGAGGAAAGGTGGCTCCAGGTTATAGACCATCAATTTGTTATTGTAGCTAAAGTTAATGGTCAAATGGCTGGGTTTTGCACCCTCGATCAAGGAAATTATATCGATCTTCTTTTTGTTCACAAAGATTTTCAGCAACAGGGAGTTGCTCGGAAAATGTATACTTTTATAGAACAGGAAGCCACACTTCGGAAGGAAAAATTACTCTCTTCTGATGTAAGTAAAACAGCAAGATCTTTCTTTGAGAAAATGGGTTTCAAAGTGATCAGCGAACAGACTGTTGACATAAAAGGAATTGGTCTTACCAACTATAAAATGAAAAAAGAACTGAATTAAAAACTGTACAATGCAGAATTTAAACCCGGAATATCATCAGTTAAAAATATCAGTTCCAAAAGAATTCGAAAACGTATTCACGCATTTTTATTACGCGAAAAACAATTCTTCACATCCTGTTACAAAAACTCTGCTCCCCTCCTACCAAACGATTATGCTGTTCTGCTTTGGAGAAAATGCTTTTATGACAACCCGGGAGCAAACCACTGTTGAAGTTAATCAGTGTATTGTTTTAGGGCCAGTACGCCAACCCATTGAATATACATTGCCGGCAGGAACTTCAATTCTTGTTGCCAATTTTAAGGATGATGCATTTTACCGGTTTTTTGGACAAGCTGTGATTTCTAGCCAGGGAATACATCCTGGTAAGCTTTTGCAGGACAATTGTTTTACGGAACTCTGGCATCAGATCTCGGTTTTACCTTCTCCGGAAGAAAAAGTTAATTATATACTGAGCTTTTGCAGACCTTACCTGCAGGATCAGGATAAAATAATCATGCTATTAAGCCATTTCGAAAACAACGGCCTGAATCCCATTAAAACCATTGCAGAACAGACCCGCCAAAGCGAAAGAAATATTCAGCTTAAACAGAAAAAGCAGTTAGGATATTCTTCCAAAGAATTAGCACGCTACACTCGTTTTCTGAAAGCTATCACGACCATTGAAAAAGAACTGGGAAACGACAAAAAAATTGAATGGTTCAGTATCATTGATGAATGCGGCTATTTCGATCAGAGTCAGCTTATCCACGATTTTAAACATTTTATAAATATTTCTCCATCCCAATATTTAAAATTTCAGAAAGACATCTGCCGCTCCGGTTCAGAATAATTCTATTTCGTTTTCTTACAATTTTTGCTGTTTTTGTTGCTCTACATTTGTCTCATAATTTAAATACTAAAAACAATGAGACATTTAATCATTTATGCCCATCCCAATGAAAAAAGCCTGAACAACCATCTGCTTCAAACTGTTATTGAAAATCTGGAGAGAGGCAATCACGAGATCGAAATAAGAGATCTGAACACAATAGGATTTAATCCAGTCTTTTCACTGGAAGATATGCAGGGCCAGATGGCAGGAAAAGTTTCGGATGATGTAAAAACAGAGCAGGATTATATTTCATGGGCAGAACAGATTACCTTTATCTATCCGATCTGGTGGACCGGAATGCCGGCTATTATGAAAGGCTATATTGATCGTGTTTTCAGTTACGGTTTCGCCTACCGATATGATCAGGGCATACAAAAGGGCCTGTTGAAAGGGAAAAAAGCAGTCATTATCAATACCCACGGAAAATCTCACGAAGAATATGAACGTATGGGGATGGACAAAGCGCTTACCCTCACTTCGGATAATGGAATTTTCCTGTACAGCGGTTTTGAAATTATTCAACACTTCTTTTTTGATAAAGCCGATAAAGCATCTCCTGAGGAAGTGGATATTTGGAAAGAACAGATCATGAACACATATTCGCAGCCGGTTTTTAACCTTTAAAATTTCTACGGATTACCTTTCTCGCTCACCGGCCTCGGAAGCTAGAGCTTAGCTAGAGCTTTAAAAAAATTAAAATTTGATCCGTTAAAAAATTCCCACTGTCTGAGTGCGGGTAGCATATCCAACTGAAACGGTTACAGCAAATCCGGACGAGTTTTGGGGATTTTAGGATCAAATTTTAATTTTTAGCGAAAGATTACAGCCTTGAATTTTTGGTGCATTTTGTTTCAAGACAAAAGAACTCATGAAATAATAAATCATAAAATACGCATTATTTATAATGATTCTTTATTTTGCTTATGAGAGATTTATGGCATGGAATTAGCTCCACGACCGATAAGTAAAATTGTTTTGAAACCTTTATTTTAGACCATTAAGATTGATAAACTGTTAAGAACAGTAAGTTTTTTAAATCTTAACTGATATGGAACTTTACAGCAGATCTTAATGGTTTAAATATTGGAATACTAATAAAAAGCTTTTACATTTGTATTATCGATGAAACATTTAAACAGCATATTGCGTCTCCCTTTTTTCAGTGAATATTACGCCCCGACGAACCGTTCGGGAAGACTTTCTATATCTGTAATTTAACAAGCAATAATTTAATTTATATAATAGAGCCCGGACAGTATTGTCCGGGCTTTTTTTCATTTAAAATCAAGAAAATGATCAGCACACTAAAAGAAAACACAGCCATTATTCTTCCGGAAAACGGTCTGGAAGAGAAACTGAAACAGGCTGAACAGGAAAACAGGAAATTAATTATCAAGCTGGGATTTGATCCTACCGCTCCGGACCTGCATCTGGGCCATGCTGTTGTGCTCAAAAAACTGAAACAGTTTCAGGAACTGGGACATCAGATCGTGATCGTGGTTGGAAGTTTTACAGCCAGAATTGGTGATCCGACCGGAAAAAATAAGGCAAGGAAACCGCTAAGTGTTGAAAATGTCAGCCATAATGCACAGACGTATATCAATCAGCTTTCGAAAATCATTGATGTGGAAAAAACCAAAATCGTTTTTAATTCTGACTGGCTGGATGCACTCAACTTTTCAGAAGTGATTCAGTTGATGTCAAAGGTAACAGTAGCCCAGTTGATGCACCGGAATGATTTCAATAAAAGGTTCACGGAAAATACTCCAATTGCCATGCATGAGCTTGTGTACCCTATCCTCCAGGGCTTCGATTCTATACAGATTGAAAGTGATATTGAAATGGGCGGAACGGATCAGCTTTTTAACTGCACCATGGGAAGACAGCTTCAGGAAGCCTACCAGATACCGGCACAGGTTGTAATGTGTATGCCTCTTCTAAAGGGTCTTGACGGTAAAGAAAAAATGAGTAAGTCGCTGAACAATATTATTGGCCTGACTGATGAGCCTAATGAAATGTTTGGAAAAACCATGTCGATCCCGGACAGTCTTATTGATGAGTTTATTGATCTCGCTTCTGATTTTTCTGCTGAAGAAAAAATTGATTTGAAATTAAAATTAGAGAATGGTGAAAACCCGATGAATATTAAGAAGCTGATTGCTAAGAATATCATTACCCAATACCATGACCGTGCAGCAGCAGAGCTTGCAGAAGAATTTTTCAGCAGCCAGTTTCAAAGCAAAAATTTTGAAGAAAAAGTCTATGAACCTGTTTCTCTAGCTTCACTTCGTCATAGAAAAAAGCTGATAACACTGGTAGAACTCTGCAGTCAGTTAAAAAGTGACCTCAGCAAATCGGCGGTCCGAAGAATGATCCAAAGCGGAGGCATTCAGGTTAATCATATCAAAATAACGGATCCTGATGAAGAGATTGAATTACTTTCACAGACAAAAGTAAAAATCGGAAGAAGAGATTTTTTTGAACTCGTTTGAATCTTCAGAATCGTGAGGTAATTTTCAATATATTCGTTTCATTAAATAAAAGTGATGAGCTATATTATGGTCGATATTGAATCGGATGGCCCGATTCCCGGAGATTTTTCAATGATCTGTTTCGGAGCAGTCCTTGTGAATGAGGAACTGGATACTACGTTCTACGGAAAACTGAAACCTGTTTCGGAAAAATTCAATCCGGATGCTTTGGCTGTTTCGGGCTTCAGCAGGGAAGAAACGATGCAGTTTGATGATCCAAAAAAAGTGATGCTGGAATTTGAAGAATGGATTGAGAAGAACTCCAAAGGAAGACCTATTTTCATCAGTGATAATAACGGTTTCGACTGGATGTTTATCTGCTGGTACTTTCATCATTTTACCGGGAAAAATCCTTTCGGTTATTCATCAAGAAGGCTTTCTGATCTGTATTGCGGACTGGAAAAAGATACTTTCGCGCAATGGAAACATCTCCGTAAAACAGAACACACGCATCATCCTGTAGACGATGCAAAAGGAAATGCCGAAGTTTTGCTGTATATGAAAAAGGAAATGGGGTTAAAGATCGCGCTAAAATAAGATCACCTTATTGCTTCAAACCGGATCTCAAAAACAACTTATGAACATGACTATCACCTATAGAAAAGCCTCAGAAAACGACATTGATTATCTTCTTGATTTAAGAACAAAAACCATGAATCCGCACTATGCCGATTCCAACCTCCCAACGGATAAAGAAACAACACTTCAGAGAATTCTGTATCAATTTGAGAAAGCCCATATCATCCTTTTAAACAATGAACCTGCCGGATTACTAAAGATCAGCAAAGCTGAGGATAAAACAGAAGTTCTGCAGCTTCAGATAGACCCTAGCCAACAAGGGAAAGGACTAGGAAAAACGATTTTAACAGATATTCTGAAGGAAGCTTCCGCAGAAGAAAAAATAGTCTCATTAAGTGTATTAAAAACCAATAAGGCCCAAAACTTATATAAAAGTTTAGGCTTTAAAGTTGTGGATGAGGATGAATATTCTTTTTTTATGGAATTTCAAGGTGGCTTTAGATTAGTTTAACCACAATAGCCTCAGAAGTTTTTAAACACTTAAGTTATTTTTAAGCTAAATACTTGGTGGATAAGAAGTACACAGAAGTTTTAAGAAAAAATCGAAGATTTTTATTCAGACAATATCCATAAACATCCGTGAAAATCTGTGCAATCCGTGATTAAAAAATATCAACCACAAAAGTCACAAAAGATTTTAAACACTTAAGTCATTTTTCTAAGTTGAATACCTTGTGAATAAGAAGCACACAGAAGTTTTAAGAAAAAATCGAAGATTTTTATTCAGAACAATATCCATAAACATCCGTGAAAATCTGTGTAATCCGTGGTTAAAAAAAGATTATTATCTCTAAAAAAATTATGATTGATTCGCCAAAGTAACAAAGATGAGCCTCCCTCCTTCTTCGGCAGACAAAAGTATTTTCTTTCCATCAGTAAGCTCTACCATAGATCCCGGGGGAATCTCTTTCTGTTCCGTAACATCCTTCATCAAAGTAAGACTCTGATTCACCAGCACCCATCTTCCTTCATGAAAAGTGAAATATCCGACCGGCATTTTATCCTGCATCGTAAGATTTTCATTTCTGATGACCTTTCTTGACACATGCCATTTGAATAAATACTGGTTGTTATAAACCATCAATCGGTGGTTTTCAGGTTTCCAGACCTCATCATCAAATTTAAAATACAGATCCAGTACAGGAAGCGTTCCCCGGTGTGGTGTTCCGCAGAAAGGACATTTCGGGTTACTGGTATTATCGAAGACGTACCATTTTTCGGTACATTCCGGGTTATGGCAAGGCTGAATCAGATCGGCGGTTTTTAACAGGGCAGTTTCCCATTCATTGGCGGTGGGACGTCTGATCGGATCGTGAAGCCCGTCTATAAATGCTTTTTTAAACAGTTCGGAAAGATAAGGACCCGCAGCCGTAAAAGGAATTTTCTGAGGATCGCCCCAAAATGCGTCCCATTTTCTGAGGTGGTCAGCTTTTACCTGATTGGACGGATCCTGGAAATGTTCTATGAATAAAGCTTTTTCACCCATAGAAATGATCTCATCTTTTTCGGAATCCAGATCCCAGATTTTCCCTCCTCTCAAAGGATGTCTTCTGAACAGGTACATATAAATCAGCACTGCCAAAGCATGAAGATCCGTTTTCTGATTAGGCAGATGTCTTCCGGGATCCTGCATGCTCAGATGTTTGGTCTTTAAAACTTCAGGAGCAATAAAATCTGCCGTTCCGATGACTTCCGGCGGGAAGAGCTTTGGAACAACCAATCCGTCTATATCAATAATACAGGCAGATTTCGTCACTGGATCTATCAGAATATTGTTGTAGGAAAGATCGGAATGCGCCAGTCCCATCTGGTGAAGCTTTTTCACGCCTCTGCTGATATTGATGGTGATCTGAAAATAGCTCAGCCAATCTCCGAGTTCCGAATGATCCAGCCGCAGCGGATATTGCTGGTTTCTGAACATGGGAGCAGTGAACCATTTCCCAACCTTATCCTGACCCTTGATATTATCCGATCCGATGTATCCCTTCGCAAAGAAGAATTTTTTATGGTAAACAGGAACCACAATTCCTGTCAGCTTATTTTTTTCTACAATATCATACGGCCATCTGAATATTTCGTTCAGAAAATAATCCGATGAATTTCCGTTCTGTATATTTCCGAGATAAGTGGAAACAATCCTCATGATACGCTCTTTCTGTCCGGCATCCAGAGGAGTGCGGTAAAATGCCACCACATATTCCCTGTCCGGCGAAAAATAGACATCTTTCACTCCGCCCCGAATCGGACTTTCATCTACGTATTCATAAGATTTTGCTGTATCCAGGATAGAAGCAACTTTAACGGTTTTTTTCATGTTTAATAGATTATGGCCAGTGTTCTGTCATCATGATTTCCCCGGCTCCAGAAATCGGTCCAGGCAAGAAGCTGTTGATCAATATGGGTATCGTTAATAAAATCTACTTTCGCCCGGTCATCGTTGTTCCCGGCCAGATCATTAAAGAATGCTTTCCAGCTGTCAATATCTTCAAGCCTGTTTTCTGTCATGAATTTCGGGTCGTAAATACCATCTGTCATCAGTACGAGATAGGAAAAATCATTCACACAGGTTATTCTAAATCTTGAAACCATATCATCACTGAAGATCTCTTTCATCGTGATAAAACGGGTTCCGCCGCCAAATTCTCCAACATCCATTTGATTAAGAAGCTTTACTTCAGAAAAATCAGGACTGATCAGGTTGATCGGGCAGTCTCCCACTCCAAAAGTGAGAATGACATAACCGAAATCAAACTTTTTTGTCAGCGCAAAAATCAATGTTGTGTGGAAATCTTTTATAGAAAATGAATGCTCTGCTGCCGTTTGATCCAAAATATTATAAACATGAAGAACACCTTTATACAAGAGCTTTAAAACATTTTCTCCAGCTTCGGACTGTATTTCTTTTGATGAATCAGAACTATTATAAACGATTTCAATATTTTGTTCGATTCTGTTTAAAATTTCTTCTGAATTGAAAAAACTGTTTATAGAAACGACTGCCAATCTTGAACCTTCTCTTGCCATAATTGCGGAGCCGGCACCATCAGCAACTGAAACAATGCTCCAACCTCCGGGAAGCTCGTTCACCGCAAAATCATCATCTCTGAATTTTCCTTCATGGGCATGTGAACGTCCTCTTTTTGAAACAACGGTGATTTTTTTATCCAGAAATTTCCCTTCGTAGGAGGTTTCATCAGGTTTATGGTAAACATCGTTGGTGTCGGATGAAATATTCTTCCAAAGGTCTTTCGGATCTGCATTCACGAACAGATGTACTTTTTTGATCTCCGTACTGTCTTCATCATGGGTATGATAGAATTCAATATCCAGATCATGGACACTGTTTACATACGGAATTCCGGATATTTTATTGTTTTCGAAAGTAAGTCCTGTCTCCTGAAGATTGGCAATATTTTTAATCTTTATATTCGGAAAGTCATCCATCTCAAAACGGTATTCATAGAACTGCTTTGAACTGGCATTTTTAAGCACCAGATGAACTTCTTTAAATTCTTCTATTTCTCTGTAAATAAGAGCTTTTTCCATGGTTTTGTGTTGGGTTTTGGCAATAGGATTTCCTTTCGTTATCCCAGCGTTCGGTTAATATCAAATCCTTCGCTGGAAAATCCGTAATAATCCGAAGTTCCGCACCATGGACATTTGTTGTACCCTTCTCCTTTCAAACAGTGAATTCCGCCGCATGAGCAGGTTGCCAATGCGATGGGATTGGCACAATGAGGACATGACGTTCCTCCCTGAAGTTCTTCTATCGAAATTTTAAGATTATTTTTCTGGGAAGAGGAAAGCCTGTAATAGGATTTCTCGTCAATTTTATAGGCTCCATCCAATCTGTAATATCTGGTAGACATTCCCGGTATGCTTGATTCGGCGAATGTCTTTTTAAACTTCATTAAATACAGTTTCTCCGTTTCTGAGCATTTCCCGTTTAAAACAACAAAATTATTATCCGGAAACTTCTGCTCGAGTTCAGGGTCTACTTTTTCGAGAATAATAGAATCGATCTTGGAAAGATTAATTCCTTCTTTATTGGCTTCGGTAACACTCTGGCTGGTTGTTTTAATGGAATCAGTCACCCATTTGAAAAATTCTTTATAGGAATTTTCATCAGAATTATTGAACAGTAAAACATTGTCCGACAAAGTCCCAAGCAGCTTATAATTGGTATTTTCGCCTATCGAAACCGCAATCGTATTGGGTTTTCCATGGTATTTATTGTTCCATCTTTCGATAGCTTTTGTGGCATCATCGGTAGGAACGCCGTCTGTAAAAAGAAAAACAATCGGTTTCCAGTCGCCTTTTCTTTCGTAAGTTGTCTTCACAATATCCCTGTCTATGCAGTCCATCACTTTAATAAGCCCCTGAGACAGCGATGTACCGCTTCCAATCGGGATTTTTGGAGGATAAAAGCTGATGATATCCTGAAGCGGCGTAATGACCTCAGCCTCTCCCGCGAAACCTATAATGGAAATATAGACCGTTTCCAGCGAATACGGGTCTTTCTTTAATTCTCTGATGATATTGGCAATACCTTCCTGTACCTGCTCAATAGGTTCTCCAACCATAGATTCGGAGACATCGACTAAAAAATAAATGGGCAGTCTTCTCATGATTATAAAGACAAGTGATTTAGATAATAATATTAAGCTCGGATGGCGGCGGAGGCAGCGGTGTACTTTCTCCCATTCCCTGTGATTTTCCTCCCATCGTGATGGAGGAACTTACCCATTTGAAAAATGAGGAAAGCGTAATCGCATCGGTAGTATCCAGTTTTACCACGTGATCTGTAAGCTCCTTCAGAAACTGCTCATCTGCTTTTGGACCTGCAGCACAACCTACGATAGCGCCAAATTCCAGATCTCTGATCACAGGGATCATTTGTCTGTATTTCTGGATATCGGAAGGCTTTCCGTCAGTAAATATGAACAGCAGCGGCCGCCAGTCTTCTTTTTCATCCGAAGATCCTTTGATCAGTTCTTTTTTCACCAATTCCGCAACCATCTCCAATGCCGCACCAGTATGGGTGGGTCCACTGTCCGGACAGGTAATTTCCATAGGATAAAAACTGGCCAGATCGGTCAACGGAATGATATTTTTAACCTCACGGTCAAAAGTGATCACGCTCAGATGAAGGCTGTCCATCGCCTGGGGATCTGCCCGGAGCATGCTTATCAGCCCGTTAAATCCGTTATTCAGTGCCTGGATGGGTTCTCCGTTCATAGAACCTGAAGTATCCAGTAAAAAGTATGCTAATAATCTCCTGCTCATGGTATGGTGTTAATTCTGAAGCCGGCAGCGGAAGTTGAAAACTTCCCTGCCGGCTTTATGTTTGATAAAAACCTGGGACTAATTGGAATATGCGTATTGTTTAAGGATCTCAATAAAATTATCGGTCTGATGTGGCTCTCCGATAGCACGGAACTTCCAGTCACCATTGTGACGGTAGGCTTCAGCAAAAACCATCGCACATTTACCATTCATACTGGCATCCCCTGAAAGGCTGTATTTTGTAATCTCTTTACCTTTAGCATCTACGGCTCTGATAAAGGCATTCTCGATCATTCCGAAATGCTGGTTATTCTGCTTTCCCTGGTAAATGGTCACCAGGAATAATATTTTCTGATAACTCTGGTCCAATTGGTCGAGTTTGACGATGATCTGCTCATCATCACCATCTCCGGCACCAGTTCTGTTGTCTCCTGTAAGCCATATATTACCGCTTGGATGCTGCATGGAATTAAAGAAAACCACATCACCCTGATACAATGCGATCTGCCTGCCCTCGTTAGTCTGTACCGTTTTTCCAAGATTGGCTACTTTACCGTTTCCGTCTAAAAGAAAAGCAACGGCATCCAGATCATACTCCGCCTCTTTGCTGAACAGTTTTCCAAAGAAACCGCCCTGTTTCCTTACATCCCATCCTAAACCGATCGTTACTTTTGAAAGGTCGTAAACACTTTCGCCACGGTCATTTTTTCTTAAATCAATCGTCTGACCTTTCTGTAAATTAATTGCCATAGTTATCGTTTTTGTGTATTTGAAAATATAGTTATTTTATGATCTGTCCTTTGTAGTATTTCTCAAGGAAGAAAGCAAGGTCTGCCCTGTAGCCTATTCCTGAGGCTTCAAATTTCCAGCTTCCGTTTCTTTTGTATAAACGTCCGAATTCTACTCCGGTTTCGATAGAGAAATCTTCATCCAGCTCATATTTTGCGATCTCCTGATTGGTACTGTTATCCACAATTCTGATGTATGAATTTCTTACCTGTCCGAAGTTCTGCTTTCTCCTTTCAAAGTCTTCAATAGTGACCACGAAAAGAATTTCTTCAGCTTTCGGATCTACTTTTTCAAGATCTACAATAATCGCCTCATCATCGTCACCGTCACTGTTTTTACCGCTCGGATCATCTCCTGTATGTGTCAGTGCACCATCGGGAGACTGAAGGTTATTATAAAAAACAAAACATTCCTCATTGATTAATTTTCTGTCGGAGTCAATCATGATGGCAGAAGCATCCAGATCGAAGTCGAAACCGGTCCCTTCATTCGGATCCCAGCCCAGTCCTATCGTCATTTTTGTCAGTCCTATCTCGATCTTCTGTCCTTTCTGTAAATTAATTGCCATAGTGTTTTAGATTATTAATTATTTTTTGTTTAAGATAAATGTGATTTGTGGAATGACCAAATTTATTGATAAAAAAATGAATGACATGCGGTAATGCTTCATTTTAATAGGGTTTTAACATAAAAAAAGCCCAATTATAAAATTGGACTGTATCATTAAAAGTTATTGTTGAACTTAATTTTCAAATTCTTTTTCAGAAACTGCTTTTTCTCTTGCTTTAGCTAACATCGGAATAGAAATAAGTCCCATCACCAACATAATGGTGATCTGCAACGGAAGTGAAATAAATGAATAGGTCAGTCCCATTTCACCTCCTAATTCCGCGCTTTTCCCCATTGAGATAAATAAAGCCATAAATCCATACTTCATAGCCAGATTAAATGCACCAATCCCTCCGCTTGCAGGAACGATCATTCCTAAAGTACCAACAACGATAATAAAAAAGCCATCGGCAATAGTAAAATTAGAGGTTTCAGGAAGTGCAAAACACACAAGATAAGCTGCAAAATAGTAGCAAACCCATATTCCTATAGTATAAAGGATGAATTTCCCTTTTTCTTTTAATTTAAATATTGTTGCTAATCCTTCAAAAATTCCATCAATAAAACTCACAACCTTTCCTAGAAACGGAACACCTGCAAGTCTTTTTCTAAATATAAAGAACAGGACTGTTCCCATCGCTAAGATTAAAAGAAGAAATAGAACATTATTTGGAACCTGAATATCTGAATTTTCATAGAAAGACAGAATAGCTTCATATTTAAACAACAGTGTCAATCCCAGAAATCCCAGCATACAGATAAGATCCACTACTCTTTCCAGGATAATTGTTCCGAAAGATTTGTCAACAGGAACTTTTTCCACACCATACAAAGCTGTAGCCCTTGCTACTTCACCACTTCTCGGGATGGTAAGATTCATCAGGTATCCGAAAGATATGGACCAAAGTGAATTTGAGTTAGATATTTTATGTCCCATCGGTTCCAGCATCAGATTCCAACGCACAGCCCTGAACCAGTAAGCCAGTATACCGAAAACAGAAGCAAACAGTACCCACAGGTAGTTAGCTTTCGCTAAAGATGCCTTAATAACCTTAAAATCAAGACCTTTTAAAGCAAGCCATAAAAAAAAGCCTGCAAAAGCAAGCGATATTACTATTGTTAGTATTGATTTTAAAGGATTCTTTGATTTTTTTTCCATAGATTAGGTTAGAAGATTTGTTTTTTCATCCGGGAAAACAATTTTTGGCTGAAATACTTTCGCTTCCTCGGGTGTCATCTGTGCATAAGCAATAATGATAATAATATCATCTCTCTGTACTTTTCTTGCAGCAGGCCCATTTAAGCATACTTCTCCGGATTTCCTTTTCCCTTTGATAACGTAGGTATCAAAACGTTCTCCATTATTCACATTGACGATATAGACTCTTTCTCCTACTACCAGACCGGCAGCTTCTATAAGATCTTCGTCGATCGTTATACTCCCAATATAATTAAGGTCTGAGGCCGTAACCCGTACCCTATGGATCTTAGACTTGAAAACTTCTATTAACATTCTGCAAATTTATTAATAAAAATTAATAAATCGGTCTTTTGAAATCATTTTAAAACTCCCATAAACCCAGTCATTTAATTTTGTACTACACAAGCTTTCAGGCTATTATTTATAAAATCAACAAACATATCGGTAAAAATATTAATACTTTATACATAATTTAGGATTTAATAAATACAGGAAATAATATTAATTTTTTGCTAAAGTCAATACTCATAAGCATTTGGCATGATTTTAGTGAGCGGTAACGTAGATTTTACGTGGAAAGTGAAATTATCATATTTTAACTGTTTTCATCAAAAAGCAAAAAAATTTTATAACTTTTAATAAAATAATTGCACAATTAGAAAATAGTATTATATTTGCTATAATTACGAACTAACTTAATATTAAAAATTATGAACAAGTCTGAATTAATCGACGCAATCGCAAAAGATGCAGGAATCACTAAAGTTGCAGCTAAAGCTGCTTTAGAATCATTCATTGGTAACGTAACTACTACTCTAAAGAAAAAAGACGGAAAAGTTTCTTTAGTAGGATTCGGTACTTTCTCAGTAGCTGAGAGAGCTGCTAGACAAGGGATCAACCCTGCAACTAAAAAACCAATCAAAATTGCTGCTAAAAAAGTTGCTAAATTCAAAGCAGGAGCTGATTTATCTAATGCAGTTTCTGGTGCTAAGAAAAAATAATCATTCAGATTAAAAATTCAAAGGCCGTTTCTAAGGAAATGGTCTTTTTTTATGGATATAAATGACTTCGGGACCTCCGTCATCCAGAAATATTGAAGCAAAAAAGAAGTGATTCTGATTCTTTAAGTTTTGGCTAAAGCCGTTTCAATGTTTATAAATTGAAAGCGGGCTAAAGCCCGCTCCTATTGAATTTTAAATGATATTTTTCAAGATTAAAGAGATCAGGAATGTTCTTTGAATAAAGACTACCAAATTCTGATAAATCTATCAAAACTCCCATCCTCCGGTATCCACCCTCTAACTTCTAATCTCTAATTTCTAGCTTCTAATTCCTATGGTGCTAATCTAGAAATCTTCCAGTCCAGGTCTTCAAGCTGATAAACAATCCTGTCATGAAGGCGGTTGGGTCTTCCTTGCCAGAATTCAATCTCATAGGGTTTTGCGATATATCCGCCCCAGTTAGCAGGTCTTGGGACCTCACTGGTTTCATATTCTTTTTCCAGTTCTTTTAACTTTTCTTCCAGAAACTCCCTGTTCGGAATTGCCTGACTTTGGGGGGAAACGACCGCTCCAAGCTGACTTCCTTTAGGCCTTGAATGGAAATATCCGTCACTCAGGTTTTCTGCAATTCTTTCAAGATCTGCTTTAATAATGATCTGCCTTTCGAGATTTGGCCAGAAAAAACTAAGACAGGCCTTATGGTTGTTTTCTATTGCTTTTCCTTTTCTGCTGGTATAGTTGGTATAGAAAATAAATCCTTCATAAGTATATTCCTTAAGCAGCACCATTCTGGTCCTCGGACATCCATCTTCCTCTAAAGTAGAAACAGCCATGGCATTGGCTTCTGAGACCGCCGGACTATTGCTGGCCTCGAGAAACCAGTCTCTAAACTGTTCAATGGGATTTTGTTTTATCTCACTTTCAATAAGTTGGGATTTCTCATACACTTTTCTCTTGTCGTGCAGGTTTTCCATAAATATTTTTTATTAAATTTGAGTATGAATTACTCATACAAAGGTAAAATATTAATTTCCACACCTGACATTTCCGGCGATATTTTTTCGAGATCGGTGGTGTTGATCGTTGAGCATAACGAAAGCGGGGCATTTGGTTTGATATTGAACAAAAAAAACAGCCAGATGAGTAGTAAGTTCAAAAACTTTTTTGATTTCAAAATAGAGGTTTATGATGGTGGTCCTGTGGAAAACGACAAGGTCTTTTTTATCGTTAAAGAAAAAAAGGTTACCGAGGTCTATTCTGAGATCAGTAAGGGATTTTATATTACGGAAGACATTGAAAGCATTATCAGTGCTGTTCTTAATAAAGAACTCAGCATCAATGATGTGAAAATTTTCTCAGGATACTCAGGATGGTCTGCCGGACAGCTGGATGATGAGATACAGAGGAAGATGTGGACTGTAGTAGATATTTATAATTTAGACTATACACTTCCTAATGATCAGACCCTCTGGAAGTCGATTATGCAGAACCTTGGCGGGGAATATCTGCTATGGGCCAATTCGCCTGAAGACATTTCTCTTAACTAGCTGAATTCCTATCCGATACACTTTAAAAACATTAACAAATTTTAAGATTATGTTAACCAATTTTAAAGAAAGAATTCACGTTATTTGAAAAACCAAAACCACTGACATGAAAGGAATCAAATTACTTGCTTTATCAGTCTTTTCTGCTTCATTTTTATCATTTACTCCTATCAATAAAAAATATATTGTCATTGATGCCGGACATGGCGGAAATGATATGGGGTCAGTATTCGATAAATTCTCTGAAAAAGAGATTACAATAAATATTGCCAGAGAGATCCAGAAACTGAATGAAAATCATGATCAGTATGAAGTGGTATTGACGCGGGATTCTGACACATCTCCAACCCTTCAGGATAGAACAGCCATAATCAACAAGCTGAATCCTGAAATTGTTATTTCTCTTCATATGAATAGCAGCCCTCACAAGGAAACTCCAAAACAAGGGACTGAAGTGTATATTCAGAATACTGACGGTTCAAAAAAACTTGCAGAAAAAATTTCAAAGAAATTTAATGTCGCTAAAATCGAGGAACGTAATCTCCACATGCTGAGAGAAACAAAAGCTCCTGCAGTATTGGTAGAACTTGGCTTTATTAATAATACTAAAGACAGGGAATATGTTACCAGCGAAAACGGACAGAAAGAAATCGCTCAAAAATTCACAGAGATCATCCGTGAATACTAAATAAGAAACAATTTCTGATTATTCAGAATAAAACCCGGTAAAGGACTTGGGTACTTTGTTGTTTACCGGGTTTGTCAATTTTAAAAACTATTCTTCCAGCTTTCCACCATTTCTATAAAACGGGAGCTTTCAAAAGTTTTATTTCTTATTTTACCTACACAAAATATGCCTTTCTCATCAGAGATCATTAAAATCTCTTCTGCCTTTTGTGATTCAAAAGCTATTATCTCATGTTCCTGAACATCGGCAAGGTTATTTTTATGTAAGAAAGTCACGAAATTCTCCATCAACGGAGAGATGTATGCACCTTCGGACTGCTTGGGAACTTTTATGACATTTCCTTCTAAAAATAATAAATTTCCGGAAGTTGTACGCGCAATCCTTTTGTTCGGATTAAGCAGAATGACATCATCCAAATCATTTTCTTCCGCATAAATGCCTCCGTAAATATTTTCCGGACAATGAACCCTGATATTGCTTAACAAATTATTGTTTACATTGATTTCCTTGATAAGATCCATTTCCAGTGCTCTCTGGTGAACCGCAAGTACATCGTCCGATTCCGTTACTTCATAAAAATATGATACGGAAGATTTTGAAACGGTCACCGCATCATTATTTCTGAAAACCTGAAAATTGATTATTCCATTTTTTATTCCTCTGCCATCAATAACATCTTTATGAAAAAGGGTCTGAAAAAATTCCAGGGTATAGGTAAGCGGAATATTCATTCTCATTTTTCTCATGGAGGCCATTAAGAAGAAATAACATTCCTCATCCATAATCAATTCTCCGTTTCTCACGAAGAAAGAAACCTTCACTGCGTCGCCCAAAAGGAACGCTCTGTTCTTTACATTTAATCCGTCTGATGTAAAATATTGATTTTCCAATTTTTGAAGTGATTTATTTATAAAAAAATAATGAACGATAAATCGTTCATCAGTTTTACCATTCAATAGTGTACGGCTTATGCCGCACCTAATTTTATTCTAAGGTTTTCTATAAGGTTTTCCCAATACAGTGCATTTTCTTCTTCACCACCTTCTTCACAGAAATCTGTAATATTTAAAGCCAAATCTTCTGTAATATCATCTATTGTGATCGTCATTTCAAAGAAATTTTTAGTTCCCTCATCTTCTTCCCATCTGAAACGAACGAAACCTTCAGGCTTATATCTAATCAAAGTGGCCTTTTCAGCAGGTCCTCCTCCCCAGCTAAAAAAGAAATCATCGCCTTTCTCTGTTACCTCATCCGCAAACCATTCAGATAATCCCTCTGCCGTCGCCAGATATTCGTATAAAATCTCTGATAAACAATGCATTGGAAATTCGTAATGGACTTTATGTTTAGCCATATAATCTTTGTTTTTATCGTCCCGCAATATATAAATTAATTTTTTTATTACACTAAAAAGCGGTTATTTTTTTAAAGAATCTTCATGATATTTATCACAGCTTTTAAATATTTTATGAATATAATTTTCAGTCCGAAAACTGCCATGTAATACATAAAAAAACTCTCCAAAATGGAGAGTTTTATCGTCTATTTTTCATTTAAAACATCCAGAATGATCTGGCATCCCTGTCTGATTTCATCCATCGAAATAGTAAGTGGCGGCGAAATTCTCATGTATTCATTTCTGTAGAGCTGCCAAAATACAATAAGCCCCTTTTCCATACACTTTTTAGCCACTTCAAGGGTATATTCTGGTGTTCTGAGATTTACGGCCAGCATTAAGCCTTTTCCGTTGATATTTTTAATCTTTGGATGGACAAGCAGTTCTCTGAACAGTTTTTCTTTTTCTACGGTTTCATCCATCAGACCGCTTTCTAAAACTTCTTTCAAGGTAGCATAACTGGCGGCTGCAATCAGAGGATTGCCTCCAAATGTTGTAATATGTCCCAACTTTGGTGAATGTGACAAGGTTTCCATAATTTCCCTGGAGCTCATAAAAGCACCTACCGGCACTCCTCCGCCCATTCCTTTGCCCATTACAAGGATATCCGGAACAATTCCGAAATGCTCGAAAGAGAATAATTTCCCGGTTCTGCCAAACCCGGGCTGAATTTCATCGAGGATCAGAAGTGCACCTATTTCTTCACATCTTCTTTTAAGCTTGATTAAATAATCGCCTTCCGGAACTAAAAATCCTGCTGCTCCCTGAATGGTTTCAAGAATCACACAGGCAGTTTTATCTGTAATTTTATCCAGATCATTTTCATTGTTGAATTCTATAAAGCTGACCATAGGCAACAACGGGCGGAATTCTCTTTTATGGGTTTCGTTTCCGGACACACTCAATGCGCCGTGCGTGTTACCGTGATATGAATTTTTAAAGGAAACAATTTCTTCTCTTCCTGTATAACGCTTAGCCAGCTTAAGACTTCCGTCAATAGCTTCTGCCCCACTGTTTACCAGGTAGGTAATTTCCAGGGGATCGGGGGTGGCTTCTGCAAGAAGTTTGCACAATGCTACAGGTTTTTCCTGTGCATATTCTCCATATACCATTACATGCAGGTATTTATCTGCCTGCTCCTTAATGGCTTCCACCACTTTAGGATGTGAATGCCCTAAAGTATTGGCAGAAACGCCTGCCACGAAATCCAGATATTTTTTTCCATCTGTTCCGTAGATATAACTTCCTTCTGCTTTTTCCACTTCAAAACCTGCGGCAAATTTTGTGGTCTGTGCCTGATATATAAAAAAGTCTTTATGCATTTCCATTTCGCAAAAATTTTCAGCAAAGCTAAAAAAGATTCAGCACATGTAGAAATTATCTGTCGGGAATAAAAAAATCACCCCTGATGATCTCAAGGGTAATTTAATATAAATAATAAAAAGTAGAAGACTAATTTAAAGTACTTTTTCGACTGTTACATAACTGTTGTTAATCACATTATAAGCAGTTGTTCCCCCGACTTCAGAAATAGCCTCTAAAGTAATATACTGTCCCTGAACTGCATACACTGAAAAATCCAGGCTGATTTTTCTGACCGTGCCATCAAAATTCACCGCATTTTCCAAAAGCTGGAATCTCTTGGCATCGTTGACATATAAACTTGCTCCCAGTCTGCTGCTAAATGTACCTGCAGCACCTGTAAAGTTCAGGCTTACATTAATTCTGTACAAACCGCTTTGACGGATATAAAGCCTGTTTAAATCTGCACCTGTTGTCGGAACATTTGTTTTAAGCTTTAACGGATCTGCTAAAAAATTAGGCTTGTCAATTAAGGAATTAATAGGCAACATTACAGAACCTGAAGTCGTATTGACAGGATTTATCGTAAACCTGGAAATATTATCAGATTCAATTTCAAAGGCTTTGCTCCACACAAGCCCGTCGAATACCATTACCTGGCCTGTACTTTTCACAAATATGAGCATGCCTCTTAAAACTTCTATCCTTGTGGCAGGAGCGTTTACTCCGGTATAAGGCAAATCGGTGGCAGTTTCAACCGCAGGTAAACCGAAACCTTTAACTCCGGTTGCTTCACTTGTATTTGTTATGTACATCATTACCTGATCATTACCATTAGCATTGGAATCAGGGTTTGGTATGTTTGTAAAATTAACTTGCGCACTGTAAATGCTTATTGAAAACAAGAACAGGCAGAATATATATTTTTTCATCACTAATAAGCTTTAATTAAACGGGCTCCAATATATGAGTTGATAGAACTGCTATCCGTTCCGTATGCAGCAAGAGATCCTCCGGACCCCCCAATAGTTGTTATCGTTGGAACAACTCTCAGTTCTGCACCAGCAGGTAAGGATATTGTCTGGGAAAAACTGGATGTTTTACTTCCCTGAGTATCAATGATAAATATAATAGAATAATTACTCTTGGTAACAACAGTTTCCCAAGCCGAAGCCGGAGTATATTTAACCTGCAGTGTCAATTTAAATTCTGTAACACCTATCTGGGCTCCCACACTGCCCCCGGTAAAACCTAGAGCTGCTGCTACGTCATACATTCCATTTTGTTTTATGGTCACCGAACTTGCATTTTTCATAAGAAGGTTATCAACAAGAACCTGGCTTTTATCATCCGGTGCAAGATACTGGGGAGATCCTAAGGAAAGGCATATTCCAAGACCAAAAGCCAGGCAGGGGATTGTAATCCCGGAAGAAATTCCCAATCTTGAACCTTTAGGCTGAAAGATTCCCTGTATCTGTCTTGCAGGGTTCCAGGCATAGCCATCGTATTTATAATATTGATCGTCGGCTTTATCATATATAAGCCCTCCTACAAGGTTAGGATAATCACTAAAGAGATCCGGTGATGCAGCATCATATTTAGGAAAAGTGGTATAGGTATTGGAATAAGGAAGTATTGCCCCTCTGGTTCCGTCTTTTATTTTTAATATATTCTGATTGCTGGGAATGTTGTCACCAATGACTACCTGTGCATTTAAGCCGTATTGAAATAAACACACTAAAATTAATATTATCTTTTTCATTTTATTGCATATTTATTTTTTCAACAATGATTTCTGACACTGCGTTTCCTGTAGTATTCATTGAAAAAGACAATATATTTCCGCCAATAATGCCGGTACAAACCCCTGTTCCAATGTTCTGGTTCCCATAGAACCTAAGTCTTAAATTATCGCCTGCTTCAAAGCTGCCTACATAAGTAAGAACTAGTGACTGTCCTACATCAATAGCTCCCGGAGATAAGCTTCCTAAGGATAATGCACCGCTGGTGGAACTTGTGGTGTTATTTGTAATAGGCTTCCATGTAGCAGGAGCTGCTGCAGTACTTGTTTCCAAATCAACCTTTGAGTATAGATTAATTGTTACCCCCACACATAGCGCCGGTGTTTTAACATCTATAGCTCCACTTTTGAAAGAAATTTTATACAAACCTCTTGTCTTGATATTAATAATATTACTTGTAGCCGACGCAAGAGAAACATCTGCTGAAATATCATTATAACTTGGGCTGGCACTTGTAAATGGAACATCTATTGCTCCTCCTGTTTGCGGGCAAAGTCTGTTTTCCCCTCCACATCCCAATCCACACGTTCCGCAATCTGCCGTTATGGCAGCGCTTCTTATAAAACGGGCCATTTTATTGTTCTTTAAGGCTGTTACAATAGGATCTGAGATTTTCCATACCGTACCGTCATTCTGAACAATACTTCCTGTTTCTTTGTTGAAGATAATAGAACCCTGAGTTCCGTTTCCTGTGGTACCAGTAGCAGATGCCGGCAGTACTGAAGCAGTGTTAGCCCTTGGCAATCTGGCTGCATTATCATCCTGTTTTACATGTAAAAGTGATCTTGTGTCGGGTTGGAAACCTGGAGCTTTCGAAATCCCAACCTGTGCGTTAATCCTTATAAAGCAACAAATAAGGACTAAGAGGAAATAGTCGATTTTCATTTTAAATTTTTTTATCATTCTTCCTTTAAATTTATAAAATATTACAGCTTAAATCATAAAAAAAAATGTTAAATAAAAAATGAAAAAAACAAAACATAGATTTAAAGCGGCATTCGAGAACTAAATAATCTATTGTAATGATTGAAAAAAACAATTATTTTACTGCATTTCAACCGTATTTTCACATTTCATCATAAAGAAAATCACCATTTTTTGATTTAAAATGGTGATTTTTTATTCTTTGTTGAAAAATATTGAGTCTATTTCCGTACCCGTTTAGGCTTTTTGGCTTCTTCTTTAGCTCTTTCCTTGTCTATTGCTTCCTGGGCCTGATTAAACAGTTCATTATCCGCGGAATACTTTATTTCTTCATAATTAGGGCTGTCTACAAGGATATCCTGCCATTTTCTGATGCGGTCCTTGGTATTCCAATTAAAATCGGGGAACTTTCTCTTTTCAGGTTCTATTTTACTCATTGGGTAGGTATCTGAATTGGCCCCTATACTGCATGATATGATCTGTAAGGTTCTTTCTTCAAATAAAGCTCCAATGATCCCACAGGTAGAAAGGGTAATTCCTATTCTCTGAGGCTGCTTAGTTTCCTGATCTACATCGTCTACATATACAATCGACTGTGCATTTCCTACTACTCTGGCTTCCTTAATATCATTATTTTCATAGTAAACGGTCATAAATTTACCTTTCACCTGATTAAATTCATCTTTAAGGTTTAATGAATCTACTTTGCTGATCGCAAAAGCATTTCCAATTACTTTAAGGGAGTCTATATTTTCAGTTTTGGTATTAAAATAAGCTTCAACCTTATCTCCTGTTACCTGTTTTTCACCACTCCAAAGAATAGGGTTGGTATACATATGCATGATGCCGTCTGTTTCATTGAATGCGATAGAATCTGCTCTCCCCTGGGCATTTGATTTGAAGATACGTGCTTTTTTGTAAGCTCTTAAAAAGCTTTTCTTTATTGTAATATCTGCTGAATCAGGTTTCTGGTAGGAAAGAATTTTTTCTGCTGCAAAGTAAATAGAGTCTTTTTCCATGATTTTAACAGCATAGGGACTCTTGGTCATCATTGCAGAATCTTTTTTCTGAAAAACTTCTCCGTAACCGCCTTTGATATATCTTTTTTCTATAGGATCATCGAGTGTAACATTTCCGGTTGCTTTACCGAACCCGGTGATATTGTTAAAATACATATCATCTCCTGTAAGGATCTTGTCGTTATAAAAAATTTTGGAATTTTTATTAAGGAAAGCCTCCTTAGTTTCCATCCTATACGTTCCTCTTTCGGTGTAAATCCTGTTTTTGGGATTGGCGCGGTTGGTAATTGTTGTAGGACCAAAAAACTCAGCAACCTTTGTATTTTGATTTTGTTTGATATTGGGACCTTCTATGATATAATCCGGACTGTCAATTTTAACGTTCCCAACAAAGTCAATCATTTTGGTGTCAAGAAAGTAGGTTGCAGATTTAGTATACATAACATTCTGCGCATCGGAAATAGTTCCTCCGGTATTGAAGTACGCCTGGTTGGCAAGCCTGTCATAATACAGAATGTCGGTTTTAATGGTCTGTTTCGGATCGGTAAGAACAACATCTTTTTTAGCAACTCCTTTCTGCGTAACCCCATTGTACTCCATTTCATGGGCAGTAATCACTGAGCCGTCTGCATTTTGAAGCTTTGCATTGCCAATAGCTTTTACAAGGCTTTGATCATTGTACAGAATAACTTCATCAGCATACAGAATAGATCCCTGGTGCTCTATCTGAACATGACCCACCATGTACTGGTTTCCTTCGTACTTGGTGTCTTTTTTAAATTCATCGGAATGGATGATTTTCACCTTATCTTCTGGTCTTACTGCAGGTGTAGGTTTCGCTTTATTTTGGATATAAGGGTCCATCTGCGTAGTTTTATTGTCCTGTGCGGAGCTGAACGCAGAAATAAAAATTAACAGAAAAAGGATTATTCTCATTGATTAATCATTCTTAGTACCATAGAAATACAGCGAATGCGAATCAATATTTACGCCAAATGCTTCTTCAATTGCTTCTTTAATTCCCTGTATTCTCGGATCACAGAATTCGATAATTTCTTCAATTTCCTTATCAGAGCCTTTTTTGTAGATTACCAAATGGTCATGCTGTTTATCAAAATAAGACTTCTCATAAGATGAAGAGGTCAATGTTTTTTCTCCAAACTGATGCTTACGGATTAAACCTGCATCGAGGAAAATTTCAATAGTGTTGTAAATCGTTGCTTTTGAAACATGATATTTCTTCTGCATCATAAGAAGATACAGATCATCCACATTGAAGTGATGATCCATACTATAAATCTCTTCTAATATCGTATATCGTTCAGGTGTGTTTCTGAAACCCTTTTCTAAAAGGTAGTTTCGGAGAACATCCTTAATCAAAGCAATATTTTTTTCTTTTTGTACTGTATCCATCAAAAAAATTATCTACAAATTTATTGATTTTTATTTAAATAGGCGATATGGTTTCTTATCCCTTGTTTTTAGGAATTATGACGGAAGAAGCCGGATTGCTCAATCTTGTTATCGTAAACCGTAAGTTCTGTAATCGGGGCAGACTCCACTTCTACGTTGTGAGAAGATACCCCCCAAGCTTTGAAATCATCACTTCCGATGTACTTCACAAAATTGTAGATATTGAGTGTAATCTTCTGTTTAACAGTTAAAAGTATATCGTTGATATATGTATTATCAATAATTACGTATTTCAGATCCGGCGGAATGTTGTGCGCTCTCAGGGACGGATGACTGCTTCTTGATGGAATGGTTCCGTCTGCCATAAGATCTTTCAGTACCATATTAAAATAATCATTGATTCTACGGTCTACTTTAAATCCTAGAAGGAAATTGACTTTGTATACAGTTCCTGGCAGAATTTCGTCTACCGTATATTTGAAAGTATATGGATCTTCCTGATTAACAATACTTAATATGAAATAATGATCCGCTCTTTTGGGCTGCTTCTTGATGATGGAATAGATAATTTTCGATTCTACTTCATCATTCCTTTTAGCTCTGCTCAGGTAAGCAAGATTGGTTGCATATTTGGGAATGCTTTCATCCAGTTTCATATCTTTTATGATGGCGACATATTTCTCTATTTTTACAAACTGGATAAATCTTGTTTTTATCAGTCTTCCATTATACCATGCGTACATTGAAATTCCAATAGAACCAGCCAGGACAACCGTAATCCATCCACCTTCCATGAACTTGATGATATTTGCACTGAAAAATCCTAGTTCAATAGCCATATAAACTAAAGCAAAAAGTACAATTAATACTTTGCTTACTCTATGCTTCAACAACCAGAAAACCAGCAGTACTGTCGTCATCAGCATGGTCACTGTAATGGAAAGTCCATATGCAGCTTCCATTTTCCCTGATTCCCTAAAATGAAGCACAACAATAATACACAGAATAAGAAGTCCCCAGTTGATTCTTGGAATATACATTTGTCCTTTAACTCCGGAAGGGTAATCAATTTTTTGATTAGGCCATAAATTAAGAGACATTGCTTCTGAGAAAATGGTAAAAGAACCTGTAATCAAGGCCTGACTTGCAATAATTGCTGCTGCAGTAGCCAAAATTACTCCTGGTACAATCATCCACTCTTCCATGATTCCAAAGAATGGGTTGATTACAGAAAATCCAGGCTTCCCATGATTGGTTAATAACCATGCCCCCTGTCCAAGATAGTTTAAAATAAGCATGATCTTAACAAATCCCCAACTTACTCTTATATTTTTGGCACCGCAGTGTCCTAAGTCCGAGTAGAGAGCTTCTGCCCCTGTTGTACACAGGAAAACAGCACCAAGAATGACAATTGCACTTGGAGAATTTGCAATAAGCTTGTAGGCATAGTAAGGGTTGAAAGATCTTAAAATTTCTAAATTTTCGCTTAAATGCATTACTCCCAAACCTCCTAGAACTAAAAACCAGACAACCATTACAGGGCCAAAGAATTTCCCGATAAAACTGGTTCCGAATTGCTGTACTACAAAAATTACAATCAAAATTCCAATGGTAATGGGCACAACAGGTGTATGGGGATTATAAATTTCCAGACCTTCAATAGCTGACATTACTGTAAGCGAAGGCGTAATCACCCCATCCGCGATGAGTGCTGCTGCACCTATGATAGCGATAAGATATAGCCATCCTTTTTTAAGGTTTTTAACTAATGAGAATAAAGCTAAAATACCTCCTTCCCCTTTGTTATCTGCCCTGAGAGCAATGATCACATATTTTATTGTAGTCTGAAGGGTAAGTGTCCAGATGATACAGGATAACGCCCCTTCTATATATTCGTTGAAAGGCATATTACTACCTCCGTCTTTTGCATTTACAATTGCTTTCATTACGTAAAGCGGAGATGTTCCAATATCTCCGAACACAATTCCGAGAGAGACTAAAACTCCAATAAAAGAAAGTTTCTTTATGTCAAAATGATAACCATCTTCTGTAAGGTCTGCCATATCAGCTTATTTTTTTAAACGCGCAAATTTATACTAATTTTATGACGTCGAGAACTATTCTTCATGAATAGAATAAATGAAAAAACTTCCTTTCGGAAGTTTTTCTCTATAATAGTTATTTTACGTACATCGCTTTTTTGATCTCCTCTTTTACTTTTTCAAGTTTAGGGAACCATTCTGCAAATAATGCAGCGGAGTAAGGCGCAGGCGCATCAGGAGTAGTAATTCTCTTGATTGGCGCATCCAGATAGTCGAATGCTTTCTGCTGTACCATATATGTAATTTCAGAAGATATCGAAGCGAATGGCCAGGCTTCTTCCAAGATCACCAGTCTGTTTGTTTTTTTAACGGAAGCTAAAACAGTATCAAAATCAAGAGGACGAACGGTTCTAAGATCGATCACTTCTACAGAGATTCCTTCTTTAGCCATATCTTCAGCAGCCTGAATAGCCAGCTTCATGATTTTACCGAAAGAAACCAAAGTAACATCTGTACCTTCTCTCTTGATATCTGCTTTACCTATTGGCAAATAATATTCTTCTTCAGGAATTTCCATTTTGTCGCCATACATCTGCTCAGATTCCATGAAAATAACCGGATCATTATCCTGGATAGCAGTTTTCAACAATCCTTTCGCATCGTAAGGATTTGAAGGAACCACTACTTTAAGTCCCGGAACATTCGCAAACCAGTTTTCAAACGCCTGAGAGTGTGTAGCTCCTAGTTGTCCTGCCGAAGCAGTAGGTCCTCTGAAAACGATAGGACAGTTCCACTGACCACCACTCATCTGACGGATCTTCGCCGCATTATTAATAATCTGATCAATACCTACCAATGAGAAATTGAACGTCATATACTCTACAATTGGTCTGTTACCATTCATCGCAGCTCCTACAGCAATCCCTGTAAAACCAAGCTCAGCAATGGGTGTATCGATTACTCTTTTAGGACCAAATTCATCCAACATTCCTTTTGAAGCTTTATACGCACCATTGTATTCTGCAACTTCCTCCCCCATTAAAAAAATGGATTCGTCTTTACGCATTTCCTCGCTCATTGCTTGTGCAATTACCTCACGAAAAGTATATTCTGCCATATTTATTTGAAAAATTTAGACTACAAAAATAGTGTTTTTTTATTACTAACATAACAAAAAAGGCATCTCATTGAATGAGAAACCTTAATTATTTAATCAGAGAGGCTTTTCTTCAGTGCGGTTGAGTTCTCTGTAGTTTTTCCTAAGGTTTGACAGAATTTTCCCATATGTTCTTTTATAAATAAGATACAGAATATAAAATCCTAGTAACATAAAAAATCCAAATATTACATAATTCCCCAATTCAGGGACCATACTATCAGGGTTGGAACGTTTTAGAATATGGTGCCCATTATTCCACCCATCTTTTGCTCCTGCCATAAAATCTTTTGTATAGATATCGAAATGGATCAGGTTATCCAGAATGATCAGAAGAAAAGAAATCCCGGCATACCCAAAGATAAGCCTTCTTATATTCAGAATGTTTTTTATTAATGATAAGGAGTCCTGCCCAGCTTTCAACCTACGAAACAGCAAAACTGTCAGAATTATAAATACGGAAAACAGGATTATCCTTAGATATGGAAATTCGCCATTAATATACCCATAGACAGACCAGAGTACAATTTCTACCGAGCCTATCAGGAATAAAGTTTTTGCCACAGAAACAGATTTGTTTTTAATCATGATATAAATTTCATTTTCGGAATAATCTTTAAATTCACCTTCATCCTTATTCCAGTCTTTTTTTAAAAGTTCCAGTTCCTCCATATTATTTTGTGTTTATTTTGGTTTTTAAATTATTCTTTGCCCTATTCATTTTCACTCTTGCATTACCTTCAGTAATTCCCAGAATTTCACCGATCTCTTTGTATGGCCTGTCTTCGAGGTACATCATAATTAAAGCTTTTTCTACATCGGACAGCTCGTGAATGGCTTTGTACATTTTTCTCAATTTATATTCATCATCTTCATATACTTCATATTCCATTTTCAAAGAGGAAACGTCTATATCAGAATGCCACAATACTTTTTTCTGTGGTTTCTTAAAAAGAGTCATAGCCGTATTAAGTGCCACCTTATACATCCAAGTAGAAAATTTGGCTTCTCCTTTAAAACCGGGAAAGGACCTCCAAAGCTGAATGGTGATTTCCTGGAAAAGATCTTGATGGTCTTCGGCATTATCTGTATATATCCTGCATATTTTATGAATAAGCCTTTGGTTGGGCTTAAAAAAATCAACAAAATTTCTCTCCAGTGTTGTGCTCATATCTTATGAGTGGGAAATTTTTATTTTCGTTACAGAATTTTTTAAAAAAAATAAAGACGGTATCTCATTTCTGAAATACCGTCCAAAAGTTTATATAAAAACTGATTAATTCACTTTGTCCCAAACTTGAGTCCTTCCAAATACAGAAACTCCCATATATCCTCTTACATTCAGTTTATCACCGCTTTTTGTAATGGTACATTTATAAGTTTTACCTGTTTTAGGGTCAGTAATAGTTCCTCCTGTAAATTCATCTCCTTCTTTTTTAAGACCTCTGATGATCTCCATTCCTAAAATTGGCTTCCCTTTTCTGTCATCCTTACATCCTGTACAATTTGGATTTGCAGGTTTTATAAGCAGCTGGGAAACTTTTCCATAATACTTCCCATCTGATTTTTTATAGATCTCAACAATGGATTTAGCCTGTTTTGTTTCGTCATCTATAGTCTTCCATTTACCTTCAATCTGTGCAAACGATAATACGCCAAACAGGGAAAGCACGAATGTTAATAATAATTTTTTCATATTTCTTATAGTTTTAATTCTGATATACGTTTTTTGTTATGTATCTATTGCTAAATGTATAAATTAAATTTTAAACAGACAAAAACTTTTGCTATACAAAGCATATCATAGGCCAAAGTGTAAAAGGTTAAATGAACAGTTATGATGATTTCAGATTTCAGACACAAGATATGAGACTTTTGACTGTAGATTTTAATAACTGATAAAGCTTAAGGATGCGGGTTTCTGACCGGCAACTATCAACTAAACCCTAAAACTCTCTGGGCCCTCAGATTCTCAAACCTGAATTCAGATTATTTAAGTTTTCTATTGATTACCCTGTCCATATAATCCTGATACCAAGCTTTTGCAGTCTTCATTTCCTGTTCTATTTCAGGGGTCTTTAATTTTCCTATTAAATTGTTTGCAAATCCGAGGTCATTCTTCTCGTATATTCCTGTAATTTCCTTGCCGTCGAAACGGTACATATGATCTCCAATGATAAACTGTTCTGAACTTCCATCTGAATTCACTACAATAGACGGATATTTTTTATCGCTTACAAGGCTTCTTCCCCAGCTTCTGATCTGTTTATTGTATCCGATAAGATCTGCAAGTGTAGGATAAATATCTATTTGCTGCGCCGTTTCAGGATTCACGCCTTTAAGGTTATATTTCGGATTTGGGGAATACAATATCAGAGGAACAGCAAAACGGTTCATAGCTTTTTCATATTCACCATAAGCGATCTGGTTGGTATGATCTCCCGTGAAAACGAAGATGGTATTATTGAACCAAGGCTGTTTTTTAGCAGTTTCAAAATATTTTTTGATTGCATAATCCGTATATTGGATCGGTTCATGCATTTCTATGGTTCCTTTTTTAAATTTCCCTTTGTATTTTTCAGGGATTTTAAACGGATGGTGTGATGAGGCAGTAAATACTGTAGTCATAAATGGCTGCGTCTTCCCTGTATTTTTTGCAAAATACTGAAGAAACGGCTCATCCCATATCGCCCACATTCCGTCGAAATCTTCATCATGGTTGAATTCATTTTTCCCGAAATAATGTTTAAAACCCAATATATTTCCAAACCCAAGGAAGCCCATTGATCCGTTGGGAGCCCCATGATAAAAAGAAGTATCATACCCCAGATCATTACACACTGAAACAATAGACTGGATTTTCTGATTGGAATAAGGCGAGCTGGTAAAAGCATCGGTAAGGCTTGGAATTCCAGCCAGCACACTGCTCATTCCATGAATGGACTGTCTTCCATTAGCAAACATATTAGGGAAAATCAGGCTCTGGCCTGCAAGACTGTCTATAAATGGTGTATAAGAAACATAGCCGTTAATATTTTTGTCTTTATTAAAAGCACCTGAATATTCCCTGCCGAAAGATTCGACAATAAAAATAACAATATTGGGGTGGTTCTCCACTTTCCTATCGTATATTTTATAAGGCTGAACATGGTCGGCAATATATTTTTCGTCTACAAAATGAACTTCTTTAAAGTTATTGGTTCCTAAAGTTCTGAAAAATGAAAACGTACTGTTCAACACTATATTGCCCTGAAGCGGATTCACCACAAAACGGTTGGCATCCACTAGGTTAATGGGTCTAGTACTGTGCTTGAAATCACCGCGGATTCCTCCAACAACCAAAACTGCCGTGCCACAAAGCACAAGCACTGACCAGATAAAGTATGGAATAAGTTTTACAGGTTTCTGTTCTGTAATCTTCACCTTTTTATAAAGGAAAACCCAAAGTGCCATTAAAATAATGAACCATATGAGAACAAACGGATGCTGTCCCAATGAAACCGTGAAAACTTTAAAAATGTTGGTTTCATGTTTTGCCACTTCTAATGCCGTAGATGTTAATCTTGCCTGCGAAAATTTATAATAGACAAAATCCCCGAAATTCATGGCATAGGCAATTCCGTTGGTTATAAAGTACAGCCAGAACAAAACGGTTTGGTATCCTTTTTTTGTATTGATAACAATCGGGACCAGGCTTAAGAGAATAAATAAAGCGTTGACATATAAGATCGCCGTGGTATCAAAGGCTATTCCATGAAATGCCAGGTTGAAATAATCTGAAACGGAATCTACTTTGATGAGCTCTTTATTGAAGTACCAAAATAAAAGCCGGGCAATCTGATAAAAAACATATGCTAAGAAAATCCGGTAAAAAAGGACCAGAACTTCTTGTTTTCTAAATTCTTTAAAAAATTTCATTCGGCAAATTTACATCAAAAACCTATTAATGTATTTTTTCCTTCATAATATTTCGGGTTAAAATTTGGAAAAACTGTACTTTTGTTGACATGAATTTCATAAAAAATAATCTTGCCAATTTATTGACGCTTGCCAATTTATTTGCAGGCTGTGTAGGTGCAATACATCTTATTTTAGGAGATTACCAAACTACGGCCATCTGTCTTATTCTTTCTGCTATTTTTGATTTTTTTGACGGGTTTGTGGCCCGGGCTCTAAAATCGAACTCTAATCTGGGGCTGCAGCTGGATTCGCTGGCGGATATGGTAAGCTTTGGGCTGGTCCCTGGCCTTACAATGTATAAAGCACTGGAGCCTTTCGGAAATGAAATATTAGGGCTGCATCTTCCTTTTGATGTAAGTTATGCCGGCCTTCTGGTGACTGTTTTCTCTTGTCTCAGACTGGCGATCTTTAACCTTGATGAAGAACAGCGTTATTATTTTAAAGGACTGAATACACCTACCAATACTGTTCTGCTATTCGGATTATATTATGCCTTCAAAGAAACAGGAACTTTCGGATTTTTATTTGAAAATCCATTGTTTCTGATCTTATTGACCATAATCACATCATGGCTTCTGATCAGTCCAATTAAGATGATGGCTATGAAATTCAAATCTAAAAAACTCCAGGACAACTACCCGAAAATTATTTTACTGGGTGGTGGAATTGCCATTCTGGCCCTGTTTCAGATTGTTGGCATTCCGATGCTTGTTATTTATTATATGATAGTATCGCTGGTTTTCCAGAAACAGCTGAAGTAGCTATCAGATGTGAGACATCAGATTTTAGACTCTAAAAGCTACAAATTTAGAGACAGCTTATTTTCAAATTAACACATTATCAATTATAGACATGAATTTAAAACTCCATAAACCTCTCTGCATTTTTGACCTTGAAACCACAGGAACCAATATCGGAAAAGATAAAATCGTAGAGATCTGTATTTTAAAAGTAAATCCGGATGCCTCCAGAGAAAGTAAAACCTGGCGCGTAAATCCGGAAATATCTATTCCGAAAGAATGCAGTGAGATCCACGGAATTTATGACGAAGATGTAAAAGATGCTCCGACATTCAGAGAAATTGCTCCAAAAATCATGGAAATGCTTTCAGGAAGTGATTTGGGAGGCTTTAATTCCAACCGTTTTGATGTTCCGCTTCTGGCAGAAGAGCTTTTAAGAGTGGAGATAGATTTTGATCTGAGCAAATTCAAACTGGTGGATGCGCAGACTATTTTCCACAAGAAAGAACCAAGAAATTTAGGGGCTGCCTATCAGTTTTACTGTGGAAAAGTTTTGGAAAACGCCCACTCTGCAGAAGCTGATGTGATGGCCACTTTTGAAGTACTGGATGCGCAGGTCGGAAAATATGATGATATCCCAAATGAAATCGCTCCTTTAAGTGAATTCAGTTTCCATAATAAGAATGCTGATCTTGCCGGATTTATTGGATACAATGAAAAATCAGAACCTGTTTTCAATTTCGGAAAATATAAAGGACAGGTCGTGAAAGCTGTTTTCCAGAAGGATCTGGGATATTACGGATGGCTTCAGAATGCCGATTTCCCGCTTTATACGAAGAAAGTCTTCACAAAAATTCAACTGTCAAGCAAATTTTAAATAATGTCAAACCTGGTCCGTTTTAAATTTTATGAAACAGCCCTTGAAGCCAACAGGGACAAGCAGATCCTTGCCGAAAACGGAGTAAATGGTTTCATTGCCAATGAGCAGCTCATCCAGTCTGACTGGCTGCTTTCGCAGGCTGTGGGCGGTATTCAGCTTCAGGTTTTTGAAGATGATCTGGAAAAAGCGAAACAAATCCTGCAGGATTATAATGACAATGAAGCCTATTCTTTGGAAGTGGAACATACGATCAAGGATCCGGCATTTGATTTTGTATGCCCGAAATGTGGTTCAAACCATATTTACAGGGACGATAGGGCGACGAGCTTTTTTGGAATTTCCATTTTGTCAAGCCAGAATTTTGTATGTTATTATTGTGGGAATGAGTTTACGCATTAATATCATTTAAAAATAAATAAAGGATACTTCTTCGTGGCTGAATTGTATTCACAGGCCTACAAGTCTGTTAAAATAAATAATTAAGAGTTATGAAAATCATTTGTATAGGAAGAAACTACAGTGAACATGCAAAAGAATTAGGAAATGAAATTCCTGAAAAACCGGTTATTTTCATGAAACCCGACACGGCGGTTTTGAAAGGAAATGATTTCTATATCCCTGAATTTTCCAACGACATTCACTATGAGCTGGAAGTTGTTGTAAAGATTTCAAAGGGAGGAAAATACATTCAGAAAGAGGTAGCTCACAAACATTATGAAGAAATCAGCTTAGGAATAGATTTTACGGCAAGGGATCTTCAGAGCGAACTTAAATCCAAAGGTCTTCCATGGGAACTTGCCAAAGGTTTTGACGGTTCTGCAGTAGTAGGGAATTTCTTCAAAAAGGAAGATTACGATCTTCAGGGACTGCAGTTTTCGTTACTGAAAAATAAGGAAGAGGTTCAGGACGGCAATACAAAAGATATGATTTTCAGTTTTGATGATATCATCGCTTTCGCCTCTCAGTATTTTACATTAAGGGTGGGAGATCTTATTTTTACCGGCACTCCAAAAGGAGTAGGAAAGGTAAATGAAAATGATATTCTTGAAGCTTATCTGAAAGATGATAAAATTCTTGATATTCGAATATTATAAGTATTTAACATAAAAAACTGGGCAATTTTTCTTATCTTTAAATAACAAAATTAAAGGTCATGATAAATATTGTACTACCCGTAGATTTTGGGGACAAAACAGAACAGCTTGTAGATGGAGCTGTAAAATTTGCAAAACAGCTGAACGGCAGAATTTTTCTGATTCACGTTGCACCTTCGGATATTGGTTTTGCTATCGGTGATATGGGATATCAATATTTTCCTGAAGTAGAAGCCAATGAGATCAGAGAGGAGCTTATACAGCTGAATAAGATTGAGCAAAGGATTATTGCTCATGATATAGACTGTGAGCATTTATTAAAGCAGGGTATTGCAAAAGATACCATCCTGGAATATGCGAAAGCCAAAAATGCTGATTACATCGTAATGGGATCACACGGAAGAAGCGGAATATATGATGTTTTTGTAGGAAGTTTAACGAAAGGACTTACCAAAGATTCTCATGTTCCGGTACTGGTGCTTCCTATCCACGACTAGAAAAAAATAAATTTTAATCGTTAATAAAAAAACCGATCAGACTAAAGTCCGATCGGTTTTTTACTATATAACCAATTAATTAACCTTCTTTTTTATAGATCTTAGGATCGTAGTAAGGGTTCTTACCCTCAGTTGGAGAATAATAGTCTTTATCTTTATCACCACCTAGTTTTACAACCAGTACATAGCACCAGTAAGTAAACAATACGCAGCAAACGATAAATAAAATCCAGTTTAGAACATTTCCAAACGCATCAAAAAAACCGAAGGCCCATTTGAAAACTTTACTTAAGAATAACCAGAAAGACGTCATTATTTTCCTTTTTTAAATTAACTTTGTACAAATTTATAAAAAATGTTTAAATTACTTTCAAAAGAAAGCAATATTTTTTCAATTCCTGTTTATATTGGTTTTCTTCTTTTAGTAGTCATAATATTTAACATACTGAATTTCAACACTTATGAAGCAATCATCGCAGGAATAACTTTCCTGGGGATTGCTTTGGGATATTTTTGTTTTCACAGTATTGCCCTTAATTACCAGACGCATCTGCCGCTATTTTTATATACCTTTTTTATTTTTGGACTTTATCCCGGGAATCTGGATATAGGAATTGCCGTTTCACTGCTCACCAATTCTTTTCTGCTGTTGCTTTTAACCAGTGCGGATGAAGATATCAGAAAGAAATCTTATGTTCTGGTAGGCGCCATTGTTGCGCTGAATTTTATTTTCCTTCCTACCACATGGCCTATGGCTCTTTTTGTGATCGTTCACGTAATCGCAACTTCCCAGAAAATAAGTTTAAATCTGTTCAGATTTCTTTTAGGAACCATATTGATTGCTTTCAGTTATTTTTCGATCATGTTCTTTTTCCGGTTCACTACATGGAATATTGATTATTTCCCTTTTGGAAAAATGAGGCTTATGACAGATTATATTGATCTGATACCTTTAATTCCTATTCTCCTGATGCTTATTTATGCTGTATACGACCATTTTAAAAACTATAATAAGAAAAGCCCGATAAGCAGATATAAGTACACGTTTTTGCTTGTATTCTCACTGGCCCAGCTGGTGACTATTATTTTGTATATGAATAAAAACTATGAATATTTACTGCTTCTGGCATTCCCGTCGAGCATTATCCTGAGCAGGATGATGAGATTTTTGCCTAAATACTGGATGCAGGAGGTGAGCTTATGGCTTATCATTATAAGTTTGATTGCTTTTAAAGCAGGTACGTATTTTAATTTATTTTAAAGATTATGATTCAGATAGACGATAAATTGATTTCAGAGGATATTTTTTCCGAAGAATTTGTTTGCAACCTTACGAAATGTAAAGGTGCATGCTGTGTGGAAGGAGATGTAGGTGCTCCGCTAGACAAGGATGAACTTGAGATTTTAGACAGTATTCTTGATAAAATAAAGCCTTATCTTACCCAGGAAGGCATCAAAGCCCTTGAGGAACAGGGAACATGGACAACCGATCCGGAGGACGGAATGTATGTTACACCTATGGTAGAAGACCGCGAATGTGCTTATGTAACCTTCGATGAAAGAGGAATTACTAAATGTGGTATTGAAAAAGCATATGAGGATGGTGCTGTAGACTGGCAAAAACCAATTTCCTGCCACCTCTACCCGATCCGTGTTACGGAATATTCTACTTTTACTGCCCTGAACTACCATGAATGGAGTGTATGCAGCGATGCCTGCACGCTTGGAAAAGAACTGCAGGTTCCTGTTTATAAGTTCCTGAAAACTCCACTGACCAGAAAATATGGTGAAGAGTTTTACAATGTTTTAAGTGAAGCAGCCGATGAATGGAAAAAAGCATATGGCTCATAAATAAAAAAACCGCAGACTGATCTGCGGTTTTTCTTTATCAATTATTTTAAAATAAATTACTGTTTAACTACTGTTGCTCCCACTGCTGCTGGTTTTGCCTCTTCTTTTTTAGCGTTTTCCCATCCGTCTTCCGGCATCAGCGTTGCTGTAATTTTTCCTTTTACCAGGTACTTTTTAGCTACATCCTGAAGGTCTTTCACGGTAAGTGCTTTTACTTTTTCCTGGTAGTTCAGGATGTCGTATTTATCACTTCCATCCAACTGATTTTTAGCAAGAGCATTCAGCCAGAACATATTGTCCTTAAGCTCTGTTTTGTTGTCATTATACTCTCCTTCTTTATATTTGTCAAGGTCTTTCTGCTCAGGACCTTTATCAATCAGCTTCTGAAGCTCGGTAACAGCACTTTTCGTAAGCTTTTCTGCATTTTCAGGTCCGCAAGGGAAACTAATGCTGAAATTGTAAGCACTGTAAGGGATTTTATTCATGCTTCCTCTTGCTCCACCACCATAAATTCCGCTTTCGTCTTCTCTAAGCTTTTCAATAACTTTGATGGTAGCTACTTCTCCAAGCGCTGAAAGAGCCAAAGCTTCTTTCTCGTTGTAAGGTGTTTCCCCGCTGTAAGAGATTGTCACCAGACTCTTAGGATCTTTTCCTTTTTTGTAGACTTTGGAATGATCTCCGGTTAACTGTCTGTAGCCTGTATCTTTGAATGTTGACGTTTTTCCTGATGAAGGAAGACTACCGATATATTGAAGCACCTGCTCTTTAAATACAGCCTCGTCAATATTTCCTACAAAATAGAACTGGAAGTTTCCTGCATTGGCAAATTTCTCTTTATAGATGTCGTATGCTTTTTTGTAATCTGTATTAGCCCAGTCTTTTTCCATCGGGAATAGTCCGATGAATCTTGGGTTCTTCTGGTTCATAAATTTTGCATGTTCGTTGGAGAAGTAAGCCTGAGGGTTAGACAACAGGTTATCCAGCATGGCAGACTGCTTTTCTTTGTAAGCATTGAATGCCGCAGGGTTGTAATTTAATCCTGTAAAATAAGCGTACGTAAGCTCCATAGCGGCTCCTAAATCTTTCTGGGAAGTTCTTCCTGAAATTCCCTCATAATACGGTCCAACCATTGGATTTACACTTACCTGCTTTCCTGCAAGGTAGTTGGTAAGATCGGCTTTTGACAATCCCCCGACTCCCGCTTCAGATAATGCTGCAAAGGCGAACTGAGTTTTGATAAAGTCTGCATCAGAGATTAGGGAATTTCCGCCTAAACTTCTTGCTGAAAATACAATTTCGTCATCTTTGAAATCGGTTTTTTTGAAAGTTACTTTTGCACCGTTGCTTAATGTCCAGGTTGTTGTTCCCAGTTTGGCATCCGTTTCTGTTTTAGCAATTTTACCTTCTGATTTGAAAGGCTTCACTAAGTTTTTGATCGCTGCTTTTTCTTCGTAAGGCTTAAGATCCGCCAACTTTACAGATTCAAAGGTATTCAGAACCATTGCTTCTGTAGGCATTGTAATGTTATCTTTTTTAGGTCCTGTAATGACGATCACTCTGCTGTCATCCTTCACCATTTTCTTGATCACTTCATTGGTTTGGGCCAAAGTAACTTTAGGAAGGAAGGTCTTTGTATCTTCATATTCCCAGGCAATTCCCGGCATCGGTTCCTGCTCCAGGAAGTTTCTTACATACTCATCTACCAGCATATCACTTTCAGTCTTGTCGCGGTTGTTGTAAGATCTTTCAAGGTTGGACAGCATTTGTGCTTTTGCTCTGTCAAGTTCAGTCTGTGTAAACCCGAATCTTTTCGCTCTTTCCACTTCTTCCAAAAGAACTTTCAGAGCGTTTAACTGATTTCCTTCTTTTACCATGGCAAATCCCTGGAAGGCTTCTTTGCTTCTTGCATAGGTTCCTCCATGATAAACCGACCCGAAGGTAAAAGGCGGATTATTTGAATTGATCAGTTCTTTTAATCTATTGTTCAGCATCGTGGTGGAAAGACCTTCCACAATGCTTTGGTTGTACTGCTCAATCGTTACATCCGGCTGATAAGCCTCAGCGTCTTTCATAATGAACTGAACCATTGAGTTTGTAGCATCCGGATCAGTTTCTATAGCTACTAAAGTTTCTTTATGGTTGGGCAAATCGAATACCTTTCTCTCCCTTGGTTTTGAAGGGTTTTTGTATTTGCTGAAATTATCTTTAATCTTTTTTTCCACCTCATCTACGTTGATATCTCCCACGACTACAATTGCCATAAGATCCGGTCTGTACCAATCCTGGTGGAATTTTCTTATCACATCCGGCTTAAAATTTTCCAGCACGTCTTTTTTACCGATCGGAAGTCTGTCTGCGTATTGAGATTTGTATAATAATTTAGGAAGATATTTGTCTGCCATTCTTTTGTCTGCGCCAAGACCCAGTCTTAACTCTTCCAGAACAACCCCTCTTTCTTTATTGATCTGTGCATCGGAGAGCGTTGCATTAAAAGCCCAGTCTTCCATTACTTTTAGTCCTGCATCCAGGTTTCCTGGCTTATCCAATGGAACAGGAAGCATATATACAGTTTCGTCAAAGCTTGTATAGGCATTAAGGTGCTGTCCGAATTTCACCCCGATAGACTGTAGAAAATCCACCAGCTTATTGTCCGGGTAATTCTTTGTTCCATTGAAGTTCATGTGCTCCATAAAGTGCGCCAAACCTCTCTGGTTTTCATCTTCAAGAATAGACCCGGCATTGATAGCCAGACGGAAATCTACTTTCTTTTCAGGTAATGTATTTTTTTTAATGTAGTACTTCATTCCGTTGGGAAGGGTACCGATTCTCACGGAAGAATCCAAAGGGATATTCTGTCCGAAAACATTTGAAGACATCAGGAAGATGACCGCAAATGAGGATAAAACTTTCTTCATATTATTAATTTTATTTTGGGACTAAAAGTATCAATTATTCACCACCTGAAGAAATCTTACAATTGACATTATAGTTAAATTTGAGTTAAAATTAAAAAGACAACAAAAAAGCCGGATATTGTCCGGCTTTTGTATTGTAAAATATCAGTTTTTATTTAAAATCCGCATCAGATGTAACGGTATTTAAAACCACTTTAGTTGTTTTTATGGTTACCTTTTGCCCTTTCCCGTCAATATCTACTTCAGAAGGGAATTTTATGCCTTCCACGGTCATATAGTTTTTCACGGTAACACTTCCTTCTCCTACAGAAGATTGGTATAAAAGTCCAGTAGCGGCATCAAAGTAAAATTTTCCTTTATCTGAAGACAATACATTGTAATCTTTAGCATTCAGCTTTTCCACAGTAACATCTTTGAACTTTGAGGGATCAAAAGCCAGCGCCTCAATAGTTGTTCCTTTCTTCAGTTCGGCAATATTATCAGCAGGGAAATCGGTTTTCTGTCCGGCTCTTTCTATATATCCTTTTTCACCGTCAAAAACCTGGCTTACCGTCTGTCCCATTGCAGTCTGTACAGATTTGAATTTATTGCCCATTTTTGTAGTGCTCATGGTGATATCCATTCCCTGAACATTCAGTGTATTATCAATAACCGTAGATTTTACTGCTTCTAATTTGCTTTTACCGCCCAAGGCTTTAAAGTAATTATCAATAACTTCTTTTGGGGTCAGCTTAGATTTCACGACTTCCGTATTCGCGGGAGCTGCACTGGTCTTTTGAGCTGCTGCCGGTACTGCAAAGAGTACGGCACAGAAAAACGGAATGATGATCTTTTTCATATCTATAATAAGTTTAGGGTGTAAATATATGAATATTGACCAGAAGAAAATAAACACAGGATATTTATGAGGAATACGGAAGAATTCCTGCCCAAATATATTAAGGTTTTTTAAGAATATTCGAAATTAAATGATAAAATTATCTTTATGATATGGACTTATAGTAGCGATTTCGGGTAATAAAAATGAGAAATATATTAAAAGAAATATAAATTTTAGCACTGCAAATAAAAAACCTCCGATTTCTCGGAGGTTTTGAAATATTTATATCGGAATACATTATTTTTTAAGCTCTTCTAAAAACTCGTCGTGAGAGATTTTAGTTTCTTTTTTAGATGCTTTTTCAAGAATTACATCTTTCAGTTTAGCCATAGCCACTTCAGAAGAAATCTGTCTTACCTGCTCCTGATCTTTCAACATTTCAACAGCATACTTTTGGATTTCCTCATCACCTAAGTGGTGGATTCCGTAGATCGCTAATTGGTTTCTCACCAACTGTTCAGCCTGTGCCAATACATCAGCATAATCTAACTGGATGTCGTTATCCGTCATCAATTTACCTTCAATGATCTGGTATCTTAACTGGCTTTTCTCTGCTTCAAGAATTCCTTTAGCCTGCTCTTCAGACTGGATATTCTGGTTAGAGAATAATAACCATTTTACAAGGAAATCTTCAGGAAGTTTTACTTCTTCTTTTTCAGTAACCTGCTCCAATACTTTATTCACATAGTGAACATCAGCATTCTGCTGGAAGTACTCATCTAGCTCAGATTTTACTTTTTCTTTAAGTTCTTCTTCAGACTTGATTGTTCCTTCTCCGTAAACTTTGTCGAATAGCTCCTGATTAAGTTCAGCAAGGTTCAATGAATAGAAGTCTTTTACTTTAACCTCTACTTCAGCGTGGTGTAAATGCTCAACTTCTTCTTTGCTGAATCCTAATTCTTTAGCCAATTCTTCATCACCTGCAAGAGTTTCTTTAGATACTTTTACAGAACCGTCCATTTTTAAAGCTTTTACCAATTTGAAAGCTTCTTTGTTTTCAGCAGTAATGGTAACGTTCTTTGGGTGGTGGTGGTGCTCTCCTTCAGCATCTTCTTCTACAACCTGAGAAATTTCTAAAGCTACATAAGAATCTTTAGTGATTTTATCCTGAGGAACCTGCTCTGCAAAACGCTTCTGCATGTTCTCAATACTCTTCGTGATTTCTTTGTCAGAAGCTTCTACTTTATAATGAGGAGCTTCATATTTAGCTAAATCTATAGTGAATTCAGGCTCATATCCTACTTCGAAAGCAACTTCAATTTTTTCAGCATTGTAATCCAATTGGTTTACTGGCTGAGGAACAGGCTGACCAACTAATCTTAACTTGTTTTCGTTAACATAGTTATTCAATGCGTCAGAAACCTGTTTGTTGATTTCTTCGAATGCAATACCTGCTTCATATTGTTTTTTAACCATACTCAAAGGCACTTTCCCTTTTCTGAAACCAGGAACTTGCGCATTTTTAGCATAATTAATCAACTGCTTGTCTACTTTTTCTTTGTAGTCAGATTTTTCCAATGTCACTGTAAGTAATGCACTTACGTCATCATGGTTTTGTGCGGTAACCTTCATTATTGATTAAAATTTTAGGTTGCAAAAATATGAAATTTTTATGAGAATTACCTACTTATAATCAATTCTTAGCATTCAAATGTTTATAAATAAAAAACCGCTGAAAATCTCAGCGGTTTTACCATTAGGTTTATCTTTTTAATTGATCAGATTATAGGTTGCCTGAGCATCAGTTTCTCCGCCTGACTGCACACCGTATACTACTCCATTTCCACTTACAGCAGAAGCTTCAGAAACAGAAACCGGCTCATGGTACAGCGTCAGAACAAGCTGACTTGGGGCAGAAGCATTTTTAACGGCTGTATTAACTACCCATTTCGTTTTAAGTCCTACACGCTTGCCGTCTGCTCTTGTAGAAGCAGCACCGTCAGTACGGGTCATTACAATATCAGAATTAGGAAAGTTGTATACTAAAAAGTGTTCGTCTTTTGCCGTTTCTATTTCTTCGTTGGCGTCTTCGTCCCCATTTTTGAAAATAACTTCCACATTGTAGGTATGTCCGTTTACTAATTTAACGTTAGGGTTACTGGTGCTGTTTACCTGATAATCATAAATTACCGCTATTCCCGTAGCCTCATCCGTTACTTTCAGCAGGACATCAGAAAGTTCCTCCTGTGGAAGGTCATCTTTTTCATCATCATCTCCACGGTTACAAGAAGTTAAGCTTAAAGAAAAAGCAATCATCAATAGACTTACAATAAGTGTTGTATTTTTAAAAATATTTTTCATTTTTTTGATTTAAAGAATTAAAATTGATATTTAAGAGTTACAATAAAATTTCTCCCCATTTCGCTGGAGAAGTATCGTAACCTGTTCAGATAATCTCTGTAAGAAGTATTGAATACATTTTTGACAGAGACATCAACTCCGAAATTTTTTGACAGATTCACCCCTGCCTGAAGGTTCCAAAGCGAATACGCTTTGGGAGGAGTAGAAATATCTACTTCCTGACTGTAAGAATTTCCCTCCGAATCATATCTTTTGATAAAAACATTATAAATTGGGAATCTTGTTTGGGCAAGAACTGTTTTGTTACTTACGTTCATATAAAAGTTCTTCCACTCTTTTTTACTGAATTCCAGTGAATTGTTGAAATTAGTAGGCATCATCATGATCAGTGGAACATCATGGGTAAGGTCCTGTCCGTATACATAAGACAGATTTCCCTTGTAGGCCAGATTATCATTAATTTTAAGGGCCAGATCCAGATCTGCTCCATACATTTTCACATCGATCTGCTGATAACCATACACTACAAAGTCGCCACCCCACTGGGTATTTCGATACCCTATAGGAACCTCATTGATAAAATTTTTGGTATAAAAGAAATATGGATTTACAGAGACATCCAGGCCACCCAGAACATTTAATTTAGCATCAGCAATTAAATTAAACTGATTTCCGGTTTCACTTTTAATCCTCATATCTCCTTCTTCTATAATGGCTGCAGAATGGTGAAGTCCGTCGGCAAAAAGTTCAGCGACATTGGGAGATCTTGAAACCCTCGCGTAGTTTAGCTTCAGATTAAAATTATTTGACGGATGATAGCTGATTCCGGCATTACCTGAAAAATTATTATAGTTTAATTCAGGCTTGGTAAGGATTCTATTCTGATTAATCCTTACTACAAAATCTGAATAATCTTTGGCATATAATCTATTCCAGTCACTCAGATCATACCATTTGGTCACTTCATAGCGGTCAAAATCATAACGTGCTCCAGCCTCCAGATCCAGCGAAGGCAGAAGTTTATATTTATAGACAGAATAAACTCCAGCATAAAAGCGGTCATAGTTAGGTACCAGGCGTCTCGCTTCTGTTTCCGGGTTGGAATAATTATTCTGATATCCACCATTAATTCCTGTTTCAAGACTCCATTTTGGTCTTTCAATAAGATGGTTGATATTTAAATCATTCGTAATCAGTTCCAGATCCAGTCCCGGTTTCTTGCTAAGCTCTTCACTCCGGCGGATGTCATATTCTTTTCTGTGATTATACTGAAAACTGTAGGTAGCCGTAAGCTTTCCAAAGTTTTCAAATCTATAATATCCCGAAAGTTTAGCAATATGATGCTCGATCTCCTGTCTTGGATTATCGATATCATAACTGAAATCCCTTTTAAAAATAGGTTCCTGACTTGACAATGCCTCATATAAATCTTCAGCAGATCCTACATGTGAACTCCTCAAAATGCCTATTGAATTATTCGTTAAATAATAATCAAAAGAAAACCCTGAATTAAAAGTCATTTTTTGAACCCCAAAATTAAAACCGGAATTCTGAATCCCTGTATTCATCAACCCATAGTCAGGAGCTGTAAGATCACCCAATTTCCTAAAGCTTCCGTTGGTTTTAACAGCCCAGCCGCTTTCCCAGGTTTTTGCCAGCTTTACATTTACATCTGCTCCGCGCCCGTTTGAAATACCGGACAGAGAAACAGATCCCATAAGGGTATCTTTTTTGGGTAACACCTGAGGTTGTAAAACTACAACCCCACCTACGGCACCATTTCCGTATTTCAGGGCTGATGCTCCTTTTACAACATCAATATGTTCAAAATTATTTACATCTACATTCGGAGCATGTTCTACACCCCATTCCTGTTCAGCCAATTTTACACCGTCATTCAGGATGGAAACCCTGCTTCCATACAGTCCGTGGATGATGGGTTTAGCAATGTTATTCCCCGTTTTAAGAACATTGACTCCCGAAATATTGGTAAGTAAATTTCCCAGATTCTCGGTAACATTTCTAGAAAGCACAGATTTATCCAGTGTTTTCATTACTATGCTTCCATTATTTTTATGACTTCCATGAACGGTCACCGTCTCAATATCATGGCTATGATGCTCCAGGGTAATGACCAAATGTAAATCCCGATCAACTCCTATATTTTCAGTATAATCATTACAATCAGGATGCTTGGCAATGAGTATATATTTTCCCGAAGGAATTTTATTAAATGTAAACTTACCTTTACTATCCGTTGTAGCCGTGAATCCCCCGATTTTCACTACCGCATTTTCCAGCATGGTTTTATCGTGAAAATCCTGAACGGTTCCTTCTATCGAATACGATTTTTGTGCACTTATCGATGCCAGTCCACAAAAGACTAACATCAGACTATATATCAATTTCATTGTCTATAGATTGATTGCGTACCTTTTACAGGTACATTTTTTCGTAAAAATTTGTTGGATGGGTTTATTTTAATTGTAAAATGTAAAAAATATTAATGACTGATGAACCAGATGTCAGATATGAAGTTTCAGATATCAGACTGAGATATCAGACAATTAATTCTGCCTCTATATTCTCAAATCCTAAAACTCTCAATCCCCGAATCGCAAAATCCGGAACTCTGAAACGACATCTAACAGCTATCAACCAATAGATTTAAACCCAAAATATTGAACTTTAAATATAATTAAAGCCAATTAAAATCGTGATTATGCAACTGAGGGAGGCCCCCGGAGCTGAAAAGTGAATTTGGTCTGAGACCATACTTTTTCCTGAACAGCAATAACCTGTTTTACTTCGTGCGTAAAATGTTCGAAGGAAAAGCTGAACTCTTCAGGAACCAGTGTATGTCCTGTAGCTAAGAAATGACACGCCAGACAGTCGCCCGGCTTTTCTTTGGCTGAATTTTTAGCCATGGTGTTTTCTGTCTTTTTAAGATTGAAGATCTTAAAATTATCGACAGCATCATGATGGTGAAAACTTTGGGAAAACAGCGCAATGAAGTAGATCCCAAACAAAAGTTTGGAGATAAAGCTCTTCAGATTTCTGCTTTCCTTAAAAATCATCCTGTAAAATTATAAAAATAATTTAAGTTTTAAATTAAGTTTTCGTAAAACTATTCAATACGTTGGTGTAAGTATGCTTTTGTTACAAACTTATTCCCGGACGAATGCGTTTTTATACTAAAATCCTTCGACTCCGCTCAGGATGACACTGTTAAAAAACAATACCGTTCGTATTAGATTAAGTATTAGCAATGTCATCCTGAGCGGAGTCGAAGGATCTGTATATTTTAATTCAAAAAAATTAAACCAATTGAGAACCCAAATGCTCCCATTCCTGTAAAGCAACTTCTAATTCTTCTTTAGTTTTATTATACTTCTCTAAAGTTTCTTCAGAAGGATTTTCCTTAGTGAATGAAGCTTCCAATGTTTCAATTTCAGATTCAAGCTCAGAGATTTTCTCTTCTACTTTCTTTAGTTTATTCTGAATATTTTTTTGTTCTTTGCTTACAATGGTTGATGATTTCTCTTCCACCTTTACTTCTTTCGGAGCTGGTTTTACCTCAACTTTCACATCATCGCTGTGTAGTTTTGCCTTTTCAGCAGATATTTCCCGAAGGGTCTCTTTTTGTCTGTATTCAAGGTATTCACCAACACTTCCCAGGAATTCTTTCATTCTTCCGTCACGGAATTCATAAATCTTATCACAAAGCCCATCCAGGAATTCCCTGTCGTGAGAAATCACGATTAATGTCCCTTCGAAATTCTGTAAAGCCAGTTTAATGATCTCCTTAGACTGGATATCCAGGTGGTTGGTAGGCTCATCCATAATCAACGTATTGAAAGGACGAAGCAACAGTTTACAAAGAGCAAGACGGTTTCTTTCTCCTCCGGAAAGCACTTTTGTTTTCTTGGTTACCGCTTCACCCTGGAAAAGGAAAGATCCTAAAAGATCTCTTACCCTAGGTCTGGTTTCCTCTGTAGCTGCATCCTCAGCTTCTTCCAGAACTGTTTTATTAGGAGTCAGTACTTCTTCCTGGTTTTGGGCAAAGTATCCGATGTTTACGTTGTGCCCCAGATTCCATGTCCCTGTATAATCTTTGATGTCTCCGGCAAGAATTTTAGCTAAAGTTGTTTTTCCCTGTCCGTTCTGTCCCAAAAGGGCAATTCTGTCTCCTCTCTGAACAATAAAGTCTACATCATCGAAAATTTGTTTTTTCCCGTAAGCTTTTCCTAAATGATTGGCCTCAAAGATAACTTTTCCGGGAACCATAGACTGTACGAAACGGATATTGAATTTTGAAACGTCTTCATTATCTACCTCAATACGTTCAATTTTATCTAATTTCTTAATAAGCGACTGGGCGAAAGATGCTTTGGTAGCACTGGCACGGAACTTATTGATGTTGTCCTCCATTTGCTTAATCTCCGCATCCTGATTCTTCTTAGCCTGAATCAGTTTTTCACGGCGCTCTTCACGCATCACCAGATATTTGGAATAATTGGCTTTATAGTCGTCAACTTTTCTATTATTGATATCAAAAGTCCTGTTGCAGACAGCCGTCATAAACTGCTTATCGTGACTTACCAGAACAATGGCTCCGGGATAATCTTTCAGGAAGTTTTCCAGCCAGATAATGGATTCCATATCGAGGTGGTTGGTAGGCTCATCGAGAAGCATAATGTCATTCTTCTGAAGAAGAAGTTTTGCCAGCTCAATTCTCATTCTCCATCCTCCGGAAAATTCATCTGTAATTTTGTGGAAATCATCTGCCTTAAAACCTAAACCGAATAATATTTTCTCCATGTCACCTTCCAGGTTGTAGGCATCATGGTTCATCAGAAGATCATTCAGCTCTGTCATTTTGTTGATCAGATCTGTATAGGCATCACTTTCGTAATCGGTTCTTGTTGCCAGTTGGTGATTAACTTGTTCCAGCTCATCTTTCCAGGCATTGATCTGTTCAAAAGCCTGCATTGTTTCATTCCAAACGGTTCTTCCTTTTACAAAATCTAGATCCTGCTTCAGGAAACCGATGGTAACATTTCCTTCGGGTACAACGCTTCCTTCGTAGAAGTTAATTTCTCCGGAAAGCATTTTCAGTAAAGTAGATTTTCCGGCTCCGTTTTTTCCAACGAGACCTACTTTATCATCCTTTTTAATGGTGAAATTTGTATTTTGAAACAGATAGTTTCCTGAATGATGTAATCCTAAACCTTGAACCGAAAGCATTTTATTAAATAAAAATTAAATGATGAATAATGAATTTTCGGGTGCAAAAGTACGGAAAAAGAAATGAATAGCCCAGAAATAAAAACTGCCAGCTCTGGAATACAGTAAAAAGGGATGCCCTGACAGACATCCCCTCGCAACCTAAATTTAAAACTGAAAAGTACATTTAATTCTGTCCTGCAACAAAGGATCTTAACTCTATTGTGCGGCTCCAGATATTATTATTGGGAACATTGGTCCCATACATAAAGTCTGCAGTAAAGCTGTCTTCGGGAAGATGCAGCTCGGTAAGAAGATTGGTATGGATCTCCTGGTCTACAGATGTACTGCTGGGTACATTCAGGCCAATATTGATCAGTTCTGCTTCTATCTCATCAGTTGATTTTTGTAATGCATCATCATGGTACAGTCCGAAATTAGCCGAAATATGGGTATACCCTGCAAAATCTGCATAGTTATAGTGGGGTTTCATAGCAGGTGAAAAGTCTTTAATATATGCTGCAAGATCTGTATAAAAGTCTTCGAGAAAAGTATCATCCTTAATCTCAAGACCTGAATTGGCAAGATCTGTACTGAAAATTCCGGACACGGCATTATTGGTTTCATCCAGCATTATCCTGCCATATACAAACGGAAGGGTATTAAGGACCAAGTCTCTGGAAACGTAAGCCTGGGTGAGAACAATTCCTTTCTCGATCTGAAAATCTGACAGCAGTGAATTCCAGATCTTGTTTCCTTCAGCATCGGTTTTTGAATTTCTCACCTCTGAAACATAGGTCTGCAAATCACTGACATTCATAAAATCTGTAGAAATATAAACTGACTGGGGAGCCTGAAGATAGCCTCCACCCACATCGGCATGAGCTCCGGGAACGAAAACTTCTTTCCAAACGGAACCAGCTGTCTCTGTTTTGGTGTCCTGCATATTTTTTGAATTTTCAAAAAATCCGGTGAGCGGGAAAAAGAACCTACATTCATTAACTGCACACAGATGAAGGGCATTTTCCACTTCCTGAGGCAGGTTCATATCGTATGTGTTAAATGGTTTGGACTCCACGGTATCAAAAACTCCCAAAAATTTTATAGTAACATTTGCTGTGGGATAATCTACAACCAGCCGGTTACAGAATTCTCTTGCCAGCATGCTTCCTCTACTGAATCCGTAGATGTAAAAATGATAGTCAATATTTTTGTCATTGATTATATTCTGTACAAAAGCATTGGCCTTCTGCAGCTTGTCATCGGAAGAATATCCCTGTGCATCCGGAGGATTAGCGCAGGTACCCATCGCAAAATTGCTGTCTTCTCCGCCAGTAACCGTTCCTATTCCTTCGACATATAGTTTACTGTTTTGACTGAATAAATTGAAGAGTTTATAAACATTGGTCGGTGCTCCTTTATAACTTTCATTGTTTACCGAAGGCATATCGGGGGAGCCTGCATTGATCCCGTTATTTCCGGTTCCGTCAAAAAAAATTCCGACAGGCAATACTGTATTGTTTTCCATCGCTGTGTTTTGCTTTAGTGGTTGAAAGTTTTCAGTACAGCGTCTTGAATCTGGTTCTGCTTTGAAATCTGTAAAACTTATTTTTCAAATTAACGGAAGAAGGGAAAGCAATACTAGCGTGAAAAATACCAAATAAAAAATTCCGTATTTCTACGGAATTACATTTTATCAAGAGAGTATATGTTGTTCACAACGGCATAAATAACAATGCCTACGGTATTTTTGGCCCCGATCTTTTCCAGGATCCGCTGGCGGTGGCTTTCTACTGTTCTGGGACTGATGAAGAGCTTCTCCCCGATCTCATTATTGGTGTATTCCTGACAGATCAGCTTCACAACATCTTTTTCCCTTTCGGAAAGCTCGTCTTCCATTTCAAAAAGAGATTTCTTTTTTGTGGAACTGTTCATATAGGTAAACAGCATCTGATGGTCTTCTGCTGTAAAGAAAACCCCATTTTTGTAAACCATGGTAATGGCATCGATAAATGTTTTCCGGTCTGAATTTTTAGGAAGAAAAGCTGAAACCCCCAATTTAACCATATAGCCCAAAATGGAAGTTTTGTAATGGGAGGAAAGAATAATGATCCTTAGATCCGGATATCTTTCTTTAAGAATTTCTACAAGTTCAAAACCGTTCATAGGCTGCATCTGTACATCGACAAGAGCTATGTGGGGAAAATCATCTTCGGAAAGGCTTCCCAGCTTTTCAATAAAATCCGGGCCATTATTGGAGGTAAGACATACGGATATATTTTTTTCATTCGAAAGCAGCATTTTTACCCCTTCCAGGATCAGCTGTTCGTCATCAATTAAGGCTATTTTGATTTGGGAGTTCATGATTGTTTGGAATTAAAATGATTAAACGGCTTCCTTTATTCGGGGTATTTTTCCATTTATGGACGGCATTCATGGATTTTATCCTGGATTCTATATTTTTAATGCCCATTCCTTTTTTCACCAGATCATAATCAAATCCCTGTCCGTTGTCAGAAATAATGACGGCCATATGCCGGGGATAATCTTTAATGTAGATCCATAAGTCTGTAGCCATAGAATGTTTGATCACATTGGTCGTAAATTCCTGGATGATCCTGTACAGCTGCACTTCTATAAAAATATCTTTTTTCTCGTGTCCAGGCATTACCCGCATAGAAATATTAATCTTATGGGAAAGGTTGGCAATCATTTCTTCTACATAGAGTACAAATCCTACCGATTCGAGGTTAACGGGATACAGGGAATGGGAAATACTCCGGGCGGCATCAATGAGAGACGACATCTGGCTGTAGATCTTTTTCTTGATGACTTCATCTCCCTTTGTATCAAGGTTGTTGAGCCACAGGGAAAGGATATTGAGCCTGTTTCCAATATCGTCATGAATCATAACGGCTATTCTCTTTCTTTCTTCTTCCTGGGCTTTGATATTTTCAAGCACAAGTTTTTTCTGATGAAGAACCTCAGCTTCATGCTGAACATTCTTTTCTTTGATAATCCGGCTGATAAAAGACCTATAGGCTAAGAGAATAAAGGATACTATAACTGTTATGGTAACAATTATAAGGATGAGCAGGCTAATATTTAAGGTTACTTCTTTAATTTGATGAAGGTATATAAAAATGAACAGTATAAAATGCTTGACAGAATATTATTCACACTGAGAATAATTAAGTAATCATTTTCTGAAAGATTCGCGATCTGATGCTGGATAATAAAAATAAATACTGAAACTGAATAGTAGAAAAAAATACAGGCATCCACAAGAAGAAAACGGTTCTCTGCAGAAGCGCCTCTGATCTCCCGGATCAGGGCAAATCCTGAAAGGCAGATAATAATGATATTGGATATTACTTTTACAATATCACTGTTGAAGGGATCACTAAATCCATATTTCGAGATCATAAATCCAGTGGCGATAAGCGCTGTAATGCCTAAAAGGTATTTTGGAAGCTCCAGTTTTCTGATAAATAAAGCAGTGACCAGGAAAAATTCGCCGGCGATATACAAGGGATACAGGAAAGAGGTATCATTAAGATTGAAGAGATAAGGCAGGGCCAAATTTAATAATTCGATAAAAAAAAGAAAAGCAATACAGTGAAAATATTGCTTTTCTTTGGTATTCAGTATACGGTATTTTGCTGCTCCCAAAAATATAACGGACAGAAGCAGTCCATAGTTTAGGAATAAAATGGCTTTAAAAAAATCTGTCATTCCTATTGATACTACATATTAAGATCCAAGTTCAGGAATACGGCAGACAGGCGGACATGGTTTTGCCCAGTCATACGTATTTGAAATAGTGGCCACGTTGCTTCCTTCCTGCAACATCTCATGGAAAGAAATAAAGATCAGTGTTACCAGCATTCTCTGATAAATGTCATTATATCTAAGTCCAAAAGAGCATTTGATGCCTAAAACCTCCGGGCTCGGGTGAGTCAGGTCTTCCATAGAAATATAGAATCTTCTGAAAACTCTTTCTCCACCGAACTCATTACATTCACGGAAAAACCATTCCATTCCTTCATCTCTCCAGCGTTCAATAGCATCTATAGCAATGTCCTGGTCCAGAACCGGCTGTTCGGTTACCGGAACGGAGGTATTGGTATTGCCATCTATTTTGGTAAGGTTGCTGGAAAGAACTGCATTTTTGGTCACCGTAAATTCTTTAGTTTCCTGCAGTTTCAGATCATATTTAAGAGGTCCCAGGGTAGTATACTGATATTCAGTAATGCTTTTATCCACATGTCCCTGTGCATCCAGCGGAAGAAAAATCAAGACAAGACTGCCGTTGAATACGCCTACTTCTGCGCACACATCCACATATTTGTTTTGTTGTTTGATTTTATCGATCTGCTGTGAAGAAAGTTCGAAAATGTAATTGGTAGGAATTAAATTTGTGATTCTGGAATAATCTGACACGCAATTGCCCCATTCGGCAGCGGCCAGCCTGTAATCGTTCTCATTCATAATTTCATAGTTATTTAGTTGTATAAAATTATACAAACTAAACATCCTGTACAAATAATCGTATCATAAATTTATTATCCGTAAAATAAATTTAATTTTAACCCGTAAAAGTTTCAGATTACAAAGCAGTTTGTGATCAGCTGACCGTGCTAATAATTCCTCACCGTGATGTGATAACAGCTCTGCTGCCTTTCCCTGATGTAATAAATTCTGCCGGCATTGGCATAATATTTTAAAACTTTTTCCAGCGCTGCCTCCATTTTAGGATTATATTTCAGTACATCATTGAACCTGATATAGGAAATATCAAATGAATTACCGTAATTATGGGAGCTTATCCCTAAAGATGCATTGGAATTCACTCTTCTCAGTCTGCACTGATCTTCAAGTGTTCTTGTAATGGATGAAACGGTAAAAGTATGCCCTTTTGTTTCTTTACTGAACCTGGATGCCATGTTTTCCAAAGTAGTTTTTGCTTTAGAAACCATATAAGGCCTGCTGTAATCAAGTTTCTGAACCCGATAGCCTTTTCCGCTTTTTTTTATTTTATGAAACTTTCCATTACCTATATATTTTTGCACTGTTTTGGAATCTTTCAGCAGTTTTACATTAAAACTTTTTGAAGCATCCAGATGTGGCTTATACAGAGCGGTAGGTTCTACTTTCAGAACCGAAGTCAAATCATAGCAGGGAAGTGCTTTTTTTGCTGCCTGCGGGTAATAAAAGCTATACATAAAAGGCACGAAGGCTACACAAAAATACTTTCTCATTAACCACACTTTTAAATTACTAAACGAAAGATAAACATTTATGATATACTATTCAGTTTACCGATAATATCATTATGAAAAAATTCCCAACAAACATTAAACCAAATTACTAAATATGTAATTTTATATTAAGAAATCTTAAAAGATTTTTAAGTTTTATCTTTTGATTTTAAAATTTAAATTTTACATTTGAGATACATTTAATAATAAACATATGATAAAAAAACTTTTTGCTGAATTTTTCGGCACATTTTGGCTTGTTTTCGGTGGCTGCGGAAGTGCAGTTTTTGCTGCCGGAGTTCCCGACATAGGTATTGGTCTTTTAGGGGTTTCTTTAGCCTTTGGTCTTACTGTTCTTACGATGGCTTATGCTGTCGGACATATTTCTGGCGGACATTTTAATCCGGCAGTATCTTTCGGACTTCTAGCAGGAGGGAGATTCTCAGCTAAAGATCTTATCCCTTATGTTGTAGCACAGTGTCTTGGAGCTCTTCTTGCTGCAGGATGCCTGTATGTAATTCTTAACGGCTCAGGAGCTGTAGACTTTTCGAAACCGGGGGCATTTGCCACCAATTTCTATGGAGAAGCAGTTTACAACGGAAAAGCATTCAGTATGGGAGCAGCATTTCTTGCTGAGTTTTTATTAACAGCTTTCTTCCTGATTGTTATTATGGGAGCTACAGATAAGTGGGCTAACGGAAAATTTGCAGGTATTGCTATTGGTTTAGCTCTTACCCTGATTCACCTTATTTCCATTCCTATTACCAACACTTCAGTAAACCCGGCAAGATCGCTTTCACAGGCCGTTTTTACGGGCGGGCTTGCGATGTCCCAGCTTTGGCTGTTCTGGGCAGCACCTATTTTAGGAGGGATTGTAGGAGGATTGATCTACAAGTTCCTACTTCAGAGAGACACTGTTGAAGTTACTGATTAATAAAATCATAACATTAAATATAAAATCCTGTCGTCTGGCAGGATTTTTTTGTGTTAAGATACTTCAATAATGCAATACTCATTATAAAGTTTACTGAATAGAATCATACGTTTGCAAACAATTTTAGTGATTCTTTCCTTTTTACAAGACTGTTGCCGTTTTACATTTATGAAAAGAACAGAAACAGTTATTGGATAATCTTTCACATTTGCTAATTACTCTTTTGGCAGTCGGATAATAAGCTTCAATTTTAGTTAAGATTAATCGAAATAAATAAAATAATAATCTAAAAATTTAACTAAAATGAAAAAAATTCTCTTTTTACTATTCTTTGTATCAATTTGCCAAAACCAATTGGACGCACAAAAAAATACAGCTCCCGCACCTACCTATAACATTACTGTTACCAGAAATGATATTTTTGCCGAAAATACCCCTGGCCATGCTCATACGGATGTTAAATTTGACATTAAAATCGGATCCAACGAACGGGTCGCTACACCTTTTCCTCCAGATATCAGTACATTCAGAACTTATAACTTTCCTGTAACTTTCACACTTCCCGGAGGAACTCCCCCAATCAGATACGGCAAAGTGAGCTTTAGCAATCCCTCTACATTATATAGCGGATATTACCCGCTTCCAACTGCAATTGGAGACCACACTACAATTCCTTCAGATCCTACCATGATCTATTATCCGGGTCAGTTTGGATATGGCGTTGATATTACCTGCACAGGTCCCAATCAATATCTCATAGGTGTTACCAGGTTTGAATGTTATATATGCGTTCCGGGTGGTGGCACGGTATCAAAACAGACAGCATCACAGCCTAAAACAGCTATAGTGTCCAATCAAAACATGGGAATAAGCGAGCTTTACTATACAGCCGCAGGCAGAGAAACTGTTTCAATACGTGTTATTGACCTTAACGGTAAAACAGTGAGAGCATATACTACGGATATAGGAGCCGGACAAAATAAACTGCCGATTGATCTCCAGAATCATCCGGGAGGTACTTATCTTGTTAAATGGAGTTCCAGCACCGGCGCAAACGGCACTTTAAAAATGGTGAAAAACAAATAACCGTGTTTAATATCTTTATATTCAACTCCTGTAAAAATGCAGGAGTTTTTATATTTATTTTTTCCTGATGTCAAAAGGATTTCTGAAAATAAGCTCTTCCTGTCTGCCCTTGATTTCCATTTTACGCTGCAGTAAATTCAGGGCCATTTTCCGGATAAAAAGATCTTTGTCAGTCAGTTTCCAATAAGGATCTTCATGGACTCTTTTAGGTTTGCGTATGAGGTAGAATTCCGTTTCCCAGGTATCTGCATTGTGATAAAATTCAATAATCCCGCAGTGCTCCGGAATTAAATTATGCTCTATCATTCCCATGGGAAGCAGAAAGCTGAAGGCATTGCAGATATAGTCGCCACATGAGATTTTATCATGTTTCAGGAATTTTTCGCCGGTATCTTTATTGAGGTATGATTTTTTGAAATCGTTTTTAAAATCACTTTTTGAAAGCTTAATTTCAATTTCATGGCTAAACCCTTCAGAATCTATGAACAGCATATCCGCTTCCCAGTCGGCCTGGAAATAATTCGTCAGCACAATTTCTTTTTCGAAATCGCAATGGGAATGGATATATGCGTGAACAAGCTCTTCTATTTTCAGCATTTACAATTAAAGTTTTTTGATTAAGTTTTACTTTTTTCAAGCTCTACTATCCCATAGTGCAGCCATATTCCAAAGACACCTGTTTTGGTAAAGTACTTTTCATCCTTTCCAAATGTAACGGAAGTACCGGGCCGTGTCTGACAAATAAAAAAATGTCCACCATCTATGCAGTTCATTTTCCCGGATTTGTGCAGATCTGTCCAGCCGAATTCTTTATAGGCATCCCGGTCATTTTTCGCATCAAACAGGAATCGCTTAACCGTAATCTCATCTTTGCCTCCATCTCTTTTTGAGGTCATAAACCATCGAACTAAGTCGGATTTTTCTTTAGCAGGGATTTCATTCGGATCAGCATCTTTAATTCTCGCAATCACTAAAGTATCCGTAACTCTGGAAACTCCATTATTGATTTCATTTACCAGGTAAGTTCCGGACCAGATATCCTTTTCGGACTTTTTTTGTGCTGACAAAAGGCCGGATAAACTTATGAGCAGTAAAAAGAAGCTTTTCTTCCAGTCCATAGTAAGAAGTCTTTATTTTTTTATTTTTGAGATCAAGAGACCAATAAGCTGCATCCACGGATATCGGAGTGATCTATTCTTCCGAGCACCTGGAATTTATCTTCCGGAAGGGTTTTCCCCAAGTCCTGCGTTGCTATAAAACAGCATGAGTGGATATTGGCAAGATCTATAATGTTTATGGCTCCAGTTCTTCCCTCTTTTTCGTAAGAAAAGGGGTCTTCTGCATTCCGGACCAATATTTTCATCCAATTAGGACATTTATATTCATTGTTTCCAAGAGAATAGGCTTGCGAAAGCAGTTCCGTCATTGAATATTCTGAGTAAATCTTTTCTGTTTTAAAACCATTCTGCAGAGTTCTCAACAGCTCATCTTTGGTCATTTCTTCTTTTCTTCCCTTCATACCTCCGGTTTCAATAATTGTCAGGTTTTGGGATCCGGAAACTGAAAGATCCTGAGATTCAACAGAATCCAGGAAGTCCAGCAAGGCGAAAGATACTCCGAAAAGAATGACCTTTTTATCTTTCAAAGTGTTTAAAAGCTGAAACAATTCGGAATGGTTGTAAAGAAAATATCCGTTTTCGGGTTTTGCGGATTTTTTCATGAGATAATCCACCATATAGATCAAAGAGGAGTTCTGCTTTTCCAGATAGCTTGGAAGCAGGCCCAGAAAAATAAAATCTTCCGGTTTTCCTATAAACTGTTCAAAGCTTTTATAGATGCTTTCTTCATAAACCGCCGGTTCTGCAATAAAATGTTTTGAAAGATTCATCTGTGTAGTTCCTGAACTCTGAAAAAAAAGGTCAGCCGATGTGTTTTTGTCTAAAATCTGATGGTTTTTAAACATTTCTATCGGCAGGAAAGGAATTTTTTCCAGACTGTGAACCTCATCCGGATTTATTTTCAGAAAATCCACGAACTTTCTATATATCTCAACATTTTCATACTGATAACGAAAAGCTGTCAATGATGCATCCAGGAAATTCTGTTCTGTCTGTATGCTGAATATATTTTCCAATTTATGAAGACTATTTTAAGCTTATTACCAGCTCATAATGAGACAATTACGTAAAAAGCATGTTTTTTAATATTTTTTTAACCGGATATTTACACTTTGGTAAACTTCTTGCAATTATAAACTCGGAATATGGATTAAAAACAAGAATGGACCTTGGTTCATTCGGAGATTACCTCTCTCAGGGGTAATTTTTTTTTGTTCCGTCCGCAAAAGTCTTGAGTTCAAATTCTTTCTCAAAGACTCCGTAGGTAAAGTAGGAAATCCAATCACCCAGATTAATATATTTTGCTTTGGGCTCAAGATCCAGCACCATCGGAAGGTGACGATGACCATAAATAAAATAGTCAATTTCCTGAGTCTTCAGCTTCTCTTTTGAATAGATGACGAGAAACTCTTTATCTTCTCCTAAAAACGCTTTATCCTCTTCTCCGGAGATCATTTTATTTTTCTGGGAAAGATACAGTGCCACTTTCATGGCAATATCGGGATGAAGCCATTTGAAAAACCACTGCGCCACAGGATTTGTGAACAGCTTTTTCATTCTTTTATACCCTTTATCACCAGGTCCGAGACCGTCTCCATGAGCCAGCAGAAACTGTTTTCCACCCATTTCAAAATACTGCTTTTTGTAAAAAACAGTGCATCCTATTTCTTCTTCAAGATAGTCTTTCATCCACAGATCGTGGTTTCCTACAAAGAAATAGATATGAATTCCCCGGTCTTTCAGTTCGGCAATTTTTCCGAGAACACGTACATATCCCTTAGGAATAACATGTTTCCACTCGTGCCAGAAATCAAAAAGATCACCCATTAGAAACAAAACCTGGGCATCTTCTTTAATTTCATCCATCCAGCGGATAAATTTCTCTTCACGCACTTTGCTTTCCTTCGGTGTAGGAGCACCAAAATGCTGATCTGAAGCGAAATATACTTTTTTTCCAGGTTCTAAATTAATAATCGTTTTTAACACCAGTCTGAATTTTTATTGGTCAATACTGTTTACTTATTGTCTTCTGCAAACCATTCTCCATAGGAGTTTTCTGTTTCGTGAAGTTTAAGATAGGCCAGAGAAACCTCAGCCGGAAGCCTAGATTTTATTTTGGCAGCAATGGCATACAGCATATTCTCACAGGTAGGCTGAAAGCTGCAGTAGATCACCTTGTGACCTTTATTTTCAAGATCTTCGCCCAGTTCTTTATGGGGAGACAATGCGTTAACAAGAACTGCATGATCCCAAAGATCCACAATCTCAGATTTTACGATACTTTTAATATCTCCAAAATCCACCACCATCCCGTTTTTGGGATTTTCCAAATCATTAACCGGTCTTCCTTTTACCGTTACAAAGAGCTTATAGGAATGTCCATGCATATTTTTACATTTCCCATCATAGTTATACAGCACATGGGCTGTCTCGAATGTGAAAATTTTTGTAATACGTATCATAGTGCAAAGATATGACAAAACATAATGATAAGTTGCGTGCGGGGAAAACAGAATTTAATGGAAAATGTAAATTAATGCAGTTACTATCTTTGTATGGAATGAATAATTTTTTTTATCATTTCAAAAATTTCTTTTAGTCACTAAATAAGTAAGAGCAGGATAACCTGCGCCTACTGTTTAAACTTTTATGTTTTATCTTGTTTGATTCAATAAGCAAATAGTATTTCTTAATGTATTTTTTTTAATATAAATAAATTAATGAATATTAGACACCATGAAAAAATAATTGCTAAAATAATTATTAAGCCATTGACTGTTTTTTCTTTCTTTTTTTCATTAACCCATTTATTTCTTAATTCTAAATATTTATTCTTATATTTTCTTTTGTTGTAAATTAGAATTCCAATCATTATAAATAGAAAAACAATCCATCCATATTTAAGTTTCTCATTTTGAAAAAAAAGCTCTTTTATAAATAATAAAACATTAATTATAATCCACGTCTGAACTGCTGATACGCTTATCAATGCAGTCGTAGCATCTGCTCCATCTCTTTTGTAATAGAATTTTGCAACCCTATAATAATGGTAATCAAAAAAATCTTTAATCATAAATTAATTTATTAAAATGGCTAAAAATATTATAATCTGTTCCTAGCCTACTATTATCTATACCTGAAGCAATCATGTCTGTAATAGTAGTTCCAGTAATTGCTCCAACAGTCAAATCTATAATACCATATACTATTCCTATGGCAAGAACTTCTGCGCTGTCTTAGCAAAATCTATTTTAAATTAAAATTAGGGCATTGAAATCAATACCTAACTGTTTATAAACCTCTCAAATTAGAGAATATAAGAAGGATAAACTTTTCCTCCTAAAAAAGATAGCAACTTCAGTCATTTATTATTTTACCATTCATTAATTATCATAAAAAATCATTCTTATAATATTTCAATCTACCTTCACTATCTACGAATTTTAAAAACTTTTCTAAAATAGTTCCTTTTGTTTTAAAATTATCTTTTGCTTCTTTTAATGTCATATGATTTACATGACTATACTTAGATTCATCCTTGCCTCCATCATCTTCCCAAAAGCATACTCTACAAATTTGATAATTTCCTTTTTCAAGAATTGTTTTGTAATTACAACAAGGGCATGTAAATAATTCTTTTGGAGTACCATTAACATTAATTGATAATTGATACAATTTTTTGATTTTTTCCTCTATATATGATAATTTTATTCCAATATATCTATCTTTTATATATTCAAATAATTCTTCTTTATCAAACCCTTCCTCATCAGTCATTTTTTCACGTTCTTCAATTGTCATCTTTGAATAGTCATCTAATGATAATATATTTATAGCTGAATTTAAATCTAATTCTATCATAATTTATTTTATTAAAGTTGTTGCGGCATAATTGATAAGCTGGATTTCCTGATAAGTCATTATATATTCATACTTTATCCGAATGCATAATAATTGTTCTCTTCAAAAACTTCTGCGTTGCCACTTAAGTATTTAAAGTGACTTATTTTAATTAAAAATTAGGGCATTGAAATCAATACCCTAATTATTTATAAAATCCTCTCAAATTAGAGGATATAAAAAGTATAAAATTTCATCCTATAATAAGGAAGTAACTCCAACGCTGAATTTATCTTTGCTTAAATACAAATGCATCATCATTGTCTCTTAGTTTATTTACATACCAAGCTTCAAAATTATTTAATTTTAATAGATCGACCTTTTCTAGAATATCAAGATTTTTTGATTCATTTTGTATAAAAATGAATATTTTTCCATGTGTTTTAGCAATATTTATTAGCTCTTTAAGGATTAAATTTATACTTTCAAAATCTATTCCCATTGTACCAACTATAAAAATATCATAGCTTTCAATCTCATTTATAATTACATAAACTAACCGGTTAAATACATCAATAATTTCTTTAGGCTTTATAAATTCTAAATTGTATTTTTTAATTAATTTCTCATAGTTCTCAATAGATAAATCCTTATTATCTATATATTCTGAGATTTTAATAGAATTATGAAAAGGTAAATTAATATAAAAGATTTTTTTTGAAGGATCTAACTTGTTATTTTGTGATAAGCAATTATTAAACATTACATATACACTTCCACTCTCTAAATCGATATTTTTATTAAAAATCATTATTTATTTATACATTATTTTATTTTACGGGTAGTTTATAGTATATTTCCAATTATTTATAAATATAATGTTTTCTAAAAAAATGACAAAAAAACCACTGCAAACGCAGTGGTTTTTGTTGTTTTATTAAGATATAAGTCAAAAACAATTATGCTAGTTGAGGATATTATATTTAAACATCAAAGTATTGGTCAATAAATTTAGCTTCTTCAGTATTATCTAGATTACATTCAACAATAATTATATTTTTATTACTTAAACCATCTAGATTTTCAAAAATTTTCTCCAAATTACTAATTAAAAAATCGAATGATACCATATGGAATCCTATATTGCTAATAATAATATTATCTTTTTCTCCATCCATTAGTAGCTTAAGTAAAATTATGTTTAATTTACCCAAATTATCATCTACTCTAATCTCAATACCAGTTAATTGATTGAATAATTTCATTAATTTATCTCTCTCATCTTTCTTAATCTTCTCGTAAAAATAAGATATTTTTAAAGCAGATCTATGAGCAAAATTTACAAAAACATATTCGTTTTTTTCTAAAGTTTTTAGCTCGTTTGAGCTTATTATAGATATTCTATTCATATTTTGTTGGTTTTACAGGGAATTTATAAACTTTCCCATATGTAACTGGATTTGCATTGTCAAATTTAGCATTATCCATAAGCATATCCATATATTGAGAACTTCCGCTTTCTATTCTATACTTGATAGCTGCATTCATTCTATGATTTCCATCTGTTAAAATATATTTTCCTTCATGTATATATCCTGCTCCACCAGTTGATTTGTATGTTCCATTTGACATTTAATCAAAATACTTAGAAATAACTTTTGGATTAACTCCTTTTTGAGTATTTAGTCACTATTTTATTGTTCATTATCCTATAATTTCCTGTACATAATCATCTGATTTATAAAAATCACTAAGTTTTTGTCCACAAAAAGGACAATAATTCATAACAAACATTTTCGCCTCGATTTCATTTATACTTTTATTGTAACCAGAGGTAGAAATAAATCCTTTCTCATTTGCATTAGGATTTAGCAAAAGCATATTTTCTCTAAATTTTCCAATATATTTAACAATCCTAAAATTAGGCCCCATTGTATTTTCACCTGAATTGTAAAATCTAAAATTTTCACAACAAAATTTTTTATTATCCATTTATTTATATTTATTTATGTGGTATTCCTAATTTATTTATTGCGTTAACAATATCTTTTCCAATAAATTCATATTCAGTAGAAATTACAGAAGATCCATTATGAATTCCTGTTTTTACATTTAACATCCCTGAATGTCTTAATTGATAAATTCCTGATTGACTAATTTCATATCTCATCAACTGTCCTCCATTTTTTATATAACTTGAAGCAACATTAGCATCATCCGCTAAAAACAATAATGAGCTTCCGCTTTCAGAGCCTGTTGTACCTCTATACAATGTAATAAGGGGGTCAAATTCACTGGTTGAAGAAAGTATTTTAGATATGCTATTACTTGTTTCTTCCACCGTGGCTATTGCATTTGTTACTTTTGTAATTCTCCCATATCCCCCAAACATATTATATCCTCCGCCACCAAAATCCTGCATTATTTCTATATGAGAGCTATTCATCAATCTAAAAGACCTATCTAAGCTAGATTCTCCTTCATTATAAAAAGGATTATCACGGTTAGCTCTGTATTCTTCCATTGGATTATAATTAGCACCTGTTATTAATCCAAATAATCTAACTCCGTCGGCATCATAATCAGCAATCCTTTCAGCAGGGCCAACCTCTAATCGGCCTGAGCTTTTTTTACCTCCTCCAAATAGACTTTTGAAGAAATTTTTAACAGATTGCCAAGTACCTGGTTTAGGATTATTATCGGGCTCTCCTCCCATAGCCCCTGATCCATCTCCTCCACCTCCGGTAAAGCCTTGAGAAAGGAAAGAAGATCCTCCAAATCCACCATAGCTTAGTGCCGGTCCTTCAAACCATGCAGTACCATTAATAGTAGTTAGTGGGTCAAATTCCCAGCGCATTACTCCATCTGCATTATAAATCATTGGCTTTCTTCCATCAGGATCTGTAAAACTTACGGGATTATTAAATGCATAGTTGTATGGAGAATGTCTCCTCATCTGCTCAGCTAACGGATCTATTACACCCCATCTGCCAATGTCAGACATGTACATTCTGGCTCCGTAATCACTCCAGCCGGTTTCTTTCTGCAGCTCTTTGCCATTGTACTTATAACTGTAATAGTTTCCAAAATTAGGAGAAGAACCTCCAATATGGTTTAGACCAAACGGATAAAAATTATCGGTATCCGTAACCTCTAGAACGCCTGCGCCGTTTTTTGAAAAACTTACCCTTGTATTTACTAGGTGGTCTTAATACTGGTAATACAATAGTTCTTGTTTAAAATTAAACCACTGTATTACAGTGGTTAATTTTAATTTATTTAGAATCTCGTAAACATGTGAGTCTACTTTTCATTTTCCAAAACAGAATTAGAATTTGGAACTTTTAAGCCTTTATCTAAAAATATTTCTTTAACAATTTCTTTTGCGTAACGATTATTTTTTTCATAAGACTTTAATAAATAATATTCAGCTAGATTCTTATTACTTATCTTTTTGTCATCATTAACATTTGTCAAAATTATATATGTATCAAAGTACGCTTGATTCCAATCATATGTATGAGCCATAGTAATAGAATAGTATAGAAATTCTTTTTCGTAATGATTAACTGAGAAATACCTGTATGCTTTTTTATAAGCCAATGTATCTCCTCTCTTTATTGCACTGTCAGCATTTTTGTATATTGAATCATTAAAAGGAACTACTGTGTCCAAAGTTTCTGTTTTTTTCAAATAATTATCATTTTTATTATTGCATGAGAAGAATAACAAAAATGATAAAAATAGATTTATCTTATTTATTTTTTTCATAATTTATTTTATATAATTTTTATATAGGTCCTTATAAATAATATTTCCATTTTTATAAATTATAACCCATCCTTTAGAATCTGGAGTACTACGTTCTTGATTAACACGACTCATACCTGGAAGTCCTTCGTGATAATCGACATATCCATCAAAACTAATTACTGTGAGATTTGGGTGTCGTGTAGAAATTTTCCTACCAATTGAAGCTCCCATGTCATTTTCTCTTGCAGATTCACAAGAATACAGGAAAAGCATAGCATTCTTAATTTTATCAACATCTTTCCATCTCTTGTTTTTTTCTATCATTGCTTTGTCAAAAGATTCTGCTCCAAAAATCATTATATCATCATTCCAAATCATTCTTTTATTTCCATGTCCGTATACTCTGAAAATTCCATCTCCTTTAGTATTCTTAAATCTTTCATATTGCTCTTTAAACCTATTATGAAAAGCTGCTTCATCACTCTTACCAAAAAAATTCACAGGTTCCTCGTCATTATCAATATCGTACAAGGTAAAATCAAACGGATTAAAATTGTATTGCGGATTTAAATAACTTTGCAATACATCATAAGCTTCCTGACCATAGTAAGTGTTCCCTCCTGGTATAGTGGAAAAATCATCAGATCCATCTCCCCCGCCTCCGGTAAAGCCTTGAGAAAGGAAAGAAGATCCTCCAAATCCACCATACCTTAGTACCGGTCCTTCAAACCATGCAGTACCATTAATAGTGGTTAGTGGGTCAAATTCCCAGCGCATCACTCCATCTGCATTATAAATCATTGGCTTTCTGCCATCAGGATCTGTAAAACTTACAGGATTATTAAATGCATAGTTGTATGGAGAATGTCTCCTCATCTGCTCAGCTAATGGATCTATTACTCCCCATCTGCCAATGTCAGACATGTACATTCTGGCTCCGTAATCACTCCAGCCGGTTTCTTTCTGCAGCTCTTTGCCATTATATTGGTAATTGTAAGAAGGGTTTCCCGCTAAAGCATTATATCCTTCGTGCTTTAAGCCAAATGCGTAATAGTTGTTTTCTTCAAGAACTTCTGCGCTGCCACCTGAGTTTTTAAAATAACTTAATTAATTTAAATTAGAGCACTGAAATCAATGCCCTAATTATTTATAAAATCCTCTCAAATTAGAGAGTATAAGAAGTATAAACTTTTTGTTCTAAATAAGATAGTGGCCCCAAATTAATTCAAACACTAACTTTGGAACATGACCGGTTTAATAATTTTTTCGTGGAACAACCATTGCCATAAGAATTATAGTTAATACAAACAGTATGAATAATACTATATATCCTTTATAACTTTCTTTAAATCCATAATCTAGAAATCTTTCATTTTTTATAAAGAAATAGTACACCAAAGTCATTACAATTGGAATCATTAAGAAAAAAATATACTTATGGTGTATATGTAAATAGTTACCTAAACAAACATTATCAATACTTGAAGTATTTAAATTAATAAAAATAGAAATAACTACAACCAACCAAAATTTCTCTGTTCCTCTATCTTTATATTTAAATTTATCCATTCTTTTATACAAACAATCCAAATGAAAAATTAAATAATCTATAAATTTAATCATGTATATTATTTTTTTTGAGGACCTAATCCCATATCATTAAAAATACTTCTACCAGTTACAGCTTGATAACCACCTGTAACTATTCCATATGCTAAGCCAGCTCCAATTGTCCAAGGTGTAGGAATTAGCCCTACTCCAGTCATCATATGATTCATTATTCTTTCAGTTTCCCCTATCTGACCATCTGCATATTGAAGTTCTGTAGCAACAACCGAAACAGCAGCCAAACCATATCCTCCATATCTGGCTACTTTACTTAAAGTTGCAGCCGTAGCTGGCTTTAATTTAATGCCTGCCATAGTCGTTATTCTATAAGGTTTAGCTGCGTCATCCAAAACCGTATAATTAACAGAATAATCAGGCCTTAGGGCTTTGCTTAAGGAATATGCTCCAAAGCGGGCTACAGACTCACTTGCAATTAAATGCCCGGCACTAAAATACCGATTATTTGCAACATCTGTAAGACTATTTTGAAGTCCATTAGCTAGATTTATCATATGTGCTATCATTTCCTGAGACGTGACTGCATCTCCCGCAGCTCCTCCCGTCCACCAGCTCATATAGCCATTATGAGTTTTTAATGAAAAGTCCCCTCCATTTTGAAGCGAAGCCATAAGGTCTTTATAAGCTTGTGTTTGGACGAACAGTCCCCCACTACCGGGAATTCCTCCCATATCTCCGGACCCATCTCCTCCGCCTCCGGTAAAGCCTTGAGAAAGGAAAGAAGATCCTCCAAATCCACCATAGCTTAGTGCCGGGCCTTCAAACCATGCAGTACCATTAATAGTAGTTAGTGGGTCAAATTCCCAGCGCATTACTCCATCTGCATTATAAATCATTGGCTTTCTGCCATCAGGATCTGTAAAACTTACAGGATTATTAAATGCATAGTTGTATGGAGAATGTCTCCTCATCTGCTCAGCTAATGGATCTATTACTCCCCATCTTCCAATATCAGACATGTACATTCTGGCTCCGTAATCTCCCCAGCCTGTTTCTTTCTGCAGCTCTTTGCCATTGTACTGGTATTGATAAGCTACATTTCCTGATAAGGCATTATAACCTTCGTGTTTTAATCCAAAAGCATAATAGTTGTTTTCTTCAAGAACTTCTGCGCTGCCAGATAAGTTTTTGGAGTAGCTTAAACGCACATTACCCAAATGGTCTGTATAATGGTAAATATACTTATTATTTTCAAAATTGTAATAGCCTTCGGTGGTAGGTACAAATTTTAAGATAAGATTTGTCCCTCCCTTTTTGCCTGCAGGTGTTTCGTACTGAAAACCATCTACATATTCTGTAATTTTGGTTAATAGCGTGGTGGTAGTACCTAAAGGATCAACAATAGGAGGAGTATAGTTATAAATTTTCTTAAGTTTAGTTCCATCTGCACGATAGGTATAAGATGTATTTTCATTAATCATTCCCGTTCGTGTTGATAATCCCTTATCAAACTTAATATAATCAGGAAGATTCAAAAAATTATAATCAATCTGTAAGACACCTTTATCTTTATGATCCTTCATATTCCCGTTATCATCATAGGAAATGATAGTCCCGGATGTATCTGGATAGCCACTGTAGTTTCCTGAAGCATCAGTAATGGTATTGAGCTTATTCCCTGTATAATTATAGGTAAGATCATCAATAAGCTGCGCTGTTCCTGAGCTGCTTTTTCCATTTCTCTGCAGGGAGGTGATATTTCCGTTCAGATCATAGGCTAAGGTTTCATCAAAGAATCCATTCTGCGGAACAGAAGCCGCCGGTTCAGAATAAATTCCTTTTTTAAGCCTGTTCAACGCATCATACTGGTAATTGTATTGTCTTAAAACCTGGTCCGAAGCCGTTTTCCATATTACTTCCGTGATATTTCCATTATATTTTCCCGGGGCTATCCCTGAAGACTGGGGATTATGATATTTTAATTCATAACCAAAAAGCTTAGTTCCCAAAACAGCCGGATCATTGATCTTTGTAAGAGCTCCAAGGGCATTGTACGTGTAATCTATATTCTGCAAACCACCCCCTACTTTTTTATTGGAAAGCTGAGAGAGCTCGTTATAGGTATTTTCTGCCAGTACTTCCTGTGGCTGACTGTCAACCTGATGATAGTGTTTTTTTAATCTGCCCTGGCTGTCATACTCAAAGCTTTGAGAGATGACTCTTTCGGTGTCTGTACTGAGTCTTTTATGGTAAACCTTCGTCTGTTTTGCCAACCCGGTAAAATCAAATTCAGATTCTGTTTTGGTATACCCTCCCAAATGATTGATCGTATATGTTCCTACAAGTCTTCCTTTGGTGTCATACCAGTTATAGTTTTTGGTCCAGTTATCATCTTCGATATTTTTAACCAGGCTCATTACGGGAACCCCTTTGGTATTCATATCTGCCGTCATATTATCTGTCAGAACCTGGCTTCCAAATATAGTTGCAGGTATTTGCGGATTGAAGCTGTATGCAGGATAGGTATCATAATAGTTAATGCTTAAAATCTGTGCCAGGCTTGCAGGAAGCGCCCTGTTTGTATAGTAAACAGGCATTCCACTTACCGTAAAAGAGCCAACACTTCGTATTTCGTTTGTATAAACAGCAGCTGTAACGTTTGCCTGCAGGGTCTGTCTTGTAGCGGTATTATTAGTAATACCTGTTAAAACTATTCTCCCAAATTGGTCATACTTGGTAAGCAGCCATTTTCCGGCAAGCTTCATATTAGCATCCTGACTCATCACCAAACGGTCAGCTTTGTCGTACACCATATATTCCCAACCTTTTCCGGGAAGTTTTTTCTCAACCATTCGGTTCAGGCCGTCATACCGGTACTGGTAGCACAATGTTTCTAAAACTGTAGGAGTGACCGATCCATTAGCCGCCAATGGAGGCAGCACATATACGAGATGCCCATATTCATTATACACATAGTAGGTATCTGTAACCTCTGTAGTTTCTACTCCTTTTTTTACCAGAATGACCTGGCCCTGCTTATTTTTAAATTCAACAGAAATATTTCCGTCCGCATCCGTTACCGTGCTTTTCATGAAGGTATTGGCCGGATAATATCCCGAAAGAGAAAGCACAGATTCTGTTCTCCCTTCTACCCAGGTAGTGGAAACGGTATATTTTTTTACCTCATTACTGATGTTGGTATTATTCCCCACGGTAACGGGATGGGTCTGCCATGCCTCTCCCGGTGAAATCTGGCTCTGCACGCGGCTTAACGGTGATTTTTCCAGCACCGTATGTGAGAACGGGCGGTTATCCCCATATACCGTTATAGCATTGCTCTTCACCGATGTACTGTCCTGCACGGCACCATCCGTACTGGTCATAGGAACAGGAAACCAGCTGTCAACTGATTTTCCATAGCTGTCGTAAGGAACGTGCTGTACCATATCTTTCCCGGTAGGGGAAGATTTTATATTGATCGACTGGTAAGGTCTGCCGAAGCTGTCAAAATACTGTACACTTTCGGAAGCTTTGGTACAGTCATCATTGAGGCAGCTTTTGCTGTATATATAATTTTCTGTGTTTGTAAGGCTGTTCTGCGCTGAAAGAACTGTTACAAACAGCACGCTGAATATGCTTAAAATTCTTTTCATCTTTTTACTGTTTGTAGTTGTATTTGTATTCTTTTACTGTTCTGTAAACCGCATTTCCTGAAGCGTCTTTCTCCATTTTCCTGACAGTCTTCAGTCTTCCGCTGCTGTCGTATTCGTAAGTCTCACGCTGTCCGTTCGGGGTTGTCGTTGTAGTAAGCCCGATTAACGGGTTGTAAGTATACGCAGTAATCTGATATCCCGTCATAGAGCTGTCTTTTCGGAGATTATCCAACGCCATCACTAAAGCATTTTCTGATGCAGGGTTCACAAGATCATCATTGGAAGCATTAACAGCAGCTATTACAAGCGGGCTGTTTTTTATATCGTCATATTTAGCCCCTTCTATTTTTGCAATGATCTGTGTCTTGTTGTATCCATAAATAAAGGATGTAGAAAGTCCCACGACAGAAGTAAGCTGGACCAGATTTCCTTTATCATCATATGCATCTGCCTTCATCATCTGCTTCATGCTTCCATCACTGATATTGGCAGCAAAGGCAGAGGTAGGAAGCAACAGTGAAGGGTTATCATACTTGGTTACTGATTTGGACAGGGTTTTTCCATTCTTTTTCTCTTCGGTAATTACAGGAATCCCGGTCATGTTAGCTGCCTCAAGATGGCTATATCCCGCAAGTCCTTCAACATACGTCATAAATTGTTCTGAGGTATCCCCATCCGCAATGCTTTTGGTATAGTAAGGCTTAAGATTTGTAGGACTCATCCAGGTTTCAGAGCCTGTTTCCAATAACCCTCCCCCTGCAAAATAAGCTTTATTAGAAACCATACTTTTCTTAATGTAAGCAGGTTTTGAAGTAATCTTATAGCTGCCTGTAAAACTATATTCGTTATCAGAATAATGATCAAGCTCGTAGCCATATACCTCAGATGTAAGCAGTACATTCTGTTCACTATAGGTTTCTTTTTTAGACATCAGCCCGTTTTTCGTGATACTATAATATGGCCAGAAATATTGAGGCTCTAATGCTGTACCTCCAATTTGCTGCTTAGGATAATCATCCGGAGTATTAAATGTGTAGCGAACCGATCCTTGTCCTGCTTCTGATACCCTTACACTTTTGTACAAGAGGTATCGGACAGAAGCTTCATCATCGCTGTCTTTTTCATTATCAAACCAATACCCGCTGGAGCTATCCGGAAGTTCAAAAGAATCATACCCATAATTGATTGTCCGGTACGCATTAACATCACTATTATTCTTATAGTATTTGATGTTTTTTATTCTCGATTGGCCAGCGGATTGACTATTTCTAAATGGTCCCGGATGAAGCTTGATCTCCGAAGCTCCAAAACTTCCAATTCCGACAGCATCACCTGAGGATACAAATTCCAGGGTGTAATTTCCAGGATAGTTATTCAGATTATATATTTTATCATATAACGCATCCGTTATGGTAAAAGTGGGAATAATAATTTCGCTTCCCCTTTTCAAAACAATCTTTAGATTATCTATTCTCGGTTTCGGGGGGAAGCCTGGAATAGTGGGAGGGATTGTATATTCGTAATCTGTAATATTCAAAATGAATTTAAAATTCTTTTTCACAGAGGGATCTCCCGGTATGCTGAAATTATACTGCAGTGCCTGGCTGGTATTGATTTGGCCTGAGGCCATAGCAGACCAGTACTGTATATCAGGATTGCTAATAAAGCTGCTTCCATTTAGTTCTGCAAGATATGCAGGATCATTATAATTAAAATATGAATCTCCATTCTCAAAATTATATTCGGTAACCGCTCCTGTCGGAGAAATTGTTCTTTTTAGTATGCCTTCTCCTGAAGCGGATGCATACACAAAACTATTCTTTTCAACCAGGCTACCGCTTTTATCGTTTTTGAATATTGAATTCAGTACCCTAAGTTTATTGGAAGCCTGAGTTCCTTTTGAGATCATAGTATAATTAAAGATATATGAAAAAAGTTCTTCTCCAGCTGGATTTTTAAGACTGATCTTCTTCAGGCTGTACGGATCACTGACTGATTTATCCATTAAATCTTTAACTTCCAGCGTTTCATCATACTCATAATTAAATGCCGCCTGTCCGCTTCTGCTGGTAATGGTTTTCAACTTATTCTGAAGAAATATGAGATTGGTCGTACTTGTACCTTTGTATTTTTTCCTTTCATCAAAGGTCATGGCTGCCACTTCTACACCAATTGGATTCAGAATCTTTGTCAAATAATAGGCTGTTTTGTATTCTTTGCCCTGCCATAAATCTCCGCAATCATATTTTCCAATATCTGTTGTAGTAAAAAGATATTGATATCCATTATCTGCAGTAATACTGAAACTGTCTGCTTTGAATGTGGCTGTATTTGCATTTCTTACATATTCTATTTTTGCATGATTAGGGGTAAGATTCATCAACGAAAATGTATTATTGATTGTATCTCTTTTTACTCTGAACTTCCCGGAAATCCCCGGAAGATTATAATAGTATAGATCATCAAATTCATTTTTCTTATAAGAGGCCAATGTAGTATTATCGTAGCATTCATCCAGATAGTTAATGATTTTTTTATAAATCATACCTGCCCCAAAAAAAGACCATCCATTTCCTACATCACTTGCTGCTTCAGCCTCCTGAACACTTCTTACATTGTAACTTAAACTCATTGGCCAACTGATACCCCCATCTGAAACCGGAGCACTCAAAAGTGAAACCCCAATATCCGGTAGTCCTGTAGACAATGATACTGATACGTCAGACAATTGTGACATCGCTGCCATGGAAGGTGATGCGACAGGGGTAGTCACTACATCCCCCGCAGCCAACTGTGCGTATCCTTTCTGCATTCCAAAAATAGCAAAGAATAGCAGTGTTAAAATCTTTATATATTTAATTCGCTTCATTATTCTCAATTGTTTATTTTTTTATCAGTTTAGCATTCGCCGTTTTATTGGTATCTGTTTTTATCGTCACCAGATAAGCCCCCTGTATCAAATTCTGGGTATTAATCTTGGTCACTTTATTCTTAGTCTTTAAACTCTGAAGCTGTCTTCCACCCATATCATACAGCATAATATCAGCTTCTTTAAATTGGGAGCCAATTTCCACATAAGCATAATCTGAAACAGGATTAGGATAGATTTTGATGTCCTGTTTTTCTATGAGCTGATCAAGTTGTTTATCTCCCAACTTCACAATCTTCCAGTTCTCTTTTCCAAGCTCTTCGGCACTGGTTCCTGCTAAAATGATTGAGCCATCTCTATTCAGCTTTATATCTGAAAGTCTTTCTTCTCTCTTTCTGGATTCTCCTTTTACATGTTTTCGCCACTGCTCATTGCCATCCTGGTCCAGGTACAGCATCCAGAAGGTTTCGTCATCGGTTTCAATCCTTCCTTCTGCCTGGGTATAACCTCCTAAAAGAATTCCTTTTGTGACATCTTGGTTCTTGGCTCCCCGATCTTGACTCTGGATTACACTCGTTCCCATCAGGATATCCCTGTTTCCAAAATTGTAGGATTTCTGCCAAAGCTCTTCGCCTCTTTCGTTTAAGGAGATCAGCCATAAATCTGTTCCTTCTTCTATACCTGCGGTTTTGTTTCCTGATCTCTCGGATCTGGATTCTCCACCAATTAAATAGCCAGTAGATGTTAGAGCCAAGGTTCTTAAATGATCATCTGCTTTGCCCCCAAAATTCTTTTCCCATTCTGTTTTTCCTGTTTTATCAAGCTTGATCACCCAGTAATCTCCTTCTCCAGAGTTTTCAGTTTTTTTTGATCCGCCAATGTTGCTTCTTGAATAGATCCCTAATAAAGCACCTCCGTCTTTGGTAGGAATCATTTTCTCTACTTCATCCAATCCTTTTCCTCCTAAAACTGATTGAGATAGTTCTTTTCCGTCCTTATCGAGTTTTACAATCAAAACATCTTTTGAACCATAACCTTTAGCTGAGTTTTGAACATTTCCTGCTAAGAAGAATCCTAAGTCTGTTGTTTGAATAACAGATCTTGCTTCTTCATCGGATGCTGATCCTAAAGTTTTCTGCCAGAGTTCATCTCCAAATTCATTAAGTCGGATCAGCCAAATGTCTGATCCACCTTTGGAATCTTCTTTTTTATCAAGGCCTTTCCCTGAATATGAGGTACCAGAAATCAAAAATCCACCATCTTGTGTAGCAACGGTTGCTGAAAGATAGTCATGATTGTTTCCGGAGAAGTATTTTTCCCAAACTTCTTCTCCTTGCTGATTCAGTTTTATTGCATGAAAATCGTAGCCGTTGTTTTGTTTCTGGTTTGAGGTCCCTGAGCTTATTGAAGGGTTGGATTGAATTGAGCTTCCCGTGATCAGATACTGTTGATCTATTGTTGTGGTCACCTGGCTTAGAAAATCCTGCGTAGAGGATTTGATGTCTTTTTGCCATAATACTTCCTGGGCCGACAGACCCAGGATTGTGCACATCGTAAATGCACTCATGTAGAGTTTTCTCATCTATTTGTGTATATTAGTTCGTATAATTTTGCAAATTTAACATTTTTTAACGCACATACAAATCTCATTACTGAGATTTAATATAGATCATGTCACTTATCTGTGTTTTTTATAATGCTAGTCTTATAAAAACAAAGGTATTTCTCCAAAGCGACAAAGCATGTCGTATTATAAATTTTACAAAAAAATTATAGTTTGTATTAAACTGAAAGAAAAATATAATGTAATGAGCCCTAAGGACAAGCGTTTACCGAAGCTTATCCAGCCAGTCGATTTCCAGTCTTTTAATCTTTTGAGTTTTCGAATCAACCAGGACCCAAAGGGTACTTGAATCAACAACAAGCTGATCGTTGCAGTAGAATTCAACTTTTCTGGGTTGCCGGATCCCTTCCGGAGCTTTCGGATAGGTTTTAACGGTGATCACATCTCCAAGGTAAACCTGCTTTTTGTATTGGATATGATGATCAACAAGCATCCATATATCTTCCGGATACTCTGTCTTATCTTTTACTTTTTCCCAGTGTTCACCAGCTATTTCTTCTACCCAGTGCACATACTGCACATTGTTGACATGATTATTCCGGTCTATATGTTCTTCCGTTACCTGAATCTGTTTTTGGTATATTAAATTCATTTTTTTCGGCTTCATTAATAATCAAATATATGGACTTTAAGTTTTTTATTCTTAATGAAACGAAAACCTTCTCAAAATTGAGAAGGTTTCACCTCTGAAAAATTTATTTTAATATGGAAATGATCAATGGAACTGTGCTGTTTCCGTAGAGTCTTTCATGGCTACCGTTGCCGAAGAACCGTTAGTTACCACATTCTGAACCTCATCAAAATAACCGGTTCCTACAAATGACTGGTGTTTTACCGCTCGGAATCCTTTCTGCTGAAGAGCAAACTCCCGCTCCTGAAGTTCGGAATAACCTGCCATTCCTCTTTCTTTATAAGCCAAAGCAAGCTCAAACATTGCGGTATTCAACGCATGGAAACCTGCCAGCGTGATGAATTGGAATTTATAGCCCATTTTGGCAAGCTCTTCACGGAAATTGGCCATTTCTTCCACACTAAGCCTTGCAGCCCAGTTGAATGACGGTGAACAGTTGTACGCCAGCATTTTTCCCGGAAACTGAGCATGGATTCCTTCTGCGAATTTTCTTGCCTGTTCCAGATCAGGATTAGAGGTTTCCATCCAGATCAGGTCAGCATAAGGTGCATAAGAAAGGCCACGGTCGATTCCCTGCTCTACTCCATTGTTTACCACATAGAAGCCTTCGGAAGTTCTTTCTCCGGTTACAAATTTTTTATCTCTGTCATCAATATCCGAAGTCAGAAGATCTGCTGCATCCGCATCCGTTCTTGCGATAATAATACTTGGCACGCCCAAAACATCCGAAGCCAAACGGGCCGCAACCAGTTTATTAATGGCTTCCTGGGTAGGAACCAGAACCTTGCCTCCCAGATGTCCGCATTTCTTTGCCGAAGAAAGCTGGTCTTCAAAATGAACTGCCGCTGCTCCGGCCTCGATCATCTGCTTCATCAGCTCAAAAGCATTCAGATTTCCACCGAATCCTGCTTCTGCATCTGCAATAATTGGAACTAAATATTCTTTATCTCCGTTCCCGCTTACCGACTGTATCTGATCTGCTCTTAATAAAGCATTATTAATTTTCTTAACCACAGAAGGCACCGAATTAGCAGGATACAATGACTGGTCGGGATACATTTCCCCGGAAAGGTTCGCATCTGCAGCCACCTGCCAGCCCGAAAGGTATATCGCTTCCAGCCCTGCATCAACTTCCTGAACCGCCTGATTTCCTGTTAGGGCACCCAACCCGGCTACATAATCCTGGTTATTCAGTTTCTCCCAGAATTTTTTGGACATTTCTGTCGCAATGGTATACTCAATGGTATAAGAGCCGCGAAGCTTCAGTACTTCTTCAGCCGTATAGGTTCTTTTTAAACCGTTCCAGCGGGGATTGTTCAGCCAGTCCTGTTCTATAGCCTGGATTTGTTCTTGTCTTGTTTTCATAATATTTGGATTTATTGTTTGTAGATTTAAGTTTGAGGGTGAGGGCGTTTGAGAGTTGGAGAGTTTTAGAGTAGGTTAGGTTATAAGTTTATGAGATATGGATATGAGTAGATTATTTCAGTGCAATAGAATCTTTCAGCTTTTCACATGTCAATTCTCTTACACCCAAAACTTTCCCACACTCCTACTCTAAGACTCTAAAATTCTTCCACTCAAAACTCCTTTCACTCAATAAACGGGTATGCTTTCAGAGTCAGGAATTCTTCAAATTGTTCTGAGAATATCAGTTCATTGAAAAGTTCTTTGGCTAAATTGAATTTTCCGTTTTTGAAACGCTGTTCGCCTACATATTTTTCGATATGTTCTATTTCTTCAGCCTCCCATTGAAGGATCATTTCACGGGTCAGGGCAAGACCGTTGTTCAGCTTGGCTTCGTTTTTCAGCCATTGCCAGATTTGCGTCCTTGAGATCTCAGCAGTGGCAGCATCTTCCATCAGATTGTAAATGGCAGCTGCACCGGTGCCCATCAGCCAGCTTTCAAGGTAAAGAATGCCTACATTGATGTTTTTTCGTACCCCTTTTTCGGTAATTTCACCTTGTGGAACTTCCAGCAGATCCGTTTCTTTGATATGATATTCAAATTTTTTATCAATCTGATTTTCTTCCGGCATATACTGGTCAAAAACATCTTTTGCAACAGATACTAAAGCCGGATGTGCCACCCAGGTTCCATCATGACCGTTCTTCACCTCACGTTTTTTGTCATTCCGCACTTTTTCAAAAGCAATACTGTTGGCTTCATAATTATCTTTTACAGGAATCTGTGCAGCCATTCCTCCGATAGCATGAACGTTTCTTTTATGGCAAATCTCGATCACTCTTTTTGAATAAGCACTCATAAAAGGAGAAGCCATTGTTACCTGATCTCTGTCCGGAACCATAAATTCGGGAAGGTTTCTGAATTTTTTGATGAATGAAAAAATATAATCCCATCTTCCGCAGTTCAGTCCTGCACTGTGTTCCTTTAATTCAAATAAAATTTCATCGATCTGAAAGGAAGCTGTTATTGTTTCTATCAAAACGGTAGCTTTAATAGTTCCTTCGGGAATTCCCATGTAATTTTGGGCAAAAACAAAAACTTCATTCCACCATCGGGCTTCTTTGTAATGTTCTAATTTCGGAAGGTAGAAATAGGGACCACTCCCGTTTTTTAACAAGTGTTCAGCGTTAGAAAAAAAGTAAATACCAAAATCTGTCAGCGAGCCGGATGCTTCTTCGCCATTGATCTCGATATGTTTTTCCGGAAGATGCAGTCCTCTTGGCCGCACCTGAAGAACAGCTGTTTTTTCATTAAGCTGATAAGACTTTCCATTTTCAGCAGTAAAATCTATCTTCCGCTGCACTGCATCTGAAAGATTAATCTGTCCCTGAATGCAGTTTTCCCAGGTTGGCGAATTGCTGTCTTCAAAGTCAGCCATAAAAGTTGATGCACCGGAATTTAATGCATTGATGATCATTTTCCGGTCTACAGGTCCTGTGATCTCTACTCTTCTGTCCAAGAGATCGGCTGGAAGTGGCGCACAGCTCCAGTTACCGTTTCTGATTTCTTCAGTTTCAAGTAAAAATGCGGGAAGATTTCCCAAATCAAAAAACTGCTGTGTTTTTTTTCTTTCTTCTAAAAGCGTCAATCTTTTTGGGTTAAAATTCTGATGTAGAGCTACCAGAAAATCCGTCAATTCCGGAGTGAAAATTTCCCCAAACTGCTTCTGGGCTTTTATTTTTAATTGAGTTTCTGTTTCCATAACCTGTTGATTTTGTGATTTGACATTACAAACATAAATAAAAATATTCACAATCAGCGAACGTTCGCTAATTATTTTAAAAAATTATTATGCGAATAATCGCATTCATTTTTCTATATTTGATTATGAATTCAGAAAGTGATTTTATCAAAACCGTGTTCGGATTGAAGCTGAAGCAGCTGAGACAAAAGAAAAACTGGTCTCTGCAGGATCTTGCTGTAAAGACAGGACTGTCTAAATCTTATTTAAACGAAATTGAAAACGGAAAGAAGTATCCGAAGCACGATAAAATCATCCAGCTTTCAGAATCATTGGGATCTACTTTTGATGAACTGGTTTCTACCAAGCTGGATAAAAGCTTAGCTCCTTTTAATGAGATCCTTCAATCGGATTTTTTCAAGGAAGTACCACTGGACCTTTTTGGCATCAGTAAAAACAACCTGATCAGCATTATCAGCGATGCCCCCAAAAAAGTTACTGCTTTTATCAATGCATTGATTGAGATCTCCCAGAATTACAATTTGGGTAAGGAGCGTTTTTATTTTGCTGTACTCAGGTCTTTCCAGGAACTTTACGATAATTATTTCCCGGAAATTGAGGAAAAAGCGATGGAATTCATCATGAAAAACGGACTGGATATCAGTAAAGACCTGAGATCTTCTGTTTTGGAAAGCATTCTTACTGAAAAATTTAATTACAACATAAGGTCTGAAGATTTTGAACAGTTCGGCACTCTGGATAACCTGCGTTCTCTCTTTATTCCTGAACAAAAGCTTCTTCTTTTGAACCGGAAACTAGAGAAAGATCAAAGAACGTTTATTCTGGCTAAGGAAATAGGATTCAATGTCCTGGAATTAAAAATCCGTCCAAACACTTATTCATGGTTGGATTTCGGGAGTTTTGAGGAAATTCTGAACAATTTTTACGCTTCATATTTCGCCGGAGCTTTATTGATCCCTAAAGAGCAGGCTATTGGAAAAACCACCGAATTTCTCCTTCAGCATACCTGGGAACCGACAAGTTTTGAGGAACTGATCGAAAGCTTTACAGATTCTCCTGAAACTTTTTATTACAGGCTTACCAATCTGCTTTCTTCTGAGTTGGGTATTAAGGATTTGTTTTATCTGTGCCTGGTCAAGAAAAAAGATTCGGACAAGATCCAGATCTTAAAGGAACTTCACCTCAACCACCAGCAGGCTCCTCATGCCAATGCTACGAATGAACATTACTGCCGAAGATGGATCGCTGTAAAAAACCTGCATCATTTGAAGGAAAATGAAACGCTTACGGATGCCCAGATCTCGCATTACAAAGATCAGGGGGTCAGTTATCTTGTTATTTCAACGTCACAGAAAAATCCTTTTTCAGACGGAAGCAACAGAAGCTACTGCCTGGGAATTTTATTAAATACACAAACTATAAAAAAGATCGGTTTTATAAAATCTCCGACTTTAAAAACAATCAATGTAGGCGTTACCTGCGAATCCTGCAGTATTCCGGATTGTGAAGTGAGGCAGGCACCGCCGGTCCGGCTGGAAAAGGAGCACTTTAACCTGAGTATGAAGAATGCAATTGAGAAGATCAGGAAACAGTTGATAGTTGATAGTTGATAGTTGATAGTTGAAAAATTAAAACTTTGAAATCTAACTTCTAATCTCTAGTTTCTAACTTCTTATTTTAAAATAACATACAAATGATATTAGATTTATTTTTTCCTAACCGATGTATTGAGTGCAGCCGGATCATAGATGCAGATCTTTTAGTCTGCAGCTTATGTTTTGAGCAAATTCATTTTACTCATTTTGATTATTTCAGTGAAAATATCATCAAAGAAAAATGCAGGCTCCTGTTTCCAGTTGAAAATACTTATGGACTGATGAAGTTTGAGGAAAATGGACTAAGTAGGAAACTTATCCATGAGCTGAAATATAAAAGCAGGGAAAATGCGGGTAAAACTCTTGCCGAATGGACTGTGGAACGTGTAGACTTCAAAGATGAAAAACCTGATATTTTAGTACCTGTCCCACTTCATCCCAAAAAATTAAGGGAAAGAGGCTACAACCAGTTGCATTTATTTACTGAGACTTTGTCCGGATTTTATCAGATCCCATTCGACCATGAATTGATTGAAAGAAATCACTATTCAAAGGCACAGGCTTTAAAAGATAAGAAACACCGACTGGAAGCAGTAAATCCTTTTTCTCTTTCAAAACCGATTTCCGGAAAACACGTTCTTTTAATTGATGACGTTTTCACTACCGGAAACACCGTATCATCCATTGCCTGGGAGATTTTAAATGCGGGAGATAACAAAGTGAGTGTTTTGGTAATGGCAGTGGATGCGTAATAAGGGTTTGAGAGGTTTAGAGTATTAAAGGAAGGAAAATACAGTTTAGGATTCCAGGTGGGGATGTCCGTGATTTACGTGGTTATTAAAACCAGCACCCTTACCCTCCAAACCCTAAAACTCTATAACTCTCCCACTCAATACTTTTCTCCTCCGATTCTTTTTCTTAATTTTCCGGTAAACTATTGATCATGAAAAATCTGCTTTTACTGCACGGAGCGCTGGGACACATTGATATTTTTAAGCCTTACGAAAAGGAGCTGTCAAAGTATTTCAATATTCATACACTTTTATTTTCCGGACACGGAAATACAGAACTACCGGAAAATGCTATCAGTATTGAAAAGTATACTGAGGAAATAAAGGATTATTTAGAAAAAGAAAATTTAAGGGATGTCTGTATTTTTGGACACAGTATGGGAGGTTATGCAGCGCTTTGCTGTGCGCTAAGATATCCTGAAAGAATCAATTCCATCATGACGTTGGGTACAAAATTCGACTGGACCGAAGAGCAGGCTTTAAAGGAGAGTAAAATGCTTGACCCGGAAGCTATTCTTTTGAAAGTCCCAAAATTTGCTGAGCAGCTGGAAAATCAGCACGGTGCACAATGGAAACAGCTGCTGCCTGCCATTGCAGAGCTGATGGTTGCACTAGGTAAAAATCCTCCTCTGAATGAAACCAGCCTTTGGGCAATTAGTATTCCTGTACAGATCATGACCGGGGATAAGGATAATATGGTAAGTATAGAGGAAAGCATTAGTGCTTACCGCAGTATTCCGAATGCAAAATTGGCCATACTTCCGGATACCAAGCATCCTATGGAAAAAGTACGGCCCAATTTATTATTTGATCTGATGAAAGATTTCTGGAACCTTTCTTAATATCTATCGTTGAAGTTTTTCACCGTAGCTCAAATCTCCGGCGTCACCAAGTCCTGGTGTGATGTACCCTTTTGAAGTCAATCCTTCATCGATGGCTCCTACCCATATTTTCGCATCAGGATAAGCTTTTTCGATGGTTTCCACTCCCTGTCTGGAGGCTATTGCAGCAACAATATGCAGCTGGGTCGGAGTTCCGTTGGTCAGAAGGTCTTTGATAGCCTCAATTAATGAGGCCCCTGTTGCCAGCATCGGATCCGCTACGATCAATGGCCTTCCTTCAATATTGGGGCAGGTAAGATAATCCTGTTTAATGGAGAAGTAATCATTAGCATCGTGCTTTCTGTAAGCAGCCACGAAACCGCAGTCTGCCCTGTCAAGATAACTCAGGATTCCTTCAAACAAAGGAACGCCAGCTCTCAAAATAGTGGTGATTACCGGCTGAACGGCTATTTCCTGAACTTTAATCTTATCTAAAGGCGTTTGAATTTCTACTTCTTTATATTCCAGTTCTTTGCTGATCTCAAAAGCTGCGATTTCACCGATACGTTCCATATTTCTACGGAACCTCATTCTGTCATGCTGGATGTCTATATTCCTAAGCTCATTGATCCAGGAGTTTACTAAAGAAAATTGTTTTGACAATACAATTGTATTCATTGTTTTGAAAAAGCTTTTATTAAAAATATTAAATTTAATATGAATAAAATCCCTCTTAGAAAAATCTAAAAGGGATTATTTTTATTTCTGTCTGAAATACACTTCAATAGGAACTCCGGTAAATCCGAATTGTTTTCTCAATTGGTTTTCTGTAAATCTTTTGTAAGGTTCTTTTACATACTGAGGGAGGTTGCAGAAAAACACGAACTGCGGTGACGGCGTAGGAAGCTGTACACAGTATTTGATTTTAATATATTTCCCTTTGTTGGCTGGTGGCGGAGTCTGCTCAAAAATAGGAAGCATTACTTCGTTTAATTTTGAAGTTTTGATCTTTTTCTTACGGTCTTCGTATACAACCATTGCCATTTCCACAGCTTTCAATATTCTCTGCTTCGTTAATGCTGAAACAAAAAGAATTGGAATATCACTGAACTGACCGATCTTCTCTTTAATTGAGTTTTCAAAATCCCTAACGGTGTTGGTTTTCTTATCTTCAATAAGATCCCACTTATTCACAACGATCACAATTCCTTTTCTGTTCTTTTGTGCCAAACCGAAAATATTCATATCCTGAGATTCCCAGCCCAGCGTTGCATCCACCATAATGATCACAACATCTGAAAATTCAATAGAACGGATAGATCTCATTACAGAATAGAATTCCAAATCTTCATTTACTTTAGATTTTCTTCTCATTCCGGCAGTATCCACTAAAACAAATTCGTATCCGAATTTATTATAAAGGGTCTGGATACTGTCTCTTGTAGTCCCTGCAACATCAGTTACAATGTTTCTTTCTACATCAAGCAAAGCATTTGTTAAGGTAGATTTACCAACATTAGGACGGCCTGCGATTGTTATTTTTGGCAATCCCTCGAAAGGATCTTTGTAATCTGTTGTAGGGAAATCTTTCACGATATCATCCAGAACTTCCCCTGTTCCGGAACCTGTAGCTGAAGATAAAGTGTAATATTTTTCAATTCCTAACTGATAGAATTCTGTAGCGTTTATTTCCTCCTTGGCAGAATCTACTTTATTGATAACGATATAAACGGGTTTGTTTGATCTTCTAAGAAGTTCGTGAATTTCGTAATCGGTATCAGTAAGACCTTCTTCCACATTCATCATAAAGATAATGGATGTAGCTTCGTCTATTGCCAGCTGAACCTGCTTGCGGATCTCTTCTTCAAAAATATCATCCGTTCCTACATCATATCCGCCGGTATCTATAACTGTAAAATCTACCCCGTTCCAGTCGGATTTCCCGTAATGACGGTCTCTGGTAACACCCGCCGTAGAATCTACGATGGCTTCTCTTCTTTCTAATAAACGGTTAAAAAGTGTGGATTTTCCTACGTTGGGACGCCCAACGATTGCGACAATATTTGACATAAAAATGTTTAATAAATGAAATTATTAATGGGTATCTCCAACTTTTGGAGCCCAATTTTTTTGCAAAGATAAGATTTTATTATTTAGCTGCTGAAAAACTACAATTCCTGAAATAATTTCTTACCCAATCATCATCTATCTATTCCATTAAAAATCATACAATTATAAATAAACACTGCCTTTTCTTATTATTAACCTTTAAAAAAATATTTTTCCAGTTAAATAATTTTTTATAGTTTTGCGCCACCAAAATAAAACAGACCTATAGTGTAACGGTAGCACTCCGGTTTTTGGTACCGTCAGTCGGGGTTCGAATCCCTGTGGGTCTACAATTAAAAGCAATCATCTGGTTTACAGTTGATTGCTTTTTATTTTGGTTAAGTTTTAATCGACTTTGATATTTATCTTCATTTGGATTCCACATATTCATAACTAACTTTGTAGTTGATTTGTTGAACAGTGGCTTATGATATAATAACGAACAAGCTGTGTCAAAAGTCCCCTCTTCTCGGATTCCTGTATGATAAATTTTTATTGTTTGGGAGATTCTCAGAGCAGTATTTATCTTTTGAGACGCCTCCTATTAAAAATTATTATTCGTCAAACTTTTTACAAAATTTAATTAATAACGGTTAATATCTCGAAATCACCACCCAGGCTGAGCCGGTACTTTGTACCACAATTGCTCTTCCCCAATCACTGTTATTCAAACCATAATTGGTAAAATTGCCTCCGTTAATCCTAAAACTTCCATTAATAGTAACATTTCCAGCTGTATCATTGACCAAATTATAAACTTTTCCTTGATTGGCTGCAGTTGCAGCCGGAAGAGAAATATTTCCTGTTACAAGAACCGTATAATCATCGGCAGCAACAGTTCCCGTAGACAAAGTTTTTATTTTTGCATTTAAAGATGAAGCATCTTTCCAGGACAATACTCCCGCCCCGTCTGTTACTAAAACCTGGCCGGACTGGCCATTTGTTCTCGGAAAAGTATATGCCCCCTGAGGATTCCCGGATGTATCTATATAGGAAAAGGTAACCCCCTTACTTTTTTCAAGAGTAACATTGGTTACCCCCGTTGTTCCTCCATCATGACTCAGAATTAAGCTATTACTAGTTCCATTACTTATTCCCCATATAGAGGCATTTACACTTTGATCCTGATTAACAGCTACCAGACCAAAGGATCCGCCCGTAGACTGTGAAAAGGTGGCTATACTGCCTCCACTATCTCCATAGTTGGATTGTAAGGTGGTTAAACCCGGTCTTGCCATAACCACACCTAAACTTGTAGCAGCAGACAGATCACTATTATCCGAATAATAGATACCACTGCCTGCTCCTAAAAGGTTAGTATCTACACCAAAGTAATTGCTTCCGGTTCCATATTGAGCTTTCATATCACCTTTCACTTCAAACTGTCTGTCAGATACAGCATCAGCAGAAGTAAATCCAATCCCTACCTTTCCATTCTGATAAATGTTTTGATTATTAGAGGTCGCAGGATTGGCAGTATTTTGTAAATTCCATGGAGATGCGGAAATTCCAGTATTTAGCTTTACCCATTTATTCAAATCCCCGTTAAAATAGTAATATCCTGCGCTGCTTACATCAGCGGTTTGTCCACTTAAAGCCCCGGCAGTGGTTACATATACCAATGCTCCTGTTTGTAAAGGTGTATAAGTTTTGAGATTCAATTGATCACCTGTAATTCTGGGTGCAATAATTCCATCAAATTTTGAAGTATCGGTCGGATTGCCCGCTACATCCAGCGTAGCATTTGGAAGATCTGTATTCACTCCCACCTGGGCAAAACTAAATGACCCTACCAATAATAGGGCAGGAAATAATTTTCTTAACATATTTATTTGTTTTTTATCAACAAATATATAATTAATTTGAATATTATATTATTTAATAAATTAATTTATAAAAATATCTATAAAAAAAGACAGCTTTTACAGCCGTCTTCATAATATTATGTTAAGTTTACAATTACTTTAAATCAAATCTGTCAGAATTCATTACTTTAACCCAGGCGGAAACAAAATCATTTACAAATTTTCTCTGGGCATCGGAACTGGCATACACTTCTACAATCGCTCTCAATTCAGAATTAGAGCCAAAAACAAGATCTGCACGGGTAGCTGTCCATTTTGGCTGTCCTGTTGACCGATCGGTTCCCATATACAGTTCCTGATCTTCCGAAATAGCTTTCCATAGCGTTCCCATATCGAGAAGATTAACAAAAAAGTCATTGGTAAGTATTCCCGGACGGTTGGTAAATACACCATGTTTTGATCCGTCAAAATTCGTGTCCAGTGCACGCATTCCGCCTATAAGTACGGTAAGTTCAGGTGCTGTTAGGGTTAAAAGCTGTGCCTTATCAATCAGTAAGGATTCTGTAGATACACTGAATTTCTTTTTCAGATAGTTACGGAATCCATCTGCTGCAGGCTCCAGATAACTCATGGATTCTACATCGGTCTGTTCCTGTGAAGCATCCATTCTTCCGGGTGCAAAAGGAACTTTGATATCATGCCCTGATTCTTTTGCAGCTTTTTCAACTCCCGCACTTCCTGCAAGAACAATTACATCCGCCAATGATACTTTTTTATTGATAACTTGAGTGTTGTTGAATTCTTTTTGAATATTTTCCAAAACCCCTAAAACTTTCTGAAGCTGAACAGGATTGTTTACCTCCCAATCTTTTTGAGGAGCCAGCCTGATTCTTGCTCCGTTGGCCCCGCCGCGCTTATCACTTCCCCTGAATGTGGATGCGGAAGCCCATGCAGTAGATACTAATTCTGAAACACTTAATCCTGAATTTAATATTTTTTCTTTTAAGGTGCTAATATCTGCATCATTGATCAGTTCATGATCAACCTGAGGAATAGGATCCTGCCAGATCAGTTCTTCCTGAGGAACGTCCGGTCCCAGATATCTTGCTTTAGGCCCCATATCTCTGTGGGTAAGCTTAAACCATGCTCTGGAGAAGGCATCTGCAAATGCATCCGGATTTTCATAGAAATGTCTTGATATTTTTTCATACACAGGATCCAGTTTTAAGGAAAGGTCTGTAGTCAACATCGTAGGTCTGTGCTTTTTTGCAGGATCAAAAGCATCAGGAATGATCTCAGCTCCGTTTTTGGCAACCCATTGGTGGGCTCCGGCAGGGCTTTTGGTCAGTTCCCATTCATTTTCAAATAAATTTTTGAAAAAATAATTGCTCCACTGTGTCGGAGTCTCTGTCCATGTTACTTCCAGACCGCTGGAAATAGCATCTGTTCCTTTTCCTGATTTATAAGTACTGCTCCATCCTAGTCCCTGAAGTTCAATTCCCGCTGCTTCCGGCTCTTTTCCAACGTTATCCGCAGGCCCTGCACCATGAGTTTTTCCAAAAGTATGTCCACCGGCAATTAAAGCTACCGTTTCTTCATCATTCATCGCCATACGTCCGAATGTATCGCGGATATCTTTGGCAGCAGCTATCGGATCAGGATTTCCGTCCGGGCCTTCAGGGTTTACATAAATAAGCCCCATTTGTACAGCAGCAAGAGGCTTTTCAAGGTTTCTGGAATGAACATCACCATCTGCATCATCATCAGTTGGAAGTACTCCGTGCTTTTCGGCTACACCTTCTGAACCGTGCGCATACCGCAAGTCACCTCCAAGCCATGTTTTTTCCGAACCCCAGTAAACATCCATATCCGGTTCCCATACATCTTCACGCCCTCCTGCAAATCCGAATGTTTTAAATCCCATAGACTCTAAAGCAATATTCCCGGTAAGGACCAAAAGATCTGCCCATGAGATTTTATTTCCATATTTCTGCTTGATAGGCCACAGCAATCTTCTGGCTTTATCCAGACTCACGTTATCCGGCCAGCTGTTCAGTGGGGCAAAACGCTGCTGTCCTGCACCGGCTCCTCCTCTTCCATCACCAACACGGTAGGTACCCGCACTGTGCCATGCCATTCGGATAAACAAGGGACCGTAATGGCCAAAATCGGCAGGCCACCAGTCCTGAGAATCTGTCATCAATGCATGCAGATCTCTTTTTACAGCTTCAAGGTCGAGACTTTTGAATGCTTCCGCATAGTCAAAATCTTTATCCATAGGATCTGAAAGAGATGAGTGCTGGCGCAGGATATCTACCCTAAGCTGATCAGGCCACCAATCAAGATTTTTGGTTCCTCCTCCAGCTACAGCTTCTTTTTTCATTGTTCCGTTATGGAACGGACATTTACTGATGTCATTCAAATCATTTTCCATTGTCGTTTATTTTTATGTTGATTAATACAGTTTTTTTTAAACATAACAAACTTACAAAGTCTTATATATAAATACAATCTATTAATTATTATTTAAACGATAGTCAAAAACTATAATTAGTCAAGCTTTATAAATCATTTTAAAGCAGGATATTAAAAGTTATAATAATGCAATTAAGTTAGTTAAAATTCAAAAGCAGATATGAAAAAAGCAAGTCTAAGTTGCCATATTTAGAATGATTCAAATGAGCATTGTATGTTTTGATAATCAATTCATTCGATTTAATAAAATTTGATTATTTTTATAGTTCAAGAATATAATTGATATGAAAAAAATCCTGGTTGTTCTGCTTGTTGCGTTTATTATTATACAGTTTTTCCCGATCGACAGGACTAATCCGGCCCCAACGCCGGGTATGGATTTTCTGAAGATCAAAAACACGCCGGAACCTATTGCAAAAATCATCAGAACATCCTGCTATGACTGCCATTCCAATGAAACTGAATATCCGTGGTATGCCAGCATTTCACCAGCTTCATGGTTTGTTAAAAATCATATAGAGGAAGGCAGAAAGCATCTTAATTTCTCTACTTTTGCAGTATACGAACCTAAAAGGCAGGCCCATAAACTTGGAGAATGTATAGAAATGACAGAAAAAGAAGAAATGCCCCTGGAGTCTTATTATGTAGGACATCAGGATGCAAAGCTGACTGCGGAACAGCGTAAGGAACTGGTGAAATACTTCAAAAAAGTAAAAGAAGATACGGAAAGGAAAATGTTATTTTAAATATCTATATCATGAAGGAGAACTGGGAAGACAAACATATTGTATTTTTTGACGGAGACTGTGGCGTCTGTAATTTCTGGGTACAGTGGGTCCTTGAACGGGATAAGAATGACCGATTTATGTTTGCATCCCTGCAGTCTGATTTCGGACAGAAGTTTCTGTCTGAGAGAGGTCTTCAAACTCAAGTATTCAACACGCTATACCTCTGGAAACCTGGACAGTATTATTTCACCAAATCACGTGCTGTACTGCAGATCGCCACTATATTGGGTGGGGTTTATAAACTGTCGGCTGCCGGAAAAGTATTGCCTGCATTTTTGAGTGATCAGGTGTATGATCTTATTTCAAGAAACAGAATGAAACTGGCCAATCAGAAATGTTTTCTTCCTGATCGTGAGCAAAAGAAAAAATTTATTGAAATCTAATTTAAATCCTGAATTTGTAGACTAAATCCGCTGCTGTTAATCTATATTTTCCAGGATGTAAATAATAAAAAAGCAAAGATGAAATTCATCCTTGCTCTTCTTAAATTTTATTGGTTCAATGACCATATTGAATAACTGTTTGGCGGAGCCTGAATTTTCACCCATTTATCTCCCTGTGTTGTTGGATACCATCCGGAGTGACCTGTAAAATCTTTTATCTGCTTACTGCTCCAGTTGGTTTCTACCCATCTTTCCTGCCAGCTCGATGAATTATTGATATAAACCACCAGGCCAGGATTCCCGTTATAGCCGTTACGCCTTGCAATATATTCATCATTATCCGTATATAATATGGAAGTGGTTCCTGTAGCCTTATTATTATGGATCCAAATCAGATTATTAAGCCTTTCTTTGTTTAACCATTCTTCATAGTCACGGTAAAAAATGGTAGGATAACCTTCGTGAGTAAGAATGTAAGCATAAGCCGGCATCTTATTGTTAATAATATCGGTATCATGATTGGCCACAAAAGTCACTGCTTTATATGGATTTCTTTTCCACATCATGTCGTCATTCAGAACATTTAAATTTCCGTTGTCAAAAGCTTCATCCATTTTATAGTATGCCGCAAAATCAAATACAGAACTGTTGGCATTATTAGCCCACCATTCTAAGGTATTTACATTGGAATCCCAAAGTTCACCAACGGAAAATCCACCTACGTTGGAATTCCAGTTATTGACAACCCAAGGCCCGAAGCCTTTGACATAATCAAATCTCCATCCGTCAAATTTCATAACATTCTTATAATACTTCCCTACAGAATCATCTCTTCCCCAGAGCCAGTCCTGGACATAAGGATTAGCATGACACAGGTCGGGAAATCCTCCGAAAGCACCTTCATCATTATTCCCGTACGAATTTTTGTAAAAATCATTATAACTTCGTTGAAATTTCCCGGAAGCAACTCCTGAAAAGTCTGTCCAGGTATTTGTTCCGGTGAAAGGATTGGCCTGAGACTGCCCGCCACTGTTATGATTGATAACAATATCTGCATACACCTGCATATTTTCTGCATGGGCTTTTGTTATCAATGCTTCCAGCTCGGTCCGGGATCCAAAACGGGTTTCTACACTTCCGTTCTGGTTAAAATTTCCAAAATCATAGTAATCTGTCGGGTCATATCCCATAGAATAAGCTCCGTTCTGAGCTTTTGAAGCAGGTGGAAGCCATACTGCACTAATTCCGGAGTCTGACCAGGCCGTCAGCTTGTCTTTCACAGTGTTCCACCAATTTCCACCTTCGGGAACATCCCAGTAAAACCCCTGCATCAGGACACCGCCTCCAGGACCGGATACATATTTCCCGGTCAAAGATCCGCTTCCTGTACTAAAGGGCCGCCCGTCATGGTTGGTAACATTTACGGTTTTAGCATGAACTTCTTCTTTCTGAAGACTTTCATTATCGTTTTCATCACCGCTCTGACAGGAACTTAAAAATGCTAAAGACAGCATCGAAATTAAGAAATGTGTTTTTTTCATACGTGTATTTTAATTATTAATCTATTAACTAAATTACAATTTTATTGAAACAAAATATATAAAACACAAAAATTTTTCATTTTCAATAAAAGATTCCTGACAATGGCTGTATAAAAAATTCATTAAAAAATCATAAACTTTTAATAATTTCAAAGCAATTTTTCTTTTAATCCATATATTTGCATACTATGGAATACAATACCCAAAAAACTCAGCTTCATATGCCGGAATATGGCAGAATTATACAACAGCTGGTTGAACGCTGCAAAGAGCTCCCTACCAAAGAGGAAAGGAGTGAAATGGCTATGGCCATTATCGATTTTATGGGTCAGAGAAACCCTCAGCTCCGTGACGAAGAAAATTATAAGCATAAACTTTGGGATCATCTTTTTATTTTAGCAGAATATGATCTTGATGTAGATTCCCCATACCCTTTTCCTACCAGAGAACAGCTTGCCGAAAAGCCTAAAAGAATGGAATACCCTAAACTTCAGGGAGATTTTAAATTCTACGGGAAAAGTATTCTTCAACTGATAGAAAAAGCTATCGAACTGGAACCTGGTGATGAGAAGGAAGCCCTGATCGAAGTGATTGCCAACAACATGAAGAAGTCTTATAATGTATATAATAAGGAACATGTAACGGATGATGTTATTTTCCGTCACCTGAAGGAGCTTTCTGAAAACAGACTGGACCTTACGGGAATAGAATCCCTGGAGAAGAGCAAGATCTACTATACCAGCAATAATAACAACAGCAGGAACAACAATAACAGCGGCAGAAGCAGCAACAGTAATAACAATAATAATAAGAACCAGACCAATAAGAGAAGGCATAACAACAACCATAAAAACAGAAAATAATGAGTGGAACATTTCAGATAAGAGGAGGGAAAAGACTGCATGGTGAAATCACTCCACAAGGGGCAAAAAATGAAGCTCTTCAAATTTTATGTGCTGTCCTGTTAACAGATGAGGAGGTAAGAATTAAAAATATTCCGGATATTCATGATGTTAACAGACTTATTGAAATTCTGGGCGATTTTGGGGTTAAGGTAACCAAAAATGGGCAGGGTGATTTCACATTTAAAGCCGATAAGGTCAATTTCGATTATATCAAGTCTGATGAATTTAAAAAAGACGGTGCTAAACTAAGAGGTTCTATCATGCTGATGGGTCCAATGCTTGCCCGTTATGGTGAAGCGTATATGCCGACCCCGGGAGGTGATAAGATAGGAAGAAGAAGATTAGATACTCATTTCCAGGGACTTGTAGAACTTGGCGCTGAATTTAATTATGATGAAGATGAATATTTTTATTCATTAAAAGCTAAGGAGCTGAGAGGAAAGTTTATTCTCCTGGAAGAAGCTTCTGTAACCGGAACAGCCAATATCGTGATGGCCGCAGCTCTTGCCAAAGGAAAAACAAGAATTTATAATGCCGCCTGCGAACCTTATCTTCAGCAACTCTGCAAAATGCTGAACAGAATGGGGGCAAACATCTCCGGAATCGGGTCTAACCTGGTAACGATTGAAGGGGTTGAATATCTTCATGGTACGGAACACACGATGCTTCCGGATATGGTAGAAATCGGATCATGGATAGGCCTTGCTGCCATGACTAAATCTGAGATCACTATTAAAAATGTCAACTGGAGCCAGCTTGGTGTTATTCCCAACACATTCAGAAAGCTAGGCATCGAACTTGAGCAGAGCAATGACGATATATTTATTCCTGCCCAGGAAAACTATAAGATTCAGAAGTTTATTGATGGTTCTATTCTTACCATTTCAGATGCTCCATGGCCTGGATTTACACCGGATTTATTATCAATTATTCTGGTAGTAGCCACTCAGGCAAAAGGAAGTCTTTTGGTTCACCAGAAAATGTTTGAATCCAGATTATTCTTTGTGGATAAACTGATCGATATGGGGGCACAGATCATTTTATGTGATCCGCACAGAGCTACGGTAATCGGATTGAATCAGGAAGCTCCGTTGAGAGGAACTACCATGGTTTCCCCAGATATCAGAGCTGGGAATGCCCTACTTATCGCAGCACTTTCGGCAGAAGGAAAATCCATCATCCACAATATCGAACAGATCGACAGAGGGTATGAAAATATCGACGGAAGACTGAAAGCGATTGGGGCGGATATTGAGAGAATTTAGGAAAATATTTATTATAATATAAAAGCGTTCAAATTAATTTGAACGCTTTTATTTTAATAGCTTTTGGTTACCAGCCACCACCTCCACCGCCTCCACCTCCACCGCCGGAGAAGCCTCCTCCACCGGAACCGCTGCTTGAGCTGGACGGTTTGGTAGATGCAGATTGTATGGATTGGGTAAGACTGGAGTTGAGGGTATTGGCAAAAGCATAATGATTCATTACGCCGCCGTAATACCAGGTATTTTGATATTCTGCTGCTGTTTTCTTCAGCAATTCATCAAATTTCTGTCCCCAGATCTGATCAACTCCCATGACCATAGCAAAAGGCAGAAGGGTTTCGAAAACCTGAGGAGTCATCTGAGGAGGATTGTGAAATTTCAGCTGTTCGTTCTCTGCCGCTCCCATATACATTTTGAAGCCATCTATCAGGGATTGTTTTCTCAGCTTTTCTTTAGATGGCTGTTTTATTAAATATTGATAAAGTACCATTACTGAAAATGCCAGCACAAGAAAAATATAGCAGACACTAAAGTTAATGCTCCCGACCTCTGTTCCTTCCTGAGAAATTACTCCTCCTATTCCTAAAGCAATACTGAGAGGAATAGGAATAAAAAATAAAAGTTTCCATGATAATTTCTTCGCTAAAAATGTTATTAAAGCAAAGGCAATAAAAATAATAATGTATAAAATTACTCCGGCAAATACTCTTTCAGGCTCCGGCAATATATTATAACTTAAGAATAAACCGAAGCCATACACCAGACTAATAACAAGCCATGGAAGCACTAACTTTTTCTTATTATTTCCTTCATTCAAAAAATCGTCATGCTGAAAGCCCAGTGTTCCTTTGAAGTTCTGAACAGCGGTTTCTATTTTCGGATTATATTTTCCATCAAACTTGACGGAATCTTCAAATTCTGAAAAAAGACTATTCATCAGGTTGATTTCTTCTTTCGGAAGCATTTCATCTGCAGCTTTCAATTTCTTCAATGTAAAGGTTTTGGTATTGAAAAACCCCAGCAGACCGGAATCTTCTCCTTCTATAATCTTTACATATCCTTTTACTGCAAGGCTGACAATAGCTGCCGTCAGGTATTTGTTTTTAAAACTTTCGGAGTTGATGTATCCCAGGGAAGCCGGCGAAAGATTTTCAGGAACATTGAACTGTGGATAAACAGTAGGGGTTTCCGGATCTATCCCGTATTTCATCCAGGTTGAATAAAGATACAGAAGCAGTATCAGGAATATGATACATCCGCCAATCAATACCCCGTACTTTTCCAGGAAAGTTGGCGGCGGTGGCGGAACCATAATTCCTTTTTTGAAACCTACTGCAATGGTAAGACCTTCATTGGCATGAAGACCTGAAGCACCCCATTCTATAGACTCATTGGACAGTACTTTGACTGTACAGTTCTGGCTGTTGCTGCCATATGCTCCGGTATAGCAGGAGTTCTGAATAATCCCGGCTCCGGCAGGAAGATTTACTTTTGCTGAAATAGTATCTATATCGAAATCCCAGTAGGTTCCGTTTACATTCCAGTAAAATTCGTCATACTTTGGAAAGAAACCAATCTGGTTCTCTGTTTTATATTTTATTTCATAGTCGTAGGTTCCGGGATCGAGGATAACATCTTTATTTCCGGCATATATTTTTAGGTAGCCATCTTCTTTCTCTTCATGATAATCTTCCTCCTCTCCGTTTTTTTTCACTGAAATAATATGATATCTTACTTTCTGGGTTTTATTGTTCAGATTTCTGGACAAAGGAAGTGCGCGAAAAATTCCTCTTTTTATATTATTTCCAAGACTGTATACTTTAATATTTTCAGTAACGGTAATCCCCGAATTTTTATCCACATCAATATCCGAATGGAAGGAGATAATTTTTTCTGATCCGATAATGGACAGCTGATCCGTCCGCGCTAATTCATCTTGGGCAAAGGCTATGAAAAAAAACTGAAGGAGGAAAAGCTGCAGTAATTTTTTCATTTCTTAGAATTTTACGGATGGAACTTCTCTTTCTGCAATATTTTCAAGCTCAAAGAAAGGTGATTTCTCAAACTTGTACATATTGGCAATGATGTTGCTTGGGAAAGATTCAACCAACGTATTGTTTTCACGGACAGTTCCGTTATAATATCTTCTGGATTTCTCCACATCATTCTCGATAGAGGTAAGCTCGCTCTGCAACTGCTGAAAGTTGGTATTGGCTTTCAGATCAGGATACTGTTCCGCTACGGCAAACAGATTCATCATGGCCTGATTCAGATTTTTTTCCGCAGCTTCCTTCGCCTGTACCGAATCTGCACCTACAGCCTGTGTTCTGGCTCTTATCACACTGTCAAGCGTTTCCCGCTCATGGGTTGCATAGCCTTTTACAGTTTCCACAAGGTTAGGAATAAGATCATGGCGTTTTTTAAGCATCACGTCAATACTACTCCAAGCTTCCTGAACTAGATTTTTCAATTTTACCAGACGGTTGTAGATTGATACTCCGTAAATGAGGAATACTGCAATTAAAGCAATGATAATAACTATGGTCATAATTTTTATGTTTTGTATTCATTAAAAATACTGTTTTTTTGAATCGGAATAAAATTAAGAATACAATAGATTCATCTTTAACCATTAGAAGAACTGCAATAAAAAAGCATCCGATAAAAAACCGGATGCTTTCTTGTAATTAAAACTATATGAATCTCCCCTAAAAATACTTACGGCAGTTATATTCCACCATGGTATTTAAAAGTTTATTTTTATTCAGATAAAATTCCAGCTGCTGGTAATCTTCTGAATTGACATTAATATATAACTGTACTGAACCAAAACTGTTTCCATTGACATATTCTACATTAGCAGACAGCACTCTGTGACAGATCCCGAACTGATTATAGATGATATTCATTAAATGCTCAAATTTCATTTTACCATTTAATTCTATTTCCAGTATCAGTTCTTTTTTAGGCAGGCTAATTGTGTTGGGTAGAACCTGCAACGTAGGATTAGGTGTAATCATCACTAAACAATTTTTTGGTTAAACATTTTCTAGATCATGGTTGCTTTTGCGTTAAATCTTTGACAAAAGTATAAAAAATTATTAGTCCACCAAATTAGTGGACTAATAATTTTAAATTTTAACTAAATTTTTTTCTTAATTTAATATTCAAGGATTATTACATCAAACTTTTAAACTAAAAAAATACCCCTAAAGATTACTACATCTTTAAGGGTAATGTTATTTATAATTCTCCTACTCTTTCCAGCTTATCTGAAGCGGCCAGTCCATTAGGATTGCATCCCGGCTCACTTTCCGGAACTTTCAGATTCTTCTTTTTGTAAAATTCTGCCCAGAATTCATTGGTTTTACCTGTTTTGGGATCAATAAATGTCATTGGTTCCAGCTTGAATATATGATCTTCCCTGAACGCTCTTTCAATATAATCTGAACAGTAAAAAGAATTTTCGTCCAGAATATAATTGAAATTATAAGGTTTTCCTATCATAGATTCTGCTTTTTTAAGAGCAGCCGGAACAGCGTTCTGATATTCCGGCTTCAGGCGGTAAATTATTACTTTCTGGCCGTCATCAGCCTGATCTTTAAGAAAAAATTTCAGATCCTGCTTTTGGGAACCACCTTTGGGAGCTGCATGCAGTACATACCAGTGATTATTTTCTTTTTCTACAATTCCAATATGATCAAATGATGCCTCTTTCTGTTTTTGTGTCACATTATTAATCGCTCCTGATAACCCGGTTTCTTTTGCAGTCACAAAAAGCAGATCCCCGTTCTTCAGCTTCCCGGATTGAGCCAGAGTGGCACATTGCTGCAATAACAAAATCCCAGCGAGGAAAATGATATAAGCTAGAGCTTGAGGAATTTTTTGAAACAGATCTTCTTTACATTTAATCATAATATTTTTTTATTGTGGGGCACAATCAGGATTTACAAATTATTAAGCTATTTTTCTTTTGAAACATATTCTTTACTTTTCTTAAACTGTGTTTCATAGGTATTAATCCAGTCTTCAACCGTCATTTTTTTACTGACCTCAGCTATGAGCTCAAAAGGAATATCATCCATTTTTTTGAACCTCACACAGGATTTCCCCATATCGAGCTTTCTTTTTGAACGTTTGGGATATTCAGTTACAAACCAATTTAACAGCTCTGGATCTGCATAAATACCCATGTGATAAAATGCAATAAAATTTTTCTGGGAGGCCAGGCTCATGAACGGCAATGGCGTACCCGGTGCACAATGGTAGCCAGCCGGATAAGTTTCTAGAGGAACGCCCCAGCCAACCATGCCATAGCTGATATTTTCCCGGAAGCCTTTTGGCAGGTTATCGTTTATGGTATCAAATAGCTTTTTGAATACTTCCTGTCTTTCTTCAGGAATTTTTGAAATATAATCAGTTATAGAATCCGCTGGAATTTGCATTTTCAATATGTTTTAATTTTTCTCAAAATAACAAAATTTATGAATACCACGATCGAAATTTAATCAAACAAAAAGCGGCAGTACATCAATGCACTGCCGCTCAACTTTATTGACATTAAAAAAAATTATTTTTTTATAGCCTTCACCGTAGACTGTGATCCGTCTTTGAAATAGATAGTAACAAAATACAGACCTGTATTCAGTGTACTCAGGTCAAGCTCTCTTACAGCTCCTGTAATTGTTTTTACAGCTCTTCCGGAAGAATCTCCTACCGTTACAGATTTCACTTCTCTATTATCGGAAATATAAAGGAGGTCTTTAAACGGATTTGGATGAACCGATACTTTCTTAATACCGTCTTTTACTTCTGAAGTACCCAGCTGCGCATTCTCAACAGTAAAATTATCTACATAAAAATTATAGTCAGGATCATCGTTCACTGTTCCGTCTGTTCCGTAAAATGCAAATACGGTATTAGCACTGTTATACGCTGCTAGAGTATAAACATATTGAGTTGAGGTATTGGTCGGGGCGTTAGCCTGATTCCATGTTTCCAAAACAGTCCATGTCGTACCGCCATCATTGGATACCAAAAACTGAATAACATCGTCAGATCCCATTGGCGAAGCACTGGTACTAAGATAAGCCGCTACACCATAATCAAATTTAACTTTATATGATCCCGCAGAAAGATTGAAAGGTACTGTTTTTAGCCAGCCCGTTCTGCCTGTTGAATATAAATTGATCGTCGCTGATCCTCCGGAACCTGTGCCTAAGAATCCACCCGATGTCCAATAAGACGATGTCCCTGTAGGACCTGTAGCAGGTGTGCCTCCGGAAAGAGCTCCAGCCCAGCATGTTCCCGGAAAGCTGCTGAAATCATTCGTATATGACGGGACCACAGCCCCACACAAGGTGGTAAATGTTCCGGATAATGACCAACCACTCTGAGACGTTGCCGTACTGCAATTGCTTCTTACCCAATAATAATAAACCGTACTTGGTAATAAAGAAGGAATGGTAAAAGAAGTTCCAGTAACTCCAGGATGGTTAGGTACCGTTGCAGCGGTAGGCGCTGTATTACTGGTGCTGTAATAAACATCATAGCTTACCGCCTGAACACTGGCCGGTATCGTCCATGAAACTTGAGCAGAATTAGAAGTCAGTGTGCCTACAGGCTGAAGTGTAGGAGCAACACAATCTGTATACGCATCAGCAGAAAAAGCAAATACATTCGCTATGCCTGTACCACTGACTTTCGTTACGGTAACACTTTGAATAGGTTTGGTCTGATTGGCTGCATCGATGGTTAAGGCCGACTGATACAGTCTCGGATTGGTAGAATTAGGCTCTAAAACATTATTGCTTCTGTTGATTCGTCCGATTCCCTGTATGGCATAATTTGACCCGCCATACCAGTCAGAGATCGCTACACCCGAAAATGTCTGGGAAGTATTATCTGTAAAATTGACTGTTACATTCACTGTACATGCCCCACTTCCGCCAGTTGAAAGCATATACACTTTAAAAGCTGCAACCGGGCTTACAAATGAAAGTGTTCCACTGTTGCTGCCGGCAGCATTGCTTGAAATTTTTAAAGAATTGCTCCCAGACAGATCTCCAAGCTTGAAGCTCAGCCCTGGTGTAGAAGCTACTGCAGAATTAATGATCCCATTAACCGGAAGACCGTAAGTAATCGGTGTGCTGCTGGATGTAAGTTGAAAATCTCTTGCTACAAATGCAAAAGATACTCCGTCAACATCTTCTGTAGTGGATGTCATTGCCGAACCTACACCGTTGGCGATTACATCTGCCGTATACCCGGACTGGACAGGCATCGTCTGAAAGTTTTGGGCACTCATCATTGCTGCCGCAAAAAGAGCCATAACAGATAAAGCTCTAACTGGTAAATTTGTTTTCATAATTATTTTTTATTATCGCTTAAATTTAATAAAAAAATCAAAACAAAGCTTAAATTTTTATTAAATAACCAATAATTAATCAATAACTTTAAATTATATACATTTAACTTATATGAAAACATTATTTTCTAACCAAATGCTTTATTCGCATTTTAATATATTATTTTAACAATTTCAATTCATTCTAATGTATAATCAATTTCCAATAGTCAGCACTTTAAGAAAACTGCCGATCAGTATCAAGCATAGTCAGAAAGATCCCCGTAGACATCAAAAGAACAGATAATAATCAATTTTAACTCACTGATTTTCAAAACAATTAAAAAGCAGTCAAAATGGGCAACACGTTATTTTATTATTGAGAAATTAAATCTTATTTTTGCCATACAAATTTTTGAACAATGCCAAATATTTCAAACAGAGCACAGCATATGCCGCCATCGCCGGTAAGAAAACTAGTTCCTTATGCTTTAAAAGCAAAACAGCAGGGAATAAAAGTGTATCACCTCAATATCGGACAGCCTGATATTGAAACGCCGGAAACAGCTTTAAATGCTTTAAAGAATATCGACCTTAAAGTATTGGAATATGCACTTTCTGAAGGTAATATAGAATACAGAAAAGCTCTTACGGAGTATTATCATACCTTAGGTTTCTCGGATCTGACACCTGATAATTTCATTGTGACCAATGGAGGATCTGAAGCATTAAACTTTGCCATTTCCACTTTATGTGATGATGGTGATGAGGTCATCATTCCTGAGCCTTATTATGCTAATTATAATGGGTTTACCAGCACATTCAACGTTAATGTTGTAGCGGTTCCATCTACTATTGATACAGGTTTTGCCCTTCCTCCGATCGAAGAATTTGAGAAAAAAATCACAGAAAAAACAAGAGCAATTGTTATCTGCAACCCGGGTAACCCTACAGGATATCTTTACACCCGTGAAGAACTTCAGCAGCTGGCAGAAATTGCCCTAAAATATGACATCGTTATTATCTCCGACGAAGTATACAGAGAATACGTATATGACGGGAAACAGCAGATCTCTATGCTGGATTTCCCTGAACTGAGCGATAACTGCATCATCATTGATTCAGAATCCAAGCGTTATTCTATGTGCGGAGTAAGAATCGGGTGTATGGTAACACGTTCTAAAAAGATCCATGATGCGGCAATGCTTTTTGCACAGGCAAGACTGAGCCCGGTTCTTTTAGGCCAGATCGCAGCAACAGCAGCGCATCAGAACGACGGTGCATACATCAGAGCAGTAAGAGAAGAATATACACACAGAAGAAATATCCTGGTAGATCTTCTTAATGCCATTCCAGGAGTAATCTGTCCTAAGCCGAGAGGAGCTTTCTATTGTGTAGCAGAGCTTCCGGTAGATGATACCGAAAAATTCGCACAGTGGCTTTTAGAAAAATACGCTCTTAATAAGGAAACGATTATGGTAGCTCCTGCAGGAGGTTTCTACAGTGATCCTGAATTGGGAAAAAAGCAGGTAAGAATCGCTTACGTCCTGAAAGAGGAAGATCTTAAGAGAAGCGTTGAGATCCTTAAAAATGCTTTGAAGAAATACAGAGAAGAATTCAGCCTCTAAAATATAATTTATGATGCCGGCAATAAAAAATACTTACCTGAAACTCTTGTTTTTATTGTTTTTGCTGCCGGCATTTTTTTCCTGTGACAAAAAGAAAGAACTAACTTCGGCCATTCCTAAAAACCCGAATGAGATAACTTTCATCAGTGTATCCAATATCGGTGGCGACCAGGGCGATTATAAGATTATCAAAGTCACAAAAGACTCCATACACGCGGAAAAGGGCATCACAGCCCGCCAAATCCATAAAGAATGGGATTCAGCTATCAGCATACAGACCTGGAATAACCTTATCTCTTCGATCAAAATTAAAGATCTTGATGTAATACACAGTTCTCCAAGCCAACAGTCTGTAGATGGCATCGACGAAACTTTTCAGATCAGAACTCCGAAAAAGTCACATATTTATGTCAATTCTTATGCTGATACGCTGCATTACAGGCAGCTGAAACAGTTTAAAGAACAGCTCAACCTCATTCTTCCCACAGAATACCAATAAAAACATGCAAGAAAATTTTTCTTTAAAACCTTACAATACATTTGGTGTTGACGCCAAAGCAAAATATTTTATTGAAGTACAAAACCTTGAACACCTCAAGGATGCAATCAATTATTCTAAAGACCACCATCTTCAGGTTTTATTTTTAGGCGGCGGAAGCAATATCCTTCTGACGAAAGATTTTGACGGCCTTGCCATTAAGCTCAGCTTGAAAGGAATTTCCGAACAAGATCTTAATGAAAACGAAGTGCTTGTAACAGCAAAAGCCGGAGAAAACTGGCACGAATTTGTGATGTACAGCCTTGAAAAAAACTACGGCGGACTGGAAAACCTGTCATTGATTCCCGGTAATGTAGGAACATCGCCGATGCAGAATATCGGAGCTTACGGAGCCGAAATAAAGGACACTTTCGTCAGCTGTACCGTTTTAGACCTTGAAAATCTTGAGGTTAAAACATTTAACCTTGAAGACTGCCGTTTCGGATACAGAGATTCTATTTTCAAACAGGAAGGAAAAGGAAGGTATGTAATTTTGGAAGTTAGTTTTAAATTAACCAGGAAAGATCACCACATCAAAACAGAATATGGTGCAATAAAAACGGAGCTGGAAAACTTAGGAATCACCCATCCTACGATTCAGAATGTTTCCAAAGCGGTCATCAATATCAGGCAGAGTAAGCTCCCGGATCCTAAAATAATGGGCAATGCCGGAAGTTTTTTCAAAAATCCAACTATTCCTCTCACCCAGTTTGAAGATTTAAAGCTAAAATTTGAAAATATTCCAGGCTACCCAAACGGAGATGTGGTAAAAGTACCTGCCGGATGGCTAATCGAACAGTGCGGATGGAAAGGGAAACAGATTGGAAATGCAGCATCACATCAACTTCAGGCACTGGTTATCGTGAATGCCACCGGAAATGCCACCGGAAAAGAAATTTTTGATTTTTCTACAGAAATCATTCATTCTGTCAAAGAGAAGTTTGGAATAGAGCTGGAACGGGAAGTAAATATTATTTGATACAAGAGACTGTTTTTTAAAATTGTGAAAACAGCTTTTTTCTGAATTAAATACCTTGTAAAGGAATAAAAATATTATTTTAGCTGAAAAAGAGCACAAACATGAAAATAGCTATCCTCGGAGCCGGCAAAATGGGCCTTTCCTTTTCAAAGTCATTTTTAAAATATGAATTGATCAAACCGGAAAACCTCCATCTGATCACCCGGGGTCAATCCAAAATCTCTAAAATAGCCGAAGAATTTCCAAAATCACAGATCTCCACTTTTGAAGAGACTCAAGAACTGGATGCCGATCTTATTATTATAGCTGTAAAACCACAGGACTTTCTGCATGTTACTGAAAATTTCCAGTTTACATTAAAAGAAAACCAGATGGTCCTTTCTATCATGGCCGGAATTAAGATTGAAAAGATTCAAAAATTATTAAACCATCCTCTCGTTGTAAGAGCTATGCCCAACTCTCCTACTCTTCTGGGAATGGGTATTACAGGCTATACTGCTGCAGGAGGCATTTCTTTCAGCCAGCTGATCAATATTGAGAGACTACTGAACAGCACCGGCAGATCGGTTTATCTGGAAAATGAAGACCTTCTGGATGGCGTTACAGCACTTTCAGGAAGCGGACCGGCCTATTTTTATTACATTGTAGATGCCATGATAAAAGCCGGCGTAGAAATGGGAATCGATGAGAATCTTTCCAAACTGTTTGTACAGCAAACCATGCTGGGCGCTTATCACCTGATCAACAATTCCGAAAAGAATCTGGAAGAACTTATCAAAGATGTAGCTTCGAAAGGCGGAACCACTGAAGCTGCGTTAAAAACATTTGAAGACCACAATTTTAAAGAAATTTTAAAAAACGGAATTTTAAATGCCGAAAAGCGGGCTAAAGAACTAAACGGCTAAACCTTTTTTCTACCAACCGGCAGAGCAGCCATCCGAGATATACACCGAAAGTATTAAGAATGATATCATCTACCTCAAATATCCCCATTCTGGTAAAATACTGAAGTGCCTCAATGATAATGATAGAAGAAATGAAGGTATAGATCAGTGCTTTAAGATCTCTGAGCCTGGGAAATATCCAGCCAAGAAATCCAAAAGGAATAAACATAATGATATTCCCTAAAACAATGATGCCAATATCCTTCCACTCAATCGTATTGTGGATAAACTCTATGGTTGAAAAAATGGGTTCCACGGTGATCTGATTATCCGCATACTGAAACCTGCCCATTCCCCAGAACATGAGATACAGCAAAAACAATGTATAAGGAACAATAATAATTTTGTAAAACTTCTTTAACATGAAGTACAAATTTATTCATTTCAAAAACATTAAATTTGTGTGTTAAATTAATTTAATGAAATACATTTTACTTACGCTCATTTCAGCAATGCTGCTGTCTGTTTCGTGGCCTACTTACGGAGTTCCTTTCTTTATATTTTTTGCTCTTGTTCCTCTTTTGATGATGGAACACGGAATCTCAAAATTTTCATCGTACAAAAGAAAAAGCTGGATGGTCTTCGGCCTTTCTTATCTTTGTTTTGTGATCTGGAATATTGTAACGACCGGATGGCTATATGGCTCTAAGAACCCTGATGGAAGCCATTCCATGATGGCGGTTGTATTTCCCGTTTTGGTTAACTCTTTCCTTTATTCTCTTGTTTTCCAGTGTTACCACTGGTACAAAAATGCACAGGGAACGTATTGGGGATTAGGATTTCTGATTGCCATATGGATGAGTTTTGAAAAATTCCATCTGAACTGGGAACTCACCTGGCCGTGGCTGAATTTAGGAAATGTATTTTCAGATTATCCTAAATTAATACAGTGGTATGACACCCTGGGAGCAACCGGAGGAAGTTTCTGGATCTTATCTATCAATGTTTTGATTTTTTATACTTTAAGAACCTGGGAAGCGGGAAGAAAAAGAAAAGACCTGATCAAAAATACCTCAATGGTTGCTGCTTTGATCATTCTTCCGATGATTATCTCATTGATCAAATACAATAATTTCGACGAAAAACCATCAGGACAGGTTAATGTGCTGATGCTGCAGCCGGATCTTGATCCTTATGCTGAAAAGTATTCAAAAGACAGCCTGACCATTGAAAATGATCTTTTAACCTTGGCAGAAAACAATTCAAAAGGAAAGATTGATTATTATATCGCCCCTGAAACAGCTCTTCCCGGAAGAGGCTCAATTTCCGAAACTGCTTTTGAGAAAAGTCTGCTTTTAAACAATGTGAAAGGATTTTTATCTAAACATCCGGGAGCTGTTTTTGCAACCGGAATTTCTTCACACCGTTTTTATAAAAGCCAGGAGAACATCCCGAAGGAAGCTTATCAGGTTAATCCGGAGCTTTGGGTGGAAAGCTATAATACCGCTATTCAGATTGCACCACAAGAGAAGGTTCAGGTGTATCACAAAGGAAAGCTTGTTCCCGGCGTGGAAATTTTCCCGTACATGAGTGTTTTGAAGCCCCTGTTAGGTGATGCAATGCTTAATCTGGGCGGAACTGTGGCTTCTTTAGGAATAGATGAGGAAAGAAAATCTTTTTCAAACCCCTACAATAAAGGCAGACTGGCACCTATCATCTGCTACGAAAGCATCTACGGAGAATTTACAACGGATTACGTAAAAAAAGGAGCCAACTTCTTAGGCATCATGACCAATGATTCCTGGTGGGGGGTTACAGAAGGGCACAAACAGCTTCTTTCGTATGCAAAGCTAAGGGCTATAGAAACCCGAAGAGAAATTGCACGTGCCGCCAACAGTGGCATATCTGCCCATATCAATGCAAAAGGAGAAGTGGAAGCCGATACTTTCTATGGGGATAAAACAACATTATTCGCCAAAGTGAATCTTTATGAAACGATGACCTTCTATACAAGAGCGGGAGACCTGTTATCAAGATTTTCCATTTTTGCACTGGGCTTTTTACTGTTTTACTTTTTGATTGAAAAGTTTAGAAACAGGACCAAGAAAGCGTAATATCGACCACAAAAGTTACAAAAGATAAACATTTAGTTTTTAGTTTAAATTTTGTGTATAAAAAAGTACACTTAAGTTTTTTAAAATCTAAAGATTTATCCACTACTTATACAATTTATTTGATGGGTGGTTCACAACAATACAACCAAAATAAAAAAAGAACTTTATCCGGTGGATAAAGTTCTTTTTATAATTACAATCTTCACTATAAAAACAGAAAAGCCAGCTGGACGACTGGCTTTTCTTACTAATAGAACTCTTCAGTTTTATTTAATCATAAGTTTTTGAGTGGTTATCTCGTTTTTAGTTGTCAGTTTTAACAGGTAAGCTCCTTTCGTGAGATGTGAGACGTTGATCGACTGATCATCATTCAAAACAATATTCTGCTTTCTTCCGTCCATAGAGTACATTTCAACATCCGAAACTTTTTCTCCCTTAATAAATACTTTCTCTGATGCCGGATTCGGATATACCGAAACCTTGCTGTTAATTATTACATCGCGTGTTCCCAATGCACCTTGTATTGAAGCATTAGAAAAGACCTTTGAAGCATCTATTGATCTTATGCTCCAGTACACATTCTGAACAGAGTGATCCAGATCCAGGAACCAGGATGGTGTTGTTACTATATACTTCGCAATATCAGCGGCTCCGGGTGAAGATCCAACTTTAATCTCATAACGGAGGGCATTCGCTGGGGTTTTATCATCAGATGCACCACTCCATGAGAAATTAAAGCGGTTTCCGGTTTTTGTTAAATGAAGGACTGCAGGAGGTACAGGCTTCAGATTAACTTCGGTTGAAGTATTTTTGAAGATTTTGGTAAGTGAAGGCATGTCCGGATCTGCCCAATCAAATCCGGCCAATAAAATATCCAGACGGTTGTTGTTATCAAAGTCAAATAAATTCACAAAACCCGGGCCTCCTAAAGCATGCAGTCCTGTAGGTATATTTTCAGTAAAACTTTGAGTGGAAGGATTGTATAGAAAAGTTTTTACTATAGCATTGTTATTTTCATCATTTCCCGAAACAATAAAGTCATAGTATCCGTCATTATTCAGATCACCCGTAGCTACAGATGAATCCGAGATCTCAGCAACGCTTATCTGCTTTGTGTTCAGATGCCCGGTTCCATCATTCATCAGTACGGCAAGAAATCCGGAATAACTGTCATCCTGACCTGTAATAACAATATCCTGATAGCCGTCTGCATTGAAGTCTGCGAAATCCATTTTTCCACCCGTCAGGGCAGTAAGATCCTGTGATGCCGTCAGCGTTCCTGCCTGATTCAGATACACTTTACAGACCGGTTGGTCACCCTGCTCCATTCCCAGGATAACAAGGTCGAGAAGATTATCATTATTGAGATCTACAAACTTAAAGCTTCCATTCTGTGTTCCCGGCTGCCAGCCTTTAAAGATCTCGAAATCAGTCCCGGTATTCTTATAAAAATCGAGGTTATTCAGAAAACCCGCCCCTTCAACATATTGCGTTCCGTTAATGGCATAATCTACCTTACCGTCATTATTAAAATCAAAAGCCTCTAAAGATCCGTAGATTTTTCCGTCGAGCACAGCTTCATTAATAAAGCCCGCTCCTGAGTTCCGGAATCTGTAATGCTTATAATTAACAACATCATTATAGCTTAATCCTGTGGAAATAATATCCAGAAGACCATCATTATTAAAATCCATGAATTTTATATCTCCCAGGTGCGTTGCATCTACTCCCAGACTGGCGTAAGGCACCAGCGAAGTTCCGTTATTCCTATATACTTCGTTAAAAGATGTGTCAACATTACCATCCTGATCACTGTCAATTGCTCCGTTGATCACCACATCCTGCTTTCCATCACCATCCATATCGTCTGTAGCAGCCGATCCGTAATAAAAATTTTTCATACCGGTCTGGATCTCTGCATAATCCTGAGCCATAAGTCCAACGGGAAGCATAGATAAAAGAATACAAATTCTCCTCATGTTATTTTTATTTAGATTAATTAAAAACAAAGATAAAACATTCGGATTTGCATTTCCCGGAAAGTTTACATGAAATATATCAGTCACTTGGCTCAGCGTGTCTCGGGAAATATTTTATTTTAAAAATCATGATTATTAATCAGTCAGTTATTTGTAAATATTTTTCAAAAGATTTGTCTATCTAAAAAATTCTTCGTTATTTTGCAACCTCAAATATTATACAAATAAGAACATCGAGATATGTCAAGAATTTGCCAAATAACAGGAAAGCGTGCAATGGTTGGTAACAACGTTTCTCACGCTAATAACAAAACGAAGCGTCGTTTTGAAATTAACTTATTGGAGAAGAAGTTTTACCTTCCGGAGCAAGATAAGCACGTAACACTGAAAGTATCAGCTCATGGATTGAGAGTGATTAACAAGATTGGAATCGAGGAAGCTATTGAAAGAGCTACTAGAAACGGATTGATTAAAAAGAATTAATAAATCATGGCAAAAAAAGGAAATAGAGTTCAGGTAATCCTTGAATGTACAGAGCACAAAGAAAGTGGTATGGCGGGAATGTCAAGATACATTTCTACTAAAAATAAAAAGAACACTACTGAGAGACTGGAATTGAAAAAGTACAATCCTGTTCTTAAGAAAGTTACAGTTCACAAAGAAATCAAGTAATTTATAAATATAATTTACCATGGCAAAGAAAGTAGTAGCAACCCTACAAAGCGGTCAGTCAAAGAAAATGACTAAAGTTGTGAAAATGGTTAAGTCATCTAAGTCAGGTGCTTACGTTTTCGAAGAAAAAGTAATGAATGCAGACGAAGTAGACGGTTATTTGAAGAAATAATCTCCACTTTATTTACAATATAAAAAACTACTCATATTTTGGGTAGTTTTTTTGTTATCTTTGTTCACCAGATGATTAATCAATTAAATATATCCATATGAAAAAGATTTTCATTCTGGTTTTCACAGAAATTTTTCTATTTTCATTCGGTCAAAAAAAAATGAACAATGTAGAATACAAAGGCTCCCCGGAGGTTTTTACCATTAAAGGGCTTTCACAATCGGTAAGTATAGACTGTGGAACTTCTACAATGATTTTACTTTCAGGACAAGTACCGCTGGATGCTTCGGGTAATCTTGTAGGAAACGATGTTGAGAAGCAGACCCAACAGGTTTTTAAAAACATTGAATTCATCCTGAAAGAATATGGAGCTACAGGAAAGGATATTGTAAAACTGGGAATCTTCATTACTGATATTTCCAAAACACCAGACTTTAGAAAAATCCGTGACTTATATATCAACCTTCAAAATCCTCCCGTAAGCAGTCTTGTGGAAGTGAGCCGTCTTTTCAGAGATGACGTCCTTATAGAAGTAGAGGCTACGGCAGTTATAAAAACAAATAAGAATGAACTATGAGTTGGTTTAAAAATATTTTCAAAAAAGAAGAAAAAGAAACTTTAGATAAAGGTCTGGAAAAATCCAGCCAGGGTTTCTTTGAAAAAATGACGAAAGCCGTAGTCGGTAAAAGCAAAGTAGATGATGAAGTACTGGATAACCTGGAGGAAATACTGATTGCATCTGACGTAGGCGCATCTACAACCATCAAAATCATAGAAAGAATTGAAGAACGCGTTGCCCGCGATAAATATGTGGGTGTAGGCGAACTTGACAATATTCTCCGTGAAGAAATCTCCGGGCTGCTTCTTGAAAACCCTCATGCAGGAACAGGAAATATAGACAGTTCAAAAAAACCGTATGTCATCATGGTAGTTGGCGTGAACGGAGTTGGGAAAACCACTACAATCGGAAAACTTGCTCACCAGTTTAAGTCTGAAGGAAAAAAGGTTGTCCTTGGTGCCGCAGATACCTTCAGGGCGGCAGCGGTAGATCAGCTGACCATCTGGAGCGAAAGAGTGGGAGTTCCTATCGTAAAACAGGATATGGGGTCAGATCCGGCTTCTGTGGCTTTTGACACGGTACAGAGTGCTGTTGCACAGGGTGCAGATGTAGTGATTATTGATACTGCGGGAAGACTTCATAATAAAATCAACCTGATGAATGAACTTTCGAAGATCAAAAGAGTCATGCAGAAAGTAATTCCAGATGCTCCTCATGAGATTCTTCTGGTTCTTGACGGGTCTACAGGACAGAATGCATTTGAGCAGGCAAAACAGTTTACAGCAGCCACAGAAGTGAATGCATTGGCCGTAACAAAGCTTGACGGCACAGCTAAAGGCGGTGTTGTTATAGGGATATCAGATCAGTTCCAGATTCCGGTAAAATATATAGGAGTAGGCGAGAAGATGCAGGATCTTCAATTGTTTAATGGTACAGAATTTGTAGACTCTTTTTTCAAGAAAAGATGATATTTATCATATTTTATCTTTAACTTAGATATCAAATTTTATACATTAACAATTAAAAATTTAGAACTATGGGAATTTTAACTTGGATCATATTTGGTCTTATCGCAGGTGCAATTGCAAAGCTTATTATGCCTGGAACACAAGGTGGCGGTTGGCTGATGACGATTATTTTAGGAATTGTTGGAGCTTTCGTAGGAGGATTTATAGGCAGCCTTTTGGGATGGGGAACTACAGACAGTTTCGATTTCAGAAGTATGCTTTTAGCCGTAGGAGGAGCACTTATCGTTCTCTGGATTTACGGAATGGCTACTAGGAAAGGCTAATACGAGTAGATAAAAAATAAAATCCCGGAACTGAATTCAGTCCCGGGATTTTTTGTACAATATAATTTAGTTTAGTTGATTTTGATCTGGTAAGGCATTTCCATTTTCACCTCAGACTGCAGTTTTTGATCTGTAATCTGCTGAAGAATTTCATAGTTGGCTTTACCTATTTTATTTTTAATGATTCTTGCAGAAATATCTTCCTCATTCAGATCTTTGAAAAATTGCTCAAATGGAGACATTCTTTTAGGATAAGAAGACACATGATAAGATTTCAATCCTGCTTTCTGTGCTGCAAACTTTACCGCATCATTCAGAGTTCCAAGCTCATCGACAAGACCGATCTCCTTAGCACGTACCCCACTCCATACTCTTCCTCCGCCAACATTGTCAATCTGCTCGAAAGTCTGCTTTCTGTTCTGCGTTACGAAATGCACAAACCTTTTATAGGTTCCTTCCACACTTCTGGTGATCAGGTTTACTCCGTAAGGGGTAACGCCGTTCAGAGGTGAATAATATTGAGAATTGGCATTGGTAGCAACAATATCAGAACGGATACCGTTTTTGTTTGCAATATCCTTATAATAAGGTATCACTCCGAAAACTCCGATAGACCCTGTCAGCGTATTAGGCTCTGAATAAATTTTATCTGCAGCCATCGCAATATAATATCCTCCTGAAGCTGCATAGTCTCCAAAAGAAACTACCAATGGCTTTTTCTTTTTAAGCTGCTGTAATTCAAATAAAATTTCATCTGAAGCATTAGCACTTCCTCCCGGAGAATTAATTCTGAAAACAACCGCTTTTACTTTATCATCATTCTGAAGATCTTTGATGTATTTTATATATTTTTCAGAATAGATCTCGTTATAACCGTCACCATTGTTAATTCCTCCTGACGCATACAATACAGCTACTTTCTCTCCGGACTTATCTTCATCTGCATAAGAACTGATATAGCCCGATAATGATACTTTATTCAACTTTTCCTTTTCTTTAAGGCTAAGTTTTGATTTTATCATCTGATCATACTCTGTTTTCTGGATCAGTTTGTCGGCAAGCTTGTACTTTAATCCTAACTCAGGGATCATCCCGTATAAGCTGTCAACAACCATTTTAAACTGTGCAGTATCAATTTTTCTTGAAACGGCCATTTTAGTGGATGTATTTTTCCAGATATCATTTAAAAGAGTACCCAGCTGTTCTTTATTTTCAGGAGAAATATCATTTCTTAAAAAAGGTTCAACCGCTGATTTAAATTTCCCATGTCTTATCACTTCTATACCGATTCCATATTTATCAGCAAAGTCTTTAAAGAATGTCACCTCAGTAGCCAGCCCTTTCAGTTCTATCATTCCTGATGGGTTAAGATAATACTTGTCGGCAACAGAACCTAAATAATAAGAGGCCTGGGAAACAGCATTTCCATAGGCATATACAAATTTTCCGCTCTTTTTAAAGTCTTCAATAGCATTTCTTATATCATCAATCTGGGTCATGCCTGCATGAAAGTTATCAGCTTCAATACTTATCCCTTTAATATGATCATCTGTCTTAGCTTTTTTAATAGCTTCCAGCACATCATAAAGCATTACGCTCTTGCTTTTGTCACTGATATTGAAGAGGCCCATTTCCTCTTCAGTAGGGCTGTCTATTATATTAGTCTTTAAATTAATTGTAAGAACAGAATTATTTTTCACCACAACAGATTTGTCATTCCCCATAGAACTGAACACAAGCATCATAATGAAAAAGACGAAAAATAAGGCGCATAATAGGACAATAGCCACTATATTTGCCAATACGTTTTTAAAGAAACTTCTCATAAAATCAATCAATTTTCCAATATGTCGCAGCATAAGGTAGTTTTGTTACTAGGAAGTAACCTGGGAGATCAAAAAAAAAATTTAGAACTGGCTTTAAAAAAAATCAGTGAGGGCGGTAATTACATTTCACAAACAAGCGAATTTTTAATAACCGAACCTGTAGAATTTGTTAGTTCCAATATTTTTTGTAATATTGCATCAGAAATATTCACGTCTTTCTCGCCAATACAACTGCTTGATTTTATTAAAAATATAGAAGTTGAGATGGGAAGAACTAAAGATTCATCTGCATCTGGCGGTTATAGCGATAGAATAATAGATATTGATATCATTAAATATAACGATCTGAAATTCAGATCAGAGAAATTAGAGATACCCCATCAAAAGCATTTATATGAAAGGGAATTTTCTAAAATATTATTGAAAGATTTTATCTAAAATAAAACATAAAAAACATATATGAAATTAGGTTTATTATTATTGGCCACACTACCTATCGCGGCTTATGCCCAGGATAGTACCACAGTAAACTCATCTAGTGAGTACCCTAATACCTTCTCTTCAGGTTCCGCTAATGTACAGCGTTTTGACAACAAAGCCAGACGTTTCAACGACTGGTCTATTTCCGTTGGTGGAGGTGCTGCATTCATGGCGCATTCTGATCTTAGATCTTTTTATGACAAAAAGGTAAACTGGGGGTATAATGCTTACGTAAGTATTGATAAGCAGATCACTCATGTTTTTGGATTAAGCCTTATCTATCAGAGAGGTGAAACAAAGCAGAAAGCAATGTTACCGGGTTCAGCAGGTGCTGCAGCCGGAGTAGGTACAGCAACTACCAAGTTTGATCAGGTTGCTTTAATGGGAGATGTTAATTTTTCCAATTTATTGAGAAGAGTTGATAATCATTCTCCTTACAGATGGGCACTACACGGTTATGCAGGAATAGGATTCCAAGGTTACAACACTTCTTTGCATGACGGGAATGAATTCAGATGGAGCGAAAATCCGAAGAGAATTCCTTTATTTATTAATAAGGAGTTCGACATTAACTCTTTATACTATCAGTTTGGAGCAGGATTAAAATACAAAGTATCTAAACTTATCGACATTGAAGCAAGAACAATGTATATCATAAGTGGTGATGATGAATTTGACGGAGGCGGATGGGCTGATCCCAACGACTACGATCCGGCAACTCCAGGTTCAAAGTATAATATGATCAGTGATTCAAGATCTGATAATGCCTGGACTGTGACTTTAGGAGTTTCTTTCAAGTTAGGGAACAAATTATCACACTTGGCATGGCATGACCCACTTCAGGAAGCATACTACAGAACAAGCGTTTTAGAAAATGCAGCTACAGAACTTGTAGTATGCGAAAAAGGAGACGCGGATAATGACGGTGTATGTGATGACTGGGACAGACAGCTTGATACTCCTGCAGGAGCAAGAGTAGATGGCGCTGGTGTAGCTTTGGATATGGATCTTGACGGAGTGATTGATCTGTATGATAAATGCGTAACAGTTCCCGGCCCTGTTGAAAACAACGGTTGTCCTACAAAATAAGAAACAACTGTTTTTATTACAATAAAATCATTTAATTAACTAAAATAAAAAAATACACTATGAAATTAAGTTTAGCAATTGTAGCATTAGCAATGGCAATTCCAGCCGCTAGCTATGCGCAAGACTCAACAGCAGTTTCAAATGGAGAATATCCAAACACATTTTCTTCTGGTTCTGCGAATGTTTCTCCGTTTACCAATCAGTCAAAAAGATTCAATGACTGGTCTATTTCAGCCGGTGCAGGTGTACCCCTGTTACAGTCAGGTGATTTAACATCTATCAAGAATGGTAACGGTAAAAACCTTTTTGGTTACTCTGCTTATGTAAGTATTGATAAAGCGATCACTCATGCGTTCGGTTTAAAATTACAATATGACAGAGGTGAAACAAGACAAGGATGGTTCAACACTAAAGATGCTGCTCCAGATGCAACAGCTGTAGGTGCAAGAACTCAGTATGATGCGATCTCTTTATTGGGAGACATCAACTTCTCTAATCTATTGAGAAGAGTTGATAATCATTCACCTTTCAGATGGGCGCTTCACGGGTATGCAGGTATAGGTACTATTGCTTACAGAGCTTATCAGAAAGATATTAACGGACAAAGACTTGCTACTGAAGTTAAACCTTTCAAATTAGGTTCAATGTTCATGCAGGCTGGTACCGGTTTAAAATACAAAATCAACAACAGACTTGATCTTGAAGGTAGAGTAATGTATGTAGTAACTGGTGATGATGAATTCGATGGAGGAGGTGACAAATACAGTGCGATCAACAAACGTGAAGAGCAGGTATCAGATAACTTCTTTAATGCTACTTTAGGTCTTACCTTGAAATTAGGAAAACACGAATCTCACCTAATGTGGCATGATCCGTTGCAGGAAATCTATTACAAACTTGATGTATTGGCTAACAAAAACCAGGATATTGAAGTATGTAAAAAAGGTGATGCTGATAACGACGGAGTTTGTGACGATTGGGACAGACAGCTTGATACTCCTGCTGGTGCAAGAGTGGATGGTGCTGGTGTTGCTCTTGATACTGACCTTGACGGTGTAATTGACCTTTACGACAAGTGTGTAACTGTTCCTGGACCTGTTGAAAACAACGGATGTCCTACAACAACTGCAGGACCTGTAGTAGAAACAGAAACTAAGCTTGAAGGAATTGAGTTTGATTTAAATTCTGACAGAATTTTACCTTCAAACACTCCGATCTTAAATAATGCTGTTTCATATATCAACTCTTCAAACGGTGCGTATAACGTAATCGGAGCTACAGATACAAGAGCTTCTGATGCTTATAACCAAAAGCTATCTGAAAGAAGAGCGAATAGCGTTAAAAACTATTTGATCAAAAACGGAGTAGAATCTTCTAAACTGAACGCAATCGGTAGAGGTGAAAAAGACCTTAAATACCCTGAGTGCGAACCAGCTACTAAATGTCCTGAATGGAAAAACAGAGCTAACAGAAGAGTATATTTCGAAGCTAAATAATACAATTATTAGTAAATATATCAAAGCCGTGCCATGCACGGCTTTTTTTGTTGTAATAGTTTTATTACTTTTACCTTATGATTTCTCAGCAGGATTTCCAAAAATTAAAATACGATACCCTAAAATATTTTTGGGGCTACGATGCTTTCAGAGATTCTCAGGAAGGAATTATCGATGCTGTCATTAATGAAAAAGACTGTCTCGTCCTTCTGCCTACGGGAGCAGGAAAATCTCTTTGCTACCAGCTTCCAGCCTTATTGAAAGAAGGGACCTGCCTTGTGATCTCTCCCCTTCTTGCATTAATGAAAGATCAGGTAAGCCAGCTTAAACATCGGGGTATCGAAGCAGAATACCTGTCCTCCGAGCTTGATGAATATGACGCAGAAGCTGTCTACGACCGCTGTAAAGACGGGCTTACCAAACTTCTTTATGTATCTCCGGAAAGACTGACCAATATACAGTTTCTTCAAAATATTGACGAAATTAAGTTATCATTTATAGCCGTAGATGAAGCCCACTGTATTTCAGAATGGGGACAGGATTTTCGTCCCAGCTATCAGAATATCAAAGAATTCAGAAAAAATCATCCTAAAATTCCCTGTCTTGCTTTAACAGCCACTGCAACTCCCAAAGTTTTGGAAGAAATCAAGAATAAACTGGAACTTAAAAATCCGTTTGTTTTTCAGAAAAGCTTTAGGAGAGAAAATATCAGGATATTTTTGGATGAAGTTTCTGACAAATTTCAGCGTGTTTTTGATATTTTAAAGCATAATAACGATTCCGGAATTGTTTATGTAAGAACCCGGAAGGATGCAGAAATGCTGGCCGAATTTCTCAAAAAAAACCAGATAAAAAATGTAGATTATTTTCATGCCGGTTTAACGACGAAAGAGAAAAACGCCAAACAAACTCACTGGAATAACAGTGACAACCAAGTTCTTATCTCAACCAATGCTTTCGGGATGGGAATAGACAAAGACAATGTCCGCTTTGTGATTCACTTCTCTCCTGCTCCGTCACTGGAAAATTATTATCAGGAGATCGGAAGGGCAGGGAGAGACGGTAAAGACAGTTTTGCGTTTCTTCTTTGGAATAAACAGGAATTACTTAATTTTGATGAAATCCTAAAAAACCAGACCCCCAGCAAAGCTGAATTTTTAAAAATCATCACCTATCTCTACTCTATTTTCCAGGTTGCAGAATTTGAACTTCCGGAAAAAGTTTTTCAACTGAACATTCAGGGGATACAGAATTTTACCAGGCTGTCGAAAGCCAAGATCAGCAATGTCCTTAATTTCTTGCATAATCAGGAAATCATCTATCATAATGACAACAAAAGCCTGTCTTCATTGGAGCTTCTCTTCAATGCTGAGGAAATAGACCAGCTGCCTCAGAAAGATGCTTACTTCATAGAACTTCTGCTGCGTACTATATCAGGAATTACCACGCATAAAGTAATGTTCAGTGAACTACAGGTCAGCAATAAGATTGGGGTAAGTGTTCCTCTTATTAAAGAAAGACTTAAAGAACTCCAACAAAAAAATTATCTGGAATATGTAGACGGTGCCCTCTCAAGTATTAAATTCCTGAAACCACGTGATGAAAGAGCTATTAATGCCGCTTATTGGAAACTTTTTGAACATATTCAAAAAAACAAAATTCAGAAGTGGGAAGAGATTAAGTTTTTTATAGAAAATAATGATTACTGTAAGATGAAACTTATTCTCGCTTATTTTGGAGAAAAGAATACAAAGAACTGCGGCCAATGCTCAGTCTGTGAAAAAAACAAGCAATCCATTTTCGGAAAAAATATTTCCCAACAGATCATTAATCTGCTGGCTAAAAAACCTTCCACCATTGAAGACCTTTCCGTACAGCTTAATTATCATTCTAAAAACAACATTTTAGAAAACCTGATTTTTCTTTTAGATTCGGGGAAGGTAAAGATGTTGAATTTCAGGACATATGCGTTGAACATGGGTAATGGTGAATCGTGAATTTTACTTCGCAAGTGAATAGTGAATTTTAGACCTCAGATATGATACATGAGATTCCAGACTCTTTAACTCTTACTTATTCACCGTAAAATTCTCAAACCCTATTACTCTCAAACCCTATTACTCTCCAACTCCCAAAAACCCTTATCTTTGCAGTATGAAATCATTGAAAGTCGTTTTTTTAGGAACCCCGGAATTTGCAAAAACTTCTTTGGAAGCTATCCATCAGTCGAATCATGAAGTTGTAGGTGTTGTCACTGTTGCCGATAAAGCCAGCGGCCGCGGACAAAAAATCAATCAGTCACCTGTAAAGATCTATGCTTCAGAAAATAACATTCCTGTTTTTCAGCCGGAAAAATTGAGAAATCCTGAATTTTTAGAAGAACTCAGAAAACTGGATGCTGATGTTTTTGTGGTGGTAGCTTTCAGAATGATGCCCAAGGTTCTTTTTGAAATGCCTAAAATGGGAACTTTTAACCTTCATGCGTCTCTGCTTCCTGATTACCGGGGTGCGGCTCCTATTAATTATGCAGTGATCAACGGTGAAGAAAAAACCGGCGCAACGACATTTTTTATTAACGAAAAAATAGATGAGGGAAATATCCTTCTTCAGGAAGAGCTGGAAATTTTACCAAATGAAAACGCGGGAAGTCTTCACGACAGATTAATGGTAATGGGCTCAAAGCTGGTCGTAAAAACACTTGACGGTTTAGCTGAAAACTCAATTGTAGAAAAGCCTCAACCGCATGTTGAACATCCTAAAAATGCTTTCAAAATTTTCAAAGAAGACACCAGAATTGATTGGACAAAAGCGTCAAAAAAGGTTCATCAATTTATCTTGGGAATGTCGCCCTATCCAGCTGCTTTTACAACTTTAAAAATCGGCGAAGAAGAAAAAGGATTAAAAATATTCGGTGGGAAATTTGAAATTTCAGATCATGGAAAACCTTCCGGAACTTTGGATATTTCTAAGAATGAGTTTAAAATCTATACAGAAGATGGCGCTTACTTTCCCCAGGAGCTTCAGCTTGAAGGCAAAAAAAGGATGAACGTGAAGGATTTCCTTAATGGATTTAGAAATTTTGAGGAAATAAGCAGGTAAGTTTGAGAAAGAGATGTGGGGAGTATTAGAGTTGGAGAGTTTTAGCGTAAACAAGTTAAAGCTTAAATAATTTGAAATCTGATGTCTAAATCTTGATTCTCCCATTCACCATTTACTTGCGAAGCAAAATTCACCATTGACGTAAGGCTTAAACCTCTCAATTCCCACTTACAATTTTCCGGCGGATTCTGCTGATAAATTCAGGAGTTACTCCTAAATAGGCAGCGATCTGGATATTTGTCAAACGGTGAGCCGTTTTAGGATATTCTTTCAGGAAGTCCTGATAACGTTCATCGGAAGGTTTGCTTAAATTATCAACAATCCTTCGTTGCAGGGCAATGATTGACATCTGAAACTTCAACCTCATCAGCCTTTCAATTTCAGGAATTTCCCGGTAGAGTCTTTCTTTGTCTTCTTTAGAAATCAAGAGGATCTCACTGTTCTCAATAGCCTGGATATTGAGCTGGGACGGGATCTGATTAATGAAGCTGTCTATATCAGAAATCCACCAGTCTTCCACTCCAAAATATAAGATCTGTTCATCTGCATTCTTATCTGTACGGAACACTTTAAAACATCCGCTCAATACAAATCCTTCCGCTTCGCAGATGTCTCCTTCTTTTAAAAGAAAATCTTTTTTCTTTATTTTCTGAATACGGAATGCACTGCAGTATTTTTCAAGCTTTTCATCTGAAATCTCAATATACGTTCTGATGTGTTTCTTTAAAGACTCTGTCATAGTTTAAAAATAAAAAAAGGTTTAGAAAAATCCTAAACCTTTTTATTAATTTTATTTCTATAAATGATCAGTAATGTTCATTCACAACCGACCATTCACAATTCACTTTTACAGCTGAACCAACTCCGTCACCTCTACATCATATCCACCAACCTGTGGCTTGATATTAGGGTTTTGTGTGATCACTTTGAACTTATTGATTCCCAGATTTTTCAGGATCTGTGTTCCGATCCCATAATCTCTGTAATTGTATGCTAAAGTAGGATGCTGCTCCTGTCCGTCCTGGTAATTCAGGAACTGCTGAAGTTTTCTCAATGTATTTTCGGAATTTGAAACGTTATTGATGAAAATAACAGCTCCTTTTCCTGCTTCATTTACCATATTCGTTACTTTCTCCAGTAAAGGTTTTTCACCGTTATTCAGTCTTGTCAGTACATCAAAATATGAATCTGAAGACTGAACTCTTACCAAAACAGGCTCATCAACCGTCCATGAACCTTTTGTCAGGGCAAAATGAATCTGGTCATTGGATGTTTCTCTGAATGCAAAAAAGTCAAACTCTCCATAAGCAGTTTTTACTTTTCTTTCTTCCAGCCTTTCGATAAGGTTTCCTTTTTTAAGCTGATAATGGATCAGATCTTCAATGGAAACGATCTTCATATCATGTTTTTGAGCGAAAGCATGAAGTTCAGGCAAACGTGACATGGTACCGTCATCATTCATAATCTCACAGATTACCCCACCTTCTTTCAATCCTGCTAAATTGGTAAGATCAATAGCAGCTTCTGTATGTCCTGCTCTTTTTAAAACCCCTCCTTTTCTTGCACGAAGCGGGAAAATATGGCCAGGTCTCATGAAATCTGTAGGCTTGGATTTTTCATCCATCAAAGCTAAAATTGTTTTGGCTCTGTCACCTGCAGAAATTCCTGTAGATGTTCCGTTACCAAGAAGGTCAACAGAAACGGTAAAAGCGGTTTCCTTAGGATCACTGCTTCTGCTTACCATGACCTCAAGGCCAAGCTCATCGCATCTTTTTTCAGGAAGCGGCATACAGATCAGCCCTCTTCCGTGAAATGCCATAAAATTGATAATTTCCGGCGTTGTCAGTTCTGCAGCACAAAGAAAATCGCCTTCGTTCTCTCTGTCTTCATCATCTACTACTATGATTATTTTACCATTTTTAAGGTCTTCAATAGCCTCTGGAATGGTATTCAATTTAATATCAGACATGTTTACTTTTTATTTGTGCAAAGATACTTATAAAAATGAGCATCTGCCAATTAATATGGATGGTTTGTTAGGCTTTGGATAAAGAGTTTACTGCCTCTCTGAAAATCTCATAAGATCTCAGCCTCTTCTGGTGATCGTAGATATGTGAGTTGATAATTAATTCATCTACATTGAATTTTTCCTGAAAATTTTTCAGTTTTTCTTCAATTTCTGCCTGATCTCCTATCAATGTATATTTTAACTTCTGAAGCACCATCGATTTCTCCATGGGCGACCAGATGCCATCCATATCCTCCACGGGAGGAGCAAAAGGTTTCCTGTCATTTCTTATGATATTGATGAATGCCTGGAATAAAGTAGTGGAAATTTTATGCGCTTCCTCGGAAGTTTCTGCTGCCACTCCATTAACACACGCCATCACGTAGGGTTTATCTAATTGTTCTGAAGGCTGAAAATGTTCTCTGTAAATTTTAAAAGCCATTTCCATCTGTTCAGGAGCAAAATGTCCCGCAAAAGCATATGGAAGCCCAAGTTCCGCAGCCAGCCACGCACTGTCTGTACTGGATCCCAAGATGTAAAGCGGAATATCCAGACCTTCACCGGGAATGGCACGAACCAGAGCATCAGAATTTTCTTTCGAGAAATACGTCTGTAGTTCTAAGATCTGTCTCGGAAACTGCTGATTGATGATCGCTGGGTTTCTTCCTAAAGCCTGGGCAGTAAGACCATCGGTACCGGGAGCTCTTCCCAAACCAAGATCTATCCTTCCCGGAAAAAGAGATTCCAGGGTACCGAACTGTTCTGCAATGATTAACGAACTGTGGTTCGGGAGCATGATTCCACCGGATCCTACTCTTATTGTTTTTGTCCCGTTGGCGATAAAGCCAATCAGCACTGTAGTGGCAGAGCTGGCAATACTTTCCATATTGTGATGCTCAGCCAGCCAGAATCTTTTATAATTTAAATTTTCAGTATGGTTTGCTAAAGACAAACTGTCCTGAAAGGTATCGTGAATACTTTTTCCCTGCTTTACGGGAGCAAGATCAAGTACCGATATTTCAAAATTTTTCATATTTTAAATTTTAGGTTTAAAACCAGACAAATTTAAACCTAATAAATCGCATTAGTTACTTTTTGTAATTGATAAGTCTGATTGACAGGATCAGGAAAAAACTATTGGAATTTGGTTTTTATTCAGGTGATTTTGCTTATAAAATTTATAAGCCTAAAGAAAATGGTTTTGAATCTATTAATAATGAATACAAGACATTATTTTGGGGGTGAAATAAAAATAATTTAAATCTTACTTGTAAACCTACCGTAAAAAACCGAAGTTTATTGTACAAAAAAATTAAACCAAAAACTACTATGAAACACTTATATCTTATCCTTATTTCTTTTCTCTTGATCAGTTGTTCATTTAATCAAACCTTTTCAAACAGGGAGGAAGATAAAAAAGATGCAGAAGAAATCTCTCAAAAATTCTTTTGGGAACTAAAATACGGAGGAAATATGGACACAATTTATAATCTGTTTGGTGATAAGTTTTTTGAAGTTACAGACAAAGGTAAATTGCTTCAAATAATCAACACTTCTCAAAATGATATAGGACGGGTTGAAGAATACAATTTAGTGAAATGGGAAACTTTCATTGTAAAAGGTTCTAATCCCAAAAGTGATTATTTATTGGTATATGATGTTAAAAGAGGTTCAGCCAAGACAGAAGAAACTTTTTCCATGCAGAAAGATAAAAACGGAGATATCAAAATCGTCGGTTATAGAGTGAATCAGGATCTGCTGAATAAATAAAAAAAGACAGTCTCATTTTTGAGACAGTCTTTCTTGTTATATTGAATCATTCTTCTCTTTCTTAAAATTATAATGATTAATCAGAATCCTGATCTCATTAAATTCAAAATCATTAGGCAAAGCATTCTTCCATTCCGTTAAGGTTTCATGAGGATTTTCATAGAATTCTTTTTCAAAAGCTTTGATTTTATCCGAAGTGATCACTCTTGAAATATCCAGTAAGCCCTGCTCTGCAAATTTTGCTAAATGGCCGATCACGGTTTCTTTTACCAGGCCTCTTTCCATAGCAATTTCACCAATGGTTTTTCCCTGTTCAAATAATTGGAAGGTCAGAACCTGGGAAGGAACTTTTGCAATCTTTAAATTGATTTCTTTGTCATTTTTTTCATCTAAAAGCTTCGTTTCCAACAGATGGATCTCTTTCAGGCTGTTCAGGTATTCTTCAGTATCTTCCAGCCAGTTTCTGAATTCCTCATTATACTGTTTCAGTCCTTTTGCCCCTTTAATTTCAGCATAGAATTCCTTCAGCGGATTGAATACTTTGTCTCTGATTTCTGTGAAAAAGAAATTAACTGCTCCTTTGGTTTTGCTTTCAATCTCAGACCATTCTTCTTTGTTTTCAATAAAATTATTAACCTTCTGGGAAATTACCCTTTCCAATTTTTCAAAGATCTTTCCAAGATTGACAATTTCGTGTTTCAGCTGAAGATACAGCTGGTTTGTTTTTACATGATCAATACTTTTTGTGGTAATAGACAGTTTGTTCCACTCTTCCACTTCATTCAGGAACCACAAACAGTTGACGGTACGGAGTACTTTTTTGATGCTGTAATCATATTTTTCGCGGTTCAGAATGGCTTCTACATTATCATTGGCAAGGGTGCTTCCCTGGAACTGCAGAATTCTGTTGTCTTTAAAAATAACTTCAGGAGTAATTTTAGATTTCAAAACAATCCCTTCCAGCGTACGGCATCTTGACAACGCTACATAAACCTGTCCGGCCGTAAAACTTTTACCTGCATCAATGATTACATTATCGAAGGTCAAACCCTGGCTTTTGTGAATGGTAACTGCCCAGGCAAGCTTTATAGGAAACTGCTCAAAGCTCCCTAAAACTTCTTCTTTAATATTTTTTTCGGTATCCAGGAAATATTTTTTCTGTTCCCAGACTTCTCTTTTTACCGTAATTTCTCTTTCACTGCCATCAAGAACAACTTTGATCTCATTATCATCTAAAGCAGAAATTTCACCCAGCTTTCCGTTGAAATATTTTTTCTCACCGGTAATATCATTCCTGATGAACATGACCTGTGCCCCGACTTTCAATTCTAAAAACTGCTCGTTCGGAAACTGGTTTTCTTTGAAATCGCCAAAGAGTTTGGCTTCATAGGTTTTAACGGTCAGATCAATTTCTTCCAGTTTTTCCTGGTTGATCTCATCCGCCATCTTATTGTGTGAACACAGATAAACGTAAGATTCAGTTCCTGCCTTAAAATCCGGATCATATCTTTTATTGAGCTCCTCAAAGTTGATATTGGCAACATCGCCGTCACGGATTGCATTCAGAATATCCAGGAACTTTTCATCCGATTGCCTGTAAACTTTAGTTAATTCAATGGTCAGAAGCGGAATATCTTTAATGGCAAGACTGTCGAAAAAGAATGGTGACTGGTAGCACATCTTTAAAATATGTTCATCTCTTACCACCGGCGGAAGCTGGTAAAGATCTCCAATGAACAGCATCTGCACCCCACCGAACCGCTGATTATTTCTTCTGATAAATCTCAGCGAGAAATCCATCATATCGAGAACATCAGCTCTCAACATGGAAACCTCATCAATGATAAGAACCTCCACTTCTCTTAAAAGTTTAAGCTTATCTTTTCTGTATTTGAAATGAGGCATCAGGTCGGCAATATTATTTGCCAAGCTCCCATCAATACGGTCCGTGGTCGGTAAAAAAGTCCTTAAAGGCAATCCAAACATAGAATGGATAGTCACTCCTCCTGCATTAATCGCAGCAATTCCGGTAGGGGCAACCACAATATACTTCTTCCTTGTTTTCTTTACAAAATCATTAAGGAAAGTCGTTTTACCTGTTCCTGCCTTTCCTGTAAGAAAAACGCTTCTGTTCGTGTGCTCTATTAAGTCAAAAAAATGATTGTTCATTGTGCTTCAAAATTACGGAAATGAATTTGATTTTCTTACCTTGGCATAACTTTTGAAAATTCTTTAACAGAAAAGAAATTATAATGAAAAAAAATTTCATATATACTCCACTATTAGCATTATGCACTATGTTTACCTTGGTTTCATGCAATACATCCAAGAACGCGAATACCAATCTTCCAAAAGATATTTCTGAAAGACCTGCTGATGAGGACAGTCAAAAATATGAGCAGGCCCAGCTGGATAAGTTGAAAGCATCCATTCAATCTGAAGTATCCAAAGAAAAATGTACGGCCGCTTCGGAATGGACGTTTGCTCCAATGGGAGCCAAAGCCTGTGGCGGACCTCAGCAATACATTGCTTATCCTAAAAAAATAGAGACCATCATCCTGCCAAGAATTGAGGAATATACACAGAAAGTAAAAGCTTTCAATGAAAAATACAATATCACTTCTGACTGTATGATGGTGATGCCACCAACATCTGTGAAATGTATCAATGGAAAAGCACAGCTTATAACGGCAGAACAATAAGAAGAAAAAATCAAAGCAAAGGTTATATATCCTGTTGAAAAATCAACATAAAAACTCGTTCAGGAGTTTATACTAAGGATTGAAAAAAGCTCTATCAGTATGATGGAGCTTTTGTTTATTTGTGTTTGCTTCAAGATTTGAGAACCAAGATGCAAGAGCCAAAAATCAAGATTTTAGATTACAGGCATGAGACTTTTTCCCAGTGAAGTTTAGCAAGTAAAAAAGTTTCGGTATGACGGATTCGCGGTTCGAACCAGCAACTATCAACCAGAAAATCAACTAAATAAACTCTCCAACTCGAAAACTCTAAACTAGCTCCCCACTTTCAGGTTTTCTTTATACCATGAAGAGTATTTCACGTAATTATCTGCGATCCTGTTGACTTCTCCTTCTAATAACTGAGCAGAAATATCTTTAATTTTCTTTGCAGGAACTCCGCCCCAGACTTCTCCTGATTTAATATGGGTTCCCTGTATCACTACAGAACCTGCTCCTACAATAGAGTTTTCTTCTACCAGGCAATCATCCATAACAATAGCTCCCATACCGATTAGTACGTTATCTTTGATGGTACAGCCATGAACAATTGCATTATGTCCGATGGAAACGTTGTTTCCAATATTTAAAGGGTGTTTCTGATACGTACAGTGCAACATAGCATTGTCCTGAACATTTACTTTATCGCCCATCCTGATGTAATGTACATCTCCCCTTATCACTGCATTATACCAGATACTGCAGTCTTTTCCCATGGTAACGTCACCGATAATGGTTGCCGTTTCTGCCAAAAATGTACCCTCTCCTATCTGAGGTGTTTTCCCTAAAAGTTCTTTTACAATTGCCATAGTTTTAATTTGATAATTTGAAAATGAGTCAATTCGAAAATAATAATTCTAAAACGGCTGCTTCTATTCTCTGTCTTCTAATTTTAAATAACCGTGATAGCAAAAATCTAATTTCTAATCTCTAACTTCTAATTTCTAATTGCGTATTTTTGTATCTCAAATTTAACGAAAAAATGCGTACGATACTTATAGAACCAACTGAAAACCCGAAAGTGATGAAATTTGTCGCGGATTATAACCTGATCCCGGGCTCATTAGAGTTGGACAGAAGTTCAGATATTACAGAAATTCCTTTAGCTCAGGAACTTTTCAACTATCCTTTTGTGGAAAGAGTTTTTATTACAGCTAATTTTGTGGCTGTGGCAAAACAGGATACTGTTGAATGGGAACATGTAGCAGACAGCCTGAAAAATGTCATTGAGGATGAATTACTGGCCAATCCAAGAATTTATCTTCAGAAAAGAAAGGAAATGTATCAGATCTATGCTGAAATGACTCCTAACCCTAATGCCATGAAGTTTGTTTCCAATAAACTGCTTATGGAGGGTTTTGTGGAAGTAAAATCGAGAGAAAAATCTGAGGGTGTTCCTTTGGCCCAGGCTATCTTTAATGAATTTGATTTTGCAAAAGAAATTTTTATTTCTGACAATTTTGTGGCTGTAACAAGAGACGATTCCGTGGAATGGCATCAGGTAATGATGGCTGTACGTGGTTTTATTGCTGAATATCTTCAGAGTGGGGGCGAAATTTCAAATCTTGAACCTCAGAAGCATGAAAATCCCGTTGAAAAAATCATCAACAGAGATTATACCGATGACGAGCAGAAAATTTCAGATATTTTAAATGAATATGTAGCTCCTGCAGTGGAAAATGACGGCGGAAAAATTTCCCTGATGGAGTACGATCAGGAAAGTAAAACAGCCAAAATGCTGTTACAGGGAGCCTGCTCGGGATGCCCAAGCTCAACTGCTACTTTGAAAAACGGAATTGAAAATATTTTAAAACAATTCGTTCCGGATTTAGTGGAAAAAGTAGAAGCTGTAAACGGATAACTGCTCTTAAATGGTACCCGGAAAGAAAATCTTGGTCATTATTGGAAGTGCCACAAAAAATTCCAGCAACCTAAAATTAATAGAACAGGTTCTGGAAAAACATCCGGCAGCCAATTTCCACATCTATGATGATCTTTCTGCTCTTCCGCATTTTGACACTTCATTAACGGATACTGATACACCAAACGAAGTACTAAAGATCAGGGAAGAAATTGAAAATTCGGCAGGTGTCTTGTTTTCTACTCCGGAATATATTTTCAGCATTCCCGGCAGGTTGAAAAACTTATTGGAATGGTGTGTCTCCACAACTGTTTTTTCTGAAAAACCGGTTGCTGTCATTACGGCATCTGCCAATGGAGAAAAAGGGCATGAAGAATTGGTAATGATTCTGAAAACACTCGGAGCCCAAGCAGAAGATCAGCATCAGCTTTTAATAAGAGGTATAAAAGGAAAATTTAACGATAAAGGCTTGGTTGAAAATAATACCTTTGCCCAAGTATCAACATTGATAACAGATTTCGAAAACACTGTTTCTTAATAAAAATTAAAATATTGGATAAAAAAGGAATTTTACTGGTAAATCTTGGTTCTCCAAAATCTACAGCTGTAAATGATGTAAAGGAATATCTTGATGAATTTTTGATGGATGAAAGGGTCATCGATTACCGCTGGATATTCCGCGCTCTTTTAGTTCAGGGGATTATTCTTAAAACAAGACCTGCAAAATCTGCAGAAGCCTATAAAACAGTATGGACAGATGAGGGTTCTCCTTTAATTGTCATTACTGAAAAAATCCAAAAGAAACTGCAGAAAGTAGTTGATGTGCCGGTAGAAATCGGAATGAGATATGCTGAACCAAGCATTGAAACAGGTATTCAAAAGCTAGTTGATCAGGGGGTTTCTGAGATCGTCCTATTCCCATTGTACCCGCAATATGCAATGAGTACAACGGAAACGGTAATTGAAAAAGCAGAGGAGGTACGGAAAAAGAAGTTTCCGAAGGTAAAGATTAATTATATACAGCCTTTTTATAACCGGGAAATTTATATCAACTGTCTTGCGGAAAGCATTAAGGAAAAGCTTCCTGAAAACTTTGATGTTTTGCAGTTCTCCTATCATGGTGTGCCGGAAAGACATATTTATAAAACAGATCCTACAAAGACATGCAATCTTAATGACTGCTGCTCACGGGATAATAACCCAAGCCACCAGTTCTGCTACCGCCATCAGTGCTATAAAACGACGGAAGCTGTTATTGCCAAGATAGGGCTCCCAAAAGAAAAAACAATTGTTTCTTTCCAGTCTAGATTAGGAAAAGACAAGTGGATAGAGCCTTATACGGATGAAACTTTAGAGACGATTCCTAAAAAAGGAGTAAAAAACCTGGCTATTGTCTGTCCGGCTTTTGTTTCCGACTGTCTGGAAACTTTGGAGGAAATTTCAGTAGAAGGAAAGGAACAGTTCCAGCATGGAGGCGGAGAAAACTTCCACTACATTCCGTGCCTGAATGATGAAGACCGCTGGATCGATGTAGTAAAGATACTCTGTGAGGAAAAACTGAATGATTTTTATTTGGTATAAAACATATCGGTACATAAAATAATAAAAGGCCACAAAATAAATTTTGCGGCCTTTCTTAGAAATATATTAAAATTTATTTTTTGATCAGGTTTCCTGCTTTCTGTCCGTTAACCGTTACTACATATACTCCTGAAAGTATATTAGAAGGTAACCGAACATCTACTTTATTCTTACCGTCGGTAATTTTGATCTTTTCAGAAAGTTCTCTTTTTCCTGTAAGACTTACTAATTCAACAATTCCGTTTCCTTCTTTTCCTTCAAATTCAACAGTAAATTTGTCGGTAGCCGGATTCGGGCTGATGGTGTAAAGCAAGGCTTCCGTTGCTGCTACTTTTCCAGCTACAGAAGTTCCTCCGCCAACGCCTACTGCATTCCATGCATTGGTTACCTGAGTAACTTCAACTCCACCAGCTCCGTATAGATCTGCCGCTGCCTGAAGAGAAGAAGTTCTTGCATTGGCATAAGTAGAAGAAGACGTAAGATAAGTCGTTAGTGTTCTATAAGCAATCGCTGCTGCCTTATCTAAGCCGATTCCTGTAACATTATAAGCAAAACCATTATCATTTGTACCAGAACCTCCGGTTACTAATAGATAATACCAGAAATTAAGTACTCCCGAGTTAGTATGGACTCCACAATAATCATTGGTAGTTTGTCCCGGTACTGCACAGCCTGTGGTAGTTGCATCTTTCCAGTATGTTCCTTTGTAAGTATCAGGCTGGCTGTAAGCATTAGGATTAGCCATATCTCTGATCACATAACTAAAGTCTTCACCCAGCTTCCAGCTTGCCTGAGTAGGTCTTGCCCAACGTTCTATGCTGTTTCCGAAAATATCAGAAAAACCTTCATTCAATGCTCCTGATTCTCTTTGATAAGCCAGATTGGCTGTTTTTGAGGTCATACCATGGGTAATTTCGTGACCACAAACATCTAATGCAGTTAACGGTTTATTTCCGTTTGTTGAGCTTCCGTCACCATAAGTCATTCTGGAACCGTCCCAAAAAGCATTAAAATAGTTGGTTGAGTAATGTACATAAGATTTTATGGCAAAATTATTATTGTCTATACTCTTTCTGCCAAATTTCGTATAAAGATAATCTAAAGTCATTTCAGCTCCCCAGTGAGCATCAGTAGCATATTGATCTTTACTGGTGTTTACGTTGTTCCAGTTGTTATCAGTATCTGTAAAGTCTACTGCCCTCGAATAATTGGTTCCTTTTTTCAGGTTGTAAGTTTCTACAGCTGTCCCTGTATTTCTTCCTGTTTCTCTCAATCTGTAGCTTCCATTGTATGAATCTGCCACGATAGATCTGTTTCCGCTATAAACAGTTGTAGCGGTTCCGGGAGCATTGGTTTCGTGAATCAACGCATCAGTTCCTAAAACTGCACCATTTTTAGCATCTACGAAAACGTATTGTCTGCTTAATGGTTTTTCTGCATAGATATCAAATTTGTAAGCAAGCTTCAGATCAGTCAGCTTTTCATCAGAAGGATCTGAATAGTACACCAATTCTCCTTTTGGAGCAAAAGTTGCATTAGGATTTTTAGATTCGTTTTTAAGGAATTCCTCTTCTTCCTTGTCCTGCCATTTATAAGAATCGGCCCCTACAAAAGATAAAGCACTCTGTAATGCAATACTTTCAGAAATAGCCGGTTTTTTTTCTGCAGATGCAGGTGCTTTAAGTATCCATTTTCCGGTTTCCCCTACTACTTTGCCCCCTTTTGTTTGCACTGCCATCATTCCGTATTCTACAGGAATATCATTAATGGTCTGCTGGAATCTGTGGGTTTCAAAACCAAGTGCATCTTTTTCTGAACCTAGTCTTAAACCTTGTCCCTGTGAAACTCTTTTAGTTGTTTCATCAAATAAAACAGGCTGTCCCTTAAAATCCGGTCCGTTTTTGTCGAACCTGATAAGTTCTGCATGAAGTCCGTTTTTACCAGAGATTAATTTTGATGGATTTTCCTGCCCAAAAACAAAGGCAGAGGCTGCAATACTAAATGCAAAGATAAATTTTGTTTTCATAAAAATATTATTTTGTTTGAACGTGAGAACGAATTTATATATTTTTCGCAAAGAAACAATGATACCAATAAATAAAACACAATAAATAAATAGAACAATTGTTTTAAATTTAAAATATTTTTAAAAACATTATAATTAATTAAAAACAATTTTATTCCTACAAAAATTATAGACTAATATTTTTTACACAATTCAACATTTTATGAAATATTTTTTTCAATATGCTATGCATAATAAATAATTACATTTAAAACTCTTAATTCCCTCTTCAAATTATTTATTCATCATAGGTTCAAAAAAAAAACCATCTCTTATGAGACAGTTCCCTAAATGGTGTTTTTACTTTAAGTAAATTGTTATTGTATAGAATATTTGATAAAAAAAGGGACAGTTTACCCCGAAATTATTTCCCGATAGGTGTTCTGAATTCTCCATATCCCATCAGTCCGTCATAATTACGCCCGAAAGGTGCATAATATAGAAATGCCTGATACAAGTTTTCGGTCTGCCAGAAATTACCGTTAATTTCTCCAAAGTTCAGAGATCCGTCACTTTCTTTCGTGGCAAGAATATAGTTGTAAAATCCTTGCTTCAGGAATATTTTAGCTACATATTTTTTATTGGCTGCATCATACTGCATCTGATTTTCTTTGCTTGGCTTAAAATTATTAAAACCTCCCAGTACATAAATCTCTTTATCCACAGGATCAGAATCCAGAGAAAAATACACCCATGAATAGTCTGCCTCTCTTTCAGCATTTCTTTCCAGCCCCAGATCATTTCTCCTATAGAACCATGCTCCGTTCACGTCAGGTTGGTACTGATAGTTCAGAGGAAAGGCCCATACCGGATGCAAATAAGTATGATTTACACCATCCTTCAATTCCGTAGTACTCACCATATCGGCAGCCATATTCATATTCTTGTTATCAAAATAATAGAATTCGTTATTGCCGGGAAATGTTAAACTCATCTGCTGAAAAAGCAGCTGGTTTCCTAATGTTGCACTTGGCTTCAAATTATTAACCACTTCATTAGGGTTGTTGTTCTGCATCACGTTCAAAGTCATGGAATTGACATTAGAAGAAAGGTCTCCCGCTTTTGAAGTCGCTTTTACCTCTATCCTTTGGTTGATATTCGTTTTTTTGGCATCTGCAATTCTTGAGACATTCAAAGCAACCGTTGCAGCATCTTCCACCAGATAAAAACGTTTTTTGAAAAGAGGTCTGTCAGCTGAATCTTTATAAACAATCAGCTCAAAATTTCCAGAAATCTTCGGCTGCATCTTATCATTCGGGAAGGTAAGCTTGTAATGGGTATAAGCCTGTATGGTATTAAAAGAATACTCAAACTTATCTAAGAGTCCATTTAAACTTCCATTGGCAATCTCTGTAAAAAATAAATTGTCATCATTCCAGTTCCGGTCATAATGTTTGATCGTATACCTATAGATTTCGCTGGAATTAGTAAGATCGTCAAAGCTTAAAACAAGCTGTTCACCAAATCTTATGACAGGTGTCTCATCATTCGTCTGAGGATTGAATAATTGTATACTTTGGATATTTTGTCCAAAAACCAGTCCACCTAAAGAAAGTAAAAGTATTCGCAAAGTTTTCATTATGACGAAGATAACGAAAAATCGGGATTTTCTTAATAATATCGTATTTTTGAAATAAAAAAATATCAGTTATGCTTCAGATTCAAGGCTTCGTTTTCAATTTTGCCAGCGAAAATACTTATATCCTTTACAATGAAAATAAAAATGCCTGGCTGATTGACCCGGGAAACATGAATGAGCAGGAAACTAAAGCTATAGAAGGCTTTATTTCTGAAAACAGTCTTAGGATCGAAAAAATCCTTCTTACCCATGCTCATATTGACCATGTTCTGGGCCTGCAGTGGGCTTTTGATACTTTCAAAGTTCCTGTTCATATGCATAAAGAAGATCAGGAAGTACTGGACATGCTTCAGGCCAGTGGCATGAGGTTCGGATTCTCTGTTGAACCCGTAAAAGCAGATATCAAATATATTAATGAAGGCGAAATTCTTGACCTGGACGGAGAAAAATTCAAAATTTATCATGTTCCGGGACATTCTCCGGGAAGCGTAGTTTATCATAATGAAGACCAAAAATTCATGATCTCTGGTGATGTTCTTTTTGAAGGCAGTATCGGAAGAACCGACCTTTACAAAGGAAACTATGACCAACTTATCGACGGCATCACTCATAAACTATTTATTCTGGATGATGAAACAAAAGTTTTTTCAGGCCATGGGAATCCTACGACAATAGGGTTTGAGAAGCAGTATAATCCGTTTTTTAAATAGTTTCGAGATGCGAGTTTTTCGAGTTGGAGAGCTGAAGAGTTTTAGAGTATATGGTGGAGAGTTTGGTTGCTGGTTGGCAGTTGCTGGTTCGAACCGCGAAACCCGCATCCCGTAACCATCATCCCACATCCCGAAACTTTATGAGTTGCTAAAATTCACTACTCACTTGCGAAGCAAAATTCACCATTGATATTTTATCCCACAAAAAATCAAAACCGCCAGGAAAATTTCCCGGCGGTTTTTTTTATGAAGAAAATATAAGTTTAGAAATCTAGTGTGATGGATGCTCTTGCAGCGGCTCCCATGATCGGTCTTGCCATTCTGATATTCGTTCCCGGTGTAATCTGGGATCTTGGATCTCCTTCTGTAATTCCAATCGTATTAAAGATATTGGTTCCGTCTACTGCAAAACGTATTTTCCCTAACTGGTAAGACATTCCTGCACCAACTTCGGTGAATGAAGGCAGAATGTTATCATCCGTATTTCCTTCGTTCTGAAAACGTTTTCCATAATAATTCATGCTTACGTAAGCTCTCCATTCTTTTGTGATGTTCACTGCAGGAGAAATATTAAAATAGAACTTAGGCATTCTTCTTACGGTGTTTCCATCATAATCAAAAGTAGTTCCATCCGCATTTTTACCTACAAAATCTTTGTATTTCGGATTTTGGATCGTCCCATTGAATGTCACTTCAAGAATATTATTGAAAAGTCTTGTGTATCCTTCTATTTCTACCCCAAAGTTCGTGGTGTTGGCGAATTTATTTTCTGAAGTTCCGTCTGAGAATACATCAGTAAATGAAAGGTTTTTAAGCGTAGAATAGAAAGGAATAATTCCGATATCAAAAGTACGTGAATAGTATTTATATCCAACTTCCAACTGATTGGTATCAACGGCCTTGATGGCGCTCAGATCTGACATATTATTATAGTAAGCTTCTTCATTTGGTGATCTGAAACCGTGAGAAAAACGGGCGTACACCGCATTTTCCTTGTTGATCTTATAATTAGCGGCCAATGTATAAGATACTTTGTTGATATCATAATACCAGTAGGTATACTTATTACCTAACACTGCCATATTATCATCTGCCGTAGTCGTTGCAAAGCTGTGTGTTCCATCAGTCGTTAAACCTGAATTATTCAGATTCGCGGTTGTTGTATTGACTCCATATCCTTTATAATAGTCACGGCTGTAACGCATTCCTCCATTAAGGCTTAAAGCATCTGTTACGTTATAATCTAAATTCAGATAAACATCATTAAGACTTCCCTGGATCTGTGAATCTCTGATCAGAAAAGACATATCCTTTACCCCATTGTAAGTCTGGGAATATCCTAAATCTGAAGGGCTCATAGATGGATTCACCAGATTTAAAAGCTGCGGCCTGTCTGTGGCTGTTGTTAAAATATTGCTCCAGTTCCAGTATTGATGAGACTTCCAGTTTGATTTGTAGAAACCAGCTGTTACATTTCCTTTATCAAATTTATAATTCACCTGAAGGTCATTTACAAAATTATTCATCTGCTTATCAATAGCCCAGAATCCTAGTTTCTGTATATATTGAGGATTCACAACAGATCCGTTGCTCACCAACGAGTATTGATAATTACTCATTCCTAAACCGCCTTCACTAACAGGTTTAGTTGCATAATCAGAAGCCAGTTTCGGAGCTCCGGCAGGAAACATTCCAGTATATTCCATATTGATATTGGTATATCTCGTCTTATTCAGAACACTGAAATTATTTCCAAGATCATATTTAAATTCTGCACCTACCACATCTACTTTTGGGTGAATTCCGTTTTCAAGATCTCTTTTGAAAAAGCCTCCTCCAGCCTGTGGAATACTTAACTGGCTGATCGTTCTGTAGCTGTATGTTCCATAATTGGCATCGAAACCGGCAAATTCTTTAAGATCATTTCCGTCTTGAATCAAAGGAATCGGAAGGAAAAATGTATTCCTGTCATCCAGTTTTTTGTAATATACTTTAGCATAGCCTTTATCAAACACATACTTAAGGTTCATTCTGATTTGTCCGCCGTTGTTAGCTCTGAAACCTGTTTTTCTGATTCCGTTATCTGTTCTGTAGAATCCGCCAACGTTAAAGAAAAGCTTATCCTGAACCAATGCGCCGCCTACATTCACATCTGTACGCATCAGTCCATAAGTACTGGTTTCAAGTTTTGCTGTCCCCTTAAAATCATTACTTCCTTCTTTAGTAATAAAGTTGATCAGACCTCCTGGAGAATTGTTTGCATAAATAGAACCCGAACCTCCTCTTAATGCTTCCAGTCTACTTACAGAGTTATCTACACGGAAAAAATTATCCGCATTCGCAAATTGAAGTGCTCCGTCTTCAAAAACCGGAAGTCCATCTTCCTGCACCTGTACGAATTCATAAGCTCCTGCAGAAGGAATCCCTCTTGCGAAAAGATTATTTCCTACTTCACCACCGGAAGTTTCCACAGCAAATCCCGGAACCCTCTGTAAAAGAGCGGCTGCACTGATAGGATTTTGTTTCTGGATCTCTTTTGCTGTAAAAGTAGAAATAGCGGTACTGGATTCTATTTTCTTTTTCGGGCCGGAGTTTCCGGTAATAACGATCTGGTCTATGGATGACGTCTTGATGGAATCCTGAGGGGTTTCCTGGGCATACGCATTGTTAAAGTAAAGCGTAGCGGTGGCAGCCATTAAAAATATCGATCTTTTTTTCATAGCATGATTTTTATATAGTTAGTTTTGTTTTAATTTAAGATAGACCCCGTTCGTCCATCCGAATCCGTCCTGATTCGGGTATTCTCCGCCTCCCGCAATTGTTTCAGTGTCTAACGCGTTGTATTTTTCCATTAATTTTCCGGTGTTGCCGTATACCCTTTCTACATTCCCGCACCAGTTATTTTTTATTTTTTCAGCCAGATCATCAAAGCCGTAGTTTTTCATTGCTTTAAAGCCTAGCCATTGATAGGGCGCCCATGCATTCGGAAGATCCCATTGCTGGCCGGATTTCTTTGTGGTAGTTACAAGACCTCCCTGATAAAGAAATTTTTCAGCAATATGCTTAGCAACCGATTCTGCCTGTTTCTGATCTGCCAATCCGAGAAATAAAGGGTAAAGAGCAGCAATATGTTCAGACGGTGTGTTTTTGTGTTTTTTTAAGTGATAATCTTTATAACATTCAGTGTTTTCATCCCAAAAGTAAGTATTGATCATCTGTCTGCGTCTTGCTGCTCTTTCAGTAAAATAATTTTCTTTATCTGCCAGGTTCAGAAGTACCGAAGATTTTGCCAATGTTTTCTCCAAATGCCATAAAAGACTGTTCAGGTCTACTTCGGCAATGTTCAGTGTTTCTATCGTCTGTATATGTTCTCCGTCTGCAAACCATCTGCTGGAAAAATCCCAGCCGGATTCGCAGGCACTTCGTATATTTCTGTAAAATTCTGTTTCTGCATTTTCGCTGTCTTCAATATCAATAAGATAGCTTTCAGGGCGTGGTGCATTTTCTGCATCATAATAACGGTTCAAAATATCTCCGTTCTGTGTTTTTGCCACCCTTTTCACACTTGAATTATTCTCCAGCCACTCTTCTCCATTCATCCAGAAAGCATATTCCTTTTCTAAAGTATCATGATATTGAATATAAATTTTTTCATCATTTGTAGTTTCAAAAAGCAGGTCCAGCATCAGCGAAAAATATGGAGGCTGTGAACGACTCAGGAAATGAGTTCTGCTCGCATTCGGCACAAATCCTACATTCTGAATTAAATAAGAACAGTTTTCTACAATATTTTCCATCATTTCGGTTCTTCCTGAAACCTGAAGCCCAAGCATAATAAAGTAACTGTCCCAATAGAAAAATTCATTGAAACGGCCTCCCGGGACAATATATGGCTTCGGAAGTTTTAATAATGTTCCTTTTTCTTCATACGCAGTACGGGTAAGTTGATCCCAAAGCTTTTCGATGTGCTGCTCAATGGGTAACTGATCTTCTCTCTGGATTGATATTTTTGCTCCCAGAAAATCAAAATTCGCCATCACAAAATCTTTCAGATCAAACCCTTCACTCCCCTTTTTCTTTTCATACTCCGCATTGATCTCCGAAACAGGAAACATCGGAACAGCATCTGTCATCATCTTCTGGTCCTCAAAAATCTGAGCTCTCTGTACATCATCAAAAAGAGTCTGAATTTCTTTTATGTAAAGCTGCTTATTCATTATTATTTCTTAGGGTTTATTTTTAATTTATTCATGAAAATAGCTGAAATGATCAGCAGTGAAAGCGGAATCAGTGAAAGGTAAAATGCCTGTTGCCCACTGAACTCCTGAAAGACAAAACCAGTGATCATTGAGCCAATTGTTCCGCCGATCGCAGAAAAAACCACAATCAGTCCGGACATGGCACTGTGTAAATATTTTGGAATAGATGCCAGAATTACAGAGTTGATACTTGGATATATTGGTGCCAGCAAACCTCCCATCAGTGGAAACAAATACACTACAAGAGGCGCGTTGAACCATCCCGTTTTATTATCAATCTGAATGTTATGAGTCAGCGGCAGAACCAAAATAATACTGATGGCAAAACCGATCACGCAGAAAGAAACTACGTAGATCCAGCTGAATTTTTTAGAGAAAAAGCCTGATAAGAATCTTCCCAAAGCAAAAGCTCCTGCCAGAACGGCCCCCGCCTGGATACTCATAGAAGTAGGAAGCTTCAATATTTCTTTATAAAAAGTAGGGGTCCATGTCTGGAAGCTCTGTTCTACCAATACAAAAAGGAAAGCACATAAAAGAAAAAACAATACTTTTTTATAGCTGAATAAACTTATGCTGTTCTTCAGATCTCCCAACAAATCGGTTTTCTCACTTCTCGCCTCTTTTTCATTTAATTTTGAAAAGAATAAAAACAGAAATGACAACGCTGAAACAGCTCCCAAGACCCAATATACATTCAGCCACCGGGTTGATTTCGGATTGTGGTCATCAATAAACAAACTGAAAAGTACGTTTCCTGCCAATACACCAATCATGAAGAATCCCTCCAGAAAGCCCATGAAACTCGAATGCTCTTTGTCGGTATCGGTCACAAGACCAATAGATGTGAACACTGAGATCTTTATTAAGGCAAATGAAACGCCTACAATGGTAAACAATAATTTGAAAAACCAGAAATCATTGGCGAAAGGCATGACAAAACACATACAGCTTACCAGGAAAAGGGCGATCAACATTGAATTTTTGATCCCTATTTTTGGAAGGAATGATGCCAGGATAAATGAACATATGGCGATCGGGAGATCTTTAAAACCCTCAAGGATACTCGCTGAAGATTTTGAGATTCCGAAGTTCTGCTGTACCTGCAGAATAACTGTTCCCACGGAATTCAGAAGAATGGCGAAAACAAAATAATTCAAAAATAATACAGCTTTAATATTGAAATTTTTCATGGAGATCATTTCTTGTCGGCTAAGATAGAAGCATTTGGGTTAACATTAATTTAACACAATAAATCAATATTTGAACTATATTAATATAATTAGTATTTTTATTGGATAAATACGATTAATCAAATGAAAGTCAGTTTCGAAAGAATAATTCCGAACGAAAAGAGTTCCTTCCGTACCCTGCACAACAATTCGCCGATCTCAGAATTCAAATGGGAATATCATTACCATCCCGAAATTGAGCTTGTATGTATTGTTTCCGGGAACGGAACCCGCCATGTTGGCTATCATAAAAGCAATTATACGAACGGCGATCTGGTATTGATCGGCTCCAATATTCCACATTCAGGATTTGGATTAAATTCTACAGATCCTCATGAAGAAATTGTTCTTCAGTTCAGGGAGGAAATACTTCAGTTTCCACAACAGGAAATAGAGGCCCGATCGATTAAAAATCTGCTGGAACTTTCTAAATATGGGATCCAATTTCATCATAAGATCAAAAAACTCATGCTTCCCAAGCTGAAACTGATGCTGGAATCGGAAGGCTACAAAAGGTATCTTCTTCTGCTTGAAATTCTGTTTGAACTTTCAAAATGTAAGGATTATGATCTTTTGAACAAGGAAATCATGCCATACACCATTATTTCAAAAAACAAGGCAAGGCTGGAAAACATCTTTACTTATGTAGAACACAACTACGATAAGGAAATCAATATTGATGATGTAGCAAAACTCGCCAACCTTACCCTTCCTGCTTTTTGTAATTTTTTCAAAAAGGCTACCCAGATCACGTTTACGGAATTTGTAAACCGCTACCGTATTAATAAGGCCTGCCTGTTGATGGCTCAGGATAATAGTATCTCAGAATGCAGCTACAGCTGCGGGTTTAATAATGTTACGTATTTTAACAGGATGTTTAAAAAATATACGGAGAAAACACCTTCCGAGTTTATAAAGAATTTCTCGCATAATAAAGTGAATGTGGATTTAAAGGTTGAGAATGAGGTTAAGGCTAGTTTTTAAAAAATAGTTCAAAATGCTTCGACTCCGCTCAGCATGACAGTTCTAATACTAATTGTTTTATTTTAACGATGTCATGCTGAGCGGAGTCGAAGCATATTTTATAGAATATTCCCCACAAATCCGCAGAGGTTTATACATAAAAAAACTGCTCTTGAAAAAGAACAGCTTTATACTTATATATAATGGTTAAAAATTTCAACCATTCACTATAATATTACTTCCATTTAATATTACAACCCATGCTTGGTCTCTGGATCTCTTCCTGAGGTTCCCCCAACAAAAGATTTTCGAAAGCAATGATCAGATCTTCTCCGGTTACATCTTTATTATTTCCAGGCCTTGAATCATCCATCTGTCCTCTGTAGATAAGGTCCAGTTTATCATCAAAGAAATAGAAATCCGGTGTGCAGGCTGCATCGTAAGCTTTAGCAACCGCCTGGCTTTCATCATACAGATATGGAAAATCAAACTTTCTTTCAATCTGGAATTCTATCATTTTTTCCGGAGCATCGGCCGGGTATTTTTCAACATCATTGGCATTGATCGCAATGAATTCAATCCCTTTATCATTATAATCTTCATACAATTCGTTGATCTTGTCGATCACGTGAAGAACAAACGGGCAATGGTTGCACATAAAGATCACCAGTGTGCCTTTTTCACCTTTCAGATCTTCCAGAGATTGGATCTCGTTAGTTTTTGAAGGGTTCGGAAGCTCGAAAAACGGAGCTTTGGTTCCTAAAGCCAGCATATTAGAGGGAGTATTCATATCCTTTATTTTCTTTATCCGCAAAGATAAAGTTTCTTTTAATATAAAGCCAATTCAGCAATTTATAAACTTGAGTTAAATGTTAATTATTAAATATTATTTGGAAGTTATGCCTAAAAGTTTGTAGTTTTGCTAACACTGTTAGTAAATAAAAAATCATGGGCCTACATGAACGTCGTCAAAGAGAGAAAGAATCCATTCGTGCAAATATTTTGCAGGCGGCTTTCGGTTTGGCTAAAACAGAAGGCTGGGCTTCACTTTCGATGCGGAAGATTGCAGATGCTATTGAGTACAGTGCTCCTGTAGTCTATGATTATTTTGAAAACAAAGAGGCAATTTTGTATGAAATTTCTCTGAATGGCTTTCACTGTCTTCACATAGAACTGTTAAAGGCACAGAGAAAATTCGACACTCCGGAAGAGCAGCTTATTGCCATAGTAGATGCTTACTGGAATTTTGCCTTTAAAAATAAGGAATACTACCAGCTGATGTTTGGGTTGGGAATGCAATGCAGCGGAAAGGGCCAGATGAAAGAAGAGTTTTCGTCATTCCAGGACCTTATTTATGAATGTACCTATAATATTATTAAAAAGAACGGATCTAATCCGGACAATGCCTGCCATATGTCGCACGCTTTATTTTCGGCGGTGCACGGGCTGATCTCTATTATGATGATGCGGAATACAGATATTCCTTCTACAATGAATAAAACGACTTTAGACGAAACGGTTTCTGCTTTTGTTAAGTCTTTGTAATTTTTTTTTGAACCAAAGATTAACGCTGTTAGGAAATATAACATTTGAATATCAATAAATATTCACTTAAAACTAAAATTTAACCATGAAAACAAGCATTCAAATTTCGGGACAGTTTTTCCTTTAAACTTAACACCGTTAGATAAATTAACACACTTAATACACCTCACTTATATATAAAATTCAACATTAAAAACAGCCAGCTATTATGAAAATGACGATCTGACCTTTATTAAAAATTTTGAAATTTTTTTTGAACTAATCATTAACACCGTTAGGAAAAATAACAGAATTTATTTAAAAGAACATTATTACTTAAATCTAACACTTCATTAAAAAAATTAAACCAACAATGAAAATACCTGGAAAAATAAGGTTTATTGTACTTATATCAAGTATTATCCTTTTGCAGAACTGTACCCAAGCAGCAGAAGGTTCCAATGCAGCACCGCCTGCTCCGGAGCTTCCGGTTTATACCGTGATCACCTCTCCAGCTACAACATATCAGGAATTTCCTACCGCACTGGAGGGTAAAAATAACGTGGAAATCAGATCTCAGGTAGATGGGTACCTGGATAGAATCTACGTAGAAGAAGGCTCATACGTAAGAGCCGGACAGCCTTTATTTAAAATAGATTCAAGAGCCTATGGCGAGCAAATGAATATGGCCCAGGCCAATTTACAGGTGGCCAACGCCAATATTCAAAAGGCTAAAGTGGAGGTTGACAGACTTCAGCCACTGGTAGAAGCAAAAGTTGTCTCTGATGTACAGATGAAAACGGCTAAAGCCAATTATGCAGCAGCCGTAGCCGCCGCATCACAGGCAAAAGCATCTGTAGGAGGTGCCAGAATAAATGTAGGATTCACCACCATTACAGCACCTGTAAGCGGATATATCGGAAGAATTCCTTACAAAAAAGGAAGCCTGATATCAAGAACAGATGTTAATCCGTTGACACTATTATCGGATATCAGCGAAATTTATGCCTATTTCTCTTTAAGTGAACTGGATTTTATCGCGTTTCAGAATAAATACCCGGGAGCGAGCTTAGATGAAAAGCTAAAGAACATGCCAATGGTAGACCTGGTGATCGCAGACAACAGTACGTATCCTGAAAAAGGGAAAATGAGTATTGTAGACGGGCAGTTTGATAAAACCACCGGAGCCATTACCGTTCGTGCAGTTTTCCCTAATGAAAAAGGCGCTTTAAGAACAGGAAATACAGGAAGGGTGCGTATGCCTCAGATGCTTTCCAATGCTGTGGTAATCCCGCAGGAATCTACTTTTGAAATTCAGGACAAAACTTATGTCTATATTTTAGGTAAAGACAACAAAGTAACCAGCAAACCGGTAAAAATCTCAGGAAAAACCGAAAGCTATTACTTTATTTCTGAAGGACTTTCTCCGGGTGAGAAAATCGTATACACCGGAATCGGAAACCTAAAGGACGGAGCTTCTATCAAGCCGAAAGTAATTTCATCTGACAGCTTATTGAGAGCTAAACCTTTGTAATCTATTCCGAATACAGAAGACTTAAAAAAAATAAACTTCTTATGTTAAAACAATTTATAGAAAGACCCGTACTATCAACGGTCATCTCCATTATACTGCTATTGCTGGGGGCACTTTCGGTTTTCAACCTGCCGATTACGCTGTTTCCGGATATTGCGCCTCCCAGTGTTCAGGTAACGGCATTTTATCCGGGAGCGAACGCTGAAGTTGTAGCCCGCTCCGTTGCTGTTCCTATTGAAGAAGCAGTAAATGGGGTTGAGAATATGACCTATATGACCTCCAACTCAAGTAACGACGGTACCATGACCCTGAGTGTATTTTTCAAACAGGGCTCAGATGCGGATAATGCTGCAGTCAATGTTCAGAACCGTGTATCTAAAGCGATGAGCCAGCTTCCTCAGGAAGTAGTTCAGGCCGGAATTTCCACACAGAAGGTACAGAACAGTATGATTATGTTCATGGGACTGTCCAGTGATGACCCTAAGCAATATGACGAGCTGTTTCTTCAAAACTATCTGAAGATCAATATTATTCCGCAGATACAGCGTATTCCGGGTGTTGCCCAGGCTCAGGTTTTCGGAACAAGAGATTACTCGATGAGAATCTGGTTAAAGCCGGACCGACTAGCAGCCAATAACCTTTCTCCACAGGAAGTGATGGCCGCTATCAAAGATCATAACCTTGAAGCTGCACCGGGACGTCTCGGCCAGGGAAGTAAGGAAACTTACGAATATATTTTAAAGTATAAAGGTAAACTAAGCAAAAATGAAGACTATGAAAATATTGCTATCAAAGCCAATAATGACGGTTCATTTTTAAGATTAAAAGATGTAGCCAGAGTAGAATTCGGTTCCTATACTTACACAGCAGCCAACAGAGTGGACGGTAAACCTGTAGCAGGTTTCGCGATCCTTCAGACTGCAGGTTCCAATGCGAATGAAATTCTTACTGAAATTGAAAAGCAGGTTGATCAGTTTTCCACTACCCTTCCAAAAGGAGTAAAGCCAATCATCATGTACAATTCCAAAGACTTCCTGGATGCGTCTATACATCAGGTGGTTGAGACTTTGGTGATTGCATTTATCCTGGTATTTATTGTGGTGTATATTTTCCTTCAGGATTTCAGATCTACATTGATTCCTGCGATTGCAGTTCCGGTAGCCATTATCGGTACCTTCTTCTTCCTGCAACTGTTTGGATTCAGTATCAATATGTTGACATTGTTCGCACTGGTACTCGCCATCGGTATTGTGGTGGATGATGCTATTGTGGTGGTAGAAGCCGTCCATTCCAAAATGGAACAGACAGGAATGCCGGTAGAGCAAGCCACTACAAACTCTATGAGTGAAATTTCCGGTGCCATTATTTCCATTACATTGGTGATGTGTGCCGTATTTATTCCGGTTGGTTTCATGCAGGGTCCTGCGGGAGTTTTCTACAGACAGTTTGCCTTTACTTTGGTAATAGCAATCATGATCTCAGCAGTCAATGCATTAACATTGAGTCCTGCTTTATGTGCATTATTCTTAAATGATCCTCAGGGAGAACATGGTGAGCACGGTCATAAAAAAGGTTTTGGAGCGAAATTCTTCAATGCATTCAATGTAGCCTTCAATAATATGACCAGAAAATATATCTACAGCCTTAAGTTTTTAATTAAAAACAAATGGGTAGCCGTTGGAGGTCTTGCACTTATCATTGCTTCAAGTATTTTCTTGATCAATAAAGCTCCGACAGGGTTTATCCCAACAGAAGATCAAGGATTCGTTTTATATGCTGTAAATACCCCTCCGGGAAGTTCACTGGACAGAACGAACAGAGCTACTGAGCAGATTGATAAAATTGTAAATGCTGAAAAAGCCATGAATCACCTTTGGGTAGCTGATGGGATGAACTTTATCAGTAATGCCAACGCATCCCCTTATTCTGCAGGTTTCATTAAGCTAAAAGATTATAAAGACCGTGGTGAAATGAAAGACCCGGATCAGATTGCAGCAGCGCTGACAGGGAAAGTATCACAGGTGAAAGATGCCAACGCGTTCTTCTTCAATTTCCCGACAGTACAGGGATTTGGTAACGTTTCCGGATTTGAATTTATGCTTCAGGATAAAACAAACGGCTCTTTTGAGCAGTTGGGAACAACCACTCAGGCCTTTATCGGTGAACTGATGAAACGTCCGGAAATAGCATTCGCCTTTACAACTTATGCTGCCGGAAACCCTCAGTACACAATAGATGTAGATTCGGATAAAGCGAATCAGCTGGGTGTCTCCATAACAGAATTGATGCAGACCATGCAGATCTATTACGGAAGTAGTTTTGTTTCGGATTTCAACAGGTTCGGGAAATATTACAGAGTAATGGCCCAGGCAGATATTCCTTACCGTACAGATGCGAATTCTCTGGAAGGAATTTATGTTAAAAACAATTTAGGTGAAATGGTTCCTGTAAAGACTTTGGTTACTTTAAAAAGAACTTTCGGTCCTGAAACCGTGACAAGAAATAACCTTTTCAACGCGGTAACCATCAATGGAACTCCAAAACCCGGTTACAGTACCGGAGATGCCATTAAAGCTGTAGAAGAAGTGGCTCAGAAATCTCTTCCGAGAGGTTTCGGATATGAATGGACGGGAATTACCCGTGAGGAGATCAAAACAGGTGGCCAGACCGCATTTGTATTCATGTTAAGTATACTATTTGTGTATTTCTTATTGGCTGCCCAGTATGAAAGTTATATTCTTCCGTTCGCTGTTATTTTAACAGTTCCTACAGGGATTTTCGGAGTATTTGCTTTCACCGGGCTAGCAGGAATTGACAATAATATTTACGTTCAGGTAGGTTTGATCATGCTCGTAGGACTTCTAGCGAAAAATGCGATCCTGATTGTAGAGTTTGCAGTTCAGAGAAGAAAAGCAGGAAAAACACTGATTGAATCAGCCCTTCAGGCTTCAAGATTACGTTTGAGACCTATTCTGATGACCTCATTTGCCTTCATCATCGGTATGCTTCCGCTAGTTTGGACACAGGGAGCTGCTGCAAAGGGTAACCATTCTATCGGTATCAGTACCGTAGGAGGAATGTTTACAGGAGTAGTATTCGGGATTTTCATCATTCCGGTAATGTATGTAATCTTCCAGTACCTGCATGAAAAAATGCCGAGCAGAAAAAAAAGAAGACTTCAAAAACAAAAATTGGAGGAAGAACTTTTAGCCACTGCTCATTAATAAAAAATGATTTACGAAACTTTGAGAGATTAAAATCACATTTTTTATGAACCATTAAGTTGTATTAAGATGTTAAGAATATTAAGATGAGCTCCGCTTGAAGCATATACTTATAAATCTATTTGATTTTCTTAACTAAACTTAACTCCTTAAATGTTCTTAATGGTTCGGTAAAAGCAAAGTATTCTCCTACTAAAGACCTCTTTGCATCAACAAAATCCTCTCAAAGTTTTGTTTTCAAATAAAAGTCTATTTAAAACTATGAAAAGAATTAAGAATTTTATTCTGACCCTTATATTGGCTTTAGGCGCGGTTTCGTGTGTGTCCAAACTGGCATATACGGAGCCGGACCTTCAGCTCCCGGAAAAATTTCAGTACACGGCTACTGCTGATACAGCAAGCATCGCCAACCTGGAATGGAAACAGTTTTTCAGCGATCCTATTTTACAGGGACTGATTGAAAAAGGAATAAAAAATAACTATGATCTGCAGATTGCTCTAAAACAGGTAGCTTCTTCACAGGAAAAACTGAAACAGGCAAAATATCTTCAGTATCCTGATGTAGGCTTTGGTGTGTCAGCACAAATTTCAAAACCTTCGGAAAACAGCATGAACGGGAAAAGCTTAAATTCATTTTTAGGCCAGAACCATGTTGAAGATTACAACGCAGCATTCAATCTTTCCTGGGAGGCCGACATCTGGGGCAAGATCAAAAATCAGCAGGAAGTTTCAAGAATGCAGTACCTGCAAACTTACGAAGCTACAAAAGCAGTACAGACCCAGGTAGTAGCAGCGATTGCCCAGGGATACTATAATTTATTGATGCTTGACAAGCAATTAAATATTGCAAAATCAAATCTGGAATTAAGCAACAATACGCTTTCGATTACTGAAAAAATGTGGCAGAGCGGTGATACAACTTCTTTAGGCGTTCAGCAGGCTACGGCACAGAAACAGGCTACAGAGCTCTTGATCACTCAGCTGGAACAAAATATTGCGATCCAGGAAAATGCTTTAAGTATTCTTGTAGGTGAAAATCCAACTAAAATCAGCAGAACAATTGAAATGTCTGACACTTCTCTTCCGCAGGATATCTCAGCAGGCCTTCCGGCAGCTATGGTGAGCCGTCGTCCGGATGTGCGTCAGCAGGAACTGGTTCTGTTGGAATCCAATTCAATGGTGGGAATTGCTCAGGCTAATATGTACCCTGCCTTGAAAATCACGGCAAGCGGAGGTGTTAATTCATTTAAAATCGATAACTGGTTCCAGATTCCGGCGTCATTGTTCGGATCTGTATTAGGGGGAATTACCCAGCCAATTTTCCAGAAAAGACAGTTAAAAACCGACCTGAATGTAGCTAAAATCCAGAGAGAGAAAAATGTATTGGCCTTCCGTCAATCTGTTTTAAATGCTGTGGGTGAAGTTTCCGATGCTTTGGTGTCTAACGAAAGTTTAAAAGTTCAGGAACAGAAAGCGGCAGAACAGGTATCAACGTTGAAAAACGGAATAAAAAGTGCAGAAATGCTTTACAAAGGCGGAATGGCCAATTACTTAGAAGTGATAACAGCTCAGGGAAATTCTTTACAGGCTGAACTGAATCTTGCGTCCGTAAAAAGACAGAGACTGAGCAGCATTGTAGATCTTTACAGAGCTCTTGGCGGCGGTTGGAAGTAGTAAATTTAATTATATTGTTTGAAGTGCGGTCTCTGGTTTAGGGGCCGCATTTTTGTTTTCTCCTGCAGGTTGAATTACTAATTAAGCGCATTAAAATAACACAAACATCTGTCGGATCTGCTCAGTCTGCGAGATATTTTACGTTATAAACCACATCAATCCCTTTGTAGATCATCAATTTGAACCATTAAGATCATTTAAGGAGTTAAATTTATCTAAGAAGAAATCACATGAAATTTTTAAATTCTCATCACTTAAAGCGAAGCTAAACTTAATATTCTTAAAAACTCAACCAATCCTTAATGGTTTAAAAATATACCGAAAATTTATTTTTGGAACTGCCCGGAAATCCATTGAAGCAGCTCTTCAAAGTCTTTTTGCGAATATCCTAATGGCAGATAGTGAATATCCTCTGCTTTTCTGTACCATGTCAGCTGACGTTTTGCATATCTGCGGCTGTTTTTTTTGATCTCGGAAACAGCAAAATCCAGATCCCATTCTCCGTCAAAATATTTGAATAACTCTGCATATCCAACAGTTTTCAAAGCAGTAAGATCTTTAAACTTCTCTAAACTTTCCGCTTCCGCCAAAAGTCCTTTTTCCATCATGATATCTACTCTTCTGTTGATCCTGTCATACAAATCCTCTCTTGGAGCTTCAATTCCGATACGGATCACATTAAAGTCTCTGGAATCCTGAGAAACAGCAATCTGTTCAGAATATTTTTTATCCGTCTGCCAAATTACGTCAATAGCCCGTAAAAGTCTTCTGTGATTGTGAAAATCCACCACTTCAAAATACTCGGGATCAAGTTTTTTTAATATTTCCTGAAGCTTTTCGATTCCTTCGATATCAAGGATTTCCTGTAATTTTTTCTGATTGTTTTCATCAGCTTCAGGTAAGTCATTCAAACCTTCAATAACTGCTTTTTCATACATCATACTTCCGCCGACCAAAATAACGGTGTCATGATTGATAAAAAGTTCATTGATTTTTTTTAAAGCATCTTCCTCATACTGCCCGATAGAATAGTACTCCTGAACCGAAAGATTCCCGATAAAATGATGAGGTGCTTCCGCCAGTTCTTCTTCCGAAGGCGATGCTGTCCCTATTTTCATTTCTTTAAAAAACTGGCGGGAATCGCAGGAAATAATTTCCGTATTAAAATGCCTGGCCAGATCAATTGCCAGCCTCGTTTTGCCTATTCCAGTGGGTCCTACAACTGAAATCAAGTTTTTTATATGTAGTTTATCTATTTGTTTATTAAAAGTCATATGGAATCTTAAATCTTCATCATTAATTGTGGTTTCCAAATCACTGCGATTTCACAGTGCTAATTTAAATGTTTATCTTTGTACAACAATAAAAAACTATGATTTTATCAATGACCGGATTCGGCAGAGCCGAAGGTGTTTTTGAAGGAAAAAAGATTTCAATAGATATTAAATCTCTGAACAGCAAAAGCTTTGATTTGAATATTAAAGTCCCTTTACGTTATAAAGAGAAAGAATTTGAGATCAGAAAAATCCTTAATGACAGAATTATCCGTGGAAAGGTAGATTGCTACATTAATTTGGAGAACCTTGAAGAGACGAATGACGTAAAGATCAACAGGAGTTTAATTGACTCTTATATGAATGAGCTTCGTACCATCGCTTCTGACGGTCCAGACTTTGAATATCTGAAAATGGCAGTAAGACTTCCTGATGCCATTACTTCAAGGCCTGATGAACTTACAGACGGTGAATGGGAGGCTTTGGCAAAGATCGTTCATGCAGCTGTAGACCGTTTTATGGAATTCAGAAAGACAGAAGGATCTATTTTACATGAAGAACTCGAAAGAAACATCCAGAATATTGATAAATATCTTTCTGAAGTAGTTCCTTATGAAGAAGAAAGAATCATTGCTGTAAAAGAGCGTTATCAGAAATCTTTAAAAGAATTCGAGAATGTAGACGAAACACGTTTCTACCAGGAAATGGCTTACTTCACGGAGAAACTTGATATTGCAGAAGAGAAAGTAAGGCTGACCCAGCATTTGAAATACTACAAAGAAGTAATGGATAACGAAGATTTCAACGGAAAAAAACTTGGCTTTATTTCCCAGGAAATCGGAAGAGAGATCAATACTTTAGGTTCAAAGGCCAATCATGCAGAGATCCAGAAGCTGGTAGTCATGATGAAAGATGATCTGGAAAAAATAAAAGAACAGACGTTAAACGTATTGTAGACCATAGACCTATAGACAAGAGATCAAAGAGTTTATTCTCATATCTCTAATCTAAAAATCTCTAATCTAAATGAATAAAGTAATCATATTTTCAGCACCATCGGGGAGCGGAAAAACTACATTAGTAAAGCATTCTCTGGAAACGTTTCCTGAACTGGCGTTCTCCATCTCATGTACCACAAGACAGCCGAGGGGAAGTGAGATCCATGCAGTGGATTATCATTTTTTGAGTCCTGATGAATTCAGACAGAAAATAGCGGAAGATGCTTTTGTAGAATATGAAGAAGTATATACTGACAAATATTACGGTACTTTAAAATCTGAAGTGGAAAAAATCTGGAATCAGGGAAAAGTAGTTATTTTTGATGTAGATGTAAAAGGGGGAATTTCCTTAAAAAAATATTTTGGAGAGCAAGCCCTGTCCATTTTCATTGAACCGCCTTCCATAGAAGAATTGGAACGAAGATTGATCTCCAGAAATACGGACGATGCAGAAACCATCAAAACACGTGTAGCAAAGGCAGAAGAAGAAATGACCTTTGCGAAAGAGTTTGACAGGATCGTTATTAATACCGATCTTGATGTAGCAAAAAAAGAAATAGAAAGTTTAATAAAAAATTTTATTGGGAATTAAGAGATGGATGATGGAAGTCGAATCATGGAAGTTTGAAAGAGTAATTACAATTCAAACTACAACATTCTAACTTCTAATTTCTAGCTTCTAACTTCCAGAATCAAAAAACATTAAGGTGGATATGAGTACCGAAACATTAGAAAAAGCTAAATCTGCGATTCCTGTAAGAGGATTTCTGGATATAAAAGACATAGCAATCCCTCAAGGAGAAGAACTGGTGAAAGCTATTCTGAAACTTAAGGAAGAAAAAAATGCGGTGATCCTTGCCCATTATTACCAGCCGGGAGAAATTCAGGATATTGCTGATTTCCTGGGAGATTCTCTGCAGCTGGCAAGACAGGCCAAAGACACCAATGCAGATATGATCGTATTCTGTGGAGTACATTTCATGGCTGAAGCCGCTAAAATTCTGAACCCGACTAAAAAAGTAGTTCTTCCTGACACCATGGCCGGATGTTCTCTGGCAGACGGATGTTCTGGAGAAGGATTGAGAAAAATGCGCGAACAGCATCCTAATGCCCTGATCGCTACGTATATTAACTGCAACGCAGAAACTAAAGCAGAAAGTGATATCATCGTAACCAGCTCAAATGCTGAAACTGTGATTGAAGCCCTTCCAAAAGACAGACCGATCATTTTTGCTCCGGATAAAAATTTGGGAAGATATTTATCTAAAAAAACCGGTCGTGATATGATTCTTTGGGACGGAAGCTGCATCGTACACGAAGCATTTTCTATGGAAAGAATTGCCCAGCAGATGGCAGACAATCCTGATGCAAAGTTAATTGCACATCCTGAAAGCGAGGAAGCCGTTTTAAAATTGGCTCACTTTATAGGTTCTACTTCTGCCCTGCTGAATTTTGTAGAGCAAGACGATTGCCAGAAATTTATTATCGCCACTGAGGAAGGAATTCTTCACGAAATGAAAAAACGTGCCCCGCATAAGGAACTGATTCCAGCGCTGGTTTTTGATGAAAGCTGCAACTGTTCGGAATGTTTCTATATGAAACGTAATACCATGGAAAAATTGTATCTGTGTATGAAATACGAGCTTCCGGAAATCCTTATCGACGAAGAACTTCGTTTAAAGGCTCTTAAGCCAATCGAGGCCATGCTGGATCTTTCGAAGTCAATCAAATAATGAAAAAAACATTTTTACTATTGCTTCTATTTGCCAGTAGTTTGTACTTTTCTCAGAATCATAAAGAAATAGTGATCAGACAAGCCACTGAAATGAGGAAATATTTCATGGAAAAAAATTATAACGCATACAGTAATTATGTTTATGATGGTGTTATAAAAATGTTTGGAGATAAAAAGAAAATGATCAGTACATCGGTGGGTGCTGTTGAAAAAATGAGTAAAGCCGGATATACTTTCAAAAAAGTTGATTTTTCTGAAGTTTCTGATATTATTCATACTAAAAATGAACTGCAGACAGTAGTCCATCAAAAAATAGAAATGGAAACACCTAAAGGTAATGTTTTGGGTGATTATTATATAATAGCCGTTTCAAAAAATAATGGAAAAAATTGGAAGTTTATAGACACTTCAGGAAAAAGTATTGAATCAGTAAGAAAATACTTTCCAAACTTAAGTTCTAAACTTTATATTCCAAATAAGAAAATTACTATCAAATAGAAAGTATAAAATAATAATAAAGCACTGTTTCACAGTGCTTATTTTTTTATATATTTAAGATTCAAACCAAAATCTTTACATATGAAAAATTTAAAAAAATTAGACAAAGCATGTCTAAAAAGCATCAATGGCGGAACATCAACAGAATGTGCCACTTATTGTAAACCCGATGAAGTATGTATTCCGGGAGTATGTGGTAGTCCTCCAAAATGTTTAGCCACTTCTTAAAAAGTTGATGAGTTAATCAACTTTAGTAAATTAAAAAGCACTGTTTTATAACAGTGCTTTACTTTTTAAATGGGGCCGAAGCAGAAATAATCTACTTTCACCCTTAATTTGCAACATTCAGGCAAAGCATTAAAATCTTCACATGATTTTGGATAATCCGGACCTACTCCATAAGGTCCCGGAGGGCAGTACTCAAAACAGGTATTTCCTCCGTTAATCGATTTCAGATTCTCTCTGCCTAACTTTTTAAGATTTTTCATATTGATTTGTTTTGGTTTCTAAATATAGCATTTTAAACCTCATCTATGAAAATGTACTAATAAAAAGAGACTCTAAATTAATTACACCATCGGAGCATAGCATGTACCTCCCGGAGTTCTCCAGCAGCCCCATGCGCCACCACCGCGAAAACATACATACGCAGCCCCGCCACATGTTTCAATTTGAAAGTCGGTAAATCCACCGCTGATTTTACTCTTTCCTTCTCTTGAAAGTTTTTTTAAATTTTTCATATTAATTTTAATTTTGTTTCATAAATACAATACTTTAAACATCATTTGTGAAAAAACATCACAACATGAAGAATAAAGTTTTAATTGACCACTGGACCTACGCAGCTCATCATCACAAGATATTGTCCTTTACAACAATCCGTCAAAGCAGCATACTGCTGACAGCTGCGTGTTGCTCCGGATCCCGGGGGGCCAAAAGTAGTTCCTGCAGGATAGGGACAACCTCCCGGACATGCTGCACCATTTACTTTTTTCAACTGTTGTTTCGATAATTTTCTCATAATACTTTTTTTTATTGTTAATAACTATTTACAGTTCCATTATAACTGAATTTTTCACATGCTGTTGATATGCTTAACAAAGATGGAACTCAAAAACATCAAAGCCAAACCAGAATTAGCAGGTGTAGCTGAATATTGAATAAGTGATACAATTTGAAAGATTTCTGTAATCAACATTTCCAACAAAATAATTTTGATATCTCCGAATAATTTGTACATTTGTTTGGTAAAGAATGAACATTCTAAGAAACATATCAGATATTTTTGTACCGGAATCACCTGTTTCGGGGCTATCTTCTGTTTCTACATTCACAACTACAACAACTACCCCTTAGCGGGGTAAATTTTCACATATTATTTCCTGCACCCGTACTCTTTTTTTAAAGAGTAAACATTTCGTTTTACCTAACCTTAAATATTAATTGGATGAAAGTCTTAAAATTCGGCGGTACATCTGTCGCCAATGCCGGAAATATTCTTCTGGTAGAAAATATTATTAAAAAAGAATCTTTACAAAGCAGAGTAATTGTTGTAGTTTCAGCCCTTCACAGTGTTACTGATACCCTGATAAAAGCAGCTGAATACGCTTCTCTTAAAAATGAAAAATATATTCCCATCATTAAAAATCTGGAAGAAAGGCATTTGGAACTTGTTAAAGAACTGGTTCCTGTTTTATCCCAGAGCTCATGGCTAAGCTTTGTTAAAAAGCATTTTAATGATATGGAAGATATCTACAGCGGAATATTTGTATTAGGTGAGTTTACAGATAAAATCCGGGACAGGATTACTTCATATGGAGAGTTTCTGTCCTCAAACCTTATTGCAGCCAGGCTTCAGTATGAGGGATTGGACTGTATATGGATGAATTCGGCTGACCAGATCAGAACAGACGGCAGCTTTACCAATGCGAAGGTAGATTTTGAGATCACTGAAGAAAATGTAAAGAATTTTGCAGCTGAGCATAAAAATCAGATTATCGTTGCACCCGGCTTTATTGCTAGAGATCAGAACGGAAATGCCACCACGTTAGGCAGAGGTGGCTCCGATTATACAGCAGCCATTATTGCAGCAGCAGTTTCTGCTGAAGAACTTCAGATCTGGAGCGATGTAAACGGGATGATGACTGCAGACCCAAGATTGGCTTCCAATGCTAAACCCATTCCTGAGATTTCTTATCATGAAGCCATGGAACTTTCCCATTTTGGGGCCAAGGTTCTATATCCGCCATCCATACAACCTGTTATGGCAAAAAATATTGATCTTAAGATTAAAAATACTTTTGATCCGGAGGCACGTGGAACACTAGTTTCCCATAAATTAAGCAAACCGGCTGTTGAAAAGCAACAGATCGCTGCAGGAGTTTCCAATATGAGCCATATTGCCCTTCTTACGCTGGAAGGCAGTGGAATGGTAGGAATTCCCGGAACTTCAGCAAAACTTTTCCAATGTCTCAGCCTTGAAAAGATTAATGTTATTCTTATTACCCAGGGTTCTTCGGAACATTCTATTACCATTGCTGTCAATGAAAAAGATGTGTTTCATGCAGAAAATGTTGTGAACTCCTCTTTTGAAGATGACATAAAACTTCAAAGAGTGACTCCTGTAAAAATAGAAACCGGACTTTCAATTGTGGCTCTGGTAGGGGAAAACATGAAAAACAGAAGTGGAATCAGCGCTAAAATGTTCGGATGCCTGGGGAACAACGGGATTAATATCAGAGCTATTGCACAGGGATCCTCGGAAAGGAATATCAGTATCGTTATTTCAGAAAAGGATATTAAAAAAGCAGTTAACGTTCTTCATGAAGAATTTTTTGAATCTGAAATTAAGCAGGTACACCTTTATCTGTGTGGAGTCGGAAATGTAGGATCAAAACTGGTAGAGCAGATCTTTGAACAAAATGAATATCTTAGGGAAAACAATTTAATTAATCTAAGAATTGCAGGCATTTCCAACAGCCGGAAAATGTTTTTTTCTGATCAGGGAATTTCCGAAAGCGAATATAGCAATTGGAGTGAAAAAGGTGCCGAAGCATCTATCCATGGCTTTGCAGAGGAAATCATTTCCCGAAACCTTAGGAATTCAGTATTTGTTGATGTAACTGCCAGCTCCTCAGTGCCGGAAATCTATGACAATTTATTAAAAAGAAGCATCAATATTGTGGCCTGTAATAAAATTGCAGCCTCTTCAGATTTTGAAGTGTATAAAAACTTAAAAAGTACTGCCCGGAATCACAACTGCAAATTCTACTTTGAAACCAATGTAGGAGCCGGACTTCCCGTTATCGGAACCATTAATGATCTTATGAAAAGCGGCGATAAAATTACGTCAATCCAGGCTGTATTAAGTGGAACCTTGAATTTCGTTTTTAACAATTATGACGGAAGCAGAACCTTTTCAGAAGTTGTTGCCCAGGCACAGAAAGAAGGTTTTACTGAACCGGACCCACGGCTGGATCTGACTGGAACTGATGTAGCCCGAAAAATCTTAATTCTTGCCAGAGAAGCCGGATACCCCCTTCAGTTTGAAGATATAGAAAATGAAAGCTTCCTGCCTGAAGAATGCCTTCATGGAAGTGTAGAAAACTTCTATGAGAAGCTTACTGAATATGAAAGTCATTTTAAAAATTTAGTCAGTGAGGCTCAGAAAAATGGCAAAATATTGAAATATACCGCTGAATTTAAAGATGGCAAAGCTAAGGTTGGACTTCAACATGTTGCTCCGGACAGTGATCTGTACCATTTGTATGGTAAAGACAACATTGTCATTTTCAAAACTTTAAGATACTCCGAGCAGCCTCTTGTTGTAAAAGGCGCCGGCGCAGGGGCTGAAGTAACTGCCAGCGGTGTTTTTGCAGATATTATCCGATCAGTTTAAAATAAATAATATGAAAAAGATAAAAATAAAAGTTCCGGCTACCATTGCCAATCTCGTTTGCGGATTTGATATCCTGGGAATGGCTATTCATGAGCCTTATGACGAAATGGAACTGAAATTACTGGACAGTCCTGAGATCATTATCAGGCATAAGGATCATTTCGGGCTTCCGGAAGATCCGTCAAAGAATGTAGCGGGCGTTGTTCTCCAAAACATCATGGAGCATCTGAAGCTCACAAAAGGTTTTGAAGTCACAATCCGTAAACATATAAAGCCGGGCAGCGGGCTCGGCTCCAGTGCGGCAAGTGCCGCCGGAGCCGCTTTTGGGGCCAATGCCTTATTAGGAAATATTTTATCCCGTGAAGAAATGGTTCACTTCGCTATGTTCGGTGAAGAGCTTGCTTCCGGAGTACGCCATGCAGACAATATTGCCCCGTGCATTTATGGAGGTATCACATTGGTGAAATCCTCCTCTCCTATTGATATTATTCCGTTGAGTACCCCCAATCTGTTTGTGGCAGCAGTACATCCACAGGTCGAAGTAAAAACTTCTGATGCACGGCAGATTTTAAAGAAAAATATTCTTCTGAAAGATGCTGTAGAACAGTGGGGAAATATAGCAGGACTCGTGACAGGAATCCTCAAAAACGATATTCCGCTCATCGGACGAAGTCTGAATGATGTGATTATAGAACCTGTCAGGAGCATCCTAATTCCGAAATTTGATGAGATTAAAACAAGAAGTTTGGAGGCCGGCGCACTTGGAGGCGGAATTTCGGGTTCAGGGCCTTCAATTTTTATGCTGGCAGAGAAAAAAGAAACGGCAGAAAAGATTGCCCAGCTGATGAAATCTATTTACGATGAAATTAAAATTGAGAGTTTTGTGTATGTCTCAAAAATAAACCCTTCAGGAATTGAGATTGTTGAAGAAGATCATAATGATAACCAATAAATTAAAGACAATGAATTATTATAATTTAAAAGATAAGCAGGAAACCGTTAATTTCAAAACAGCTGCTATAAAAAGCCAGGGTAATCAAAAAGGATTGTTTTTCCCCGAAAAAATTCCTCAGTTTAATGAAGAATTTATTCAAAATTTGCATCTGTATTCCAATGAAGAAATTGCGTTCAGATGCATGAAAGATTTTATCGGGGACGAAATTCCCTCGGAAATATTAAAAAAAATTACTACAGAAACCATCAGCTTTGAGATTCCTTTAAAAAAGATCAGTGAGTGCATATCTATTCTGGAGCTTTTCCATGGACCAACGTTAGCATTTAAAGATGTGGGAGCAAGGTTTATGAGCCGTTGCCTGTCGTATTTTCTAAAAGATCAGGATAAAAAAGTAACAGTTCTCGTGGCCACTTCCGGTGATACGGGCGGAGCTGTTGCCCATGGATTTTATAATGTCCCGGGGATCAATGTGGTTATTCTTTACCCCAAAAACAGGGTGAGTGCTGTTCAGGAAAAACAGCTTACGGCACTGGGAGGAAATATTTCGGCACTGGAGGTTAACGGAAATTTTGATGACTGTCAGAATCTTGTCAAGCAAGCTTTTTCAGATGAAAGTATTAACTCAGAATTGTTTTTAACCTCAGCTAATTCTATTAATGTTGCAAGATGGCTTCCTCAGCAGATTTATTATTTATTAGCTTTAAAACAATGGAAACAGTACGAAAACCAGGATCCGGTCATTGGTGTTCCGAGTGGAAATTTCGGAAATATCTGTGCTGGATTTCTTGCCTACTTCCGAGGGCTTCCTGCAGAGCATTTTATTGCTGCATGCAACAAAAATGATGTAGTTCCTGATTATCTGAAAAGTCATCAGTATCATCCTAAAAAAGCTGTAGCCACCTTATCCAACGCCATGGATGTTGGAGATCCAAGTAATTTCACCAGAATTCTGGAACTTTTCGGACATCAGTTTGATCATCTCAAGAATGTAATTTCGGGATATTCAGTAGATGATGAATCCACACTTCATACCATTAAAGAGGTATATGAAAAATATGGATACATCCTCGATCCTCACAGTGCGGTTGCATTTGCTGCTATGGAACAGTACCTGAATGAAAATCCCGGCAAGAAAGGGTTGATATTGGGAACTGCACATCCTGTAAAATTCCCTGAAGCAGTAGAAAAAGCAGCCCATATCACCATTGATATCCCCGAAGCACTGAATGATCTCATGAAAAAGGAGAAAAAAACTGTAGAAATAAATGCAGATTTTGAAGAATTAAAACGATTTTTGCTGAATAAAAATCAGGACAATGAGCAAGATCTTTCTTGAAGATGTAAAAATATATGCCTACCACGGCGTGCTTCCCGAAGAAAATATCATCGGGACCTATTATATTTTAAATGCAGAACTGCACACGGATCTTTGGAAAGCTGCGGAAACAGATGACCTGAATGATACGATAAGCTATGCTGACATCAACGGGATCATTCATCAGGAAATGGCCATTAAATCCAAATTACTGGAGCATGTGGCAGGAAGAATTATCATGAAGATTCATGAAAGTTTCCCCCAGGTTTCCTACATTAAACTGAAGATTACAAAAACTTCACCACCGATGCAGGGCGAAATGAAAGGCGCAAGTATTGAACTGGAGAGAAGCTTCAAACCTGATGATTTTTAATTTTATCTACACAAAAAACATACTGAATTGAAATCCATCAAATTATTATTTTTATTAAGTTTCGCCATGGTTTTTGGCCAGACTGCTGTTGATAATCAATCCGCTGTTTACAATTTCCCGAAAATAAAATCCAGCATTACGATGCCGGTAACCATTCCGCTTTCTGAAATCAGCAATATGATTAATGCTTCGGTAAAAGAGCTGGTATTTCAGGATGACTCTTATACAGATAACAATAACGATCAGTTTAAGGTCAAAGTATGGAAAACCCGGCCTATCCGTCTTGTGGGCGGAACAAGCCAAAACCTTCTGATAGAAGTTCCTTTAAAAATATGGGCCGAAAAAGGGATTGGTACCCTGGGAGTTTATTCGTATCAGAATACGACTTTTGAAACAGTTATGTCCTTCAATACCACGATTAATTTTAATAACAACTGGACAATTTCTACCAATACGCAGTCCAACGGTTTCAGATGGGTGACAAAGCCTGTCCTGGATTATGGCAGAATACAGATCCCTATCACTTCACTGGTAGAAAAAAGCCTGAAGGAACAGCAGGGGAAATTTGCCAAAACTATTGATCAGCAGATGGCTACGCAGCTGAATTTCCAACAGTATGCAGTAATGGCATGGAATGTTTTCTCGCAGCCTTTTAATATTTCGGAGGAATATAATACGTGGCTGAAAATAAGCCCGGTAGGCGTGAATATCACCCCACTGAAATTCTATGGGAATGAGATCACTACGAATATAGGAATGGATATTTACTCGGAAACGTTTACAGGAAGCAAACCTGCTGCATCACCAACGGTAAAATCAGCCGGGAACTTTAATGTCGTTCCTGTTCTGGCAGATAAATTCCTCTTGCAGACCACAGCTAATGTTCCTTTTTCTGAAGCTACCAATATTGCCAGAAATATGTTCATGAACAAGGAATATGATGTCCGAGGCTCAAAGGTAAAGATCAAAGATATCCGAGTTTATGGTGCTGAAGGAAGAGTGATCATTGAAGCTGAAACAGAAGGCTACGTAAATGGAAAAGCCATTATTTCCGGGATCCCTGTATATGATGAAACGAAAAAGAAAATTGTTCTCTCCAATACAAAATTCAATTTAAGGACGGCCAATATTCTGCAGAAAACCGCTACCCTGCTTTTCAAAGGGAAAATTGTAAAGATGATCGAAGAGGAATACGGAATTCCAACACAGGAGCTGGAACTCGCCTCAAAGAAAAGTATAGAAGAGGCATTTAACAAAGAATATTATAAAGGCTTAAAAATGAACGGAAGGGTTTTCAACCTGAAACCCGGCAGTGTCCTGGTCAACCAATCCGGCATCACTGCAGTCATTGAAACGAATGCCACTTTAAAACTAATACTTAACGGAATTTAAATTAATAAAAAAAACAAAAATTAACCATGAGAAAATATTTACAAATTGTAGACAGACACCGGGCATCCAAAGGAGCAAGGTTTGCTAATTATCTAATTGACCTTGTTGCTTTTTATATTGTGTTTTTTATCATTCTTATGATACTTATGCCTATCAGTCCGGCTTTCAGAGAATGGATTGCCAATACCAGCGATATTGCACAAAGATTGCTGGGCATTATTTCTTATATATTATTTTCTTTCTTCATGGAAGCCATAACCGGCGGAAGAAGCCTGGGAAAACTGATTACAGGAACCAAAGTAATTATGATTGATGGGGAAAAACCTTCTATCGGAAATTATTTTGTAAGAAATATTATAAGAGGAATTATATTGGTTGACCAACTATCATTTTTGGGTGAAAATGGCTTTCATGATAATTGGAGCAGCACACGTGTGGTGAACATAAAAGATTATGAAGCTGAAAGACAGCTGAAAAGCGATATCAACAGCATTGGAGCGAAAGAAATGATTTAAAAATTTTTGTTCATTAATTTTTTTTGCTATATTTGCACACCTCAAAAATGGTAAAAATGGTACTTTGGCCGAGCGGCTAGGCAGTGGTCTGCAACACCATCTACAGCGGTTCGAATCCGCTAGGTACCTCCAAGCCTTTCTATATAAAACTGAATTTCAGTAAATTATAGAAAGGCTTTTTATTTTGTGTCAACAATATAAGAAATAGTTATTTTATCACGTTCGATAAGAATAAAAACTCCAAAGACATATCTCTTGTTAGATCACCCTAACTTTGATAATCTAAACTAAAATTTAACAAATGTCTTTTATATTTCCTCGCGCGTGCGCGTATTGGTCTGATTTAGTAATTATGACTACGCTTTATTCCAGGAAAGGCCGTATAAACTTTTGACTGTATTATTATTTCCTTTACACGCGAACAGACATCAATAAAGTCGACATAAACCTTCATACGCGTATAGTGATTGTAGAAAAACCTTAGTATATATACAAATCTAATCAAACCCTCGCGCGTGCGCGTAATTAAAAAAGTTATCCACAAAACTTAAATTCTAGCACATGCACGACATCCTTTTTCAAATTTGGAATTTAGCCATTTTAACATAGTGACACGTAAATTCGGTCACTATGTATACAATTACGCAAATACCCACTTTCGACTCAGGTGTAATACAATAAAAATCAATTATATAATTTACTATTGTATCAAATAAAATATTATAAAATAATTTCATGCAATAAAAGTAACTCCGAACCTTCGTTTCGTATGATTTGCTAAATATGCAGCATAAAAAACCCCACCAGATAGGCAGGGTTATATAATATGTATTTTATATATAAAAAGTTAAACTTTTGGCTTAACTATTCTTTTAGACTCACCTGAAAAAACTACAATTATATTATGAGGAATCTTTTCATCTTTACCTAACAAATATACTCGAATGTCAGATATTATTTCTCTCATACTTTTTGCCTCTTTATCCATTGATAAAGTTTTACTCAAATCACTAGCTAAATCTTTTGGTAACCATAAAAAGATTTCAAATGTTATTTCATTAATCCGTTTGTAATCTTCGGGTTGAGAAACCCAAATGGATAATAACTCTGCTATTAATTCTGATTTTTTCTTTACTAATATAGAATTTTTATATTTCTCGAGTCTTTTAGCAAAAATCATTGCTATTATAGATGCGGTAATAGAAGCAATTACAGTAGCAATCGGTTGCGCAATCTTTGAAAATTCATCAAAAGTCATAGTTTTATTGGTAAAAATACACTTTTTACATCAAATAAAATTTAGCTAGTTATGGTTTCCCGTATTCAACATTAATATTAGATATACTATTTTTGAAAAAATATAATCACATGAAAAAAGTATTATTTCTCTTAAGTCTTCTGCTTGTTAGTATATCTTTTGTTAATTGTTCCGGAAACGATGACGAAGTCGTGAATCCAACACCAGTTATTTCGATGCCACAAGAGCTAATAGGCACTTGGCAAATTAATAAGTATGGATGGCTTGATGAGCCAGAAATGACCGCAAGCAATGACAAAGGCTATTTCATCAAATTTAACGCAGATAACACTGTAGAATATAAAGATACGAATACTACTTTTAAAGGCGTGGATATTTTGCTGTTCAGCATATAATAGCTGTTGCTTATAACTGAAACACTGTTGTTAAAACTATAATTTAATTTTTAGGATTTTGAATCTGTTCCAAAATCTTTTTTCCATTCTCATTATCCGGGTTTAAATCTATAGATTTTTTATACATTTCAATCGCTTTATTTGTATCACCTGTTTTTAACAGGATTTCACCATAGCTGTCATAAACATTCCAGCTGTCAGGAAATAAATATACGTTGAGCTTAAAAATATTCAGAGCTTCTTTCTTTTGATTGGTGGTTAGCATGCGGTAGGCCCAATTGTTAAGCTCAAATTCCTTTGGATTGAAATCAGGATTTTGGGCTTTCTCTTTCTTTACAAAGTCTATTGCATTTTCAAATCCGATTTTTTGCAGGTTTTTTCTAAGATACGTTAGTGGGTCTGCTTTAATAATGTTCGGAATATAACATCCTGCAATTTCTTCTATGAAATCTTCAGGAGAACTTCCTCCTAAATTGGTTAATACAATTACCGCCAAGTGATCATCCGGGTATATAAGTAAAACAGATCTGTTTCCTCCGGACATCCCAACTGCCTTATGATTTTTCCGAAGTTTTGCAATTCCCCAGCCGCGTGTCCAATCTGTAGGTGTTCCGTTATTGAATTTGCCCGGTGACCACATCATATCCAATGTTGATGGCTTTTGTAATAATTTACCATTCTGCAAGGCAATAATCCAATTCGCCATATCTTCAGATGTACTGTTAAGTCCCGCGCTTGTGCGACTGAAATCAGGAAATTCATAATAATTAGTTGCTAACCTGTCCTGATTTATTTTTTTACCATCGAAAAAAGTCCTGTAGCTGTAGCTGGGGGCATAATGAGGAATTACATCTCTTGAATCTCCAAACAGGGTATGTTTTAGACGAGCTACTTTAAACTGTTTTTCTTCAAAGAAATCAGCAAATGGTTTATTCGTAATCTTTTCAATAATTTTACCCAATACATAATAATTAGTCTGGTTATAACTGAATTGCTCTCCTGTTTTAAATTCCAAAGGAGTGGCTTTAAGTTTTTCAAAAATGGCTTCCTCCGTTTTTAGCGGTCCTATATTTCCCGTCACAGGATCAAAAAGTTTTAACATATCAGGCAATCCGGAAATATGGGTCAGTAACTGATCGACTGTTATTTTTTGCCATTCTAAAGGTAAATTATCCAGATAAGTACTGACAGGCGCATCCAATTTTACCTTTCCTTGTTCAATAAGCTGCATAATGGCAACCCCCGTAAAAATCTTTGTATTGGAATTAATCGGAAAAATAGTATTACTTTTTACAGCAACCTGATCCTGTATGTTTGCAACTCCATAAGATTTACTTAAAACAATTTTACCGTTTTGGACGACTGCAATCTGGACACCCGGGATGCGTCTTGTTTTCATTTCCCGATGAATGATTTCATCTACTGCAGAACTTACGTTTTGAGCAAAAGATGATAATGAAATTAGCAATGATACAATGAGAAGATAAATTTTCATGATTTAATTTTATATATATAAAACAACTGAAACCTAAATCTATTACCTCCTTTCAATAATTTAACATGAATACTTAAATAATAACCCGATAATAAAGATTAGCCACTCTATATTTCAATGAAATACCGGCAAATTGATGGCTTTAAACGTACAATAAAATATGACGCAAAAAAAATCCCCGAATTGCTTCGGGGATAAAAACTAATAACCATGAAAACTCAAATTAAACATGAGTTGCTTCATATATTGAAAAATCGTGCCAAAGTTGTAATACTTTTAAAAATATTTTCTTCTGTATAATGATGATTTTTCTATACTATTTTAAATGAACGAAATATAAAAAGCCCCCTAAAAATAAGGGATTACAGCATAATAGTAAGATAACAGCGGATATAAAATAAGTTCTATAATCAACATAATTATGATTAATATCATGTTTGGCATTCTGATCCATAGCATAAGAAAAATAAAAAAGCCTCCTAGTGGAGGCCTAAAAAAACACAAATGATGAAAAAAATTTTATAATCTAATTAAGAAAATTATTATATAATTCTATGTCTTAAAGGTAATGCCTTCTCTCTTCTCATTTTATGAGTTCAGTCATAAATGTTTTTTAATTATTCTTTCAACAAGTATACCCCCTGGTCAGTTAACATAGGTAAAGCCGATGTAATCCATAAAAATAAATTATACAATCATTACATATAAATAATTATAACAAAATATAGTATCGTAAAATAGTAAAAAAAATATCAATACAATATGATTTAAGATATATTTTTTAAAAAAGTATTTTTCTACTTTTACAAAAAACTTAACTCATTAAATCGTGATAAAATTCTCTATACTTATAGCCAATTATAATAACGGTAAGTACTTTAGAGACTGCTATAATTCGTTAATCACTCAAACCTACGAAAACTGGGAAGTTATAATTATTGACGATGCTTCTACAGACGATTCCGTAGAAATAATTGAAGATATTATAAAACATGACCCGCGCTTCAGCATCTATCACAATACATCCAACCGGGGATGTGGATATACCAAAAGAAAATGCATGAAATATGCAACAGGGGAATTATGTGCCTACCTGGACCCGGATGATGCCTTATATACAGATGCTTTAGAAAAAACCATAAATGAATTTAATGAAGATGACATTGTAGCAGCTTATTCCCAAATGATGCTCTGTAATGAAAACCTTATTCCTGACAGAATATTTGGAGGAACAAAACAAATCTACAACAGCAGATATTTTTTCAACTGTCCTACCCAGTTTGCCCATTTCTTCACTTTTAAAAAAGAAACTTACCTTAAAACTTCAGGCATCAACCCCAACCTAAAAAGCGCCGTAGACCAGGATCTGTATCTGAAGATTCTGGAGCATGGCAGTGTAAAATATATTAAGGAACCCCTTTATCTTTACCGTCTCCACTCTAACGGTATTTCTCAGCAGAGTTTCAAACAGGGAGCAAAAGAATCCTTTGCCAAAGTGATTCATGACACCATGAAAAGAAGGGGAATCAGAACAATTAACAATAAAATAGTCCCGGAAATATATACCAATTCACAGGAGATCTACGAGCTTCTGAACTATCAGACCTACAAACTCCACAGGCTTATCAATAAAGTAAAAGTAACTTTCAACATATAATAGCAGCTTCTCAGAAATGAGGAGCTTTTTATTTAATATTATTTCAGCATAAAAAAATAGCCTCCGGTTCAGGAGGCTCAAAAACACAAATTAAAAATCCTCAAATGAGAATTTTATAAAGTAGATTTAATATTTACCTGAACTACTCAGCCCAGGTCATAGGAATATACACAGTAATATACCCGTCTGCATCTACCTGAGCGTCCGATACAGTCCCTGTTACGGAACCATAACCGGCCCAACCGCCTTGTCCCTGCATAGCCGAAAAAGTATACGTTCCTGCTGGAATTCCCTCATTATATGCTGGAAGAGCCTGGAAACCGCCCCCATAATACGTGTCATAAACTTCCCCTGTAACCGTATTCTCAGCCAGGAAGCTTCCTACATCGTAATTTCCTGAAAGGGACTTCGTACCATCCAGGTTGACAATACCGAATCTTAGCTTATAAGTTTGAGTCTTTGAAGCCTGTTTAGAGGTTTCAGAATGAGTCTGGGTCTGAACATCAGATATCATATCATCATTTGAACATGATAAAGCCGTAATAGCCAAGGCCACAAAAGCCATTGTTTTAAAAATTGTCATTTTCATAATAAAGTAATTTGGTTCTTCCAAAAGTAACCAATTCATATGAATTGAATAAAAACTTTTAATGAACTTAAAATTACATCCATGCACCGTTCAATAAGCTAAAGCAACCTGAAAATATTTTCAGTTTTATCAAAAAAATTATCACTTTAACATTTCTTAACTAAATTTTGGCTTCATAATTGAAAATAAATAGGAAGTCACTGCCGTCTGGCGAAGACTACTTATTAAAATTTGAATTATGAAAAAGATAGTATTAGCAGGTTTTTTATCAGTCTTTTTACTGACAGCCTGCAAAAAGGACGAAAGGACAGCTGAAAAATCTCTGGAAGAGCAGAAACTTGAATTTCAGGCAAGACAGCTTGAAATAGAAAAGCAAAAGCTGGCTATCGAGAAAGAAAAAATAGTGTATGAAGCACAGAAAAAGGCAGACAGCATTGCTGAAAGTAAAAAATCTCAGGCAGCTGCAGCCAATAATTCAAAGCCTCAGATCATAAGAGAAACCAGAACAGTATATAGAGACAGAGGATCAAACTCTAATTCAGGAGGCGGAAGCTATGCAGATAATGGAAGCAGTTCTTCCCAAGGAACCACTGCCACTCAAAAGAAAGGATGGAGTAAAGCAGCCAAAGGAACCGCTATTGGGGCTGTAGGTGGCGCCGCAGTAGGAGCCATTGTTGCTAAGAAAAACAGAGGTCTTGGAGCCGTGATTGGTGGTGTAGTAGGTGGTGCAACCGGTTATACGATTGGTAGGGCTGGAGACAGAAAAGACGGAAGAGTTCAACCACGTTAATTAATATTTTCACGATAACATTTAAAGATTGCTTATTTTTAAGCAATCTTTTTTTATGATGCTACTTTTATTTTCTTCGGTTCTTGTTCTTTCAGCACTCGCAGGCTGGGGGAAAGTCATGGAAAGCTTCTTTGGCTCTCTAACCGGAGGTATTTCAAGTAGCATTTTAACCGGAATATTAGGACTCAGCCTTATATGGACTGTTCTTGCATTTTTTATTCCTATTAATATATATGTAGAAATTCCTTTTATACTTGCTGGAATTTTCTTCTTTTTCAAAAAGAAATTGCACTTAGAATTTCATCATTTTTCCAAGAAAGACACCTTTTTAATCGGCGGTATTTCACTGATCATTTTATACAGCAGTTCTTTTTATCCTTATATATTGGATCATTTCGGGTATTATGTTCCAACCATCAAATGGCTTACGGAATATGGTCTGGTAAAAGGTATCTCCAATCTGGATTTTACATTAGGGCAAATGTCCGTATGGCATATTTTTCAGGCAGGATTCTCCGGATTTTCAGATCCTTTTCTAAGAATTAATGCCATTCTTCTGATCACTTATACTTTTTATATTTTTGAGAAGAAGACTTGGATCCAGCTGTGTTTTATCCCCATACTCTTACTCTTCTCACAGTCACCAAGCCCTGATCTTCCTGTTATTACTTTATCATTGATTATTTTAAACGAAATCATGACAGGAAACAAAAATATCAGTCTTCTTTTTGCTTATGCTGTTTTTGTTTTTTCGATAAAACCTACCATGATATGGCTCCCATTACTGGTATTCCTTTGTTCTGTATTCATTTTTAAACCCAATTATAAAAACTGGATCTTAGGAACCGGGATTCTTATTTTGTTCTTTATCAAAAATATATGGACCTTCGGATATCCTGTATTTCCTGTTGCCATAGGTGATTTTGGATTCACCTGGAAACCCAATCCGGAAGTCTTAAAAATTTCATCACAATACGCTATTCAGAAGACATACGATATGCAGTACAGCTACGAAGAAATTCAAAAATTCTCTTTTTATGATGCAGTCAGAAACTGGTTTACCTTGGAAGGAATTAAATCAAAAATCAACCTGATCTTCATTTTAAGTCTGGCCGTTTTCTCTGTTTTTGCTTTCGTTAAAAAGAAAAAGATCATTAGCCTCATCTGCATTTCCATATTAATAAAAAGTATACTGGTATTAGCTTTTTCGGCACAATACCGTTTTTTTCTTGATGTATTTTTCGTGATCGCTTTTATCCTGTTTATTCATTTCAGCAAAAAAAAATCACTTGTTTTTTTCTTCGTCTCAATTGTACTGGTGATCGGGACTTTAAGTTTTCCCAATTTCATCCGTCATTATATTCCGAGTTTCAGGCCGGGAAATTTTATGGCCGGATTGAAAAAAGAACAACTGTATGAGCCTTCAACTTATCATTATAATAAATTTGAAACTTTCAAAACGGGAAATTTAAAATTCAATGTATCAAAGGATTACCCTTTTAATTTTGACACCCCCCTTCCTGCAATTTCAGCAAGTTATATTTTTGATGATGCAAAAGCAGGAATCTTCCCTCAATACATTGATGAAAAAAATATCAAAAAAGGATTCATCTGGAAAAAACTTACACCGGACGAAAAAAAGGAAGTACAGAACATTATCCATATTATCAAAAACACTAATAAATAGAACAAATCCAGAAACTTTATTATCTGAAGAAAAATAGGTAATTTTGTAACATGTTCAATACATTAGGTAATCTTCTCAGTCTTACAACATTTGGAGAAAGTCACGGTGTGGCTTACGGCGGTATCATCAATAATTTTCCGGCAGGTTTAACGGTCGATTTCGATAAAATTCAATATGAATTGGGTCGTAGAAAGCCTGGCCAATCTGCGATTGTTACTCAAAGAAAAGAAAGTGACACGGTAAAGTTTCTTTCCGGGATCTTTGAGGGAAAAACAACAGGTACCCCAATCGGTTTTATTATAGAAAATGAAAATCAGAAGTCTAAAGACTATGATCATATCGCAGATTCATACCGCCCGAGTCATGCAGATTTTACGTATGACCAGAAATTTGGTATCAGAGACTATCGCGGCGGCGGAAAATCTTCAGCAAGGGAAACGATCAATTGGGTTGTTGCAGGAGCATTGGCTAAACAGCTTTTATCCGGTATCGAGATCAATGCTTATGTTTCTTCCGTAGGTGATATTTTCTGTGAAAAACCATATCAGGCTTTAGACTTTTCAAAAACGGAAAGTAATGATGTGCGTTGTCCGGATGCTGAAACTGCAGAAAGAATGATCGAAAGAATTAAAGAGATCAAGAAAGAAGGCAATACCATCGGCGGAACAGTGACCTGCGTAATCAAAAACGTTCCTGTAGGAATTGGAGAGCCTATATTTTCCAAGCTTCAGGCCGAGTTGGGCAAAGCTATGCTGAATATCAATGCCTGCAAAGGATTCGAATACGGAAGCGGCTTCTGCGGTGCTAAAATGACAGGAAAAGAGCATAATGATGCTTTCAATACAGATTTCACCACAAAATCTAATCTTTCCGGAGGAATCCAGGGAGGAATTTCCAACGGAATGGATATTTATTTCCGTGCTGCGTTTAAACCAGTAGCTACTATTTTAAGACCTCAGGATAGTGTCGACAAATACGGAAACCCTGTCATTGTAGAAGGAAAAGGACGTCATGACCCATGTGTAGTGCCAAGAGCTGTTCCTGTTGTGGAAAGCTTAGCGGCATTTGTACTGGCAGACCTGTTTTTGATCAATAAAACAAGAAACATCAATAATTTTTAATATAAATATTGGGTAATGAAAAATTACTGGGATCAGGGAATTTCTTTTGAAGAATATATCCGCATCGGAAGAGAAAGATTAGAAAATCCTTCCAACCAACAGGAAATAGAATATAAACAATACTATGAACTCGGGCTTCAGAGAATGGACAGAACGTTGAAAAAGTATGTTCCGGATGAAGAACAGGTAAAAGAATTGGCTTCTAAGAATTTTGACGGAAAAATACTGATCATTTCAGAAGCATGGTGCGGCGATGCCAGCGCTACGGTTCCTGCTCTTGTTACTTTTTTCGAAGGGCACAATGATGTGAAAATCTTCCTTAGAGACAGTGACAAGAGTCTGATCAACCAATACCTGACCAACGGTACAGAATCTATCCCTAAAGTGCTCATCCTGGATAAAGATTTCAATGTAAAGAATTCATGGGGACCACGTCCGAAATACGGCTACGAATTATTAATGAAACATAAGGCAGATCCGGAAGCTTACCCAAAAGATAGCTTTTATAATGACCTGCAGCTGTATTATGCTAAGAACAGAGGCAAGGATGCCGTTCAGGAGATTTTAGAATTACTATAATATCAATTGAATTCCATAAGGCGAAAATTAACAGTAAATATTAACGCATGAAAAAGAATATCATATATCTTGTCCTTATCATCATTATCGGTGTCGTCGCTTTTGTCCCGGGAGTAAAAGAATACCTGAGAGATCAGTTCTTCCCGATCGCGACCATCGAAAATGCCGTACATGTAAGCGAAGAAGATTATGACATTGAACTGAAAGGAATCAATGTACCGAGTACCAATCTTAAAACATTTAGGAACAAACCTGTTTTCCTTAATTTCTGGGGAACATGGTGCCCGCCATGCAGAAAAGAATGGCCCAGCATTCAAAAATTATATGATTCCAGAAAGGGAAATGTAGACTTTATTCTTATTGCCATGAACGACAAGGAAGAGGATGTAAAAAAGTTTTTAAAAGAAAATAATTATTCCGTTCCTGTCTATATTGCACAAAGCCCTATTTCTGAAAAAATTCTTCCCAAAGTATTCCCTACTACTTTTCTTATTGATAAGCACGGAAGAATCATCATTAAAGAAGATGCATCCAGAGATTGGAACACAGAAACTGTACATCAGTTCATTGACAATATCATCAAGTAATTATTTTAACTAAATTTTATAATTTATTGGTATAGAATTTGCGAAATTTACTACGTTGAAAAATTTATTAAAACTAAACACAAAATGAAATATTCAAAATTGAATCTTGCAAAAGAAGCGATCAGCCATAAAGGCTTCGTTAAAAAAATTCCTGACATCTTCAGAATGGTCAAGTTATGGAGAAAAGGAGAATACCCGATGAGATCTATCGATATCATCCTTCCTCTTCTGGGACTTTTATACGTAATTTCTCCTATTGACATACTTCCTGAATTTGCCGTTCCTGTTTTAGGGGTTATGGATGACCTGGCAGTATTGTCACTGACAATCCCAAAGCTTATCAAAGAAGTGGATAAATTTTTACTGTGGGAAGCAGAACAAAGGCTGAACGGCACTAAAATTATCGATGCAGAAATTGTAAAATAATAATTACAGAAATATTTTTAAACCATCCTGAAACATTTCAGGATGGTTTTTTATTGACAAATGGTTGATAAATTTTTAAGCCTTGTTTCAAATCATTAAATTTGCAATATCTAATAAAAAATAATGGAAAGTAAAAAAGAATTTTTCTTAGAGTGCTACAAACTGGGCATCATCAAATTCGGAAGGTTTACCTTAAAAAGCGGTATCGAAAGTCCGTTCTATGTGGACCTGAGACCTTTGGCTTCAGATCCTAAAATCCTAAAGAATCTGGCTAATTATTTGTTGGAAATGCTTCCACTGGATAATTTTGATTTAATCTGCGGAGTGCCTTATGCAGCCCTTCCGATGGCTACTGCGATGTCTTTGGAAAGCTACATTCCATTAATTATTAAAAGAAAAGAGGCCAAAAGCTACGGAACGAAAAAACTGATCGAAGGAATCTACCAGAAAGGGCAGAACTGTCTTTTGGTGGAAGATGTGATCACTTCCGGAAAATCTCTTGTAGAGACTATTGCAGAGGTAGAGCAGGAAGATCTTAAAGTAGCTGACATCGTTGTGGTTCTTGACAGAGAGCAGGGCGGAAAACAGTTGTTGGAAAGTAAAGGATACAGAGTTCATACCCTTTTCAATATTTCAGAAGTTTGCTCTATTCTTCAGGAAAATGGAGAGCTTTCTGATGAAGAAGTAAAAAGAATCCAGGATTTCCTTCAGGGAAACCATATTCAGTTTGAAGAAAAGACGAGAAGTTCTTACGAACAGAAGTTAGAGCATGCACAACATTCGGTTTCTAAAAAACTGTTGGAAACCGCTTTGGCAAAAAAATCAAATCTTATTGCCTCTGCAGATGTTACCACAACCCAGGAGCTGCTTGATCTTGCTGAAAAAGTAGGCCCTCATGTTATTGCATTAAAAACACATATCGATATCATTTCAGATTTTGAATACGAAAAAACAATTGTTCCTTTAAAAGCATTAGCTGAAAAACACCAGTTTTTATTAATGGAGGACAGAAAGTTTGCAGATATCGGTAATACACAGGAACTCCAATTCACCAGCGGCGTATTTAAAATTACAGACTGGGCAGATTTCGTTACTTCACAGGTGATCGGAGGATTTGAATCTCTGGACTGCTTCAAAAATGTAGGCGTTGTCGCAATCGTAGGAATGTCTTCCAAGGGAGCTCTCACTACGGCAAGCTATCGTGAAGAGGCTCTGAAAGTAGCACTGTCACATCCAAATGTGATCGGAGGAGTATCACAAAATCAGATTCCTGAAGAGCTGTTACTTTTTACTCCGGGTGTTAATCTTGCAGATTCAGGGGACGGAAAAGGACAACAGTACAATACTCCTGAACATGTTTTCAAAATGCTTCACTCCGACTTCATCATCGTAGGAAGAGGAATTTATAAGGCTGAAGATCCTGAAACCGCTGCCATTACTTATAAAAATGAGGGCTGGAATGCGTATGTTAATTCTTTGCAAAAAAACGTTTTTCAGGGCTAAAATCCTGCTGGATATATTCAAAATAAGTTTATATTTGGGCTTTATCACAGGATTTTGAAAAAGATTACGACTTGCCTTGTTTTGTTTTGGGGAATTGTACAGGTTTCCGGGCAAAAAGACAGTATATACATTGAAGCTAAATTATCTACCGACAGAAAGACGCTGGAGGTTAACCAGGAAATTGTGTATTACAATCATTCCGACAAAGACCTGCAATCGGTAAAGCTTCTCAATTGGGTTGCCGCTTATAACAAAAAAGGAACATCACTGGTATACAGAAAGCTGGAAGACAGGAATAGTGATCTTCATTTTGCAAAAAATGATCAGCTGGGTACACTTCTGGATTTACAAATTAAAAATTCAGCACAGCCTGTTTCAGTGAATTCCACATCAGATGAGAATCTTTTTCTTCTCCTGAAAGAGGCTTTAAAGCCTGGCGAAAGCATCAAATTACAGCTTCAGTATAAAATGCACCTTCCCGATAAGAAATTTACGGGTTATGGTACTTCAGATAAAATCACTGCATTAAAATATTTCTTTATTGTTCCGGATCATTTTGATCCGGACAATATTTCCAAAAGAAACTATCATGATATTGAGGAATCGGTAAGCTTCAATACTTTCTGGACCGTCAATTTTGACCTTCCTCCTAACAGTTTTATAGAAAGTAATCTGCCACAGATCCAGATGAATGCATTTAAAGGTTACCTTGATTCTGATCCTGAATTTGTAATCTCGCAGAACGGGCTACCTTCTATAAAAGTAAATGTGGATGGAGCCGATACCGAGATCAAGTTCGGTTATAATCTAAAACCGGAAGAAAAACAAAATCTTGAATTTTACCTGCCTCTGCATTTGAAGTTCATCAAAGAAAAAATAGGATTCCTTCCAAAAAACCTCTTTATTTCGGAAAAATTTAAATCTTCGGAAGATTTTTTCGGGAGTAATGATATCTCTTTCTGGAAATTCAGATTTCAGCTGTTCACTGACTCCGAAAAAACAGATCTTGATTATTTTGGAATCATTGCAAAAAAAATACTTGACGAAAGCATTATTGCGGATAAACAGAAAGATCACTGGTTTAAAAATGGTTTGAAATCTTATCTGGAAATTCAGTATCTCCAAAAGTTCTATAAAGAAACCAAGCTATTGGGCACGCTTCCGGAAACCCGTATTTTTGGGGTAAAGCCATTAAAATTATTCCATGCATCCAAAGTAAAATTGATTGACCGTTACGGACTGGCCTATCAATACATCATGTCCCAGAACCTGGACCAGAAGATCAGCGAGAACTTTACGGTTTTGAGCAACTTTAATGACATGGCGGTCAGCAGTTTTGAAACGGGAAGCCTTTTTAATTATACCGCCGAAAAAATGGGGTATGATCAGTTCAATAATATTCTTAAAGATTATATTTCCAAAAATACAGACAAGAAAATTGAACCGGAGGAATTTCTTAAAGAACTTGCTGAAAAAGACAAAACATCAGGATATCTCACGAATTTTTTAAAACAAAAAAACAGGGCTAACTTCAGACTGAAAAATGTCAGAAAGCAGGATGATTCTTTGAATATCAAAATTGGTAAAAATAGAGATTCTCCTATTCCTGTACGGCTTGAAACGCAGACCAGCGAAGGCGAGGTAAAATCTTATTGGGTAGAAACAAAGGAAAACGAAAGAATCACCAATTTTGCTCTTCCTGCTTCGGAAGATATTCACAAAGTAACTCTAAACTCGGATTATATTTTCCCCGAATCTAAATACCGGGATAATTTTTTATATGCAAAAGGTTTTTTTTCAAATGCAAAAAAAATAAAATTTAAACTTATCAAGGATATTCCAAATCCTGAATACAACGAAGTATACATCAGTCCAAGGGTACGTTTTAATAATACATATGATAAATTCCTTTTGGGTGTTAACTTAAAAAACCAATCTTTTTTCGACCAGAAGTTCTTGTACTCATTTACACCTACTTACAGTACCGGAACCGGAAAACTAACCGGATCAGGTGCTATCTCCTACTCTTTCCTTCCGGCTGAAGGTGTTTTCAGAAGTATTACTTTTGGAGTATCAGGTTCTTATTTCCATTATGATTACGGACTGGCTTACAGGAAAGGTTCCATATTTTCCAATTTCAATTTCAGGAAAAATCCAAGAAGTACGGTAAGCAGAAGCTTAGGGTTTTCTTACAATTATTTAGAAAGGGATCTCAGTCCTAAAATGATCGCTAACAAAGATTATGACAAATATAATCTCTGGAGCGCAGGCTATGGGTATAGCGACAGCCAGATGATCCATGAAAAAAGCTTAAGCTTAAGCACTCAGGGTATGGAAGATTTCAATAAAATAACTGCTGAAGGCTTTTACAGATGGGAATTTGCTCCAAAGCAAAAGTTAAGCGTTAGATTATTTGCCGGTTATTTTATAAGAAACGAGACCCGGAATAATACGTTCAACTATGGAATCTCAAGGGTATCCAATTATTCTTTCTCTTACAATCTGTTGGGGGAAAGTGCTAACAGTGGTCTTCTGTCACAGCAGTTTATCCTGGCTGACGGAGGTTTTAAATCCTTCATCCCGGGATCTGTTAATCAGTGGATTACTTCTTTTAATGTAGATTCCAGCGTTTGGAAGATATTTCATGTGTATGCAGACGCAGGGATCTATAAAAATAAAAACCGCCCTGCAGAGTTTATCTGGGACAGTGGTATTAAAGTAAAGCTTATTCCTGATTTCCTTGAAATATATTTCCCGATCCAGTCCTCCTTGGGCTTTGAACCATCTTTCAAGGATTACGCAAAACGCATCAGATATACTTTAGTACTTAATCTCGGTGCGGTTATCAATGCTGCGAGAAGGGGATGGTATTAAAATAAAAAAGCAACCGTAAAACAGCTGCTTCTTTTAACATGTTATATTGAAAACTAACTTTTGCTTTAAATTAAACTTCATTGAATACAAAGTATTTTTAAATGAATTCTTCTTTTTTCTATTTAGTACACATCAAATACAATACCACAAAAATTAAAATATTCAAAAAAATATACGATATCCATCTTTAAATATTAAAGAAAATTCCAGATTGGATATGATTATAAAAAAGCTCCGGCCATTTCTGCGAAATGGCCGGAGCTCATATTAATAAAGAAACTAAAATTAGTCTTTTAAAATTTTCTGTGATACAGGTTCGTTATTTACAGTTCCTGTAACGATGTAGCTTCCTTTTGCCAGTTCATCAACATTCACAGTTTCATTTTCTTTTACAGAAAGAGATTTTACAACTTGTCCGAACATATTAAAGATTTTTACATCTTTACAATTTTTCGCAAAATTAATCTCTGATTTAACAAAGGTATTTTTAACTAAGCTATATTTTGATGCTGAGAAATCAATTGTAGATAAAGATCCGTTTTGGATTAAAGAAAACTCATCAAAACTAGCAGTAGAATTATTATAAGCACGTACTTGCAATTGGAACTGTGCTGCAGATGCCGGAGAAGTAAAAGTTACTGTTTTTTGAGTCCAAACACTTACTTTAGCTAAATAACCATTATTATTTCTCAATGGATCTGTTGATGCATCACTTGTCAAATAGACAGGTGCTGCAGAAGCGTCTAAAAAGCAAGACCAAATTCTGGCTCCATTCCCACTACCAGACGACTTATACCAAAAACTAACGACATATTGGGTATTGGCACTGATAGGAATGTTTTGATAAAAACCATTTGTTGCTGTTGCTACATATTTAGCATAATTTAGTCCTTGGTATGGAGTATCCGTTTCAACAGTAGGTAATGTATAAGAAGTTCCTGTACCAGCTGTCCAGCTGCTAACCCCACTTTCAAAACTCGGGTTTTGAACTAAATTCTGAGAAAATCCGAAAACACATGAAGTGATTCCCAAAATAGTAAAGATTTTTTTCATTATAAAAAGTTTTAAATTTATGAGTTAAAAGTACAAAAAAACCATCACTATATAAAAGTGACAAGACATAATTAACAATTAATTAAAGTCAATTTTTTAACAATCTTTCGGGAAACCTTACTACCATTACTATTTCCTATTGTGAAATAAATCTCTTGTCAAAGACTTATTGTACTTTAAGTTGCATTTTCGGTAATTAATAAAGATTTAGCAAACGTATAAAAAATTAATGATTGCGAAATTTGAGTATCAATAATCTACATGATAAAATCACCAGTAATTTTCAGGGATTTACAATAATTAGATTAAATTTCTGTTAATAATGCTAAACCCCGTTCCGTTAACATTTTTTAGTTATTTTTACGAATTATTTTTAAACACTTGCGCAATCTTTTTCTTCTGATCGGTTTGTTTTTCATGGGCATATTTTCGGCCCATGCGCAAATATTTTCGTGGAAAAATCCAAATATTCCGGAAGACAGTATTAAAAAAGACAGCATCCTTGCAGCCCGTTTTGAACAGGATATTTTCGCAAAAGACACTCTGGATTTTGTAAAAACCAACAACAAAATAATCGTAGATGAGGCAGTACTTGTCAAAAACGACAAAAAAAGATTTTTAGGAGAGCTGAACTCTAAAGGCTCCATCATTCGTGGAATTACATTCGGTAACAACCAGGGACAATCTGTACAGAGTTCCATGGATCTTCAGATTTCCGGAAGGCTTTCTAAGGATGTGACTATTTTAGCAAGTATTTCGGATCATAATCTTCCGATTCAGGCTGATGGCTATACACAAACACTGGAAGAGTTTGACAAGATTTATATGCAGCTGAATATTAAGGATAAATCGATCCTCAGAGCTGGGCATCTTGATCTTGTAGAATCGAAAAATTATTTTGCAAAATTCCAGAGACGAAGCATGGGGCTTGAGTTTCAGACTGAATTCGGAAAGGATAACAAAACCTTTGTAGATGTTTCCATGGGGGTTGCACGAAGTGAATTTCACAGGGTCCGTTTTCAGGGAGTGGAAGGCAACCAGGGCCCCTACCGTTTAACCGGGAAGAATGGTGAGCAGTTTATCACCCTTATTTCCGGTTCCGAGCAGGTGTTTATTGATGGTATTTTAATGAAGCGTGGTGAAAACCAGGATTATGTCATTAATTATAATACCGGAGAGGTAACCTTTACCAGCTTCCGTCCTATTTTTCAGCAGAATTTTATTACAATTTCATATAATTATACGAACAGGAATTACTCCCGATATTTATTTACCGGAAAAGTAGAACATCAGAGAGAGAAGTTTAAAGTAGGAATGAACTGGTTCATGGAAAATGACAACAAAAATGCTCCCCTTTCTTTAAATCTTTCCAAAGAAGACGAACAAATCCTTGCCGATGCGGGTAATGACCCCAATCTGATGTATGCACCATCAGGAGTAGTTACTCCATATGATGTTAATAAAATTCTGTATCGCTTAAATCCAGCCGGAAATTTCTACGAGTTTTCGACAGATCAGAATGAAACACTTTATCAGGTTTCTTTTACTTATTTTGGTATTAATCAGGGGGATTACAAAATTACACAGACAACTAATAACGGCCGTGTTTTTGAGTATGTCGGGAATAATATGGGAGATTATAAAGCGGTAAGAAAACTTCCTTCCCCTCAGAAATCGCAGGTGTATTCAGTAAATTCCGAATATCTTTTAAAAGAGGGTAAAATTGGGGCTGATTTTTCACTGAGCAATTATGATCTGAATTTATTTTCTTCAAAAGATGCCGCTCAAAACATTGGATATGCATGGCGCATTTTCGGAAATAAAAGTTTTACAAAAAATAACTGGAAAGGAACTCCGAGTTTTGAATATCAATATATAGACAAGCAATTTCATATTCTAGACCGTATCAATGATGTAGAATTCTCGAGAGATTTTAACCTGGTACAGGAATTCAGCCAGAGAACTCAAAACAGGTTTATATTCAGCTTTTTAAATAAATGGAACAATAAATCTACTCTGAATTACCGCGTAAACTACCTGGATGAACAGGATACCTACAAAGGGATAAAAAATGATCTTGATCTTAGCTGGATCACAGGAAAGTTCTTTACAAAAGGAAACTTGTCATACCTTAATACGAATGCTACACTTCAGGACACGAAATTCATCCGGGGTGGAGTTTCTACAGAATTTACCGGTAAAAAAGGAAGCTGGGCTATCGGAGGAAGCATGGAACATAATGAGAAGAAGTATAATGATACGCAGCTCATGGATGTTACCAGTTTCAGCTGGAAAGAGATCTTTGTTCAGAAAAAGATCGGTGACAGTACACGCACAAAGCTTCTTGCAAAAGTGTATATGAGAGATAACGACTCTGTACGAAACAACAGGCTGGAGAGTATGAATAATATCCTGGGAATTATGGCAGAAAGCCAGCTGATCAAAACCGAAAGAACTACTTTAAATGCTTTGATACATTATAGAAAATTCTTTTACCAGAATGATGAAGCTGACATGACCCGAAATAATGATTTCGTAGTCGGAAATATTCTATATAACCAGCAATTATTCAGAAACGGGATGCGCCTGCAGGCATTTTATGAACTTGGAAACGGACAGGAAGCACAAAGGGAATTCCAGTATCTTAAAGTAACAGACGGACAGGGTGTCTATAAATGGACCGATTATAACGGAGACGGCATCCAGCAGCTCGATGAATTCGAAATTGCTGAATATTCTGACTTAGCACAATATATCAGGATTTACACCAATTCTGTACGCTATATTCCTTCCAATAAAAATAAAATTCAGCTGGCATTATTCGTTAATCCGTCGATAGTTTTCAATTCTGAAAATGCATTTTTAAAACGATGGAATTTTAATGTTTCGTTGAATTCACAAAACTCTTTCTACAAAAAGGACAAGGTTCTGGTACTGAATCCTTTTGAAAAAAACAGCGACCAGATCTTAAAAAACCAGAATATTCTGGCCTCTGTCCAGTTTAATCCAACTGAAAAATCCGGCTGGAACGGAAACTACCGTTTTATTACCAATGATAACCTCATCAATGCCAATTTCAGTAATGAAGAACGTGAGCAGGTTTCTCATTTCATCAATATTGGATATTGGTTTAACAAGGAATTCAGAGTTGATTGGGAAAATTCGATTCACGATCTTAAAAATTCATCCCAGCTATTCGCCACAAGGGATTACCGTTTGAATAATATTGAAACCAAACCGAAGGCCACCTATAAATTTACAGATGCTATACAGGCTGAACTTTCTTCTGCTTACCGCCAGAAAAAAAGAATAGATGGTGAAGAGCTCCTGAAAGCTTTTGATGTGACAGGAACCATTCAGTGGGAACGCAGAAAAACTTCGATCAGGGGAAATTTCTCTTTCATCAATAATGATTTTATCGGAAACAATTTCAGTATTGTAGGAAACCAGATGCTGGACGGTCTTAAACCCGGCAAAAACCAGGTATGGAGTGTTTTTATTCAGCAGGCGATCAACTCTTTCCTTCAGCTTAATTTAAATTATGAGGGAAGGAATTCCGGAGACAGGACCATTCACATCGGAAGTATGCAGGTGAAGGCGAGTTTCTAATTAAGTAAGGGAGTTTGAGGGTATGAGTGTTTGCAGGTGGGAATTTAGTTACTGGTTGCAGGGCTTTTGTTATCATCTCATTTCCTATCTTTTGTCTGAAATTTAATATCTGTTATTTAAACCTTGCCATTCACTTGTGAAGCAAAAATTCACTATTCACATCAATTTTTTTCAAATAGATATCCATCATTTACAGTCATAGATATTATCATATTTTCAAATGTTTATAATTTCGTAAATTTGCCGCATGGTAAAAATAGGCAATATAGAACTGCCGGAATTTCCGCTTTTGCTGGCTCCGATGGAAGATGTAAGTGATCCTCCGTTCAGACGCCTGTGCAAGATGCACGGGGCAGATCTGATGTATTCAGAATTCATTTCTTCTGAAGGCTTGATTCGTGATGCAATGAAGAGCCGTAAGAAGCTGGATATTTTCGATTATGAAAGACCGGTTGGTATTCAGATCTTTGGTGGAGACGAAGAGGCGATGGCGATGTCTGCAAGGATTGTAGAGACGGTAAACCCGGATCTCGTGGATATTAATTTCGGATGCCCTGTAAAGAAAGTAGTTTGTAAAGGAGCAGGAGCGGGAGTTCTTAAGGATATTGACCTTATGGTACGCCTTACCAAAGCTGTTGTAAGTTCTACTCATCTGCCGGTAACGGTTAAAACCCGTCTGGGATGGGACAGCACCAGTATTAATATAGATGAAGTGGCAGAACGTTTACAGGAAACCGGTATCAAAGCTTTAACGATACATGCCAGAACGCGTGCACAGATGTATAAGGGCGAAGCGGACTGGGAACATATTTCCAGGATAAAACAAAATCCAAATATTGAGATTCCTATTTTCGGAAACGGAGATATTGATTCTCCGGAAAAAGCCCTGGAATACAAACAAAAATATGCATGCGACGGGATTATGATCGGTCGTGCAGCAATTGGGTATCCTTGGATTTTTAATGAGATTAAACATTTTTTCAAAACAGGAGAGCACCTTCCGGAGCCTGTTATTGCAGACCGCTTACTTGCTGTCCGCCAGCACGCAGAATGGAGTGCGGAATGGAAAGGTGAAAAATTGGGTCTTATTGAAATGAGACAGCATTACAGCAATTATTTCCGTGGGGTTCCTCATTTCAAAGAATTCAGAAAAAAATTCCTTGAGGTATTTACTTTGGAAGAAATGGATGCTTTGATTAAAGAAACTCAGCAGTTCTACGAAGAATACCCGGCACAGGTATAAAATAAAAAAACCATCAGATTGATGGTTTTTTTATTTTTAATATCCTCCTGATGAAGATTCGTTTTTTATTAAATTCAAAGCTGAAGAGGTTCCTATTCTTTTCACTCCCATGCTGATCATTTTCTCGGCATCTTCGGGGGTTCTTACTCCTCCGGCAGCTTTTACAGGAAGCTTTCCTGCGTTATCCAGCATGATTTTTATGCCTTCAAACGTTGCTCCGTTCGGTTTTCCGTCTTCTGTTTGGTAAAAACCTGTAGAAGATTTTACAAAAATGTTCGGCAGATCATTTTCGGAGAAATTTTCTACCGACCAATCTGAAATATTTTTAGTAATATCCGCAATCTGTGCATCCGTTAATGCCGCAATTTCAATGATCCATTTTGCGATCTTCTGATTCTGCAGAGCAAGTTTTGTACATTTTACAAACTCGTCTTTTACCAGGGCAAGATCTCCTTTGAGATAAGCATTATAATTAACAACAAAATCAAGTTCATCTGCTCCGTCTTCAATTGCTTTTGACGCTTCAGCAAGTTTCTCGTCCACAGTATAAGTTCCTTCATGAAAACCTATTACGGTGCCCACTGCAACATTTGAATGTCTTTCCTGAATATACTTTTTGATATCGGCTACATAATCCGGACGGATCATTACGGCAAAAATACCATGGTCTATGGCCTCCTGCGCAAGCTTTTTATCTATCTGTAATGTTTCTTCGTTTGAAATTCCTGACTGTTCGGGTGTTTTCAAATAGGTTGAATCCAAATATTGGGCAATCTTCATAATCTTTATACTTTCAGTTGTCTGTAAATACCTTGTTCCAAAGATATGAAAGTTTCTGTTCTTGTCACTCCTTTCAGCTTCTGAAGTTTGTTCAGGATCTGCATAAGATGGTCATTGTCTTTACAAAGAACCTTTAAGAATATGGTGTAATTTCCCGTTGTATAATGGGCTTCCACTACCTCATTCACTTCTTGCAGAGATTTTACAACCTCCGGATAGTGGCTGGGCTGGTCCAGAAACATTCCGATATACGAAATTACTTTATATCCGATTTTTTTAGGATTAAGGAATGAAATGGAGTTTTCAATAACTCCCGCATGCTCGAGTTTTTTAATTCTCTGATGTACTGCTGTTGTGGAAATTCCAACATTTTTTGAAATGTGGGCTAAGGACGTTTTAGCATTATCCATCAGCATGTAAATGATTTCTTTGTCAATCGAGTCTAAATGATAACTTGTGTTACTTGAATTTTTCATTTTCTACTTATTATTTATGTTTTTGTTTCTTCAAACTTTACAAAAACCGGAAAGTGGTCGCTGTATCCGCCCAAATACCGGGTACCGGCATAGGTTCGGAAGGGACGTCCTTCAAAATTTTTCACCTGGCTGCTTATTTTTTCAGAATTAAAAATATGGGCACTCTGAAAATTCAAAGCATCATTTTCAAAAAGGGATTTTGACATGATGATCTGATCATACAACAGTCCAGACTTATAATGAAAAGTAGAATAATTTCTTGTATTAAACAATTCTTGAAAAGGGTTTACCAGGACCTTCTCGTGCTTATTGTCGTAGAGAATTTTTACTAAATTTTCATCATCAGGGTTTTCGTTAAAATCACCACACAATATTACATGTTCTTTTTCGCTATCTACAATTTTCAGAATCCGGTTATGGATCTCATTAAGAATAAAGTCTCTTTTGGGCTTATTAATATCTTTTTCTCGCTTAGAGGGAAGGTGGGCGATAAAAACATTAATAACAGTTTCTTTATATCTAATTTTAGAAAAAAGTACATCTCTGGTTGTGTCGTAATTCTCTGTGTTTTTTCTGTTTATAATTTCAAAGAAGAAGGTAATAGTTTCTGAGTCTATGATCTCTACTTTGGCTTTATGATATAACATGGCTACATCTACCTTTCTCTCATCCATAGAATTGTAATGTACAATTCCATATTCTGAATTAAAAGGCTCCATTTCCACCAGATCTTCTAAAACTTTCCTTCCGGAAACTTCAGAAAGTCCAATTAAAAATGGGAGATCACCATTTTCCTCCTTCATTAATTGAAAAACGTGTGAAATTTTAAAAAGCTTATTCCTATATCTTCTTTCATCCCAACCTTTCAAGCCTGATTTTGTAGGATCTAACCGGTGAAGAGGCTTCGGGTCAGGTAAAAATAAATTTTCAACATTATAAAAAGAGAACATCTCCATCTGCAAAATTTGCTATCTTAAAATTATCAATTTCTTTTTCGTTGTAAATTTATTATTTTTTTTCAAATTTCATTAATTTATTTATAATATTTTCATCTTAACATTATGTAAGCAATATAAAATATTTAACAAAAAATATCAATAAAAATGCTTTTATAAAGTCAAATTATTAAGCATTTAAATTTATCAACACAAAAAATAAAACTAAAATAATATATAGTTATCCGATTAACACGAAAAAATTTTTAGTCTTTATAAGATATGATGGATAATTTTCACTTATTTCCACTTTACATTAATTCTTATTCTATTTTATCATCAAAATTTCAGAAACGTGAAAAAAAATTGTTTTTTTTACAGTTTTGTGTTATTTTTTTTAGAGCAAATCAGGACGTTTTTCCTGTGTGATCCTTACAGCTTCTTCATGACGCCATTCTTCTATCTGAGCAAAGTTTCCGCTTAGTAATACCTTTGGCACCTCCAGTCCTTTATAAACTTCAGGTCTTGTATAAATAGGCGGCGAAAGAAGATCATCCTGAAAACTGTCTGTAAGAGCACTCTGCTCATCATTCAATACTCCGGGAACCAATCTTATAATGGAGTCCGCAAGAACACATGCTGCCAGCTCACCCCCTGTAAGTACATAGTCGCCAATTGAAATTTCTTTGGTAATGTGAAGGTCACGAACTCTCTGATCGATACCTTTATAGTGACCGCAAAGGAAGATCAGATTATTTTTTATGGAAAGGGTATTGGCAATTTTCTGGTTTAAGGTGATACCATCCGGCGTAAGATAAATTACTTCGTCATATTCTCTCTGGGATTTAAGATCAGAAATACATTTATCCAGCGGTTCTATCATCATTACCATTCCTGCTCCGCCTCCATAGGGTTCATCGTCAATCTGTCTGTGCTTATTGATGGCCCAGTCCCTCAGGTGATGGAAATGAACTTCTACTAAACCTTTATCCATTGCCCTTCTTAAAATAGAAGTCTGAAACGGACTTTCCATTAATTCGGGAAGCACGCTTATTATATCAATTCTCATTGTAATGTATCGTTTTTCTTATTAGGTGAAATAATTAATCTTAAAGAAGAATCTTTGTTGAAATAGCTCCACATCCAGTTGAAAAAGACCGCAAGCTTATTTCTTACGCTCAGGATCAGCATGAGGTGAAGGAACATCCAGAAATACCAGGCCAGAAACCCCTGGAACTTCATAAACGGAAGATCTACCACAGCCCTGTGTTTTCCAATGGTTGCCAGAGAGCCCTGATCTTTATATTCATACTCTAACCAGTCATTGGTATTCTTCTTCAGGAAATTTTTACCTAAATTTTTTGCTTGATTAATGGCCACGTTTGCAACCTGAGGATGCCCCTTCGGATATTTTGGTGTTTCCATATAGGCAATATCCCCAACTGCGTAAATATTGTCGTAACCTTTTATTTTATTAAACCGATCTACTATATATCTGTTTTTTACTAATTTTTCTTCCGGAAATCCGCCCACCACATTTCCTGTAACACCTGCTGCCCAGATTACATTATTGGACGGAATATCTTTTCCGCTCTTTGTGTATACCTTATTGCCGTCGTAATCCGTAACAACTTCTCCGCTTAGAAATGTAACGCCAAGATCCTTAAGGTATTTTTCAGATTTTTCCTGTGCTTCACTGCTCATTACGGCAAGCGGTTTTTCCGTGGAGCTTACCAAAATGATCTTAAGCTGATCAAAATTCATGTATGGATAATCTCTGGGAAGAATTTCTTTTTTCATCTCGGCAAAAGCTCCTGCCAGCTCTACACCGGTAGGTCCGCTTCCGACAATAACAATATTCCAGTTGCCGTCATCACTTCTGCTTTTTTCAAGAATAAGCTTTTCAAAGGTCATCAGTACATGATTTCTGATGCTTATTGCTTCCTGGGTATTTTTCATCCCGAAAGCCCTCGATTCCATGTCTTTATTTCCAAAGAAATTGGTTTTGCATCCTGTAGCGATGATCAGTTTATCATAGGTAAACTCTGCCTCATCCGTGATCACTTTATTGTTGGCAGGATCAATCTCTTTAACTTCGGTAAGGCGAAACTGTGTATTCCTGGATTGCTGAAAAATCTTCCGGAAAGGGAAAGAAATATTGGATGGTTCTATCCTCCCGCATGCAACCTGATAAAAAAGCGGCTGAAACATATGATGATTCACCCGGTCCAGAACAATTACTTTTTTGTTTCTGTTATTCAATGTTTTAGCAAGCTGCAGCCCCGCAAAGCCCCCTCCTATGATGATGATCTTTTCGCGTGTTTCCATAATACACAAATTTACTGATTTTATTTAGCATTTAGTAGTGAAAAAAGTTAGTTTTGCAAAACTTTATGACACCTAAAAAGTACACCAAAAAGACGGCCAAAAAAGTACATGAGAATCGTCGGAAGAATTATTTTTTCCGGAGAAAAGTAATATTAGCTGTTTTAATTCTTGCTTTAATAGGAACAGGATTTTACCTGAAACAGTCGGTTAGCTATTATTATGCACTGTACTTCAATAAATTCAGACATAAAAAACTACACAACAGTGAAGTGGAAGCAGCAAGGATACAGAAAATCCTTACCGCTAATCTCGATAAAACATATGGTTTTGATGTTTCTCATTATCAGAACAGGGAAGATATCAAATGGGACAGTCTGAGCATTGGAAATAAAACAATTCCACTGGAATTTGTAGTCATGCGTGCCACAATGGGAAACCGAAATGCCGACAAACATTTTGATGAGTTCTGGGTAAAAGCCCAAAAACATAATCTGATTCGGGGAGCCTACCATTTTTACAGGGCTGATGAAGATCCTGTGATCCAGGCTAATAATTTTTTAGCGAATGTAAAACTGGAAAGCGGTGACCTTCCCCCTATTTTAGATATTGAAAAGATCCCGAAAAGAAAAACAAATAAAAAACTGATAGAAGATTTAAAGGTATGGTGCAAAATCATAGAGGAAACGTATGGGGAAAAACCGATCATCTATACCTATTATCATTACTATAAAGACTTCCTGAAAGGAGAATTTGACGATTATCCGCTCTGGCTGGCGAATTACAATGATGTACCCTCTCCCACTCCCAATGATCATTGGGATTTCTGGCAGTTTACGGAAAATGGTATTGTTCATGGCATTAACACCAAAGTAGATCTTGATATCTATAATGGAAGCACCTGGTCGTTAAAAAGACTTACGCTGGATTGACAGGGAAGGAAGAAACCCAAAAGAATTATTTCTCCCGGGTTTAATCAATTTTTAAATTAATTTATAAGTTTAAGAAATAACCGAAGGAGGCCAATTATCAGCAATATCTTCCAGCCTCCCTCTTCCAACCTAAAATCATTTCCCCAGAAATCTTGAAATATCTGCATTCAGCTCATCAGCATTTTCGAAAGGAATCATGTGGGTTGCATTTTTATAGATCTTAAGTTCAGCATGTGGGATCTGTTTGGATATCATTTCAGTATGATCCTGTTTGATCACATCTTTATCACCTGCAATCACCAGAACCGGACTTTGTATTTTTGCCAGATCTTTTTTACTGATATGAGGCTCATTCAGCATAATTTCTACCAGTCTGCGTTCGTTAAATTTTTCAGATTTATTCTCTACATTCAGCACCAGAAGCTGATTTTTCATATGAGAAATAAGTCTTTCGTCGACACCTTCAGGAAAAGCATTGGCCCCAATGGTAATCAATTTGTTCAGGTTTTCCGGATATTTTAAAGCAAATTCTAATCCTGTGACTCCACCGTCGCTCCATCCGGCAATATTAATTTTATGCAATTCCAGCTTGTCTGCAAGCATTTTTATATCTTCTGCAAATTGGGTATAGGTAAAATCTCTTTCGGAAGTATCAATACTTTTACCCTGCCCTCTGGTATCTACAACAATTACTTTAAACTGTTGGGAAAGAACCGGAATCTGCTGGTAAAAATCCTGGATACTTCCTGAATTCCCATGAAGAAGAAAAAGCGGTTCTCCTTCACCATAAATTTCGTAATAAAGCTTTGTACCTTTTAATTGAAGATAGCTGCCCGAAGATTCGTTTTTCCCATACACAGAGTTTTTAGATTCCATACTATATTGGGAAACATCTGGGATCAGCCCTTCGAGGTCATCTCCAAAAGCAGCCGTTTCATCTTTGATATTCTTTGCGCTTTTATCCACTTTTACATCGATATTAATGGCTGGGGCTGCCAGGGTTATTTTCTGCCAGTCACCATAAAATTTTCTAATAAATCCCGTTCTGAACAATGCAGCACTGATATTAACCTTTCCGTCAAATTCTTTTAAAAACTGAATTCCGATAAAGAATTTTCCCTGCACCCAGATATTATGATCATTCACATCCAGTGTATAAGTTCCGTCTTTAATCATATCTTCCGTAAGTTCTACTGTGATTTGTTCATCCAGAATATTTTGGTCGGGAAAACCATTCTTTTCGGTATAAAGACTGTATCTCATCAGCACGGGCTTGTCTGAAATATAGCTGGCGATATTCAGGTTGATATTTTTGATCTTGGATCTTCTGCTGGCGTTAAATTCCAAAGCTGTTTCACCAAGAAAATCTTCTTTTTTGAACTTAGGGTTCACGGAATACAGAACACTTTTTGTTTTCGTATTGACGCCCCAGTTTTTATCAACCAGCTTTTTAACTTTAATATTGACTTCCTTTATATTTTTAATTTTTTCTTTTAAAAATATCTGCTGACCATCATATTTCCTGAAATTCTGTACAGTTTCAGAATAAGGCTCATAGCCGGGAACCTCTATTTTTAGTTTTTTTGATGGATCAAATCCCGAAAGGTTAATAGCAAAATTTCCTTTCTCATCGGAAACAGTACCGGCGTTCTCTTTTTCTACCCCAATTTTTACGTAAGGAATCGGCTGTTTTTCATTTCCGGAAATTACAGTTCCCGAAATCACCTGTGCATTAAGAAAATAGGCTGCTAAAAGTAAGAATAAAGCATTGAGTTTTTTCATAGTATAAGTTTGATGCAAAATTCTTTATTTTCTCCCTTGAATACTCACAATGACTTATTAAATTTGGTTTGTATTTAGTTAAACTTATTTTAAAAAATCACCAGTCTGTGATAGGAATTCTAAAAAATGCATAAACTTTTCTTTTTACAGAATATTCATGATCTCTTCCCATGAATGCACTCTTTTGTAATTTTCATTTTCTATCAGCTCGTTGTGAGGTTGGGTGAAAATTAGTTTTTCTCCGGCAAAATGATCCAGATTTTTAGGATAATCATCGATCATTACATCACCGTGTACCACCTTTTTGCTTCCACACAAAACAATTTGTTCCCAGCTGATAAACGGAAAATGTTCTGCCAACCAATCAAATTTTTCTCTTAAGCTGTTAGGAAACTCCATCCCAGCAGAAACAATGTAGAGCTCATATTTGTTATTAATGTATTCCAAAGCTGCACGGCTTCCTTCCATGACAGGAAGCGTTCTGAAAAAGCCAACTTCATTAACGTGTTTTTTTCCATTGGGAAACGCTTCAGTTTCAGGCATTCCTGCCAGATCATTGATTTCAATTTCTCTTCCTGAGTCTCTTTTTTCAAACTGCACCAGCTGATGGTACACATCTGCCATTACCCCGTCCATGTCTACGATTACTTTTTTCATTATTTTAATATGTAATTTTATGAAAGCTTAAACTTACAACATATCAAAAAAAATAAAAAATATCATCTATACAAAATGAAAATTTAAGACAAATTTATCTCATCGCAGCCTATTCAACGAAAGGCTTTCTTTGAATCCATTCTTTTTTAGGATTTAATCCTATGAAAATTCTTTTCATAAATAAATTGACCAAAGAATTATTATGCTTTATCAATCCGAAAATTTCAATAGGTTCCGCACCAATGGTTGATTTTATTTCCAAAGCTGTTCTCCCGAAAATTATTCTTTTAGACTTATTGCTAATTGCGAATTCTACCATATCTAAAAGCATGTTGAGATACAGTTGCCTTTCTTTTTGAATTTCTTTATCATAGCCTAAAAAATAGGTGTCAATATCTTGATTATTGAGGATTAAAGTATAGAATCCAATCAGCTTTTGGTTTAAAAAATATCCAAATACTTTAAAATTTTCATTGATATTTTTCTTCATGCATTCAAAATGATGTTCAGCAAGAAAAAAGGTATTGAACGGGGCATTTTCAGCTACATTTTGATAGAGAATATTCATTTCATCCTGATGCTTTTGTATCTCATCCAAATTCATTTCATGCTTTTCTATATTTTCAAATTTCTTTCGGGCAGAGCGGGCTCTGGTCCTGTATTTTTTAGAAAAATCATTCAAATAATCCTCATACACAGTCCAGCTTTCGTTTATCTTCAATATCATATTAGGCTGAACTGAAAATCGGAAATAAGGCTGATGGTTTTTACTCTGGAAATAGTTGACAAAATTGAACTGATAATCTTTATAAATGATCAAAGACGTTTTTCTGATGTCTTTCTGCATCTTCTGAACCGCCCTGTCCAAAAGTGGAACGACCTGTTCAAAAGTAATTTTGGCAGCATCAAAATAAAATCCATTCTGGCCTGTCAGCATATTGTTTCCCAAGATCATTACATCTTTACTGAATTTTCGGGCAAAGAAATTCCTGATATTGCCCCAGACTTCATTTTTCTGAAAGGTCACATGATTCTGGAAATTTAAATACTGGAATAAAGCACCGCCAATCAAATCATCATTATAAAAGAAACCGGCATAATAGCATTCCATATTGGCAGGCCCGGAAGATTCCAAAATATTGAAATATTCTTTGGAAAGCATAATATTCCGGTTTCCGATCACAGAATTCCACTGTGAAGGTAAATCCGAAACGCTATTGTATATTTTTAAATTATATGACATAAAAAAGGCCACAAATGTAGCCTTATCATTTGGATCGTTAGAATTTTATTTTTGTGTAACCCAATTAAAGCCATCCGGCAAATACCAGCCACAGACAATTCCGCCCATAATGGTGATCGTTATGGTCCAGTATGCAGTATTAATGAAAGTATACTTCCATGATTTCCTTTCAAACATTGCATTAATTGCAGTAATGGGAAATATCAAAAATACTCCGGCTATAAAACAATGCAAAGCACCATGGCCAAAAGAACGATAGGCCATTCCGTAATCTTTCATGAAGGCAAAAAATGAAGGTTTTGCATTCATTTCATCTCCACCAACCATACCTAAGGCTCCAAGTTGATGTATTGTAATCATTTGCAGAAAAAAAGCGATCAGAAAAGACAGGATAAATGAAAAGACAAAAATAAATCCCATGTTTGATCCTTTCATTTTCTCTTCTGTCAGCCCCGATTCCTGCATCCAGACAGTTCCGAACATTTTTGGATGATACCAGATAAATCCCATAATAAGTGGAACCAATGCGGCTACAGCAATAGCCAATAAGTTAATTTCCATCATAATATTGCATTTTAATAAGTATATCAAATCTACATTAAAATACAATATAAAATGAACTTTACGTAAATTATAATTCATTTTAACTATAAATTAAAAAATAAATAGAATAAATTCAATAAAAATCTAATATTACATTCCAATCCTATACTAATTATAAAAAAAATGATTTACGTTTTAAAGATTCTTATATAATGGCATTAGTAAGTTTTAAGTGTGTACATTTTCGTATTTTTGCGGCTCAATTGAATTTTTAAATCAAACCCATTAAATTCCAATGAATTACGTTTCTGTAGAAAATCTTACTAAATCTTATGGCGTCAAAGTTTTGTTCGAAAATATCTCTTTTCATGTGAATGAAGGGGACAAAATAGCCATTGTCGCCAAAAACGGAAGCGGAAAATCTACCCTTCTTAAAATATTAATGGGGAATGAAATTGCAGACAGCGGGACTGTAAATATTAATAAAGATATCCAGGTGGTTTTATTTGACCAAGAGATTGAATTTGATTCTGATCTAACGATTGATGAGTTTATGATGACGCTTGATTCTGCGCCTATTCAGGCTCTGAAGAATTATCATCAATCTCTGCTCTCCACAGATTATGATTTCATTGAAAAAGCTTTGGCTGAAATGGAAATTCATAAAGCATGGGATCTGGAGAATGATATGAAACAAATTCTCTCCCAGCTGAAAATCACTGACCTGGAAGCAAAAATGGGAACCCTTTCCGGTGGACAGATCAAACGTGTTGCTTTAGCAAAACTACTGACTGAGACAAGAGCGGAACACCGTCATACTCTTCTGATCATGGATGAGCCAACCAACCACCTTGATGTGGAAATGGTAGAATGGCTCGAAAGTTATTTAAGTAAAGCGAAAATTACCTTAATACTGGTAACCCACGACAGATATTTCCTGGATGCAGTTTGTGGCATCATCTGGGAAATGGAGGATAAAAATCTGTATTTCCATAATGGTTCTTATGCAACCTATCTTGAAAACAAGATGATTCGTGAGGATAATATGAATGCAACCATCGACAAGGCCAACAATCTTTACAGAAAAGAACTGGAATGGATGCGAAGACAGCCCAAAGCAAGAACTACAAAATCGAAATCCAGACAGGATGATTTTTACGAAACTGAAAAAATAGCTAAAACCGACACCAGAAAAGAATCTCTGGAACTTGATTTTGAAATGAAAAGGCTCGGAAACAAGATTCTGGAACTCAGAAATATTTCTAAAAGTTATGGTGAGAAATTATTATTAAAAGATTTCAGCTATCAGTTTCAACGGGGTGAAAAAGTAGGAATTGTAGGAAAAAACGGAGCCGGAAAATCTACATTACTGAATATTATCCAAGGGCTTGAACCTAAAGATTCCGGGGAAATTGAAACGGGTGAAACAATCAAATTCGGATATTTTTCACAAAAAGGGCTGAAGTATAAAGAAGATGAAAGAGTTATTGATTTTATCAAGGAAATTTCTGAAAATTTTCCTTTAGCCAACGGAAGAACAATCTCTGCATCACAGTTTTTGAGATTATTCTTATTTGATGACCAGACACAATATTCGCCAATTTCGAAACTTTCAGGAGGGGAAAAAAGGAGACTACATTTAATGTATATCCTGTATCAGAATCCTAACTTTCTGATATTTGATGAACCTACCAACGATCTGGATCTTCCGACTTTAACCGTGCTGGAAAATTTCCTGTTGAATTTTCAAGGCAGCTTAATTATTGTATCTCACGACAGGTATTTCATGGACAGAATTGTTGATCATATTTTAGCTTTTGAAGGAGAAGGAAAGATCAGAGATTTTATCGGAAACTTTTCAGAATACAGGGAAGCTAAAAGCCGTGAGGATGCACTGGAAAAAAATACAGTATCCAAACCGGAACCTGTAAAAGAAATTGTTGCCGTACCAGAGATTCAGCAACCTGCTTCTCAAAAAAGAAAAATGTCTTTTAAGGAGCAAAGGGAACTGGAAACGATAGAAAAAGAAATGCCTGAGCTTGAACAGCAACGTGCTAAGATCATGGATCAGCTAAATAACGAAACAGACTATGAAAAAGTCTCTCAACTTTCTGCCGAATTAGAAACTATTTCTGAAAAGCTTGAAAACTATGAGATGAGATGGCTGGAACTTCAGGAAATATAATAAGTGAGAGTGTTTGAGAGTGGGAGTGTTTGAGTGTTAAGGAAATTCTAAATATCAAATACTTTTACACTCAAACACTCCCACTCTCAAACTCCTCTACCCTACAGGTATACTATTTTCCCTTCTTTTGAACTTTCCAGGGATGCATCTATGATTTTCATATTCTGGACAACCTCTCTTCCCTGAGATGGTAATGCATATCCGAAAACGATATATTCATAAATCTGCTGATAATAATTCATATAGTTCCCGGGTTCGCTTGCAGTCAGCATTCTTTCGGTTTCTGCGCTTTCATTTACGAAATTTAAAATCCCGTCCGTCCCTTTTAAAGGCTCTGTCCATTCTTTGCCATAAACCGGTATGGCTCCTGCAACCAGTTCATTTTCCTGATTATCGGTTCTTTCCTGCAGGAAGCTTCCTTTTTCTCCGTGAATAGCATAGGCATAATGAGCTTCTTTGGTAAATACAGATGATTTCAGCCTTACTCTTAAATTGTTTTTGTAATAAAGCAGAATTTCAAAATAATCATTGGCATATTCCTGTCCTTTCATGGAAAACACATCAGCAAAAAGCTTTTCAGGATATCCAAAATATTGGACGGCCTGATCTACAAGATGGGCACCAAGATCATGCAGGGAACCTGAGCCCGTCTGCTGTGGATCTTCTTTATGCTGTTTTCCGCTGGGTGTAGTACGGAACCTGTCGAAACGGATTTCGGCTTCTTTAATATCTCCTAATTTACCGTCATTCAATATTTTATGAACCTGCAGAAAATCGCGGTCGAATCTTCTGTTCTGGTAAACACTCAGAAACAGTCCTTTTTCTTCCGCCAGATTCACAAGCTCTTCTGCTTCTGAAACACTAACGGTGAAGGGTTTTTCAACAATTATATTTTTTCCTGCTTCAAGTGCCATCTTTGCATATTCATAATGGGTCTGTACAGGTGTATTGATAATCACAAGTTCAATATCTGCATTCTGAAGCATTTCTTCTACCGAACGGTAAATAGTTGCTTCCGGATATTTTTCTTTTGACTCTTCTTTACTTCTCTCTACTACGGCAGCCATAAAAAATCCGGGATGTTCTTTCAAAAATGGAGCATGAAATATTTTTCCGCTCATTCCAAAGGCACAAAGTCCTGCTTTTATCAATTGCATACTATATAATTTTCAACAAATATATTCAATAATCCCCAGTTTAAGAAGGCATAGAAGCAATCGGTTCTTTTACAGCATTCATAAAGTATGATTTAAATCATTTTATTATTTTTATCAATTCTAAATTAATATTTCAAAAAAACCTTATTTTTGCCGCTATTTAAAACTAGTCTACATAAAAATAAAATGAATAAACAACTTGCATCTATAGGATTTTTATTGGCAGCCTTATCTTTAAGTGCTCAATTGAAAAATATTGAAGCCGATACCATCAGAACCCAAACCATTGAAGACATTAATCTTCATAAGACAGGAAATCCAAACCAGGCAAGGACTTTATCCACTAAGTCTACCCTTACGGTAATGGAAAACCCTCAGGCTATCTCCATTGTAACTCATGAAATTATTGAGCAACAACAGGCCAAGCAGCTGAGCGATGTTCTTCAGAATGTAAATGGTATGTACATTACTTCATCCAGAGGAAATTCTCAGGACAGTTTTGGGGGACGTGGTTTTATTTTGGGAAATGATAATATTTTTAAAAACGGTACAAGGGTTAACAGTGGTGTTTTTCCTGAAGTAAGTGGTCTGGAAAGAGTTGAAGTACTGAAAGGAGCCAATGCCATGCTGTACGGAAATACAGCTGCAGGAGGAATCATTAATATGATCACTAAGAAGCCTAAATTTAATTTTGGCGGAAGTGTAGGACTGAATGGTGGAAGCTGGAATTCTTATAAGCCAACAGTTGATATTTATGGACCTTTATCTAAAAATATTGCATTCAGAGTCAATGGTGCCTATGAATATGCTGAAAGTTTCAGAGATGTTGTACAGTCTGAGAAATACTATTTCAATCCTTCATTTTTATTCAATTTGAGTCCGAAATCACAATTGATTGTAGAAGCAGATTATCTTAAAAATAATTTTACTCCCGATTTTGGGATTGGATCCATTACCAATGCTGACAAAAGCTACTCTATGAATAATCTGCTGTCCAGAAATGCATTCCTGGGAACAGACTGGCAGTATCAAAATGTAGAACAACTATCAACTAACATCACGTTCAATCATCAGTTCAGCGAAAGATGGTCATTGAATGCCACTGCTTCTTATCAAAATTACACTAAGGATTATTTTTCCACAGAAAGGATACAATGGGAATATACAACCGGTAATCGATTAGCATGGAAAAGACCTTTAAACAGAACTTACAACGAACAAAATTACACATCGTTCCAGGCTAATATCAATGGGGAATTCAACACCGGAAAAATTAATCATAAAGTTTTAATAGGAGCAGATGCTGATTATGGCATTGCCGATTCTTACACCTATTATGATCCCACTATCGCAGATCCTAAAAAGGCATTATATGGAACGGCTTATTTGTTCGGTACAAACGGAAACCCTAACGGCTCAGTTTATTTGGACGATCCGTCTACATGGGCAGGTGGTAGTATGCCTACTTCGGAACATGTAGCAAAATTTGAACGTTCAAGAATTCCTACACAGAGAATAGGAGTATATGCTCAGGATTTCATCAGTATTTCAAAGCAATTTAAGGTACTTGCAGGCTTAAGATGGTCTTATGTAGAAAACAAAAGTACAAGAAAAGAAAACTTCAAGGACAATACTACCCCTTATGTTCCGTTCTCAAGTTCTTCCGATATGGCTATATCGCCAAAAGCAGGTATAGTATATATGCCAAATGATAATTTATCAGTATTCGCAACCTATACCAACTCATTCTCCAATAATGTTGGTTTAGATAGACAAGATCAAGCTCTTAAGCCTACTTATATTGATCAGTATGAAGTAGGAGCAAAGAAAAACCTGTGGAATAATGCCTTGGCTATTAACCTTACTGTTTACCAGATTTTATACAAAAATTATTATCAGGTTGCTTTAGATGATAAAGGATTACAGATAGACCCTAACGGACTTTTAAAAGATTTTGCCGGAAAAATGAGGAGCCGCGGTGTGGAATTGGATATTACAGGAAACCCAAATGAAAATTTATCCATTATAGGTGGTTTCTCATATAATAATTCAGTTTATCTTGATACTCCTGAACAATTTGGATATGTAGAAGAGCAGAGACTGGTAAGAACTCCGGCCACCACAGCCAATGCCTCGGTATTTTATAAATTCACACGTTTTGCTAAAGGATTAAAAATAGGCACTGGGGCTTACTATATTGGTGATCGTCTTGCCGGATGGAATGATACAAAGACCGGAAGCAATAGTTTAGCTGCGAGAAATGGAGTAAGCAGAGTATTTGAATTAAAGGATTACACTACCGTATCTGTATCTGTAGGCTATGAATGGAAGAAATTCTCTATCCAGGGGAAAGTGGGTAACCTGTTCGATGTAGTGAATTACAATGTACATGAAAATTATTCTGTAAATCCTATTACGCCAAGAAACTATTATTTTACGCTTACCTACAAGCTTTAGAATTAAATATTATATAATTTCATCATTCAAAGTGGAAATTGCATTTTTGCAATTTCCATTTTTAAATATAAAAAAAGACATACAATATGGATAAGATCAAGGACACAAGAAGTTTTATGAGAGTTACACACCGCTATCTGGGGTATTTTCTTGCAGGAATAATGGCCATTTATGCATTGAGTGGAATTTTGCTTGTTTACAGGGACACCGATTTTCTAAAAAAAGAGAAAAAATACGATAAAACAGTCGCTGTCAATCTTACAGAGAAAGAGCTTGGAAAAGAACTGAAAATCAAAGGTCTTGAAGCAGAAAAAACGGAAGGTACTGTTATCTATTTTAAACAGGGTACTTACGATGCATCTACCGGAAAGGCAAAATACTCTAAAAAAGAACTTCCTTTTGTACTGGACAAAATGGTGAAACTTCATAAATCCCAGTCAAAAGAGACCTTATCACCACTGAATACATTTTTCGGGATCTCTTTATTCTTTTTTGTGGTTTCCAGTTTCTGGATGTTTAATCCCAAAACAAAAGCTTTCAAACGCGGAATAAAATTCACTATTGCAGGCCTTATTATTTCGGTGATTCTTTTGTGTATTTAAATTACAAAATCATCAAAAAAAAGACCAAATAATTCACATTTCGATTACCTGAAAATTAACATTTATTCTGAGTTTTTATCTAAAATTAAGAAGCTTGGCACATTTCTTGTTTTTTCTTTAATCTACAAATGGTAACATTTAATTATTAAAATAATAAATTATGAAAAAACTAATTTTTGCAGGAATATTGGCAGCAACAGGTTTGACTGCAACAGCTAACGCTCAAATTCAACAAGGTAACTGGCTGGTAGGAAGCAGCTTAATATCAAGTAATTTTGGTTTAAATACTGGTGGAGGATACAATATTGGTTTACAGCCAAAAGGTGCTTACTTCATTAAAGATAATGTAGCTGTGGGTGGATATGTAGATTTAGGGATCAATAAAGTTACCAATGGCAGCCCTACTGAATTCACTTATGGTGTAGGTGGTTTGGGTCGTTACTACCTATCTCCGGGAGAAAAGGGTGTTGATAATTTGCTACACCACGGAAGATGGTTCCTTGAAGGTAATGTAGGTATCGGAGGTAGATCAGTTGAAAATGCAGATTCTACAACTGGTTTAGATTTTGGTGCAGGTCCTGGTTATTCTTATTTTATTACTCCTAACATCGGTATTGAAGGTTTAGTAAAATACAAAGGCAGAGCAGGATTTGGTAGCGAAGGATTAAACTCAAATATTACATTCAACTTAGGATTCAGTATTTATTTACCGACTTCAAAAGCTAAAGAAGTAGCTAATGATTTAAAATAATCACTTTATATTCACTTGAATAAAAAAATGAAATCGCCCCGAAATATTTCGGGGCGATTTTCGTACAAATTAAAACTAAACTATAAAAAATCAAATAAATCATGTATTAGGTTGAGGCGTATATCTCAGATACGGCTTTATTTCTGTCACTCCTTTTGGGAATATCTTTCTGGCATCTTCTGTAGAAATAGCAGGCGGTACAATAACATCATCACCATTTTCCCAATTGACAGGAGTAGCTACTTTATGTGAGTCAACCAGCTGAAGAGAATCCAGAACTCTTAAGATCTCATTAAAATTCCTTCCTGTAGAAGCCGGGTAAGTAATGATTAACCTTACTTTTTTATCGGGATCAATGATCAGCAAAGAACGTACGGTAGCTGTAGCAGAAGCATTCGGGTGGATAAAATCATAGAGTTCCGAAATTTTCCGGTCTTTATCTGCAATAATAGGAAACTGTACATCCGTATTCTGGGTTTCATTAATATCTTTAATCCAGCTTTGATGATCCTCTACTCCATCTACACTTAAAGCAATCACTTTTGTTCCTCTTTTATCAAATTCAGATTTCAGCTTTGAGGTGTACCCCAACTCTGTAGTGCATACCGGAGTATAATCTGCAGGATGTGAGAATAAAATTCCCCAAGAATTCCCTAAGAATTCATGAAATCTAATATCGCCTAAAGATGTTTCGGCTTGAAAGTCCGGTGCTGTATCTCCTAATTTAAGTGACATAATATTTTGCTTTGTTAGTCTACAAATTTAGTAGACTTTTTGAAACTGGCAAAATTTTTGTTGAATTTTTTCTATCTTTAATAAATTTTTTTTCATGCAGAACAATGGTTACAGCTACGTAGATGTTATTTACAGGGTTTTGGAGAGCTGGTATATGAGGTTTGCCGAGCTTACACCGAAACTTATTGTCGGAATTTTAGTATTTTCTTTTTTTCTTGTTACCAGTAAATACTTAAGCTTAGGTGCCGTAAAATTATTTCACAAATTTTTCCCTAAAAGCCAGAAAGAAAGTTCTCTGGTTACTTTAATAAGCATATTCAGATTTCTGATCATGCTGATGGGAACCTTTATTGCGCTCGAAATCATGGGCTTTAGTGGTTTCCTTTGGAAGTTTATCGGAAGCTTAGGGGTAGCCGGGGTGATTGCCGGGGTTGCTTTGAAAGATCTGGTATCCAGTATTTTTTCTGGAATGCTCATTGGAATTGATAAAGCATTTAAAATAGGGGATTATATAACGATCGGAGCACATTCCGGAACAGTTCAGGAAATTGGTTTTTTAACAACAAAAATCATTACCGATGACGGAAAGAAAGCTTACATCCCCAATCAGGTAATTTTCAATGCACCTTTTTACAATATTACAGCATCGCCGCAGCGCAGAATTATTTTAAACTTCGAGATCCCTGCGGATGAAGATATCAGCAAAGCTCAGAAGGGGATGCTGGATGTCATTAAAAGCCTGGATGGTGTAGACAGGCGGGATACTTCGGAAGTGATCTTTACCGACTTAAAACAGGGCAATTTTAATCTCCAGGCTAAATTCTGGATGAAAGTAGGAGCCAACATAGTTCAGGTGAAAAGTGAAGCCTATCTGAAAATCAAGCAGCGTCTGGATGCAGATAATATCCAACTGGTAACTCCTACAAGTATCAGCATTACGAATGGAGAGTCTCTTCCTGCCGAAAATCAGGACAAATAAAATATCAGCCGCTTTTTTTAAGCGGTTTTTTTATGCTTCAAATTATTTCTGATACTTTGATTTAAAGGTACATCTCTGATGTTATCGGGCTACAAAAAATTAAATTCAACCACAAAAGTCACAAAAGTTCTTTGACACTTAAGTTATTTTAAAGTTAAATAGATTGTGCATAGAAAGTACACTCAAGTTTTTAAGAAAATCTTTGATTTTCTGCTTATGTGAACTTATTGTTTTCAGGATGGTAAAACTTTTAAGCTAAAGTGATCTAAAGTGTTTAACATGAAAAACTTCTGTGACTTTTGTGGTAAAAAAGAAAACCGCTCCAAAAATGGAACGGTTTCTCAATTTATTTAAAAGTTCAGCTTACGCTAAAACTTCTTTTACTTTGTTGGCAGCTTCTTCTAAAGTAATTGCTGAATGTACAGGAAGACCTGAATCATCAATTAATTTTTTAGCTTCTACAGCGTTAGTTCCCTGTAATCTTACGATCAATGGAACAGGAAGACTTCCCATAGCTCTGTAAGCATCTACAACTCCCTGAGCAACTCTGTCACATCTTACGATACCACCGAAGATGTTGATAAGGATAGCTTTTACGTTAGGATCTCTCAGGATGATCCCGAAAGCTGTCTGAACTCTCTGAGCATCAGCAGTACCACCTACGTCAAGGAAGTTAGCCGGGTTACCGCCAGATAATTTGATGATATCCATTGTTGCCATGGCAAGACCAGCACCGTTTACCATACAAGCAACGTTACCGTCAAGTTTCACGAAGTTAAGACCAGCTTCACCAGCCTCAACGTCCATTGGATCTTCTTCTCTTGTATCTCTTAATTCTGCTAGGTCTTTGTGACGGAATAATGAGTTGTCATCCAAAGTTACTTTAGCATCAACAGCGATAATTTTGTTATCAGAAGTTTTTAATACAGGGTTGATTTCAAAAAGAGAAGCATCAATTCCAGTATAAGCATTGTAAAGAGATGCAATGAATTTTGTGAATTCTTTGAAAGCATTTCCTTCAAGACCAAGATTGAAAGCGATTTTTCTGGCCTGGAATCCTTGAAGACCTAAAGCAGGATCAATGATTTCCTTGTGGATCAAATGAGGAGTTACTTCAGCAACATGCTCAATATCCATCCCTCCTTCAGTAGAATATACAATCGTATTTTTACCTTCAGCTCTGTCTAAAAGAATAGAAACATAAAATTCTTTAGTTTCAGATTCTCCAGGATAATAAACGTCTTCTGCAACCAAAACAGAGTGTACTTTTTTACCTTCAGCAGAAGTTTGTGGAGTTACCAACTGCATTCCGATGATGTTCTGTGCATTTTCTTTAAGCTTATCCATGTTTGGAGAGAACTTAACACCACCACCTTTACCACGTCCACCTGCGTGGATCTGTGCTTTTACTACCCAAGCCTGAGCTCCGGTTTCAGCAGTAAGCTTTTCTGCAGCTGCTACAGCTTCGTCTACATTATTCGCTACGAAACCGCGTTGGATAGCTACTCCATACTTTGATAAAATCTCTTTTGATTGATACTCGTGAAGATTCATATTATTTTATTATTTTATTTTAAAATTTAAAGGTTGACAAATTTACTAAAAAGACATGGAAGTTCAAGTTTATTGACTTAAAAATTAAAGTGCAGTGAACTTGATTTTTAACATGTTTATCAAATTTGCTCTATTCTTCGGACAATTTCTCAGACTGTGAACCGATGAATGGGATTTTCGGAGCCAGAAAATAACCTGTCAGACTGGCAAAAAGTATCGGAACGAAATAAGTAAAGCCGGTTAAGGTTCCCAGAATAATTGTGGTACTCATTGGTGTTCTTGTTACACAGGCATTAATTGCCGCCATACAGCTTACAATGGCTAAAGTAGTGTCAACCGAAGGAAACAGCTGATGAATAATCAGCCCTAAAGTGGTGCCTACAAAAAACAGTGGGATAATGAAACCTCCTCTCCATCCTGAAGTCACGGTAACCGCAATGGCTATGATTTTAAAAACCAGAATGACGATCAAAAAATTCAGGGCAAAATTCCCGTTGATCAGTTCGTTGATCTCATGATGTCCGAAGTATCTGGTGATTGGAAAATTATAGGCAATAATCCCTAAAATAATTCCTCCAACCAATGTTTTTATATAAATCGGAAACGACCTGTATTCAAAAACTTTTTTGAAAAATTTTACAACGAAAATAAAGATCCATCCGAAGACTGTAGCCACCACCCCGAATAAAAAGGCATAGATAAAATCATATACTCCTGAATAATGATAGGCTTTCAGATCCCAAGTTGCCCCTATTCCTAAATGAATAATCAGAGCGAACATCACATAACTGAAACAGCTCGCCACTAAAGCAGGAATAATAGCTTTATAATATTCCACTGCATGTTTGTGATGCAGAATTTCAAGGGAAAATAAACTTCCTCCAAGCGGAGCCCCGAATAAAGCTGTAAAGCCTGAAGCCATTCCGGCAATACTCAAAGAACGCAGCTCTTCTCCTTTTAATCTGAAAATTTTCCCAAGCCAGGTTCCGGTAGAACCTGTTACCTGAACCAAAGGTGCTTCAGGACCTAAACTTCCACCCGATGCCACACAAAAAAGGGATGACAAAATCATGGAAGGATTATTTTTCGGCTCTAATTTTCCTTTATTAAACCTGATATTATTAACGATCAGATGGATTTCCCCGGGATCTCCGAAGAAATGGATCACAAGTCCTGCCAGCAAACCGCAGACAGCCATGGTAGGGATAACCATCCAGCCCTGAAACTCAGCTAAAAATTCAGTAAAATGTTCTAATACGATCCAGTAACCTCCTGCAATAGCCCCTCCCACAAGACCTGTGAAAGCCCACATAAAAAAAGTCCGGCTGAATACAAAAGGATTGAATCTTATGGGCTGATCCAGAAGATTCAATGTTTTTATTAACCGTCTTCTTCTATTGATCTTCATTCTTAAATTCTGTTTTTAGCAAAATAAAGAATAAGCATTCCCCAGCTCAGGATCATAAAAAGACCTCCCAACGGAGTAACAGGTCCTAAAAATTTAAGGTTTGTTCCCAGGTAATCCTGCAGGCTAAGGAAATAAATACTGAAAGAAAATAACATGGTTCCCACAATCATCAAAATGGAAGTCCATTTTTCAGACGAAGTTTCAAATTTTAAAATATATCCGATGATCAGTAAGAAAAATGCAGCATACATCTGGTATCTCACTCCTGTTTCAAAGCTTTCAAGTCTTTCTACAGACAATATTTTTTTTAAAGCATGTGCTCCGAAGGCGCCCAGAATAACAGACAGCATTCCATACGCAGCACCAAAAATTAAAGTAATTGTTTTCATTTTTATAATTCTTCTAATTCTAGATTTAAATATTTTTTTGTTTTGTAATCCTGCCAGGTTCCGGTAATCCTGCTGCCCTTTTTATTCGCTTCAATAAAAGCTCTTGGAATCCATTTTTCCAATTCTTCATCATAATGGTCATTCTCCGTAATGGAAATATGATCTCCCTGAATCTTTCCGTTCCATTCTATCAGTTTTTTATTTTTATCATACCAATACATGGCGGAAAAAGCATTTTCTCCATTATCCGTGTAAAGATGTTTGATCAGAACCGTAATGGGGTATTTATCAATTTTTCCTTTCAACAGCTTATACTGAAAACTTGTTGTATCAGTTTTTTCAGAACCTGACAGAAGATTTTTTGCGTAAGGACTCCAATATTTTTCTAGGTCCTTATAAGAAATTTCAATGATGTGACTTCCCAGATCATCCAATGCCCTCATCGCATGATTGGAACATCTTCCGGCAACAAAAGTCAATTGATCCTTTCCAAAATAGAATTCAATGTATTCCAAGGTATTTTCTAAAAAACAGTCTTCATACATTGCAATCTGCTCCTGAATTTCTTCTGTAGGATTTTTATCGGCTTTCAACTCTTTAAGAAAATCATCAACTCTTTTCCTGATTCTCTGATTGATTAAGCTTTCAATCGTTTTAACAGCATTGGGCTGAAATAAATCGGGACAATTAATAAAATTTCCTGTTCTGAGATCAAAATTAATCCATTTGGAAAAACCTTCCGGATAAGCTCCCGAAGCCTCGCCATCTATACCAATACTTAAAATATTTTTAGGGGTTTCTAATTTTTCCCAACTGTAAAAATAGAGATAATTGGTATAGGAATTGGTCGCAGTGGCAGCCTTTTTAAAAGGATCAGGGCCTGAATTCGGCACATATTCCAGTTCATCAACCTGCAGAAAGGTATTGATTTTATGTTCAACCAAAGGGTTTCCGGGATAGGAAACAACCGGAAAAACAGTATCTTCAGATTTAGGCTGCAAATCACTGATCTTTACATTTTTCTGCTGAGAAAAACTTAAACCAGAAATCAACAGGAAGAATACTATTTTCTTTCTCATTATTTTGAATGAATGTAGATTAAAATCAGTTTTGCCACCAACGTCGAGATTCCTAATATAATAAAGATATTAGAAAGCTTTTTAGAATTTCTAAAGCCCGGTGACGTCGTTTTCTTCAGGAAGATTCCGAAGATGATAAATACTATAGGTAGGATAATCTGCAGCATTATTGAGCTCTTAACCTGTTAAATTCATGAATAACCTCATGGTGGCTTACCGTTTTGTCTTTAAAATAGTTCACAAAATGCTGTTTTTCCTCTTCTGTAGCACCCATTTGGTTTAGAATATTCAACAGGTGCATCTTCATATGCCCTTTCTGGATACCGGTTGTCACTAAAGAACGGAGAGCACCAAAATTCTGAGCAAGTCCGGAAACAGCCAGAATACTCATCAGCTCTTGTGCAGAAGGTTTTCCAAGCAATGCCAAGGAGAATTTTACTAATGGATGAAGATTGGTCAAACCTCCCACTACTCCTACAGAAATCGGAAGATCGATCCAGAATCTGAAAATTCCGTTGTCCGTTGTACAGTGCGTAAGAGATCTGTATTGTCCGTCTCTCGCGGCGTAGGCATGGGCACAGGCTTCTGTTGCTCTGAAGTCATTTCCTGTAGCGATTACTACTGCATCCACTCCATTCATCACGCCCTTATTGTGTGTGGTTGCGCGGAAAGGCTCTATTTCAGCAATGGTAACAGCCTGTTTGAATTTTCTTGCAAATTCTTCATTCGAAATTCCACTGTCATCCTTTAAATCATCAATCTTACATGAAACCTCAGCTCTTACGAGACAGTCCGGTGTAAAGTTGGAAAGAATATTCATCACAATCTGAAGCGAGTTTTTCTCTTCCTGTGTGAAATCTTCACTCGTTGCAATCTCCTGCTTCATTGTTTTTCCGAACTGCTCAAGACACGAATTGATAAAATTCGCACCCATGGAATCTACTGTGTCAAAGCTTGCTTTAAGCTGGTAATAATCCGGCATTTCGGAGGTTTTATCAATTAATTTGATATCCAGAATTCCACCACCTCGTTTTCTCATGTTGGCGGTAATATCTTCTGTAGCTTCAAACAGTTTTTTCTTTAATTTGAAATTAAAGAAATGCAGAAGTTTATGAGATTCCACACTGAAGATAAAGTGGGTATGCCCTAATTTTTCATTGTTAATAATGGTTGTTTTAAAACCACCTTTATCAATCCAGAATTTTGCAGCTTTTGAAGCAGCCGCCACTACTGAACTTTCTTCAACGGCCATTGGAAGGGCGAATAATTTCCCGTCAATTAAGAAATTGGGGGCAATTCCGTACGGCATATAGAAATTGGAGATCGTATTTTCAGAAAACTCTTCATGAAGTTTCTGAAGATCAGCATTTTCGTTCCAGTATTGTTTTAATATATTTTGATATTCTTCGTTTCCTTCAAGGTATTCGCTGACAAGCCAATCGATTTTCCCCTGCTTTGTAAGTTTAGAGAAACCTTCTACCGGTTTATGATTCATAGCATAAATTTAATAAGTGTAAAGATAGTAATTTTGAAAGTCTCCATTGTTGATAACTTCCAGAGAAAAAGATTGACATTTATCAATTTTGGAACTACTTTTGAACAAAGTTTAGATACAAATTATAACATCCTTCTGAAAAATGAATTTTGAACGCCTGAAAGAAAAACTCGAAATCCTTGCGGATGCAGCAAAATATGACGTTTCCTGCTCATCCAGCGGAGGAACGCGAAAGAATAAAAAAGGCGCCTTGGGAGACAGTTCCGTAAGCGGGATCTGCCATACCTATACAGAAGACGGACGGTGTGTTTCCCTGCTCAAAATCCTGTTGACCAATCATTGCATTTACGATTGTGCCTACTGCGTATCCAGAAGTTCCAATGATATTAAAAGAGCCGCTTTCACCGTGGAAGAGGTAACAGACCTGACCATTAATTTTTACCGCAGAAATTATATTGAAGGACTGTTTTTAAGCTCTGGAATCTTTAAAAATGCAGATACGACGATGGAACGTCTGGTAAGGGTGGCAAAAAAATTACGTTTAGAAGAAAATTTTAACGGCTATATTCATTTGAAATCTATTCCGGGAGCAAGTGATGAGCTGATGCAGGAAGCCGCTCTTTATGCAGACAGGTTATCCATTAACCTTGAAATTCCTACAGAAAGCGGATTGAAATTGTTAGCACCTGAAAAAAACCGACAGGATATGCTTAATCCTATGAAATATATTCAGAATGGAATTGCGCAATATAAGGATGAAAAGAAAATTTTCAGAAAGGTTCCTAAGTTTGCTCCGGCAGGACAGTCTACTCAAATGATCGTGGGGGCAACCAATGAAAATGATTTGCAGATCATCAAAGTGGCCGATCATTTTTATAAAAATTTCAATCTGAAAAGGGTTTATTATTCCGGTTATGTTCCTGTTCTGGAAGATAAAAGACTGCCTTCTCTGACTACAGAAGTTCCGATGCTTCGTGAAAACCGCTTGTATCAGTCGGATTGGCTGATGCGCTTTTACGGTTTTAAGGCTGAGGAAATTTTAGACCCGCATATGCCGTTTTTAGACCTTGAAGTTGATCCTAAATTGAGCTGGGCCTTGAGACATCTGCATCAATTTCCTGTTAATTTACAGACTGCAGATTATCAGATGATTTTAAGAATTCCTGGAATTGGCGTGAAAACTGCACAGAAAATTGTGAGTGCAAGGCGTTTTCAGGTTTTAAATATGGACCATCTGAAAAAACTGGGAGCTGCGGTTAACAGAGCAAAGTATTTCATTGACTTTAACGCCGGAAATGCTTATCTAAAATATTTAACGGATAAAAATTTCAGAAAGCTGCTTGTGGGTGGAAGCTCTTCTAAGTTTCACAATCAGTTTTCACAGCAGCTGAGTCTGTTTTGATTTTAAACACCAATTACACGAATTGTTTCACGAACTTCACTAATCATTCTAAGACTAACATATTAACTCACTCTAAAACTCCAAAACCTTATAACTCTCTAAATTAACATGACCACTCTACTCTATGACGGCAGTTTCGACGGACTTTTTACAGCAGTATTTGAAGTTTTCGAATACCGGTATAAAGAGGTAGAAATAGTGAGCAAGGAGAGATTTCATCAGGAAAATATCTTTGCTGAAATTCATGAAGTCATTACTCAGAATGATAAGGCTGAACGGGTTTTAAGCAAACTGGAACAACATATTGGACAGTCAGGAATACATGAGTTATTAAAAGTTTATTTATCAGAAGATCCTGAATCGGAACGTCTTATTTTATCAGCCGTAAAACAGTCTGTAAAATATCCTGATGAAAATATTCTGCAAAATTATGCTGACAGCGATATTTTAAAAATTTCAAAAATTTGTAAATCGGTAAGCCGGGAAAGGCACAGAATGACTGCTTTTGTGAGATTTGAGAAAATGCAGGATGGCGTTTTCTTTGCGAAGATAGATCCTGACTTTGATGTTCTTCCGCTTATCCGTAAACATTTTAAAGACCGGTATCAGGATCAGAAATGGATGATCTATGATTTGAGAAGGAATTATGGAATTTTATACAATCTGGAAAGCTGCGATTTCTTTTATCCGGAAGAAAAACTGGATTTACATGAGTACCAGCAGAAGTTTCATGATGATGAAAACAACTATCAAAAGCTATGGCAGCGGTATTTTACAAAGACCAATATTGTGGAAAGAAAGAATTTGAAACTGCACGTTCAGCATGTTCCAAAAAGATATTGGAAGTATCTGACGGAAAAGTGGTAATGTGGATTTACTGTGATAATATTCTCATAGACTGAGTTAGCGGTGATCAAAATATAACTTTTATACTATTATGTAAAAAGTTATTTAGCGAAGTATTTACTTGGATGCTATTTGTTCATATGCTTTCCAATTTTTTTCGATAAAATATTTCACGGTGCCACAGTTTTAATGTAAATTCTTCAGAAACAAAAACAGCGAGGGATTTTTAAGCTTACAAATTTTAGACGATTTTAATTATTTATATTCAAAACTCTTCTCAACTTACTGCCATTATCTGAACTTGTTTTTGTAAATTTGTGTTCGAAATTTTTTACTAGATGAAAGAGAGTGCTGTAAAAAAAATTGCAGTTCTTACTTCAGGAGGTGACTCTCCGGGTATGAATGCAGCATTAAGAGCAGTCGTTAGAACTGCAAACTATTATAATATCGAATGCTACGGAGTAAGGGAAGGCTATAACGGACTCATCCATGATGATTTCCTGAAAATGGGCCCCCGTTCCGTAAAAAATATAATCAACCAGGGCGGAACGATTCTCAAATCCGCCAGATCTGTAGAATTCAGAACTCCTGAAGGACGTCAGAAAGCTTACGACAACTGTGTGAAACATGGTGTGGATGCATTGGTGTGCATTGGAGGTGACGGAACTTTTACCGGAGCAAAGATCTTCAACGAAGAATTCGGGATCAGGGTAATTGGTGTACCGGGGACTATTGACAATGATATTTTCGGAACGGATAACACCATCGGCTACGATACGGCTTTAAACACTGCTATGGAAGCTATTGATAAGATCCGTGATACGGCAACATCCCACAACCGAGTTTTCTTTGTAGAGGTAATGGGCCGTGATGCAGGTTTCATCGCTTTAAACAGTGGGCTGGCTACCGGTGCTCTGGATATTCTTATTCCTGAGAAGAAAGATAGCATGGAAGATCTTTTTGCCAATTTCAGAAAAGCTGAAAAAACAGGAAAAGCATCAAGCATTGTAGTAGTAGCGGAAGGTGAAAAGCTTGGGAATATCTACGAGCTTTCTAAACAGACCAAAGAGGAATTCCCTGATTACGATATCCGTGTAACCATCTTAGGACATATCCAGAGAGGTGGTTCTCCAAGCTGTGCAGACAGGGTTCTGGCAAGCAGGCTGGGTTATGGTGCCGTAGTGGGACTCATGGAAGGAAAAACAAATGTAATGGCCGGAATGCGTTCCAACGATATGGTGTACACACCGATCGAAGAAGCCATTAAAAAACATAATGAAATCAATAAAGATCTTTTACTGATTTCTGAAATTTTAGCAATCTAATTATTTTTTTATAATCTAAAACAAACTATTATGTCAACAATCAAAGTAGGTATCAACGGTTTTGGTAGAATTGGACGTCTTGTTTTCAGAGCAATGACTGAAAGAGATAACATTGAAGTAGTAGGAATCAATGACCTAATCAACGCAGAATACATGGCTTACATGTTAAAATATGATTCTGTACACGGTATCTTCCCGGGAGAAGTTTCTGTAGAAGGAAATGATCTTGTAGTAAACGGAAAAAGAATCAGAGTAACTGCTGAGAAAGATCCTAACAACCTAAAATGGAATGAGATCGGTGCAGACTATATCGTAGAATCTACAGGTCTTTTCTTATCTAAGGACTCTGCTCAGGCTCACATTAATGCCGGTGCTAAAAAAGTAATCCTTTCTGCTCCATCTAAAGACGACACTCCGATGTTCGTAATGGGTGTGAACCACAAAGAACTTACTGACGATATCAAAATTTTATCTAACGCGTCTTGTACTACCAACTGTTTAGCTCCTTTAGCTAAAGTAATCCACGATAACTTCGGGATCGTTGAAGGTCTTATGACTACGGTACACGCTACAACGGCAACTCAGAAAACAGTTGACGGTCCTTCAATGAAAGACTGGAGAGGTGGTAGAGCTGCTCTTAACAACATTATCCCTTCTTCTACAGGTGCTGCTAAAGCGGTAGGAAAAGTAATCCCTTCATTAAACGGAAAATTAACAGGTATGTCTTTCAGAGTACCAACTGTTGACGTTTCTGTAGTAGATTTAACAGTGAGAATTGAAAAAGCTGCTTCTTATGAAGAAATCTGTTCAGTAATTAAAGCTGCTTCTGAAGGTGAATTGAAAGGAATCTTAGGATACACTGAAGATGCAGTAGTTTCTCAGGACTTCGTAGGAGATAAGAGAACTTCTATCTTCGATAAAGATGCCGGTATCATGCTTTCTCCAAACTTTGTAAAACTTGTTTCATGGTATGATAACGAAATGGGTTATTCTAACAAGTTGGTAGATATGCTTGTACACGCTGCTTCTTTATCATAAATAATGAGCAATTAGCAATAAATAATGAAAACCTTCCCGATGGGAAGGTTTTTTTGTTTTTATGACTTTATCAAATTATTACTTGGCTACAAATGGATTTTTATCAAACCTAAAAGATATTCCTACAAAAGGATTCACTCTGTACTGCATTTTATTCAGATTATCCGATGTCACTGAGGTGTCGATTGCCTGTCCCACTGTATAATCTGTATTAGGACGGTTTTGCTTGTGCACGGCAATACCTGCTGTCAGAATAATATTTTGTCCAATTCCCAGCGCACCACCGGCAAAAACAGACAACTCTTCAAAATCAAAGCCTAAACCACCTATAAATCCGGGAGAAAAATTTCGCTGGTTATTCATAAAGGTAAACATAATGCTAGGCGTAAGATCCATCATTTTCCCATCCTTGTTTTCTGCTACTACATTATTTACAGAAGTAAATCTTGAGCGGCTTGTGAGAAAAACAGCATTTGCTCCGAAGGAAGTCGTCCATTTCCAGTCAGATTCACTTTTTATAATATACTTCCTTATTTTCTCTTCCCCTGTTACCCCAACATAAAGAATATACTGAGTGTTGCTTCTAAAAACCAATTCTGTAATTACGTCACTTTCACCATGCAGGCTTTTAGTACTGTCTTTTTGCTTTCTCTCCATTTTCAATGGTTCATACTCAATAGCTTTCTTTCTAATGACCAGACTTTTCAGCTGCGAGGATGGTATATATAATTTATAATTCCCTTTTTCAACGAGCATTTCCACGCTGTCGATTTCAACGGACAGATCAATAGTAATCGTTCTATTGATTTCCTTTTTACTGTTCTCTCCAATTTCCTTTCTTACTTCGACTTTTATTTGTGCAAAAAAAATTGAGGGCATAAAAATTACAAAAGCAAGAATTTTTAATAAATAAGTTTTCATGGCTATTAGTTTTCTACAAAGTTTAAAATTCCATGAATACAAGTAAATTACCCGTTCGGGTGATTTTGAGTATCAAAAAGAGCAATGTTTGATGGAATATATTACAAAAGAAAAAGCCTCTCCAGCAACGAGAGGCTATTAGTTTATCATTTTCAAACAACTAAAAAGAAAAGAGTAAACTGTTTTTATAACATTCATTAATTAACTTCGAATAAACAGTGTATAAAATTTAATGCTCCGAGACTTACTATTTTCCTAATTAAAATAAATTATGGAAAAAAATAAATCATAAAACAAAACGGAACAAAAAAATTGAGCCGCCATGGTTATTAGCTAGTACAAAGTTTAGCATTTTATCAGTGTAAAAAAATCCCCCTTTTGTGGTATTTTGTAAGTATTTTAGTTATTTTAGCTAAAACTAATTATTCATGGAAAGCTCAGAAAAAAAACATCCTCTCATAGAAGTCTGGAATACATACCCCGGCGTCAGAAGAGACAGGAAGATCCTGGATAAACCACCTATAGAGCGCATCATTAGTGAAATGTTTGCTATAGGAGAATTTTATTATTATGCACTGAATCTTACAAACAGTACACTTTCTCACCATCATGAGAACATTCTGAAGCTTCATGGTCTTTCATCATACCCGGAAAATTTGAAAGATGTTATTGACCTTACCCATCCTGATGATATAGAATTTGTAATGAAAGCCGAACAGGTCCTTATTAACAAAATGACAGAGATCGGTCTGGAGCATCAACTCTACATTAAGGGCAGCTATTGTTTCAGAATGAAAACAGCAGAAGGGAATTATGAGTTGTTCCATCATCAGTCCATTATCACCCTGGAGGATGAAACCGGAATTCCTGTGCAGGCTATAAACATTCACACCAACATTCATCATATTACAAAAGAAAATCCTTATACCGTTTTGGTTTCGGGGATAGGTCCCAGAAATGATTTTCACCAGGTGAAGCTGGATTCCTTTTCGAAACCGGAGAATTTTTCTGAGCATTTAACGAAAAGAGAAATGGAGATTCTTGCCTTTATCACCAAAGGCTATTCCGGACCCGAAATAGCCCAGGCACTAATCTTGTCTGAACATACAGTCCGTACACACAGAAAAAATATTTTACGAAAAACAGATTCCAGAAACAGCAAAGAACTTGTAAAAAAGGCTTTTGAAAGAGGGCTTATTTAATATCTTCAACTTTTAATAAGGACTGACAAATCTCACCAGGAAATTTCGGTGTAAAACTTGTATTTTTATAGTAATGGAAAACATGATTATACAGCCGCGTTTTAAAGATTCGCCTCACTTCAAGCATTTCTGGGAAAAGGGAAACGGAAAACAACTCATCGACTTTTCAGGAGCTGAAGTGAGTTTTAGGAACTTTGAAAGGTTTTCACGCTATTTTTATCATGTGGATGAGGTGGGAGATGAAGTGGTAAAAGATGTTTATTTTACCAAAAAATTTCATGAAGCCTCAAGAGAAATTGAAGGCTATATACGAAATGGAGTCTCCGAAACGGACGACGTTCCTGAAAGCGTAAAAAAACTTTTCAGCCAAACCCAGAAGATTCCCGACTGGCTTGATTTCAACCTGCTAAAAAGCGGCGCAGAACTCTGTATGAGAGGCAACATTGACTCGCTCATCTCGTTAAGAGATTACTGCCTGATTGGCGGTTATGATTATGCCTATCTTAATAAGCCTCTCACAGCCACAGAGGCGTTGAAAAAAGGTGCTGTAAAACGTCTTTCAGAAACGCTGGACTTTTGGGTCAACGCAACACGGTATGATGCACTTGAAATTCATGCGAAGGGCTATGAATTTGCTATTAAGACCCGCCTGATCCATTCTTACGCAAGACTTTCGATAAAGAAACATTATAAGCAATGGGATACTGAAAATTGGGGCAAACCGATCAATTCATGGGATATGATGGCTACTTATATAGGGTTTAGTCTTGTTTTTCTCCATAGCCTTCAAAAACTTGGAAATACTTTTTCGGAAGAAGAGGAAAAAGGAATTTTTCATTTGTGGAAATATGTCGGATACTTACTTGGAATTCCTGAGCAGCTTCTTCCCGACAGTAAAAAACAGGCAACAGAATATTTTTATCTGTGGACTTCTGTACAGCCGCCATCAGATAAAGATTCTATTTTGCTGGCTCATTCTTTACTGAATGAATCTCTGGAAAATCCAATCTTAAAATTCAAATTTCAAAGGAAAAATCTGAGATACCTGCATATTTGCTGCACGTGGTTTCTACTTGATGATGAGGTATGTAAAAGACTGCAGATCCCTGAGATTTCCAACCGGAAAATGTTTCCTAAAACCAAAATGATCATCAACAAAATTTATGATAACCTGATAAGCCGGGACACAAGAATAAAAAAAGGAAATAAAGATCAGATGAAAGTGCTGGAAGACTATCTTAGAGTTACTAAAAATTCAAATTTTCATTAAAAGAATACTGAACTGCAAGTACATTAAACGGAAAAAAAATATTTTTATGTTTTGAATCATAAAACTCTGCATTCCATTCGTAATGAATAACATCAGTCTCAAAAAATTATTATTATTTAACGCTAAAAACAGTTTTTCACACTAAATAATATTAGTTTTTGACATTAAAATTCCGTAATTTTGAACAATTATTTTAACAACAGATGAGCAACATAGACGATAAGAAAAAAGCACTTGCATTAGTGCTTGACAAGCTAGATAAAACATACGGAAAAGGAACTGTAATGACATTAGGTGACAGTACGATTGATACTACCATTGAAGTTATTCCTTCCGGATCTTTGGGATTAGACATCGCTCTTGGAGTAGGTGGATATCCAAGAGGAAGAATCATTGAGATCTACGGACCTGAATCTTCCGGTAAAACAACTTTAACGCTTCATGCTATTGCAGAAGCTCAAAAAGCAGGGGGAATTGCCGCATTTATTGATGCAGAGCACGCTTTTGACAGAGGTTATGCAGGGAAACTAGGAATTGATCTTGAAAATTTAATCATTTCTCAGCCAGACAACGGTGAGCAGGCTCTGGAAATCGCTGATAACCTGATCCGTTCGGGAGCGATTGACATTGTGGTTATTGACTCTGTAGCAGCCCTTACTCCAAAAGCGGAAATTGAAGGGGAAATGGGAGATTCTAAAATGGGGCTTCATGCAAGATTGATGTCTCAGGCATTGAGAAAACTGACGGCTACCATTTCAAGAACGAAATGTACCGTAATTTTCATCAACCAGTTGAGAGAAAAAATCGGTGTGATGTTTGGAAATCCTGAAACCACTACTGGGGGTAATGCATTGAAATTCTACGCTTCCGTAAGAGTAGATATCAGAAAAGCAAGTGCGCCTATTAAAAATGGCGATGAAGCTATCGGAAGCCGTGTAAAAGTGAAGATCGTAAAAAATAAAGTAGCACCTCCTTTCAAGCAGGCTGAATTCGATATTATGTACGGTGAGGGAGTTTCCAAAACAGGAGAAATTCTTGATCAGGCTGTAGAACAGGGAATTGTAAAGAAAAGCGGTTCTTGGTTCAGCTATGAGGAGACAAAGCTTGGTCAGGGGCGTGATGCGGTGAAGGATGTTTTAAAAGACAATCCTGAGCTTGCTGAAGAATTGGAAAACAAGATCAAGGAAGAATTGAAAAACAAGAAATAATTAATAGAAAACGGTCTGAAATTCAGATCGTTTTTCTTTTTAACTTTATACGCCTGCCAAAACACATTGAAATAAATGATTACTGATTATAAAAAAATTGATCTGTTCGGGAAGACATTCATTCAGAAAGTAGATGTAATATCTCCTTTTGAATTTACTTTCCCGGTTGCTGAGCAGGCCTGCTTTTTATATATGCTGACAGGTGAGATACAATATCAGTTTAATGATATTCATACCGATATTCCTACCAGACATTCGTTATTACTCAACTGTATCAATTCCGGAAATCATATCCATAATTCAAATGCTGACAGCAAGGGCGAAGTTGTGATTGTAACCTTCCATCCGGATATATTAAAGAAAATTTACGAAAGAGAGCTTCCTGTCCTACTCCAGCCAGGCAACAAAGCAACCAACCAGTTGAGTGGAAAAATCAACAATGATTTCCTGATTCATAAATATATTGAAGGCCTGCTTTTCTATTTTGAAAATCCGGCTTTGATCAATGAAGAGATCCTGATCCTGAAACTAAAGGAAATCATTCTTCTATTGTCACAGACACAAGAGGCAGAAACCATACAGGCCATATTATCCCAGCTTTTCTCACCCACATCTTATACGTTCAAGCAAATTATAGAAAACAACTTATTTTCACCGGTAAGTATTGAAGAATTGGCCCATAAAACCAATTTAAGCATTTCTTCTTTTAAGAGAGAGTTTAAAAAGTTGTATAATAATTCTCCCGCCAGTTACATTAAAACCAAAAGACTGGAAAGAGCTGCTGAATTATTACTGATTTCCAATGAACGTGTATCCAATATTGCTTTTGAATGCGGATTTAATGACTTAGCCAATTTTACCAAAAGCTTTCATGACAAATACAATACTTCTCCCACAAATTACCGCTCGAAGGTAAATAAGGAGGATTAAACTTTTTTATCAAAACCGACTTTCCACATATTTTATAAAGTTTTTTGAACCAAACAGACAGATAATTGAGCTTATTTACAAAATCTCTTTTCTGTTTCTGTTGCAATTTTGTCAACAGTAATTCAACATTCAAAAAAATTAATTATGGGACTATCGTATTTGGGAATTTTTCATACCGTGATAGGTATTATTGCTATTGTAGCAGCTGTTACAGATTTTATAAAAAAAGGAAAAATTGATCTGAGCTCCTCCGCCGGAAAAATTTATTTTTATCTTACACTGATCACTTCACTCACCGCTTTGGGATTATCTAAACATGGAGGATTTAACCCGGGACATATTTTTGCCCTTTTCATTGTCATTTTAATAGTGGCGGCTTATTTTCTTCATAGAACAAGAGCAGGAAACAACAAAGCCCGTTTTATTGAGACCTTTCTTCTTTCCTTCAGTTTTTTCTTATCGCTGGTTCCTACCGTTAATGAGACTTTTACGCGTGTTCCGCTCGGACACCCGTTAGCTAAAGCACCTACGGATGCAATCATCGGACAGACACTTCTTGGTCTTTTTGTACTGTTTATTATAGGTTCTGTCTTTCAGTTTAGGAAACAAAGGAGAATTAATAAGTCATTATAAATTCTTGTTGCTAAATCTTCAGATTTTAAAGTAATTTTTCACAAATCAATGTCATTCTGTCACATTCTTTTTCATGGTATTTTTTTTGAGGCTTACATAGAAAATTAAAAAACAAAAATTATTATGACTAAAGGAAATATTAATGTATCTGTGGAAAACATTTTCCCACTTATTAAAAAGTTTCTTTACAGTGACCACGAAATATTCCTGAGAGAGCTGATCTCCAATGCAACTGATGCCACTTTAAAATTAAAGCACCTGACAAGCATCGGGGAAGCAAAGGTTGAATACGGAAATCCGAAGATTGAAGTTAAGATCGATAAGGAACAGAAAACTTTACGTATTATCGACCAGGGAATTGGTATGACTGGTGAAGAGGTTGAAAAATACATCAATCAGGTTGCTTTTTCCGGTGCCGAAGAATTCCTGGAAAAGTATAAGGATAGTGCAAAAGATTCAGGAATCATAGGACATTTCGGCCTTGGTTTTTATTCCGCATTTATGGTGGCAGAAAAAGTGGAGATCCTTACAAAATCTTATAAAGACGGTTCTGCTGTAAGATGGATCTGCGACGGAAGCCCGGAATTTACCCTTGAGGAAACTACTGATAAAACTGACAGAGGAACTGAGATCATTCTCCATATTGCAGAAGATTCTACGGAATTTTTAGAAGAAGCTAAAATCCGTGAATTGCTATCAAAATACAATAAATTCATGCCTGTTCCAATTAAATTCGGGACAAGGACACATACTCTTCCATTACCTGAGGATGCTCCGGGAGATGCTGTTGCAGAAACCGAAGAAGTAGATAATATCATCAACAATCCAACCCCGGCATGGACTATTGCACCAAGCGAGCTGACGAATGAAGACTATATGAAGTTCTACCACGAACTGTATCCAATGCAGTTTGAGGAGCCTTTATTCAATATCCACCTGAACGTTGATTATCCTTTCAATCTTACAGGAATTTTATTTTTCCCGAAACTGAGCAATAATTTAAATATCGACAAGGATAAAATCCAGTTGTATCAGAACCAGGTGTTCGTAACGGATGAAGTAAAAGGTATTGTTCCTGACTTCTTAATGCTTTTAAGAGGAGTGATTGATTCTCCGGATATTCCGTTGAATGTTTCGCGTTCTTACCTTCAGGCTGATGGTGCAGTGAAGAAAATCTCGTCTTACATCACTAAGAAGGTTGCCGATAAAATGTCTTCCCTGATCAACGAAAACCGTGAAGATTATGAGCAAAAATGGAACGATATTAAAATCGTGATCGAATACGGAATTATCACGGAAGATAAATTCGCAGAAAAGGCAGATAAATTTACACTATATCCTACCACAGACGGAAAATATTTCCTGTGGAATGAATTAATTGAAAAAATCCAGCCTGCCCATACGGATAAAGACGGCAATACGGTAATCCTTTATGCAACGAATGCTGATGAGCAGCACAGCTATATTCAGGCAGCTAACGATAAAGGTTATGACGTTCTGTTATTAGACTCACCTGTGATCTCCCATGTTATTCAGAAACTGGAAACTTCAAAAGAAAAGATCTCATTTGCAAGAGTGGATGCAGATCACATCAATAACCTCATCAAAAAAGATGAGCCGGTTATTTCCAAATTAAATGAAACTGAAAAAGAAACTTTAAAGAAAGATGTAGAAGAGGCTGTAAAGGATGCTAAATTTACTGTTCAGCTTGAAGATCTAGACAGCAATGATGCTCCGTTTACAATCACGCAACCGGAATTCATGAGAAGAATGAAGGAAATGCAGGCAACCGGAGGAGGCGGTATGTTCGGAATGGGAGGCTTCCCAGAGATGTATAATCTTGTGGTGAATTCTAACAGTGAGCTTTCGAACCAAATTTTAAAGACAGAAAATCCTGAGGAAAAGGAAACGCTTATTAAATATGCTCTTGATCTGGCCAAACTTTCACAGAACCTGCTGAAAGGAAAAGACCTGACAGATTTTATCCAGAGAAGCTATAAGCAGTTGGAAAAATAATAAAATAATACAGAAATGAATAAGGCTGTTCTCCAATGGGGAACAGTTTTTTTTATGTACAGATTTCGTGAAATTATTTAATCAAAGATTGGGCTAAAGCAAAGTTAAAACTGTTTAAGGTGAAAAGATTTCATTCGATAAAATTGTAAACTCTTGTCATTTCAGACAAAAGTGAATCAATCTCATTTAGTTAAAAGAAAGTAACATAAAATTTTAATAATAGCCTTAATGGTTTAAAGTAAAACCCCTGACTAACTTGATATTCTGAACTTTTCCAGCATTTTTGTTTAAATCCTACTGTTCAATGCATATTTTTTCTCTTTTTTATTGTACACATTGTGCTTTTTTTCCATTTTTGTATAAAATGTAGGATATGCAAAAAGAAAAATTACGCGTTATCAGAAAACAAAAAGGCTATACTCAACAGCAGATAGCTGATATTATCGCGACTGATGTATCCAACTACAGCAGGAAGGAAAGTGGTGATGTAAAGATCGTAAGGGATGAATGGGAAAAGATTGCCCGTTTTTTGGATGTTTCAGTAGAAGATATTTATGAGGATGAAGAAGCAAAAGTTGTGATCAATAATAATCATCCTGTATACAATGATCAATCTTCATCATCATCAGGAGTGATCACTCAGTTTCATAATATTTCAACTTCTATTATTCAGAACCTGCAGGATTATATTGCCTTGCTGAAAGAGGAAAATGAAAAATTAAAAGAAGAATTAAGAACACCGAAAGGAAGAAAATAAGGTTGTTGTTTTAAAAATCAGCCTGTTTTTCACATATAAATTTAAAAGCCTTGCCTATTCAAAAGTATTCAAGGCTTTTTTATTATGAATATTTTTAATTATACCATCTTTTTACAGGCAAAAATCCAGTCTTTCAAAGAAGGGGAATAATACGACTTTTGGCAATTGAAACATTGAATGGCCGTTTTTTAGTTTCCGGCGGCTCTGCCGCCGGAAACTAAATTTATTATAAGTCCTATTTCAGTTATGAACCGAAGTCCTTTAATATCTACAATTAAAAACAGGTGTCTGAACTGTAAATTCTTAACAGACTGTAGAATTTAATCCTAAATTTCTTCAAGTGGATTCCAGAATAGCTTTTTAAAATCTTTTATTCTTAAATTCTCAACGGTAATGCCTTCTGCTTCCAGTCTCTTTTGAAACTCGGGAACAGATAATACGCCTGAGCTGGATATGACACGATGTGCCGGGACATCTTCCGGGCATCCTCCCATCGCCTTCCCTACATGACGGGAATGATTAGGATAACCTACTGCCTTAGCTATGGCACCATAAGAAGAAACTCTTCCTTTTGGAATAAGCCTTGTAATCTCGTAGATCTGTTGTTTAAAAATTTCATCCATAATCAAGTAACCTGCTTTATCGTTATGAAAAATAGAGTCTAAATAAACTTTAAACATCTTTCTGCATCATTTTTGAATTCTCAAACATTCAATGATGTCTGATTGTAAATATAAAGATATGAAAAAATCATTTTTCCGGCTGCTGAATGCAGTCAATAAAAAGTTGCTCCCAAAGTTGAGCAATAAAGATCCGAACAAACTGAGTAAAATAGAGAAAGGAATTCTGGCCTACCGATACTTTGTGCTGGTGAATTCTCTTGACTGATCTCCAAGTAAGTCATTGCGAGCGGTAGCGAAGCAATCTCTTAATGATCTTAATTTCTAAACTTTTTTTTAATGGTTTATTTTGAAACATTAAAATTAGATAAGACTTTAAGAATAAGTTCAAACTTCATTTTTAAGTGAGATTGCTTCGCTTCGCTCGCAATGACGAACGGGAAATAAAAAACGCTTCAAAATGAATTGAAGCGTTTGTATTTTAAAAGAAATTTATTCTTAATTTTCCAGGATATAAGAGAACATTAATGGTGCACAGATCGTAGCATCACTTTCAACGATAAATTTCGGTGTCGTGATATCCAGTTTACCCCAAGTGATTTTCTCATTCGGAACTGCTCCTGAATACGAACCGTAAGACGTTGTGGAATCCGAAATCTGGCAGAAATAAGACCAGAAAGGAATGTCATGCATTTCCATATCCTGATACAACATCGGCACCACACAGATTGGGAAATCTCCTGCAATACCTCCTCCGATCTGGAAGAACCCAACTCCTTTTCCGGCTGAATTTTTAGTATACCAGTCAGCAAGATAGGTCATATATTCGATTCCTGATTTCATAGTGGTTGCTGTAAGCTCACCTTTGATGCAGTAAGAAGCAAAGATGTTACCCATGGTAGAATCTTCCCATCCCGGAACTACGATTGGAAGGTTTTTCTCAGCCGCAGCAATCATCCATGAGTTTTCTCTCGGAATTTCGTAATACTGCTCAAGAACCCCTGAAAGGATCATTTTATACATGAATTCGTGTGGAAAATAACGTTCGCCCTTAGCTTCTGCATCTTTCCAGATCTCCACGATATGCTTTTGAAGTCTTCTGAAGGCTTCTTCTTCAGGGATACATGTATCTGTAACTCTGTTTAATCCTCTTTCTAATAGATCCCACTCATCCTGCGCCGTTAAATCTCTGTAATGCGGAACTCTTTCGTAGTGAGAGTGCGCCACAAGGTTCATCAAATCTTCTTCAAGGTTGGCTCCTGTACAAGAAATAAAATCAACTTTTCCCTGACGGATCATTTCTGCAAGGATTTTCCCCAATTCAGCAGTAGACATTGCACCTGCCAAAGTGATCATCATTTTTCCGCCATCTTTAAGATGTGCAACATACCCCTTAGATGCATCTACCAATGCAGCCGCATTGAAGTGCAGGTAATATTTCTCTATAAATTCAGAAATCGGTTTGCTCATTTTTTTAATTTTTGCAAAGATAAAACTTAAAAACGGAATGCAACATGAGTACTTAAAGAAACTCTTGCCTGACCATTCTTTTTTAACAAATGATAAAAATAGCTTTATCCATAAGGCTTCCCATGAAAAAGTACAGCCGTGAAGCTGTACTTTCATCTAACAAATATAGATACACAGGAATTACCCGTGACAAGATTCTACTTTTAAGATCTCAATTTTTCTTTCACCATCTTTAAAAGGCCAGTCGATGATATCTCCCACTCTATATCCAACTGTAGCAAGCGCAATATCTGATAAAATGGAATACTTGTTTTTTACCGGCTTAGCTTTTGAAGAAGCCACGAAAATATATTCGTGTTCAAAATTCTGAGTATGATCTTTAATTGTCACTTTCCTGTTAACCGTCACTACATCGGCAGGAAGCTCTCTTCTCAGTACCTGTTTAGCTTTTCTCAATTCTTCAGCAAGTCTTTTTTCCTCCGGCATGCTTACTTTTTTTCTTCTGAGCGTATCTTTTATAGCATCATAAATTCCGGTGGTTACAATAATATGATTGGACATTTTTTATATTTTTTAAGGTAATAAATACAGTCATTCCATGATCCAATGCAGGATAGCAGACAGCTTTTTCCTGTAGAAAACTGCAAAAATAATACGTAAAGTTTATCGGAATATTTTCCCTGTCCTGAATCCTGACAGGGCTTAATTGATAAAGTCCTTAGAACTTTTAAGAAAAGAATCTCTATGTAAATACAGCAACGACAGCAAAAGACCTGAAAAACGGTCCGCTGAGGATAAAGAAATAATTGCTGCCATACTTAAAATTATTAATAATACCCTAAGATACTTAAAAATTTTGACTCGTGAAAGAAACTACTTTTTTACTCTACCCTTTTATTTAAAATCTAAAACTTAAATTTCCTGTTCTCCTTTTTTTCAGAAATTTTCTTTTTGGTATCCAGGCGCTTCTGCTTTTGCCCTTTTGAAGGTTTTGTTGCCAGTCTTTTCTTGGGAACAATTAAAGCTTTATTGACGAGTTCAATCATTTTTTCAATTGCTTTATTCTTGTTCATCAGCTGGGTTCTGCTTTCAGAAACAGTCAGAAACAGATATCCGTCTGCATTGATTCTGTTTTTCAGTTTAGTAAGGATTAGTTCCTTCTGATTCTCATTAAAGAATTCAGACCCGGCAACGAGCCAGAGAACGGTCACTGAAGTTTCCACCTTATTTACGTTCTGCCCTCCCGCTCCGCTGCTCCGGGACGTTTTAAAGCTGAGTTCTTTCGAAAAGTCTTTCATGTTTTTTATTTTAAAGGTCTTGATTCAAGAGTCAGGAATCAGGAATTAAAGTACATCAAATAACGGGCAAAAATTTATAATCTTTCGGCTATTATTCTATTCAGCTCTATCCGATTCACTTTTCCGTTCGGTGTTCGTGGAATATCTTCGATAAAAATGATCTCTTTGGGTTTGTGAAAGCTTTTTTCAAAAGATATTCCGGCAATCTTTTCAATAAGACCCACTGACTCTGATCCTTCTATCACCAATATCAGCTTCTGGCCCAGGCTTTCATCTTTCAGACCTATAAAAACAGCTTCATTGGGGATTTCTTTTTTTACCAATGTTTCCAGTATTTCAGGAAAAATTTTCGCCCCTCCGGAATTAATGACATTGTCTAAACGTCCCAGGAACTTAAACTGTTTGCCATTTTTAATTTCAACTAAATCATTAGTCTGTAGTACTTCAGCGTTAACATTGGGTGCATAGATTTTCAGACAGCCTCTTTCATCTATGCTGACAGATACATTTTCGAAAGCCGTAAAATAATCTTGCGGTTCCGGCATAAGCTGCTTTAAAGCAATATGGGAAAGCGTTTCAGACATTCCATAGGTTTCAAAAATACGGATACTTTCTACTCTTTTATTTTGGGCTATCTTTCTTTTTAATGATTCGGAAACAGCTGCGCCACCGATGATCAGATTTTTGATCAAATGGATTTTATCCAGCGAGTTTTCTACCTGAACGGGAGTCATTGCACAGAAATCAATTTCTTCACTTAAATGCTCAACTGGTTTCAAGGATGGATCTGAAACAATCAGTTTTAATTTTCTTTCGATAGAACGGACTACCATCATTTTACCTGAAATATATTCAACCGGTAGGCATAACAGCGCTTTATCTCCTTCTTTCAAGCCTAAGAAATTACAAGTCATTACAGCAGAGTTCAGCATTTTCTCTTTTTCGATTTCAAAAATTTTTGGTGTTCCGGTAGAGCCTGAGGTCTGAACCTTTACAGTAGATCCATCAGAAAACCATTCGTCCAAAAATTTTTTGATTTTATGTTCGAAATCTGTTTGAAAGGATAAATTATTAATATTGAGATTATTGAAGTCTATCAGCATGATTAGGGTAGATAAAAAGTGTTGTAAATTTAAAAAAAACTTTAAAAAATTCTTGTATCTAAACAAAAAAGCTGTAAATTTGCCTCACCAAAATAAAACAGACCTATAGTGTAACGGTAGCACTCCGGTTTTTGGTACCGTCAGTCGGGGTTCGAATCCCTGTGGGTCTACAAACCATCCTTTTTAAGGGTGGTTTTTGTTTTTAGTTTCCAACCTTTTATTATTCTTTTAAACTTATTTCAAAATCAACTGAAATCGGGCTTAAAACTACAGCACAAAAAACAAGATCAGGTAAAAATAAGACTTAATTCATTGAATTTTTTCCGAACACTTATTTGTGTGTAAAGAAAAAAATTGTAGATTTGCACCACCAAAAATAAAGCAGACCTATAGTGTAACGGTAGCACTCCGGTTTTTGGTACCGTCAGTCGGGGTTCGAATCCCTGTGGGTCTACATCCAAAAGAAAAACCACTTGATTTTCAAGTGGTTTTTCTTTTCCGGTCAACATGCTTATTTATAAGAAGTAAATTTCAAAAAAAATTCACTCCTGTTTTTCTTACAGACAAGTTTCCAGAGGTATATATTAAAACATTGCTCATATTAAAGTACATGATATTTTTTCTTCCATTTTGCAATACTATTACGGCTTAATTTAAATTTTATAGCGACTTGGGTATTGTTGAGTTTATATTCTTTTTGATAGTCAATAATTTCCTTTACCGTTTGTTCACAGTAAGAACGAAGCTTTTGATTGAAAATGACCGCTTCTTTATCCTGCTCTCCAAATATTATTTTATTCAGTGTTATAATATCTAAGGTGGAAAGCATTTTCTTGTTTAATATTACTTGACATGCAGATATTTTATCTGGATATTTTCTATCCAAAATATCAGTATAAATCTTTTTATAATCAGGGGCATCATTCATATTTTTCATAACTTTTTAGAATTACCATATTTGCTAAGCCATTTGTAAAGAGTAGTTTTTGGAATTTTATATTCTCTTATTATCTGTGCTTTGGATTTTTCTCCGGCAACTACAAGATCGAGAATAAATTCAATGATCTCTTTTGTATAAATATTTTTTCTGAAAGATGGAAGTTGTGTAACACCGCTATTGTACTCCATAGACGCCTGGGGCGAATAAAAAATAAGATGCTGCGAGTACAGCCTGAAAAAATCATACTCTAATAACTTACTCCACTTTAATAATATATCTGCTTCTAACGATTGTTTTTCGTACATTTTTTCAATATCCTCTTCAGGGCATTTAAAAAAATTACAGATCCTTTTCACACTTATGTTACATTCTAAAACTCTCTGCCTGATTAATTGCCCGACATATATCTCTTTAAGATCTGGTCCCATATTTTTAAGTTAAATGAAAGCCTCCATTTGTGAATAAAAATTGATAAGTGGAGGCATTAAATTAATACTATACTTTTGATTTTGATGGATTCACTTATACTTTAAAGTGTTGTACCACTTTATCTGGTGAGATGAACCTGGATCTTATTCTATCAGTCAGGCTCGATGGATTTGCAATTTTACATGATTAAAATAAGGGAAACAAAAAACCAGACTTTACTTATATATGACGTCTTTTATTTTTAGCTACAAACCATACAAAATATTATTTTTCAGACCCTTATAATACAAACATTCTGCTTTTCGGATCATCTCATTCATGTCTTGCAGCAAATAAAGATCACGGAAAACAACAGGTATGTGCAATATGTAACACCTATGTAATACCCTATTTTAATCATTCATATTCTTAAATCTATAACATTGCCGGACAAAAAATGAATGCTCTATTAAAAGACCATACCTTGACATTGAAGACTATGAATTAGCCAAACAATTAAGAAAGAATGAAAACATTAAGAATAAATCAAATAAATAATCATTTTATATTTAATTTTACATTTATAAATTTATTTTAAATGAAACAACACACTAATAAAACAAATACATAAAAACATTTAAAATGATGAAACTTTTTATTTTCTTTTTCCCGTTATTTATATTTGCTCAACAAAAAATTACCCCTCAGTATATTGATGCGGAGTATAATAAGGTTGAAACCTTACGTAAAGAAGGAAAATTTGATGAATATGTAAAAAAAAACCTGCTCTTACTGAAGGAATCCAAACGGATAAACCATTCTAAAGGAATTGCGTTAGGCTATTTACATCTTGCCGGCAGTTATTCATATGCAAAAGATTATAAAAAGGGATTAGAATATCTTAAACTGGCAAGGAATGAAAAATACGCAGACAATAATCCGGAATTTCAAATATTAATTAAAAGATATTTAGGCTTTAATTATTATAATATGGGGCTTTATCAGGAAGCTATTACTTCATTTAAAGACGTTGTCGCATTATCAGATGAAATCCCGATCGATACCTCAAGATACTTTAAGTCGGCGGCATATATTGAAATGGGGATAGTTTATAAGGATCAGAACAAACTGGATTCTTCCAGATTATATTTAAAGAAAGGACTTGCTATTTTACGGAATAATAGAAAGGTAACGTATGAATCAAAAGTAAATATATTGATCTATTCCTTAGTGTTAATTGAAATCGATGTTTATGAAAATAAAATTGATTCGGCTGAAATAAAACTTAAATCACTTGAAGGCAATGCAAAAAAAATTCCCGGAAATTATAACTTCCAGCTATATAAAGTAAAAGGTCTGATCCATGAGCATAAAAAAGAGTACGATTCAGCTATTTCCAATTACCAAAAAGCAATCCCATTAGCACAAAATCTTAAGAATATTACCCAGGTTCAATGGTTATATAATGCAGCCTCCAATGTGTATAAGAAAACGGGTGATAAAGACTCTGCGGAAAAATATTTTCAAAAATATACATCTATTAAAGATAGCCTGGCCAATGCCAAACAACCCGCTATTGAAAATACAGTAAAAGAATTAGTTACCCAAAAAGAAAATGAAATAAAAACCAAGAGTAAGCTTCTGATCTATATTATATGGATTGGAGCTTTTGGTATTCTTATTTTTATTTTATTGGTTATAAAAAGAATGCGTAAAAAAAATAAAATTTTGAGGGTAAAAGAGCAGGAAACCCAAGCGTTAAATCAACAACTAAATCTTGCTTTTGAGGAGGTGGTACGACTTGCAAAAAATAACGACCCTGAATTTCTCACAAGATTTCAGGAAGTTTATCCTAACTTTTTCCCAAAATTATTACAAATAGAACCACAATTGCAAAATAGTGAGTTAAAATTTTGCGCTTTACTGTTTTTAAATTTTTCTTCTAAAGACATAGCAACTTATACATTTGTTCAGCCACAATCCATACAAACCAGAAAAAACAGGCTGAGAAAGAAGCTAAATATTTCTTCTGAAGAAGATATCTACATCTGGATGAAAAATATGAATAATCAATAATATATTTATTGACTCTTACCAATATTCAATAATATCAGTCTTCTTTATTTAGCTATCCCTTTGAGATAAAGTCTTAATAGGTGTCTATATGTGTGTTTAAATCTTAACAGTATCAACTTTCAACACATTTCTATATTTTCCAGTCAACAAGACTGGATATGGAAACTATTTTCTTTACCTGCTTGGATAGAATTCAGATTACTTCCTATTGAATTTCAACCCATTAAATCAATGTAACACCCAAGTAATAGGTGTGTTTTTTGAATAAGCGGTCCAATCACTCAAATTTGTATCTCACCCAATATGATTGAGAATGGATAAAATCTAATGATTCTAAAAACACAATAATAAAAAAACAATTCCTTACAAATGAAAAACAAAATTTCGATTTTGGCAGTTGCACTAGTACTGCCAGTATGTATGTATTCCCAAGTGGGTATTTTAACAGACAAACCCCATAGTACACTTGATCTGGGCACTAAAATTGGCAGCAGTGTAACTGATAGGTCAGGTAAAAAATTGGCCATTTATGATAATACAGATGGTACAGATTTTTATGGACTAGGGGTAAGCCCGGGCTTCCTGCAGTTTCATGTCAATTCTGCACCTGCTAACACTTTACCAGCCATGATATTAAAAAAATACCGGACTGATTTTTATCAATTGGGTGTTAATACAACCAATCCCCATAATGTCATTGATATGGGACCTACAATGGGAAATATTTCGGATCCGGAAAGTAAAAAACTCGCAGTTTATAACAGTGCGGATGGAAATGATTTTTATGGTTTAGGAGTCAGTCCTTCAGTCCTTCAGTTTCATGCCGGAACAATATCTGATCAGGCTCCGGCTATGATACTTAAAAAGTATAAGACTAATTTTTTTCAGTTAGGCATTAATACAACCACCCCCCATAATGTCATTGATATGGGACCTACAATGGGAAATATTTCGGATCCGGAAAGTAAAAAACTCGCAGTTTATAA